>CAWJFL010000010.1:0-383134 GCA_963842185.1 uncultured Verrucomicrobiae bacterium
CCGCGCCGCCTCGTCGGGGGGCGTGGTCGCCCTTCTTGTCAACCAGACGGCTGTTGGATACACTCCGTCGAAGAATATCGAAAGGTGGGGAGGCCCGGACGAAACAACTGCGCATAGGTACCGATTGGCTGACGTTGGCCAACCTGCTGGTGGGGCTCACGGTTATCGCGTACCTGCCAGCCCTGCGCGGCGGGTTCGTTTTTGATGACGGCCCGCTCATCATCATGAACCGCCTGGTGAGGGCCCATGACGGACTTTATCGGTTTTGGTTTACGACGGAAGCGTCCGATTATTATCCACTGACCGGGAGCTTGTGGTGGCTCCAGTGGCGGTTATTTGGCTACCAGGCCATCGGCTATCATGCGGTCAACATCTTGTTGCACGCCGCCAACGCCATCCTGGTGTGGATGATCCTGCTGCGCCTGAAGGTTCCCGGTGCCTGGCTGGCCGCAGCGATCTTTGCGGTCCACCCGGTGAACGTGGCCACCGTAGCCTGGATGAGCGAACAGAAAAGCACGTTGTCGATGCTGTTCTCCGCCGTGGCGATCCTTCTGTATTTGCGATTTTACGAAGATGGTCGATGGCGGTGGTACGGTTTCTCATTGACGGCGTTCCTGCTGGCGCTGCTTAGCAAGACGGCGGTGGTCATGCTGCCCTGTGTGCTGCTGGGTTGCCTGTGGTGGATGCGCGGGCGGTTGCGTTCGAAGGACTGGCTGTGCAGCGTGCCGTTCTTCGTCGCTTCCCTGGTCTTGGGATTGGTGACCGTCTGGTTTCAGCACCATCGGGCGTTACAGGGGCACCTGGTTCGGAGTGACGGCTTTCCTGCCCGCCTGGCCGCGGCGGGATGGGTTCCGTGGTTTTACGTGTCCAAGGCGCTCCTACCGGTCAATCTGACCCTGATGTATCCGAAGTGGTCGATCGACGCGTCGCACTGGGTTTCGTTCGTTCCGGGAGCGCTGCTGATCGTTTGTTTCCTGGTTTTTTGGCGGCAGCGGAAGACGTGGGGACGTCCGCTGTTATTCGGGCTCGGGTACTTTCTCGTCATGCTTTTTCCGGTCCTGGGAATCCTCGATCAAGGCTTTTACAGCTACTCACTCGTGGCGGATCACTGGCAGTACTACTCCATCATCGGCGTCATCGCCCTGGCGGTCGCTGCCGGGGAAACGGTATTCCGTCGGATCGGCGACCAGCATCGTCGGTGGGGAATGGCCGTCGCCATCGGGATGTTGGCCATGCTGGGCGCGGCAACCTGGCAGCGCGGTCGCGTGTACGCCACCGATGAAACGCTCTGGAAGGATACCGTGGCCAGGAACCCACAGGAGTGGCGCGCCTACATCAACCTCGGGGCCGCTCTGAAGCAGTCCGGTAACCTGGACGCGGCGGTCGGATGCTTCGAGCAGGCGCTGCGCTTCAACCCGGATTCAGCCGAGGCGCACAACGATCTCGGAGATGCGTTACGGCAACAGGGAAAGATGCCCGAGGCGATCCGTCACTTCGAGCAGGCGTTGCGGATCAGGCCCGATTCTGCCGAGTCTCACGGCAACCTTGGGAATGCGCTGGCGCAGCTCGGCCGAGACCAGGAAGCGATCCGTCACTTCGAGCAGGCGTTGCAGATTAATCCCGACTTTGCCGAGGTGCACAACAATCTCGGCAATGCCTTGCTGCGGCAGGGAAAAATACCGGAGGCGGTCGAGCACTACCAGCAGGCCGTGCGGATCTATACCGATTTCGCCGAAGCGCATCTCAACCTGGCGATCGCGCTGGAGAAGGCCGGCCGGGTACCGGAGGCGGTCGAGCAGTACAAGCAGGCACTGAGACTCAAGCCTGATCTGGCCGAGGCAAGATACGCCCTGACGCGGCTGCTGGGGCTGCCGACAGTTCCGTGAGCGGCAGCCGCAACCAAGAACGTACCTTTGTTCGACACCGGTCTCCCCCTGAATGGATGTTGCCCCAACCGGGCTCACGACAGCCCGACCGCACCCAATCCGCTAATCGACTGGTTTTCCACATCCAGCAGGCTTCGGGGACGCCTTTGGCGCCGTGCTGTGCCCCATCCGACCTCTACGCGCCAAGCCAGGCCACCCTCTCCAAACAGGTTTGGAGCCCGAACAACGTATCCGGCTGACGGAGCACGTATGTTGAGATTGGTTCCTGAACGGACGGCTTACACGAGGATGGCAATGCTGAGGCCGTTTCGGAGCGAAGGGCGTTCGCACTGCGGGCAGGTCCACGAGCGGTTCCGACAAGGCCACTGCTGCAGAGTAGGGTGGAATCGTGCGGCTGTCCCGTCAAAGAACCAGTGCCCATATCGACGTGGTGGATTTTCCCGCATTGGCAAATTTTGGGTCGCCAAGAATGGCGCCGTCGCGTAGTCTTATCCGCTGTGAAACTCCAGAAATTCGTCGTGTTGGCGGTGGTTTTCGCGGGGCTTCTGGCCTATCACAACAGCTTCTTTGGGCCGTTCGTTTTTGACGACGGAGACTCGATCTCTGAGAACCGGAGCATTCGTCATTTGTGGCCGCCGTGGAAACCACTCTCACCACCTCACGGAAGCGGAACGACGGTCGAAGGGCGGCCGGTACTGAATTTCACATTCGCCGTCAACTATGCGTTCGGCGGCACCACGCCATGGGGTTATCACGTGGTGAATCTGGTGATCCATATTCTGGCGGGCCTCACCCTGTACGGAATCGCCCGGCGAACGTTGGTGCAGCCAATGCTTGCCAAACGGTTTGAGGCAGACGCGACCTCCCTGGGTTTGGCGATTGCGGTCATCTGGACGGTTCACCCACTGCAAACCGAGGCCGTCACGTATGTGGCGCAACGCGCCGAATCGCTCATGGGGTTGTTCTATTTGCTGACAATGTATTGCTTTATTCGCGGTGCGGAGTCGGAGAAGGCGGGGAGGTGGTATGCGCTTTCCGCGACGGCGTGCCTGCTGGGTATGGCCACCAAAGAGGTGATGGTTTCCGCCCCCCTCATGGTGCTGCTTTATGACCGGACATTCATCGCCGGTAGTTTTCCACAAGCATGGAGGCAGCGCTGGCAACTGTATGTGGGGCTGGCCAGCACCTGGATCGTGCTGGGATATCTCGTAGCGACCACGGGCAGCCGTGGTGGCTCCGCCGGCTTCGAGAGCGAATTTGCCTGGTGGCAGTACGCATGGATCCAATGCCGAGCCATCGTTCACTACCTCAAGCTGTCGGTGTGGCCGTATCCGCTGGTTTTCGACTACGGGACGCCCGTCGTCAGCCACGCGGGACAGATCCTGCCCCATGCGCTGGTTTTGGCCGCGCTGGCAACGGGAACAGTGATTGCACTTTGGCGTCGCCCCGCCATTGGCTTCTTGGGAACTTGGTTCTTCGCGATTCTCGTGCCCAGTTCCAGCGTGGTGCCGGTCACGAACCAAACGATGGCCGAACATCGGATGTATCTGGCGCTGGTGGCGGTGGTCGTGCTTGCGGTACTGGGGACTTACACGCTGATTGGTCGCCGGAGCCTGTTGGTATTTCTCGCGCTTGCCGTGGGATTAGGATCGATGACCTGGCGGCGCAACGAGGATTACCGTAGTGGGTTGGTGCTTTGGGGCGACACGATACAGAAGTACCCGAGCAACTTGCGTGCGTACATCAACCTGGGGTGTCTCTTGCTCAGCACGGGCCGTCTGCAAGAGGCAACTGGAGAATACGAGCAGGCGCTGCGGATCAAGCCCGATTACGGCTATGCGCACTACTATCTGGGAAATGTCTTCTTGCAGGAGGGGAAGGTCAGTGATGCCATCGGGCATTATGAACAGGCGTTGCGGATCAAACCCGATTATGCTGATGCCCATGTCACTCTCGGGGCGGCGTTGGTCCGTCTGGGTAGGCCCGAAGATGCCATCCGACATTTTGAAGAGGCGCTGCGGATCTTCTCCAGCCGGTCATCCCGCGTGGTCGAGTCCGGTTATGCCGCGGCGCACGTGAACCTTGGAAACGCTCTATTAACACAGGGCAGGGTGCAAGACGCGATCACCCACTACGAGGAAGCATTGCGGATTGATCCCGACCTTGTGGAGGCGCACTACAATCTGGGAATCGCCTTGGAGAAGGAGGTTAGAGTGACGGAGGCAATGCAGCACTACGAGCAGGCACTGAGGCTCAAGCCTGATTTGACCACCGCAAGATACGCCCTGGCACGGCTGCGGGCAGGTCAATAAGCGGTAAAGCCCTAAGAAAGCTGTTTTGTTCGACACCGGTCCCCCGACCGCGCCGATTCCCTGGCCGACAGATTTTCCGCATCCAGCAGGCTTCGGGAGGACTTCGGTCCCATGTTGTGCCACGTCCGACCTTTCCCCGCCAGGGGAGGACAAGGG
Source organism: uncultured Verrucomicrobiae bacterium (assembly GCA_963842185.1). GTDB lineage: Bacteria > Verrucomicrobiota > Verrucomicrobiia > Palsa-1439 > Palsa-1439 > Palsa-1439. The sequence continues at coordinate 4,355 of CAWJFL010000010.1, forward strand.
CAAATTAAGCCGAACAGGCCCGAACAAAGCTCCAAGTCCAGCGTCTCACCCAAAAACAAACGGGTCGTCCCGAAACCGGGACGACCCGTAAGGAGCAAGCCTAACTTCCACTCACGCGCTAGGAGCGACGGCGACGAATCGCCAACAGTCCCAGCAATCCCATGCCAGCCAGCACGAACGCCGACGGCTCGGGCACAATCGATGTCACCGTGAACTCCGGAAGTCCGCCACTAGACAGACCGGTGCTGGGGTACACCTCCATGAATCCATAAACATTCACGGGGCCGCTCGGGACGGCGCTATTACCCAACGCGTTAGCCGCCGAGTAGGACGAGCAGTAGTCATAATCCTGCACGCTGCCCGTTGCGTCCGTGAGCGTGTAAGAAACGTTGCCGGCGCTGTCAGCGTAGTTCGCGAAGACGGTCGAGTAGGTGCCGCCACCTGAGAACGTGACGCCCGTGAGCTCAATGTAGTAGCCTTCAATATTGACATTGGAAGCCCCCGCAACAGTGTTGAGCTGGTTGATCGTGAGCACCAGTGGCGAGAACGTTGCCGTCGGATTCCCGCGGGACTGGAGGGTAAGGAAGTTGTTACTGGAAACAACCGTGCTAAATACCATCTCAGGCAACGAGTGATACATTTGCATCTGGCCGGCAGCGCTGATACCATCGCCCACGGCCATCGATGTATCGGTGGGGCCGTTCGAGGTGGGCAAGGCCGCAAGGGCAGCGCTCGTGACGAACAGATCCAAGGACCCGGTTTGATCTTGAGCAAATACCGCCCAGCCCGTGTAATTCCTGCCTTCGGTCACACCAGGCCGTGAAGCGATATCCGTGATGACGGGATACTGTTGATTGGCATCGTCGCCCACGCCGTATCCGTTGTCGTATATGCCGTACGTGTTGTAAGAAGTTGCCGCGGTGCCATAGAGGTCGCTGGCGTCATCGGCGTATACCTTCACGCCCGACAACACTACCGCCGCTACGACTGCTGCTGTGAACAATAGACTCTTCATGGTAAGTCCTTTCGTGGATTTGGTTAGCTTGCTCTGAGAAATTCTCATTTCCCTACCCTTTCTCGCCTTGTGCATTCCCTGTGTTTCTTTGACTGCACCCCCCTCGCAGGAGTGCACTCCATGTTCTCCGAGTCCCGATAATATAGAATCGCACTTTTTTTGCAAGACATTTCTTGCATGTCTTCGATAATTTTTGCAGGGACCCAGCGCCAAACATACGTCGACCACTACTCTTCCCGGGTGGTAACCTCCCTGACTTCCCTGAAAAATCATGGATTTTGAGGCTGGCAGCCTCAATTTGCCCAATTTTCAAGCCGGATGCCGATTTTCCCGCAGCTTGAAAGAAGTATCGTATCCGTCCGAGGAAGCACGCGAGCGGCCTCCCGCCGGAAAATATTCATGATTTCCAGCGTCCGGCGGATTGGTCGCATTTGTGGATTCGCGGCTTTACGTAGCCCGATCAATCGGTTGCGATTGATGGAGCATGGCTAATTTCACGTGTCAGATTGTGAAAAAATGGTGGCATGATTTCAATCCATTCGATTATCTGAAAGACTTGTTCACGCCGTGGGCATGGGCGAGGGCCAACGCGAACGAGAAATGGGGCGCTCTGGCAGCGTAACCAAGTCGGCAGCCGGTCGAATTCAACCTCCTGTTTCCAACTGATACGCCGTGCCGGTTGCGTGCTCCCCGAGCCGGATCCATCGCCCAGACAAACCGCAAGCCTGCGAGTAACATCCACCGGCCCCATCCGGAGATCATCGTCAACCCACCGCTGCAGAGGCCCACAACTTATTGTCCCGCCTGCAGTCGTGTGAGCGCGTTTCTCGCCGGCGCAAAATCCGGTTGGAGTTTCAGCGCCTGCTCGTAGTGCTCGATGGCCTCCGGCCGGCGGCCCAGCTTCTCCAGCGCCAGTCCCAGATTGTAGTGCGCTTCGACGTAATCGGGTTTGCTTCGCAAGGCCTGTTCATATTGCGCAACGGCCTCGGGCAACTTTCCCATGCGCTGGAAGATGGCTCCGAGGTTGCTGTGTGCCTCGGCATAATCGGGATTGATCCGCAGGGCCCGCTGGTATTCTCCGACTGCCTCCTGCACTTTGCCCGCTCGAAGGAAGGCACCTCCCAGGTTCACATGTGCCTCGACATAATCCGGATCGGTTCGCAACGCCTGCTCGTAGTGGTCGATTGCCTCGGCCGCTCGACCCACATTCTCCAACGCGACCCCCAGGTTGTAGTGTGCCCCGGCGTCGTCGGGATTGATCCGCAGCGCCTTTTGGTACTGTCGGATGGCGTCGTTGGGCTTGCCCATCCTGACCAAGGCCACTCCCCAATTGATGTACCCCTGCGCAAACCCGGGTTGGAGCCGCACCACCTGCTCAAATTGACGGATGGCTTCATCGACTTTGCCTGCCGCGAGGAGCGCGCACCCAAGGGTGCCAATCGCCTCAAAGGCGTCCGGCTTGATTCGGAAAGCAGTCGTACTTTCGGCAGTTGCTTCCGACACTCGGCCCTGTCTGAGTAACTCCTCTGCGAGATTGGTGTGCCCCAGCCAGCACTGAGGGTTTTTGGCGATGGTGTCCCGCCACAGCGTTTCCGTGTCTTGATAAGCGTGTCCCTGCCTCCATGTGAGTGTTCCCAGCGCCACCAGCGCGCCCGCCGCCACTCCGTAGACCGCACGCGGAGCCCGGAGAACGACAGCCGCACGGGCCGCCAGCGCTGCGGCCAGCGCAATGAGGCCGAGACTGGGGAGATAGACCCAGTGGTTCCACACGAACGAGTAGCGCATCCCAAACGCGTTGAAGAATCCCAGCAGTGGGAAGAGTGCGCCCACGAAAAAGAATGCCGCCGTCACCGGCCCGCGTCCAATCCAACGCCGCGCCAGCCAGAGTGCCGCGAGCACGCCGACCGCGGCAGACGGATACAGCCATTGTTGCCATGACCAGACATCGAGTTGCCACCGCGGATACACAAAACAGAGATTGGCCGGCCAAAGCAGTTTCCCGATGTAGAACCACGGCACCCTCCCGGCAATCAGACACCGTTCCGGGAAAGTCAGAGCGAACTCCGATCCCTCGGTGCCGACATGCGTCTTCTCCAGATGGGCTGTCATCAGGCAAAACCCGATCGCCAGCGCAAACATGGGCAGCGTCGGCAGCACGTCGTCCCGCCACCCAACCCGTCCCCGCTTCCACCAGCCGATTAGCACAATGACGGCCGGCAGGGAAAATGCCGTTGTTTTCGCCAACAGCGCGCCCAGACACAAGAGCAACGCCAGCACGTACGCGCCCCGGTGTCGCGCTCGGGAGCCGTTGTCCTCCTTCCAAAACGAATTGAACCGTCCGTACGCCAGCAACGCCCCAAGATAGAGTATCAGTGAGAGAACATTCTTTCGTTCCGTGATCCACCCGGCGGATTCCACCATCACAGGGTGAAGCGCGAAGACGGCGCCAGCCAGCCACGCCCCGGGCGTTTCCAGCCGCCGCAGCAACTGCCAAAACAGCACGGCTGACGCCGCATGCAACAGCACATTCTCCATGTGATAGGGCAGTGTCCAAAAACCCCAGAGATGGTAGTCGAGCCAGAACGTAGTGCCCGAGAGCGGATAGTACTGCTGCAGGACGGTGGGCTGGCACCACATCGAACGCAGGCCGGAAAAGTCGCGCAGCAGCCCCTTGATGCCGGTCGTCCACGAATCGTCGTCCCAGACAAATCCCCCATGCATCACCGGCAGGTACGCCACAAGCGTCAGCAGGATGATGAGTGTCGCGCCAGCAGCGGTTGATTTCCACTCATTCTTCATCCTGCGCGTGGTCTCTTCTGGTTCGAGAGCGGCAACTGCCCTTTCTTGTAACAGGCAGCGTGCAGTCGGGCAAGATTTCGCATGAATCTTTAACGGAACCACACGGCGCCGCCCACACGCAATCGAGAACACTCCCTGCGTTTCGGCTCGCGCAACTGCGCCCTGTCAGCACGCCCGGTTCCCCGGCGTTTGCGGCAGAGCGGTCAAGAAGGTGGGAATTGAGCCTGTCTACTACACGCCAGGAACCGTCCAGCCCTTGCGGCGCAAGCCCGGGTGGCTTACTGACCGGCTCCCAGCCGCGTGAGCGCGTTTCTGGCCGGGGCAAAATCCGGTTGGAGCTTCACGGCCTGCTGGTAATGCACGATGGCCTCCGCCGTGCGGCCCAACTTCTCCAATGCCAGCCCCAGGTTGAAATGTGCTTCTGCGTAATCGGGTTTGCTTCGCAGGGCCTGTTCATATTCCGCAACGGCCTCGGGCAGCTTTCCCATGCGCTGGAAGATGGCTCCGAGGTTGCTGTGTGCCTCGGCGTAATCGGGGTTGATTCGCAGCGCCTGCTCGTACTGTTCGACGGCCGCTTGAACCTTGCCCATTCGAAGCAAAGCATTCCCCAAATTGACATGCGCCTCGACATAATCCGGATCGGTTCGCAACGCCTGCTCGTATTGTTGGATCGCCTCTGGCTCCCGGCCCACCTTCTCCAATGCGACCCCCAGGTTGTAGCGCGCTTCAAAATGATCGGGCTTGAGACGCAGCGCCCGTTCGTACTCGCCGATGGCTTCTGGCGTCTTTCCCGTTTGCTGCAAAAGGAACCCCAGATTGAAATGGGCTTCCGGATTGTCAGGCTTGAGACGCAGCGCCTCGTCACACTCTGCCAACGCCTCCGGGTAGCGACCCGCCTCCAACAAAACCCTGCCGAGATTGCCATGAGCGCGCGCGTTGTCCGGGCATTTGGCAACCGTATCATTCCAGATGGATAGTTCGGTGCGATAATCTTCATTGCGCCTCGTCGCCAGAAATCCAAGCCCCACCGCCAGCGCCAGAAATACCGCCGTGCTCCGCCGCCCCATCCGGGAATCAATCCCGATCACCACCAACGTGACCACCGCCGCCAATGGCAGGTACATCCGATGCTCCGCCATCGGTTGACCTCCGATAGGGACCACGCTCGAAGTCGGGGCCAGAATCAGGAACAACCAGGCGCCGACAACGCCGATGGCCGGTCGCCGCTTCAGTTCGACCAGCACGCCCGCGACCAGGACCGCCAACATCACCGCGTAGGGCGCCACTTCTCCGATATGCCGTATCGCCACAAACTCCCCATAATCGAAAACCAGCGGATGCGGCCAGAGCGCCAACCACAGGTATTGCGCCACCGCTCGACACTCGATCAGCGCATAAGCCCACCAGGAAATCCCGAGGCCATAACCGGCGCCGCGGGAATGCAAACCCGCCATCAGCCAGCCCAACAACACCCACGTGCCGGCCAGCCCGAGATACAGCCGCCGATGCCGCGTCCACGCTTTCCGAAAACCCCCACTGACAAATGTCCGATCGTACACCAGCACCATCACGGGAGCCGTCACCATCACTTCCTTGCTCGCCATGCCCAAGACACACGCCACCACGGACAGCGCGAACCACCCGCTCGATCTCGGGGCGCCCGTCCCGCGAATGAAGCAATACAGCGTCAGTAGGTAGAACAACCCCATCAGCGACTCGCAGCGTTCGGATATGTAGGTCACTGCCTCCGTTTGCAGCGGATGAACCGTCCAGAGAACCGCCACCGCCAGCGCCAAGCGCATCGCCGACCCGCCGAATCGCTCCCGCAACAACGGACACAACAATGTCCGCCGGACGATCCCGTACAAGGTCAGGCCCGCAAGAATATGGATGGCCAGATTGAACGCGTGATAACCCCACACGAGCGTGCCCCCGAGCGCGTAGTTGACCGCTAAGGAGAAGTTCACGACAGGCCGACCGCCAACGAATGAATCGACCGGCGGCGACAACGCCGACCAAACCGGCCACAGATGATGAATGCTCAGGTTTTGCGTGATCGAGGGCACATCATCCAGGAGAAATGGCACCGCGAAGCCGTTGTGGTATACCGCCAGAGCCGCAAGGATGATGAGCCCACCGCCAAGAATGATGTTCCGTCGGTGCGATGACGAGCCAGCTTCCGCCGCATTGGTTGGCCTGAGTGCCGTTGTGCCCCCCGACATGCCCGAATCGTAACAAGCGCCCCTGCCGCAAGTCCAGTGTTTCGGCGCCCCGCCATTACGGCGCAAGCCCCGGTGGCTTACGGATCGGCTCCCAGCCGCGTGAGCGCGTTTCTGGCCGGGGCAAAATCCGGTCGGAGCTTGAGTGCCTGTTGGTAGTGCTCGATGGCCTCCGGCACACGTCCCTGTCCCTGCAGGGCCTTTCCAAGGTTCATGTGCGCCTCCACGTCATCGGGCTTGAGTTTCAGCGCCTCCTCCCAATGCTCCATCGCCTCGGGCAGTCTCCCCGCTTGCGCCAACGCGGTCCCCAGATTGTCGTGCGCCTCGGCACGATCGGGCTTGAGCCGCAACGCTTCCTCGTAATGCGCTGTCGCACCCCGCACATCGCCCTGTGTCAACAGAGCGTTTCCCAGGTTCAGGTGTGCCTCGGCAGAATCCGGGTTGATTCGCAGTGCCTGCTGGTACTGCGCGATGGCCTCCGGCAGTCGGCCCAACCGGCCCAACACAAGCCCCAGTGTCAGATGGGCCTGCCCCATGTGCGGCGCAATTCTGACATCCCGTTGCGCGTAGTCGAGCGCCTCGCTGACCCTTCCCTGATCCAACAACACCATCGCGAGGTCCCGGATTATCTCTTCCGAATCCGGGAACTCCGCCAATTCGGCTCGCAGTTCCGTTTCGGTGTTGCGCCAAACCGGTATCAGGCGGCGAGCGCGCACTCCGAAGACGCACAGTTGGCCGGCCAGCAGGCCGATCAAGGCGAGACGTGCCGCCGCTGTCGAACGCCGCCACACCCATACCCCGGTTCCGCCGGCCACCAGTAGCAGCGGCAGCGTCGCCACGTAGGCAAACCGCGTCGCCACTCCCTGCAAGACGATGGTCGGCATTAGCCCGGAGACAGGGAGAAGCAATATCACGTAGGCCCCCCAGCCCGCCACCAGCATCGGCACGCGCCGTCTTTCAATCACGGCCACTACCGTGATCATGACAACACTCAGCACCGACCCCAACACCGGCCACTGGTCGAGCGATAGGCCGGGAGGCATCGGATAGGAGGGCGATAAATGAGACGGCCAGACCAGTTTCAACGGATAAAACGTCAGGCTCTCGAACGCCAGGAACACACGCTCGGAGAGCGGGACCGCCGCCAAGGGAATCAGTTGACCGGTCTGTGACTTGGCGATCATCGTCGCCAACCCCGCCGCTGCCGCGAGGGCAATCCAACCCGCCTTCTCCCACAGCAACCGGCCCCACCCCAGTTGCTCGTGCCGCCGTAGCGGGAAGTAATCCATCGCCAGCATGACAAACGGAAAGAATACCGCCATCGGTTTGCACAGCAGCGCCGCCACATACAACCCCCACACCATCCACCGACGCCCGCCGGCGGCGTACGCCCACAGGCTGCCGATCCCGAACGTCGTGCACAGCAGTTGCGTCCGCCCCGACATCCACGCCACCGACTCCACTTGCAACGGATGAATCGCAAACATCGCCGCAACCCACAATCCCACCGCCAACCGTTCGCCCGCGGTCAAAGCTGTCGCGCCCAGGAGCGTCCACAGGAAGCCGAACACGAGCGCCGCATTGAGCGCATGCAGGACGACGCTGGTTGCGTGGTGACCCGCCGCATTCGTTCCCCAAATCTGGTAGTCCAGAACATGGGACAATCGCGGCAGCGGGTGATAGTACGGTGCCGTGGTTGTAAACGCCCATTTGACAGAGTTCCACGTCAGCCCGTGCACCCGCACCGACTGCTGCAAGTACTCCACATCGTCTCCTGCCAGGAACTCGCCGCGGACGCTCGGCCAATGCAGCCAGATGGTGGCCGCAACAATCGCCAGCGCCACTCCAACCAGTCTTGCGCGGTTGACATTCATGCGAATGAGAAGCATCCCGTTTCCCCACGAATCCAATCACACGTCCCGTCCACACGCAATCGAGAACACGTCCGGCGTTTCGACTTGCCCAATCGCGCGCCGTCAGGAAAGAGGACATTAGGGGCCGTGCGAATGCGTGGGAGGAAGCGGCCAGCCTTGCGGTGCAGGCTCGCGGGAGTCACTGACCTGCCTGCAGTCGTGTGAGCGCGTTTCTCGCCGGGGCAAAATCCGGCCGGAGCTTCAGCGCCTGCTCGTAGTGCGCGATGGCCTCCAGCCTGCGGCCCAGCTTTTCCAATGCGGCCCCCAGGTTGTAGTGCGCTTCCGCGAAATCGGGCTTAATTCGCACCGCCTGCTCCCAATGGCTGATCGCCTCCGGTGCCTGGCCCAGTCGGATCAACGCGAGACCCAGGTTGTAGTGCGCCTCGGCATACTCAGGCTTGCTCCGCAACGCCTGTTCATACTGCCCGATGGCATCGCTGACTTTTCCCTCCTGCAACAAGACATTTCCCAGATTGTAGTGCGCCTCAGCGTAATCGGGGTTGCTCCGCAGCGCCTGTTCATACTGCCCGAAGGCGTCGCTGACTTTTCCCCCCTGCAACAAGACATTTCCCAGATTGTAGTGCGCCTCAGCGTAATCGGGGTTGCTCCGCAGCGCCTGTTCATAATGACGGATGGCATCGCTGAGCTTCCCCTCTTGCAAGAAGACATTTCCCAGATGGAAGTACGCATCGGCGTAATCGGGATCGATTCGTAGCGCCTGTTGGCACAGCCCCATGGCCTCCGGCATCTTGCCCAGTTCCTGCAGGGAAGCTCCGGCACAAACGTACACGTCAGCGCAACGCTCGACGCTCGCGAACAGGTTAAACGCTACCGAGAAGCCCAAGAGCAGGCCCCACCCCCAGCGTGCCGCACGCCGCCAGTCCGGCCGGTCGGCCAGCGTCTGCTCCAAACCCAGTATGCCAATCACCGCCAGCAACACCAGCGCGGGAAGGATTTCCGTCTCAAAACGATCGGCTGTGTAATAGTACAGGTCCGTGATCAATACGCAAACGCCCCAAAACACTGCGGTCACCGCAATGAACCCGTGAAGCAGGGAGCGCGATTTCCCTGTCCGTCCGCGCCACGCCAGCGGCAGAGCCAATGCCAGCCATACCACAGGAATGTCGCTCAAGATCCCAAAGGCATGCTCTACCACCCCATGCCCCGCCGGTCGGTGTGGCACAAGGATGTCACGCACAAAGGGGAAATGGTGGCGCCACCGAACCGGTTCGAGGAAATACACCCGGAAATTGAACCAAAGGTATCGCAAACTGAAAAACTGCTGTGCCGTCTGCCGGTCCGCGAGCAACTGATAGTGAAGGCCGAAGTCGAACGGGCTATCGAACCGCCGTGCGTTGTAGACCATCAGCCCCAACCCGATCAGGGTGATGGGCACGGTCGCCGCCAGCAGCAGCGGCCAAACCCTCCGCCGTTCCCGCCACTCCTGCACCACTGGCGCCAGCAGGATGATCGCGCCAAACACCAATGTGGGCCGCGCCCCCACTGCCAGCCCGTACGCGACACTCCCTGCCACCAGCCACAGCCGTCTTCGATCCGGCTGGTGCAAAGCGCCATAGATCGCCCCGAGCGCCAGCATCGTCAGCATGTACGCGCAACTGACGGCGACCTCGTAAACCGCGGACCGCGGCAACAGCATCAGCACGCCCGTCGCCAGTCCCAACGCCAGTGTGCCTGCCGCGACGACCCAGATGCTCACGTCGGGAAAATACCGCCGCCTCAGCGCGCATAGCATGACCACGCTGCCCAGAAAACCCAGCGCACAAAAGATCACCACGGCTTGTCCGTCATAAAGGTACTCGCCGGTCAGCGCGACGAACGGCCAAAATAACAGCAAGGCGGGCGTAACCCCAAAGTACAAGTACAGTTTGCCCTTGTAATAGCTCAGGTCGTACAGCCCATACTTCGCAGTTCGATACGGAGCATTGGCGGTTGGATCATAGGGGTCCGCAAGTTGCGTGAGTCCGGCCGGTACGTCCACCTTCAAGTTGAGCTGGCCGGCCTGAAAACCCTCCACCAATCGATTGTAGTAAGCGTTGGCAGCCTGTTGGTCCGGCGTGGCCATGAAGCCGGAATAGGCCGCAGACGCATAGACCCCAACGACCAAGACACACACGGCGGCCAATACTCTCCACTCGTTCTTCATCGCGCTGGCGGTCCCTTCTGGTTCGGGTGCGGCAACTCCCCCTTCTTGTAACAGGCGAAGTGGAGTCGGGCAAGATTTCGCAGGAATCTTCAACGGAACCACGCGGCGTCGCCCACACGCAATCAACAACACTCCCTGTGTTTCGGCTCGCGCAACTGCGCGCCGTCAGGAAAGAGGACATTGGGGGCGAATGCGTGGGAGGACGCGGCCAGCCTTGCGGTACAAGCTCGCGGGACTTATTGACCTGCCTGCAGTCGTGTGAGCGCGTTTCTGGCCGGGACATAGTCCGGACGGAGTTTCAGCGCCTGCTCGTAGTGCTCAATGGCCTCCGGCACATGTCCCTGTCCCTGCAGAGCCTTTCCGAGGTTCATGTGTGCCTCGACGTCGTCGGGCCTGAGTTTCAGCGCCTCCTCCCAATGCTCCATCGCCTCGGGCAGTTTACCTGCTTGTGCCAATGCGATCCCCAGATTGTCGTGCGCCTCGGCACTATCAGGCTTGAGCCGCAACGCTTCCTCGTAGCGACCAATCGCTTCCGGCACCCGGCCCTGCATGAGCAGAGCGCTCCCCAGGCTCATGTGCGCCTCGGCACTATCGGGATTGAGCCGCAAGGCTTCCTCGTAATGCGCCATCGCGTCCCGCCCCTTGCCCTGTGTCAACAAAGCGTTTCCAAGATTAATGTGCGCCTCGGCCCAATCGGGCTTGAGCCGCAGCGCCTCCTGGTAATGTCGGATGGCGTTATCGGGCTTGCCCACCTTGGCCAACGCCACCCCCAAATTGACGTGCGCCTCGGCGTAATCGGGATTGAAACGCAACGCCGTTTCGTATTCGCCAACCGCGTCCGGCAACCGTCCCAACGCTGCCAGCACTAATCCGAGATTGTTATGCGACAGGCACAGTTGCGGCACGAGTTCGACATCCCGTTGTGCGTATTCGAGCGCCTCACGGGCCCGACCCTGATCCAATAGCTCCAGCGCGAGCAATCGATTGGCAATATCCGAGTCCGGAAACTGCACCAACACGGCTCGCCACAGCGTTTCGTCCTCGTGCCAAATGGGTATCAGACGGCGGGTCAGCAATCCGAATATGCACAGTTCGCACGTCAGCAGGCCGACAAGGCCAACCCGCACAACGGTCGCCGAACGCCGCCATGCCCAGACCACCGCTCCACCCCCCAACAACAACAGCGGCAGCATCGCCAGATACGCGTACCGTAGCGCCACCGCCGGCGAATTCCTTTGCATCAGTCCGGACACGGGAAGCACCAGCATGACGTAGGCCACCCAACCCGCCGCCAGCGCCGGCGTGCGTCGTCTGTGGCGAACGCTCAGGACTGTGACAATCGCCACGCACAGCATCGACGCAAAGGCCAGCGGCTGCCCCAGCGCGATCCCCAAGCGCAGCGGATACCAAGGTGACAACCGCGCCGGCCATACCAGTTTCCACGGGTAAAACGCCAGGCTCAGGAACATTAAAAGCACACGTTGGGACAGGGTAACCGTCTCCAACGGAAGCATCATACCTCCCTTCCGAGATTCGGTGATTATCGTAACGGCTGCCGCCAATACCCCCAGGACCATCAACACCGCCTTCTCACGCAGCAACCGGCCCCAGCCCAATTGCTCGTGCCGTCGCAGCGGAAAGTAATCCATCGCCAGCATGACAAACGGAAAGGATACCGCCATCGGTTTGCACAACAACGCCGCCACATACAACCCCCACGCCACCCACCGGCGCCCGCCGGCGGCGTACGCCCACAGGCTGCCGATCCCGAACGTCGTGCACAGCAATTGCGTCCGCACCGACATCCATGCCACCGATTCCGCTTGGAGCGGATGAATCGCGAACACCACCGCGACACCCAGAGCCATCGCGAGCCGCTCACCGGTCGTCAACGGCGCCGCACCCAGCAACGTCCACAGGAACCCGAACACGAGCGCCGCATTGAGCGCATGCAGGACGACGCTGGTCGCATGGCGTCCCGCCGCGTTCCGTCCCCAAATCTGGTAGTCGAGGGCGTAAGACAACCGCGGCAGCGGATGGTAGTACGGTTCGGTGGCCGTAAACGCCCATTTCACGGCCTCCCAAGTCAGGCCCTTCACGCGCACCTCCTGTTGCAGGTAGCCGTCATCATCCATGCCGGTGAGAAACCCGCCGCGGACGCTCGGCCAAAACAGCCAGACAGTGGCCGCAAAAATCACCAGCGCCATTCCAACCAACTTTGTCCGGCTGACAGTCATGCAAATGAATCCAATCACACGTCCCGTCCAAGGGCAATCGAGAACACGTCCTGCGTTTCAACTTGCGCAATCGCGCGCCGTCAGGAAAGAGGACATTGGGACCGTGTGAATGCGTGGGAGGAAATGGCCAGCCTTGCGTTGCAAGCTCGCGGGAGTCACTGACCTGCCTGCAGTCGTGTGAGCGCGTTTTTCGCCGGGGAAAAATCCGGCCGGAGCTTCAGCGCCTGCTCGTAATGTTCGATGGCCTCCGGCCTGCGGCCCAGCTTCTCCAATGCGACCCCCCAGTTGTAGTGCGCTTCCGCGAAATCGGGATGAATTCGCACCGCCTGCTCCCAATGGCTGATCGCCTCCTGTGCCCGGCCCAGCCGGACCAGCGCTAGACCCAGGTTGTAGTGCGCCTCGGCGTCATTGGGCTTGCTCCGCAGCGCCTGTTCATAATGCCCGATGGCATCGCTGACTTTTCCCTCCTGCAACAAGACATTTCCCAGATTGTAGTGCGCCTCGGCGTAATCGGGGTTGATGCGCAGCGTCTGCTCATAGTGCGCTCTCGCGTTCGGTACGTCGCCCGTGCGCAACAGGGCGCCACCCAGGCTGTTGTGCGCCTCGGCGTAATCCGGCCGGATCTGCAACGCCGCCTCAAACTCCTGGATCGCTTCCGGCACCCGGCCCATCTGGTACAAAGCGTAGCCGAGACTGTAGTGCGCCTCGGCGTAATCGGGTTTGAGTCGCAGTGCCTGTTCATAATGACCAATGGCATCCGCAATCTTGCCCGTTTGCACCAAAGCGATCCCCAGGTTGTAGTGCGCCTCGACGTAATCGGCCCTGATCCGCAGCGCCTGCTCGTACTGTCCGATGCTCTCCGTGAAACTGCCAGCCTGCGACAGGGCGATCCCAAGAGTATTGTGCGCCTCGGCGTCATCGGGCTTGATCCGTAGCGCCTGCTCGTACTGTCCGATGGCTTCCTTAATCTTACCCGTTTGCGCGAAAGCGGTCCCCAGGTTGTGGTGAGCCTCAAGGTAATCCGGCTCGATCCGCAGCGCCTGCTCGTACTGTCCGATGGCTTCCTGGGTCTTACCGAGTCGTGACAGGGCGACCCCGAGGTTATTGTGCGCCTTGGCGTAATCCGGCTTGATCCGCAACGCCTGCTCGTACTGTCCCATGGCTTCTTGGATCTTACCGATTTCCGCCAGCGCAAACCCCAGGTTGTAGTGAGCATCGGCGTAATCCGGCTTGATCCGCAACGCCTGCTCGTACTGTCCGATGGCTTCCTGAAACTTACCGATTTCCGCCAGCGCAAACCCCAGGTTGTGGTGAGCGCGTGGGTTCTGTGGGCACTCCGCCACAGTACCGTCCCAGAGGGCGATGTCGGAGATGTAATCGTGGTTGCGTTGGATGGTCAGACCGGCCAGTGCAACCACCACGAACCCGCAGGCCACCCATCCGAGAACGGAGCCGGATGGGTTGCGGAGAAACCGTTTCCCGAGCACAAACGCAACGAGCACCACCCCCGTCACGACGGCCGCCAGCGGCAAGTACATGCGATGTTCCGCGATCGGGTCCGCAACCGGCATGAAGCTGGAGGTTGGGGCCAGAATCAGGAAGAACCACGCGCCGAGAAATCCCAGCGCCGGCTGGCGATTCCACGCCCAGATAGTTCCCGCCAGCAACGCCACCACAACCATCAGATCCGGCAGCACATCTCCTGCCTCCGCCACCACTTGCCAATGGTACCCCCAACCGTAGTCTAGGCATAGCGGATGAGGCCAAAATGCGAGGCGTAGATAATGCAGAATTGCCACCGACTCCATCAGCGCATATTGGAGCGGCGGAATACCCTGGAACTCAAACCCGGCGCTTGCCTTCCATTCTGTCGGCGCGTTCGCCAGCAGTGGCGGAAGCAATAGCCACGAGGCAGCCAAACCAGCGTACAGCCAACCCCGCCGCTGCCTAATGTCGCGCCACGATTTCACCAGGAACGTGCGGTCGTACAGAAGTGTGACCAAGGGCGCTGTGACCATGACGGGTTTACAGCCCATTCCCAGCGTGCAACTGACCACAGCGCCGATCTTCCACCAATTCTCTCGCGATGCGCCGTCGCTGCGAATGACGCAGTACAGCGTCAACAAATAGAACAAGCTCATCAGCGACTCGCCGCGCTGGATCGTATAGGTCACACATTCCGTTTGCAGTGGATGCACCAGCCAGATCAACGCGATCGCTCCGGCCAGCGACGACGCGGCCCGGCCGAACGCGGGCCGCAGGGGTTCCGAAAGGAACGTTCGCCGCACCACTCCGTACAAGGTCAGCGCCACGAGAATGTGAACGGCCACATTGAACAAGTGGTACCCCCATGGGTTGATCCCACCCAGCGCGTAGTTCACCGCGAGTGACAGATGCACGACCGGCCGCGAACTGTGGCTCAGGGCGTCCCACGGCGGCCACAACTGGCGAATATGGGGATTCTCCGAGATGTGGAATACGTCGTCAAAAACGAACGGCCCAAAGAAGCTGTTGTGATAGGCCAGAAGCCCTGCGAGAACCACGGCCAACACGACGAATTTCTGGCTTTTCACAGTGGAAAAGACTACGCAACGGCGCCGTTCTTGGCGACCCAAATCTCGTCGACGCGGGCAGTGGTTCGTTGACGGGACGGCGCACACGATTCCACCCAAGCGGATACGGTGAATCGCCCCTCTGCGATCCCATCCCTCTTATCGACGATCCCGCAGTCCCGTGAGGGCATCTTTGGCCGCAGTTGAATCCGGCCGCAGTTTCAAAGCCTGCTCGTATTGCTTGATGGCCTCCGGCACATGTCCCTGCCCCTGCAGAGCCTTTCCGAGGTTCATGTGCGCCTCAACGTCGTCGGGCTTGAGTTTCACCGCCTCCTCCCAATGCTCCATCGCCTCGGGCAGTCTCCCCGCTCGCGCCAATGCGATCCCCAGATTGTCGTGCGCCTCGGCATTATCGGGCTTGAGTCGCAACGCTTCCTCGTAGCGACCAATCGCTTCCGGCACCCGGCCCTGTATGAGCAGAGCGCTCCCAAGGCTCATGTGCGCTTCGGCATTATCGGGCTTGAGCCGCAACGCTTCCTCGTAATGCGCCATCGCATCCCGCACATCACCCTGTGCCAACAGAGCGTTTCCAAGATTCACATGCGCCTCGGCGAAGCCGGGATCGATCCGCAACGCCTGCTCGTAGTGAGCGATCGCTTCCTGGACTCTGCCGAGTTGCGCCAGCGCATTCCCCAGATCGCAGTGTGCCATGGCAAGATCCGGTTTGAGATGCAACGCCTCTTCATAGTGCGCGATCGCTTCGGGGATTCGTCCGCTCTGCACCAATACAGACCCAAGATTACCGTGCGCCTCCGCATAGTTGGGCTTGATCCGCAACGCCTGCAAAAATCGACCGATTGCCTCCTCTGGCTTCCCCTGACGGGCCAGGGCGAGCCCGAAGCTGTTATGCGGCTCGGCGCAATTCGGGTTGAGGCGCAGCGCCTGCTCGCAATGCCAGATGGATTCCTGTAGTTCGCCCTTATCGGTAAGCACGGCGCTGAGGTTGTTATGGGCGAACCAGCATTGAGGATTCTTCGCCAGCGTGTCGCGCCACAGCGTTTCCAAATCCGCATAGATGTGCTGTTGCCTCCAGGTCATCACGGCCAACAACAGCAGCACGACCGCACCGGCGGACACTCCCATATTTCGGCGGTGTGCGCCGCCGCGCTCGGCGAGCGTGGCCCCGGCGCCGACCGCCAACGCAATCAGCCCGATGATCGAAAAGTATTGCCAGTGGTCGGCAACCAACGAATACCGCATGAAGTAGATATTCACGAACCCCAGCGCCGGTACCAACATCGTCAGGTAGTAGCCCAATCCCAACAGGCAGGACTTCCCCCACTGTCGCCGGTAGCGCCAGCACACAAGCAACACCGCCACCACAAGGAGTCCGGGCACATAGGACAACAAGTTCTGCGGCTCAATACGCCACCGCGGATACACAAAACACAGATTCAGGGGAACGACAGCCTTGTATGCGTAAAACCATACCGCCCAACCAGCCCCGGCCAGTCGGGACCAGAAACCGTCCTGCCGGACGATATCACCGCCAACGGCCCGATAAGATTGGAACCACACGGTCACGCAACCCAGCACCCCGGCCACGACAAAGAACGGCAGGCTGCGAAGTACATCCCGGCGTTCTATTCTTCCGCGGCGCCACCACGCGATGCCCAACAGCACCACCGGTAGCGTGGCCACCGCCGTCTTGCTCAACAGCGCCAGCACAAAGGTTCCTAGTGCCCCCCAGTACCAGCCCGTTCGTTCCTCCTCCTCGAATTTCAGATACCACAGACATGCCAACGCGAAGAAGAACATCGCCAGAGTATTCTTGCGTTCGGCAATCCACGCCACCGATTCCACATTCACTGGGTGTACCGCAAATACTGCCGCCGCCAGCCACGCTCCCGGGATCTTCAGCTTCGTCAGGATCCGCCACCACAACACCGCGCTGAGCGCATGCAAGATCACATTGACCATGTGGTATCCCACCGGATTCTTCCCCCACAGCCGCCATTCCAACCACCATGTAGTCGACGTCAACGGCCAGTAGTCCGGAGGTTGGGTCGTGAACCAGAATCGATGCAACCCGTCGGACATCCGTATCAGGGGATTCTGAACGACGAGTTCGTCATCGTCCCAGATGAATCCGCTGCGCAACGCTGGCACGTAGGCCACGACCGTAAGTAGAATGATTAGGGCCGCGCCAGCCACCAGCGATTTCGATATGTTCTTCATCATGCTGGTGGTCTCTTCGTCATAATCTTCGTGTCTGTTTGCGCGGCAACCCGTACCCGTTAATCAAAGCTCCCCCAGCGTATGGGTCGAACCGAGCGCTGTTTTACCTTCCAACATGCCCGAATCGTAACAAGTGCCCCAACCCTGAGTCCAGTGCTTCGACCCATCTGATCAATAAATGTACGGCTCACTCAGGTCGAAAGCGTTCTGGATGAGGCGGATATCCTCGGGCTGGCGGGCGCCCTTGGGCTGGACGACTTCGACAACGTCGAAGCGGAAATGAATTTTCGGGTTGCCAAGGAGGCGCAGGTAAGCCAGCGCACCCTTGCTCACGTTGCTCTGTTTTTCGCGATCCACCGCTTCGCTCGGTGCGCCGAATTCCTCCGTTTCGCGGGTCTTGACCTCGACGAACACGAGCCAGTCCTTGTCGCGCGCGACGATATCCACCTCCGCTTTGCCGCTGCGGAAATTGCGGAGCAGGACTTTGTAGCCGTGCCGGCGCAGGTATTTGGCCGCGGCTTTCTCACCGCGGGCGCCCAGGATCTGACGCGGCGTGCGATGGTCCTCTTTCGGTTTGAACCAACCGAAAAACATATTACATCGTGGCAAACTCCGCCTGCACAGGCTCGAGGGCCTCGCGCACCGGGGCGAAGGTCTTGCGATGCACCGGCGACGGGCCGTATTGGCCCAGCGCAGCGAGGTGTTCGGGCGTCCCGTAACCCTTGTGCCGGGCAAAGTTGTATTGCGGGAACTGCTCGTGGACTTTCAGCATCATC
The DNA here is from genome assembly GCA_963842185.1 of uncultured Verrucomicrobiae bacterium. Taxonomy (GTDB): domain Bacteria; phylum Verrucomicrobiota; class Verrucomicrobiia; order Palsa-1439; family Palsa-1439; genus Palsa-1439. The sequence continues at coordinate 22,268 of CAWJFL010000010.1, forward strand.
CGGTCCCGCGTCACCTTGGCGATGACACTCGCGGCGGCAATGGAAAAGCTCTTGGCGTCACCCTTCACAATTGCGGTTTGCGTCACGCCCATCAGCGGCACACGCAGGCCGTCGACCAACACGTGGTCGGGACGTACCTTTAACCCGTCCAGCGCCAGTTGCATCGCCCGCCACGTGGCGCGGAGGATATTGTAGTGGTCGATGACATCGACATCGGAAACGCCCACCGCCCAATGGAAATCAGCGTTGGCGGTCAGCTCGGCGTAAATGTCCTCACGCTGCTGTTCGGTGAGTTGCTTCGAGTCGGTGAGCGTCTTGTGGCGAAACTTCTCGGGTAAAATCGCCGCCGCCGCCACGACCGGCCCCGCCAATGGCCCGCGCCCGGCCTCGTCAATACCGGCAACAATCTTCGCTCCGTTCTTGTACGCTTTCAGTTCGTAGCGCAACGTTGGCATGGCCTTGCCGTGCAGTGTAGCGACGACGCTTGCTTTCGACAAGCCTGCTAATGAATGGGTGCAGGTGCATCCGAATATGCGTGGACTCTAGGGGATTAGTGCTCTAAGATTGTCAATCCAAGTTGAGCGGAAGGATGGAAACTATGAGAAAACGTCTCACACGGATTGCGCCGATGCGTGCCGGACTTGTGATTGCGGTTGTCTTCTGGCTTGAAGGCGTAATCCTCGTCATATTAGGTCTTGCGACTCTTGGCGCATCCTTCCTTTTTGGCAGCGACAAGAGCAAGCCCCTAGGCGCATTAGGTATAATCTTCTTAGCGGTCTTTGGGCCGCTTCTGTATGCAGCCGCAGGGTTCGTTGCCGGCATTATCGTAGCCGCATTCTACAATCTGGTGGCCAGATGGACAGGCGGTCTGGAATTCGAAGTCGCCGATCCTTCAAAATGACACGCCGCCTCGCAGAATAGGCCCGACTACGCTTCCGCGACCTTGGTGGCGGTTTTGCCGATGCGCTTGCGCAGGTAGTAGAGCTTGGCGCGGTGGACGTTGCCGGCCCGCTCGACTTCGATCTTTTGGATGAAGGGCGAGTGCAACGGGAACACGCGTTCGACGCCTTCGCCGTAGCTGATGCGGCGAACGGTGAACGTCTCGGCGATACCCCGGCCCTGCTTGTTGATCACGATCCCTGAAAACATCTGGACGCGTTCGCGGTCCGCTTCCTTGATGCGCGAAAACACCTTGATGGCGTCGCCCACCTTGAACGGCACGATGTCTGTCCGCAACTGCTCTTGCTGAATCTTCTCAATCACATTCATGTTCGCACTCCTCAGTTATCGCGTAACGCGCTCCAAATTGAAATATCAATCTTCCTTCAACAAATCCGGCCGTCCGCCTTCGCTGAAGCTACGGCGGACAAGCCTCGTCACTTCAGCAAATCCGGGCGTCTTTCTCTCGTCCGTTGGCGCGCCCATTCGGCCCGCCACTTGGCGATGGCCTCGTGGTTGCCGCTCAACAGCACCTCGGGCACCGTCAAACCCCGAAACTCGGGTGGCCGCGTGTACTGCGGACCTTCGAGCAGTCCGCCTGCGAAAGAATCATCGCCCGCGCTGTTCTCGTCGCCCAGCACACCCGGCAACAGCCTCACCACGGCATCCACAAACACGGCCGCCGCCAGCGCACCGTTCGTCAGCACGTAATCGCCGATGCTGACCTCGTCGTTGACCAGTGCCGCGCGCGCCCGTTCATCCACGCCTTCATAGTGCCCGCAGATGATGATCAAGTGCGCCGCGCGGGAAAACTCCTGCGCCCGCGCCTGCGTTAACGGCAAACCTTGCGGCGTCATCAAGACAACCCGCGAGTCAGTCCGCCGAAACTTCTCTACCGCTTCAAAGATCGGTTCGGGCTTCATCAACATCCCCGGTCCACCGCCGTACGGCTTGTCGTCCACGACCCGGTGTTTATCGTGGGTGAAATCACGCAGGTTGTGGACGCGGACGACGACCAGTCCCTTGCTCTGCGCGCGCTTCAGGATGCTTTCTTCGAGCGGCCCCTCGAAGATGCGGGGGAACAACGTCAAGACGTCGATTTCCATTCCTGCCCCCCGCGGCGCGGACCGCCGTTATTCGGCCGGGGCGTCCGCCGCCGGCTCGGCCGGCGCTGCCGATGCCGTCCCTTCGGGACGCCGCCCTTGGGGCTCGATAATTTCAAGCATGGCGCGCTTGCCCTGCTTGGCTGCCGCGCTGGTCAGGAGCGTGCGAATCGCTGTGATGGTTCGACCGCTCTTGCCGATGACCTTGCCCACATCGGTTTGGTTCAGCCGCAGTTCGAAGACCACGACGCGTTCCCCGTCCACTTCCCGCACATCGACTTCTTCGGGGTGATCGACCAGTGCCTTCACTACGAATTCGACAAACGCTTTCATGTCGTGCTCCCGTCTGTGCGGCCCGCCATGGTCGCGTCACGCATCCGCGACGCTGCGATGGATATCCTCAGGCCGCCGCTTTGACTGCCCGCTCCGCTTTCTTCAAAATGCTGCGCACGGTGTCGCTGGGTTGAGCGCCCTTCCCAATCCAAAACTTCGCTCGTTCCACGTCCACGTGAAAATTGTCGCTCGCCTTGCGCGGGTCATACGTCCCGATGTTCTCAAGGAACCGTCCGTCCCGGGGACTGCGCCCATCCGCAACCACGATACGATACACCGGTACGTTCTTGGTTCCAACTCTCCGCAACCGAATTCTTACCGACACTGTCTCACCTCCCCAATCTCATTTTCGGCAACAGGCCCTTCCGGCCCATCGCCTTCTGCATCTTGCCCATTTCTTTCATCATCTTCTTCATCGCGTTGAACTGCTTCAGCAGGTCATTGATCTCAGCCACGTTCGTCCCGCTCCCGCGCGCGATGCGCGTTCGCCGACCCGCATTCAAAATCTCGGGACGACGACGCTCCATGGGTGTCATCGACTGGATGATCGCCTCAAGGCGCTTCAGTTGCGACTCGCCAACGCTGAGGTCAGGCATTTTACTCATTCCCGGCAACATGCCAAGTAGATTCTCCAATGGCCCAAGTTTCTTGAGCTGTTGCAGTTGCGCCAGAAAATCCTCCAAATTCAGGCTCTGGTCGGCGATTTTCGCCTGCATTTCATCGGCCTTTTCCGCATCGAACGTCTCTTGCGCCTTCTCGACCAGACTCACCACGTCGCCCATCCCGAGGATCCGACCCGCCATCCGCTCGGCATAAAATGGCTCGAGGTCATCCAATTTCTCGCCCACGCCCGCAAACTTGATCGGCTTGCCCGTCACCGCCCGCATCGACAATGCCGCGCCGCCGCGCGCATCCCCATCAAGCTTCGTGAGCACGATCCCGGTAATGGTCAGCGCCCTGTCAAAATGCTCGGCGATATTCACCGCCTCCTGCCCGGTCGCCGCATCCGCCACCAGCAGGATCTCCTGCGGCGCGAGCACTTCCTTCATGCGAACCAGTTCCTGCACGAGTTCCTGATCGATGTGCAACCGTCCCGCCGTATCAAAAATCACCGTGTTGCGGTCCTGCGACTGTGCGAACGACGTCGCCTGCTTGGAGATCTTCACCACATCGGTCTCGCCGCGCACCGAAAACACCGGAATCTGCACTTGTTTGCCGAGTGTCTCCAATTGGTCAATCGCCGCCGGACGATACACATCGCACGCGACCAGCAACGGCTTGCGTCCCTGTTTCGCGAGCAGCTTCGCCAGTTTCCCGCACGTCGTCGTCTTGCCGCACCCGTGCAACCCCACCATCATCCAATTTCCCTGCGGTAGGTCGCGACCGCTGGGAAATTGCCGCGCCGAAGCTTCAGCGAAGGCGGGCGCATCTCCCCCCATCAACGCCACCAACTCATCATGCACAATCTTGATGATCTGTTGTCCCGGGGTGACGCTGGTGAGTACTTCCTGCCCGAGCGCGCGCTGTTTCGTGCGCTCGATGAAATCCTTGGCGACCTTGTAGTTGACGTCGGCTTCCAGCAACGCCAGCCGCACCTCACGCAACGCATCGGCAACGTTCTTCTCCGTCAACTTGCCGTACCCGCGCAGGTTCTTGAATACCGCCTGTAGTTTCTCTGAAAGGGAATCAAACATGCTTCCTCGCCGCGCGAAATATCGGTGTCCTCGACCCGATTCGCAAGGAAATTTGCCCAAAAAAGCCAAGGGCGGGCCGAAGCCCGCCCACATTCTGAACTCAAACCACGCCCCGTAAATCTCGCTACGGCGCGGGCGATTGCTCCTTGTCCATGTCTTTCAGCGCCTTCTCACTCGGCGACTTGAGCCGATTCTGGTTGGCCGCGGCATTCTCCTGCACGTACTGTAAATATCTTCCACGTGCCGTACGCGACGCCAACAATCAGCGCCAGGAACAACAACTTCTTCATGGCTACTCGGAAACGCGTTCGATCTTCGCCCCGAGCTGCCGAAGTTTCTGGTCGATCCGCTCGTAGCCGCGGTCCACATGATAGATACGATTGACTTCCGTCTCGCCGTCGGCGCATAGCCCCGCCAACACCAGGCCCGCGCTCGCGCGCAGATCGCTGGCCATCACGGGCGCGCCGCTGAGGCGTTTGACGCCTTTCACAATAGCGCTGTTGCCTTCCAACGAACACATCCGCGCCCAGCCGCGCCATCTCGCTGATGTGCATGAACCGGTTCGGGAACACCTTCTCCGTAATCACGCTGATGCCCGGGGGTGACCGTCATCACCGCGCTCATCTGCGCCTGCATGTCCGTCGGGAAACCGGGGTACGGCATCGTAATCACGTCCACGGGTTTGAGTTCGCCATTGCCTTTCACGCGAATCGTGCCGTTGGCGCGCTCGACGGTCACACCGGATTCCTCCAGCTTGTCGCGCACGGCGCACAAATGTTCGGCCCGCGCTCCCTTGATCTCAATGTCCCCGCCCGTGATCGCCGCCGCCGCCATGAATGTGCCCGCCTCAATGCGGTCGGTGATGACCTTGTGGTCCGCGCCATTGAGCGTCTCCACGCCTTCGATCTCCAATATATGACTGCCGGCGCCCTTGATCTTTGCGCCCATCTTGATGAGAAAAATCGCCAGGTCTTCGATCTCCGGCTCGCACGCCGCGCCTTCAATCCACGTCGTCCCCTTGGCCAGCGCCGCCGCCATCATCACGTTCGCCGTGCCCAGCACGGTCGAACCAAACCGCCCGCCCATGAACACGTCCGTGCCGGTCAATTCATTGCACCGGGCGTGCACATAACCATTCTCCACCAGCACATCGGCGCCAAGGCGTTTGAGTCCCTTGATATGCTGGTCGATCGGGCGATCACCGATGACGCACCCGCCGGGCAGCGAGACCTTGCAGTTATGCAGTCGTGCCAGCAACGGCCCGAGCAGGCACACCGACGCGCGCATCTTGCGCACCAGTTCGTACGGCGCCACGCCCAGCGGATGCTGCGCCTGGATCTCAACCACGCCCTCCGTCTTGTGGTGCGTGACCTTCACGCTCAGCCACTTCAGGATGTCGCACATGAACTGGATATCGCTGAGATTCGGCACGCCACGGATGGTGCACGGCTCGCTGGTCAGCAATGTCGCGGCGATAATGGGCAGGGCCGCATTTTTTGAACCGCTGATCTCAACGGTCCCCCGAAGCGGATTTCCTCCGCTGATAATGATTTTTTCCATAGCTCCCTCCTTGGCACGAGCTATCTGTCTGCTGTCACAACCACCAGGCTTCCCCAAACCCGGCGTTTTACTTCCGGGGCTGAGCCACGATCACGCGCTCATGCCCCTGCAAATCCTTCACGACCTCGACCACGTCATACCCCTGCTGGCCGAAAAATTCTTCGACAGCCGCCCACTGCCCGGCGCCAAGCTCCAGCGCCAAAAATCCGGAGGGAGACAGAAAACGCCTGGCATCCATGACCAAGCGTCGGATGACTTTGAGTCCATCCTCACCCGCCGTAAAGCTGTCACAGGCTCAAAGTCTCTGACCTCCTTGGGCAGCTTCGCCATTTCCCCATCGGCGATATACGGCGGATTCGATACAATCACATCCGCAACGAAGCTGTCGGGCAACACCTCTAGCAGATCGCTTTCCAAAAAGCGAATGTTTTTTTCGACTTGATGCAACGTCGCGTTCCCGCGTGCCACGTCCAACGCATCCCGGCTTGCGTCCAGTGCGATAATCTCCGCGTCCGGAAATTTCTTCGCCAACGCAATCGCAATACACCCGCTCCCCGTCCCCACATCCACAATTGCCGTTGGTAGGGCGCGCTGGCTCAGCGCGCCGCCCTTCCGTCCTCCGTCCTCCGCCTTCCGCCCTCCGCCTTCCGCCTTCATCCTTTCTACCACCGCCTCCACCAGCAGCTCCGTCTCCGGCCGCGGGATCAACACCCGCTTGTCCACCATCAGCCTCAACCCGAAAAATTCCGCCTCGCCCGTGATGTATTGCAACGGCTCACCCGCCACCCGCCGCTTTACCATCCCGCGCAACGCCTCCAGCGTCGTCTCATCCAGCTCCCGCTCAAACTCCAGGTACAGTTGCAACCGCTTCTTCCTGAGCAAATGCGCCAGCAACAACTCAATCGTCAGCCGCGGACTCTCGATCCCCTGCTTCTCAAAATACGGCGTCGTCTTGTTGATGACCTCCAAAATTGTCACCCCGCGAGGATACCACGGACCGCGAACCCGTTGAAAGCGCACTCTCCCACCCCTCCCGTGCCCCATGTCTGGTCTCATCGTTGGTCTTACCCCGATTCCAAGGTCGGGGCCGGCCGGCCGCGCTTGCTCGCCGCGCCGTTTCGGCACAGGGTCAATACCAGAGGCAAAGACCGGCGCGCAGGGCGTGACTGGCTTGGTTGTATTGCAGCAAGGTCTGGCCGTAGCCGGTAAAGTATTGCACTTGAATGGCCGGGTTGAATTTGCGCAGGACCGGTACGCCCGTCAGGTTAAACCGCAAATCGAATAGCAGGCCGGCATGAGATCCCCGGTCGCCAATGGTGAGCTTGTTGGACAACTGAATTTTCTCGCCGGAATTCGGATCCAGCCACGTCAGCGCCGAGAGCAGGTCGGCGTAACCGTGGTACTGGTCCATATCGGGATTGTTGTCACCCACCTCGAGGTAGGACCAGGTGCGCGGTTGGAGGGAGAACTGCAAATTGTACGGCAGGTCAACCGTGGCTTTGGGTTGGACGTAAATCGTATTCATGCTGCGCTCCTCGGTGCCGCCACGACCATTCGATTCGTGCTCCCCACCGAGTTGCAGATCGAGTTGGAAGAACTCGTTCTGAAACACGTCGGGATAATAAAGGAACGCCGACGGTTTGTAGCTCGTATCGTAGAAGGCCGGATCCCGGGTGAACAGTTCCCAAAACGAGGTCTGGGTGTAGCCAAAATAAAGATGGGTCAACGGATTGCCGTCGTTCGCGAGTGCGAAGAGTTTGTATTTCAGGCTCACCTGAAACTCAGCCGCGGGATAGGTGCCGAGGATGAAATAAATCGGTTCGTAGAAGGACATATGGTTCGCGAAAAATTCCCACAACTCGGAACCGGGTGGCAGTGGCGCCGACGGCGACTGTTTCACGCCGGGAATCCCGAACGAGGGCGGGGCCACAAGGATCACCACCTGATTATACTTTCGTATATCCAGCGTGACCTGACCGCTGCTCGTTAACGGAAGGTCCAGCAGGTATTCCACTTTGACGAAGCTGCCGGGCGCAATCGTCGCCGCCATCGCACCGCTGTTGGTATTCAACATCAGAACCGTTTCGAGCGAGACGGATTGTGAGATGAGCGTACAGTTGAGACTCGGCTCGAAGACTCGACCTATGGAATTGGACGAATTGTTGAAGCAGTAGAGCCAAAGACTCGACCGGCTGCCAGCGGCCAGGGGCCCGGACGGTGAGACGAAGACCGCCGTGACGTCCTGTGCCAGACCGGAGGTTGCGCTTGTCAGCAGCAGGACTGAAACAAGCAACGGCAATCCGGCGCCACCCCAAATGAACGTTCTTGCCCGCCTCAAAAGCCGTTTCATCGTGGCGGGACTACATAGCCGATAAGATACCTTGTCAAGTTCTTAACGGAACTGTCTGAAGTCCGGGTAACGTTTCCAGGCGCAGCAACTTGCGGTCTAATCGCCAGGGTCAGGACTGCCTGGACTGGCGCCAAAAACGTGAGAGAGCCGAGGCTTGAACTGCACTGCCCTACACGTGGCAGCCTGCAACTTTCCCCTCGACTCTCCACCGGAACGTAAGCCCAATCGCAGGAATAGCAACCGATAGTTTCGCGGTGGTCTCGGCGGCAGGGATCAGCTGGCAGGGCGGGTCGGTATGAAAAAGAAGGACAGGCTTGCCCTTACCGCTTGGGCCTCTTGGATGGCCTCTTACCCCAGTGGATTGCCTCGTAATTCGCCGCGTATTGCTTCGCCTTGAATGGACGCCGTTTTGAGCCTTTGCCTGCCTGTCGGTTCTCCGCCTTCCCGGCCGGTTTGCCCTCCGTCTTGTCAACGGATTTGGGCTCCGTCTGGCCCGCCGGTTTGGTTGCTTCCTTGCCAACGGGTTTTGTCTCCGACTTGCCTGCTGGTTTGTTCTCGGCGTCACTCATGTCTGTCTCCGGGCTCACGGGCGGTGGAAAAAGCTGGAAAATCGCGTCTCAAGCCCGATCGTTCAAGCCTTCCTCTCCCCATCGGAAATTGGCGTACCGCGCCTGAAAACATCTCTGGAGAACCCCTCGCTCGACTCCCCTCCTTCCGTATACGTCGGAACGTGGGAAACACAAGGGATATTACGTGCCAGACGTTTAACTTACTCCACCACTTCCACCGGCGTGCCGATCTGCACCATCTGCGCGAGACGACTCGCGTTCCAGTTCGCCAGTCGAAAGCACCCATGCGAAGTTTCCGCCAAGCGGCGTTACCGTTCTCCCCGTCAATCGGAGTTGCACTCACTCATGGAATGTCCAGTTTTCGGAACTCGCCCATCTTCAGGGCTGCTACCCCGGATTGAATCAAAGACCCCGCGGCACGAAGCCGGCGAATGTCGTTCGTGGATAGCTCCAGGATCGGAATGCGGCGCCCTGCAAGGTTTTGTTGGTAACGGATGTTCTGGTCCGTGGTGATGAACAGGTCAAATTCAGGTTCCGCCAGTCGGAGCAACTCTCCGTTTTTGATACCGCCCCAACCGCGCTGTTGAACCGTCACACAATCATGGCCAACGAGAAGCTTTTGGACCGGCCACGGGACACATTCATCCAGTAGAATCCTCATTTGCCGGCTGGCGTAAGGAGGGCCGACTCAGAACATTCCAGGATGCGGCATGCCATCTCCCGCGTGACGGACGGGAAGCATTCCAGAAATTCATCGAGCGAGTAATTGTCTCCGAGGTAGTCGAAGAGCGTCTTCACGGGAACGCGTGTGCCCTTGAAGACCGGCGTGCCTCCGAGGATATCGGGATCCACCGTGATCAAATCACTCGTACTCATGCAGAGAATCTAACAGATTCAGGCCCCAGTGTAAACCTCCAACGCCTTGGCAATGCGCGCCTGCGGCCGCCGTCATGCTGAGCCTGTCGAAGCATCTCTGTTGTCACCGTTACGTGCCGCGTCTAGCGCCCTGCGAGCGAAATGGCGACGTGCTCACACAATCCGCTAGGCAAGAAGCTCAACTCGCTCTTGTATGAAACGAGCAATTTCTTGGGCACTGAATTTTCGCCCATCAATATAGCCGTCCGTCTTGAAAACCCCGTCGACAGCGCCGTCGTCCATTCTTACGAACATGATCTTTTTATGGTTGCGGTCCATCATTGTTTCCCTTATCGCCCGGAACTCGACGCCACACCAATTTTTGCGCTGATAATCCCGGCACAAAAACACAACAACCAACTTGGAACGCTTACCAAATATCTCCTGCAATAGAACGTCTAGGGCAGGTCTGGCAAGTTGAGATACATATTTGCCATCGTAGAAGTATGAATCCGGGCCAATTAGCCTCTCCAGTTCATACGCCACCCGCTCCACTTCTGCACGAACCTCACCAGGAAATGAAAGTGCGACCTCAAATTTGTGTGTTGTGATGTCCACCGCCCTAGCGGAATCGCGAGCCCAATTCGGCAGCTTGATTCCGATTGCTTTGAGTTCCTTCGCGAGATTTACGTCCTTTACCGCCCAATGAGTCCTATTCAGCTCCCACTCTGATACATCAAGCGCAAACGCCAAGGACGACAAATCTTCGGCAGACATAAATGGATCGATGGGCTTCACTTCATATTCGACTCGCACTTTGTCTTGACGCTTGGTTACTTCACGAATCATCCCGAACTTTGGTGGTTTTTTGTTCCGGGACTCATAGGCGAAAATACACGGAAGCCGTTGCAACTCTCGCACCGCCGTTGCATCGAGCTTCCCGTATCGCTTTGTAAGCCCAGCGTCTGTGTACTCCCTGACGCACCTACCGATTTCAATAACCCAAGGCTCGCCAGTCCAGTCGTTGCTATCTCCAGACACAAACAGGTTGTACATAGGAATCTTCCTCCTACTCCACCACGTCCACCGGCGTGCCGATCTGCACCATCTGCGCCAGACGGTTCGCGTTCCAGTTCGCCAACCGAAAACACCCGTGCGAAAACGTCTTGCCAATCTGGTCGGGATGCGGCGTGCCGTGGATCCCGTAACCGACCCGGCTCAGGCCGATCCACGCCGTGCCGACGGGGTTCTTCGGGCCGGGAGGCACAATCAGTTTCCCATACCCCTTCTGCACGTCGTCCAACTCGGGAAAATTTACGGGGTCAAACGTGTAGTTCGGATTCACCGCCACGGTTTGCACCGTCAACTGCCCCGGCGTTCGCTTCTCCTTGTCCGCCGCAATCGAACAGGGGAAATACGCGATCAACTTCCCGCTCTCGTCGTACGCCGTGATCGTTTTGGCCGACAAATTTACCCGCACCTTCGCCGCCGCCACGCGCTTCGCGGGTGACAGATTCAACATCGTGACCGACTGGTTTGCCGCAATCGACCCCCAATTCGTGATCCCGGGGTTCAACGTCTTGATCAATCCCTCCGACGCGTGACATTTCTCCGCCACCATCTCCACCACGGTCTCAAACCACATATTGGTCAGCTGCGACCGTTCCTTCCAATCCTCGGGTATCCGCGTCAGCTTCGCCAGGTCCGCCGCCGTGACGACGTAATTCGTGTAGTTCGCCTCGCCCGCGGGGAAATTCGCCGCCGTGATCAAGTCAAACTCGCCCGACGCCTTCAACCCATTCGCCTGTTGCCACGCCGCCAGCGCCTCCCGCGTCATCCCGCCCCACTTCCCGTCAATCTGCCCCGGCGAGAACACCGCGTTATCGAGCCCGATCTGGATGGAAATCACATCCTCGCGCGAAATCTTGGCTCCCGGCTCTTGAGCGAGCGCTGGGATTGAGATTAACGCAACCGTGACGCTCATTATTGTGCGAAACATCACGCAACGATTAGCACAATCAGAGCGCGTTGTAAGCCGTATTGTATGCCGCGTACCCTCACGCGGCGTTCTTGATGTAGCCGCACCCTTTAGGGTGCGCGAATGCCCAAATGCGCAGGCTGAAGCCTGCGACTACAGCGCGTCGTACGCCTTCCTCACTTCACCGTCTCGGCCAACCGTTTGTTCAAGTCATCTGTCATCAACGCCGCGATCAACTCGTCCAGGTCCCCCTCCAGGATCGCCGGCAGATTCTGGATCGTCAGGTTGATCCGATGGTCCGTCACCCGGTTCTGCGGAAAATTGTAGGTCCGAATCTTCTCGCTCCGATCGCCGCTGCCGATCTGGTTCTTGCGCGCCGCCGACATCCGCGCTTCCTCTTCCTCCTGCTTGTGCGCCAGCAACCGCGACCGCAACACCCGCAGCGCCTTCGCCTTGTTCTTGATCTGCGACCGTTCATCGGCGCACCGCACAATCAACCCGCTCGGCTTATGATGAATCTGCACCGCGCTGTCCGTGGTATTCACGCCCTGACCCCCCGGCCCGCTCGCCCGGCATACCGTGATCTCCATGTCCTCGGGCTTGAGTTGGACGTCCACTTCCTCGGCCTCGGGCAACACCGCCACGCTCGCCGTGCTCGTGTGAATCCGCCCCTGCGCCTCGGTCTCGGGCACGCGTTGCACCCGATGCACCCCGCTCTCGTACCGGATCTTCTTGTACACATCCTGGCCGAGCATCGAGAACACAATTTCCTTGAACCCGCCCCGTTCACTCGGGCTGGTGTCCATCAACTCAATCTTCCACCCCTGCGCGTCCGCGTAATGGTTGTACATGCGGAACAGATCGCCGGCAAACAACGCCGCTTCTTCCCCGCCCGTCCCCGCGCGGATTTCGACAATCGTGTTGCGCGAGTCGTTCGGGTCCGGTGGAACCAGTCCCATCTGAATGTCGAGTTGCAGCTTCTCCAGCTTCCGCTGCAAATCGTCCAGTTCGCCTTTCGCCAACTCCGCCATCTCCGCATCGCCCGACGCGACCAATTCCTTGTTCTCGCCAATCTGCTTGATCACTGCTTCCGCCGCGGAATAATCCCCCAGCAATTTCTTGATCCGTTGCAGTTCCCGCGCGAGATCGCCCGCCCGCCGCTGGTCGGAATACACCGCTGGATTGGCGAGTTCGGTCTCCAATTCCACCGCTCGCTTGCGGAATTTATCAATGTTCGGAAGTGTGGTCATTGCTGTCGTTTATTGTAGGGCGCTTCTGCTTCGTAACCCCGTCCCCGGAAAAAACAAAAACTTCGCGCCGACAAATATCAGCGCGAAGTCCTCGGGAAAAGCCGCTACTTCGTCTTCTTGGCGTACCGCTTCTGGAACCGCTCCACCCGGCCCGCCGTATCGACAAATTTCTGCGTGCCCGTGAAAAACGGATGGCACTTCGAGCAGATGCCGATGCGCATGTCCTTGCGCGTCGACCGCGTCTTGATGATGTTGCCGCACGCGCAGTGAATCACTGCGTCCACATATTCAGGATGTATCTTCGCTTTCATGAAAATCTCTCAGGGCGGCGGAACATACTAGAGCTTTCCACGGCTTGCAAGCCGAATCTCTGCGCGCATCTTCGTTCGTTTGTAGGGCACGATGCCCCGTGTCGTTTCGGGGTATCGCGCCGTTCCTGCTACTGTTGACCGCCAGGTCTCCATAAACCATCACCCATTGACCATTCCGCCTGCCTCCCCCATTGCAATCCACGCCTCCATCTGGTACTTTGATTCAGATGAAGAAGCCGGTCAAAACCGCGAAAACGAAGAAAAAAGCCGTGTTGTTGGGCCTCGGTTTGGACAACAAGGACGGCCATACCCGCATCACGACCGGCGACAATTTCAAACTGGTCGGCGGCAGTGAGGAAACCCACGGCACCATGCAGGAAAAGGCCATCAAGCTCAACGAACACCTCAAACGCCGCGGCAAAACCCTCGACACCGTCTCCCGCGACGAATTCCACGAAATCGCCGACAAGGTCGGCATGCCCCTCATCGAAGCCCAGAAAGCCCGGGACCGGAATTGAGCCAGGCCGGGTTTTGTGTTCACGCCTCTCCAACTACTTGCCCAGCCGCTTCGATTTCGACGGCCTTTTCCTCTTCCGCCCAAATTCCGTCAACGACAGCGTATTGCCGTCGGGATCTTCGAACCAAGCAATCTTTGCATTGGCCGGCGATACCCAGACACCCAACTCGTCCTGCTCCATCCACTCATACCGCTTGAACTTCACGCCACGTTTCTTGAGCGCGCGAATTTCTCTCGCAATATCCGGTACAATCCATCCCAACACTGTGTATCCCGCCGGCTGAAGTTCCTGGACCGGCGTCACCCGCAACATGATCCCGCCGGCATCAAACACGAGCGCGAACTCACCTTCACTGACAAACCGCAGACCCAGTGTTTCCTTGTAGAATCTCTTCGCGCGGGCAGGATTGGTCGTCGCCACAAACGCAATGATCGGATTCGCCTTGAGCATGGCTACTGGGCAGGATAGTGCTGTGTTCGCAAGGCTACAAGCCGAAAGCTGACCGCCGACCGCCGACCGCTCTCAACCTCAATACGTCTTGCGCAGATTGCTCGGCAGGATATTCAACTCGTTGCGGTACTTCGCCACGGTCCGGCGGGCAATCGGAATGCCCTGCTCTTTCAGGATCGCCACGATTTCCTGGTCGGACAACGGCTTGGTCTGGTCTTCGCGCTCGATCAGCTTCGAAATCTGTTCTTTCACGCTGGTGTTGCTCATCGCGCCGCCCGACGCGGTCTCGAAACCGGGCGTGAAGAAATACTTCATCTCGAACAGCCCCTGCGGCGTCTGCATGTATTTGTTGGCCACCGCGCGGCTGACCGTCGTTTCGTGCACGCCCACCACCTCCGCCACCTGCGCCATCGTCAACGGCCGCAGAAACGAGATGCCCTTGTCGAGAAACTCGCGCTGGCGTTCCACAATCACCTTCGCGATGTTGTAAATCGTTTGCTGGCGCTGGTGGATGCTCTTGATGAGGAACTTGCCCGCGCGGATCTTGTCGCGGATGTAATCCCGCGCGTCGTTGGACTTCTCGCCGCTCGCCATCAGTTCCTTGTACGTGTTGCTGATGCGCAAATGCGGAATCTGCTCGTCGTTGAGCATCACCACGTACTCCTCGCCGACCTTCTGCACGACCACGTCCGCCGCGACGTACTGCTGCTGCTCGGTGGTGAACATCCGGCCCGGCTTCGGTTCGAGCGTCGAAATAAAATTCGCCAGTTGCTGCACCTGCTCGACGCTCAGCCCCATCGCCCGCGCAATCTCCGGAAACCGCTTCCGACCGAGATCGTCCAGGTGCTGGTTGACCAACACCGCCTCGATCGACTCCGATTTGCCGAGCCGGTCCAACTGGATCAGCAGGCATTCCTTCAGGTTCCGCGCGCCGACTCCGACCGGATGAAACGTCTGCACCAGATCGAGCATTTCCTGCAAATCTTCCAGCCGAAGACCCGAACTGACCGCCAGCTCCTCGATCGGCGTCAGCAGATAGCCGTCGTCATTGATGCTGCCGATGATCAACTCCGCCACCTTGCGTTTCTCGTCGGTGACATTGATGAAGCTGAGCTGCTGGATCAGGTGTTGCTGCAGCGATTCCTGCTGGACGATCGAGTCAAAGAAATGTTGCCGCTGCTCCTCTTGTTCGGGCGACCGCGACCGAAAGCTGCTCGTCTGGGAAAAATACTCGCGCCACTCTTCGTCGAGCTTGGACAGGACCTCAAATTCTTCCTTGAACTCCTGCCGCTCCTCGGCGGTCGGGGTCTTGTCGACTTCCGGCTCGCTCTCGGGAGTTTCCACCTCGACCCGCGGCTCGTCCTTGGCAATCTCTTCGAGCAACGGGTTCTGCTGCAGTTCTTCCTGCACCAGCGTCCGCAGTTCCAGCGTCGGTACCTGGAGCAAGTGAAGGCTCTGCTGCAACTGCGGCGCCAAAATCTGCTGCAGCGATAATCTCTGAACCTGATGTAATCCCGGACCTGCCATGATTCCTTGTTCTTCCTTGTGGGCTTGCGTCTCGCCAGACCCGCTTCACTATATTCGTGACATTCAACAAGTAAAGGCCAAATATTGTCCAACGCATGTGCCTAACGTTACCCGTCGCACATTCCTGAAACGTCTGCTCTGGTCATCGGCCATCGTCGGTGCCGGCGGCATCGTATACCCCACGCTCATCGAACCCCGCTTCGCCCATGTCCGTCGCATTTCAGTTGTCATCCAGGGACTTCCGACCGCATTTAATGGCCTCACCATCGCCCATCTTACCGATCTTCACCGCAGCCGTGTGGTCAGCTCGGGATACATCTCCGATTGCATCGCCACGGCCAATGCACTCGCGCCCGACCTCATCATTTTCACGGGCGACTACCTGACCGCTGGCCACCACACGTCCCGTCATCACCCCTTCATCCGATTCGTCCAATCCCTGTTCAAGGAAACGGCTCCACCAGCCCAGATGGTACACGACTGCGCCCGGTGCATGAGCCAATCCCGTGCCAAATATGGCGTGTTCGCCTCGTTGGGCAACCACGATAACTGGTACAATGGCGATGCCGTCGCCAAAGCCATCGAATCCGTCGGCATTCCCGTCCTCCGCAACGCCAGTCAGACGATCCGCATCAATGGCGAGCCGCTCGCCATCGTCGGCCTCGGCGATTTCTGGACTGACGGCGTCGATGTCGTCACCGCCTTTCGCAACGTCGATACTCCCTTCTCGCTCGTGTTGATGCACAACCCCGATTCCTTCGAAGACTGGTCGCGGGAGGGGTCGCATCTGATTCTGTCGGGCCACACCCACGGCGGCCAGGTGGTCATCCCGTTCTACGGCCCGCCCCATGTCCCGTCGCAATACGGACAAAAGTACGCCCATGGCCTGTTCGTGCGCGGCGATACGCACATGTACGTCAGCCGCGGCATCGGCCTGATCGCGCCGCCCGTGCGGTTCAATTGCCCGCCCGAAATCGCGCTGTTGCGATTGCAGAAAGCTTGAGTCAATCCGCCCGCCGTGTAATATCGGCGCGTGGGGATGCACATCACGATTTTGGGTAGTGGCAGCGCCGGTAATTGCACCTTGATCGAAACCGACACGACGCGGCTTCTTGTCGATGCCGGCCTCAGCGGGCGCCAGATCGCCCACCGCCTCGCGCTCATCAACCGCAACATCGATCAGGTCAGCGGCGTGATCCTCACCCACGAACATTCCGATCACGTCCGCGGCCTCGGCGTCCTGTGCAAGTCGCGTCCCCTGCCCGTCTACGCCAATCGTCTCACCGCCGAGGCCGTGACGACCGATCCCGAATGGCAGGAAAAAGTGCGCATTTCCTGGCGCTTGTTTTCCACCGGCACTTCGTTCGAGGTTGGCGACCTGCTCGTGGAATCGTTCAGCGTGCCGCATGACGCCTACGATCCCGTCGGCTACGTCATCCGTCATCCGGGTTCCGGTCTCGCCGTCGGCGTGCTGACCGATCTCGGCCACGCCACCAAGCTCGTCACCGAACGCGTTCGCCAGATGGATGTGCTGGTCGTGGAAGCCAATCACGACCTCAAGCTCCTGCAAGAGGACGCCGCCCGACCCTGGGCGCTGAAGCAACGCATCATGAGCCGTCACGGCCACCTCAGCAATGATGCCGCCGCCACGCTCGCCAGCGATGTTGCCTGTGATAAACTTCGGCACGTGCTCCTCGCGCATCTCAGCCGCGATTGCAACCGACCCGAACTCGCCCGGCAGGCCGTCGCCGACAAACTCCGCAAGATCGGCGCGAACCATACCGCGGTCACCGTCTCCAGCCAGGACAAACCCACCGCGACACTGACGCTATGATCATTGGCGTTCCCAGGGAGATCAAAAACAACGAGTATCGCGTCGGCTTGTTGCCCGTTCAGTGCGAAGCGTTGACCGAATCGGGACATACGGTCCTGGTCGAACGCCGCGCGGGTGAGGGCAGCGGCGCGTTCGACGCGGATTACCGGGCCGCCGGCGCGCGCGTGATCGGTTCCCCGGGCACCATCTTTCGCCGCGCCGACATGATCGTCAAGGTCAAGGAACCGCAACCGTCCGAACTCCGCCTCCTGCGGCCCGGCCAGATCGTGTTCACCTATTTCCATTTTGCCGCCGACAAACCGGTGTTCGATGCCGTCCTGCGCAGTGGCATTGTCGCCATCGCCTATGAAACCATCCAGTTGCGGGACGGTTCGCTCCCATTGCTCACACCGATGAGCGAGATCGCGGGCCGCATGGCCGTCCACGAAGGCGCGAAGTATCTCGAGGAACCCACCAAAGGCCGCGGACTGTTGCTCGCGGGCGTCCCCGGCGTCGCCCCGGCCAAGGTCGCGATTCTCGGCGGTGGCGTCGTCGGCGCCAATGCCGCCAAGATGGCTGCCGGTCTCGGCGCGGATGTGACGATTCTCGATATCAACCTGAACCGGCTTCGGTACCTTGACGATGTGATGCCCAAGAACGTCAAGACCCTGATGAGCAACACCCACAACATCCGCGATCAGGTCAAGGACGCCGACCTGCTCATTGGCGCGGTGCTCCGACCGGGTGCGCGCGCGCCGGTGTTGGTCTCGCGAAAACTGGTCCGACAAATGAAACGCGGCGCGGTGATTGTCGATGTGGCGATCGATCAGGGCGGTTGCATCGAAACCTCGCGCCCGACCACGCACGAACGGCCCACCTATCTCGTCAGCGGTGTCGTGCATTATTGCGTCACGAACATGCCCGGCGCGGTCGCGCGGACATCGACCACGGCGTTGACCAATGCCACGTTCCCGTACGTCATGGAAATCGCCCGAAAAGGGTTTGGACGCGCCGCACGCAAAAACCCGGCCCTCGCCAGCGGCTTGAACATCGTCCGCGGTCGCGTCACCTACGCCGATCTCGCCACCCAATACCGCAAACCCCTCGCCCCCCTCGCCGAAGTGCTGTAGCACACCGTCAAATTTCGTTCGGAGGGCCACGCTTCCGCGTGGCCGCAGCCTGCGCAGGGCTTGGTACGGCCTCATTTTGGCCCCAAACCCTCCGCCGGCCCCCCCAAACAAAGCCAATTCCGGCAAAACAAAGCCACGTGACAAACTGTCACAGTCCGGCACGTAACTGACTGCAAGACAGTTGGGTCCACATTCACAAGCACCCCGGAAAATTGGCTTTGTTTTGCCGTTTTCATGTTTGTAGGGGTGGGCCCCCTATAGCGTCGCCTGTCCCAGGCGAAACGCCCTGTCTTGGTGTACCGGTAAGGGCGAGCGTCCCGCTTGCCTTCGTATGTAGCCACAGCGCTCCGCCGCCGTGCACCGGGTCGTTTGGAGGTTCACCCACCGTTGGCGGGGCGAACCTCCCGCCTGCGTGGCCGAAGCCACTTCGCCGAGGCGAAGGCCCGCCGAGCCGCATCGCCGGTTCCCTTCCCGTCTCCTCGCCCCTTGGGGGAGAGGATTGAGGTGAGGGGTGATCCTGCATCCTGCCGTCTCTTCATAGCGCGGCCATCATATCACAAGGCGATATCGTAATCAAATCCGAAATCCATGCCAGATATACCGTCATGCAACAGGGTCGGGCTGATCGCGCCGTGCCAGCCGAGTGGCGCAGCCAGTATGGGCTTGTTGCCTCATAAAGAAATGACACCGAGCGAAGCGACGGTGTCATGGTCGTTGCCTCAAAAGGAAATGACACCGGGGTGACGGTAGATTGTGCGGGAAGTGGGGGGTTCATTCCAGTCTGTTTTTAGATGTTGTTGTTGCGCCCGCCCGCTCCGTGGGGGGAGACGGGGCGGGCGGTGCGGTCGAGTCAGGTCGCGAGGCGCAGGATCGGGTTGAGTTGTTGCTCCAGGTGCTGCGCCAGCACAAACGGATCCAAGGACTCGTAGTACTCGTGCAACCGTTGTCGCTGGCGAGGACTGATTTGGCCGCTGGCCAGCAATCGTTGATAGGCGGTCTGGGCGGGGTCATGGCGACGCACCCAACGGCTGCCCTCCCGCCACTTGTCGCGCAGTTTCATCGAGGGTAAGAAGAAGTTGTGCAGCGGCCCCCAGACTTGTTTGTACAGCGTGTTGATCGGGGTGACGACGCGCTCTTGGCCCAACCGTCCGTAGCCCAGCAGGTGGCGGGGCCACATCCAGTTCTTCTGTTCGACGTGGGCGTTGTCGTCTTTGTGGTAGGGCCGTGATCGGCTGATCTGTACGGGCTGGCGGCGGGCTTGGAGGTGACGAATCAGATGCCAATTCAGCCACTCGCTGCCGTTGTCAAAGTCGAAACCCAACAGGGCAAACGGCAGGCAGGCTTCGACGTCCTGGGTCTGGGCCAGCACGCCGGCCGCGCCCTTGTTCCACACCGCCCGTCCTTCGGTCCACGTGCTGGCGAGGTCGGTGTAGGTCAAACTCCAGACGAAGTTGCCGGCCAGACTGTCGCCACAGTGCGCCACGCTGTCGGCTTCCAGAAACCCGACGCGGCGTTCATCCCAGACGGCACCCTGCAGCGGAATCTGAGTACGCAACAAACTGCCGGGTTTGGTGCCGGCCAATCCCGCGGCGCACCGGCCCGACGCGCCAGCAGCAACCGATCCAGCGTCGCGGCGCTGACATCGCCCAGCAGCTTGCGTTGAGCGGGCAACAGGCTGCCGAAGTGTTTGGCATAGTGCGGCAGCCACAGCGGCAGCGCCGCGACCAGGCGTTTCCCGCATGGTTGTTCGGCGGCCCGCCAGATCTGCGCGACGACCTCTCGAATCGGATCGTAACGGGCCGGAGCGCCGCTGGGCAATTGGCCCGTCGGCTTGGGCAAGCCGTCCCCAAGCAGTTTGATGGCGTGCTTGCGGCTGTACTCGTGCTGCTCGCAGAGCTCGTCGAGCAGTCGGGCTTTGCCTTCCTTGTGGCGGCGCGCATAGCGTTCGCGCCAGCGCTGGAGTTGTTGGTCACGGCTCAGAGCGATCATTTTCATGCCTCCATTCTCGGTGTCATTTCTTTATGAGGCAACGACTCGCTTTCCTCACCCTAAAACCCACCCCTTCGGTGTCATTTGATTTGAGGCAACTCGTGGGCGGACACCCAATACTAATTGGCTTGCCTACCTGGTCGCTCTCATCTATACTCGCCGCTGTTATCTCGTTTGTCTGGTCAGTATCGGAGTCCAACGATGAGAACAAACCTTGTCGTCAGCACCGCCTCGTTCGCCGTGAGCTTGCTGCTGCTCGCCGCCTCGTCAACCAGCCGAGCCCAGAACTTATTCGTGGCGAACTCGGGCAACAATACCATCGACGAAATCAACTCAACTGGCACGGTCACGGTCTTTGCCAGTTCGGATATAGACGGGCCATCAACCGGAGGCTTGGCCTTCGACAGTTCAGGCAACCTCTACGTGTCCAACTATGCTGGCGGCAACAACGATGGTAGCGGCTACATCGAGGAGTTCAACTCGTCGGGCGTAGGCACGACCTTTGCCTCCGGGTTGAATGCCCCTCAGGGGTTGGCCTTTAACACTGCGGGCAACTTGTACCTAGCCTTTACCACCTCTACTAACACCTACATCGAGGAGTTTAGCTCATCGGGCGTAGGCACGACGTTTGCCAGTTCGTCTAACCGAAACGGATCGCTGTCTGCCCCTATTGGCTTGGCTTTCGACCAGAATGGAAATCTATACGTGGCTAATCAGGGCAACAGCACCATTGAGGAGTTCAACACGAACGGCGTAGGCACGGTCTTTGCGGCGATGCCTTCCCCTACTGGCTTGGCCTTCGACACGAATAGAAATCTATACGTGGCCAATGTCGGCCCCGGCAACGTCGTCACCGCCAGTAGCGGCACCATTGAGGAGTTCACCCTATCGGGTGGCGTATTGAGCAGTAACGGCACGGTTTTTGCCTCGGGGCTGGACAACCCACAAAGTTTGGCCTTCGACACAAATGGAAATCTGTACGTTTCCAACTACGGCAACAACACCATCGAGGAGTTCAACACCAACGGCGTAGGCACGGTCTTTGCCTCGGGGTTGGACGAGCCGACAGGCTTGGCCATTCAGCCCGTTCCCGAACCTTCGACTTGGGCGCTACTGGCCGTCGGCCTGATCGCAGTGCTTCCGTTAAGTCGCCGACGCGCTTCTACCGCCCCCGCCTACCGGTAGTACCAGCGTCCGCCACGGTAATAGTAATACCCGCGCGGCGCGTAATAATACCCGTAATACCGAGGCCCATAGTAGTAATACGCCGGCGGCGCATAGTACGCGTAAGCCGGGTAATACGCCGGAACGTAAAAGAACGGGAACCCAAACCCGACATTCACGAACACGCGAGCCTGGGCCGGCGCGCTCAGCAAACATACCGCTGCGACCACGACCGCAAAACCACTGATGGCTTTCAGAATCCGTTTCATAATCAAGTCCTCCATTCAACAGACTTTGATTTCTTCGCTTTCAATGTATTCCAACACCACGGACTCGCAAAGGTGTCGCCGAAGACCTGATCAGAAACCGCCCTCGTCGATGGATCGCAATGCCCGACGCGGTATCTCCTTGAGCTGGCCCATCTTGGCGATGGCTTGGCCGACAATCCGATCGAACCGGGCCGGTGTCAGCAAATCCGGCCGGCGACGCGCATGGCGCACCGCCCATTCGACTCGCCGTGAATAACTCTCCAGTTCCCGCGACACGCGCTGGGTCGTCCGATGCAGCAGTTCCATCTCCTCAAACGTCGCCATCGTCGTCGCCACCCCGCGCAGCAACAATTCCACGTCATCGGCCACTTCCTCCACCACGTCCCGGCCGACGGAGAAAAATCCGGCGGTCCGCCGCGTGTCCGAAGTATTCGGCCGCCCGTCTCTCCGGCAAATGAACAACAGCGGGCGTACGCCTTCCTTGATCGCAAAACTGTATCGGGCGAGCGGATTGGCGGCGATATCGCGAAATTCCATCGATGCATCGCCCGCCGCCGTCACGTTGGCGGTTCCGACCCGGAGCACGCGGACCCGTTCCACCTTGCCGGCCACGTGCTGCAAGTGGTGCTGTTGCGCCCGGCCTCCCACCGGAAACGGGTCGCATACCGTCAATCGTCCCCCGCCGTCGCGCGCCCCGATTTCAATCACGGCATCGCGGAACGCTTGCGCGGTGATTTCGTCAAAGAGATAGAACGTCTCCGGCGTCAGGTCGGAAAGTTTGACCAGGACTGGCCGCCGATGGTCGGTGGTAAACGCCTCCGGAATGAGCCGGGTTCTCGCCGGCACTCGCTGACGGACTTCCCCAAGAAGTTCCCGGGTTGGATTGATTCGACCGCGATACATGCTCGCATCCCTTTCTCGCTTCAACCTTTCAATGCGCCCAACTGGATCCCGCTTATAAACCATTTCTGACCCACAAGAAAGACAATTATCACCGGCAGAATCATCATCATCGATCCCGCCATCAGCAGGCTCCATTGCGTGCTGTACAACCCCATGAACGACAACAATCCCAGCGGCAGCGTCTTCATCGAGTCTTGCGTCAGCACGATCAACGGCCAGTAGAAACTCTGCCAGTTGCCCATGAAGGTGAAAATCGTCAGTGTCGCCAGCGCCGGTTTGCTCAGCGGCAGTATGATCGACGTGAAAATCCGTAACAGCCCGCATCCGTCAATCGTCGCCGCTTCTTCCAAATCGCGCGGAATGCTCAAAAAATACTGTCGCAGCATGAATGTTCCGTACGCGGAAAACATCGCCGGCACCGCCAACGCAAAATACGAATCCAGTCCCACCAATCGTCCCGCTTCGTACGTCCGCCCAAACACGTACACCACGCGCGACGCATCCCAATTGACCGAAGGCGCGACCGCCGTCAGCCATTCGGTGATCTTTCTCATCAAAATGAAGTTCGGGATCATCGTGACCGCGCCGGGTATCATCATCGTCGCCAGATAACCGAGAAACAACTTGTCCCGGCCGGGAAACCGCAGCCGCGCGAACGCATACGCCGCGCACGCGCCGGTCGTCACCTGACCGAGCGTCACCACGACCGCCACGAGAATGCTATTCAAATACCATCGCGCAAACCCGCCGCCCATGGCCTGCGTCGTGTCGTACACCTGCCCGTAATTGCGCCACTGCGTTTCCCGCGGCACGAACGCCTTGATGGGATTCTCAACCGACGCGAATACATCGCTCGCGGGTTTCACCGATGTCGACAGCATCCACAAAAACGGCAACAACATGAACAGCCCGACAAACCCGAGTAGAAGGTATGTCGCCGTCTTCTTTGCTGCCTGTTTTAGTTTTGCTTCATCCCTCATCCTTCATCCTTCCGCCCTCATCCTTCAGTAGTGGACAATCCGCCCTCCAAACCGCCAGTTCACCAGCGTCACGCCGAACACCACGGCGAACAGCACCCACGCGATTGCCGCCGCGTAACCCATGTGGTTCCACGCGAACGCGTGGTTGTAGATGTAATAGCTGATCGTCGTCGTCGCGCCAGCGGGTCCGCCCCGCGTCATGACAAATGCCTGCTCAAATCCACCCTGCAATCCGCCGATCAGACTCATCGTCAATACGAAGAAAGTCGTCGGACTGACCATCGGCCAAGTGATCGCCCAGAATCGCTGCCACGCGTTCGCGCCGTCGATGTCCGCCGCTTCGTACAACTCGGGTGACACGCCCTGCAGCGCCGCGAGATACAGAATCATGTTGTACCCGCCCACGACCGTCCAGAAACTCATGAACATCAGCGCCGGTTTGGCCCACGTCACCGAGGTCAGCCATTGCGGCGGCCATTCCACGCCGAGCCCGCGAATCCCGTCGTTCAGCCATCGCGGAAAACAGCTCGCGATGATGGTATTGATCAGCCCGTAGTCGGGATTGTAAATCCACCGCCACAACAGGTACGTGCCGACCCCGGCCACGATGCTCGGCAGGAAATACATCGTGCGAAACACGACGATCCCCCGCAACTTCTGGTTCATCACCACCGCCAACAGCAGCGATCCCAGGATGTTCACGGGAATCGCCAGCATCAGGAACACGGTGTTGTACGCGTAATACCAGAAATCGCGGTCGCGCATCAGCGCGATGAAATTATGAAGCCCAACGAACTTCGGCGGCGTGAACAGGTCCCACGCGTAGAAACTCAGCGCCAGCGACGCGACGACCGGCAACAGCGTGAACGCGAGAAAGCCGAGCAGATTCGGCAGTAAAAATAGATAACCCGCGAGAGCCGTTCGCTCCCTTGTCGTTTGTGCCATCCGAGATCTCCTTGGAATCTCGCCGCCTTCTTACACCGCTCCCTGCCACCCCCGCAAGCCATTTGCCAGTAGAACTTGCACTCGACGCCGGGACGTGTAAGCTGCTGGCAGATTCACAGGAGGCCGTCAGGTATGAAGAGATTACAGGGATTCGTCGCCATGTCGCTGTTGCTCGCCGCCCCGCTTTTGTCACGAGCACAATCGAACAACACGACCACCGCCGAGGATGTGAAGCAGGCGGGCAAAAACGCGGTTACGACGGCCGGACACTACACCGAGCAGCAGATCAAGGAACTCAACAAAGCCGCCGAAAAACAGTTCCACGAGCTGGGCAAGAAACTGAACGAATTAAAGTCCAATGCCCAGACGCAAACCGGCCAGGCCAAAGCCGACTTGGACAAGAAGATCGCCGAAGCGCAGAAGAAGCTCGACGATCTCAAGCCGAAGCTGAAGGAACTCAAGACCGCCGCCACCAACGCCTGGGGCGACGTGAAATCCGCCTTCGACAACGGCATCAAAGACCTGGAGAAAACGTTCCAGTAAGGCGCGCGCTCAGGTAGCCTGCAGTTCTTGTCTTAGCGCGCCGACAAACCGCCGGTTCTCTTCCATCGTGCCGACCGTTACCCGCACCCACGCCGCCATCTTGTAGCCGCGCATCGGACGCACGATCACGCCGCGCCGTTGCAACCCGCGAAATACCTCGTCCCCGTCGCCTACGTTGACGAGCACGAAGTTGGCGCAACTGGGCACGTATTCCAGCTTGAGCCGGTCAAATTCCCGGTACAGATAGGCCAACCCGCGTCGCGTCAGCGTCTTGGTCTTGCGAATGTGCGCGGTATCGGCCAACGCCGCCAGCGCGCCGGCCTGCGCGATGGCATTCGTGTTGAACGGCTGCCGCACCCGTTGTAGCAGCGCAATGCACTCCTTCTGCGCCACGCCGTACCCGATGCGCAGCCCCGCCAAACCCACGATCTTGGAAAATGTCCGTAGCACCACCACATTGTGCTGGAGCGCCCAGGCAATCGACGGCGGCGGATCATCCAGAAACTCGATGTACGCCTCGTCCAGCACCGCTATCACGTGCGCCGGCAACCGGCGAATGAAGTCCTCGAGTTCCGCATTCGTGACGCGCGTCCCCGTCGGATTGTTCGGGTTTGCCACGAATACGAGCTTCGTCTTCGGCGTGATCGCCGCCAGCATCGCCTTCAGGTCGTGCGTGTGACCGCGAAACGGCACCTCGACGCACCGCGCCTGGAACATCTTCGCCATGATGCTGTAGATCACGAACGCCCGGTCGCCCGCGATGATCTCGTCCCCCGGCCCGACAAACGCGTGATACAAAAACTCAATGATCTCGTTCGACCCCGTCCCGAGGATGATATTGTCGATGTCCACGCCGAACTCTTGCCCGCCGAAGCCTTGGCGAAGGTGGGTTGCCAACCCCTGCCGCAAATAGAATCCGCCCCCATCGGGATACAGATGCGACGTCGCCAACGCCTTGCGCATCGCCACGACCGCTTTCGGCGATGGCCCGAGCGGGTTCTCGTTCGATGCCAGCTTGATGATCGTCTTCGGGTTCAGCCCCATCTCCCGCGCCACTTCCTCAATCGGCCGCCCCGGCTCATACACCGGCACATCACACACGTATCGATTCGCCAAAGATTGAAAGTTCATGTCTGGCCAGCCTCCCCGCAGCTACCCGTTCACATTCGGATAGCTGCCCAAAATCTTCACGAACATGGTGTGCTTGGCGAGTTCCGCCAGCGCCTTCTTGACGCGCGTGTCTTCGCAGTGGCCGAGCACGTCCACGAAAAAGTAGTACTCCCACGCCTTCTTCTTGCTGGGACGCGACTCGATCTTGGTCATGTTGATCTTGTATTTCTTGAACGACGCAATCGAATCATGCAGCGCGCCGACGCGGTCCTGCACGCAGAACATCATCGACGTCCGGTCATTTCCGGTCCGACTCGGGTACTTGCGCCCGATCACGAGAAACCGCGTCACATTCTCGCTCGAATCCTGGATGTTCGGCTCCAGAATCCTCAGCCCGTAAATCTCCGCCGCCAGCGAACTCGCCAGCGCCCCCGCATTCGGCTCGGTCTGCGCAATCTGCGCCGCGCGCGTGCTGCTCGACGTCTCAATCAATTCCACGTGCGGCATGTTCGTCTGCAACCACAGCCGGCACTGGGCGAACACCTGGGGTATCGAGTAGAGTTTCCGGATATCGTCGCGCGGACACGCCGACATCAGGTTGTGACGAATCGCCAGCACGATCTGCGCGCAAATCTTCAACTCGCTGTCCACGAACATGTCATACGTGTGCGTGACCGCGCCCTCGGTCGAATTCTCAATCGGCACGACACCGTAATCCGCCCGGCCCTTGGACACCTCCGTGAACACGTCGGTGATGCTCGGCAGCGGCTCGTATTTCAGGGTCGACCCGAACTTCTTGATCACCGCCATGTGCGAGTACGTGGCTTCGGGCCCGAGATAGGCGATCACCAGCGACTTTTCGAGCGCCAGCGATGCGGACATGACCTCTCGATAAATCGCCCGCAACGAATCCGCGGGTAGCGGTCCGCTCCCCTTCTCCACAATGCGCCGCAACACCGCGTCTTCGCGGTCGGGCGCATAAATCTCCTCGCCTGACTCGTGCTTGATCTTGCCGATCTCGAGCACAAGTTTCGTCCGCTCGTTCAACGCGCGCACGAGCTTCGAGTCAATTTCGTCGATCTTATTGCGGAGTTGTTGGAGTTTGTCCTTCATCGGGTGTCGTTGTTGTTGCTTCCTTCGCCTGCGCTTCTTCGGCCTTTTGTTCCGCTGTCTTCAACGCTGCCGCCTGAAGCCGCAATTCCGCCGCCTTCGGCATGTCGTCGATATCGCGAAGCCCGAAATGTTCAAGAAACTTCTGTGTCGTGCCGTACAACATCGGCCGACCCGGCGCCTCGCTCTTGCCGACAATGGTGATCATGTCCCGCTCCAGCAGCGTCTTGATCACGCCGTCCACCTCCACGCCGCGAATCGCCGCGATGTCGGCGCGGGAAATCGGCTGCCGCAACGCGATGATGGCCAGCGTCTCCAACGACGGAGGTGAAAGCCGGTGCGGACGCGCTTCATCCAGCAATTTCTTCAACCACGGCGCGTACTCGGCCCGCGTCACGAAGCGCCATCCGCCTGCGATCTCCACCAGTTGGTAACTGTGCCGTTGCAGCTCGCATTCCGCCTTCAACTCGTCCAGCACGGCGACAATCTGCGCTTCCCGCACATTGCGAAACGGTTCCGACACGGCAGGTGAGTTCTCCTCGTCCGTCGCCTCGGCGAAAATCGCGCGGATTTCCTTCGGTGACAGCGGCCGTTCCGCCGAGAACAGCAGCGCCTCAATGATTTGTTTCAGCTCCAGTGTCATGCCACTTTCAATACCCGTATTTCCCCAAACGCTTCGACCTGCACCACCTTCAGCCGCTTCAACCGAATCAACTCCAGCAGCGCCAAAAACGTCACCACCACTTCCGCCCGCGAACTGGCGTTCGCAAACAACTCACCGAAAATCATCTCCGATCGGTCCCGCAGAGTATAGAGGATTTCTTCGATTTTGTCGCTGACAGTAAATCGCTCCTCAATGATCTCCCGAAAATCCTCGCGGGCGCTGGCTTTCTTCAACACCTCATTGAACGCGTTGATCAGATCGAAAATACTCACTTCCGCCAGCGGGATGTCCTTGTCAACTTCGATGCCCGACTCCGGGCTTCCCCGCGAGAAGATGTTGGCCTGCTGCTCTTCGCGCTGGCCGAGTTGCAATCCCGCGTCCTTGAACTTCTTGTACTCGACCAGCTGCCGAATCAATTCCCAGCGCGGGTCTTCGCCTTCCTCGGTCTCGGCGTCGGTCACCTGCTGGTCGGCCGGCAGCAACATCCGGCTCTTGATGTACATCAGCGTCGCCGCCATCACGAGAAACTCGCCCGCGACCTCCAGGTTGAGCATCTGCATCAGCGTCAGGTACTCCATGTACTGGTTCGTGATCCGCTCAATCGGAATATCGTAGATGTCCACCTCTTCCTTCTTGATGAGGTAGAGCAACAAATCGAGCGGCCCCTCGAAGACCTCCAGTTTGACTTTGTAGTCCGACTCCACGTTACGTCAGCCCCACAGCCTTTCTGACTTTGCCCATCGTCTCGTCCGCCACGGCGTTGGCGCGTTCGGCACCCTTGCGCAACACTTCATGGACGTAGTCGAGGTTCTTCACCAACTCCTCGCGCTTCTTGCGGAACGGCGCGAAGTAATCCGTGAGCACCGCGGCTAACTCCTTCTTCACTTCGCCGTATCCATACCCGCCAGCCGCGAGTTTCGCCTGCAACTCCGCCGCCTTGTCCGGTGTCGCCATCAACTTGTACAGTTGCAGCGGAATGTTCTTGTCGAGATCGACCTTCGGCGCTTCCACGGGCTGCGAGTCGGTCACGATGCTCATCACCTTCTTGCGAATCGCTCTCTCGTCGCCAAAAATCTCGACCGTATTGTTGTAGCTCTTCGACATCTTGCGGCCGTCAACACCGGGCAGCGTCGCGACTTCAGGACGGATTACCGCCTCGGGAATCGCAAACACCTCGCCGAACTCGCGGTTGAATGCGCCCGCAATGTCCCGCGCGATTTCGACATGCTGCTTCTGGTCTTTGCCGACGGGAACGCGTTCGCCCTGCACGATCAAAATGTCCGCCGCCATCAGCACGGGATACGTAAACAGACCCGTGTTGGGCTTCAAGCCTTGGGCGATTTTGTCCTTGTAGCTATGCGCGTTCTCCAGCATCGGCAGCGGCGTGACGTTCGATAAAATCCATGTCAACTCCGTCACCTGCGGCACGTCGCTTTGCCGGTAGAACACCGTGCGGCTCGGATCAAGACCACACGCGAGGAAATCGAGCGCGACAATCTGGACGTTCGCGCGCAACTCGTCAGGACTCGAAATCGACGTGAGGGCGTGATAATCCGCGATGAAATAGAATGCCTCGCCCTGTTGCGCCAGTTCAAGCGCCGGGCGCATCATCCCGAAGTAGTTGCCAATGTGCAACTTGCCGCTTGGCTGGATACCCGATAGAATTCGCATAACCCGGGCAAGATACGAAATGCGCGGCGAGCCTTGCGAGGAAAAAATCACCCCGAACGCTTTCGGGGTCAGTACTTGTACGCGAGCTGGCTCGTCAGCAGAATGTCGTTTTCCTTGGCCCCCTTTGCGGGGTCGCTGTTGTAATTGTCATCCGCCACGATACGCAAATTGAGGCGCGAATTCAGCGCCGCTTCCGCACCGGCCTCCGCATTGAGCACGTAATTGGACCAGCGGTTCAACTGCGGATAGAACTGAACTGTCTCCCAGATTCTCGCCGTCTTCGGCTTGTTCAGGAAATGTTCGCCGTGCTCGCCCACGTGTAACGCCGCAAAACCCTTGTTGCCTTCGTCATCCAGCCGCTGCCGAACGTATGACGCACCCACGTCCATGTTCAATGTGGACATGTTGGACTTGATGAAGTAATACCCCAACGCTGGACCGAAGATCGCCCGATAACGGATCAACGCGATGTCGTCGTGAAACAGGTCCGTCCGGAAATCACCGTACCACCGATCCGTGATCAGCCGCTTGTAATCCTCAAAGCCATGAACGTTCTCCGCCGCCCGCGTCTCATTGGTCTGCCCGAAATTGTTGAGCGCGTACACACCTTCCGCGCCGAGTTTCAGGTCGTTCTTGTCCCAAACGTTTTCCGCCGATGCGCTGGCGCTCCCCAAAAACGTATTGGCGTTGCCCCGGGCCAACGACAAGCCCAACGCCACGTCCCCATGCCACACCGGCGCGTTGGACGGCGCGTTCGTTACCGCCGGGGCGGCGGTTTGCGCCCACGCGGCGCTACAAGCGACCAGCAGCAGGCCTGAAAGTGTAATTGCAATATTCCGAGTTTTCATGAATTCCTTCTCCAATTTGGTTACTGAACCCCTCACCAAGCGGGCGTAGACAATGCCCTAGAAATCCAAGATTGGTCAAGCGCTTTTTTAATGAGCCTGCAACAGTTCATTTCCGAGCGATTCTATGGCCTGCGCCGCGTCGGCTGGCGCCAGCCGACCGAGCGCTACCGCGTCGGTGGTCTCAAAAAATGCCTTCTGGTTGAATTCGTCCCAAAACGCGTAGCCCCAGGGATTATCGAGGTGGGAATACTTCAACGCCTCCATCATGGCCGGCGGAAATTGGGCAATGGCCGCCGCCGCCTTCAACGCCGGGATGGCATTGCGGCTCTTCGCGGCGATCATCGCGCCCTCCGTCGAATAGAATCGCGCAAACTCCGCGGCTTCCTGCGGATGTTTCGTTCCACTCCACACGCAGTTGCCGCCGATGGACAGCCGCGACCAGCGCACCTTTCCCTTTGGGACCGGCGCCACGTCCCACCGGAAATCCGTGATGTGGTCAAACTCCGTCAGCATGTACGTGCGGCCCACGAGCACCGGTATTTTCCCATCCCGAAACAGGTTCACCCCGTCGAACGCCTCCACCTCGCCCATCGCCGCCGTTGTCGGCGCCACCCCCCGCGCAACGAGGTCCCGATAGAACTGCAAAGCCGCAATCGTTTCCGGTGACTTCACCGCGCATTTCCCGTCAGCAAACAATACGCCACCGAACGATTGGACCAAAAGCAACGGGCGCGGCAGAACGGTGGCAATCTTGTTCTGGCGTCGTGCGGCGAGCCGCGCCGCGACATCGGCGAACTTCTGCCAGTCCCATGACTCGTCCGGCATCGGCTCTCCACCCTTCTCAAACCAATCGTGATTGTAGAACAACACGTCCGTACTGAAATGAAACGGGACCATGTACAGCTTGCCATTGACGCGGCACGCGTCGATCACTTCAGGGTAAAACTGGTCG
Source organism: uncultured Verrucomicrobiae bacterium (assembly GCA_963842185.1). Lineage (GTDB taxonomy): Bacteria > Verrucomicrobiota > Verrucomicrobiia > Palsa-1439 > Palsa-1439 > Palsa-1439. The sequence continues at coordinate 53,796 of CAWJFL010000010.1, forward strand.
GCCAGGGGCGCGAAGGTCGCCGTCAGGTCGCTGATCTGACCGCGCTGCGCCAGCGCCGGCAACCGGTCAACAACATAGTAGAACACGTCGGGACCGGCGTTGCCCGCAAGCTGGACGTTCAGTTTTTGAAACTTTGATGTGTCGTAAATCACCCGCACGCGCACCCGTGGATGCGTCTGCTGAAACTGGTCGATGATCTTCTGATGAAGCGCCTGCTGCTCCGGCAGCGTTTCAATGGTCTGATACGTGATCTCCACCCGATCGTCCGACGGTCGGACGCAACCCGCGAGCAGCAGCAACACGATCAGCCACCATCTCATCGCAGGGCCTTCTTCACGTTCCAGCCGCATCGGACCAATCGCCGGCGTGCGTCATCTTCGCTGCCGCCCCGAAGCGTGGCGACGATGCGGCACGCCCGGGCGCGCAGCTTGGCGTTTGTCGGTTTCACATCCACCATCAAATTGCTGACGACCTTGCCGAGCCGAATCATCGGGATCGTTGTCAGCATGTTGAGCACGAGCTTCGTGGCCGTACCTGCTTTGAGCCGCGTCGAGCCGGTGATTACCTCCGGCCCCGTGCGGAACAACAGCGGTGTGTGGGCGGTAGACTGTGGCGGCGAAAAACACAGGAGAAAGGTCTCGGCGCCCAGTCGTTTCGCCTCGTCCAGCGCCCCCAACACAAACGGGGTCGAACCGCTGGCCGCAATGCCCACGACGACGTCGCGCTTGCCCACACCGCGCATTCCGACCGCCTCCGCGCCTGCCTCCCGATTGTCTTCTGCACCCTCCACGGCTGCATGCAGGGCCGTCGCGCCGCCGGCGATAATCGCCTGGACCATTTCCGGATCGGTGGAGAAAGTGGGAGGGCATTCACTGGCGTCCAGCACGCCCAGCCGACCGCTCGTGCCCGCGCCGACATAAAATAATCGCCCGCCCCGCTTGAACGCGCGCACGATCCGGTTGACGGCGTGTTCGATACTGGCCTTGTTCTTCCGCAACGCGGGAACGACCCGCGCTTCCTCATCCAACATCGTGTCAATGAGCTGTGACACGGATCGCTTGTCCAAATCCATCGTCCGCGGATTGCGATTTCGGTCACTGGGCACGAGGTCCGAAGCGCCACATTGGTCATGGGCCTTCGATATCGACCGGGAGGTCGCCTCCCGCACAACACTAAGGGCCAGACTCAGCGCGCCAATCGCCGATTCATTCGGCGCACGGATGATCTTCGCTCCCGGTAGCATCGTGCGAACACGGTTCCCGACGAGAATCGCCAGCTTTCGGTTGTGCCGCAACACGCCGCCGCTCAACGCTACCCGCGGCTTCTCCAAACCCAACTTCTGCGCGACCGCGTGGCAATCCTGCGCGAGGAACGAAGCCGCCTGCAGCATCAGCCCGGCATCCCCCTTGAGCATGTCCGTCGCCAGCGCCGCCACGGCATCTTTACTGGCGCTCTGGATCCAACCGACAAGTTCATCCGGCGAATTCAAACACAACCGCCGGAGCGCCCGTCCAAGACGCTGGCTGACGCGACCGTGGCGATCATACTCGCGGATCGCGGCCCGCAGCCCCGTCACGGCGATCCAGTACCCGCTGCCGTGGTCGCCCAACAAATGACCCCAGCCGCCCGCCCGCGCCACCCGCGACCCGTTGCGCCCGGACACGCACGAGCCCGTGCCGCTAATGATGGCAATGCCCGAACCGTGTGGACCGAACGCCGCCGCCAGAGCCGAATCGGTGTCGCTGCCCACATACGCCGGAACTCCGGGCCAGACCCGTTCTGCGAGCGCGCGGGCGCGGGAATGGTCGGCCGGCGTGCGACACCCGGCGAGGCACAAGGCCAAAGACGCGGGATGAGACGCGAGACCTCGTTTGATCTCACGGAGTCGATGGAGAACAGCGGCGTCCGATGAGAGGTTGAGGTTGAGGGAACCGGATTCGAGCCGGGAAAGAATCCGCGCCCGTCGATCCGCCAGAAGCGCGACGGTCCGCGTGCCGCCACCCTCGACACCGAGAAAACAATCGTCTGCTCTGGGTTCCCCGCCCATAAAACTGCGGGGAGGCTACCAGATTCAGGACGCCAGCGGCAAGTAGACGCTGAACGTGCTGCCTTGCCCGACCGTGCTCTGCACATCGATCGCGCCGCCGTACCGGGCGACGAGCTCACAAACAATGGCCAGGCCCAGGCCCGTGCCTTCCTTCTTGCTGGTGAAGTACGGCTGGAAGATCTTGCCGAGGTTCTCGCGCTCAATGCCGGCCCCATTGTCCGCCACGCAGATCTTCGCCAGCGGCTTCTGCGGATCAAATGACTCCGGCCGGAAGACGAACTCCGACGGCACCGTTGTGGCCAGCATGGCGGAAAGCTCCAGGGTCCCCGACCCGTTCATGGCATGCAGGGCGTTCACCCCGAGGTTGATCAGCACCTGAAGGATTTCCGCCGGATTGACCGTGAATGTCGGGTCCGGGTCGCCGGACGCGAATTTAATTTCCGCACTGCGGTTGGCGGGATGCGCTTTGATCAGGGCGGCCGCGTCTTCCAGCAATTTGTGGCCGCTGACGGTTTCCTGGGCTTCCTGTGTGCCTCGCGAGAAATTCAAAAAGCGCCGAGCGATGTCCTTGCAACGATCAATCTCGCGCTGAATGGACGTAAGTCGTTGACGGACCTGCCGCGAAGTTTCCTGGTCGGAAACGTTGATTGAGGCCAGATCGCGCCCCAGCAGGTCCGCGTACCCGGCAATGATCGCCAGGGGGTTGTTCATCTCGTGCACGACGCCGGCCGAGAGCACGCCCGCTTCGACGGCCCGGCTGAGTTGCGCCAATTCGCCCGCGAGTTGCTCGTTGGTTCGTTCGAGCGTGCGGAAGTTCTCTTCGGTCGCAAGCTTTTCCTGGCGGCGCTTCATGCATTTGTCGAGCACCTCGCGCACGGAGAACACATCGAAGGGCTTGTTGAGGTAGTCCGCCGCGCCGTAGCGCACGGCGGCGCGCGCGGTTTCAATGGTCTCGTAGCCCGTCAACATCACGCATTCGATATCGGGATCGATCTCCTTCAACTCGCGCAACACGTCCACACCACTGAGGTCCGGCATTTTGATGTCCAACACGGCGGCATCCACCGCATGCGTTCGCGCATATTCGATACCCTCGCGGCCGCACGTGGCCATCACGCAGTTGTAGCGGTCCTTGAAAACAATGCGCAACGATTCGCGGGGACCGGGCTCGTCATCCACGATCAGCAACGTTGGTCTCTCCGCCGCCTTGACCGCCGGCGGTTCCATTGTCAGCGTATCCAGTGTTCCCATATCGAGCCTCTCTTGGTGCTAGAATTTCACGCCCATCGTGACCATCACGGAATTGTTGCTGATCAGCCACGTGCCGTCCGCGGCGGAGCCATTGTTCACTGTCCGGTCGTCGGCGACCGTGAACTGGTAAACGGCGTCAATCCAGTACCGCGTCGTGGTATACCCCAAACCCGCGCTGAATACGTACCGGTTCGAGTCCGGCACCGTTGGAGAGAAGGTGCCGTTGGGCACGCTGTCTGTCGAATAAATGAAGCCGCCACGCACCTTCCAATGCTGGTTCAGGTCGTACTGCGCGCCGAACTCATACAGAAAGCTGTCCATCCAGTTGAACGGGATCACCGTGCCATCGGCCGGGCGACCCCGGCGCATGCAGGGTCAGTTGATGGAGCGGTTGCCAGTCGGTCCATTCGACATCGACTTCCAGCTTCAACTTCGGGACCGGCCGAAACGCATACCCCCCGGCAATCGTTTGCGGGAACGGTATCGACGCCTGGCCGCTGTTCGATGCCTTGACGACGGACGGGATATTCACACCCGCGGTACCATTGAAATTGACAGTGAATGGACTTCGATAAACAACACCCACGGTGTGCTGCGGCGTGATCTTCCACATCAATCCCGCGGTGGCGCCCACGGCCACCCCGTCGCCGTCAAAATGGAAGTGACCATCTGCCCCCTCGGGAATTGGGTTCGGAACGTGGCTGTCGAGCGCCGTAAACGCATCGTAGATGTTCAACCCGGCTCCGAGCGACAGGTGCTCGTTGAACTGGTAGGCGGCGGTCGGTTGGATATTGAATACTTGCATGGCGGCCTTGGTGATCTCGTAGCGGAAGGGGACAGTTTGCGAGTACACCGCCTCGTTGCCAAACGGAACGTTGACGCCGATACCGAAACGCCACGGCGATTTGGATATGCCGAAGTCGGTCGTCGCATACAGGTGCGGAATCAACGTGACCGTATGCATCTCCGTGCCGGAAGGGCCGCCTTTCAATTTGTCATCCGGGAAATTCAGGTCGCCGCCGTTGGCGATCTCGGTCCCATGGATCTGGGTGAGACCGGCCGGATTGTAATACACCGCTGTGGCGTCGTCCGCTTGGGCGATGAATGCGTTGCCTTGCGCCGTGGCCGCTGCGCCCTGGTCGGGATTCCGAAAACCGAGCGCGAACACTTCGGGCATACCGGTACCGATAACGATTGCAACCGCTGCCGCGCCAACCAATCTCCGTGTGCGTTTGTTCATGGCTTTGTCCTCCTGCCGTGCCGTTCCGCATCTCCGAAACAACGCCGCGGCATACTCATTTAGCAATGCGTATGCCACAGGATGACAGGGAGGTAGAGTTATGACCCGATTTCCGCTAGAATCAGCAGTTTCCAAGGGCGGGCATGGATGGAAGCCAAGGCCCCGTTCTCCGGAGCGCAAAATTGGCCAACCCGCGAGTGTATTACGGACAACTTTGGATGCGTCACATCGACGCCGGGGTGCTCTGGTCCAACTCCTCCGGCTCTTCTTCCGGTTCACCCGCCCGACTCGACGCAATCTGAAGTTTGTCCATCTTGTAGCGCAACATCCGCCGCGTGATGTGCAGAGCCCGTGCGGCCTCCGTGATCACGCCGCCCGTGCGCCGCAACGCCTCTTCGATGGCACGCCGCTCCAGATCTTCGGTGACCTTCGGCAGATCCAACCCCGTGTCGTTGAATTCCAGCTTCTCTCCCAGATCGACATGCGGGGTCGTCGCCGCCAACCGCGACGTGATTTGCGCGGTCGCCTGTTCGGCCTGCGAAATCACAAACGGCAGGTCTTCCACACTGATTTTGCTCGAATCGCACGTAACCAACAGCCGCTCGATGGCATGCTCCAATTCGCGGACATTGCCCGGCCATGGGTACGACACCAACACAGTCCATCGCCGGGGCCGAGAATTGCGGCACCTCGCGGTTCAATTCCCTGCCAAAGCGCTGCGCGAAATGCAGCACCAGTTGGGGGATGTCGTCTTTGCGGTCGCGCAACGCGGGCACCGTGATCGGCACCACGTTGATGCGATAGTACAGGTCTTCGCGAAACGCGCCGCGGGCAATTTCCTTTTCCAGATCGCGGTTGGTGGCGCACACCAGGCGGACATTGATGCTGATCGTTTCCTGACCGCCCACGCGCCGGATTTCACGCTCCTGGATGGCCCGCAATAGTTTGCTCTGGGTACCGAGGGGCATCTCCCCGATCTCGTCGAGAAACAACGTCCCTCCTCCCGCGGCCTCAAACATCCCGATGCGCCGCTGCAGCGCCCCTGTGAACGAGCCCTTCTCATGCCCAAACATCTCGCTTTCCAGCAACTCGCCGGGAATGGCGGCACAGTGCAGCGGAATAAACGGCCCCTCCCGGCGCACGCTGTTGTAATGCAGCGCGCGCGCGACGAGTTCCTTGCCCGTGCCCGTCTCCCCGAGCACCAACACGGTCGTTTCCGTGTCCACGACGCGCTGCACAAGGGCATAGACTTTTTGCATCGCCGCGCTCGAGCCGACAATATTCTCGAACTTGCTGACCGTCTGGAGTTCCGTGCGCAACCGGCCCACCTCGCGTTCGAGCGCCTTCTCCTTGAGGATGCGATCAACGACCAGCCGGATCTCGTCCACGTCGAACGGTTTGTTCAGGTAATCCGCCGCGCCCATTTTCATCGCCTGGACGGCGGGCTTGGCTTCGGTGATCGCGGTCACCATGACCACCGGCATCGTGGGATGCAACTGCAGGATCTTGGAAAGGACTTCCAGCCCATCCATCCCCGGCATTTTCATGTCGAGCAGGACAATATCAAAGGGTTCGGCCCGGCTCACGGCCTCCAACCCGCTCGGACCGTTTTCCGTCAGCGTTACGTCGTAGCGGTCCTTCAAGATAAACCGCAGCGACTCGCGCGGACTTTCCTCATCGTCAATAACCAGTATCCTTGCCTTCGACATCTCTCCGTTTCCTCCTTCGATCTATTTCTCTATTCAATTTCGTGACCAACCGCCGATCGCGCCTCCCCAGGACGCCTCGTTACGGCTGTTCACCCCGACGGCCAGCATCTGCGTCAAAACGTTCCGCAACCCGGTTGCGTATCGTATTGGTTTCGCCGGATGTGCGTGGACCGCCCGATGCTTCTGCCTTCAAGCCTTCACTCAAAAGATCGTCGTCCGGATGTCGCTGGGCCTTAACTGGCACCACCATCGAGATGGTCGTCCCCCGTCCCAGCATGCTGTCGATGTCCAACCGGCCGCCGTGCCGCTCAATGATCTTCTTCACAATCGTCAATCCCAACCCGACCCCGACATTGCGCGTGGTCACGAACGGCTCGGTCACGCGCTTCAGATTTTCCAGGGCGATCCCCTCGCCCGTGTCCTGCCAATCAATGCGCACGGCGCCGCCTGGCGGCAGCGTTTCGCCCGGAAGATCCGTCGGCAGCGCATCGATCGTACTGATCATCGAGCCGGCCGCCGTGGGGCATGGATTGCACCGCATTGCGCAGCACATGCTCGAACGCCTGCATCAAGCGAATCCGGTCCCCCTCCAACCGCGCAAACTTGTGCGCGAAATTCTTTTTCACCGTGACCACGCAAGCCGGAGCCGGTTCGGGTGCCTTTTCGCCCACGCCCATGACGTACGCGATCTGTTTCCGGTTGAACTCCAGCGTGATGTTCTTGACGCACGCGTCGATCAGGTCGCCCAGCACGATCTCCTCATTCACCAACAACAACGGATGCGCGAAGAAGGTCAGATTATTTACCAGTACATCGACACGGTTCACCTCGTTGGCGACCGTGGTGCTGAACTGCTCGCGAAATTCCTTCTCATCGTGCCGCTCGGGCAGCAATTGCGCGAAGATCTTGATGGATACCAGCGAGTTTTTCAATTCGTGAGACAACCGCGCCGCCAGCCGCGTAAAGAACTCCTTGTCGGCCAGTTCGCGGGCGCGTGTCTGCTGCAGGCGGGCCTGCGACAGATCCTCAATCAGCGCGACGGCGATCAACCCTTCTCCACCCGCCAGACTGTTGTCTGTTCCCATGGTGAACCGCGTGGCGCTGATGCCCAGCGGGCGATGTCCGCGGGGCAGCACCACTTCCCGCTGGTGGATTTCCTGGCCCGTCTGGAGGACTTCGAACACGACGTCCGCCACCCGGCTGGGTAATCGCCGGATGTCCTGGCCGATCACCGCCTTCTCTTCGATGTCGAGTAATTCGCACGCGCGGCGATTCACGGTGAGAATGCGATTGTTCTGTCCAACCACGACCACGCCGGTCTGGACGTGCGCGAGCACTTCGTTCACAAACCGCTGCTGGCTGGCGATGCGGTCGCGCAGATGAAGGTTGCGAATCGCCTGCGCCAGTTGCCCCATCAGGTAGTAGACCAACTCCAATTCCTGGTTGGTCAACGGCTCGCTGGTGATCTTGCCGCTGAAGGTCAGTACACCCCACAACAGGTCCTCATCAAAGATCGGCACCGCCACATCGGCCCCCAGCGTATCGAACTCCCGAGCCACTTCCGGATCGTAATCCAGCGCCAGCGAGTCCGTCACCTGGGAGCGCAGCAGGATCCGCGCTTCGCGCAACAGGTGGCTGGCAATGCCGGAATCCGCGCTCAGCCGGAAGTGCTCCACCAGATGCGGCGCCAGACCGGTGCTCCGGGCAATCACGAATTGTTCGCCACCGGCGGCCGGCGGGGCGGCAAACAGGTCGCCCTGCAGTCGTCGGGTAAAAATCGCCGCCTTGCCGGTGCCGAGTAACTCGCGTACGAGACGCAGAAACTCCGACACCAATTCGCCTTCGCCGACATGCTGGCTCAGGATTCGCGACAAATCCTTCAGCGCACCGCGGTACCGGTACGCATCAAATGCGGGAGCGAGCGCCGGCATGTGAGCCAGGGGCGGGATGGGCCGTGCCTCCGTCGCAACCGCCGGTGACGGAGCCGCAGCCTGTCGTTGACGGGCAATCACGGCATCGGCCCGTTTCAGTTTGGACTGGGCATCGCGCAATTCGAAAAAGTTGCCCAGCGCCCGTTTCAAATGATCGGCGGAATCCGACCCGGAAACAACCAGCCAGCTCTCTTGGAGAGGATACAGAGTCTGCTGGGCCGCCGTGGCCCGCACCACAACCGCCTGGTGTTCCTCGAGGTGCGAGGAAGCCAGTGATTCCGCCGCCCATCGCGTGGTTTCCCCCAACGAGACGGCGTCCAGGACCACGGCGTCCACCAAGCGCAACCAAGTGGAAAACAGCGCATCGAACCGTTCCCGGGATGGTTCGGCTGGCAGCGGAAGCAAGACGATGTTTGTCTTCTCGCCAAGAATGTCCGTAAGCAATCGCTGGGTCTCAGCCGAATTTGTCAGTAGCAGGGCCGTTTTCATGTGCCGCCGGCTTCGCTCCCGCCATTTCGCCCGCTGACGTGCCCGTTTCGATACCGCTCGACCACCAGGGTCGTATTGCGACCGCCAAACCCCAGTGAATTGCTCACCGCGATGTCGACACGGCGGTGACGCGCTACGTTCGGGACGTAATCCAAATCACATTCGGGATCGGGAAATTCGTAGTTGATTGTGGCCGGGATAACATTGTCGCGGATGGCCAGGCAACAAGCGCCCATTTCGACGGCGCCGCAAGCGCCCTGCATGTGCCCCAAAGCCGCCTTGATCGAGCTGATCGGCAGATCGTACGCCCGGTCGCCAAACGATTTCTTTACGACGGTGGTTTCGGCACGATCTCCCAACAGGGTCGACGTGCCGTGGGCATTCAGGTAGTCCACCTGCTCCGGCCGCACGCCGGCACGCGCCAGCGCCGTTTGCACACAACGCACGGCTTGCGTCCCATCCGGGTCGGGCTGACACATGTGGTAGGCGTCGCAGGTGGACGCCCAGCCCGTCAATTCCCCGTAGATGCGGGCGTTGCGTTGCAACGCGTGCTCTAATTCCTCGACCACCAGAACACCCGCGCCTTCCGACATGACGAATCCATCGCGCTTTTGGTCGAATGGCCGCGACGCGCGCGACGGTTCATCATTCCGATCCGTCAACGCGCGGCTGGCGCCCAGTGCGGCCACAATCACCGGGTGGACGGGCGCATCCGCACCCCCGGCAAACATCACATCCGCGTCGCCCTTGACGATGAGGTCGGCAGCTTGCGCAATCGTGGCACTGGAACAATCACAGCCAGTCGCCGTCGTCGCGCTTTGCCCTTGCAATCCCAAATGCAGTGAAATCTGTCCGCCACACGCCCCGGTGAAGATCGCAATGCCCATGTACGAACTCATGGCTTCCACGCCGCTCTTTTTGTACACCTCGTACTCGCGGGCGGCAAACTCCCAACCGGCGTACGCCGTGCCCATCGCCACACCAATGCGTTGGCGATTCTCCTTTTCCAATACCAAGCCGGAGTCTTGCAAGGCCATATAGGAAGCGGACAGTCCAAAGTGTGCAAACCGATCCATGCGCCTGACGTCCTTGCGACTGATCCAATCCTCGGGACGAAAATCACGCACCTCGCCAGCCACTTTCCAAGGGCAATCGGATTTCATCAGAACGGGGGCGCGGTCCGTGCCCGATTTACCCGCGAGAATATTTGACCAGAACGCCTCGGTACCAATACCCAGCGGCGTCAATAAACCAATTCCCGTAATGACTATACGGCGTCTCTTCATCGACTACATTCGCGCTCCCTGCCGACAGCGGGACAAAAACGTCCACCACGCGTCAGCGCATACAACACGCGCCTCCTTCAGAAAGATTCCCCACGCAGAATATACACAGATATTGCAAATTGTGTAAAGAACTTATTTGCGACACCGGACAATTTTGTCCACAGGCCCTATTTGACGGGGAGGTTGATCTGGAAAGTCGTTCCTTTGCCTTCAACGCTCGAAACCGTAATGCTACCCCCATGGTCACGGACAATCTTCTGTGAGATCGACAGGCCCAGGCCCGTGCCTTCCTTCTTTGTGGTGAAAAACGGGTCAAACAGGCGACCTCGAACCGCCGCTGGTATGCCAGGGCCATTGTCCGATACCTCGATAACACCAAAGTTTCGGTTCCCGTTGCCGCCAGTGTCGATGTCCGCCTGGGTCAACCCGGTGGCCACCCGTACTTTGCCGCGGTCTTGGAGTGCATCGGCAGCGTTGCTCAGGAGATTGACCAGCACTTGCAGGATCTGGTGCTTGTCCACCTTGATGATTGGATCTCCGTGAAACGCGCGGGTCAATTCGATGTGCTTGGCCTTGAGACGCGGCTGGACCAGCAGAATGGCTTCCTCGACAAGCTCATTGGCGGGCTGTTCCTTGATGCTCACCTGGGCCGGGCGCGCAAAGGCCAACATGCTCTCGATGACCTTCGTGATCCGGTCCACGTCCTTCAACACGAGCTTGCCGAATTCGTTCCGAAACTCCGGGTCGTCAACGCGCTCGGGCATCAACTGCGCGAATGTCTTGATGGACGCCAATGGATTACGGATCTCATGGGCGACCCCGGCGGCGATCGTACCCAACTCAGCCAGGCGGTTCTTGCGAAACGCCTCATCTTCGATGCGGCGGTACTTCACGGCCAAAGCGACTTCGGTGGCGAGCGTCTCCAACAATCGCAGGTCGCTGACGAAGAACATGTCGCGGCTCAATTTCTCCCCGAGACCAATGAGTCCCACCAGCCGACCGTCGAGAATCATCGGCACACACAAGCCAACCTTGAGAAGATTCATCTCCGCTTCCAGCAGTTCGCGCTCCCGCTGGGGCACGCGCCGCACCATTTCCTCGCGCACCAGTTCGTCCCGCTTCTCCTGGAGCCACTTGATGACGGCGGCATCTTCATGCAGGACCAACGCCTCCACCTCGTCTTCCGGTCCCAGGCCGCTTTCCGCCTGCAGCTTGTAGTCCCCCGACAACGGGTCCTGAAGCAGGATCAGCGCACGCGAGATTTGCATCTGGGAATGCAGGGTGGTGGCGACCGTGCTCAGCACCTGGTCGATCGTTGGCAGGATGCTCAATTCCCTCACCAGCCCCGACAAGGCGTCCTGATATCCGTACCGTTTGCCAAACATCCGCTCTTGCATCATCCGCTCCGCGCGCGGCAGAAGCTTGGGCAGGCCAACGGTCAGTACCGCACTGATGGCCATCGAAAGCATGAAGGCAAACATCAACTGCTCCTGATTCATGAACCCGGGCGCAAACATGGCCAGGCCGCCCAAAAAAATCAGCGTGATCCCTGCGGTCACTGCGATCGTGACGGAATACAGCAACATGCGCGCAATCACCACGTTGTAATCCGCCAGCCGCGTTTTGCTCATCACATAGGCCAGCATCGCCAGATTGAATGGCAGGATGAGAAAACCGAACGGCTGAATGTTAATGTTGTATTCCAGCGGGAGAATGGTCAGGTGGGCGGTCAGAAAACTGACCAGCCAGGCAACCGTAAAATAGACCAACTGTGTGTGCTTGTATCCGACGGCGCAGCGGGCGCTGTACACCAGAACCCCCGCGCCGAGCAATTGCCACACAACCAAATGCGCGCCCAGAGCCCGTTTGTAGACGATGTAGTGGTCCATATACGGGGGATGCGTCAGGCGGATGATCGCGTGATGCCGCCACAGAAACCACATCGCCACCAGCGCGCTCACGTACGACGCCACCACCCACCATCTCATGGGTCGCACCTTGTCGCACAGCGCGCAGAGAGCGTGAAGCAGGAGCGGCTGGACGATCACCACGGACGTGAGTGTCATGTATCCCCACATAATGGCGTGTGCCGCGAGCATCGAACGGTAATACTGTGCGAAGCACCCCAGCCAGATCGCCATCACGACCATAGCAATGCCCAGCATCGGCCCGACCAGCACGTACCGGTTCTTCAAGAACACGGTCACCCCGACCGCCGAGCAGACCACGGCGTTCAAGAGAACCAAGTAGTAATAGAAATGAATCATCAACCGCTGCTCCGCGAGCACGCACATGCTGACGACCGCGCAGGCCGATTGGGACACGCGTAAGGCCGCACGTCCGACCGAGGAAAATCTTCCAAGACGACAGAATGGGCTGTACCCGGCAGCCGTCTTGCCCGTGTCGAACGAGCCGAACTCGTGAACATGTAAACGCCTCCTTGCGTCACCACAGTGTACGGAAGATGGTCTCCACAAACAATATCGAAATAATTCTTGTCGCATATTCCGCCCTGCGCCATCATGACGCGGCGTTCGCGATGGCCGCGCCATCCCACGCAGACCATGAACCGCACCGAAGCCAGGAAACGCATCGCCGAGCTGCGCGATCAAATCCGCCACCACGACTATGTCTACTTCGTCGAGGCGCGGTCCGAGATTTCCGACCGCGAGTACGACCGTCTCTACGCCGAATTAAAGGGGCTGGAAGCCCAATTCCCCGACCTGGTCACGCCCGATTCGCCCACCCAGCGCGCCAGCGGCCAGCCGTTGAAGGAATTCAAGAGCGTCCGCCACGCCGTGCCCATGATGTCCCTCGACAACACCTACAGCGTCGAGGAATTGCGGGAGTTTGACGCCCGCGTCCGCAAGCTTCTGCCCAACGAGAAGGTCGAATACGTCCTCGAACCGAAAATCGACGGCGTGTCGATCTCCGTTCGCTACGAAAACGGGCAATTCGCGGTCGGCGCGACCCGCGGCGACGGCACCACGGGCGACGATATCACCGCCAATCTCAAGACCATTCGCGCCATCCCGCTGCAATTGCACGTGAAACATCCTCCCGGACGCCTCGAGGTTCGCGGCGAGGCATTTATGGCTGTTGAAGATTTCAAAAAACTCAACGCGCAACGCGAAAAAGCCGGCGAACCGCTCTTCCAAAACCCGCGCAACACTACTTCCGGCTCGCTGAAGCAACTTGACCCCGCACTCGTCGCCCAGCGTCCGTTGCAGGCGATTTTCTACGCGGTCGCCGAAGGCGTGGACTTCAAGACGCAATCCGACGCTGCTCGAGGGACTGAAGAAGTTCGGCCTTCCGACACACCGGTACTGGTGGATTTGTCAGGACATCGAAGAAGTCATCACGCGCGCCGCCGAATTGCAGACGCTCGAAGCGAAGCTGCCCTTCGAAATCGATGGCGCGGTGGTGAAGGTCAACAGCTTCGATCAATGGAAACGTCTCGGAGTCACCGCGAAAGCGCCGCGCTACGCCATCGCCTACAAGTACTCGCACGAACAGGCACAAACGAAGCTGAAGGACATCACGATCCAGGTCGGTCGCACGGGCACGTTGACGCCGGTCGCCGAGCTGGAACCCGTCTTCCTCGACGGCTCGACGATCTCCCGCGCCACGCTCCACAACGAAGAGGAAATCAAACGCAAGGACATCCGCATCGGCGACACGGTCATCATCGAGAAAGCCGGCGAAGTCATTCCCGCCGTCATCGGGGTCGTGAACGGACAAGCGCCCCCACGACGCCAAGGAATTCGACTTCTTCAAGCATATCCACGGCAAATGTCCCGCGTGCGGCGGACCGATTGCCCGCGACCCGGAATTTGTTGCGTGGCGCTGCGAGAACATCGCCTGCCCCGCACAACTGAAACGCACCATCGGCCATTTCGCGTCCCGTAAAGCAATGGACATCGAAGGTTGCGGCGAAGTGCTGGTGAATCAGCTCGTCGACAAGAACCTCGTGCATGACGTGGCCGATCTGTATTCGTTGACCGTCGAACAACTCGCCGACCTGGAACGCATGGCCGAGAAGTCCGCCAGAAACGTCGTCATCGGCATCGCCGAGAGCAAGAACCGCGAACTCTGGCGACTGATTCACGGCCTCGGCATCCTGCACGTCGGCGAAGGCGCGGCGCGCAAACTCGCCGATCACTTTCACGATCTCGACGCCCTCGCCAACGTGAGCATGGACGAATTACAGCAGGCCGAAGACGTTGGCCCGGTGATGGCGCAAAGCATCCGCGATTTCTTCGACAATCCGCGCAATCAGGCCGTCATCGAAAAACTGCGCAACGCCGGCTTGAAGCTGAAAGAGAAAGCCGCCCCGAAAGCGGCTGTTACCGGCCCATTCGCAGGGAAAACCGTCGTCGTCACTGGCACGCTCGGCAAGCTATCGCGCGAGGAAGCGAAGGAGGCATTGCGTAAGGCCGGCGCCACCGTCACCGACAGCGTCAGCAAGAAGACCGATTACCTCATCGTCGGCGAAGACGCCGGCTCCAAGCTCGACAAAGCCACCAAGCTCGGGGTGAAGACATTGGACGAAAAGGAATTCCTGAAAATGCTGGAGTAGAATTATGAGCGACTGGCGATTGACACCCCAAAATTCGGCGCTCGTGGTCATCGATGTGCAGGAAAAGTTGATGAACGTCATGCCCCGACGGGCGGAGCTTGCCGCGTCGATCCAGAAACTCATCGGCGCGGCGCGCGTGTTGAAGCTGCCGACCTTGGTGACTGCGCAATACATCAAAGGCCTTGGCCCGGTCTGCGCGGAGATTGCCGAGGCGACGCCGGGCATCACACCCATGGAAAAGATGGCGTTCTCGTGCTGCGGTTCCGAGGAGTTCCTGCGCGCGGTGAAAGACCTGCGGCGTCAGCGAATCATCCTTTGCGGAATCGAGGCGCACGTGTGCGTCCAGCAAACCGCCATCGATCTGATGAAGGATTACTTCGTGTATGTCGCCGCCGATGCGATCTGTTCGCGCCACGACGTGGACTACACCGTCGCCGTCGAGCGGATGCGTGATTGCGGCGCGGTCATCACCACCGTCGAATCCGCCGTCTTCGAACTCCTCCGCGAATCCGGCCCCGATCTATTCAAGCAAATCCTGCCGCTGTTCAAATAGCTCTCGTGACGGAACCCGTGGCCCGCTATGTAGCCGCACCCTTCAGGGTGCGCAGGCTGAAGCCTGCGTCTACAGGCCAAGCCCATTAGTGATGATGTTTGCCGCCGGTGCAACCGCAGCCGCCGGGACGTCCGCAGCCCTGCGGAGCGGGCGCCGAAGCCGTTGAGCCGCCACCCTGCGCGGCAAACACCGACAGCTTCTTCGTCAGTTTCTTCGAGCCACAGTGCGGACACACAACCGAGCCTTCCCAGTTGGACGAACGCACAAGCGATTCAAAATCCTTCTCGCACTTGGTACAGACAAATTCGTAGAGCGGCATACCGGTTCTCCTCAAATCTATTGTGGCGTGGCATCCAAGAGTTGTTGCATCTCCGGGCTGGACCGTTTGCGCGGGCCCTGTACCGACACAATGCGGGCTTGCGTGACGTTCTCATGGCAGGGGACGCCGAGGATGTGCTGGACGTAATCCACCTTGATGGTCACGAGTTTATTGACGAAATCCACACCGATCTTCTTGCTGACCAGGCTTTGCGCGACGGTCTGCTGTTCCGTGTCTTCGTACGCAACATGAATGTCATTGGCCGTGACATCAATCCCCAAGGCCTTCGCGTCGGCGATCACACTCTGCTTCACCGTGTCCATCGAATTCTCGTTGACGAAATTGATCTGGCGATCCACGCGCTCGCCGAAGTCGCTGTTCGCCTTGAATACTTCCATCCACTGGACGACCCCGTATCCAATCACCACAACCACCACGGCGATGATAAAGCCCTTCATTTCGGCGCTCCTTCCAACACTTTCTGTGACGTGCGAAAATGCATCTTGGCCACCTTCCCCAACGCATCGCGTCCGTATTTCGCGACGAGTTCCACCGCCGCTTCCTCGACGGCCGTGGACGCGCCCTTGGGCAGTTTCACGCCGTATTCCTTGCCCAACCGCCGCAGCCTCATCACGAACTCATTCCGCGCGATGATCGACGCCGCGGCCACCGCCAGATCGCTTTCGGCCTTGTGCCGTTGCACCAGCTCGATCTTCCGCCCGCGCTCCATCAGCGCTTTTTCGATGATCCGCTTGTTGCCAAACTGGTCCGAAATCGCCTTCGGGCTGTCCACCCGACCCAGCAGATTCTCGATCACCCGTGCATGACCCCATCCCAGGATGTTGTTCACGTTTCGCGTTTGAGCGTGCAGTTGATTGTACTTCTCCGGGCCGATGGCGACAACATCCGTCACGCACCCTTCCGTCAGGCGAATCTCCTTCGCCATCTCCGCAATCCGCGCGTCGCTCTTGATCATCTTGCTGTCGCGCACACCGATTTCCATCATGTTATGCGCGGCCGCCTCGTTGAGAAACGCACCCGCAATCACCAACGGTCCGAAGAAATCGCCCTTGCCGCTCTCGTCCACCCCGATGCGCGGTTCCAACATCGTCGGATCGAGGATATGCTCGTAACCGAGCTTCGCCTCGCCCAGCAATTGCGGTTCGAGATAGAACTGCACGAAATCCGTCGTCCCCTTCCCCTGCACGACAAACTTGCCGCTGGTGTACATCGCGACGCTGACTTTCTCGCCGCGATGTTCGGCCCCGAAGTGCGCGTACGGCACATCGCGAAACATGAAGCCGCGCGCTTCCAGGTCCCGTTTCAGACGCGGGATCTTGTCAGCATCCAGCTTGCACGTGTAGGATGTGCGCTCGGCCATGGCGACACGATTCCACACACCTGCCGTACGGGTCAACACCGGAGTGCGTCGGGCGTTCCATCGCGACCTCCCGCGCTGGTACCGGCGTCACCATAGGAAACTTCCCTGGCGGGCCACGCGCAATCCCTATCACATCTGGGTCAGTGAAATCATGCTCCAACAAACACGGGTCGAAACCGTGCGCCCCTATTACGCCCGCTGGTTGCGCGCGTCCCCCACCATCCAGGCGCTGGCGCGCGCCGCAGACGACCGCGTGCTGAAATTGTGGGAAGGTCTCGGCTACTACACGCGCGCGCGCAACCTGCACCGGGCCGCGCAAGCCGTCGTCCGCGAACATGGCGGCCGCCTACCCCGCACCGCCGAGGGTCTGCGCGCGCTGCCGGGAATCGGCCGCTACACGGCGGGGGCCATCGCCAGCATCGCGTTCGGCGAGCGCATGCCGCTCGTGGATGGAAATGTGGCCCGTGTGTTCGCGCGAGTTTTTGCGATCCGCGCCAACGTGAAATCTTCGCGTACGCTGCAATCGCTCTGGAAACTCGCCGAAGACCTGCTTCCCAACACCGACCCGGGAGACTTCAACCAGGCATTGATGGAACTCGGGGCGCTGGTCTGTACGCCCACTGCTCCGCGTTGCGACGCGTGTCCGATGCGCCGGGTCTGCGCGGCACGGGCGCGCGGACTGGTCGAGGAACTCCCGAATCGCGGCGACAAACCGCGCACCGTCCATCTCGTGGCCAAAGCCGCGTTCGTGACGAGCAGGAAACGGATTCTGCTTAAACGCAGGCCCCGTCAGGGTTTGCTGGCAAACTTCTGGGAACTGCCCCCAGCCGATGCGCGACAGTTCCGTGTGGGCCATCGAATCCATGAACTGCGTCACACGATCACACATCGACGAATCGTCTTCCAAGTTTACGAGTGCGTTCCGCTCACGAAATTTCGGTCAAACGGCAAGTGGCGATGGGTGACGGGCGCACAACTAACGGCCCTGGCACTGCCCGCGGCGCACCGGCGCGCTATCGAAACTGTCCTCTCAGCGCAGAAGTAGCACGGGGCTGTCGGTCGCGCGCAGGAGTTTGACGAGCACATCGTTCATCAGCCGATTCGAGAATTTCGCCCGCGTGTTCGGCGTCATCACGATGAGATCGATGGGCGTCTTCTTGACGAAATCGAGCAGGTTCCGCAAGCGATTGTCGGGCTTGGCGAACAACAGGATGTTGGTCTGCGCCGGATTGATTTCCGCCACTTCCCGCAGCGGATTGTCTTCGGGTGAATCGCCCGTGCGACCCGTGACCAATGGAAACACATGCAGCATGCTGTTAAACTTGTGCGCCAGCGGCAGAACCTTCAGAACGGTTTCCGCGCCGGCCGATCCCAATTCGGTCAGCGAGAGCACGTGCTTGAACCGCGGTCGTTTCCAGTCCTTGTCTTTGATCGCGCGCCCGCGAATGCAGAGCACATGGCACGGCGTGCCGGCGATGATCGACTCGATGATGCTTCCGACCGACCACCAGGCCAGATTGACTCCGTCGTTGTTGGAGGCCATACAGATGAGGTCGACCTTCTTGCTCACCGCCGATTCCGCAATCGCTTCGGCGCGGTCTTTCTTGTACAGGTACATCTTGGCGACCGGCACGGTCTTCTTCAGCGGCGGCAGATCGGGGGCGTTCACATCCAGCGCCAACATCCTGGTCAGTCCCGGAAAATCCAAAAGGTTTTCCGGTCCCTTCCGCGAAGCGGGATTCATCACATGCAACAGGTACAACTTGCTGTGGAACGCCTGCGCCAGCGTCACCGCGTACGGAATGACGGAATTCGATTCGTCGGATAGATCGCTCGGTACGAGTATTTTTTCCAACATCGCCGGCCGTGCATCCTTCTGTTAGCCCCCTCACGGGGGAATCCAAGAACGTAGCCTGCTCGATGCAACGCATTTTCCGTGCTCGCCAACTATATCTGGGGCAACGATAACGGAGCAACAACCCTCAAACCGCACCCAATTTGGACAAACGAAGCCATTTGGTTTTTCGGGTGTTTCACAACGCAACATATTATCCGCCAACAACATCCGAGCACAACCCCCGCAAAAAATCGGCTTCGTTTCGCAATTTTACCATTTGGTTCCTCTCTCCCCAGTTGCGTGTGGGCAGGACGTGTGGTTGGATTCGTTTGCATGACTGTCAGCCGGACAATGGCGGTGTCGTCCCCGGCACCGGGAACTCACTCCGCCCGCCGCCCTTGGCTGCTGGCTTTGGTTTTGGTGGTCGCCACGTTCGCAGCGTACCAGCCCATATGGCACGCGGGCTTCATTTGGGATGACAGCGATCACTTGACCGCCAACCCGGCCATGACCGCACCCCATGGCCTGAAGATGATTTGGACAAAGCT
Organism: uncultured Verrucomicrobiae bacterium; assembly: GCA_963842185.1. GTDB lineage: Bacteria > Verrucomicrobiota > Verrucomicrobiia > Palsa-1439 > Palsa-1439 > Palsa-1439. The sequence goes on from CAWJFL010000010.1 coordinate 72,966, forward strand.
GGCCGTCGGCCGATACTACCCGTTGACCCTGACAACCTTCTGGGTCCAACGGCGGCTCTGGGGACTGCATCCGATGCCGTATCACCTGGTGAATGTCCTGCTTCATGCGGCGAACGGTGTGTTGGTCTTTTTCATATTGCGCCGCCTGCGAATCCCGGCGGCATGGCTGGCCGCGATGGTGTGGGCGCTTCACCCGGTCAACGTCGAATCGGTGGCGTGGATCACCGAACTCAAGAACACGCAATCGGGGTTGTTCTTTTTTCTGGCCATGTGGTGTTTTCTTCGATTTGAAACCGGTGCGCGGCGTCGCTGGTACGGGCTGGCTTTGCTGTGTGGGCTGGCGGCGCTGCTCAGCAAGCCGTCAACGGTCGTGTTGCCCCTGGCGTTGCTGTTGTGTGTCTGGTGGGAGCGAGGATCCTGGAGGCGGGCGGACATCCTGCGAATCGCCCCGTTCTTGATTCTGGCGTTGGGGATGTCGGCGCTGACCGTGATCGAGCAACGCGGGCACATTCAGAGGGAAAGCACCGCGGAATGGAATCTGGGGATGGCCGAGCGCCTCGTCATCGCCGGCAAGGCGGTCTGGTTTTATGCGTCGAAACTACTCTGGCCTGTGCGGTTGACGTTCGTGTATCGGCGCTGGAATCTGGACGCGGGTTCATTCTGGAGCTGGCTGCCACTGGCCGGGTTGGTGGTCGGGGGCGTGCTCCTGTGGGCGAGGCGGCGACAGTCCTGGGTGCGGGCCGGGTTGTTTGGGTGTGGTTTCTTTGTGCTGGCGTTGTTGCCGGTGCTGGGATTCGTTGATGTCTATTACTTTCGGTACTCGTTTGTTGCCGACCACTTTCAATACCTGGCCAGCCTCGGGTTGATCTCTCTGGCCACGAGCATGGGCGCAGCCATCGGCAACCGAGCCGGCCAATGGGGTCGCAATATGGGAATTGTCGCCGCCGCCATCGTGTTGCTGACATTGGGCGTGTCCACCTGGGGGCAGGCCCGCATCTATCAAGACTCGGAAACACTCTGGGGCGATACCTTGGCGAAAAATCCCCGGTGTTGGATGGCCCACAACAATCTGGGGGGCACCCTGGTGTCATTGGGCCGGGAGCAGGAGGCGAAGGAGCACTACGAGCAGTCGCTGCAGATTAACCCTAGGAATGCCGAGGCGCATAACAATCTGGGAGACGTCTTGTTGCAGGAGGGCAAGGTTGTTGATGCCATCGGGCAATATGAACAAGCGCTGCGGAGCAAGCCCAATTACGCCAACGTGCACAACAGCCTCGGAAACGCATTGTATCAGGCCGGCAAGCGTGGCGAGGCTATGGAACACTTCCAGCAGGCCCTGCGGATCAGTCCCGACTACGCCGAGGCGCGTTACAATCTCGGAAACGCTCTAGTGCAACTGGGCCGTGTGCCGGACGCGATTGCACAGTACGAGCAGGCGCTACGGATCAAACCTGATTTCACTGACGCGCACAACAACTTGGGATTGGCCCTGGTGTCATTGGGCCGGGTGCCGGAGGCGATTGCGCACTATGAGCAGGCTCTACGGATCAAACCCGATTTCGCCGAGGCGCACAACGACCTGGGATTGGGCTTGATGTCATTAGGCCGGGTGCCGGACGCGATTGCACAGTACGAGCAAGCACTACGGATCAAACCTGATTTCACCGACGCCCACTACAACCTCGGGATCGCTTTGTATCGGACCGGTAAGCGTGAAGAGGCTATTGAACACTACGAGCAGGCTCTGCGGATCAAGCCGGATTTCGCTGAGGCGCACTACAATCTGGGAAACGTACTTTTGCGGGAGGGTAAGGCCAGCGATGCCATCCGACATTACGAAGAGGCGTTGCGGATCAAGCCCGACTACGCCCAAGCGCACCACAATCTAGGGCTCGCCTTGGCACAAACAGGCAAGATCGAGGAAGCCATCGCCCACTACCAGCAGGCCCTGCGGCTCAATCCGGATTACGCCGAGGCGCACTGCGCCCTGGGGATGGCTTTGGAGCAAGCGGGTCAGGTGCGGGAAGCCATCGGACACTACGAGCAGGCGCTACGAATCAAGCCCGATTTCGCCCAGGCGCATTACGATCTGGGGCTGTCATTGGAGAAGCTGGGCCGCACGCCAGAGGCAATCGAACACTACCAGCAGGCCTTGAAACTCCGACCCGACTATATCCTGGCAAGGAACGCGCTAACACGACTCAGAGTCGGTCCGTAACTCCACCAGCTTGCGCCGCAATGGTTTCCCGTTTCCTCTGCGGACTGGGCTGGCGTACGAGCTGCAAGGCACGAAATTCACGGGTGCTTGTCATTGGCATGAGGGCGAGCTAAGGTCGTAGCGTCAAAAAGTGGGTTTGCCTCGTGAACGGTGCGACGCCATTCTCAAATGACGTACCGCGATCACAAGCCATGGACCCGCCCGTAAGACGATCTTGGGGCGATTTCTGGGCTCTCACACTGCTTGCGTGTGTTCTGCTCTTCTTTTACTGGGACTTTGTCACCGGTCGGAGCTATGTCTGGGATGACACATTGACAGAGTTTTACCCGGGCGTGAATTACTTTGCCAAGTCAATCGCGGCGGGCCGATTTCCTCTCTGGTTCCCGGGTGTGCGCGATGGATCGCCATTTTATCCTGACACACAAATCGCGGTCTTTTATCCGTTGGAGTGGTTGCTCCCCTTGTTTGTGAAGGCCGGGCGACTGCCGTTCCTGGTCTACCAGCGATACATTTTCCTGCATGGCCTGCTCGGTGCGGTGTTCGCCTACGCCTTTCTACGGGCGCTCAAGCTGAGTCCCATTTCGGCGTTGGCTGGTGCCTTTGGCTTCTGTTTTTCGGGCTTCTTCGCGTTGCGGATGGCCGTGAACTTTGTGATGATCCAAGTGTACATATGGCTGCCGCTACAACTCTTGTTTGTCCAACAGTTCCTGAGCAAGGGAGGCCGCTGGCGATGGCTGGGGCTGCTGGGAGCCATGGCAATGTCCCTGCTCGGCGGTCATCCGCAGACGACCGTCTACTGCTGGTACCTGGTTATCGCCTACTGGTTGTGTTGCCGCTATTGGCGCGAGAGAGACAAGGGCCGAAGCTGGCCATCTGCTCTGGTGCGATGCGTCACGGCGGAAGCACCAAAACTTATCGGAACGTTTGTTCTCGTTTTCGGGATCGCTGCCGTCATGCTGCTGCCGGGGGGAGAGAACTGGTTGCACACGAAACGCCCCGGTCAATCCTTTCAAGAGGTCGCCGACACGTCGTTGCCCCATCGTGGGTTGCTGCGACTGTTTGTACCCAATTTTTTTGGGGGGTTGCAAACCCAGTCTGGCAACAACAATTTCTGGGGGGCCGACCCGCAAAGCCCCGGTGTCCTCCGAACCCCGACCGCCGCCAGCAAGGCGGCCCAATCCGCAGGCAGCAGCCCCGGCTTCTGGCAGTATTGGGAGTGCAACGCCTACTCGGGCCAGATCTTCTGGTTGGCGCTGGTTCTCATCCTGTCCAACCGGAGTCGTCTAGCCAACAAACGGACAGTTGGGTTCTTCTTGATTCTCTGGTTGCTGGCAGTGTGGTTCATGCTCGGGCGGTATGGCGGTTTGTTCGCCGTGCTGTACCGGATCCTGCCCGGCGCGTCCTCCTTTCGCGGGCCGGCGAAAATGTCGTGTATCGCGACGTTCGCGGCCGCTGTGGTTGCCGCCCATCTCGTGGAGCTTGTACGGACTGACGGAGCGAGATTGCGCCTTTGGCCTGCCTGGCTGCTGGTAATTGGTTACGGCGGTTTTATTGCCATGTTGGATTTCGGCGGGGAGCATCTCCTGGCCGAGTTGCGGGACTGGGACAGGCTGAGTCTGGCGCGACACGAAACATGGTACGCCGTGACGATCACCACGTGTGGCTTTGCGGCCATCTGGGTGGCATGTCGCACAACGCCATTAGCACGGGCGGCGGCCCTGTTGGTATTGCTGGCCCTTTCGGTTGCGGATGTTTACCACTCGTGCGGGAGATTCACCATTCGGTTTGAGAGTCCCGACCAGCAGTATTATCGAGCCGAACCCAAATTCGCGCGATGGCTGGAGCATCTGACGCAGCCCGGCCTGTTTCGGTGCGCGCAGTTGCTGGGGGGACAACTCGTGGACGACTGGGTGTGGCGCAGAAATCTGCCGTATTTCTACGATTTTTTGGAAACTCCGGACGGCTATACGAGCTACTACCTGAATGCGCTCCGCCAATTCCAGGGCGTCACGAACCAGCCGGCAAAGTTGGCTCTCCAAAATGTCAAAATGGCGTTCACGTGGGACCCGCAACGTAACGTGGCGGAATTCACTCCCATCGATTGCCTGCCGCGCGCGAAGTTTTTTGCGCGAGTTCGCCAATACGAGTCGCGCACAGCATTGCTGGCGGCGCTGGACAGAAACGAGATTGACTGGCACAACGAAGCGGCGGTTTGGGGGCCGGGCGTCTTCCGCACAGACCGGGGACCGGAGCGCGATGCCCCGGCGGGAACTACCGATGAAGTCCGATTCATCAGTAAAACACCGGAAGCGTACTCCATCACCTACAACGTGAGCCGGCCCGGTATCGTTTTTGTCTCCCAGGCACTTTACCCCGGCTGGATCGCCGCCGGCGGCAGGTTTAAGATCGTTGAGGTGTTTGGTGCGTTCCAAGGCATCGTCATCCCCGAGGCGGGACGAGGAGAGATCACCGTAACTTTCTCACCGCCGATCCTGAAGCTGGCGCTTGCCATCAGCACTCTCAGCATAATAATTGCCGTCCTTGTCGCTGTTCTCATCATCCGGGGCAACCCTTCACCCGTGACGAACTCGCCTTGATCGCAGCGCGGCAACGGCTGGGAGAGGAACGTCGGGAGTGAACAGGCGGATTTTTACAAACCCTTTACACACGAAATCCCCGAACTGCCGTACACTCGCGTTGTGAGCAAGACTGCACCCGGGAGGCTGCTATGAAATTGAGGTTGTTCCTCGTCCCCGCCGTCTGTCTCAGTCTTCTCGTTTTCTCCGCCGTTCCCGCCCGTTCGCAAACCGTCATCACGTTTGATGATATTGTCGTCCCCATCCACTCCGGAGACACAAACATCCCGGACGGCTACCACGGGCTTGACTGGACCAATTTCCACGTTTTGTCGCCACCTAACTTTGGCGACACGTCGGATGGCTATTACTACGGAATGGTTTCTCCCCCCAACGTGGCTTTCAACGGCGCTGGTAACCCGGCCGAGATCGATGCCGCCGGTACGAATTTCAATTTCCTGAGCGCCTACCTGACCGGTGCCTGGAACAGCAACTTGAACGTCGAAGTGCAGGGATTCAATGGCACGAACCTAGTGTACGACGAAACAAAGGTCGTCAGCGTCACCAATGCAACTCTGTTCACGTTCGACTACCTGGACATCGACCGGCTTTACTTCAATTCCTATGGCGGTCAGGATGCCGGCCTTCCAGGAGGAGGGCCCGGCGAACAATTTGTCATGGACAACTTCATGTTCGAATTCATTCCCGAGCCATCCACGTTTCTGCTGGCCGCACTCGGTGGCGCGTCGCTCATCGCATTCCTCAAACGCAAGCGCGTAACGTCAGGATAACGCGCCCGAATTTTCCCGCAGGCCATCACACCAATGGCAACTGCTCGTCGCTGTAACTCTCAGGTCTTGTAGATGTCGTGCCTGCCGATGTTGAATGTCACCACCAGGTCGCCTTCGATGTAGAAGACAGCACGCAAATCGCCCTCAATGACCACGGCATGGACCGTGCGCTTGAACAGCGACGACAGAGATTGGATTCTGTGCGTCCGCAATCGCGGGTCGAACGGGTTCTGGCGGAAGATGCGGAACTTCTCACGCGCCAAATCCTTTGTGCCACCGGCAACGAATGGAAATTCTTCCAGAACTGCGCCGTCGAACGGTAGCGATAGCTCACGAGCGGGCAGGCGGCGGGTAGGGTTGCGTAAGCGCTGTGTCCAGATCAACCAGCTTGCCGTCTTCGGCCTGCTCGAACCCCTCCCACACGTCCTCGGGAACCTCGGGATGTTGCAGTCGGCGTTGCACGCGCTGGAGTAGTTTCGCGATCTCTTTGCGCTCGTGTGCTGAAACCTCTCCAATCGCCTCCATCAGCACGCGGTTCTGCTCGTCGCGCGGGAGCGCTTTGATCTCTTGGATGATCTGGGCCGCAGTCACACCCCTACTGTGCCACGCACCGTGTCCGCCGTCAACGCCAACTCCCGTATGTGACTCGCCTGCAAAACGCGGGTTGCCCTGATTCCGCCAGCCGGTCACACCAGCGGCAACTGCTCGTCGCCGTCCGCAATGGTACTGCCCCGGATGGATGGATAACGCTCCCGCAGCCGCACGGGTGCGTGGACCGCGACCGTGGGTGACAGGCGCACCTTCACTTGCAAGGCGTTGGAAAACGCCTTGGCGTCTTTGTGATTGTTGAACACGGCAAACGTCTTCTTCGTCCGCCCCGCAATCGTCGTGATATGCGCGAGCAGGTCGTCCAGTTCCGCCGCTGAGTACAGGTAGTCGTATCGCCCGCCGTACGCGTCCTGTTTTTCCCGGAACCAGTTCCTGGCGTTGCGCCCGTGCAGTCGAAAATAGCCGATGTCCGCGGTCGCATGCGACGTTGGCGGGATGCAATGGGCCAACGCGGGTTGATCGATATTGCAAAATGCGATCCGTCGTTCGCGGAGAAACTCGAACGTCTCATCCGCCAGCCACGAGTCATGCCGCACCTCGACCGACATCGGCCAGTCCGCAAAATCGTCGGCAACGGCCCGGAGCCAGTCACGGTTTCGGGGATCATTACGAAATGACCACGGGAATTGGAACAGCAACGAATCGAGCCGCTCGCTCTCACGCAGGGGTTCCAAACCGGTGGTGAACAGCTCAAACTCCGCCCTCGTCCAAGGCGACGAACGTTCGTGCGTAAACCGTTGCCATGCCTTTGCCAGGAAACGAAATTGCGGCTGGCCTTCGACCGCTCGGACCCAGTTCTCGGCGGCGCGGGCCGTCGGGGGACGGTAAAACGAGCTGTCGACTTCCACGCAATCGAGGTACCGCGCCAGCAGACGGAGCCGGCCCGCCGTCTGCCCGGGCGGATAGACCAGGTTCTCCCAATCGGGATAACTCCAGCCGGCTGTGCCGACCAGTATGGACGCGCTCGCCATGGTCGGCGTTGATTCTAGTGCCTTGTCAGAGCGGATTCAATGGGTGCGCAGGCTTTGGCCTGCGCACCCGAAGCCGAGTCCGCGAGAATGAAGATCGACGCTGCGCTAGATGTAAGCCTTTTCGCCGTGCAGAGCTTCATCAAGACCCAGCTCTTCTTCCTCGACCGTGACTTGCACGCGAGTGAACTTGTTGATGATCCAGAGCATGACGTAGGTGAACACGAACGCGTACACAGCCGCGCCCACCACGGCGACACATTCCTTCATAAAGAAACTGCTGTCGCCTTGGAGCAATCCATTGGCGCCGGAATCGTTCATCGCTTTGTTGGCAAAAATGCCCAGGCAGATCACCCCGAGCACACCCCCCACGCCGTGCACACCCCAGACATCGAGGGCATCATCCCAGCCCAGCCGGTTCTTCATGTTGATCGCAAAATAGCAGACCAGGCTGGCCGCGATGCCGATCATCACCGCGCTCGGCGTGCTCACGTAACCGGCCGCCGGTGTGACGGCAGCCAGGCCGGCAATGGACCCGGTCAGCAAGCCCACGAATTTCGGCTTCTTCTCGAAGATCCACGCCACGATCAGCCACACAATCGCCGCGAACGAAGCCGCGACATCGGTATTGAGAAACGCCAGTGACGTCACGGCGTCAACCCGCAACTCGCTGCCGGCGTTGAACCCGTACCAGCCGAACCAGAGCAGCCCCGTGCCCAGCGCCACCAGCGGAATACTGTGCGGCCCGGGAGGTTCCGGAATCCGGCGCCGGCCGACAAACATCACCGACGCCAGCGCGGCAAACCCGGCAATGCAGTGCACCACAATTCCGCCGGCAAAATCCAGCACGCCCCATTGGGCCAGCAGCCCGCCGCCCCAAATCATATGCACCATCGGGAAATACACCAGCACCAGCCAGGCAACCAAAAAGATCAGGTAGGCCGGGAATCGCACCCGGTTCGTAAACGCGCCGGTAATCAGGGCCGGGGTGATCTGGGCGAACATCATCTGGTAGGCGATCAGCACGAACAGGGGAATCGTCTTGGAACCGGTAAAGGCGTCCATCGGGTTGAGTCCCCGAAAGAAGGCGTGGTCGAGATTGCCGATGATGCCGCCCTGGCCGCCGCTGAAGCACAGCGAGTAGCCGAAGGCGAACCAGATGACGGTCGTGACCCCCATCGAAACGAAACTTTGGATCATGATGGCGAGCACGTTCTTGCGGCTGACCAACCCGCCGTAGAAGAAAGCCAGCCCCGGGGTCATCAGCATGACCAGGCTCGTGGCCACGAGCATGAAACCGGTGTTGCCAGTATCGAAGACGTTAGACATAACGGCGCTCCTCCATGGTAAATGCCTCAGTCGGGGTGAAGTGCATCAGTACGCCAAGCAGAACAGCTAGGGTCGCATCCATGCATTCTCTGAAGCTTGCTCCGAATTACCGCATACACACCCGCAGAAGGCAAGAGTTTTTTGTGATGCCCCGGGCCGGCCCTGTTGTCCAGCGCCCGCACGACTTTCCAGCAGGCCGTGTCAACGAGTCCGGCGGCTTTGGTCGTGCGACGACCTCATATTGGCGCGCCGGGGCCGCCTGCAAAACCTTTTTGACTTTGCGGCAGCCTGCTGACACACTTCGACGCACCGACTTGACCGAGCGAGCGTTGAAGGAGGCTCGCGTCGCACCGATGAGTCCAAAAAAACCATCATCCGCATCCGTGGCCCGTGAAACGCAGCAGCCAGAGCCTGAAGCGGTTCCGAAAACCAAGCTGTGGCCATCGGTTGGGTTCCTTCCCCATGTGGCGGTTGCGTTCGTGCTCGGTGCCGTCGTGCTGTTCACGTACTGCAACACGTTGTACAACACAGGGTTCGCCCTGGACAACAAATTCATCATTCTCGAGGACCCGCGCCTGCGGGATGCCAATCACAACAACCTCCGCCTGATTTTCACCCAGGACTACTGGTGGCCAAAGGCCGTCAGCGGCCTGTACCGTCCGTTGACGACGCTGTCATATCTGTTCAACTACAACACCCTCGGCAATGGGCCTCACGCCGCCGGCTACCACTGGGTCAACTTCGTCCTGCATTGGGCGAACTCGGTGCTGGTTTACTTTGCGGTGCTGGTGCTGATGGAACGGCTTTGGCCGGCATTTTTCGCGGCCGCGCTGTTCGGCACTCACCCGGTGGCCACCGAGTCGGTGGCCAATATCGTCGGACGCGCCGACTTGTTTACGACGTTGTGGGTATTGGTTGGCTTTCTCGCCTACGTCAAGAGCACGACCGCCGAACGCAAGACCAAACCCGAACGCAAGCCGTTGATGGTCGCGGGCGCAATCTGCGCATTCCTGTTGGCGTTCGTGGTCGTCAGTTGGAAGCACCCGACGCTGCTCCCATCCAGTCTGCAAACCGGCCCGGTCATCTCCATGGCGCTCGTGGCGCTGGGCACCGGCACAGTGGCGTTGGCCTGCCTCGCCGGGGGTTGGGGCAAAATGTTGCCGCTGACCATTTTAATGCTGACGACGGCCGTCAGCGTGTTTTGCAAGGAATCGGGCGTGGTCGTCTTCGGTGTGATCTTGCTCTACGACTTTTTGTACCGCCTGCGCCGCAAACAGCCCAACTGGCTGGCCAACCTCATCTCGAATTTCTCGGAGTTCACCCTCAAAGGCTACGTGGTCCTGGTCGCGCCCATCCTGACGATGTTCTATGTCCGCAGCCAGGTTTTTTGGCAACTGCGCCCGCCAGAGCTGCCCTGGGTGGACAACCCACTGGCCATGCCAGGCGTGGGCTTCTGGACCGCCCGCATCACCGCCATCAAGGTGATTGGGAAATATTTCTGGCTGCTCCTCTGGCCGCAACAGTTGTCATGCGACTACTCCTACAATCAAATCCCCATCGTCAACTGGCATTTCAACACGTGGGAAGACTGGAAGGCCATCGTCGCCCTGGCGTCCATCGTGATCGTGCTGCTGGTGGCCATCCGCAATTACCACCGCAACAAGCCGCTGTTTTTCTTCGTGTTCTTTTTCTTCGGCACGCTGCTGCCCTCCTCCAACCTGATCCCCAATCCGACGTTTGGCCAGTCATTCTTCGACAAGATCTCGTGGTGCATCGGCAGCATCATGGCCGAACGGTTTCTGTACCTCCCATCGATCGGATTCGTCGGCTGCCTGGTCGTCGCGGTCTACTCAATCTGTCGGCGTCTTATCCCCAATCTGGACGTTTCTTCCTGGGCGCAACGCATCTGGTTGCAGGTCGTCGCGCGTACGGCCCTGAGCCTGATCGTCGTCGCCTATGGCGTCCGCGCCTTCAACCGCAACGAGGACTGGAAGGATGATGAGACATTGTGGACGAAGGCCGTCCAGACGTGTCCGGACAGCTTCAAGTCCCACAAGTCCCTGGCGTTCGCCCTCTATGAGAAAGATCCCGAGGGAAAGAATATCGATCGCATCCTTGACGAAGCCGAAAAGGCCCGTCAGGTCACGGACAAGACACAGATCGTCCTGCTCCATCTCGGCGCCTACTATCGCATCAAAGGCGACACCTACGCCCAACATGCGGCTGACGGAGTGACCCTGGTGCCCTCGGCGCAAAGCATGCCGTGGTACCAGAAATCGGTGGAAGCGCTGTCGAATGCCGTGCCCCTCGACGAGGAATTCAATGCGGACAATCGCCAGAAGGAATTGAAGCGGGGTCGCAATCCGAACGAGATCCCGGACATTGGCAACCACGAAATTTACTGGAATCTCGGGATCTCCTATATGCGCCTGTCGGAATACCAGAAGGCGCTGAATGCCTACATGCGCATGCGCCACCTTTCCCCCACGAACCCGGACGCCTACCTGAGTATCGCGTCCGTCTACCTGGCGACCAATCATGCCGAAGAGGCCGCCGTCTCGTTGCTGCAAGCGTTGTTGCTCGACGGCAGTCGCACACAGGCGTTACGGCTGCTCGCGGATATCTACCGGCAAATTGACAAGGAAGGTTGCGCCGTCATCATGAACCAGGGAGAACCCCGCCTGAATCTGGACTGCACCATTGTCCGGAATCATATCTGTTCGGCCTACTATGGTTTGATTCAGGTCTTCCTCGAAACCAGGGACCGGGACCTGCATCGAAAAGCGGTCGATTCCGAGCAAAATGCCGTGAACAATTACCGTTGTCCTCCCGACGCCTTCAAGAAACTGTTTCCAGACCAACCGACTACCCTGAGCTTGACACAATGACCAGTATCCTCCGCGGCCTGATGGCCGCTTCCCTGATCGTATCCGCGGCATGGCCGGCCCGCGCGGCGTCTACCAACGCGACCCCGGAGTCCCTGAGGCTCCAGGATTGCATCGACCTCGCCCTCCGGCAAAACCCCACCATCCTCAAGGCCCGGGAAGAAATCCGCCGGAATCAGGGTGTCGTTGTCGAAGTCCGCGCACAGGCGGTCCCGCAGGTCACGGCCTCGGGCTCGTACGAAGGTATTAGTCGGCAGGCCATCGATGCATTTCCCTTTCCTGCGACCGGTGCAACCAACAGTCCCAGCACGGTCTTCAAGAACCAGGAGCAGCCCTGGACGGCCGTGGTTGAGATCTCGCAACTGATCTACGCCGGCGGGCGTGTGAATGCCGCTCTCCGCGCCGCGAAACTTTCCGACCAGATCGCCGCTTTGGGGTTCCAAAGCGCCGTCGCCGACACGATCCTGGATGTGCGGAAGGATTTTTACCAAATCCTCCTCGATGTGGCGCTGGTCGATGTCCGCGAACAATCGGTAAAGCTCTTGGACGAACAACTCCACGACGCCCAGTCGCGGTTTGACGTCGGGTCCGTCCCGCGCTTCAACGTCCTGCGCGCGGAGGTCGAGTTGGAGAATGCCAAACCGCCGCTCATTCGCGCCCAGAACGATCTTCGTATCTCGAAGGAGTCCCTGGTGAAATTGTTGGCGATCGACGCATCGAACCAGACAAATGCGTTTACCCCGATCAACTTTGAAGGGAAACTGGTGTATGAACACCGGGCGTGGGACTTGCCCACCGCCCTTGAACAGGCTCTCCAGCGTCGCCCCGAATTGCTTTCGGCGGAGCGACACATCAGCGTCGCCAGGGCCAATGTTCAGGTCGCTTCCTCCGGCTACAAACCCCAGGCGTCCGTGTTTGGCAATTACGGATGGCACGACTACGTCTTCGGGAATGATCCCGGCGATACCCGTGAGGGCTGGACGTTGGGCGCCAATCTGAACTGGGCGCTGTTCGACGGCATGCTCACGCGCGGGAAGGTCACGGAAGCCCGCGCGCAATTGCAGGAGGCCAACCTCGATTACGCCGACACGCGCCGCCAGGTGGAACTGGAAGTCCGCCAGGCCTATTCCGATTACCTGCAAACACTCGAATTGATCGAAGCCCAGAAGAAAACGGTCGAGGAAGCCGAGGAAAGCCTGCGGCTGGCCGAAGCGCGCTTCCGGGCTGGAACGGGCACGCAACTGGATGTTCTCAGCGCCCAGACCGCCCTCACCGAAGCCCGCTCCAATGAAATTCAGGCGCTCCACGACTACAACGTTGCCATCGCCACGCTCGAACGCGTCACCGGCATGACCGTGCGTATGGCCGATTGAGCCATGCCGTTCGAAACCTTCGCGCCGTTGAGCCGGATTCCATTCATCACCCACGCGTTCACCCTCCGCACCAGCGACGACACCAAGGCGGACGATTTTGAAGCCCGCGCCCTGCCGACGCTCGGATTCGTGTCCAACCGATTCGTCTCGGCGGAACAGACACACGGCAACGGCGTGGCGACCGTCTTCGAGACCACCGGCGAGCGCGTGCCGATGGTTGACGCGCTGGTGACGAACACGCAGGATCTCCCGCTGGTGATTCGCTGCGCCGATTGCGCCGCCGTGTTCATCGTGGATCAACGCATCCCCGCCATCGCCCTGGTCCACTCGGGAAAGAAGGGCACGCTGGCGAATATCGTGGGAAATACGCTGACGGTGATGAGGCAGCGGTTCGGCACGGATCCCGGCGATTGCCTGTCGTTGATCGGCCCGTCCATCGGCCCGTGTCACTACGAGATGGACATCTGGAGCGGCATCGAAAGACAACTTCGCGACGCGGGTGTGCGCGAAATTCACAACCCGCGCATCTGCACCGCCTGCCATCTGGACCACTACTTCTCGTATCGCGCGGAGAGAGGGCACACGGGCCGGATGCTCGCCGTCTTGTCGCTCAAATCGCCATGAGCCTGTTCATCCCCCCGCGCCGGTTCGATCCCCATGTCCCCGAAATCATGGACCGGTGCGGGAACGACGCGGCGCTGCTCCGCGCGGATCTCCATGTGCTGGAGAACATCAACCGCTTCCTGGGCGGCCATCGCATCGCGCTGGGCTACCTGGATAAACTACTGGACACCGTCCCAATGAGCCACGTCACGATCCTGGACCTGGCTACGGGCGGCGCGGATGTCCCCCGCGCCATCGCTCAGTGGGCGCGCCAGAAGCGTATCGGTGTCGAAATCACGGCGGTGGACCGAAACCCCGAGATTCTCACGATCGCGCGGGAGCAGTGCGCTGCGTGGCCCGAGATCCGGATCGAACAGCACGACCTGCTGGCATTGCCCTACGCGGCGGCAAGTTTCGACGTCGTGACGTGTTCGTTGACGTTGCACCATTTCACCAGGGCCAATGTGGTTGCAATCCTCGAACGCATCGATAATATTGCGCGCGTTGGCTATATCATCAACGATCTGCGGAGGGATCGGCTCGCGATCGGATTGAGCAAACTCATGGCGCGCACCGTCATCCGGAATCCCATTGCGCGGTTCGACGCCCCGGCGTCCTGCGAACGCGCCTTCAGCGTCGCCGAACTGCGGGCGATGGCCGCGCGCGCGGGTCTGCGCAGCTTTGTCATCCGCCGCCACCGGTTCTTTCGCATGGCGATTGTGGGACGCCAATGACCATGCGTACCGAGAACTCCATCGTCATTAACGTCCCGCTGGCCAGGGTTTTCCAGGAAACATCCAATCTATTGCTCTGGCCAAAGGTGCTGCCGCACTATCGCTGGATTCGCGTCCTGAGCGTCGATGATGATGGCCTGATTGTAAAAATGGCGGCGCGACGCGGCTGGCTGCCCGTTCAATGGACCTCCCGATTCAAGGTCGACCCGAACATCCCGGAATTGCACTTCGAACATCTCAAGGCGGTTACACGCGGAATGCAAGTGCGGTGGACGTACACACCCGCGCCCGATGGTGTGCTGGTCAGCATTACTCATGAACTTGATCGTCCAACGGCGTTTGGCCGCTGGTTCGCGCAGCATGTGCTGGGCGACATGATCATTCAGCCCATCGCTGCGCGCACGTTGTCCGGCTTCAAGGCGTATCTGGAACAGAACGCGAGCTGAGCACTCCTAACGTATGGAAACCGTGCCACAGCGCGTCGTCATCACGGGGATCGGGGCCATTACCGCCATCGGCAGCGACAAAGACGGGCTGTGGCAGGGGATTTTGCGGGGCGAGTCGGGCGTTCGACGCATTACCCACTTCGATCCATCACCGTTCGACTCCCAGATCGCCGGCGAGGTGACCGATTTCGACCCGTTGGCGCATTTCCCCGCGCGACGCGTGAAACGGCTGGATCGATTCGCGCAGTTTGCGCTCGTGGCCGCGAAAATGGCCCTCGATGACGCAAACCAATCCGCTCGACCGCTGTACTCGGAACGCCCTCCCCACCCGCAGATCGGCGTTTGCACCGGCACGGCGCTGGGCGGCGTGGCGCTGGCCGAGCACCAACACGAGTTGTTCATGCGCCAGGGCATTCGTGCCGTGAATCCGGCCCTGGCATTTCTCGTATTCGGCGGCTCCGGCGGTTCCCACGTCGCGATCGAATTTGGCTTTACGGGACCGGGTCATACGAATTCGAATAGCTGTGGCTCCGGCGCGATTGCGTTGGGAGAAGCGTTCCGTCTGATTCGGGGAGGCCAGGCACTGGCGATGGTGGCCGGTGCGGCCGAAGCGCCGTTGGCGCCGTTGACGTTTGGCGCGTTTGACGTACTCCACGCCCTGAGCAAGAACAACGTCGATCCGGCCCGTGCCTGTCGGCCATTTGATGCGACGCGCGATGGATTCGTCATGGGTGAAGGGGCGGCGATGTTCATTCTCGAAGAGCGGCGCCACGCGCTGCTGCGCGGCGCGCACATGTACGCCGAGATGCTGGGCTACGCCTCCAACAATGACGCCTATCACATGCTGGCGCCCCGCCCGGACGCATCCTGCGCGGCCCGGTGCATCCGCCATGCACTGGCGGACGCTCATGTATCCCCGGCGGACATCGATTACGTCAACGCCCACGCCACGGGCACACCGCTGGGGGACGCCGCCGAAACGCTGGCCTTGAAGCTGGTGTTCGGCGAGCGCGCCCATCGGATCCCCGTCAGTTCTACCAAGCCGTTTCACGCCCACGCTCTGGGCGCGTCAGGTGCGATTGAGATGGCCCTGTGCGCGCTGGCGCTGGAGCATGATTACCTGCCGCCGACCCTGAATCTTCGTCAGCGCGATCCCGAGTGCGACCTGGATTATATTCCCAACCAGGGCCGTCCAGCCCGGGCAAAATGGATTCTGTCGAACAGCTTTGGCTTTGGCGGCATCAACGCGAGCCTGGTTGTCGCCCGTCATGAATGAGTTCGACGTGATGGTGGTTGGCGGCGGACCGGCCGGCGCGACC
The DNA here is from genome assembly GCA_963842185.1 of uncultured Verrucomicrobiae bacterium. Classification (GTDB taxonomy): domain Bacteria; phylum Verrucomicrobiota; class Verrucomicrobiia; order Palsa-1439; family Palsa-1439; genus Palsa-1439. The sequence continues at coordinate 88,817 of CAWJFL010000010.1, forward strand.
GCCGCCGCGGCTTGTGCGCAACGGGGGCTGCGGGTCGCACTGGTCGAGCACGCCCGGTTTCCACGCCACAAGGTCTGCGGCGATGTCATCAACCCGAACTGCTGGCCGGTCTTTGAACGACTCGGCGTGGCACGGAAAATACGGGCGTTGCCCCAGCAAACAATTGAAGGCGCCTGCTTCACCACCACGGGCCGTCAGGCTCTCGCCGTATCTCTGCCGCGCCGGACGGTGGCCATCCGCCGCAGCCTGCTGGATGCGGCGTTGCTTGATCACGCGCGCTCGTGCGGAGTGTATGTCATCGAAGGCGAAACGGTCCATGACGTTCTGGCCAATCGTCGCGTGGTGACCAGCCACGGAGAATACGGTGCCCGAACAGCCATTATCGGCGCGGATGGACGGCATTCGGTGGTCGCGCGCAAGGCCGGTCTGGCCTGTCTTCGCCGCAGACGGAACGAATACGTTGCGTTCCAATCGCATTTCCGCGCCCCCGCAACGTTGGATCACCGGGTGCAACTGTATCTGTTCCGGGGCGGCTACTGCGGTCTGGTGCGCGTGGATACCGAGCGCGCCAATCTCTGCATCGTGACCGGCCCCTGGGCGGCGCGATTCCACCACGACTGCGACGCGCTGTTTGCGCACACCGTCTGGCAGAACCCCCATTTCCGCGAGTCGGGAGTAGCGCCCGAACCACTCGAATCCTTGCAGAGCGCGCATCCACTCCAGGCACCGGCGAACCGGGCGGCGGGACATGGCGTCTTCCTTGCGGGTGACGCGCTGCGCGTGATGGAACCGTTCACGGGTCAGGGAATCTTCTTTGCGTTGCGGACGGGCGAGATGGCCGCGGAAGCCATCGGACATCCATCGCGCCGCGAGGAATGGTACGCGGCCGCGGTGGCGAAATTGTACCGCCAGCGCGGCCGGACCAACGATTGCCTCCGTCACGCGATGTACCGCGAGCGGGCGGCGCGCGTTGTCATCCCACTGATGCGCCACGCGCCCCGACTGGCCTACTGGCTGGCTGACAACGTTCTTGGCGGCGAGCGCTGATTTCGGTAGGCTGCGTGCCCACGAAGTCCGGGCTCCGCAATTACGGCATCCGGGATTCTCAATCTCTAATCTCGAATCGAATCTCGAATTAAGATCGGCAGACTTAATAATTCGGCAATGTTCTGCAAAACGTGGTCGGCAGACGTGAGGTACTCTTTTCCCAAGGTGGTCTCGACGGCCACGCAGCGCATCCCCGCATTGCGTGCCGCCTCAATGCCGAGCGGCGCATTTTCCACAACGACGCATTCTTCAGGACGCAATCCGAGCTGGCGGGCCGCCGTCAGATAGGGATCAGGAAACGGCTTGGCTCGCGGAACCTCATCGCCTGTGATGATGAAATCAAAATGGGCCTGCCGCTCGCCATCGAGGGAATGCTGCATGTTCTTTAAGGCGCAGGCCGTGACGAGCGCCACTTTGAATCCGCGCCGGCGCAGCTCGTCGATTGTCTCAAATGCTCCGGGATAGGTGGTGACCTGCACGATGCTCCGAAAATAGGCGCGCTTCTCCTCGATAAAGGCCGCCTGTTGGGCATCGGGAATCGTGACCCCTGTTTCCTTCATGAGAATCGGCAGAATCTCTCGGGAGTTCCTCCCTTCGTGCACAAGCACCGTCAGCTCGCTGACAGGCGAGCCACCGAGTTTTCCGAACATGTGCTTCCAAGCAAGATAGTGGTAGTGAAGGGTATCGACGATCACGCCGTCGAGGTCGAATAACACACCGCGGATCATATGGTCTCCCATTATTTATTTCCGTACTTCCGACACTTCCCGACGCGCCTCGGCAAGTTCTGGTTATTGCTCATTGGGGTCAACTGCTTGAAACTCGATAGCCAATCAGTTTCCCTTCTTCTCAATCTTCGCCCACATGTCTTTCAGCGTAATCGTCCGGTTGAAGACGAGCTTACCACGTTGGGTGTCGGGGTCGAGGGCGAAGTAGGCGAGACGCGCACATCTACGCCGAGATCCCTGGCTACGCCTCCAACAATGATGCCTATCACATGCTGGCGCCCCGTCCGGACGCATCCTGCGCGGCCCGGTGCATTCGCCACGCGCCCCGACTGGCACACTGGCTGGCTGACAACGTTCTTGGCGGCAAGCGCTGATTTCGGTAGGCTGCGCGCTCAATGAACCGCAATGCCAGCCATCGGGCTGTCTTCCTCGACCGGGACGGCACGATCACGGAGGAGGCCAGCTACGTCGGGGATGTTGACAAGGTCGTGCCAATTCCGGGCGCCGCGGACGCGCTCAAACAACTGCAGGACGCGGGCTATAAATTGTTTGTGATCACCAATCAGTCCGGCGTCGGGCGCGGTTATTTCACGCGGGAAGCCGTGGAGGCCATCCACGCGCATCTCGACGAGTACTTCGCCAACGCCGGCGTACGCTTCGATCGCTACTACATCTGCCCGCATCATCCGGAAGACAACTGCGACTGCCGCAAACCGAAACCGAAGTTCCTGCTCGATGCCGCCCGCGAACATGGGCTCGATTTGTCGCGCTGCTTTATGATCGGCGATCGCCCGAGTGACATCCAAGCCGGGATCAACGCCGGCGCCAGGACGATCCTCGTGTTAACGGGCGCGGGCCGCGACACGCTCGCCAGCCAGGAGGTCAGGGCCGATTTTGTGGCCGAGAACATCCTCGCCGCGGCAACGTGGATCCTCACCCGCAAGTCGTAGCCGCTGTTTTTTCCTGAGTTGCACTCCGACGCCTTTTGAGAGATGGTATGCGCAAGCATTTCGACCCATGAAAGCCCTCCGAGACCCTGATCGAAAAGCGCTCGCCAAACTGCTGGCGGACGAGGATCCGCGCACCATCCAGTTATTGCAGGAAACACTGGCGGGACGGGGCGAAGAAGGCATCCGCTTACTGGAGTCCGTCGTGCGCGAGGGCGATCCCACGGCGCAGCGCAACGCGACGCAAATTTTGCGCGTCCTGCGCGAAGCCGTGGCGTGGGAGGCCCTGGGAAAGTTTTGTGCGACGTGTGGGAGTCACTTCGACATCGAGGTCGCCACCTGGCTGGTCGCCAAGACGCGCTACCCGGAACTCGACGAGGCCGCATATCGCACCCGCATCGATCAAATGGCTCAGGAATTGCGCAAACGGCTGACGGGCCGCGAGACACCCCGAGCCACCGTCGAAGTTTGCAATCACTATCTGTTTCGCATGCTGGGCTTCCAGGGCAATCGCCAGGATTATTACGACCCGGACAACTCCTATCTCAACCGCGTCCTGGATCGCCGGCTGGGTATTCCGATCAGTTTGTCCGTATTGTATCTGTTGCTGGCGCGCCGGCTGCACCTGCCATTGATCGGCATCAACATGCCCGCCCACTTTCTGCTCAAGTGGCATTCCACCAGCGCGAGTTTTTATTTCGATCCGTTCCATGAGGGCGCGTTGCTGGACGAAGCGGATTGCCGCGAGTTGTGCAAACGGTTGGGCGTGGCCTTCAATCCCGCGTTCCTGACTCCCACCACTCCGCAGATCATCCTGCTGCGCATGTGCAACAATCTTCAGGCGATCTACGCCGACCGTGAACCGGCTCGGGCGGAGCAATTCGGCCGGTTTGCGGCCATGCTCTCTCGGGTGTAGTTCCGGCGGATCACTTCTTCCGACAAGCGTGGCCCTTCACGCGTCAGCGCGTGGAAATCGCCGCCGTACCGCGCTCGTTACGGGCTGGTGACGGTGAGCACCAGCTTCCCGTATTGGCCTATCGGGCCTTCCCCGACGATGAAGAACGTGTTGGTTCCGTCGGTGGTGAAGCTGAGTTGTACTCCTTCGTTGCCGATGTTGTTCTGTGCACAGGTCACTTCGGCGAGGTTGTTGCTTCCGCAGGAACCCTTCCAAACGTCCAGCATCGTGTAGAAGTTGCTGCCCGCCGTGGATACGGTAAATTCCCTTCCGTTGATGCCGACGTCTGGCGTGATTTGCCACACGGCATCCCGACCCCCACCGCCGGGAAGCCCGCTGCTGCTCAGGCATAACGTCGAGGGCGGCATATTGTTCGTGTAAGAATTGAGACTGACACTCGTCGTGAACAACGCTTTGGCAAACGGGTTGGAACTGTTCGGGAACACAATGACCTGTGCCGCGCTACAGGAGTCGTTAACGCCCGGGCATGTGTCCTGCAACGTCGGATCCTGGGAGATCCGCTTCAAGGTGGTTTTGGCGCCGGATGGCGACGGAAAACTGCCGGTCTGCGGTGAGCATTCCACCAGCCCGTTTGGCAGGTTGTTGGTCAGGCCACTACTGTTGAATTTCGCGAGAAGTGCGGTCATGGTGTGAATGGCCACGACATCGTAGCCGGCGGCAGCCGCCTGGGCTTGTGAGATCAGGTCGGGCGGAAAGTTGGACGTGACCCCGCCGCTGACGTAGGTGGCATTACCGGGGAAGGTGCCAAGCAACGAGGCGTTGGCTGTGGCCGCGATCAATTCCACCGCCAATTTTTTGCGCGCCACACACAATGTGGAAGCCTTGAGCTTCGAAGCCTGTGAACCTCCGGGTTCACCTGTCACGCCGGCCGATCTCCAGTAAAAGCTGAGTGCTTCGATAAAGGTGTCGTAGGCATTGATCACGTTGTCCGCATTGCGGTCGGCCGTGGGCAGGACGACAAATCCGAGGTTCATCACGCTGCCATTGGCCTGGATGGCATTCAGCAGGGTGGCGCAATTCGTGTCGGTAAGAGAGTAGCCATGCGTAAACCAGAAGCGGGAGGTCCGCGTCACCACTTGAGAGCTGGCAGTGCTGGCCAGGCTGACATTCAACGCGGAAAGCACGGCCGCGATGGGATTGCCAAAGCCGTCACCAATACCATCTCCAGCAAAATTGAGCGCCACAGCATTGTTATCGGCATCAACGACCGGCGAACCAGAATCCCCGGGCACACTCATCGTTGTCGACGGAGAAGTTGGCGAATACATTATCTGGTTGGTATAAGTCGCTGTTCCGCATGTCGTGGCACAGGGAGCAGCCTCCGAGTAGTCGACGTTGATGGTCAGATTGACCGCTTGGACGGTCCCTTCGGTGCAATCGCTGGTGCGGCCGTTCTTTTGGACGTTTTGCCCCACAAACGCCGGGATCACATTGTTGATTTGGGGGCCAAGATTGAGAATGATATCTGACACATCCAAATCCGAACTCTGTACGAAACCGCAGTCTACCAGGTTGTCTCCGCCCGTGAAATTGATCGGGACGGTCCGGGCCAGGGTGCCGATGTTCTGGCCCGGGTTACAATTGACATCTACCGACCCGGGTTGATACTCCGCGGTGCCAATCGGGGCCGTGCTGGGACATCCATCGGTGCCATGACCAACGACGTGATTGTTGCTAATCCACCCGATGGTCCCACTGGAATTATCGCGAACTTTGAACCCGATCGTGCCGCTAAGGCAACACTCGCCAGCGGTTTCCGGAACCAGAATTGCATTGCCTCCCGAAACCCCAAGTGGGACAGGGAGAGGATACGCAATCTGGGGGTTGCTTGCCCCGCACAGCCCGGCGTGGATGGCTCCCACCACCTGGACACTGACCGGCAGGCCGTCCAGGCTCGAAGGTAGTTGCGCCGCGTTATTCGTCGTATCGACGAGAACCAGAAGGCTCAGGCTTCCGCCGGAGACCCCGATGCCAACCCCCTTCACGCCCTCGGTTGCGAAAAGCGCCGGCTCGTTTGCGCCTTGGACCGCGATCGCTCTTCCCAAATCCGGGTTGCCGGGGAATGGTTGAGGTTGAAGAGATTGTGCGCAAGAGTTTGTTTGACGAACTCCCAAGAGCGCAGTCAGCGCACAGAGGGCTGAAACACATACCCGCACACTGCTACGCATCCGTCGCCGCTCGCTGAGAACATTGAGTTGGCGAATGGTCACATTCTTCACTTTGTCCCTGTACACGCGCATTCGATTCATAAAAGCCTCCATAGATCCACGCACCCGCGCCCGCCGAGGGGCTCCACGGCCGCTGCCCGGCGCATGGCCCCACCTGCAAGTCCCAGCACCAACTGCCTTCATAAGAACAGAGGGCCAAATTGTCTTCCAGCCTCGTCTGTCATCCGGGCCATCCACAGCGTCCGAACACCGCTGCCCGGTCACTCGATGCACTGATGCCAACCTGTCCGCTGATCCAGCGCTTTACTTCGCCACGACCGTTGCACGGACGGTATCTTGCTTGGTTGAATCACTGACCGATGTAAACGTTAACGTAAAGGTTGCCGTGGTCCCCTTGGCCACGATGGTCTTGTCCGCGCGGATTACCACCCGGATCATGGTTGAATCCCCGGTCACTGCTCCCGCCTCCATCGTGGTGGTCGCAAAGGTGCCCGCGACTACGGCGGCGGTCACCGGGACGCTGTCGGAAGGTTTGCTACCGAGGAAGTAATTCGCCGTAAACCCCTGGCCACCGTCGATCTGTTGACCTTGGACAAGGAACTGGTCGGGGCCCGCCCCGATGTTTTTCAGGGCCACGTAGAACGACACGCCGCCTTTGTCATCCTCAACAGCCGTCGGCGTCTCCCGATGCAGGTTTTGGCTGATTTCCTGGCCGATGCCGGTCGTGTTGATGATGCCAAATCCCACCATTTTCTTCAAGGTGGTGTTCTTGCCAATCGCGACGTCTGGCTGACTGAGGGCACCCGTGCCGCTCAGGGTCACCAATTGCGGGCTGCCGGCATTGTTGGAGATCGACAAGGTGCCCGAACGCAACCCTCCGCTCGTGGGTGCAAACTCCAGGCCAACCACACACGTGTTGCTAATCGATATCGGCCCCGGGATGCACGGGTCGGAGACGACGATAAAATCGCCCGTATTCCCCGCCGTGGGGGCGATACTACTGATCACCAGCGGAGCCGTTCCACAACTCGTGATGGTCAGGCTTTGCACCGCGCCGGTGGAATTCACCGCGACACTCCCGAAGTTCATCGAACTGCTGCTCAAACAAACCGATGCTGCCTGTGGTTCGCCGTAACCCTGGACGGTCACGGTGGCGGGGCTGCCAGAGTCATTGGGGATAACGAGGCTTGCCAAACGGGTTCCACTCACCGATGGGGCAAAGGTCATTTCCAGCGTGCACGTGCCACCCACCGCTATGCTGGCGCAAGCTGTTGGGGTGATCGAGAAGTCACCCGCCGCGGTCCCACTGAATGTGACATTGGACACACTCAGAGGCAGGGAACCGCAATTCGTAATGGTCACGCTTTGGACCGGGCTGGTTGTGCCAACGAATTGGTTGGAAAAGGTAAACGACGGGCCGGTACTCAGGCAGACAGCCGGTGCCGGCGGCGTCCCGTTCCCAGTGAGGGAAACAACGCGTGGACTGCCAACTGCGTCATCGGTGAACACGAGATTCGCCTGCCGGATCCCGTTCGTCGTCGGCGCAAACGCGACCTGGACGGAACAATTCCCGCCGCTCCCGATCGTGCTATTCTCACAATTTTGCGAAGCAATCACGAAATCGTTCGAGCCCGGACCCGTAATTGAGACACTGTTAATTGTAACGGGCACCGCGGTGCCGTCTAGATACCTGACCTGCTGCGGGTTGCTGGTTGTCCCGACGATTGTATTGCTGAAGGTCAGACTGGTCGGATTCAGCGTAATCGGCACCGCGCTCGCGCTGACGTTGAGCACCATTTGCCCGCCGCCCGTCCCGTTAAAATTGTGCGGCTCGACTACGATAAAGTAATCATTGGTTCCATCCGCGGTGAAGCTGACTTGCGACTGGTTGTTTGCGCCGTTGGCCGATACGACTTCCGTCAGCGCCCCGCACTCGCCACGGATGAAGATGGTCTGGGGAACCACCTGTACTTCCCACACCGACAATACGTTGTCGAAACTGGTGCCAATTGTATTGACCGAAATCTCGGCCCCCGGCGTCGGCAGCGGAATCCGGAAAAATTCCTCCGGACCGCCATTCCCCGCGGTGGGGCTGGGAAATGCCTGATGGTACGTGGCACTGGTCAGCGTGTTAGTAAATGAGAGCGGCCACGACGTGATGTTCATGGCTGTCGAGCAGGAGTTGTTTGTCGCCAAGTTGGGGACGTCCGACACATTGTTTGCGTTGTAAACCACCAGCGCAAAGTCCTGATTCAGAACGTTGGAACTGCCAAGGGGCGGCTCACCCACATTCGGCACGCCCTGGCCCGCGATATCGGTGGCCCGGACAGTGACTTGGAATGGAGTGCCTGCCGCCACTACCGGACTACCGTTAAGCATGTTGGTCGGATTCAAAAATACGCTCTGCATGTTATTGATAGTGTCGAACCCGCTGCCGGACACCGACACGTTCTCGGAGAACACGTTGCCCTTGTACGTGACACCGTTCATCACCACGGACAGATCCAGATTGTTCACGAGTTCCTTCGCGGCAAATGTCGCCCCCGGCGGGTCGATCCATGCCAGGGTCACACGGAACGGCAACCCGTTGCTGGCGATCTGACCCGAGAATGAATAGGTCTGTCCCGACTGGCTGAAGTAGGTCTGCTGTGGCGCCGGATTCGTCGTCGTGAGCGGCACGTCAATCGCCCGCGGTGAGCTTTCATCACGAATCACCCGCGGCACGCCGTCAAACATGGTCTGCAAATCCAGTTCGCCCATGCCCTGGAGGGTCGACGGCAGCGTGTCCAGGGTACCGGTGGTCGGGTCGGCAATCGGTAGGTAGCGGGCCGCATTGCAGACGTAGGCCTTCGCCATGGCCGGGCTGGGCTGCAACAACGCTTGACCGAGTTCGTTCGTCAGCCGGTGTTGAAAGTACCACCAGAGAAGCTGAATTCCGCCCGACACCGCTGGCGCCGCGAAACTGCTTCCGTAGTCACACTGATATAACGCTTGATAAAGAATTGAGGAACCGTCACACGGAGGATTCGTGCATGCGGTAACGAACGGATAGGTCGGGACCGCATCGTCCCAACTGCAGTTTGTCGCAGTCATATTGTCCGGAACGATTTGGCTGATTGCGCCGTACACATTAGCCCCCGGAGCAACAATCTCCGGTTTGAACCGCCGGTCAAGCGTCGGGCCGGCGGCCGATTTATTATACATTTCCAGTGAGTTCGTTTGGTCCTCACAGGTCGCACCCGAGGGACTTATGAACTCAATCGGGAAGCTGACACCATTAAACTCAGCAGTCACGATGGCGCTGAAGTAGTTCGTGAGCCGCGGGTTAACCGATGAGCCGACGGAAATGACGTTCTTGGCCGTTGCCGGAGCAGTCACCCGGATATCGGCGGACCCGCCGTTGGGATTTTGCTCGCCCGCATCGCCCAGCAGCGAATTACACGCAAACACGACGATATACTCTTGATTCAACGGCGATGGACCGGGAGTAGGAGTACCGTTTGTGTCCCCCACTAACAATGCATCACGAACTGCGATGTCAAACGATACGCAATCCGCGTCGTACTGGCCTCCATTCAGACCGTTTACGCTAATAATGTCTGCCCAACTGTTGTTCTGAATTCGTGAGCCAATGCCAGACGGCGAAAACCCGGCCACCCCTGAGTAGTCTTCTGCCATCACACCGGGATAATCGTTGAGGCAGATACTAAGAGCCGAGACGAAGGTACCGCACACGCTACCCACTACCGTGAACGTAATGGGCTGCGTCGTAATACGGTCGGCGCTGATCAGGCCGAACGGCGATACGCCCATCCCGAGGTGAAAGCCGCTCAGGTCGGTTCTCAAGTCGCTCAGGAAGTTGGTCATAATCGACGTGTAGAGAACGTCCACAAAGACGTTCGTTGGACACATGTTCGTCGTGATTGTAACCAGTGTGTTCGTGAACGTCGGAAGCGGCGGGGTCCCATTGGGACCGCAGGTGTTCGTGAACCCGGTCTGAAGCCAGTACGTCACGTTGCTGCTGGCGAGAACCAAACCACGAAGCAGGTCACAACTTATCTCGATGTTGGTTGTGTAAGAATATCCGGTATCCGTGTTGCTAACAATGCTTACGGTCGAATTGTTGGCAGTTGCAGATGTGATTTCCCACGTGTTGCTGGCGCTGACCAATTGAAGGCACGGCTGGTCCAGTATATTCGTCCCGGCGTCGTAACCGGCCACGATGGAGGCGACCATGGTACCGTGGCTACCAGAAGAAGCAGCAAAATCGGCTCCCTCGACGTAGTAAAAGGGCTTGGTGTTGTTGTCGGTTTCGCGCACCGTACACCCCTCTTGTACATTCGGATCGCCGGCAATCCATGGAGGAGCTATGTGAACGACGCGCGAACCGTCATTTATCCTGCCGAGTTGGTAAAAGCAGGGGTGCGCTACCTTGGCGTCGTAGTTTCCATTGTCGTACCCTCCATCGTCAAGTCCCGTGTCCCAGATGTCCACCACCGGGTACGTCGTCGGATCCATGAACGCATTCGTCAGGCCGCCCGCGACCTGGGTGAGGAGGAAATCCAGGTAATTGGTGAACGTGGCTGTCGTACCCCCGAGCGTATTAGTGGGTCCGAAACCAGGAGCGTTGGTCTGCCCGGCCAGCACAAGATCCTGAACTTCGTCTAAAATCCTCTTCGGCTCCGCTCTCTCAACCCAGATCACATCCGAGAATTTCGCCATTTGCGAAACCGTGGAGATCGGCACAGTCATGAACACGATGCGCTGATTGCCGACGGGATACGATTCTTGTATAAGGCCCAGCTTCTCCATGGCCCGCATCGTCAGGTTGGTCTTGGAGTCCCGCACAACGATGACGCGCACGTTGACCAACGGGTCATCTTCCCCGTGCTCGCCACTGACCAGTTCGGGGCGGATATTGATCAGCCCGGGATGAATCTTGTAGTACGGATGATAGGCACCGATCCACTGAATGGGGCCACCGGGCGTTTCCAAGGCACGCAGCTTGTTTTCCGCCGCCTGGTCGAGGCGAATCAGGTAGGCGTTGTTGGGCACATAGCAGATCACTTCCACGCCGCCCACCGACTGAACCTGCTGGAGCCATTGCGGGACCATCGGGCCGCGAAATTGGATCAGCCGCAAATGCTTGCCCGCACCATCTACCTCACGAAGATTTGCCGGAACGGACGGGTCGCCTTCGGTCGTATCAAATGACAGATTTCTTAACCGGATACGATTAAGGTCGTTTGCCGTGACCGCGCGCGCGCCGTACATGCGCGTCAGTTCATCGACTTGCGCGTCCGTGGCTTGCACCAACCAGTAGGAACCGTAGTTCCAAACCTTGGTGATGCCCTTTTGCGTGAGTTGGTCAATCGTTTCGGTCGCGGCGGGGTAAATGATCACCTTGTTGTTGCTGGGCGGCAATGCGGCCGTCGCACGGCTATGCATCCCAAACAATATTAGGCCCATCAGAACAACCAGTACGCACCACTTGCTTTCGGAGAATTTCATTCCTCGCTTTCCTCCAACCGACATGTCATTCGGAAAGATTTGCTGGTATCGTCAAGGCTATCAAAAGGAGTTTTCCCATTGCAACCAGAATGTTCACAAAATTCTCGGTGACGGGGTCACCCACGCAGCATCAAGCCGGAATGCGTGAATCCCCCGTCCCTGTTTCCAACACCGGATGTCACGGCGGGGTTTCGAGATGAGGAAAAAATGCCGGTATCCGGACCTGACCACGCCGCCGGTCGCGCCGAGGCAGGAGGTCATGGTTTCATTTGGTTTGATTTACCTTAATTTGGCTTAATCCAGTCGGTGCGCCTGGCTGCTGATGCCGTTGTGTGATTTGCGCTCGCTGGAAGAGACGTAGGATTTTACCGCCGGATCCGCATTATCGGCAAGGGCCTTTCGGAGCTTCTCGAAGGACTCATACAGGCTGGGATCCTTTTCGACCGCTTTGCAGATTGCCTTCGTAAGGATTTCCACACCCTTCTCCAGCGACCAATTCTTTTCGATTGCCACGCGCTCCAGGTCAAGATCGAGCCGTTGCCGGTCGAGTTCGAGGAATTCGCGGTCGAGTTTGAGGCGCTGGCGGCTGTGATCGCCCTTGCGAAACGCCGCGAAGTCGGCAGCCGCTTCGTGGAGCAGCTTATACTTGGCGGCATCGTCCAAGTCGGTCGCAGCCAATCGGCGAACCACGACCATGAGACGGGCGAGCAACCAGACCGCCATCCGGTCGGTGAGTGGTACGGGCAGGCCGCACAATATATTGAGTTCGTCGGCCTCGGCTGCCAACAGCGGGACGAGTTCTTTGGCTTCCTGCTGGTCCAGCCAGTCCCGATATCCGCCTTCTTTCCAGGCCGTGAGGTTGGATTCGTTAATAGGCCGGCCCCCGAACTCCTTCTTCAACACGATCTGCGCCAGCGCCGCCGAATTGAGCCAGCGGACCAGCTTTTTGCCGTTCTCGCCGTCGCGCAGGCGGTGGTTGAGTTTTTCGCGGATTTCGCGGGGGAGTCGCGCGATTTTGCCGGTGCGTGTCATAGTCTGAGCCTCCGGATTTTAGCGGTACTTGCCACGGATGTGGTACGCGTAGTACCGACCCTTCGAGGTTGCTTCCATCAGGCCGGCGTAGACGGAGTATGGCACGCCGTGATGGTCGTACGTGCGACCGCTGCGGAACTCTACGGTCAACGTTAACGTGTTTTCGTCATAGCCGACGGCGCGGATCGCGGTCGAGGTCACGGTGATCATTTCGGCGTAGTAGCTCATGGCTCTCCCCTTGGCGATTGGTTTAGTAATCGTCTGCGTTTCACGGCAACAGCAAACCACAGAGACAACCGCCAGTCAAAAACTGAGGTTGGCTAACCTCGGCGGCGCTTATCCGGATCTGTACCGGCCAAGCCTCGCAGGTGCTGAACCACAGCTTTGCGCACAGCCGTCATTTCGGCTTTGCGACTTTTCGGGTTGCGGCGGTCGAGGATCGTTTTCAGGGCTGGCTCCGCGTAGAAATCGGGATACCAAATGCAAAGCAACGGGATGATGGCCACGTCTGCCCATTGCGAGGCTGTAGATTTTGTCAATGGCGGAAGCTTGCGACATCGCTCGTGGATCGGAATTTCTTCGCGGTGAATCATCCCCCCGATGTTCTTGCGCGGCACTATTGGGTGCGGGTTCACCGGGGGCAATTCGAGGATGATGCAGGACGCAAGGGCTTTCGCCACCGTCCTTTTCTCGCGGTCTCCCCGGGAGAGAATATCCTGTACATGTTTGATGTGCCTCAGACACTTCCAGACCAAGCGGTTGATGGGCGTTCGCAGGCTGTAGTTCGCCTTATCGGAAACGTTGACAAGGCAGTTGTCGCCAAGACCGATCTTATCGGCGATGCGGGGAAAATGATTATTCGCAGCCGTGTTGCGGAAATGCAGCATCGGCCAATACGGCAACTCCTCGGCAATCCAGTTTACGATCTTCGCGTTCCTGTCAGCCTCAGGGGTTTCATCCGCGATGAGTTCCGTGAGCGTTTCCGTCAGTTCGACGGCCAACTCTGCGAGTGTCCGAATCGCGTCCTCGTTCCCCCTGCGTGCAGACTGCTGAAGATACCGGCAACACAAGCCCGCCAGGGCGTAATTGACTGACCAATGGGTTTGGGCGAACGGGTAGGGAGTGTGTTCCGCGAACCAGTCATCTTCGTCCGCCCATTGGTGAATCGCTGTAAATACGAAACTTGACTTCCTTTCGTAGTCAGGTTTCAATTTTCTCAGCTTCTCCTTCATTTCGGAGTAAACGCCAAATTGTTCCATGATCCGGCGATCTTCCGGCGTGATCCGTACAGGCGGCAGTGCAGGGCTATCCGCTGTATCTCCTTCGGGTGCCTCTCTCTTCGTGGTCATACGTTTCCTTTGATTCTTCATCCAACAGTATTCCTAGGGTTTTCGCCAAAATCGCGGTGCTGCTAACCACGGCGGCGGCAGTGGCCGGGCTCTGGACGCCTTTGCCGGTCGCTTCCAGCGCGACCGCCGCGCGCCGGGCCCTCAATCGCCATCGAGGACGAGTGTTACCTGCCAGGAGACGATGCTCTCAGGCTGGCCCGGCTTCGCCACCACCGGGCCGCTCAATGTTGCCGCTGAGTTTGCAGGGACGGAGCCAGCGGTGATCCCCCAGATGATCCCATATCCATCCTTGTCCACGCCCTGCATGCTGATGAAGACGCGCTTTTCGTGGTCGCAACTGTTTACCGCGGTCGCTTTGGCCGACATCATTATGATCCCGCCGACATCCGGTCCGCTCACCACCCGACCCGACGGGTCCGTCGCGGTGATGCACCCGTCCAGCGACGTCGCTCGAGACTCGCCCCGCGACGGGCTGGTTTGGCTGGGTTGTCCGGCCGGCTCGCGCTGGACCTCGGCGTGCCGTTGGACAGTGCGCTGGTCTGCGTCGGCCACGGCCATCCGATAGTCTGCGGCCTTCTGCGGATCGTAGCCGAAATATTCCTGCAACTCTGGCGGGAGTTCTTCCAGCGGGACCCCCGCGACGCCTGTTTTGTGGAAAACCGAGACGGTGGTCGGCGTGACGGTGCCAAAGGTCACGTTGGAATAGATTATGCCATCAACCGTGATCGTGGTGGGCAAAAGTAATTTGACGATGTCATTGTGGCCTTTGAACTCCGCGAGAGCCAGCGCACTGACGCCGTTCGTAGTCTTCACGTTCACGTCGGCGTGGTGCGCGAGGAGGAGTTCCACAATGTCTTTGTGGCCGCGCAGCGCCGCCAAATCTAACGGTGTCCTGCCTTTGTTATCCGCAGCGTTCACGTCGGCTCCATGCGCAAGCAACACTTCGGCGATTTCTTTGCGGCCCGCCGAGGATGCTGTGTCCAATGGAGTTTCTCCAAAATCATCCGTTCCAGTTGCATTCACGTCGGCGTGGTGCGCCAGAAGAACCTCCACGATTTCTTTGTAGCCCTTGTACGCCGCCTCGTGCAGCGGAGTCCATCCGTCGTTGTCCCGCAGGTTCACGTCGGCGTGGTGCGTAAGGAGGAATTCCACAAGTTCTTTGTTCCCCTTGTCGATTGCCCACTCCAGCGGGGTCTGGCCGTCCTTGTCGGCCGCGTTGACGTCGGCCCTGTTTGCTACCAGCAATTCCACGATTTCTTCGTGGCCTCCTAACTCCGCTGCGTCCACCGGGGTTTCGCCGTCCGTCCTCTTGGCATTCGGGTCAGCGTCGTGTCCGAGAAGAAGTTCGACAATTTCCCTGTTTCCGTCGAATGCCGCCAGACACAACGCAGTGTCTTCCGGCAGGACGCCTCGACCTTTGGTCGGTATGTTCGCGTCCGCCTTATTTGCTAAGAGCAGTTCGACGATTTCTTTGTGGCCGGCCAAGACGGCCGTATACAAGGGTGTTTCCCCGTCGTTGTTCCGCGCGTTCACGTCGGCTCCGTGAACAAGCAAGACCTCCACGATTCCCTTGTGGCCCTTCCATGCCGCCGTTTCTAATGGCGTGCCTCCAGAATAGCCCGTTGCATTCACGTTGGCTCCGTGAGCGACTAACACTTCTACAACTTCTGTGTGCCCGTTTACCACCGCCCCGAACAACGGGGTGCCTCCGGATCCGTTTCTCCCGTTCACATCGGCCTTGTTTGCCAGCAGAAGTTCCACGATTTCCTTGTGACCCTCCAAGGCGGCCCAGCCCAACGCGCTAGACCCAAACTTCTCATCCGTGGCGCTCACGTCGGCACCCTGGCTGAGGAGGGCTTTCACTCTGGCGACATCCCCCGTGGCTGCTGCCGCCATCAACGGGGACTCTGAGTCGTCGGCGCGGGCCACAGAGCCGGCGAGAAGCGTGGCGAGTATCAGACCGACTTTTGCGCAGTGCATGAACGAGGTGGGCATACGATTGCCTTACTGATGAGCCCAGTGTAACAAGACCGGGACCGTTTGGCAAGACTGACGCTGAGGTCCCTTCACGCGGTTTCCAACACCGATGTGATAACGCGCGCCGTCGCGTCCCAAGCGAACTTCGCGGCGTGCCGCCGCCCGCCCTCACCCAATCGCTGCCGCAACGCGGAATCAACCAGCAGTCGCTGAAACGCGTCGGCCAACGCGGTGACGTCGCCTTCATCGACCAGCAATCCCGTTTCGCCGTCCACGACCGCCTCGACCGCGCCGCCACTGCGATAACCGACCACCGGTTTTCCATGGAAACCGGCTTCGAGGTAACTGATTCCAAAGCCCTCGACGCTCTTCGGCAACGAACGGCTCGTCATGGCGCAAATGTCACATTGGTGATAGGTGCCGGCGAGTGTGTCCGGATTGATCTGGCCCAGGTGTTCGAAACTGACCCCCGCCTCCCGACACACCACCGCGACCTGGCGCAAATACGCTGTGTCGCCGATGCCTCCAATCTGGTAAATGATCCGCGATCGGAATTCGGCCGGCAGCCGCGCCAGCGCCCGCGCGGTGTCGAGCTGCCCCTTGCGCGGATGGACCCGGGCCAAGGTCAGGATGCGGATTCGGTCATCATTGCGCGACGCCGCCCCGCATGGTCGCATCGCCGCGGTACTGCACGCGCAGGGAGCGATGACAATCCGTCGCGCCAGTGCGGAAAGGAAACTTCGTTCAATAAGTGACTGCGAGTATTTCGACACCGTGAACACGCATTCGACTCGCGGAAAGAAGCGTCGCGCCCAAAACTTCCAGAACCCACTCTTCTGGAATCGTAGCACCTCCGAGCCATGAACCACCGAGAGCACTCGCCGGCATTTCACCCGTCCCAGCGGCACGAGAATCATGAACGCCATGTGCGCCCCCACGCTCGTCAGCACCACGGTCGCCTCCTCCAACTGCTTTCGCCGGGCCGCTACCTGGACCCCGAACCGGACCAGGTCCCCGAACCGCAAACTCCCGCACGCGGGCAGCCGCACAACGGGAAATGCAAACTCATCGATCGCTCCCGGCACTCCGTAGTCAGGCGCCCACACCTCAACCACCTCGCCAGCCCGCTGCAAGGCGGCCGCCAGTTCCTCGCTGTACGCGGCCACACCGCCACGGAACGGAGAGAATTCGTGCGTGCAGATCACGATCTTCGATTTGGCCTGTGGCGCAGCTGTCATGGATGGACAATCGTATTCTCAACAAACCCATCCCGCGATGCCAAATGAAAAAATCGCTTTCCCTTTGGCGCGAGGTTTGGTATCAGTCCCCCCGCGAGCCAGGACCAGCGCACACGCGCAGTGTCACATGAATGTAACTTTGACTGACCATGAAGTAGCCGACCTGAAAGATGGATTGCGCCGGTGCAGTCCCGAAACAATCGATGCGGCGGTTCGGTACCGCGAGACCGGCGACCTCGACACGATCCCGACCATCGTGTTCGGGATTCTCGAACGCTACCAACCCTCCACCGCGCCCGTGAAACTTTCCCAAGCCGATGAAAACGCGCGGCTCATCGAGGACCTCGGCCTCGACTCGCTGACGTTGCTGGAAATCGTGCTGTCGATTGAGGAAGTCCTCAAGCTGCACATCGAAAATGAGGAGCTTCGCGAAATCCGCACGATGGGGAACCTGAACAGGTTTCTCCACGCCAAGATCACGGGTGCCGACACCGGGACGCCGCCGAAGGTTTATTCGCGCGAACAGATCGCGCTCGTGCTCCCGCAACAACCCCCGTTCCTGTTCCTCGACGAAGCGTCGCTGAACGCCGAGACCCTCAAGGCCAGTTACACCGTCAAAGGCAACGAATTTTTCCTCGAAGGCCATTTCAAGGACGAGCCGATCTTTCCCGCCTCGATCGTGTTTGAGGCCATGGGCCAGGCCGCGTGCCTGTGGGTATTGGAGAAAGCACCGGCCCAAATCGGCAAGGAGATCAAATCCAACCACGTCTTTTTCGCGTCGCTCGACGGTGCCCACTTCTACCAAAAGACGAAGCCGGGAGACAAACTCGAGTTCGAGCTGAAACTCACACGACTTCGCGAGCCGCTGGCGATTTTTGAGGGCACGGTGACGTCCCAGGGGCGGCGCGTGGCCAAGATCGAACGCCTCGTGCTCGCGTTTGGTGAACAACTTCTTCCCGATAGTATACCATCGTCGGAATCGTCCGCGTCTGACGCCGCGGCGGCGCCCGCAGTCGCGGTGGCGCCCAACGGCTCGGACGGCGTCCGTTCCTGAGTTCGAATCCACTTAATTCGTCAATGAAGCGCGTCGCCGTCACGGGCTTGGGGTTCATCACCAGCATCGGCAACAGCCGTCAGCAGGTCGTCCGCAGCCTCCAGGAATGTCTCACCGGCGTCGAACCGTTTGCGGAGTTTAGCGGTCCCGATACACCGGTGAAACTGGCCGGCACGGTCAAGGGCTTTCAGTTTCCCACGGCCTACTTCGAGGATTGGACAGTTTCCGGCGGAGTACAAACTCACTCGCGAGCAACTGCGTCCGATGGCGCCGAACTCCCTGTACGCCTACGGGGCCATGCAGCAGGCCATCGCCGAATCGAAGCTGACGCCCGACCAGGTGTCCAACCCGCGCACCGGCGTCATGTGCGCCTCGGGCGGTTCGATGTGGCTCGCCTACGACAACCTGCACACAATGGTCACACGCGGCGTCGCCCGATGCCAACCCATGGCCATCGTCAACAGCATCCCCGGCTCGTTGTACATCAATCTGGTCACCTGTTACAAAATCAAGGGCGGAGCACTCGGTTTCTCCAGCGCGTGTTCGTCCTCCGCCCACGCGCTTGGCGTTGCCTGTGATCTGATCCGACTCGGCCGCCAGGACGTCGTTTTTGTCGTCGGCGGCGAGGATTGCAACAAGTTCAACATCCTTCCCTTTGCGGGGATCCGCGCCCTGAGCCTGCAGACCGACCCGGCCAAAACGCCGTGCGCGTTCGACGTGAAGCGCGACGGATTCGTCGGCACGGGTGGAGCGGCCGTCCTGGTGTTGGAAGAACTCGAACACGCGAAGCGCCGCGGCGCACCCATCGCCGCGGAGGTCCTGGGTTGGGGCCAATCCGCCGACGGGTACAACGTGCTCGCCCCCGATCCGGAGGGCGACGGATTGAAACGCGCCATGGAAGACGCGTTTCGGGATGCCCATTTGGCGAAGGAGGAAGTCGATTACATCAATGCCCACGCCACGTCGACGACCGTGGGTGACGTCAGCGAGTGCCGCGCGATCCGCGCGGTGTTCGGCAATGGCCAGACGCCTCATGTCAGCAGCACCAAGAGCCTGACCGGCCACGGCCTCTCCCTGGCGGGCGCGATGGAGGCCGCTTTCTGCGTGCTCGCACTGCAGGAAGGGTTTCATTCCTGTTTCCGCGCATATCACGCAACTCGATCCGCAGTGCGCCATCGTGCCCATCGTCACGAAACCGGTCCCTGACAAGCCTCGGGTCGCCCTCAGCAACTCCAGCGGCTTCGGGGGCACCAACGTTTGTCTCGCCTTCCGCCGCTGGGAAAATGGCGCCTAGCGATACCCGCAAGGTCTTTCTGACCGGCGCCAGTTCCGGCATCGGACTGGAAACGGCCAAACTGCTCACCGCGCAGGGATTCGAAGTTTGGGGAACCTCCCGCGACCCGGCCCGCCTGCCGAAATTGCCTCGTTTCCACGGTGTCCCGATGGATCTGACGGAGATGGATTCAATTCGTCGCGGTTTCACCGCCGCGTCACAAGAGGCGGGCGCATTAGACGTGCTCATCAACAACGCCGGCGCGGGCGCATTCGGAGCCATGGATGCCATGCCTGCCGAGATCGTGAGTGAACAGTTTCAAGTGCTGGTGGACGCACCGCTGGAGTTGATTCGTCTGGCGCTTCCGGCAATGCGGCAACGCAACCGCGGGACAATCATCAATGTTACCTCGCTCGCCGCCCAGTTTCCCATTCCGTTCATGGCACCGTACACTGCGGCAAAATCCGCTCTCAGCGCCTTCACCATGGGATTGCGAATCGAGCTTTCGAATTCGCCGATTCGTGTCGTCGAGATTCGCCCGGGTGACATCCAGACCTCGTTTCACGACCAAACGAAGCGCGTGGAAACGACACGGAACCCCGAAGAGGAACGTCGGATGAAATCAGCCTGGGAAACCCAGTTGCGGAACATGGCGGCCGCACCGCGCCCCGATCACGTTGCGCAGGCCATGCTCCGGGTGATTACGACACCGAATCCGCCACCGGTCGTGGTTGTGGGAGGCTTATTCCAGGCGCGGCTGGCCCCACTGGGTGCGCGGCTCTTGCCGCTTCGAGTACTGGAATTCGTCCTTCGGAAATACTATCGGCTCTGACCTCGAGCCCGGCGATTGCCCTCACAATATCACTCGGGTGCGACGCAGGACAGGCACGCTGCATCGCCCGACGGATCGCCGCCGGCAACTCGGGTCGTTTCCGCCACTCGGTGACGATTCCCGCCAACTCTTCCGGGCTGCGCACGAGTTGCGCCATACCGTGGTCGCGACAAAACTTCACCGTGATACGCTCCTGCGGCATGATGCCGCCGAGACTGTTCAGCAGCAACGGGCACCGGCTCACAATCGCCTCGCTGGTCGTGCCCGTGCCCGGACGAGCGACGATCGCTGATACCGACCGCATCAACTGGCCCACGTTCGTGTTGTGCGGGAGCAGACGGACGCGCGCCGACGGGTTGGCCTTGGCCCACACGGAAACTTCGCTCTCGGCAATCGGCGATTTGCCGCACAGCAATACCACCTGGGCATCGACTCCGCGCCGCCGCAACGCTTCGAGAAACCGGACGTGATTGTGGGCGCCACGGCTCGATGCGCTCAACAGCAGAATGAATTCGTCCGGGTCGAGCCGCAATTTTTCGCGGATGAATGCCGCCCGCGCGGCGGCGTCCTCCGGCGGGTCATAGAAAAACCGACGCAGCAAAAAACCGCCAACCCGGGTCCGTTCGGGGGCCATCCCCCACCGCACCGCCGCCTGGCAGGTCTCGGGAACGGCCCCGATGAACAGGTCCGCGGACGGATTTACCCAGTGTCGGCTGAACCCGTAACCGCCAGACAATTCGCCGCAATAGGTGATACATTTGACACGATTGTGACCCAGTACTTCGCGCGCGTACTCGAAAAAGGCGTGATTCAGTGAGTCATGCACGCTGATCAGCACATCCGGCTGCCGTGCTTCCAAAACCTTTCGGTACTTGGCGGCCCCCAGCGGTTTGCGCGTGCGGACAATCGGCACAACCTCCAAAAAGTTGAAATACGCGTGATGCAGGAACGGTGCGGTGCGCTGGATCCGGTTGTACAACCAGACACCGAAAGCGTAAATGGGGTGGGAGTCCTCCAACGGACGATGGAGTTGCACGGAGAGATCATGCGACGGCCCGGCCTGCGCCCATTCCTGGAATGCGCGCGCCCGCATGTTGTGACCCCCTCCTGTGCTCGATGTGAGTACCAGAACTCGCATGGGCGACCGGAGTATACAGAACCGCCCCCCAACTACAAGCCCCGAAGTGGCCTTCTCAAAACCGCCACAAACATGACACCGGCGCCTCCGCTTCTCCGAGACCGGGCTGGCGAGCGTCGCGGCTGCGTCTCCCTCGTCAAGGTGCGAGAATTCTCACAAGCACAGTACGTTGTGAAAGGAATTTGCTTTTCGTGGGAGGGGTTGACGCAACCACGTTCAGAACCGGATCACAAAATTCTGTTTCTCAAGTTCCTTTCTGAAAAAGACAATTCCCATGAAAAATAAATCGATGGATGCCGTCACCTGGGGATGTTCAATAATTTCTTTCCACGTCTCTTCCATTTCCTGCGACCAGCGTATGTCATCAAAAACAAACACGGAATTGTTGTTTGCGTATTCCATGCACTGCAAAAAATACCGCAGCGTGGGTTCCTTATGGTGGTTGCCGTCGAAAAAAACAAAGTCAAGCGAAGCCTGTTTTGTGTCCGCGAAAAAACATCTCTTGATCGATGGAACGAGCTCATCATCGAAATTCCCGGTAACTTGCTGAATATTTGAAGCTGAAAGTTTTTCAAAATTTCTTTTCGCAACGACAGCGATCTCAGGACATCCTTCGATGGAAATTATTTTCGCTGAAGGATTGGCTTTCGACAGGTAGAGCGTTGTGATGCCGAGGGCGGTTCCGAGGTCGAGAATTGTTTCCGGCTGAAAATAGCTAACCAATCGAAACAACAATTGTCCGTATTTTTTATTTTTCCCCGTCTTGCGGCAGATGTCTTTTATTTTCCGTGGTGATGTTTTCTGCGACGAAGATCCTGCCCTGGGGACGAGAACATTTATTTCCGTTTTGTCGCGGAGCAGGGCATTCCGCAGGCGTTCGATGGGTTGACAATTTGCCTTGGTCGTCGCCCGGGGAGAAACATCGATCACCTTTGCAACCAGTTCGTACACAAAAGGAGAATGAATATCGTATTTCGTCAGTGACGAAAACCGGTATTGAAGAAAAGGAATTATGAATTCCGGTACCCGCTTAGCGCGCATTGCAACCTTCGATATCGGGGCGCAAAGTGGCAACCAATGGCGGGCGAGATGCCGGCTATCACCCGCCATTTCCCCTATGACCCACCACCCCGCGACCATCCGCGGCGATTCAGTCTCTTTGACCAACATCGTATCAACTCTGCCAGTGCCATCAAGCTGTTTTGCGGTTCCACGACTGGATGCCCAACTCCGGGGGAGATGGCTTCTGCCCTCGTTCGCGGTCAGCACCAATTTTCGGCCGAACGCAGACAGAGCGTCGCCTCCAGCACTTCTCCTTCCCGCGATTTCCGCCCTGCCGGCGTCAGCGCGGCATCGGACCTGACCTTGGAACCGTGAAACTCCAGCTTCAAAAAACCACCAAAGATCACCCGCAGAGCCTGTTTGTTGCCTTCACCCATTGCATGTCAATGGCATTGACTTGTGGAGCAAATCCGGGAAATCCGGGGTCAGCAAAACTCTGCACGCCTTGTAAGAAACACCAGCGACAGGACCGGTAGCTGCCGGGCCGCGTCGAGCAGCGACCGTTCTTCCGGGCAAGGTGGCGTGCCGAGAAACAAGAGTCCCAACAGCAACACCACCGGCATAAAGCCGATGGCCATGCACAAGAACACCACGATGTGAAACAGGATCAGCCCCGCCGACCACCACCGAAGCAGCGCCGGCCGGAAGGCAATCCAAAACGCAAAGAATTCCAGGTAGATGGAAGCCAGCCCCAACGGCCATCCGAACCAGGGATGCGCGACGAGCCAGGGTCCCAACCAGCTTGTGGAGCTGGTTTGGAGCAATCGGCTCGCAGTAAGCGTCGCCAAACCGCTCGGCATCAGAATGTTGTTTTGCCCGGCACACACTTGATAAACAGCACAGACAACCTTCCCAATACCTGACATCGTGTAGGTCAACAGTGTGATTGCCTGGCACGCCCAGAAGACTGTCAGAAACCGCTGGCGGGTCGCGCGGTCAGTTGACCGGCCCGTCACGTCCGGCAGGAACACCAGTAAGAATCCCGTCAGCACCCAGAGATGATGGGCGTGGTTGATCTTGCCAAACGAATTCTCCATCGCCACAAACTCCAGCAGTCCCAGAAACGCCAGCGATCGCGCCCAGCGCCGATGGGAAAAAACCGCGCCCAGAAATGTCGTGGCCAGATACCCGGTCAGAATTCCCAGCACGCCGGCCCGCAGCCGTACCATACCGAGCCAGGCGACCGGCCAAAGAGGCAGCGCTTCCATCCGACCCAGGTACAACGGCCAATCATCCATCGTCGTGGCAGCCAGAAAGAGCAGCCCCGCGTAATAACACCGCACGACGACCCGCGCCGCATGGAACGCTTCGGTCTGGCACGCCAATGCCCGGCGCGATGACGGTCGGTTCTGACCAGCGAAAAAACGGCGCACGTTTCGCAGGATGGTCATCGGGACTCTCCAGTGACCGTATATTCCTCCAGCGATCTGACGTCGTAACGACCGGTCCGCCAGCGGGTCAGTGGTTCGTAGGTCAGGACCACCAACTCATAGCGGCAGGGCGTTGGCAGATAATCCTTCTCCATTACCCGCCGCAGACGCGCTTGCTCGTCCAGTCGGCCGTTCTCGACTGCGGCCCCCCATTGCTGAACGAGGTCGCGGACCATCACATTATGCGGCTCATCCACGAAATTATCCGCATCCTGAAACAGCACGGGCTCGGCGAGTTTCTGTCCACGCACCTCCTGAAGCCGCACGGCATATTGGGATTCCCGTCCCGGCACCAACGCGAACAGGAACCACGAGTAGCACGGAAACACTTCCTGGCGAGGCAACGCGAGCGTCGCCAATCCCAGCACAAAGTATCCGGCCAAAAAAAGTGCTACCCACGCGCGCCAGATTCGGTATGCTGCCATTCCGTTGCCTCCGCGCCGGAATCCTATCCAAAGTCCGCCGCGCGGTCAGGCTCAAAGTGTGCGAATGAGGAGAATTTCCGCAAGATCATGGCACGAGTCCTCTACGGAGTAATGGGCAACACGTTCGGGCACGTGTCGCGCGCGCTGGCCGTCGCGGGCCGGCTGACCGAGCATGAATTTCATTTCGTCGGAGGCGGACGCGTTCCGGAAGTGCTGCGCAATCTGTATCCCGTTTTGGAAGTGCCCGTCGCCCATACAGTCTACCAGAACCAACGGGTCTCGGTGCCTCGCACGTGCGGCCATCTCGCCCATTGCGTCGCCAGCATCCCCCGCGTCAACCGCCAGATCCTCGACCTGATCGACCACTGGCAGCCGGATGTCGCCATCTGCGACCGCGAATTCTTCCTGCCTCATGCCGCCAGCCGCGCCGGACTTCCGATCTTTTCGCTCGACCACTCGCACGTGTTGCAGGTCTGCCGCTACCACGTGCCGGCCTCGCAGACGAATTTCGTGGTTGCTCGCGCGTCTCGAAGATTCGTTGTTCTTCAATTACACGCGCCACAATCTCGTCACTTCGTTCTTCCATCCCGAACTGAAACCCGACGGGCACAACGAGCTTCTCCCGCCCGTTCTTCGGCCCGCCGTTCGCGAGCATCGACCGACCACCGGCGATCACATTTTCATTTACCAGACCACCCCCACCTTCGGCGCGCTGATCGATGTCGCCCGCCAACTCAAACGCCCCGTAGTCGTCTACGGCTTCCGCAGCGAGAAGGCTACGAAAGGCAACCTGACCTTCAAACCCTTCGACAAAGACGCCATCCTCAGCGACCTCGCCGGCTCTTCCTACGCCGTCGTCAACGCCGGCCACAACCTCATCTGCGAAGCCCTCGCCTTCGGCAAACCGCTCCTCTGTTTCCCCATCGCGAACACCTTCGAGCAATTCATCAACGCCTGGCACGTCCGCGCGCTCGGCTACGGCGATTTCTCCACCAGCCTCCATCCATCTCTCTCCACTTTCGCGAACCTCGAATCCCGCCTCGACGACTTCCGCCGCAATATCGAAACCAGATTTATCGACGGCACCGACACCGTCGTCAACCGCGTCCGCACGCTCATCGACCACTACTCACAAAAGAAACTTCCATGAGCGCGCCGCCCACCGTCGCCTACATCTTCGAACGTTACCCCGTCCTCTCGCAGACGTTCCTCCGCCGCGAAGTCGCCGGCCTCCGCGACCAGGGCGTCCGCGTCGAAATCCATTCGCTCTTCAGTGCAAATCCCGCCGACCTCGCCCATCAAGTCGAAGGCGTGCCCGTCGACACCTTCCGCTGGTGGGAAGCCGCGACCCTCATCGTCGCCCTTCCCCGCGAACTCCTCCGCGACCCCGCCCTCCTCCGCGACGGCTGGCGGCTCTATCGCCGCTACCGACCCACCAACCCCGAAAACTTCTGGTCCACCGTCTGGGCCGCCATCTTCGCCGTCTGCCGCGCCAACCGCCTCCGCCGCCACAAACCCGACGTCATCCACGGCGTCTGGGCCACCGCACCCGCCACCGCCGCCGCCATCCTCAGCCGGCTCTGCGGCGTGCCCTTCAGCTTCGGCGGCCACGCCTACGATATCTATCGTCATGGCGGCGACGCATTTCTCGAACCCAAACTCCGCGCAGCCAGCTTCGTCCACACCACCACCGACGCCGCCGCGAATTACCTCCGCGACCGCGCCCACGGTGCGCCCGTCAAAATCGTCCTCGCCCGCCGCGGCCTCGATCAGCTTCCGCCCAAACCCGCCCGCGACACGACCGCCCGTCGGAACTCCCCTCCTACGGAGGGGCTAGGGGTGGGTTCTCCGCGCCCGGTCCGCCTCTTGTCCGTCGGACGCCTCGTCCCGAAGAAAGGCCACATCCATCAACTCGCCGCCTGCGCGCTGTTGAAATCATGGGGCGTGCCGTTCGTCGCCAGAATCGTCGGTGACGGCCCGCTCGACGACGATCTCCGGCAAAAAATCGACCGCGATGACCTCCACGATCTGGTTTCCCTGACCGGCCCGCTCGCGCCGCAGCAGGTCGACGAACAATACCTGTGGGCCGACATCTTCTGGCACACGGGCGTCATCGATGCCGAGGGCGACCGCGACGGCATCCCCAACGTCATCCCCGAAGCGTTCGCCCATTGCCTCCCCGTCATCTCCAGCCGCACCGCGGGTCCGATGGAAGCCGTCACCCACGAGGTCACAGGACTCCTCGCCGACCCATCCAACACCGCCGAACTCGCCACCGCCGTCAAACGCCTCGCCGACGACCCGAAGCTTCGTCAACAACTCGGCGAAGCCGGCCGCCACTGGGTCGAAGAAAACTTCCTCATCTCCCACAACGCCGCCATCCTCGCCCGCGCCTTCAGTGAAGCGTGCCGACAGTGAAACGCGTCACCCCGCCCTCACCCGCCCATTCGTCCGCCTTGCGTCTTCGGACCAGGCTTGTTGAATAATTGCCTTATTCGGTAGTATAGCAATATATGAAACCGGCTAAGCGGCAAGAAACCAAGTCAACGATTCGCTTCCGTGCCGAGTTGTTTCGGCCCAAGGCAACCGAAAAGATTGGATCGTGGACCCTTCTCACTCTGCCCAAGAACGCCAGTGCGAAGCTTCCATCACGAGGTACGACGATGGTTGAGGGAACGATCAATGGCTTCCCGTTTCGAGCCGCTCTCGAACCAAACGGCAAAGGAAGTCACTGGCTCAGGGTTAACAAAGCCATGCACGATGCCGCGGGCGCAGACGCTGGTGACACGGTAACGGTGGAGATTACGCGGGCCGGAGACGAACCGGAGATCCGGGTGCCAATGGATCTACGCAACGCCCTTGCCGCTGCCCCGCTGGCGCAGGCATTGTGGGCGGATATCACACCAATCGCGCGACGGGACTGGATTTTCTCGATAAGCTCAGCCAGGCAACCGGAAACACGCAGGCGCCGGATCGAGAAAGCTTGCGATATGCTTGCCTCGGGAAAGCGACGATTATGTTGTTTTCCCGGTATAAAGTGGCTTATGAGAAAAAACGAAAAATCATGCGGGATGTGGCTTCCATTGCCGAACGCAAACAATCGTTTTTCGCCGAGATCGACAAAGTAGAAAACCGCGAAGATTTGGAGAAGCTGCGCGTGAGATATTTTGGCGCGACTTGGGGGAAATATTTTGTAATTGGGGTCAGACTCATAATCATGACGACTGCGCATCCGGCCCGAGTCGTGTGTTGCCCTGCCAGCTCCCCACCTCGTAGCCACCGCCTTCCGCCTGTCTCCTCGTGCCGACGCCACGTTGCCACCTGACTCCTCTCTTCTCCGCGTCCCTGTCGCGCCAAAGCACTGCGAAGGCGGACCGTTTATCCCCAGCCCCGAGCCTCAAGGGGTTTATCTCGCCTCAACTGATTCTAACTGGTTGCGACCGAGACACTTCAAATTCCCGTTGAATCCGAAGACTGCGCTGATTATTATTAATCGCGAGTGAGCGCAATGAGATGGTTATGAGTGACAGGCTTTGTCAGTGGCCAGATTGTGGCCGAGACGCAGGCCCCGGCTGGGGCGTGCAAGGAAGTTTCTATTGCGGCTCGCATTATTTCCCCGCGCTTGAGCAGGCGTTCCGCAAAGCGCTCGCAACGTGGGATGGCGCCGCCGAGCCGACCAGCCAATTCAAGAATCTGTTCAGTCGTCACGTCGAAAGTCTCTATCCAGCTGGCGGGATGCCCGGGAAACTGTCTCAGGCCAAAATCGAGGATCGCGGTGCGTCGTGGACGAAAACCCCGGCCGGGGTGGAGTTTTCCATCGTGCGCCACCTGCCGGCCTATCGTTTGGGCGGCTTCGTTAAGACCGTCTCTCAACAGTGGCGCTTTGCTCTTCAAACCAAGGAACTCGTTCTCGTCAATCAGCAAGATGTCAAACCACGGAAGCTGAAACGAATTGCCGTGCCTTCGAAACCGTCCATCCCGGCCCCCAGCCGCGTCAATCGCTGATTGCCGCATACAGCCGCGTACAGCCAACTTGTCGAGCTAAACCTAGCTGTTCCGTCAAAACGTCAGGCCTCAGGCTCTCCCAATCCGACCGACTCCGGTCAGCTTTCCCTTGCGAGGCAACAGGTTGCGCTTGTTGCCCGATACGTGGCACTGCCACTGCTGAATTGGGGGCCGTAGTCGTTGTACGGAAAAAGCGTCGCGACAAACAGGAACGGGACATAGGGCTGAATGGACATCTGGCAGCAACTTGCTGAGTCGGACGCGGTGCGCCGGCAACAGGTCGCGTTTGGATGCGCGACCGGGCTGCCGCTGACCTTTTTGCCCGCGACCGAAGTGGCCGCGCCCGTACCGTCCGCGTTTTGCGTGGACGGCTGTCTGGGCGCCCGCGGCAGCCCACTCTGTCAGCGCTCCCTGCTGGCCGCGGAACACAACGCCTCCCACACGGGCTGCTCGACCCAATTCGACTGTCCCACCGGGTTGACCAAGCTGCTGATGCCGGTGATGATTGGCGGACGGCATGTGGGGAGTTTGTTGGCGGGGCCGTTTCGCGTGGGCCCGCTGAAAGAGTCGCGACACCGCCGGCTGACGGGTCAGTTGAAAGCCAGCGGGGTCGGATCGCGGGTGGACATCGTGAGGACGACTTGGAACAGCAGCCCCGCGATCACACGCGAAAAACTGCGGGCGGTCGAGACGCTGCTGGAGATGTTCGCGCAATATCTGGCGGAGTGCGGCCAACGTCTGTTGCTGCAGGAGGCCGGCCAGCAATCGCCCCTGTTGCAGAAGATCGAGGCCCAGTTGGCCAAGCCCTCCGATCAGGCGTTGACCGTGCGCGAACTCGCCGTGCGGCTGCATATCAGTCCGTGTTATTTCTGCAAGCTGTTTCGCAAACAGACGGGATTGACGTTCACCACGTATCGCACGCAACTGCGCATCGAAACCGCAAAACGACTCCTCCTGGACCCGAACCGGCGGGTGAGTGAAGCGGCTTACGAGTCCGGGTTCGATTCCATTCCGTATTTCAACCGCGCGTTCCGCCGCCATGTGGGTTGCTCGCCGTCGGAATTTCGGGCGCGGCAGGCCGAGTCAATCCGAGCGAAGGAATTGGCAAACCGGGCGTAGCAGGCCATCCCCCAACGTGCTTTAGTAATCGGCGTAGCAAGAGACATGACGCCGATGAAACGAAATTGGACTTTTACTGGTTTTCCGCTCCGCCACGCGCGGCGAAGTTCCCCGCGGCGCCGGGTGTCGGTCTCTTCCCTTTCTTCCAAATCCCGGCCCGGTCGCTGGGCGTACGATCATCCCGTAACGGGGGCAACGGAGAACCTTACCTCGCAGTCGTTGCCCCCGCTCCCATTTCTCAGGCTCTCCCTGGCGGACGGACCGAGAACCCGTCCCGCACCCATTTCGAGTGGTCGCAGATGGTAGGCGAGCCGGCGGCCGGCAGTGCGTGACCCGCACTGCCGGCAACCAACTGGGAAATTACGCGTGCCCCGTCAGTCGGATCCGATCCGTCGGCCTACGCGGACTTCGGCTTGACCCCCGCTTTCTTCATCGCAATCTTGAGCGCGTCACCGAAACGATCCAGTTGCTCCTTGGTGTGCAGTGACGTGACCGCGGAACGAATCAGGTCCTTGCCGGCCGGGACGCCCGGCGCAATCGACATGACCGTGAAAAAGCCTTCGTCCCACAGCGTCTTCCACATCCAGTAGCATTTCTCCTTGTCGCCCACGACAATCGGCAACGCCGGCGTCTGGACTCTGCCAGTAGTCCAGCCCGAGATTGTCCAGGATGCCGCACAAATGGCGGTGGTTCGCCCAGAGCCGGTCGCGGTGCTGCGGTTCTTCCTGAATCACCCCCAGCGCCGCCAACGCGCTCGCTGCCGCCGCCGGACTGATCGCCGCGCTGAAAATGATCTGGCGCGAACTGCTCCGCAGGTACTCGATCAGCAATTTGCTTCCCGCCACAAACCCGCCCGTGCTCGCCAGCGATTTGGAAAAACTTCCCGCAATCAGGTCCACGCGCTCCGTCACCCCCAACTGGTCGCACACGCCGCGCCCGTCGCGGCCCAGGACCCCGAATCCGTGCGCGTCGTCCACCACCAGCGCCGCGTGATGCTGTTCCGCCAACTCGCACAATCGCGGCAGCGACGCGATATGTCCTTCCATCGAGTACACGCCGTCCACCGCAATCGCTTTCGCCTGTTTCGGGTCGAGGTGGTCGAGCGTTTTCGCCAGCGAGTCCATGTCCTCATGCGCAAACCGCTCGATCTTCGCGCCGCTCAACAGCGCGCCGTCCCACAGCGACGAATGAATGCTCGGGTCCACGAGCAGGACATCACCGCGCTGGACCAACGAACTCAGGCTGCACACGCACGCCAGATAACCGGCTGAGGTGACATGGCACGCCTCTTTGCCGAGGAATGCCGCCAGCGCTTCCTCCAATTCGACGTGATACGCCCGGCTGCCGTTGGCCAGTCGCGAACCGCACGCGCTCGCGCCCCATTGGTCCAACGCCCGTTTGGCCGCCGCCACGACCTTCGGATGACGCGCCAGCCCCAGGTATTCATTCGTCGACATCATCACCATCGGTCGGCCTTCGACCACGATGTTGATGCCATCGGCCGAATCGACGACGCGGTAGTACGGCGCATACTTCAGCCGCAACCGCGTATTCACGTCGGACTCGCACCGTTCGATGATGGGTTTGGATTTCCGAGAAAACACGCCAGATGAACTCCTGTATTTTCGCGCGAGGCTAAAGGAACACCGCCCCGCAGTCAAGCCGTCCGCGCCGCCGGCGTTGCCCGAATTCGGACAACACCGGCGGAGTAATCACACTTGACAGGGTCGTACCCAATTGTATACTGGGCGCTCGGGTAGGTGTTAACATGAAGCTCAGGGTTTTATTGTTCGCCGGGGTTGTTGCAGCCATTGCCGCTGGTCGCGCCGTCGCTGATGAACCAGCCATTGTCCCCCAAGTCGCTCTCCTGTCCGCCACGACCAATGCGCCCGCAGGGGCCACAGGCTTGGCCACGTTTTACCCGGCAATTTGGGCCACTCCGAACAACGTCCTGGTTCCCCCCACGAACGCGCCGCTTCTCCACGTTACGACCGAGGGACTTTTGACCGGCACCTACACGGTCGTCGTGACCGACACCGAGACCAATAGCCACACCTTGGGTACTTTCGACGTCACAACGGTGACGAACGGGCCACCGATCACCAGCCCGGGGGGCCCGATCCCGTTATGGTTAAGGATTGTTGACATCGGCGGCGGTAACTTCACCTTGCCGGCAGGATTGGACCCGACCAACGTCGTCGGCATTTCGGTTTCCGACACCAACGACCTGGTCGATCTCACCGGGACATTCCAAGAGCCGCCTCCCCCACCGCCTTGCGGGCTGCTGGAGGAAGCAACACTGACGGCCACCACAAACGCTCCGGCGGCGGCTACGGGCATTGCCCAATTGCGTTCCGGACCGTGCTTCGAGCCACTCGGCTGCGCGGTGGACGCCCTTACCATCTTCGGCCCGACCATCCGCGTCACCACGGACGGATTGCTCGGCGGCATCTACACGGTCAGCATCACCGATGTCGCCACCAACACGTACGTTCTGGGGACTCTCGATATCGTAACGATCACGAACCCGATTGCCGTTTCCACCGCTGTGATTGTCACGGATCCACCGCCGCCAATGGTCATTATGATCGGGAGCGGGATCTTCGCATTGCCGTCCGGCTTGGACCCGACCAATGTCGTGGGCATTTCGGTTTCCGACAGCAACGATGTGGTCGATCTGACAGGGATCTTCCATGTTCCGCCGCCACCTCCACGCGTGATCCAAAAATTCATTGTCCTTGCCGACACCACGAACGCCCCGGCCAAGGCGATGGGGCGCGCCGCCATGGAGGGCGAGATTGACAGCAGCACCAATACGGTGACGGTCAAGGTCGAAACCCTCGGATTGCTGATGGGCACCTACACGACGAGCATTACCGACACGACGGGTACCAACACTTACACGCTCGGTACGTTCGATGTCCACGTATGGTCGAATCTGGTCCACGAGACCAGGGCGGCCATCGCCCCGTTCTGGTCCAACACGGTTGGCGGAGCCAGCTTCCCGTTGCCTGTCGGTTTGGACCCGTCGAATGTGACGACAATCGCCATTAGCGATACCAACGGATTGGTCGACCTGACCGGCGACTTCGCCAATGCGCGGCGACCGATTCCCTGTGTGTTCGACACGCTGATTTCACTCGTCCCGGGCCCGCTCTGCGCCAATCTTCTCGGGACCGCCCGGTTACACATCGAAGTCGAGAAGGGCAACACACACGGAAGCTTTTCACTCATTGCCTCAGGCGCACCGGCCAAGACCACGTTCAATCTCTTTGTTAATGGCGTTCAGGTCGGCACCGTGAAGAGCGATCGCCGTGGGCGGCTGACCATCAACAAACTTCCGAAAGGCACCGACCTCTTGGGCCTCACGACGATTGCCGCGGAAGACGCCGACG
Organism: uncultured Verrucomicrobiae bacterium; assembly: GCA_963842185.1. Taxonomy (GTDB): domain Bacteria; phylum Verrucomicrobiota; class Verrucomicrobiia; order Palsa-1439; family Palsa-1439; genus Palsa-1439. The sequence continues at coordinate 121,523 of CAWJFL010000010.1, forward strand.
GCAACGTCGCGTTCAGCGCAAGCTTCTAGCGGCAGCCCGCCCGCGTGGTGCATACCACGCCCCATCTTGCGGCCATCCAATTGTTTGCTATGCTTTCCGGATGAAAACGTCCATTGCACTCAAGACTGTTTTGCTGTTGATCTGCTCGAACACGTTCATGACGTTTGCCTGGTACGCGCATCTGCGAAACTGGCATGACAAGAAATGGTATGTCGCCGCGCTGTTGAGTTGGGGAATCGCGTTCTTTGAGTACATGTTCCAGGTGCCGGCGAATCGCATCGGCTACACGGCGCTGAGTCTGCCGCAGCTAAAGATCGTGCAGGAGGTCGTCACGCTGGCGGTCTTTGCGCCGTTTGCCATCTTCTACATGCGCCAGCCCATCAAGCTCGATTTTGTTTGGGCGGGGCTGTGCATGGTCGGCGCGGTCTATTTCGTATTTCGGGCATGATCGCCCATCCGCTGACGACGCCAACGCGACTCGCGCGGAGCGTCGCGAAAGTCGTTGGCAAACCGCCGGTTTGTCATTACAACTTCAGCCGCCTTGTTGCTGCGAAGAATAATCCTCTGTTGGTTGATGGCGCTGGGGTGTGCGCGATGGGCTCCGGCGGAAAGCAACGTCGCCTCCAATACGCCGCCACCGCAATGGCCGCATTACACACTGCAGGACTGCATCAATCGCGCGTTGGAGCAGAATCCCGACATCCTGGTGTCGAAGAAACACCTCGAAGAAGCCGCCGGCGCCATCATCGAGGCTCGCGCCGGGTTCCTGCCGAGTCTTACCAGCGGCGCCAGTTACGAGAAGCTCGAAACGGACTACGCCACGCTGGGAGGTACCGCCAGCAACCGAACGTACATCTGGAACGTCAACATCCGTCTGACCGAAACCGTCTACGCGGGCGGCGCGATCCGCGCGCGCATGGACATCGCGCGGCTCCAGAGGCAATCACGCACCCAGGATTTCGAGGCCCAGGTCGACCAGTCGATTCTGGACGTGCGCGTCGCCTTCTACGACATCCTGCGTAACAAAACCGACGTTGGTGTCCACGAACAGGCGGTCAACTTCCTCACCGAACAGGTCAAAAACGAGCGGGCCAAGCTCGACGTGGGTACCGGTCAGAAGCTCAACGTCCTCCGGGCCGAGGTCAACCTTGCCCTGGAACAATCCGCCCTTGTCGATTCGCGCAATCGCCTCCGCGATTCCTACCTGCGGCTCAGTGAATTATTGTCGATCCCCTACTCCACCGATCAGGACCAGGTTCCGTTCGATGTCGATGGCACGCTGGCGTACGAGAAGACGACGCTGGACCTCAACGACTGCCTTTCCCGAGCGCTCATTCAACGGCCCGAGCTCACGGCCCGTGACAACGATATCAAGGTCCAAAAGAAACAACTCATCGTCGACCACAGCGAAGTGCTCCCGCACGTCAACCTGTTCACCGGCTACGACGTCGTCAGCGAACCGGACGTCGCGCTCCTTCAGAATTATGAGGGATACGTCGCCGGTGCGGAGGTGGACTGGCATATCTTCGACGGCTTGGCGACCAAAGGCCGCATGCGCGAAACCCGCGCGCGAATCGAGGCCGCCGAGATCGCATTCGACGCGACTCATCGCTCCATCCAAACCGAGGTGCTCCGCGCGTTTCGCGACCTGCAACGGGCCGAGGAAAACATCCAGACCCAAACCGCCAACGTCCAACTCGCCACCGAGTCGCTGGGCCTCGCCACCGCCAACTTTGGACTCGGGTTGACGAGCCAGTTGGAGTTGTTACAGGCGCGTCTCGATCTGACGCGCGCCCAGACCGCGGAATTGTCGGCGCGGTTCGACTACAACGCCTCGCTGGCGCGATTGCAGCGCGCCATGGGCAGCCAGTTCCAACTTACCGAGACGCGCTCATCATCGGGGGCCGTCAAATGAAATCGTGGCGCCACCTGCTCTTCGCCTGGCTGCTGGTACTGGGTGCGATGCAACCAGCCGTCGCCCAGCTCGAACAACGGGCGCAGACCTATGACCTGACGTTGGATGATTGCCTGGCGTCGACGTTCCGTCAGTATCCGGAAATCCAGAGGTTGCGTGTCGATGTCGAACGCGCCCTCGGCACCAAGACCATCTTCCGCTCGCGGGCGCTGCCGCAGCTCTCCACCCAGGTGGCGATCGGTCTCCGGGGCGGCAACCTCTACAATTCGGGACAAGCCGGGACCAACGCGATCACCAGGATCGTCACCACCAACAACGCCACGGCGATCTACCCAACCCCCTTTAGCACGCTGGCGGCCGAATTCTCCCAGCCACTCATCGACGTCGGGATTCCGCCCGCTCTGCGGCGCGGAAGACTGGAGGTCGTCATTGCCCAACAGAACCTCAACCGCGAAGTAACCGATCGTTTGCATGAAGCCCGCACCACGTTTCTGCGGGCCTTGTACCTCCGCGATCTCATCGCGCTGCACGAAGACATTGACCAACAGCTCCAGGCGAACGTGCAAACCGAACAACAACGGCTCGATGTCGGCACGGGCAGCGAGGCGGCGTTGAAATCGGCCAAAATCCAGGAATTGAACCTTCAGCTCGAACTCTCGAACTTGCGCGGCGACTATTTCGCGATGGGGACCCGGATCACCGAGTTGTGCGGGCTCAACCTGAGCGAGGACACGAAAGGCTCGAGGCAGTTGTGGATGCCGAGACCGGTCGGCGATCTGCAGTACGCGCCCGTGACGGTGGACCTGCCGCGGGAATCCGCGTACGCGTTGGAGAACCGCGCGGACCTGAAGTTGTTGCGTGCGCTGGTCGACGCAACGGCGGCGGACAGACAGTCGGTGCAGGCGGGTTACTTCCCGTTTGTGTCGCTGGTCGGTTCAGCACTGCTCATCCCGCAGGATTATTTGTTGACCCGGCAAACCCAGATCGTCGTCGGCCAGCAGACCGAGTCGACCGAAGGACGCGCCGGCGTGGCGATGAGCTGGCAGGTCATCGACAACGGCCAGGTGACCGGCGCGAGTCGCCGAATCGAAGCCACCCGGCAGATCTATGAAGTCACCCTCCACAAGCTGGAACAAAATGTTCCGCGCGAGTTGGCCACCGTGGAAGGTTCTCTGCAAAATGCCGACGCGCGCCACGCCGCCCTCGCCAAGTCCGCCGCGGAAGCCGAGGAGAACCTGACATTGATCGAGACGCGGATCGCGCTCGGCCAGGCCACACAACTGGATTTCCGGAACGCCCAGAGCAACCTGCTCTCCGTGCGCGCCGGCCTCGCCGACGCGACGTACTCCCACGAGGTCGCGCGGGCCGAGTTGGACCGCGTCACGGGCCGCTACCTGCAATTTCATTTCGAAGGTGTCCGATGACGACGCTTGTCTTGCCGCGCGGCCACGATTAGTATCTGCCGCGTTGTCTTCAAAAATGAAAAGAATCGTGATCCTCGCCGCGCTGATTGTATCGGGGACTGCGGCGATCCTGTACGGCCTGTGGGCGTCACGGCCCGTGGCGGAGGTCTACGTCGCGCAACGGGGCACGGCGGTCTCCGCGGTGTACGGAACCGTGAAGGTCCTGGCGTCGCTGACCATCAATCTCCACGCGCGCAGCAGCGGCACGATCCATTTTTCCGATCGTGTCGCCACGAACGCCATGGTCGGCCTGGTGGTGACCCAGGGGGAATTGCTGGCCACGATCATCAATGAAGACCTCGACCGCGAGATGGCCAAGGCCGAGGAGGAGTTGAAGGCCGCCGAGCAACGGCAACGGCTTGGCCCGCCGAGCCTGCCGGAACTGAACACACAGCAGGCGCAACTCTCACGGATGGAGAAATTGGCCGAAATGCAAAGCGTCCCTGCCAGCGAACTGGACCGGGCTCGCAGCACCGTCCAGACGCTGAGCGAACGCGTGCGCAACGAGCAGTTGGAAGTGGACCGGGCGGTAACGATCAACCGCGAACAGGCCGGTGTGTGGGAGGACCGCAAGGCGCGGTGCTTCATCACGTCGCCGCTGACCGGGTATCTCGACACGATCAACTGCGTTAACGGCGAGTTCATCAATGAAGGCAGCATACCGTTTGTCGTCGCGACGAAATCGATGTTTCTCAATGGTGAAATCAATGAAGAGGACGTGGGCCAGATTACGCCAAAAATGAAGGCCGCCGTGCGGTTATATTCCTACCCCGATCAGGATTTGATGGCCACCGTCTCCCAGATTCTGCCGACGGCAAACAATCAGCGGTACACCATCACGCTCACCCTGGACAAGACGCCACCCAACCTCATGTCGGGGATGACGGGCGAAATGAACATCATCGCCGGCCAACGCGAAAACGCGCTCATTATCCCGTCGCGCGCGGTCTTGGGCGACCGGGTCTTCGTCGTCAAGGACAACGTGGTCAAGCCCCGCACGGTGAAGATCGGGTTTCACAATCTGGAGCACGCGGAAATCATCAACGGCCTGACGGAGGGCGAACAGGTCGTCGTCGCCGACCAGGATTTGTTCCGCCGGGCCAACGCGTCCGTGCCGTCACCGTCAATATGTAATGGAACATCTGGTCATGCCTTCCCCGCTGTACATCGCCCTCCGTTTCATTGGACATCGCAAGAAAGCGATCATCCTGAGTTTGGGCGGCATCATCCTCGGGGTGGCGTTCTTCATTTGCACGCAGGCGCAAACCCAGGGTTTCGAGCGCTTCTACATTCAAACCGTGCTGGGCACGTCGGGCGCCATTGTCGTGCAGGACCGGTTTCAGAACCGCTATTCGGGGGTCATGCAAGAGCCGGGCAACGCGCTCGTGAGCGTCAAGAGCCAGCAGCCCCGCAAATACTACGAGGGCATCACGGACGCGGGGCTGGTCATGCGTGTGATTCGTGAGTTTTCCAATGTCATCGCCTGCGCGCCGGTATTGGACGATAGCGCCACGATGCAGACGGATTTCCGCAGCGAGGTGTTTCGCCTGCAAGGCATTGACCTGGATGCCCAACTTCAGGCAACCGACCTGCGCAGGTACCTGGTGTCGGGCGATCTGGCGGACTTCCGCCAAAAACCCTCGGGACTGTTGGTGGGAGCGCTGCTGGCGCAGAAGCTCAACCTGGAAGTGGGCAACACCGTTTCGGTCATGGGGCCGGGCGGCGAGCCGCGCAACTTCGAGGTCAGCGGCATCTTCCGCACGGGGGACAATATGATCGACGAGAAGCGCGCCTATGTCCATTTGCGTGTCGCCCAAAGCCTGTTCAACAAACCGTCGGAAGTGTCGTTCATCATCGTCAAACTCCGCGACCCCGACCGGGCACCGCAACTGGCCGAGCATCTCGAGAACCTGTTGGACCACCGGTCCCGCAGTTGGCAGGAGCGGGAACGCGGCAACCTGCAGGTTTTCAAGGCGATCCGCTATTCGGCTGCGATTACGGTCTCGACGATCATCGTGCTGGCCGGATTCGGCATCTTCAACATCCTCACGCTGATGGTGCTGGAGAAAGTGCGTGAAATCGCCATCCTGCGGTCGATGGGTTACCGGCGCGCCGACATTAGCGCGATTTTCCTGTGGCAAGGGTTGTTGGTCGCGGTCATCGGATCGACCGCCGGCTGCGCCCTCGGGGCCCTGATGACGTGGGGCGTATCGCGCATCCCCGTTCGGGTGCGCGGCTTCTTCGCGACCGATCATTTCCTCGTGTACTGGAGTTGGTACCATTATCTGGCCGCCATCGGCATCGCGTTTGTCGGCGTCTTCTTGGCGAGCTACTTCCCCGCGCGGCGCGCCGCGAAACTGGCGCCCGTCACGATTCTGCGCGGCTCCGGGCAATGAGAGAACCGATATGACCAACAGCGGCACGACCGTCGCCGACACGCGCGCACACACGGCGCAGGCCACGCCGCTGTCCTGCCGCGGACTGCATCGCTACCTCGGCGAGTTCGAGTCGCGCGTCCACGTGCTGCGTGGCATCTCGCTCGATGTCGCCGTCGGGTCGGTTCACGCCATCGTGGGACCGTCCGGCTGCGGCAAGAGCACGTTGCTCTACGTGCTGGGACTGCTGGACGCGCCGGACGACGGCCAGATCACCATCGGTGGCGAGGACGTATCCGGCTTGACGGACAACGAGCTGTCGCAGAAGCGCAACGAGTTGATCGGCTTCGTCTTCCAATTTCACTTCCTGATGCGCGAGTTCACGGCGGTGGAGAACGTGATGATCCCGATGCGGCGGCTCGGGCGGCTCACCCCACGGGACATGCGGGAGCGGGCGGCGTCGCTGCTCGACGCCGTGGGACTGGGGAACAAACTGGAGCGGTTGGCTGACCACCTGTCCGGCGGGGAACAACAACGCGTGGCCATCGCCCGGTCGCTGGCGAACGACCCGAAGATCCTGCTCGCCGACGAACCGACCGGCAATCTCGACACGGAAAACTCCGAGCGCGTGTTCCGGTTGCTGACCGAACTCGTCAAGCGCGAGCAGAAGGCGCTGTTGTTGGCGACACACAACCCGCTGATCGCGCGCGCCTGTGATTTCATCCACGAGATGAAGGACGGCGTGATCGTGCGCAGCGGCCCGCCAACCTAGAGCACGTCGGCGAAGGCGCTCTTGGTGCGCATGAAGATGATGTAGCTTACAATCATGAACACGGCGCACGCGGCGAAATGCACGCCGTACCGTGCCCAGTCGATCGGAACCCGCCACATGATCGCGCTGCGCCACTGATGGATCAGGATGGCCAGGGGATTCACCAGCACGATCGGCTTGAGCGCGGGCGGGACACTGTCGACGGAGTAGAAGATGGCGCTGGCGTACATCAGTATGGTTAGGAGCACGGGCACAAACGAGTTGATGTCTCGGAAAAACACGCCCAGGCTGGCGAAGAACCACGTCGTGCCCAGGCAGAGCAAGACGACGGGCACGAGAATTACCGGGACATACAACGTCGTCAGGGGCACCGACCCGTGGGCAATCGCCACGCCGATCAGCAGCGGAACCAAGCTGATCAGGAGGTGACAAAACGCGGCCACCACCACGGACACAGGCAGGATTTCCAGCGGGAACACCACCTTGGTCACATAGTTCGCGTTCGACAGGATGAGGGTTGGGGCCCGCCCGAGGCATTCGCCAAACATGTCGAAGATGATCAACCCGCTGAAGAGCGCCAGCGCGAAGTCGACCTTCGATTCGTGGGGGAATCGCCCGAGTTTGCTTTGAAAGATATAGCCAAACACGACGCCGAAGACGCAGAGCATACAGAGCGGACGAAGAAACGACCAAAAAATGCCCAGATATGATCCCCGGTAGCGGATCGCTATGTCGCGCTTGGTCAGTTCATAGATCAGCGTTTTGTATTGGTAGAGATGTCGCGCGATCTCCCACGGCAACACGTGTTGCCGAAGGGGGATTTTTTTGCTGGACGAATTCACTACATCCATATCATATCCTTACGCGAAGCTGTTCTTGCCGACAAGGCAAGAATCGACTAACTCGGGGGGCGTTGGATCAGTGACTTGAGTAGCGATACTGTCATAAGGGTAATAAACCTATCGAAAGCTTACGCGATTTGGTCGTCGCCATCGGCTCGTCTGCACGGCCCCATTCTCGGCCAGATCGGGCAGATGCCGTTTCTCCCGACACGCGCGCGCGATTGGTGCAACCGCCATTCCAGCCAATCGTTCCGGAATTTCCACGCGCTGAAGAACGTCTCCTTTACCGTCCGACGCGGGGAGAGCTTCGGCATCATCGGGCGCAACGGTTCGGGCAAGAGCACCCTGTTGCAGATTATCGCGGGCACGCTGATGCCGACGGAAGGCGAGGTGACGGTCAACGGCAGCGTGGCCGCGCTGCTGGAGTTGGGCAGCGGGTTCAACCCGGAGTTCACCGGCCGTGAGAACGTGTACATGAACGCGGCCATCCGCGGCATGAGCAAGGAGGAGACCGACGCCAAATTCGGCGAGATCGTTGCCTTCGCGGACATCGGCGACTTCATCGACCAACCGACCAAGACCTATTCCAACGGGATGCTCGTGCGACTGGCGTTTGCTGTGTCGGTGTGCGTCGAGCCGGAAGTGCTCATCGTGGACGAAGCCCTGGTGTCGGAGACGTCTTCTTTCAGCAGAAATGCTACAAACACCTGGAAAACCTTCGCAGCAAGGGCGTGACCATCGTGCTGGTGTCGCACGGCATGGCCGACGTGGAGCAATTTTGCCAGCGAGCGGCCGTATTTGATCATGGACGGATACATTTTCAGGGAAGCGCTTCCGAGGCGGTGAAACGGTATTATTTGTTGGAACAAGAGTCGCATCTGCCGGCGGTGGCATCGTCCGGGTCACCGGCTGAGGGCAGCAACGGAAAGACCCCGGCACTGGATGGGCCAACACCGGTGTGGGCGACTGCGGAGGCGCTTCTCGATATCAGCCATGTGTCCCAGATCTCCAATGGCTGGGCGCGGTGCACGGGCGTGGCGATTTGCGATGATGCCGGGCGGCCATGCCGCGCGTTCGAGCAGGGCCAGACGGCGTCGTTCTTCTACGAGTTCGAATTGTTACGCGACATCGAGGTGCCGATCGGCGGGGTCGAGATCCTCAACGACAAAAACCTGATCGTCCACGGAAAGAACACACTGGAATACGGTTCTGAAGTCCCTTCGCGCGCGAGCGCCGGCGCGCGATTGCGGTTTCGGCAGGATATTTCGTTGGACCTGGCGATCGGCGAGTACGTATTGACGATCGGGCTGGCGATGCTGACGAATCCCGACTACGAGCGGCGCGGCGCATTCACACACGCGGAGTTGCACACGAAGTTGATTCGGCTGTGTCATCTGACGCGGGTGGGCGTTTTCGCGGTCGTGTACCGCCGGCGTGGTCAGCCCGTGCAACTGTTGCACCACGGCATTGCAAATCTGCGAGGTTCCTGCGCGGTGACTGTCCTTGACTGCGTGGCGGCGGGAAGGCTGAATGAAGTCCCCGCGTAAACAGCCCGTTTGCTGGTGTGGCAACCGGGACTTGCAGGCGTTTTCTGAGGATTATCTGCACTGTGTTCGGTGCGAAACGTTGGTGTTACGGCGCGTCCCGGCTGCGGACATCACCCGCGTGCGCGACGACGCGACGGATCTATACGGTCGAAACTATTACTTGCAACATCTCCAACAGGATTTCGGATATCCCGATTTCGCCACGCGCGCGCGCACCGACCTGCCCGAACGCTGCCTGCACTGGTTGCGGGCGGTCCTGAAATACAAAGCCCCGCCGGGAAAGGCCTTGGAATTGGGCAGCGCCCACGGGGGGTTCGTGGCCATGCTGCGCTGGAGCGGATTCGACGCCGTCGGATTGGAATTGAGCCCGTGGGTTGTGGATTTCGCGAAACGCACGTTCGACGTGCCAACACTGTTCGGCCCCATTGAAGACCAGACCATTCCCGCGGGGTCATTGGATGTCATCGCGCTGATGGATGTGTTGGAACACTTCCCTTCCCCGCTCGCGACCATGAAACGATGCCTGCGCCTGTTGAAAAAAGATGGTGTACTGGTGATCCAGACGCCCCGATATCCCGAAGGCCGCGGGCACACAGAGATGGTCGCGCAGAAGGATCGCTTTCTGGAACAACTCAAGCCCGTCGAACACCTGTACCTGTACAGCCAGAAATCGGTGCAGGAGTTTCTGCACCGGCTCGGAGCAACGCACATTACGTTCGAACCGGCGATATTCGCGCACTACGACATGTTTCTCGCCGCCTCCCGGTCCCCGCTGTCCGCCGCCACGCGCGAACAAGTCGAAACCGCGCTGGGCGTCACACCCGGAGGCCGGCTGATCCAGTCGTTGCTGGACGTGGCCGACCAATCGCATGCTTTGCGAGAACAACTGGCCGTTGCGGATGCGGACCGCACCGCGCGCCTGGAGAACATTCACCGGCTGGAGCAGTTGCTCGAGGAGTCGGAACGAGATCGCGCCGCCCGATTGGGGGTCATCGAGACCCAAGGAGCGCAAATCGCCTCGTTGCAGAGCGAAGTGCGCCATTGGCTGGAACAGAACCTGGCCCTGTCGCAACGCGCCGGCCAACTGGAAACCGAGTGCCAATCTGCGCAGGCGCGCTTGTCGGAGTTGCAGCAGCGATTGGAGGAGTCGGAACGAGATCGCGCCGCGCGTCTGGCCGCCCTCGAAGCCCAAGGGGCGCACATGTCCTCCTTGCAGTCCGAGGTGCGCCGCTGGGAAGAACAGCATCGAGCTTTGTCCCAACAGGTGGGCCATCTGGAAGCCGACCGCCACTCGCTGCAGGCGCGTCTGACCGAAGTGCAAGGGCAATTAACGGCATCCGAGGCCGATCGCGCCGCGCGTCTGGCCGCCCTCGAAGCCCAAGGGGCGCAGATGTCCTCCTTGCAGTCCGAGGTGCGCCGCTGGGAAGAACAGCATCGAGCTTTGTCCCAACAGGTGGGCCATCTGGAAGCCGACCGCCACTCGCTGCAGGCGCATCTGACCGAAGTGCAAGGGCAATTAACGGCATCCGAGGCCGATCGTGCCGTGCGCGAACGAGAAATTGATGAGCAGCGACGGGCCGCCAACGAGGCTGATGCCGAACGCAAGCGCCAGCGGGCCGAGATTAGCTATCTGAACGCGCGCGGCGAAGAAATGCAGACGGCCTTGCATCGCTTGGGCCAGAGCCAGACCTACCGTCTCATGCGCGCACTGGGACAATGGCGTTCGCTCGACCGTCCCATGGCGGTAGCGACCGGGACAGCATCGGCCCAGGCGCAATCGAGCAGCGGCCACCCGCCCCAAACCTTGCGGCGGGTGGTGGTGGACTTGACGCCCGTTCTGGCGGGTGCCGACAACGGGGGCGCCAAGCTGGTCGCCGTCGAACTGGTGCGACATCTGGCCCAGCTCGTCCCCTCGTGCGAATGGGTTCTCCTCACTTCCGAGAAGGGCCACGCTGATCTGGCCTCGTTGGACTCGCGCAACGTGCGGCGGGTGTGCGTGGGGGCGGATGCCGGCAATGGCTCGGGGAAACCATCGCGTCGGTCACGAGGCCTGGCACGGCTCGGCAGGCGGGGCGGCCCGTCGTCCCGTCGAAGTTTGGTGCGGCAGTTGGACGCCGACGTGGTTTTCTGCCCGTTCACCACGGCGCGGTTCTTCGATCCGGACGTGCCGATGGTGACGATCATACACGACTTACAGCACTTGGCCTGTGCGGAGTTTTTCAATCGGGAAGAGCGCGGTCACCGGGACCGTGAATTCCGGGATGTGTGCCGTTTCGCGACGCGAATCGTCTGCGTTTCGGAGTATGTACGCGGAACCGTCCTGCAGCACGGGATGGTGGATCCGTCGCGGGTCACGAGCATTCACATCGGTTTGTTTCGCAGACTGGCGACCGGCCCGGTAACCGCGGACACTGGCGTCCTCCAACGGCACGGGCTGCAGGTGGACCGGTTCCTGTTGTACCCGGCGAATTTCTGGTTGCACAAGAACCACGAGATGCTGCTGACGGCGTTCGGGATGTACCGGGCGCGGCATCCGGAGTCCGACCTGAAACTCGTGTGCACCGGTGGGCTGAACGCGCGTCGGGAGAAGTTGCAGGAAGCGAGGGAGCGAATGGGGCTGGCCGGACACGTGATGCTGATCGAGTTCCTGCCCAACGAGGAATTTGCCGCTCTGCTGCGCGCGTGCCGCGCCATGATCTTCCCGTCGTTGTACGAAGGGTTCGGCATGCCGGTGTTGGAGGCGATGGAGTTCGACAAGCCGGTGCTGTGCAGCCATCTGACGAGCCTGCCGGAAATCGCCGGTGATGCGGCGCTGCTCTTCGATCCGCGCAAGCCGGCGGAAATTGTTCGGGCCATCGAGCAAATCGAGACAGATTCTGAACTCGCGGCGCTTCTGGTCCAACGCGGGCGCAGCCGTCTCACTGCCTTCGGGGATGCGGCGGAAATGGCGCGACAGTATCTCCAGGTTCTTCAGGATGCGTTGCACGGAGGTAATCACTCTACAACGGCAATTCACGGGGTGTTTTCCGACGGCTGGACCGGGGAGCGCGTCACGGTCGTACACGAGCCGAGCAGCACGCCGCGCTACCTGGAGATGACGCTGCACGCACCGCCATGGTTGCCCGCCGAAAGCGTTTCGGTTCAACTCGGCTCGTCGGGTCGCGTGGGCGCGCAAACATATGTGATCAAGAGGGAGCAAACGGTCACGTTGCGGCATCTGCTGCCGCCCGCGAGCGGCTCGGTGGAGCTTCAAATCCATCCGACTTTCCAACCGCAGGCCCAACAAATGGGTGACGATACGCGTGTCCTGGGTTGCCTGTGCCAATCATGCAGAATTTTGTTGCCCAGCGAAACCGTGGACTTGTTCGGAGGCGAGGCGACGAAATGACGGCACGCATCAGCATCATCACGCCGTCCTACAATCAGGGCAAGTATATCGAGCGCACCATCCAGAGCGTCCTCACCCAAGGCGTGCCGGGCTTGGAATACCTGGTGATCGATGGCGGCAGCACCGATGATACCGTGGAGATATTGAAGCGCCATGGGGCACGGTTTGACTGGGTCTCGGAGAAAGACCGTGGGCACCCCGACGCCATCAACAAAGGCATCGTGCGATCCACGGGGCCGATTGTGGGTTGGCTGAATTCTGACGACGTCTATTATCCGGGCGCGCTAGCAACAGTGCTGGAGCACTTCGACACGCACCCTGATGTCGACGTGGTCTATGGCGATGCCAATCACATTGATGAACACGACGCCGTTATCGAAAAGTACCCGACGGAGCCGTGGAATTGGCAGCGGCTGCTGGAGACGTGTTTTATCAGTCAACCGGCGGCGTTCGTGCGACGCCGGCTGTTCGACCGCCACGGATTGATGGATCTTACCCTGCGCCAGAGCATGGATTACGAATACTGGGTGCGGCTCGGTCGGCGCGGTGTGCGCTTCGAATACCTGCCGAAATTGCTGGCGGCCACGCGGTTGCATGAGGAGGCGTTTACGGTCGGTTCGCGGATCGCCTGCCACACCGCCGTCAACAATTTCATGCGGCAGCACTTCGGCAAGACGCCCGACCGCTGGATTTTCAACTACGCGCACGCCGTGGTGGAGACGAAGGGGTTTGACCGCAGTGAACCGCTGCGGTTCGCGATGGCCTTGTCGGTGGTGTCCTACTACGCCTCGTTGCGCTGGAACCGCTCCATTTCACGAAACGTGCTGCGCACGACCAGTGGTTGGATCCGTGGCAACGCCCGCCGGGTGCTGCGGGAGAAGTTCGCCCCATGAGAATCGGCTTCGACATCAGCCAGACGGGACAGGCCAAGGCCGGCTGCGGCTGGTTTGCCGACTGTTTGATTCGTCATCTCGCCGAGATCGACACCCAGAATGAGTATATCCTGTATCCGACGTTCGGCGACTCGTATTGGGACGCGGAGGGGCCGGCGGCGACGGCCCGGATTGACAGACCGAATTTTCGGAGGGGTTTGTCCCAGGCCACGCTGGCGGAGGCGCAGCAATTCTGGCGCAATCCCGGTGACGATTTTGAGGCGCGACTGGGCGAGCCCGACATCGTCCATGCCAACAATTTTTTCTGCCCACACGGCTTGAGCCAGGCCCGGCTGGTCTACACGTTGCACGACCTGATGTTTCTGGAGCAACCCGAGTCAACGACCGAAGCGAATCGCAACGGCTGTTTCACCGGCGTGTTCCATGCCAGCCTGCATGCCGATCTGATCGTGGCGGTCTCGCAGTACAGCCGCCGTCATTTTCTCGACATATTTCCCCATTACCCGTCGGACCGCGTCGCCGTGGCGCATTTGGCGAGCCGGTTTCACAGGCAACCGGATTGCGCGCGGCCCGGCAAACTGGCGCGTCTGCGACCGGGGCGTTTCTGGCTGACCGTGGGGACGATTGAGCCGCGCAAAAACCATCGGCGGTTGCTCCAAGCGTATGCGCGCTTGAAGGCGCAGGTGGGGGAAAGTTTCCCGCTGGCGTTGGCCGGCGGCAAAGGCTGGCTGATGGAAGATTTTGAAAGTTTCGTGGACAAGCTGGGGCTGCGCAGGGACATCGTGGGGCTTGGGTATGTGGAGGAAGCCGAACTGCAATGGCTCTACCAGAATTGCTTCGCGTTCCTTTACCCGTCATTGTTTGAAGGATTTGGTCTGCCGGTGCTCGAAGCCATGACGCTCGGCGCACCCGTTATCGCGTCCAATACAACCTCATTGCCAGAGATTGTCGGCGCGGCGGGATTGTTGGTGGATCCGCTTGACGAGGAGGCCATCCTGGACGCCATGCACCGGCTGGCAACCGGCCAGATCGACCGTGAGGTTCTATGCGCGCAGGCCATGGCGCGAGCGCGTGAGTTTTCCTGGGATTCGACTGCCAAACAGGTGGTTGGCTTCTACCAGCAGGTTGTGACACGGCCTCGCCTGGGCCAGCCGGAACAGGAGCGCCTGCGTTCGACTCTGGAGCGGGTCGCTTCCAATTGGGAGCAGTTCGGGAAGGACGATCCGCTGTGGGCGGTTCTCACGTGGCCCGAGAAGAAGGGCAATAAATGGACCGCCGAGGAGTTCTTCGAGGTGGGACAGCGCGACATGGAAAGTTTGATGGCCTATCTGCAATCCATTGGGGTGAAACTGCGGTTCGGTAGTGCGCTGGATTTTGGCAGCGGAGCGGGGCGCCTGTCGCAGGCCCTAGCCGCACACTTTGCCGAGGTGCATGGGGTCGACATCTCGGCCTCCATGGTGCAAGCGGCGGAAAGGCTGAATCGGCATCCGGGGCGGTGCCGGTACCATCTGAACCAGGTGGAGGACTTGCACTTGTTCCCAGATGACGTCTTCGATTTTGTCCTGAGTCTAATAACGCTGCAGCATGTGCCGTGCAATCTTGCTCTGAAATATATTGCCGAGTTTGTGCGCACGACTGCGCCGGGGGGCGTAATCGTGTTTCAGGTGCCCGACTCACGGAGGGATGCTCCACCAGTTCCTGTTCAAGATCGCGGCGAAGAAATCGTTGCAGCGAAAGAAGCAAGCATGATCATGTCCGGCGTCCCGCATGACGAAGTGGTGCAAACGCTGACCCGGTGGGGGGCTCGGCTGGTCGATTCCATCGAGGATGAATGCGCCGGCCCTCAATGGCTCTCGTACCGTTACTGTGCCGTGAAGTTGGATCACGAACAGGGACCCCACCCTGCCCATCGGCCTTGCAGGTGGATCGCCCCGGGTTGGCCACACCACCAGAGGGATGATCGACTACCGATGAAGGACACAACTCCCCGTGAGGATCTGGGAACGGCTCTGCAAGCAGAGTTACACAATCTGCTTACCTTCAAACCGGCTGATCGCGTGGATTCACAAACGGCTGGGCTTCTAGATGTGCTCTTCTCCTGTCGACTATTTTTGGGGCGCTGGCCGGAATTCGAGACCGTCGAGACTTTTCGCAAACGAGCTTCGGAGGGATGCGTACAGGGGCTGACGGTGAACTTCCTCAATTCCCCGGAGTTCCAAGTGCGCTTCGCGCAGACTTACGGCGCCGTGGACATGGTTGTGATGAAGGAAATGCCCGATGGCGCGCGGCTGTTTTTCAACTTGAAGGATCGCCAATCCATGCGCATCGCGGCTGGAGTGCATGAGCAGCCAATACAAACGGCGATGCTCCGCGTGTTGCGCCCCGGGATGAACTGCGTAGACGCCGGGGCACACATCGGCCTCTACTCGCTGCTGATGGCTCGTATCGTCGGCGAAACTGGCGGGAAGGTTTATGCATTCGAGCCATTCCCCAGTACCTGGCAGCTCTTCTTGCGAAACATCCAAGAGAACCACCGGGAAGACGTCATCGTGGCGACTAACGCGGCCTGTCACGCCCGGAACGGGTGTGGACATATCTACCAACGCGACGAGTGGGATGCGGGGGAATCCTATGTGCAAGCCGACCAATCATCCACCGCGAAAGGAGGCGTCGAAATCCGTCTCGTTCGAGTCGATGAGGTAGTCCCGAGTGATATTCGCATCGGGCTTATCAAAATCGACATCGAGGGATCAGAGCCTCCTGCCCTGCGAGGAATGGAGCGCATCCTTCGTCAAGACCGGCCAATCATTTTTACCGAGTTGAATCCGGAAGCCCTGCGACAGGTCAGCCGTACCGAACCGTCTGACTACCTCCACTTCTTGACCCGGCAAGGGTATCGCTGCCGAGAGGTGAGTGACTTCCTGTCGGGCACAAACAAGGAATACGAATGGCATGAAGCCCAGTTGACCACGAACCTCGTTTGCGAGCCGTGCTGAATGCCAGCCGCCAAGTCCTGTTTCTCTGCTCGACTGGCCCACCGTAAATGTGTATCCAATCCGGAATCATGGATTTGAGGAGAAGCTCGCGAGAACTGATGACGATGGATCCGAGAGATCTCAGGCACTTATGAGTACGGCAATAGGGATGGTCACCAAGAGGTGCTGCTCGTCTTGGCGAGCCGGGTTGGGGATGTTCTCACCTGTACTCTTGGCGCTGCTCATCATGCTGCCTCGACTCTTCCAACCGCACTTCGGTCTGCTCGATGACGGCGTGACAATTAGGGCCAGCCAAACCGGCGGGAACTGGACCATGCCGTTTCACATGTCCGGCGGCACCGGCAGGTTCTGTCCGGTGTATTGGGCCTACTATTGTGCCATCTACGAGGTTGCGGGTGCCAGTCCGCTGGCGTTCTTTGCCGCACACTGCATTCTCCTGGCGGCGACGATCGCCGGACTGATCTATTTCGCCCGAGTAGCCGGTGCCACCCGACTGCAAGCCGGGGCAGCAGGGTTCTTGTTTGCACTCTCCGGTCCTGTGATCGAGAACTTCTACACGCTCTCGAAGGCGGAGCCCATCCAGGTGTTCCTCCTCGTTTGCTCGCTCATTTTGGCGGAGCATTGTGATCGAGAGGCCCGCCTCAAACGACAAGTGATATTGGCACTGGGAATTGCAGGCTTGTTGCTCCTGGCAAACGCGACGAAGGAAACCAGTCTGACAATGATTCCCATCAGCGCGACCCTGCTTGCCGTGGCGCTTGTTCGAAAACGTGGGCGGGCAGAGGCCGTACCGCTCAGACCGGCAGTCCTGCTCGTGCTCGCGAACATTTGCGCCGGTGCCGCATTCCTGTTCTTGCGCAAGCACTTTGCCACTTCCCCGATTTCCTCGGGTTCTTACACCAAAGCGTACTCGTTCGCGAATGTCGGGGAAGCGGTCGGGCGGTTGACAGGATGGGTGATTCGGGACTTCCCGCAACTATTACCTTTTGGAGTCGTGGCAGCCCTTTTGCTGATGCGACGCAAGTCATCTCAGGACCGCGTCCTGTTGCTCTCGGTAATTTGGATGCTTTTTTGGATCGGGGTGTTTGCGCCATGGCATTCCAGCCTGGAGTACTACTTACTGCCCTTTGCCGTCGGCGCGGCGCTCTTCATGGGGTTGAACTTTGGGGAATGCGTTGTTGCCTTTCGCCAACCAGGTCGGCCAGCTCTAAAGACCACCGTCGCCATATGCCTGGCAGCGGCAGTTTGGCTGACGCAGTTCACCGTCGCGAACAATGTCACCAATGCGCGGATGCAATTGACCGTGGATCGGGTGAACTCCAAGCTGGTGAACTTTCTCGGCAGGCTGCCTGCCGACAGCCGCGTTTTCATCAATCTACCAGAACCAAATGAATACGTGTACGAGGTGGGCGTCCACCTCCGGGATCTGAAGCGGCGACCGGATCTGCACGTTGATTATTTTCGGTTTCAGGCAGCGACTGCGGTCGAGCCAACGACCGTTTATTATGTGGCATCGCCATTCATGACGAACCAATTGCTCCCGTCGGTACGGATCGCCGTCCACGAGCCAACTGCTGACGTGATGAACCGTTGCCTGAATGCATTTCTCGGCGAAACAGATGTTCCTGTCTATCAGGCAAGCGGTTCCTTCCCGATGCTGGACATCGGTCTGCACCGGCTTCTGTGTGGACTGGGCGTCAACGGCCTCTATTGTCAGATTGAGAGACCATTTGTTGAGAGCCGGACTTTTTCATACGGTTGGCGGGTGAGCCGCATCCAGCGTCAAATCTCGCGTCAGGCGCTTCCAGGCAGGTATTATGCGGGTGGAAAATGGGAACTGAGGACCCCTTCGGAAACAGCGCAGAGGATTCAATTTGGCCAGGATGGCGACCGGCCCATCGTAGGGGACTGGACGGGAGACGGCTTTCCTCAAATTGGGGTATTCCGGCCGTCCGACTTGACGTGGCGATTGAAGTTTGACATGGACGGCAAGGCGGATACGGTGTTTCGGTTTGAGGGGATGAAAGCCGGGGATATTCCAGTCGTTGGAGATTGGGATGGTAATGGCACCGTCACGCCGGGCTATTTCCGTCCGGAGGATGCAACCTGGCACTTGCGGAACAGTAATTCAACGGGCGCTGAAGATTGGCCGATTCTGCACTTCGGAACGCCGACGGATATTCCCGTCGTCGGCGATTGGGATGGCAATGGTCGTGATACAATTGGCATTTACCGACCAGAAAATGGAGAAGTCGATTTGAAGAACGATCTTGGCTCGGGGCCAGCGCAAATCGTGTTCGGCGCGCCGCCGAATGCGAAGCCCGTTGTCGGAAAGTGGTACGGTGGCAAGGCGGATACATTCGCCTTTGTTGTCGGGACGGAGTGGAAGTTGCGGCCGGTGAATTGTTCTGTCCCGGTGCTGAATCCGCCGGCGGACTTCGAGTTCGGCTCCGCGCAAGGCAGCCCGTTGGTAGGGAAATGGACACCGAAGCCATGAAAGATACACGGAACCGCAACACCCCGTCGATCGATATCATTGTGCCTCTCTTCAATGAGGAACTGGCCCTCCCGAGATTTCACGCCCAATTGACGGAGGTGGTCTCCAGCCTCTCCCATGAGATCCGGATTCTTTACGTCGATGATGGCTCGTCAGATGGCACGCCAGCCCTGTTGCAGAAATTTGCGGACGAGGACCCGCGGGTGGCCTTTATCAAGCTCAGCCGGAATTTTGGCCATCAGTCGGCGCTGACTGCTGGTTTGGACCACGCGGATGCCGATATCGTGATCATGATGGATGGCGACGGTCAGCATCCGCCGCAGTTGATCCCGGAAATGCTGGCGCAATTCCACGGCGGCTACGAAATCGTTCTGACTCAACGGAGTAACGACGCCGAGTCGTCGCTCCTGAAGCGGAAGAGTTCGCTGCTGTTTTACAACCTCATCAATCGCATCGGACATACAAGCATCATTCCCGGCGCCGCTGATTTCCGTCTGGTATCGCGCCGCGTCGTCGATACCCTCAGACAAATGCCCGAATATCATCGATTTCTGCGCGGCATGGTTTCCTGGGTCGGTTTCCGCACAGTGATTCTGCCCTATACAGCTCCCGCGCGCCTCGCGGGACAGCCCAAGTATTCTCTCAGCAAGATGCTGAAGTTGGCGATGGATGCGATCTTCTCGTTCTCGCTTCTGCCCCTCCAAATGGGGCTGGTTCTTGGCTTCCTGTTCTTCGTTCTCGCCGGACTGGAGGCGGCTTACGTTCTGTACTTTTGTCTGCGCGGCAGACGGGAACTACTGGTACCGGGCTGGAGTTCCTTGATGTTCATGATTTTGGTGGCGGGAGGGATCTTAATGACACTGGTCGGGCTGATCGGGATTTACGTTGGCTATATCTTCCAAGAAGTGAAGCGTCGCCCCGTCTACGTGATTCAGACGGCGCAAACCAAGTCCCGCGCCTTGCCGCCAACAAGCCCATCCGTTGAACCGCAGCCTCGATCAAAATGACCTCCCAACCTCATGCGCCCCCTCCGCGACCATGACCGCACCCTGTCCGTGTTGTGACAGCCATGACTGGAATCCGCGCTGGCCGGGATTCGTCATCTGTCGCCGATGCGGCGTCATGACCGTCGAGCGAGATTTTGACCTCGCGACGCTTCGACAGCGCTACGGAAGGAATTACTTCCAGGGCGACGAGTATCTGGATTATGAAGGCGACCGCGCCGTTCACGAGAAAACCCTCCTGCAGCATCTGCGTCTTGTGCGGCGTTTCGTCCCGACGGGCGAAGGCTTGTTGGAAATTGGGGCCGCTTACGGCTATTACCTGGAGCTGGCGCGAGCGCATTACCCAGGCTCCGTTGGCGTGGAATTATCCGCGGCGGCTGCGGAGGCTGGGATCGCCAGAGGACTTGATATCAGAATTGGTGATTTGCTGGAGTTGAAGTTTGACCGCGATTTTGCGGCGGTTTGCCTGTGGGATACCATCGAGCATCTATCCCGTCCCCGTGACGTCATCCAACAAGCCGTGGACCTGCTGAAGCCTGGTGGACACTTGTTTCTGACGACCGGCGATTTTGGGGCCTGGCTACCGCGTTTGCAGGGTCTGAAATGGCGGCAAATTCATCCTCCCACACACCTGTTCTATTTCACCCGACGTTCCTTGGACTGCCTGTGCCAACGCAGCGGTATGCAGGTGGTGGAGTTCGGCACCGTGAACGTGTACCGACGGCTGCGTTCCTCGCTGGAAGCCTTGGTGAAATTCCATCCATCGACCCTGTCCGGCCAACTGGCCAAAGCCGCGTTCAAACTCCTCCCTGCGCCGCTTCTGGATTGCGGATTCTCGTTAAACCTGGGAGACACCCTGTATCTGGTAGCCCAAAAACGCGCTGACCAGCATCCTGCCAAATGATCCGCGGCACCTAACCGCACGTCGCGTCGCCCGTCTTCGGAGAAGATCCAGTTTCAGACCGCTTGGCAAGTCGCGCACTCTTCGGCACGCGCTTGGATAGGGCGGGCCGAGTTTCCACAGGAGCATCCTTGCGCCTTCGGGTGCAACTTTCGGAGCCAATACCAGCAGATTCATCCAGTAGCTGAAGGCAAATTTCGCCCAACGCACCGGTAACGCCCCCCTCCCGTAATTGGTGCTCACCGTAGTGCCGCGCATAGGCAATGATCCAGCGTGGCGGGATTTGGCACGAGAAAAAGGTCGCTATCGTTCGCCACCACATGAGGGACGCGACGATTTTCTTGTGAACGAGAACATCTGAGAAGTCGCTGCGTCACATGGCTCGTGACAGTTTCCGGCTGACGGTCGGCAATCATCGCGGGTATAATTGCGTGCTCCTGTGGTACAATGCGGTCTCGAGCGATGCGATGAAACCAGTCCTGCGTGGATTTCTTGAAGACCGGCAGAGCACCGATGGAACCACCATTTGGTTCAAGCGCGACGCGAGCATTCATTTGCCACGCGATTTCGAAGGGACCACCGCCACATTGGAGTTCACCTTCACGCCACCGCGCGACGGCGAGTCACAATGCCCTCCACCGCGGGTCGAGGTGCGGCTCGATGGAACGAAACTCGGCGTGATCGTGCCTTCCGCACCGGGTTCCTTCCAGCAATCATTCGCCCTGCCGCCACCTGCATCGCGGAAGGGTGAATTGCGGTTGCGGCACGCACAAAGTTTGCTCCATGGTGGGTACGCCTGGCTTGGACGCGTTCTGGCAAATTTCTCCATTTTCCGTGGTGCGGTTGCCAACCTACAGAAATACCGCGATCGGACGATCCAGCGTTGCCTCGGAATTAGGCGCGTTCTAATTGACGACCAGGTCATCTGCGACTTCACAATTCCCGACCAACCGTACCTGCCCGGCGTCGGCGACAAGGAGTTGAATCTCGGCGCTAACGTGTGCGCCCACTTCTCCCTAGATAACGGCGTCAGTGAGGGCGCACGCGCTTCCTTGCGGTCGCTACGCGCCGCGCAGATTCCGGCTCGCCAGATCGATGTGGACGGGCCACTGCCGCCAGAGCGATGGCCCATCTCTGTATTTCACGCGGATGTGCCACAGATGTCTTCTCTGGCCATTCGACATCCAACCTTGTTCGATCGTGGCCGGTATAGAATCGGATACTGGGCCTGGGAGTTGTCCGTTTTCCCGGGCATGTGGATGGACCACTTCAAACACGTCGACGAAGTCTGGGTCCCCTCCCGATTCACCTGGGAAACGATCAGCGCAAAGGCTCCGGTGCCGGTCCTGGTCATGCCACACGCGATCGATGTCCAGCCACCCCCGCAAGTCGACCGCGCCGAGTTCGACCTGCCACCGGGTTCGTATTTGTTCCTGATTATCTATGATTTGGACTCCTATCAGGAACGCAAGAATCCAAGGGCGGCCATCCACGCCTACCAGCAAGCATTCACGCGCACCAGGGATGTGGGGTTGGTCATCAAGGTTCATCACACCCAACCGCACGCCGCCGCGCTCGATGAACTGCGGGCGCTGACCGACAATCTTCCGGGCATCCACCTCATCGATGAAACCTTCCCCCGGGAGAAACTGACACGCCTGCAAGCGGCCTGCGATTGCTACGTGTCGCTACATCGCGCCGAAGGGTTTGGCCTGTGCCTCGTGGAGGCGATGGCGCTAGGCAAGCCGGTGATTGCCACCAACTGGTCCGCTCCATCGGAATTCCTTTCGACGGCCAATTCGATCCCGGTCGACTACAAACTGGTCACGCTGGACCGCGACCACGGCCCCTATCGAAAGGGTCAGACCTGGGCTGATCCCAGTATCGACCATGCGGCACAATCAATGAGAAGACTCCTCAGTGACCGCGATCTCGGCGTTCGCCTCGGGCAGCAGGCGCAGCAGGCAATTCGCGAGCGGTTTTCACCCGTGGTGGTTGGCCGCCTGTATCGCACGCGCCTCGAGAACATCGCGCGCTGGCGGTTGGCCGATGCCGCCGACCACGCCCGATAGAAATCTAATATTGGAAAGAGTCCGACTCGGGTCGCGCCAGCCATTGAGCGAGCGTCTGCGCCTTCTCGTCCTTTGGCGACAGAATCGGGTTCGTCACCGGCCACGGGATGCCCAGGGCCGGGTCGCTCCATAGGATTCCCGACTCGGTCTTGGGGTTATAAGTGCCCGTGCACAGATATTGAATGTCCGCCCTTTCGGACAGGACGCAGAATCCTCGGGCGAACCCGGCGGGCGCGTAAATCATCTTCATGTTCTCCGCCGAGACAATCGCGCCGAAATGCTTTCCCAACGTGGGCGATCCCTTCCGGATATCCACTGCCACGAGATACGCTTCACCGAGGGTAACCCGCATGAGCTTGGCCATCGGCGGGTCCCACTGGAAGTGCAGCCCGCGCACTACGTTTTTGACAGAGTGGGACTGGTTCCATTGCAGGAATGTTTCCGGAAGTCCCAGTTGCTTGAATCGGTCGGCGCGGTACACTTCGGTGAAGAAACCCCGCGCGTCCGAAAGAACGTCGGGAATGACCAGCATGACGCCGGGGATCGGTGTCGTTTCAATCTTGGTTGGCATGTATGATTTTGTATCTCACAATTGATAACCTTGGGGGCCGCGAGTGTGCCGCCTCACCAGTTTCCCGCACGAGTGTGCCCGGTTCATCACATCGAGCCTGTTCTTGCAGGAAAGCGGCGGAATTGTTAGGAGTGTCCCCTGGATTTGCAAGATGAAAATCACCCCCACCAAATGGAAAGCAGCCACGGCGGGCCACGGCCTGGCATTCCCCCAATAAGACTCTCCCGTGCTTTATCTCGATGTCACCAGCTCCTGCAAGTCGCCGATGAACACCGGCGTTCAACGAATGGTGCGCGGTATGTTCGCGGGGATTGGCCGCCGCTTGCCGGTGACGCCGCTGCTTTGGAACCCGAAACTCAATTCGTATTGTCACCTCTCTGCATCCGAACTGCGATTCCTCACCGAGCCGTTCGCTCGTCATCGGGACGCGAGCGCCAAGCCCGAGTCGCTCTCGGCCTCGTTCCCTTGGTCAAAGGCCGTCCGCCACCTTCAACACAGGAAGCGCCGCGTGGCATTGGATGCTGAAGCAAAGGTCACCGACCTTCTCGTGGTCCCTGAGATTTTTCAGGACAACCGCATCAAGAGATTCCTCGCTGCGCCGGCGCGGTTCCCCGGCCGACGTTACGCCGTCTTCCACGATGCGATCGCGTTGCGTCTGCCCGAGATGACGGCGCCCGAGCGTCAACGCAACTTCCCCGATTACATTTGCGCCCTCGCCAACCTCGATAAGGTCTTTTGCGTTTCCCGCGAAGTTGAAGCCGACTTGCACTTTTACTGGAACTCTCATGGCGTCACGCCCGCGGCAACCGCCGTCCTCGGTTGGCCCACCGATTTCGGAGACCCGCGCCCCACCGTGTCGCCCAATTTCGGCGCCAAACGGATCCTGTGCGTCGCCACGCTGGAGCGCCGCAAGAACCATCTCAAGTTGCTGGAGGCAGCGGAAAAACTCTGGTCGGAGGGCCTGAACTTCCGGCTGATTCCTTGTTGGCCGGATGACGGCTGACTGGGGCGCGACCGTCCTTTCCCAGGTGGATCGTCTGGTGAAGCGCGGTCGCCCGTTGAAATGGCTGCGACACGTCAGCGATCACGCCCTTCATCAGGCGTATCGTGACTGCTCGTTCACGGTGTATCCGTCGCTTCGTGAAGGCTTCGGCCTGCCGATTCTCGAAAGCCTGTGGCACGGACGACCTTGCGTCTGCGGCGCCAACGGAGCCCTTGGAGAGGTCTCGGTCGGCGGTGGTTGCCTGCCCGTGGCCTGTGCCGACACGGAGTCGTTGGCCGACGGGATGCGCCAATTGCTGGCGAATGCCGACTTGTACGATCATCTGTTCGCCGAAGCCAGCCGCCGCAGCTTCCGCTCCTGGGACGATTACACGAATGACCTGCTCCGCGAAATTGGCGCTGCCTGACGCGCCACGGCTGCTCATCGCACGACCCGACCGCGTCGGTGACGTGATCATTTCCACCTCCTGCATCACGCCCATTCGCCAGTTCTTCCCGCGCGGTGCGCTGTACTTCTACGCGGCGGAACGAATGCGACCGTTGTTGGAGGGACATCCCAACCTCGATGGCTTTCTCTCCGACCCATCGCGAATCGGACCGCTCCATCTCGACGCCGTGGTTCATCTCCATCCCGATGCCGCGTGCTATCGGGGTGCGCGCGACGCGAACGTGCCGGTTCGGATCGGATACCAACAGCGGTTCCTGACCCGGTATCTCACGCATTCGCTGCCCGACTGTCGTTCCGAAGGCGTCAAACACGAAGCGGCGTACAACTTCGATCTCTTGAAGCTCGTCGGCCTGCCGCAGCCGGAGCATCTCACGCCGAACGTGCATCTTCCCGAGTCCGCGCGCGATTCGCTCCGCGCGAAATTGCCGTGGCCATTGGAGTCAACAGCGTTTGCCGTATTGAATCCATCGGCCCATTCACCGATTGCCCGTTGGCCGACCGAACACTTTCCTGCGCTTGGCGGACTGGTTGGACAAGGAATTGAATCTCCGGCCGGTATTCGTGGGAGCGGAAGCCGCTGACTCTCGTGCCACGCAGACGAGCCAGCCATCTCAATCTGGCCGGGCATACGAACCTCGCTGAATTGGGCTGGCTCCTGAAGCATGCGCGGGTGTCGATTACGCGCGACACGGGGCCGAGCCATCTTGCCGCCGCAGTGGAGTGTCCCGTGGTCGTCATTTTCGGGCGAACCGCACCGCTGTATGGCCCGACACGCTGGCGGCCATTGACCGAGAAAGCGGTCATCGTTACGAAACCCGTTCTTCGCAAGCGCTGGGAATCCCGAGACAGCCATTGGCGGCGCTCGTTTGCCGCGATCACCGTCGAGGAAGTGATGGCCGTCGTCCGGGAAATCCTGGCGTCAACCGGCGGCGTTTGCTAGCGCCCACAAGATAAGGTCAACATACGCGCCACAACCGGCGAAGATTCACGCCGCGTTAGAACAGGGCAACCAGGGTTTCCCGGAGTCCCCAGTACAGACCGACATTGCCCGCGACGAACCATGCGGCAAACTGCCAGCCCTTTTCCTTCCGCATCGCGATGTTGAACGCCACCACCAATGGAATCACGTCGCGTGTGAACGAGAGCTGTTCGACAAACACGTTGGGGCTGAGCAGTAAATACGAGAAGATGAAACCAACGCCCATCCGCCAGTAGGGCGATTGGATATCGCGGCGCAGCAATAGATAACACGCCTGCACGATCAGGGAAATCGGCGCCAACAGGTCCACGGTCAATCGCGGGCTGAGCATCCGCTTCGGATACCATTGGTGCCACGCTCGCACCAAATAATCGGCCAGCCCGACCCCCGGCCAACTCGTGTTCGGCACGTCCGAGTTGGTGAACCCCAATCGGAGGTGTGCGTACAGGTACCATGCGGCGACGGGAATCAGCACAATCACAAGTCGCGCCGCGATTTCTCCGGCCTTCTTGTGCGTCGGCCAACACACGGACAGCAGCGCGAGGAAATATGTTTCCTTGGTCAGTAACATCAGTACGGCCGCCGCGACGGCGCTGGTTCCGCTGAGACTCGCGGCGTAAAACGCGAGTGTCGCGGCGGGTAAATCCACCAGCGATCGATGCAACGAAAACAAGGCGCCGGACGTCATGACCGCGGCGAAGATGCACAGGAAATCCTGGATCGTCCGTGGTTTCAGGAACCAAACCATTCCGCCCAATAGCAACAACCAAAAGCCGATGTTCAATAGCGCATACACTTGGATGATCGCGCACGGTTGGCCCAAACCACCGACATAGGCCAGCCACGGCAGGAAGATCCGCGTGGCTCGGTAGGCAGGGATGTCGAGGGCGTCCTGCAACTCTTGGCGATTCAGCAGCAACGGGTCGGTCGCCACCTGACAATAGAATTGCCCGTCATACCCGTCCGTGGACGACACCGCCAACCCGCACGCTTTGACCTGTGGTAGGACCTGTCCGACGAACTCCGAGCCAAAATATAGCAACCGCGTAAATCTTGTTTCTGACGTGTAGCTTTTCAGCACATACCCGGCGGGTATGGCTGCCATCAAGCACAACAACAGAATTCGAAACGCGCGGGGAAGGTCTCGACCCAGGATCGAAGTCATGACAAGTGGTCCACTGACGGCACTCTACTGAAATGCCGTCGCCACTGCAACGACGGAGCCGCGCGACAAGGCAACGAGAAAGGCGGGTGCCGGCCCGGTCAGATGGCCTTTGAACTCACAATGAGCGTGAGGGCCTTCAGGCAGAGTTCCGTCGCCAGAAACGGCTTGGCGATCAGATCGTTGCCGCCGCTGCGGCACACATCGGCGCGATGCTCGAAGTCGCTGGCGCTCGTCACAAACAGGATCGGCGTCTTCTTGTAATTCGGCAGCGAGCGCAGCTTGGCGCACAATTCGACGCCCGTCATGCCGGGCATTTCGATATCGAGCACGATCAGGTCGAACTGCCATTCTTGCGCGACGCTGAATGCCGCGCCCGGGTCCGACAATGCCTGCGATTTCAGGTTGGCCTTTTCCAGCGCGTTCATGACCGCTCGCAGGGCAATCTGCTGGTCGTCAACCGCCAGGGCCCGCGACATGACGAGGTCCACCTCGCGGCCATCGCCATCGAACAACGCGCAGAGCAAATCAACGGTCTGCGCCATCGTGCGTTGGACGGAGTGGTTGAGGCAATCGGGCTTGTCCACCAACTGACGGAGTAATTGCTCGAAGGCGGCCACCACGCGCGCGATGGTGGGAAGCCTCGTCAAAATCGGACTGCTGCCCAATGCCTGTACCCGGTCGAACAACTCCTGCAGCTTGGGCTCGTCGCCGGAATTTTTCGCCACGGCTTGCAGCGCCAGACGGATCGGCACCATGGCCGGACGCGCTTCCTCCAGAGAACTCTTGCGCACTTCGGCCCGCAACTCATCATTTCTTGTCGTCGGCTGATCCGCCACGCTCATTGGTTTGCTCCTTTGGTAAAAATCTGGTCACACGGGAAATTTGTCATGGGCGACGTTGTGAAAAAGCCATGGACGGCTCGGGGTGAAGGGACACGGCGGGCGCGAATTGCGGTCGGATTGCAGGTTTTGTCGCCAGAGTTGCGGTCGGCGACATTATTGCCGCTAGCGCGGCTGTCGCGCGCGCAACCGTGCAGGGGTTCTTCGGTTCCGAGCCGTCCAAAATCTTGTTGCTTGTCTCTCATATTCAGGACTTGCCGTCGTCGTACCCTGCATCCGTCGTGCCGGATTTCACTTCAGAGCTTCACAAGCCCGTTTGTCACCCAACTCTCAGAGATGCAACCAATCGGGGTAACGTTTTTGGCCGGAGGGCCAAGCGGGGCGAGGAGTACTTGGACAATTCTGTCAACAAAACATGGTTTCAGTTCCAGAATCGCATGAGGTCTTGGCGTGTACGCGCTGGTAAGATCCGCCCGAACGGCGAAAGAATTCGTGGCCAAAGTCAACCACGTAGTTGTTACCGGTGAAATTCCCGCGTACCGCCAAGAATCTCCCGGCATTGGCAGGTCTTCCTTGACGAAATCACCCCGTGGCGGGTAAGGAAAATGGTGGCGAACGATTCCTGAGGCGAGAATGCAACCAACACTGCTGGTCATGGCCGCGGGCATGGGCAGCCGCTACGGCGGCTTGAAGCAAATCGATCCCGTTGGTCCCAACGGCGAGACGATCATTGATTATTCGGTATACGACGCGGTGCGGGCGGGGTTTGCGCGGCTCGTGTTCATCATTCGCCGCGACATCGAGGTGCCCTTCCGCGATGCGATTGGCAGCCGGTTCGAAACGCGGATCGCTGTCGATTACGTTTTCCAGGAACTCGCCAGCCTTCCACAAGGATTCACCGTTCCCGAAGGACGCACGAAACCGTGGGGCACGACCCATGCCATCCTCCAAGCCGAGGAAGCGCTGAATGAACCGTTCGCGGTAATCAACGCCGACGACTTTTACGGGCGTGAATCCTTCCAGGTCATGGGCGGCTTTCTGCGCGCGGGCGGCGGTGATTACTCGATGGTCGGGTACACCCTGCGCAACACCTTGTCGGAACACGGCAGCGTGTCCCGCGGTGTGTGCGAGTGCGATGGCCAGGATTATTTGCGGGCAATCACGGAGTTGACCAAGGTGGAGAAGCAGGGCCGCGGCGCGCAAGCCGACGGCCGCGCCCTGACCGGCGATGAACTCGTGTCGATGAACTTCTGGGGGTTCACTCCGTTGGTATTTCGCGCAGTTGCGCGAACGGTTCTTCGAGTTCATGCGGCGGCACGGGCAGGAACAGAAGAGTGAGTGTTACATCCCGACAACGGTCAACGAGTTGGTCGCCGCAGGCGTCGCCCGCGTGAAAGTGTTGCGCACGCCGTCCTCCTGGTTCGGCGTCACCTATCAGGAGGACAAACCTCGCGTCACTGCCGGCATCCGCGGCCTCATCGCCAGTTGCGACTACCCGCAGAAACTGTGGGAGTAGCGGGGCGAATTGATCGAGCACCTCAGGACGCTGGGACGCCGGGGGACGCCGCCGGTTTCAACTCGTTGAGTCGCGCGGCAGCTTGCTCCCATTCGGCAATCGCGCGGGCGAGGTCGTCGGTGATGTGGGTCAAGTCACGATTGATCGCCACGGCGCGGCCGGGTTTGTCGTAGGTTTCGGGCTTTTCCAATTCGGTGGCGAGTTCTCTCTGCGCCTGTTCCAGTTGGGCGATCTCCTTTTCGAGATGACCGACGATCTGTTCCTGGGCGCGCCGCTCGCGCGACCGGACCTGGCGCGCTTCGGCTTCGAAGCGTTTCTGTTCGCGGGCCTTTGTTCGCGGAGAATCAACCGCCGGTGCGACGGGAGCCGCCGCTTGGGCCGCGGCGGCAGCGGCAGCCGACTTATCGAGGTAATACTGGTAATCGCCGTGATAATGCGTGAGATGGCCGTTGTTCACGTGCAAGACGTGCCGCGCGAGCTGGCGAATGAAATAGACGTCGTGGCTGATGAAGATCAGCGTGCCCTCGAATGAC
The DNA here is from genome assembly GCA_963842185.1 of uncultured Verrucomicrobiae bacterium. Classification (GTDB taxonomy): domain Bacteria; phylum Verrucomicrobiota; class Verrucomicrobiia; order Palsa-1439; family Palsa-1439; genus Palsa-1439. The sequence continues at coordinate 151,241 of CAWJFL010000010.1, forward strand.
CCGAGCGCCCCGATCAACGCATCGATACTGGCCATGTCGAGGTGCGTGGTCGGTTCATCCATCAACAGAAGGTTGGGCGGATCGAGCAGCAGCTTGACCAACGCCAGCCGACTCTTTTCGCCGCCGCTGAGCACGCCGACCGACTTGAACACGTCATCGCCGCGAAACAGGAAGGAGCCGAGCACGGTGCGGGCGAATTCCTCCGAGATGCGTTGCGGAGTATCGAGTGCTTCCTGCAACACCGTGTGCTCGGGGTTCAGCATCTCCACGCGATACTGCGCGTAGTAACCGACTTTCGCGTTCAACCCCGGCTCGCGCGTGCCCTTCTGGACGTCGAGCACGCCCGCGAGAAGCTTGAGCAATGTGGACTTGCCCGCGCCGTTCGGGCCGACCAAGACGATGCGCTGACCGCGCTCGGCGTGAAAATTCATGCCACGATACACGACAGTGTGGCCATACGCGTGGTGGATGTCCTTGAGGGTGACGACGCGCAACCCGCTGCGTTGGGGTTGCGGGAAGCGGAACTTGATCTTGCGCGCCTCGTTGACCGGCGCTTCGATCTTGTCCATGCGCTCGATCTGCTTGAGCTTCGCCTGGGCCTGGGAGGCTTTGCTGGCTTTCGCACGGAACCGGTCCGCAAACTCCTGCAGGCGTTGGATGTCGCGTTGCTGGTTCTTGTAGGCGGCGAGCAATTGTTCCGACTGGGCGTCGCGCTGGATGAGGTACTCGTCGTAGTTGCCGCGATAGCGGAGGAGTCGGCTCTGGCGAATCTCCACGATGCTGCCGACAAGCTCGTTCAGGAATTCGCGGTCGTGTGAAATCAACAGGACGGCGCCGGGATACGTCCTGAGGTATTCCTGGAACCACTGCAGGGCCTCAAGGTCGAGATGGTTCGTCGGTTCATCGAGCAACAACAGGTCGGGCTGTTGAACGAGCAACCGCGCCAGATACGCGCGCATCACCCACCCGCCGCTCATCGCCTTCAATTGCCGGTCAAAGTCGCGTTCGCGGAATGCCAGGCCGCGCAGGATCGTCTTGGCCTTCGGTTCGAGTTGATACCCGCCAAGGGCGTCAAACCGCGCCTGCACCTCGTGAAAATCGTGCGACTCCGTGTCGTGGCCGGCCTCAAATGCCTTCAGCCGACGCTGCAACTCCGCCATCTCGGGCGTAATCGCCGTCGCCAGCTCCAGCACTGACTCTTCGCCGACCGGCGCGGTTTCTTGCGGCAAGTGCCCGAGCGTTCCGTTCCGCTCGATGGTCACTTCGCCGGCGTCCGCCGAGTCGTGGCCGAGGATCAGCGAGAACAAGGTCGACTTGCCCGCACCGTTCGGTCCGACCAATCCGATGCGGTCGCCACGGTTGACCTGCAGCGACGCGTCCTCGAACAGTACGCGCGCTCCAAACGCCTTGGTCATTCCCGAGATCGTCAACATAAGAACCGCACAAGCTACTGGCGACAGCGGAAGCACGCAAGGTCGAATTCCCGGAGAACCCGCCAAAAACCTGACCAGCGTGGGCAAATGGCAACAGCGGATGGGGCGGAAATAAAGGTGCGCGAGATTTTTCGCCGGCGTTATGACGGGTGGCTACAACGGCAGGTTCTCGCTGATTTTACAGGGCTTTTGGGACGTCTTCAGTCCAAGTGACGCGCCGGAGCCAGCAAATCACGGAGAATCGAGCACGCTCGTTGCTTTGAGTGGCGGTATGGATACGGAAGCTTTCTCGTCAATTTCTTCGCCCCCTGAAAAACGAACTTTGTCGGTCCCGCACGCGTCCCTCGGCCCGCATTTGAATCGGAACCCGAAGGCGGCGCGGCAATTCGCCGAAGCGCATCGGGGCCGGTTGTACGAAGGCATCGCGTCCGTCGACCTGGGCCTCCGCTCGGAAGAACTCGAACTCCATTTTGTCGGGATGCCGCTGCGGTACTGGCCGCGCGTGGACGCGGCGACGTTGCGGTGGCATCTGGACATCATTCATGAATTTATAGACGGTCTCGCGCGCAGCGACGTGATGCTGGCGCCTCCCGGTGGTTCGCTGGCGGCACTTGCCGGATCGGGGATTTTCCGAAGTGGTCGTCTGCACGTGGGACCGTCTGGGATTACTGGCGAAGTTCGCGGGATCATTCGCGGCGGTGGGACTGAACATCGTGCGCGCGGACATTTACACGCGGGCGGACAACGTCGTGCTCGACGTGTTCCAGGTTTGCGACGAGCAGGTCCGTCACGTCCAGGACATCTCGCGGTTGAAGCAGATGGAGCATTTGCTGACGGTCGCCCTCAGCCCGAATGGCAACGGCGACACTGGCGCTGCGCACCTGGCTGCAGCACGCCAGCGAGCCGTCCGCAGCGGACCTCGCCAGGAGCACCGCCGGGTCCGTGGTGGTGATGGACAACGAGCGCTCGGACGATTACACGATGCTGGAGATCCAAGCCCCCGATCGGGTCGGCTTGTTGCACGACATTTTGGAAGCGATTTCCGCCGGCGATGTGGACATCGCCCACGCCATCATCGTCACCGAGGAAGGCGAGGCTGCCGACGTGTTCTTCCTCACCGGCACGGATGGCAAGAAGATCTGCGATACGAAGCGGCTGGAACAGATTCGGGAAGCCGTGCTGGCAGCGCTGGGGTAGAGCGAAACACTGTTCGCTCGCACAAATCGCTAACTCTGCTGGCGCTCCGCCCACGACAGGAAGACTTCGAGAATCCTTTCGAGTTTGGTCTCGTCGCCTGCGCCATTCCAGACGCCGTCGGTAACATGACAAGCTAACCAACGGTCGCCCTTCTGAAAGTTAGCTTCATCGACGTTCTCGGCCACACGGTCAAACGGGACACGTTCGAGCGCAGTTCCCTTCAACTTAATCTTTACCCACCAGCCCGGGTTATCGCAGGTTTGGATTGTGACCCCGCCGTGGTGCTCCCATTCTCCATTGCACTGACGGGCGTACCACTGTTCGAGACGAGCTAAGGCCGTCATAAGGCGCTACTCGTAGTAGTGGTAATTGACGTCGGGGAAGATGTTGTCGCGCCACTCGATGGAGGCGAGCCAGGGTTCGTCGATGTGGTGGGATTTGATCTGGTCGTAGAGGCGCGTGAACCGCAGAATGTGATCTTTCGTCCGTTTCACGGCGTAGGGCACCATCGTTCCGGTCTTCATGATGAACGCCCAGTCGCTGGACTGCGCGAGCAGCAGTTCGCGGGCGGCCTGTTTGAGCGCGCGCTGGGTGAGTGTGATCGCCATTCTTGTAGTTGCGGGCGAGTTCGGTCATGCGTTGCGCGGCGACGTGCAGGTGCGGATAAATCCACGCGTTGGAACCTTCGAGCCAGACTTCCCAGTAACCCTTGTTGCCCCAGCTGGAGGCGCTCGGCTCGATGATTTGTTGCGTCGAGAAATCGCGCAGATACTCGGTCGGCGTGGTGAGCTTGAACACGTTCTGGTCGAACGCGACCTTGCGGGTGAAATAGTTGATGAAGTCCGGGCCTTCGAACCACCAGTGACCGTACAGTTCCGCGTCGTAGGGCGAGATGATCAGCGGCGGACGTTTCATGATGCCCGTGGAGATGTTCGACCTGTTTCTCGCGGTTGAACATGAAATTGCCGGCGTGGGACGCGGCTTTTTCCATCGCCCAATGACGGTTGTACGGCTCCTTGTTTGGCGTCTTGCCGGTGATGCGGTAGTACTTCACGCCCGTGAAACAGCGGATGCCGTCGGGATGGATGTACGGTTTGATGTAGTCGTACTCGAGGTCGAACCCGACATCGCGGTAGAAATCGCGGTAGTCAGCGTCGCCCGGATAACCTTCCTCCGAACTCCACACCTGCTTGGAGGATTCGACATCGCGTCCGAACGCCGCGACCGCCGAGTGTGTGAACACCGGCGCGTAAATGCCGTAGCGCGGACGTGGATGGCCGAACATGATGCCATGCGAGTCCATGATGAACCAGCGGATGTCGGCCTCCTGCAGGTACTTCTCGATGCCGGGCGCATAGGCGCACTCGGGCAGCCAGATGCCGCGCGGATCGCAGCCGAAACACTGGCGGTAGTGATCGCGGGCGATCATGATCTGGGCGCGGATGGCTTCGGGATGCTCCATCATCAGGGGCAGGAACCCGTGGGTGGCGCCGCAGGTGATGATCTCGAGCTTGCCCATTTCCTGAAACTTGCGGAACGCGCCGACGAGGTTGCGACCGTAGCTGTCGCAAAACGTGGCGCGGGCCTCTTGAAAGCGGTTGTGATAAAACCACGCGAGATCGTTGAACGCGCGGTCCCATTTCGTGCGTTCGATTTCTTTTTCGGTCAACTCGATGAGGCGGGTGATATGGCGGATGTAGCGTTCCTGGAGCAACGGGTCGAGAAGCATCGAACACAGGGGCGGCGTCAGCGACATCGTGAGGCGGAAATCGACGTTGTCGCGCACGAGGCCTTCCATCACCTTGATCATCGGGATGTACGTCTCGGTGATGGCCTCGTACAACCAGTCTTCCTCGAGGAAATCCTCGTACTCGGGATGGCGCACAAACGGCAGATGCGCGTGCAGAATGAGCGCTACATAACCTTGTGGCACGGCCTGGATTCCTTTCCGCGTTTCGGTTCCGCCCCAGAACCGTTGTGTTGCCCCGAATGAAACGTCCGGCCGCGCATTAGGCTGCCGCGGGCGACTTCAGGTGCGCCGGCTGTTTGACGGTGCCGACCTCACCCTTGGCCCGGCTCTGGCGCTCGAAGGTCAACTGCACCTCGCGCTTGTCGTCGCCCGCTTTCGAGACCGCCACCACGGGCAGCTTGTATTGGCCGTCGGGGAACGAATAATGGAACGAGAACGTGCCGTCGTTGCGCAGCTTGACGGGCTTGCCGTCGACGGTGATTTTCGCGTCGGGCTCGGTCGCGCCGTAAATGATCAACTCGGCGTTGACAACAAACCAGAATCCCTTCTGGGGCGCCGCCGACCAACTGGAACCGCTGGGGCTGAACGCGCTGAACATGCCCGAGCTGAGTTCCTCCTGCATCCGGCGGCGCAGCCATTCCGAGATTTCGAACGACCCCATCTGGATGCGGCGGAAGAGATCGCCGCCGAGGATGCGCTCCAATTCGGCCGCCTGTTCGGCAGTCCACGGACCGAGTTCCAGCCCGAGTTTGAAGGGGAATCGGAAGCCGGCGAGTTGGAGGCGATGCAGGGCATCGGCCAGCGCTTCGCCCGCGCGCATGTGGCCGCGAATGATCTCGAACAACTCGCGGAATGGAATATCGATCGGGATGGTGACGAACCGCGCCGTGGTATCGGGCGAGACCGCGTCCGGCGGCGTGGTGGCTTCACGCGAGTGGCTGATGACATGGAACTGGCCATCGTGACGCCAGTAGCCGAGTTCGGCGCGGTAGGTGGTGGCCGCCTTGTTGACGGGAATGTACCAATTGCGCGAGTCGTGCCCGAGCGTGAGGACCTGAATCGGGTCGCCGTGGTTTTTCTCATATACGCGCAACAGCAGGCGACCATCGGAAGCCTGGCCACGGGAGTCGGCCATTTGTTGCCAACTCAAATCCCAGTAGGCGTAGAGCCAGTGCGGATCGCGCGCGGTGAGAAACAACCGACCGGTGCCGTAGGAATCGGGCAACTCCCCGAGATGCTCCTCGTGAAATACCTGACTCGGAGGCGGTGGGGCCGGTGAGACATCGAATTTGTGCGCGGAAAGCTCGGTGGACGGCTGAGTTGCGCCATTGTCTTCGGCGGTCGATGGCTCGGGTGACGGAGTGGCTTTGGGTTGTCGCGCCGGGCGTGGCAACCGCGACTTGGCAGTAGCGGCGACTTTGGCGACAGCCATCTCGGGTTCATCGGCGTCGGTGCGACGGCGGACAGCGCGGCGTTTGACCGCATCGGCGACTTTTCGCGCGAGAGTGCCGACACCCATCAGTTGTTTGGCGGCGGCTCCCTTGGGTCGCTGTTGGGCGTCGTGGATGCGGCCGGCGAGCTCGTCCTTGTTGAGCGTAGAAACGCCCCGCAAACCAAGCCGTTGCGCGATTTTCAGCAGTTCGGTTTTTGTTTTCGCCAATAAATCTGCCTTGTTCACGACACATTTCCTCCTGCCTCGCGGATACGAGGCATACCCCGAAGTGCTCGGGGCAACTTTTCTCCAAGCGCACCGTAGCTTAGACTAGAAATTGCGGGAATGTAAAAGGATTTTTTGTGAAAATGGAACGGGAGCGCTGGCGGAGCCGGTTGTTTGTGGCCCAGAAGGAGTTAAGTTGGTTTCTGGCATGGTGCGGGCGGGGACAAAATGTCAGTCCGGCAAGTCGCAGGAAAGCTTCTGAAAACGAGCCGTTCCACCCGAAGCGGCACCAGCCCTGGGGGGCTCACTGACCGGCTCCCAGCCGCGTTGGCGCGCTTCTTGTCGGGGCAAAATCCGGTCGGAGCTTCAGTGCCTGCTGGAATTGCTCGATGGCCTCCGGCACTCTACCCGCTTGCTCCAGGGCGATCCCCAAATTGTACCGCACCTCAGGGAAATCGGGGTTGATCCGAATGGCTTGCTTCAGGTGCTCAATCGCTTCCGTCATCCGGCCCGATTTTGGCGCGGCTGCGGGCAGGTCAGTGAAAGGTAGACTTGGGCAGTTGAAACCGCAAGGTTCGCAAATCGCCCAAGCGGGGAGAAACGTAGATCAATTAACGCTGGTCGCGCGTGGCCGGCTCGGATAAACCTTTGGACTGATGAAACTGCGCAAGTTCATCCCCGTATTGATCATTGCTGCTGGTATTGGGGCGTATCATAACAGTTTTCACGATGGGTTTGTTTTCGATGACAGACCTCACATCGTGGAGTATCCCGGGATTCGGCACCTGCGGAGGCCTTGGCAAATCATCAGGCACAGTTCGCGTCCGGTCGTGCATCTCTCGCTGGCAGTGAACTACGCGCTCGGCGGGCTTGACCCGTGGGGATACCACGTGTTCAATGTGGGCGTTCACATCCTCGCCGCACTGACGTTGTACGGAGTGGCGCGGCGAACATTGATTTCAGAAACGTTGCGCCCCAGTTTCGGCGGGGCCGCGCCGTCCCTTGCAGGAGCGATTTCGTTGATCTGGCTGGTGCATCCGCTCCAAACGGAGAGTGTGACCTATACCATCCAGCGCGGCGAATCGTTGATGGGCCTATTCTATCTGCTGACGCTGTACTGTGTCATTCGCAGTCACGGCGACCCCCGAAGGAATCCGTGGAAGATCGCGGCGGTGATCAGTTGCGCCCTGGGGATGGCGTCCAAACCCATCATGGTCACGGCACCGGTGGTCATACTGATGTATGACCGTGTGTTCCTAGCGAGTTCGTGGCGCGAAGCAATGCGAGAGCGGGGCTGGTTGTACGTGGGCTTGGCCACCACTTGGCTGTTGTTGTCCTTGTTGTTGGCGAACGCGCCATCCGAGTGGAAGACGAGCGCCGGGTTCGAGTACCAGGGGACTGCACCGCTGCAATATGCGCTGATGCAGCCGGTAGCGGTGCTGCACTATTTACGGCTGGCGTTCTGGCCTCGTCCGTTGTGTTTTGACTATTACGGTTGGCTGTCGGGCTCGTCACGCGGGCCCAAAATACTGGATGCGTTGCCCGCCCAGATCGTAGTGGCGGTGCTGCTCGCGGGAACAGTCTGGGCGTGGAAACGCAGGCCCGCGCTGGGATTTCTCGGGGTTTGGTTCTTCCTGATCCTAGCACCCACCTCCAGCTTCGTGCCGGTGGCGGACGCCGTTGTGGAACACCGCATGTACCTGTCGTTGGCCTCTGTGGTGACGGCGGTGGTGCTCGGCGCGTTTGGGCTCGGGAAGCGGCTGTTCAGTGAGCGGCAACGCCTCGCGTTCGTGTGCGTAGCGGGCGGGGCAGTGGTCGTGGTGTTGTGCATCCTGACCATCCAACGCAATCGGGATTACGATTCGGACTTGACCATTTGGCAGGACACCGTCCTCAAACGTCCTGACAATCCCCGTGCGCAAGCCGGCTTGGGGGCTGCCTTTTCGGTAGCAGGCAAGACCCAAGAAGCAATCGGTCATTTGGAGAAAGCACTGCAAATTGATCCAGATTATCTGGACGCCCACATCAATCTGGGGACCGCCCTAGCCCGCGCCGGAAGAATCCAAGATGCCATCGGTCACTTCGAGCACGCGTTGCAAATCAGGCCCGACTCCGCCATGGCGCACTACAATTTGGGGTTTGCTTTCGAGAAGACAGCCCGGGTGCCGGAGTCGATTGAGCAATACGAGCAGGCGCTGAAGCTCAAGCCTGATTTCACCGCGGCGAGATCCGCCTTGGCACGGCTGCAGGCAGGCCAGTAAACCCCGCGTATGATGCTGGCCGAGTGTCTTTCCTCCCAACAGCTCGGTAAGGAAGCGCCGGGAAGTGCGCTGAATACCGTGCTGTGGCGTCTCGGTTCCACGTTGTCTACGGAAAGCGAGAGAGGCTTCCTGTCATGCATGTCATTGAAGAGCCGTTCATGGCAGGACGGGCTATCGTTCAAACCCGATTTCGACGGGGCGCGCGATAACCTCGGAACCGCTTTGCAACGATAGGGTCGTGTGCCAGAAGCCATCGAACAATTCGTGCAGGCCCTGAAGCTCCGGCCGGATATCACCGCAGCAAGGGACGCCCTCACGGGGCTGCGGGCGGGCCGGTACGCCGAGTCCGACGAGACGCGCCGAAGATTTGGCGACGGCGCAACGGCAACCTCGGAAGTTCAACCCACCAGGTTCGCAAATCGTCAAAAGCGGGAGCCAGCCTGAACGGTTGGAAAGGGTTGTTGTTCGCTTGTCAGGGTGAATGGTCGGCGATGGTCGCAGGGCGTATGTCATATGGGAAATGTTGGCTTGATCTCCCGTCCGCCGGTGGATATTCCTCGTTTTGGTTGGAACAACAAGGTCCTCGGCTCACTAGGATCCAGACCGTCGAAATTTCGCAAACCATCAAAAACGGCATGACATCGCACCCGAATCCTTATGGCGTTCTTGCTGACTCGCCGCGTTTGAGGGGCAACCGGAGCGTTCCTGCATTGAGCATCACACTGGCTAACGACCCGGGGACAGGGATCTCAAGGTGACCACGTTTCGAGGAGGCGCTCAAGCGAGACGCATGACAGCGTTCCTCGGGTTCTTTGTGCTGTTTTGGCTGGCGCTAATCAATCTGCCGATGGAAGGGTTCCGTCCCGTACTGGACCGGTCGTGGCAGGGCGCGCTGAGCTACTTTGCTTTCAAAAGGCTGCAGTTCGGGAAAGACGTGATCTTCACCTACGGTCCGCTGGGATACATCACCACCGACACGTATTCGGGCTATCTTCTGGCGAGCCGGGTCGGTTTCGAACTGCTGCTGAAGGGCGTCTTTGCATTGCTCATGGCTACGCTGACGCTACGATTGCGCCCCGTCTTGCGGTCGTGTTTTATCGTGAACATCGTGTTCTTCTCCACGGTTTCCTCCGACGCGGTGTATTTGTTTGCCATTGCCCTGTCAGCCTGTTTAACGATTGAGTCTCAATTATCCCCGGGACTTGCACTTGGTGTCGGGGTTCTCCTTGCGGTTGTTTCGCTCACCAAATTCACGTTCTTCCTGCTATGCGCGGCAAGCCTGCTGATCGTTGTCGCGTACGCGCTGTCGAAACGGAAATGGCTTCGGGCGAGTGGATTGGCGATGACGTATCTCGTTTGCCTGTCGTCGTTTTGGTGTCTTGCCGGACAGCAGGTCTCGGGGTTTCTGCCTTTCTTGCGCGGCGCGCGCGAGCTGGTGTCCGGCTACGCCGAGGCGATGGCGATCAACGCGCCGTGGCCGGCGTTCGGGTGCGGTTTGGGCGCACTCCTGCTGAGTGCGAGTCTGCTCATTGGTCTGGCGTGTGCCAGCAAGGAAAAGGACCGCGACCTGGCAATCCTGCTCGTCCTCGGCGCGGGTTTGGTCCTCGCTTGGAAAGCAGGGGCCGTTCGTGCCGACAACTCCCATTTGGGAACCTTGTTTGCCTTTCTGCTCTTCGTCGGGCCGGCGGCGTGGGCCGTGTTTCGTCCGCCCGCCAGACACCGTCGACTTTTGCTGGGAATGACGCTGATCGCGCTGGCGTTACCCTATGTCCTCTTGGTGTTCGTCTACGGCCCGGAGGTCTTTGGGGTGTTCGTCCGCCGCGCCTCTGCACGATTCACCGTAAACGTCTCGGTTATCATCCACCCGTCCGATTTTCGCGCAGCGCTTGAGGGAGAGCTGTCACGGATCAAACAGGAAAACGCCCTGCCCGGAATGAAGCGCCTGATCGGTCAGGAGTCGGTCGATGTATTCGGCCATGAACAGGCGATTGCCCTGCTGAATGATTTGAACTATCAACCCCGCCCCGTGTTTCAGGGATACTCCGCCTACACGCCGTTTCTTGTCGCGCGTAATCGAGACTTTTATCTGGGGCCCACGGCCCCGGCATTTGTGATTCTCAAGTATCAGACCGTTGAAGACCGCCTCGCGGCCGAAGATGACGCGGGAGCGCTGGAAGTGATCCTGCGGAACTATGAGCCGCTCGGCATGGAGAAGACGTATATGCTGTGGAAGCGGAAGGCAACGCGTCCGTCCTCAACCCCTCGCCGCCTTATTCGCGAAGGAACGGCCACTTGGGGGAAACCACTGCCGCTGTTGTCCAACCAGTGCCCCGTGTGGATTAAAGTCGAGATTAGCAGCACCTGGTTGGGAAAACTGCGCGAGTTTCTTTACAAACCGGCGAAGATCACCATGACAGTGGAGACGGTTGATCACGACACCGAGTATTACCGGCTCGTTCGCCCACTTGCCAGAAGCGGCTTTATAATCAATCCGACGCTTCGCAATCTGGACGATTTGTTGGGGATGTACCGGGCCCCCGGAAAGGGGAATGCTTCGTCAGTCACGATCAGCGTGGATGATTCGGCGCAATCGCTATATCGGACCCCGTATCGTTACCGTCTCTACGCTGCGGACGAATTGTCCCCTCCCGTACGGGCGGGGGAAATGGGCATTGATCTGAACCCATCCCGTGAGCGGCCCTGAGCGACCGGTTTCGCGTCGACAGCGCGTGGTTGGGGCGCCGAGATGCTGGACTTGCGTAGGAGCCATTGTTACGATTGGGGCATGTTGGACGGTGCAACAGTGCTCTGGCCGGCCGGAGCGGCTTTGATCAACAGGCGCGGATTACTTCGCCCTCGACAGCCACAGGAAGTATGACGAGAAGGCTCCCCGCGCGATGAAGAGTGAGTGGAGGGTAATGGTCGGAATGTGTGCGGTGGTCATCGGGATCTACGCGTACACCGCTCCATTGGGGAAGTTGGAATCGTTGATCTCGAATCCGGCTGACACGTACTACAATTTGTTGGTGCAGGGCTTTCGCGCCGGCCAGCTTGGCCTGAAAAAAGAGGTGCCGCCCGGACTCGCGCGGCTCGCCGACCCGTACGATCCGGACGCGAATCGTCGTTACCGGGAGCTGCCTTACGGGATGACCGACCTGAGCTACTACAAGGGCCGGCTCGTACTTGTACTTCGGGGTTACGCCGGCGTTGATATTATTCTGGCCGTTCGTTGCGCTGACCGGCCATTACCTGTTCAACCGTCTGGCCGTGACGATTTTCTCCGCCGTGGGCGTTACCGTGAGCCTGGGTCTGTTGCGCGCGCTGTGGCGGCGGTACTTTCCCGGGGTGAGCGTCTGGGTGGTGGCCGCCTGCGCACTGGCGCTCGGCTTGGTGTCAGGTTTGCCGGCGCTGTTGCCGCAATCCGACATTTACCAAGTGGCGATCAGTTGCGGGTATATGCTGGCGATGCTGGCCTTGGGGGCGATTTGGGACGCGTTGCACGAGCCGGAGCGACGGTGCCGATGGCTGGCGGCGGCGAGTGTGGCCTACGGGCTGGCGGTGGGGGCGCGGCCCTCGCTGTTGTTTGGCGCGGTCATCCTGCTGGTGCCGGTGGTCCAAGCGTGGCGTGAGCGCCGGAAGATTTGGGCTTTGCTGACGGCGGCGACCGGTCCGATCATACTGATCGGGCTCGGGCTGATGCTGTACAACGCCCTGCGCTTCGATAATCCGTTTGAATTCGGCGTGCGCTATCAGTTGGCCGGACAACGGCAGGTGACGAGGCAATTTTTGAGTTTACGTTATCTCTGGTTCAATTTCCGGGTCTTTTTTCTGGAGCCGGCGCACTGGAGCGGTCGCTTTCCCTTCGTACATGACATCACTGTGCCACCTCTACCAGCGGGCTATGATACACAGCCGAAACAACCCTTCGGCGTGCTGGCCAACATTCCCCTGACGTGGCTGGCACTGGCCGCGCCGCTCGCGTGGCGGGGTCGGTCGGGTCAGGAGCGGGGCGCTTTGCGCTGGTTTGTCACGGCAGTCGCCCTGCTCTTCGGGATTTGCGCGGTGACCCTTGGCCTCTTCTGGAGCGCGAGCTTCCGCTACGAGGTGGATTTTCTGCCGGCACTCGTGCTCCTGGCCGTGGTTGGCATCCTCGGATTCGAGCGCGCGCTGACTACGCCGGGGTTGTGGCGGGGTGACCAGCCGGTCCGGCGGCATCTGGTGCGCTGGGGTTGGAGCATGCTCTTGGGCTGCTCGGTGGTCTTTAACGTGTTGGTGAGCGTCAAGAACTACGCGTATGCGGGCTGTTCGGTGGGGACGATGCTGGCGCTAAAGGGCCGGGTGCCTGAAGGCATCCGAATCTTAGGGAAAGCTCTCCGAATCGAGCCTGATTATGCCGAGGCGCACAACAGCCTCGGGACCGCCTTGCAGCAAACGGGTAAGATCGAGGAAGCCATCGCCCAGTACGAGCAGGCGTTACGGATCAAGCCCGATTACGCCGAGCCGCACTACAATCTCGGGACCGCCCTGCAGCAAACGGGTAAGATCGAGGAAGCCATCGCCCACTACGAGCAGGCCCTGCGGATCAATCCTGATTTCCCCGGTGCGCTCAATAACCTCGGGACCGCTTTGGCGCAAACGGGTAAGATCGAGGAAGCCATCGCACACTACGAGCAGGCCCTGCGGATCAAGCCCGATGACGCCGATGCACACGTGAACCTTGGAATTGCGCTATTGACACAGGGCAACGCCCGGGATGCGATGGCGCATTACGAGGAAGCGTTGCGGATCAATCCCGATGACGCCAAAGCACACTACAACCTCGGGATCGCCCTGGGGCAGGCGGGCCGGGTACAGGAGGCAACGGAACAATGGGAGCAGGCGTTGCGGATCAATCCCGATGACGCCGAGGCGCACTACAATCTGGGAGTCGCCTTGTCACAGGCGGGGAGGCTGCCCGAGGCGATGAAACATTGGGAGCAGGTGCTGAGACTCAAGCCCGACGACGTCGACACGCACTATAACCTCGGAACTGCTCTCCAACGACAGGGTCGTGTGCCAGAGGCCATCGAACAATTCGAGCAGGCCTTGAAGCTCCGGCCGGATTTCCCTGCGGCGAGGGACGCCCTCGCGCGGCTGCGGGCGAGTCAATAAGTCCGATAAGCTCGCGCCGCAAGGGCTGGCGGAGGGGTTACAAGGGCCCGCTTACGATTTCAGCGTCTGGGCGATGAGGTCGATACTGCGGGTGGTGGCGCCGACGTTGGATTCGATGACGCGGTGGGCGGCATCGATGATGGATCGTCGGCGGTTGGGGTCCTCCAACAGCTCCTGCACGGTGCGGCGAAGGCCGTTGGCGTCCGGGACCTGGATGCACGCGCCCTGGGCGACGAACTCGCGGGCGATGGCGCGGAAGTTTTGCATGTGGGGACCGAAGACGACGGGATGACCGCTGGCGGCGGCCTCGACGATGTTCTGTCCCCCCTCCCCGACGAGGCTTTTGCCGACGAAGATCACGGTGGCGATCTTGTAGAACCACTTCAATTCGCCGGTGCTGTTGACGATGAGGCAATCGTAGGGTTTAGCGGTTTGTTCGAGTCGCGAATTGATCTCGGAGCGGAGGATGAATTTGACCTGTTTGCGTTTGGCGAGGTCGACGACTTCGCGGGTACGCTCGACGTGGCGCGGGACGAGAACGAGGAACAGGCGGGGGAACTTCGTACGCAGGTCGGCGAGCAGGTCGAACAGGATTTCCTCTTCGCCGGGATGGGTGCTGCCGGCCACGAGGATTGGTTGCGCGGGCGACACATCGATCTGCTTGAGCAACTGGACGGGATCAACCGATTGCGCGTCGGCGTGGGGCATGGAGATGTCGTACTTCATGTTGCCGGTCATGTGGACGCGGTCCGGGGGCACGCCGACGGCGGTGAAATTGGCGGCGTCCTCGTGGCTTTGCGCGCACACCAGCGAGAGTTGGCTGAACACGCGTTGCGACAGCCAGCCCAACCGTTTGTAGCCGCGCTCGGACCGGGGGGACATGCGACCGTTGACCAGAAAGATCGGGACGCCGCGTGCCGCCCCCGCCCAGATATGGTTCGGCCACAATTCGGATTCGATGAGGACGACGAAGTCCGGTTGAATCAAGCGGTACGCACGCTGAACGCACCACGGGAAATCCTGCGGGAAATAGAGCAACTCGACTTCCTGCGGCAGGCGCTCGTAGGCCTGCGTGTAGCCGGTCGAAGTGGTCGTCGTGACGACGATTCGCAGGTCGGGAAATTTCCGCTGCAGGACGTTGATGAACAACAGCGCGACATTGACCTCACCCACGCTCACGGCCTGGATCCAACACCGGCGTTCGTTTTTTTCCCCGAGCCACTGGCGCAGGTCTTTGGAGTAAAAGCCGAATCGTTGCCAGAAATTCTCGCGGTACTTGCCCCGCTTCCACATTTTGTAGAGGAACATCGGGCTCAACAGTACGAAGCTCACCGCATACAGAATCGTGTACAGGAGACGGCTCACGACGGGACAATAGCCAATCTGTCATGAGGTTGCGAACCGATTTCTGTCATGGTGCGGCCAGCAAGTGGACAAAATTGTGCAGGTCGAGGCCACCACGTGAAGCGGAACGACGCAGGTACCGCATGGCACGGGAGTTGCGGCCAATATCCACGGATGAACGTAGTTCGTACCAGCGTTTCTCAACCCGAGACGGAGGTATCTTCCCCAGATGATGCCTATTTCCGCTCGTTGATCGAAAACGCTTCGAACATCATCACGATTCTGGAGCCGGACGGCATCATCCGCTACGAGAGCCCGTCGATTGAACGCATCCTCGGCTACAGACCGGACGAGTTGGTGGGATGCAATGCGTTCGAGTTCATCTATTCTGAGGACGTTGCAAGAATTCAAATCATCTTCCAGGAAATCCTGCGCCAGAGTGGTTCGATCCGATGCGGCGAGTTCCGCTTGCGGCACAAGGATGGTTCCTGGCGTGTGTTCGAAGCCATCGGCAAACAACCTGCTCAACGATCCCGCCGTGGGGGGGATTATCGTTAGTTCACATGACATCACCGAGCGCAAGAAAGCGGACGAAGTGCTGCGGGAAAGTGAAGAGCGTTTCTCGAGTGCGTTTGAATATGCCGCGATCGGCAGGCGTTGGGCGCGCTGGATGGTCGTTGGCTCAAAGCCAATCGGGCGATGTGCGAGCTCGTCGGATACACAGCCGACGAGTTGTCACGCACGACCTTCCGGGACATCACGCATCCCGATGATGTGCAGGCGTGACCTGGAATATCTGCGCCGAACTGCTGGCAGGCAAGTTTCGACACGTACCAGTTAGAGAAACGCTATCTCCACAAACACGGACAAATATCTGGGTCTTGGCTGTCCGTTTCGCTGGTACGAGACGCCAGCGGTCAACCGCTCCACGTCATTTCACAGAGTCCAGGACATCACCAGCGCGCAAGGCAGGCTGAAGAGCACCTCCGTCTCCAGAGCACCGCCCTGGAAGCCGCGGCCAATGGCGTCGTCATCACCGATCGCAACGGCTTGATTCTCTGGACCAATCCGGCATTCACGCAACTGACCGGCTACACGGCGGAAGAAGTGCTCGGTAAAACCCCGCGGCTCCTCAAGTCCGGAGCGCACGCCGAAAGTTTCTACCGACATTTGTGGGAAACGGTTACGTCCGGTCAAGCATGGCGGGGCGAGATGACCAATCGCCGCAAGGATGGCAGCGTCTACACTGAGGAAATGACGATAACCCCGGTGCGCAACGAACGCGGTGAAATCAGTCATTTCATCGCCATCAAACAGGATATCACCGGTCGCCAGCAGACGGAACGGGCGCTTCGCGAGAGCGAGGAACTCTTCCGCTCACTCAGTGCCAGTTCGCCCCTGGGCATTTTCCTGACCGACACCCACGGCCTGTTCACCTACATCAATCCCCGGTGCCGCCAGATTCTTGGCTGTTCATTGATCGAGAGTCAGAACAACGGTTGGACCAAGGTCATCCACCCGGATGACCGCGAGGCCGCCTGGCAGCATTGGCTGGAGTACGTCCAGTCCGCCGAGGGCGAGTACTCGTACGAGTATCGAATCCAGAGCGCGGACGGAACCACGCGGTTCGCCCATATGCGAGCGGCGCCGCTGCGGTCGGACGACCGGTCGCCGATGGGTTTCGCGGGGAGCGTCGAAGACATCACCCATCGCCGGCGGTCGGAGGACGAATTGCGGGAGAGCAAGCGAAGCCTTGAGCGCGCGATGCAGGAACTCCGTGCCGCCCATGATCAAGTCGTGCAGCAGGAGCGCCTGCGCGCGCTGGGCACCATGGCCAGCGGCATTGCCCACGATTTCAACAACGCGCTCGCCGCCATTCTCGGTTTCACGGAATTACTGTGCAATCGTCCCGAGACCCTCGCCGACACGAAGAAGACGCTCCGGTACTTGCAGATGATCAATACCGCGGCGCAGGACGCAGGGATCGTGGTGAATCGATTGCGCGAGTTCTATCGCCAGCGCGAGGAGGGCGAAGTCTTCGGCCCCGTCGATCTCAACAAGCTGATCGAACAGGCCGTGTCGCTGACCCAGCCGAAGTGGAAAAACCAGGCCGAGGCCAAGGGCGTCGCGATACAGGTGGTGACGGAGTTGGAGCGAATTCGTGCGGTCGCCGGCAGCGAAGCGGACCTGCGGGAGGCGCTCACCAACCTGATTTTCAACGCGGTCGATGCGATGCCGCAAGGCGGTACCATCACCGTGCGTACACGTTCCGCCAATTCGCGGGTCATCATGGAAGTCGCCGATAGCGGCACGGGAATGACCGAGGACGTGCGCCAGCGATGCCTCGAACCGTTCTTCACCACCAAGGGTGACCGGGGCACAGGTCTGGGATTGTCCATGGTCTACGGCATTCTGCAGCGCCACCAGGGCACCATCGAAATCGAAACCGCGCTCGGTAAGGGCACGACGTTTCGCCTGTCGCTGCCGGCCGCGCAGGAAAAGGCCCCGACCACCAAACGTGACTCCACGTCGGCGAGCATCCGCCCGTTGCGGGTGTTGTTGGTCGATGACGAGGAGGTCGTGCGCCAGATTCTCCGCGAGTATCTGATCGGCGACGAACATGTGGTGGAGACCGCCGCGAACGGGCATGAAGCGCTGGACAAGCTGCCGAAAGCCGCATTCGACGTCGTGATCCTGGATCGGGCCATGCCCGGGTTGAGCGGCGATCAAGTCGCGGTCGCCATCAAGGAACTCAGACCCGAACTACCCGTCATTCTGCTGACCGGTTTCGGAAACATGATGCAAGCCACCGGAGAGACGCCGCCGGGCATCGATCTGGTCCTGGGCAAACCCGTGACGATCGCCGGACTGCGGTCCGCGTTGGCGCAGGTCGTAAAGTCCCGCTAGCTTTCGCACCCCCCAGCCATTTCCCGCACACCGACTGTTCAGGTTTGTTTCTGAGCGAGGCTGTCCACGTACATGCTGGTGATCATGGACAGGAAAATGGCGGCGGCAAACCAGTACACGCCCCGCTGGGGCTGGACTTTCGCCAACGGCCCGAGCTTGACCAGAACGATCAGGATCGCCACCACAAAGACATCGAGCATGGACCATTTCCCGAGGATCCCCAACCAATGAAGCACGGCCTGTCGTTTCCGCTCGGCGAGTCGGATGAACCAAATGAAGCCCAGCATCGCCAATTTGAACAAGGGGAACACGATGGAGAAGAAAAACAAAATGGTCGCCAATGCGTACTGTCCCTGTTCCCACAAGCCATGGACGCCCGCGATGACCGAATACTCATTCTTCCAGAGCACCATCTTCTCCACCGTCAGCAACGGCAGCGACAGCGCGATCAAGAGCAAGACGAAGGACGTCAGAATCAACACGGGCACTTCGATTCGTCGTGGATAACGGTCGCGGAGTGATTGGGCCATCCACCGTCACAATACCATTACGTCCCGCGATGGCAACTGTTCCTGTCTGTCTCGCCAACGTCGATCAATGGTAGTCAGAACGCTCCCGCGCTCCATTAGATGGTCGAAAATACTTACCGCTTCACATTACCGGTGGCGCGTTCGCGCAGGTCATGGACGGCAAGAATATACTGGTTGATTCGTTCCACGTGGTCGGGGATATCCGCCGTCTTGAGCATGGCACGGACGCGAATCAACAGATCCTCCACCTGAAACGGTTTGCCCACAAAATCATCCGCACCGGCGTCCATGCATTCTTCGAGGCGGCCCGCGGCGGTGAGGGAGGTAACGATGATGACCGGGGTGTTTCGAGTTTCCGCGCCGGCCCGAATCGCCTTGCAGAACGTCAACCCATTTAACTTGGGCATGCCGATGTCCAACAGGATCAGATCGGGTTTCAGCGCGAGCGTTTTTTGCACGGCGTCCTTGCCGTCAACCGCCGTGCACACCTCCACGTTTTCGGTAACCAGGATGCTTTCAAGAACTTCCCGCATTCCCGGATCGTCATCGACAACCAGCACTTTTCGTCGATTCACGGGCGGACGCTCTGGGCCGCTTATACAAAGGCGGTCATGCGAAGGCAAGCCATTTCGTCGGTTGAACCGAAAGCCGTCGCGATCGAGCGAACGCGAAAGCCCGATCCGCACCCATCATCCCCAGTGGCCACTGATCCACACACCGCTGCCGCCCCGACGTTGCCAGTACCCGCCGATCCATACGGCGTGGCGATGCGGAGGCCATGCCCAACGACCTCGCACCCACACCCAGCGCCCGCCGTACCACGTCCATGAGCCCGCAATCCAGACGTAGCCCGGAGCCGGGGGCGGATAGTAATAGTCCTCCACAATGGGCGGAGGAGGAGGCTGCGCCACTTCGACCGCTTCATAGGACGAGCTATCCGACGGAGGTGGCGGGGCTGAACTGTACCCGCTGGCGGTATTGATCATAAAGTCGATGACTTTCTCGCTGACGCCCGCGTCCTTGAGGTCGATGATCTCCGCCGTACTCAATTGATACACCGAATGCGAGTTGCGGATCTGGCTGATGATGACTTCGTCGCTGACACCGGCCTTGGCCAGTTCCTTGACATCCGCCAGTCCGAGCGGTTGTCCCTGTTCGATGCGCTCCCAAGTCACAGGCGCTTCTGCTTGAATGCGCGCTCGTTGCTGCTGATCGATGGAATTGCCGATGATGCCTCCCGTGAGAGCCCCGACGGCGGCTCCGATCAGCGCGCCGGCACCTGGGTTATGGGCCGCCGCGCCGATGATCGCGCCCGCGCCGGCGCCCACGGCCCCGCCTTCCAGCGCACCCGTCGCGGTATAGTCTGGACGACCCTCCGGTGTGTAACACCCCGTCAAAACAACCCCGGCAGCCAGGATTGAAACAACCAAATAATTCGGTTTCACTTGTCCCTCCTAACAATCACTTAGACGAAACACCAGTTTGCCCCGTTACATGTCCCATCCATGATAACTGACGCACAACATGGCTCTTTGTTCAACTCTGTACGCGTCAACACATCCATTTGCATACAGAAGATGTTGATAATCAATAGATTTCTCTCGGCTCGCAAAACGGGTGCCCGCCAGGCAGCCAGAATGGCTGAGAGGTTGCGCAGAGCCTGTTGACGGTGGCCCGCAACTCGTCGACTTGAAACGGCTTGGGCAGACAAATGCTACTACATCAAGCGCACGCGGTAGAAGCGGGCCGGGGCATAAGTGGCACGCCGGGTTCGGTAATCGACGTGGCGCTGCCGGTGCCGGCGACCAAGGCCAATAATCCATCGAATACAACGGATATGGGGAAAAATTCCGACGGCACTGGGTCGACGGGCCGCATACGCCAGCGGTGGTTTACAGCATCACTTCCACGCCGTTGTTATCACTTCGCTGGCTGAACCGATTTGGCTGCGGGCGGCGCGGTGTCGGGTTCCGGTTTCGGGTGCCGGGCCTCTCGAATGGCCTTCTTCAGAACCGACTCAGCGCCATCGCCGTACCCCGAGACGAACCCGCGTCGAAAATCATCGCGCACGTCGAGCGGCGCATTGATGATATACGCGCGCAGGTATTCGACCAGCCATTCTTGGGAAACGGTTTTCAATCGCAGAGCCTTGCCGGAGTCGTGGCCAAGCACCAAGTAACTGCGGCCATCATATTGCGGATAGGGCGGCAGATCGCCACCGGAATAGTACGCCGGGGCGTTGTCGAAACCGTAATACGGCGCTGGATAGCCGTAATAATCGTAGTAATCGTCGTAATCATACGGCCACCACCAGTACGGACCCCAGAACGCGCCCGGCCAGAAACCGCAGAAGCCGCCATAATAGCCATGGCCGTAGTAGTGTCCGTGTCCATAAAAACCTCGACTAGCGTAACCATGCCCTCCGCCAAATCCCCCACCGCCGTGAGAACCCTCGCCACCCCCACCGCTGTGGCCGCCACCAAACCCTCCGCCAAATCCCCCGCCACCGCCACCACCTCCCCCACCTCTCGCTATGGCGGGGGAGACCGCAGTCAACATCAATACTGCAACTACTGCGGCGATAGAACCAAGATGTGTCTTCATGTCCGATCACCTCTTTACATTAGATGCTTCCGGACTGGTATTGGTTCAATCACAAACGGGGAGCCGCGTGCACGCGGCCCGTGCCAATGCCGAGTCACGGACGGCAAAAAGCCAAAACTCCCTCAAGATCTGAGGGAGTTCTAGGCTGCGGCTGCGTATCTGGGGGTGCGCTAACCAGCGGTTCTACTGCATCGTCAATTCTTCGTCGTTCGCTTTCCGGAGCATTAACGCAAAGTCATTCATCTGCCACATCGAGACGAACCGCCGACAAAAAGGCCTTCCCTCACGTAGACTTCACGCGTGTAACCAACTATACCTCAGCACCAGAAACTGGTTAAGCTAGCCGTGTGCCACGCGGGCGACACACGATGCCGTCCCTTGTCCGGCACTATCACAACATATTGCGGATAAGATCATTACGTGCCACACTGCGATCAACCGCACTTCAGTCTCGTTGACTCTACGTTCGGGGAAGTGTAAACAACTGCGACGCCCAAAGCGACGTGCCTTTGTCTAACTATCGAACACTCAGTGTGTTGTGTCTGTTTGACAGTAACCGGTTACCTGTAAAGAAGGTCGACATCGGATCCACCGCCATACAGCACCCATTTTATTGAATTGAATCGAAACGCCGGCCCGTTTAGCATCCGCCACACTTGCAATGACGCACACCCAAGGGAAGGAAACTCTTGTGACCAAAGAAACCCAAGCCACAGGACTGAAGGGCTGGATCGGCTACCGCCCGGAGATCAAGGTCATGGATTGCACAATCCGCGACGGCGGATTGATGAACAACCATCACTTCGACCACGAATTCGTGAAGGCGGTCTATCTGGCGGACATTGAGGCCGGTGTCGATTACATGGAAATCGGTTACAAGGCCTCCAAGAAACTGGCCAGCCGCAACGAATACGGCGCCTGGAAATTCTGCGACGAAGACGATATGCGGCGGATAATCGGCGACAAGAAATCGTCGGTGAAAATCTCCGTCATGGCCGACGCCGAGCGCACCGATTACCACACCGACATCCTCCCCAAGGGCAAGACCGTCGTGGACATGGTGCGCGTCGCGACCTACATCCATCAGATTCCCACCGCGTTGGACATGATCAAGGACGCCCACGACAAAGGCCACGAAACGACAATCAACATCATGGCCGTCTCGACCGTTCCCGACCTGGAACTCGACAATGCGCTGGAGATCCTCTGCAAATCCGAAGTCGGGACGCTCTACATCGTCGACAGTTTCGGCACGCTCTATGGGGAGCAAATCCAGGCGCTGATGCACAAGTTCCTCAAGTTTGCCCGGCCGGCCAGGAAAACCATCGGGATTCACACGCACAACAACATGCAGCTCGCGTTCGCCAACACCATCGAGGCGATCATTCTCGGCGCCAACATGCTGGATGCGAGCATCGCGGGTCTTGGCCGCGGCGCGGGCAACTGCCCGATGGAACTGCTGTTGAGTTTCCTCCACAATCCCAAATTCAACCTCCGACCGGTCTTGCACTGCATCCAGCATCACGTGGAACCGATGCGCGAGAAGCTGGGGTGGGGATTCGCCATTCCGTACTTGGTGACCGGCCACCTGAACCAACATCCGCGCACCGCCATGAAGTTCATGGAGGAAACCGACGGGCGCGATATCCTCAAGTTCTACGATACCGCCGTCGAAGAAGAGTAAGTCCCGATCGTACCAATACGGCTCCCGGCGCGATGATACTTCGTAACGTCTCCCGCTATCTCCGTGGCGAACTCGCCAGACGCACCATGCTCCTCGTCCTGCTCCCGCTGTTTTTCATCTCGTATTTCGGAATTCTGGCGCTGGCCATCTGGTTGTACCCGGACTCCTATGATTGGCGGTACCTGTCCATCTCCAAGTTGCTCTATCCACTCACCAACCCGGAATTTCATTACATCGCCTCAACCAGCATCGCCATTTCCGGCGTGCTGATGGTCCCCTTCGCTGGTTACATCGGCCGACGATTGAGCGGCGCGGCTCCCACGGCTGCAAAGGTTGGAGCCGCCGTGTATTTCGGGGGCTGCATTTGTCTCACCTTGGCCGGTTTGATCGCGTCGCACCCGGCGCACGGAACGTCCCGTCTGCCCCAACTGCATAATACGCTGGCTCGCATTTCGGTGATTGGCATCGGAGTCGGAATCGTCGTGTTTAATGCTTCCGCAACAAAAGGATATTTCCGGCCGACACCTGGGAAGATGCGCCATCGACGCAGTCTCCTCGTCTCGTGGAACCTGCTCACGTTGCCCGTGATCCTGATCACCCTGACCTGGCTGGCAATCCGCATCTTCGTGAAGCGATCCACTCCCGCCTATCACGCCATTGCAACCTCCGCCGCCTGGAAGGTCGGGTTCTGGGAATGGATCGGGTCAGCCGTCGGATTCGCATTCCTTGTCTGCGCCGTGTTGTTCCTCCCCGAATGTGATTCCGGTTGAGCGATTCGCCGCAGCAAAATGTCACGACGTTTGCATTTCAATCCCGGACACGTTACAAATGCCCCATGTGCCTCACACCTCGACGCGCCGCTTCATTGGTGATCGTGTGGCTCGCCGTGATTTTTTGTTCCTGCACGGCACACGCTCAATCAGGTACTGTGTTCTTCAGTTCGTCGACCTACAACGTGAATTCGGACCAGTCAAATGCCACAATCCTGGTCCTGCTCTCCGGCAGCACCGATAGCGTCGATTCCGTCACGTTTGCCACCAGTGATGTCACCGCCACGAACGGTGTCAATTATCTCGGCGTAACCACGAACTTGCAGTTCACTCCGTTTGTCGTCAGCAACGTCTTCGGCGTGGTCACCAATACCGTCGTGACCAATACCGTCCTCATCACGATTCTCCCCGGCGGCACGCCTCAGTCCACTCAGACGGTCAACCTGGCTCTGTCGAATCCGTCTTCCCCCGTCACGCTTGGCAGTCAGTCAAATGCCTTCTTGCAGATCATCAACGTCAGCACCGAACAGGTCGCATTCAGCAATGCAACCTACACTGTCGACGACACGGATACCGAAGCTGTCGTTGCGCTCGTTCGCTCCGGGGATACGAATGGCATCATCACCGTCAACTTTAGTACCAGCGACGGAACCGCCCAAGCCGGTGTCGATTACTCCAACACAACAGAAACGGTCACATTCTCTAATGGCGTGGTCTCAGCCACCGTTGCCATTCCGCTGATACCGCCGAGCGGGCTGACAACCAATCAAACCGTCGAGCTCACCCTTTCCGCTCCCACGGGAGGCGCGTCTCTCAGCAGCCCGAGTCAGGCCATATTGACGCTTCAGGCCACCGGTCCGCCTGTGATCCAACTGAGCGCCGCCAACTACAAAGTCCATGAACACGCCGGCCCGGCCACGGTCACCGCGATCCGCTTTGGGGACACGTCGGCGCAGGCCAGTGTGGACTATGCCACCAGCGACGGAACGGCGCAAAACGACCATGATTATTATGGCACCAGTGGTACGTTGATCTTTCCGCCCGGCGCGTCGAGTGAAGGCTTCAGCTTCCAGATCATCCCGTTCCCAACCTTCCAAAGCAACAAGACCGTCTATGTGACACTATCCACCCCCGGGTCCAGCGATACCAACGTGACCGTCACGTTGGGACCGCAGAGTACCGCGGTAGTGACGATCGTCAACGACCGGCCGCAGACGATCGTCTTCACGAACTCGGACGGTAGCGGCGTCGTCACCCTGATGCTTCGATCGATTGGAACGATGCAGGTTTCGCAACAAGAACCCCTCGATCTCGTCCTGTCCGAGACCGAAACAGCCACCAAAATCACCATGAAGGTCAAGAGTAGCAAAGCGGCGACCACCCTTCCCCAAATCGACCAGATTACCGGCGATGGCGACTGCGGCCTCATTGACGCGCGGGATTTCGACGTGGTCGGCACCAACGGCGTCCAGTTGGCTGGCTACCTGAAACAATTGAGAATCCATGACCTCACCAACGACGCCATCGTGACATCCAGTGGCGTGGAGAATCAGAGCACCTCCATCTTCGCCCATAATCTCGAGGACGGTTGCGCCATCATCGTCAGCAATCGGATCGGCAGTTTACAGGCGGCGCGGGTTGGCAACGGGTCAACTATCATCGCACCACAAATCAGTGCCGTGTCGATCAAGGGCGATAAGAAGGGCGGCATTTCAGGCGACTGCGAAGGAATCATCATGATTTCCGGCGAGGGTCTGGCCGCCAATCAACTGGCCCTGGGATCGCTCGTGGTGGCAGGTACGATCAGCAACACCAGCATCATCATCTCCAACGGCAGCGCCAGCACCGTGAGCGCCTCACAGATGATTGATTCCACAGTCTATCTGGGCTACATGCCCAATGATCCGAGCAATCCGATCTCTGGCGGCGGCACGTTTACCGCCGGTATGCGGCTGGGCAGCGTCAGCATCCGTTCGTCAACCAACGGCTTCAGTAACAGCGATATCGCGGCATACCAGATTGGCGACGTCCATCTGGCCAGCGTCGTGACCGACAATGGCGGGCTTTCCTTTGGTGTCACTGCCCAACAAATCTCGGGAGCCTCCTGCAAGACGCCACCGTTCCATTTCGCCCCCAACGGCCCCAACGATCAATCGCTCGGCGATTTCCACGTCGTTCTGCAGTAGGACTACGAAATCTGATCGTCTTGGCTCAGTTTTTTTCGTATGCGGCTGATGCAAACGGCATTGGCGTTTTCGATCACCGTGATGTTCGCCAAGGGCAGCCAACATGCCGTGTTGATCTGGCGTCGGGAGAGGGCACTGGATTTCCAATAAAATTGCCCATTCCCCAGCCATTCCAATCGCACCCCCACCTGCTCCGACCCACGCAAGAAACATTCTGTCCCCCGCCGTGAACTTTTCGGGTTCGGCTTGCAACTACACAGAGAGAGGAGACAATCTCAGGCAGGTGCAATCCGACACCGATACCATCGGCCGGTTGTATGGGCGGCACGCCCGCGAGCTGTATCACTACCTCGCAAGGCGATGCCTGGATGCCGCGACTGCGGGCGATCTCTTGCAAGAAACCTTCCTGCAGGTCGTCCGCCAGCCCGATCAACTGGCCAAGGTGGCCATGCCCCGTGCCTGGCTGTTTGCCATCGCCCGCAACATATTGGCCCGCCACTACCGCCGACAGCGCGACCCCCAACCCGTCGCACAGCTCTGGTATGAACCCGCGGAACAGAAGGACGATCGCCTCATCGCCATGCGGGAAGCCATCCGCAGCTTGTCCACCGAGTTGCGTGATACCCTCGAGTTGCGGCTGGAACAGGAATTGTCCTACGAAGAAATCGCCCATGTGCTGGATGTCCCGGTCGGGACCGTCCGCTCGCGGTTGCACAACGCCGTGCGCCAGTTGCGCGACCTCATGAATCAGCCGGAGGAAACCAAACCAATGAAACCGGATGTCATCGAACGTTTGTTGCTCGACCGCGCCTTGGGACGCCTCGATCCCGATGCCGACGCGCTACTGGCGGATTACCTGGTCAACGACGCGTCCGCCGCGACCCAGGCCCGTGAACTGCAGGACGTGGTTCACCTGGCCAGCGAGGCTGTTCGTCAACCCGTGCTCGCGATCGAGCCGCCCAATCAAATCCATCGACTCGTCTGGCGTCATCGAACCGAACAGGCGCTCGCCCTCGCCGCCTCGTTTGTGATCGGCGTGGGCATCACCGCTTTGGCGTTGCGCGCCAGCCTCCGGCATGAGGCCAACCCGGTCTCACTCGCGCCGTCGATCCAAAACGCATCGACGCCGTCGCCACGCCGGGATGCCCTCGTAAAAAACAAGATCGAGTCCCTTCCCTTCTGGTCAAACCAACGGTTGTACCTGCTGGCATCGGCGTCCGCCGCCGACGCCAACGCAAAGGAGATGGTGAAATGAATTTTGGCAAATGGTTCTCACATCGATCTCTTCTGGTCGTCTCCGGCCTTCTGCTGCTCTGCGCCGGCTGCGACCCGACGGACTGGGTCTGTTGGGCGCCGGACGGTGAGCACGGGTTCGTGCGAGGGTCGGATGACACCACCTGGCTGATTGACCGCACTGGCAAGATCCTTGGCAACGCCACCGACGCGCGCGCCTGGCTTCCAGACTCGCGACGCGTGATTGCCGTTCACACGGCGAAACCCACCAGTTGGGATGAATACGCCAAATTGCTCGGCCCCGACCGCGCCGCAGAAGTCAACCGAAGCCGCCGCCAGCATGGTCGACGTGATCAAGGCATATCACGGTGATTGGGCCAAGTTCGGCGATTCACCCGAGTACAAGAAATGGGAGAACGAAGGGGTCGGGCAAACGTACAACGCGCAATGGCTGATAGGGGCGGTAACCCTGTATCTCCAGCAAACGAACCCCAAGTTTCTCGCCCCCATCTTCAACGCAAGCTCCATCTCCGTAACCAATCTCATCCCCGACATTTACGAACTCAGCACCCGCAACGTCCTGCCGTCCGATCCGCCAGCCGAGCGGTTACTGGCCCGCTTCCCGGACGAGATCATATCGGTGTTCCCCTCGCCGAGCGGGCAGGTGCTCGCCTTTGCCGTCGGCGAACCCGTCCGCCCGGCCCTCTACGTCATCGCGCAAGCCACGAACGGTTCTCCCGTGAGGGTGGACGAAGGAACTACCGAAGCCGGCTGGTCGACGGACGGCCAGGACCTCGCATACGCCAAGACCACGGTCCCATACGACTTGCTCGCAAACGATATGCAGTTGGGGACCATCACCAGCCGCCGCGTTTGCGGGACCAATGGACAAGTGCTTGCCAAGTTCGAGGATCCCAAGGACCTCGCCGGAATACTCCTGGTTCCAACAGTTTCTCTTCACTCTCCACGCGTGGCCTGTCTCCCCGACGGTCGGATTCTTTTCGCAGCACCCCCCATCCGTTTGCCGGCTGTGACGGCGGACATGCCGCAACACTTGTCGTTGTTTGCCATTCGACCCGGCAATATACCAACTTTGGAATCCGTGGTTCGTCCTGCGGATATCGCGCACCTTCCGGACCGCGTCGATTGTTTCTCACTCAGTCCGGACAAAAGGAATGTAGCCATCGTAGACAAGCAGGGACGGGTGGGTGTGGTGTCCCTGGAGACGGGAGAATTGAAGGCGCTTCAGGAAGCCAACGTCTATCCCAACGCCGACAAATTCACGCAACTCATCCCGACCTGGCGAACCACCAACGAAGTCACGTGCATCGTCCCAATCGGCGATCCTTCCGGCAGTACCGCGCGCGTGGAGGTTGTTCTGGCGAACCTGAGCGGTCAGAAGACCGCCATCAGTCTGTCATGGTCGAACGCACCGATGAAGGGACTCCTGCTGCCCAGCGAATAATCCCGCTCGCTTATGGTACGCCGTCGGCGATTCTCCGTGGTGCGTTCGCACGACTGCGGGCGGTGGGGCGGCCGTAGATGTAATACCTTTGGAAGCAATGTGATACGCGCACAAACGTAGTCTGAACAATCATCATGCCACAAGATACGCGAATCGCATTGGCGAATGAGCCATTCCGTTATATCATGCGTTGTACCGACATATACCCCTTAGCTTATTGTGAACTCAATGAATACGACATCACCTACTGGCCCTGCAACAAGAAGAGCACCCCCCGCCGTCCCGTTCGCCGCCAGAACCGTAGCGTCCCCCACGACACTTGGCCTCGTGAAATCTTTTGGGTTCGGCGATCGCTTCGGGTTGGCCACGCCGGGGCACCTCGCCGCGGCGCAGAAGTTTGATTTCGCCCCGATATTCGCCCAGCAATCCATTCGTGAACTGGAACGCACGCAACGCACACCCCAGCAGGTCGTCAAAGCCGCAACCACCGCGCTCGCGCAGCGCGGCTACAGTGGCAAGTGGGGGGCGGACGCGGACCACTTGAAGACAACCGAACACGTGGACCGGATGGCGGCGGCCGGTTTCTGCTTCTTCACGATCGATCCCTCCGAGTACGTCGGCCAAGGCGCGGTCAAGCCCGAGTTGGAGTCCGCGTACCTGGGACGCAAATTCAATGTACCCAATGTTGGGAAATTGCAATTCGACGCCCCGTCACTCCGAAGCGCCGCGATAAAATACGGGCGCGCCCTCGAGCACGTTGGCCTCATGGGCCGGCACATCGCCAAGACGATGGGCGCGCGCCCATTCGAGATCGAGGTCAGCGTGGATGAGACCAGTGAGCCCACCAGCGTGTTGGACCATTTGTTCATTGGCTTGGAACTTCGGCGGCTGGCCGTTCCCCGCGTGATCAGCGTGGCGCCGCGATTCATCGGCGACTTTGAAAAGGGCATCGATTACAAGGGCGACCTCCAGAAATTCGAGGCGTCCCTGCGCGAGCACCTGGAGATCGCGCGGTTCTGCGGCCCGTACAAGATCAGCGTTCACAGTGGCTCGGACAAGTTTGCGATCTATCCGATTCTCGGCCGCGTCTGCGGCCAGTTGCTCCACGTGAAAACATCCGGAACCAGTTACCTCGAAGGATTGCGCGTCGTGGCCCGCACAAACCCGCCGGTATTCGCGGAGATCGTCGAGTTCTGCCGCGGCCGGTTCGAGACGGATCGTCAGAGCTACCACATCTCGACGACGCTGGCGCACGTCGCGGCCCTGCCGAAATTCACCGGGCCCAGGGAAGAACCCCTGTTTCTGGACGGCGTGGCGGGCCGGCAACTGTTGCACGTGACCTTTGGCTCGGTGCTGACGCATCCGACGTTCAAGCCGCGGATCCTGGAAATCCTGGAGAACCACACCGCGCTGCACGAAGAATTGGTGGAGCGACACCTGACCAGGCACCTTTCGCTGTTGGCGAACGGGTGAGTCCATGCGGGCGGTCATTACCGAGAACTTTCTCCTGGAAACCCCGGTCGCGCGCGAGTTGTATCACGACATCGCGGCGCGCGAACCGATTCTTGATTATCATTGTCATCTTCCCCCTGACCGGTTGCGTGCGGGATCGCCACGGACTCGTCATGGTTGCCCCCTTTCTATACCATTGACCTGACCGTGAGAGAAAGGTTAGAAGTCGTTCCGGTCGTAACGGATGAAGGGGCGAAGGCAATCAGCGATACCAGACTTATGACGATGCGCGACGTGGCATCGCCGCCACACAACGGATTCTGTGGGTGGGCCAGGTCATCCGTGCTTTTCATCACCGTCCTGTTGGTCATCGGGCTGGGATGGGTGTCCGTCTATCGTGCCGCCTACTCGCCCGATCATCGGTCTGATTTTACCGTGTACACCGCCGCGGGCGACGCCGCTCTCACCGGCGCGGATCTTTACAAAGCACAAAACCCGCGTGGGCTGTCCTACGTGTACCCGCCTCCGTTTGCCATCCTCATGGTCCCGTTCTCAGTCCTGCCGGTGTCACTGGGAACGCTGGCGTGGTATGCGCTCTCGGTGTTGCTCACGTTCTGGTCGTTACGGATGTGCGTCACCATGGTGCGAGAAGAGCGGCGCTTTGACGGCGATACGTTCTGGCCGACGGTATTGGCGGCGGTGCTGGTCCTGCCGTGGTTCATCCAGGGAACGGCGGAAGGCCAGGCAACATTGTTGATGTCGTGGCTGGTAGTGGCCGCGTTGTATTGGCAGACCAACAACCGTCCGATCCTCGGCGCAACCTGTCTCGCCGGCGCAATCCTGGTGAAAGTCTTCCCGGCAGTCTTGCTCGCCTATTTCGTGTGGCGGAAGAAGTGGCGGTTTGTCGTGGCCACGCTTGTGCTGGTCGCCCTCGGGGCCATCGTGCCACCCGCCGCGGTATTCGGCTGGAACAAGACCTTGACGTACTGGCGCGAATGGGCCGCCGTGGTCGCAGCACCCTCGCTGGGCAACGAGCAGCAGCATCGTGAAAGTCCCGTGAACGGCCAGTTGCTCAGCCCCTACAAGGTGCGCAGCCAGACGCTCGAGGCCGTTTGCTGGCGGCTGACGGGCGCCCGGCACGCCCGGCAGATCGCCGTGACGACCGCCATCGCCATGCTGGTGATCATCGGGCTCGTCGGTTGGCGGTCGCAGCCGCAGAGTGAATCCCTGATCGTTTCGGCGGTGCTGGTCTGGATGATCCTGGCGGCGCCACTCTCGGAGTTTCATTATCTCCTTGTCTTACTGCTGCCAATGATGGCAATGGTATTTGTCGCCACCCATGAGCCGGACGGGGCGACCCGCTGGTTGGCGCGCGCGATGTTGGCCGTGTTTGCCGTGGCCGGACTGTTGACGCTGGCGTTTGTGCCGCTGCAGCAAATCGGGCTGTTGTGTTGGGCAATGATCGGGTTGTGGGGCGTGCTGTTGACGGTTGTGATCCGTCAGGCACGAATGAGCGTTGGGAATGACTCGTGTGGCTGATCGGTGACGCGCAAGCCGATCCACACAGGAAATAGCAAGGAGGTTTATGCGTCCGGTTAAGGACGGAAGCCATGGTCAAATCACCATGCAGTTCGCTGACGAAACGATGGTACACGATGACAGCCGCGGGAGTGCAACCGATCCACAATGGTTCGGTTCCCTCGTGTCCACGCCCATTTCGCTCGTGCTGCCGATGTTCAATGAAGGTCCGGTCGTCGACGTCACGCTGAAACACGCGATCCAAGGTCTCGAGCGCCAGTTCGCGGATTTCGAAATTGTCGTGGCGGACGACGCCAGCACCGACGGGTGCGCTGAGAAAGTGGAACAGTGGACCCGCACCGACCCGCGGATCAGGCTCGTCCGTCTCCCGCACAACCAGCGATTTGGGGGCGCGCTGTGCGCCGGATTGCGGGCCGCCTCGAAGGACTTCCTCGTGTACACCGATTTCGATCTGCCGATCCGGCTCGACAGCCTGCCGCGCCTGTTGGAAGCGTTCGCGGACGCGGATGTGTTGACCGGCTATTCCGATGCCGGCGCCAAATACGCCAATTGGAAATCGAAGGTCATTTCCCTCGGATACAATTCGATGGTGCGCGCCTTGTTCGGGTTGCAACTCCGCGACATCAACTTCGGGTTCAAAGCCGTCCGGCGCTCCGTCTGGGAAAAACTCCGACTGCGCTCCCGCAGCCCGTTTGTGGACGCCGAGTTGTTCGTCCAGGCCCAGCACCTCGGCTTCCGCGTGAAGGAAATCCCCGTGCCCTTTGTGCAACGGCAGTTGGGCGCATCCCACATCCGCCGTCTGGATGTGATCGCCGCCACCATGCTCGACATGGCCAAACTTCGCCTGACATTGACGCGCCATCTGGGGCAGCGCGCCGACCGTCCCAACTAATCGTTCGTGAAGCTTCTGGTCGTCAACGCCGATGATTTCGGGCTCGACCCGGCCGTCAACGCGGCGATCACCAAAGCCCACACCGACGGCCTGTTGACCAGCGCCAGTGTGCTGATCGCCGCACCGCACGCGGCCCCGGCGATCGAGTTTGCCAAATCGCATCCGAAATTCGGCGTCGGCCTTCATCTTTGCCTGTCGGACGGTCGCTCGGCGGCGCCGCCGGACAAAATCCCGTCGCTGGCCACCGCCGCCAGACAATTGCCCCCGAGTCCGCTCGCTCTCAGCGTCCGATTGTTGTCGAACAAACAATTGGAAACGGACATCGAATTCGAACTCCAGGCACAAATCAGCCAGTTCCTGGCCACGGGCCTGCGTCCAACCCATTTCGATACTCATCAGCATACGCACCTGCACCCGCGCGTGCTGAAGATTGTCATGCGGCTTGCGCGCGAGCATGGCGTCACCTTCATCCGCGCCCCGGTCGAACCCCTCTGGCCAGCCATCCGATGCAGTCGCCAGCGATTACCACGAAGAATCATCCGCTGGATGATATTTGCCGCGCTCGGTTCGCGGACGAAACGGCAATTGCGGCGAGAAGGTTTTCGCACGGTCGACCGCGCCGTCGGCGTGCTTGATCCCGGCCATCTAACCGAACCATTTCTCGCACCCTACCTGCGCCGATTGCCGGACGGACTCACCGAGGTGTTTTTCCACCCCGCCGACCGCCCGTCGGGTCCCCTGCTTCAGATGCAGCGCGGCTACGAACACGCCGCCGAATTGCAGGCCCTCTGTAGTCCACATCTTCGTCAGCTCGTCAACGACTCCGGCATCCGCCTCACCAACTTCCGAGAATTGGCCTAAGCTTCCCCACCTCTTGTAGCCACGGCGCTCTGTCGCCGTGCTGTCCGTCCCCTCACTGTTGTGCGAAGGTCTCCCGACCTTCGCCCCCTACCACCCCTTCACCGGCGCCCTCTCTCCGCTACACACTCGCCCCAACCGGAAGGGCTGGCGAAGACCGGCGGGGCCTAGGCGGGGTGAAGCCCGACGGCTTCTGCGACGGCTGCGCGCAGGCCGTTAATCGTTACCGGCTTGCCGACGATCAAATCGACGCCGGGGGGCGTTTCGTTGACATCCCTCATCATGGCACCGAAGCCTGTCAGCATAATGACGGATACGTTTGGATCAGCAGATCGAATGGCCGTTGCCACCCGGTCGCCGTTCATGTCGGGCATGGCGCGATCGACAACCACAAGATCGAACTGGCCGTTGTGAAACTTCTCCAGTCCGTCGCGCCCGCCGTCGGCAACCTCCACGGTATGTCCGTCAATTCTTAGATATTCACCAATGATCTTGCGCACCATCGCCTCATCGTCCACCAGAAGCACGTGCAAGTGCGGGACCGCTTTCACCGGCTGCGCTGAGAGCACAGATTGCGGCTTTGCCGACCGAAGCGGAATGCGGATGATGAAGGTTGAGCCCTTGCCAACCTCACTGTTGATGTCAATCGTTCCCTGGTGGCGTTGCACACTGCCGTACACCATGGCCAATCCCAAACCGGAGCCATGATTGCCTTTGGTCGTGAAGAACGGTTCGAGACAACGCTTGCGCACCTCGTCGGTCATGCCGGTGCCCGTGTCGCTGACTTCGAGCGTGACCTGACTGCCGTCGCAACGTGTGCGGATTTCGATGGTTCCCCCTCGCGGCATAGCGTCGACCGCGTTAAAGATCAAATTCGTCAGCACTTCGCGCAACTCGCCTGCGTAGCCCGCGACGGGTGGAACGTCTTGGAGATCCTTTTGCACTGTGATGGGGGCGCTCTTGGCCTCCGGTTGTGTCTTCCACATTGGTTGCGTTAGCGAAATGGCATCCTCAACAAGCTGGTTCAGGTCAACCATCTCAAATGCTTCCCGCCCCTCACGGTGACGGTAAAACTCACGGAGACGATTCACGATCTCACCGGCGTCCTTGGCGCTGGTGTTGATCATCTCTGCGTAGCGCTTTATCTTTTGTTTGTCGTCCAGGTTCTCCGGGCGATGCAGTAATAGTTCACTCAAACCCAGGATCCCAACGAGAGCGTTATTGAAATCGTGAGCGATACCGCTGGCCATGCCGCCCAGGGCCCGCAGGCGCTCCTCCTGAATAACTCGCTGTTGGGTCTCCCTCAACTCTTCGAGCACGTGTTTCAGCCGCTCCTCGCTTTCGCGATGCTCGGCGATTTCGGCAAGGAGCTTCTCATTCGTCACCTGGAGTTGTTGGGTCCGTTCCCGGACCATTCTTTCCAGTTCGGCCATTTGGTTCCTCACTTGGCGGATCAAGCGCCACTTCTCCGTTAGCGCATTGGCCAATTGCAGGATTTCCACCGTGTCAAAGGGCTTCTTGAGAAACAGCAGTCGATCCGAGTTCCCCAGCCGGGCAATAATCTCGTCCCACGAATAATCCGAGTACGCGCTGCAGATCACCACCTGGAGATCGGCATCAACTTCCCAAAGCTTCTGCGTGGTCTCAATTCCGTCCCAACCGGGCGGCATTCGCACGTCCACAATCGCCAGCGCGTACGGCTGGCCACTCTGGCGGGACTGACGAACCCGCTCCAGGCCCTCCTCGCCTTGATAGGCTGAGTCGATCTCGAAGACCGCGGATTGGCGGACACGGGTTGGTTCGTCGAACAGTTTCGCTTCCGCTTCCCCGAGCGCCGTTGTGTCGGCGGAGGGTGGGCAAAGGATCTTCCGAAAATCTTCGTGGATGGCGCGATTGTCGTCGATCGCCAGAATTCGGTAGATCTGATTGGAATCTTGATTGTTCATAGGTTCTCGTGCTCCTGACGTAATGGCAGGGACAATGTAAATGTTGCCCCGTGATCTGGACCGTCGCTGTGTGCGCTCAAGCTCCCGCCCATCTCTTTCGCCGCGAGCGCGCCGCCGTGCAGGCCAAACCCGTGTCCGTTTTTTCGTGTTGTGAATCCATACGAGAAGATTCGTGTCAGATTCTCGGGCGGTATTCCCACACCGTTGTCGATTACGGAAATCTTTACAAAACCGTCCCCGTCCGTCGCCAGGCGAATCGTCAAGCGCTTGTCCTTTTCTCCGCCCTCATCCAGGGCGTATTTGGCATTTCGCACCAGGTTGACGAGAATCTGCAGCACCTTGTGCTTATCCACAGGAACCGACGGCCTTGCGATATACTCACGGATCACTTGGACCTTATGGCGCGTGAGCGCGCCGTCATTCATGCGGAGTGCGTCTTCCACCAAATCCACAGTCGGCAGTGTTTCCACGATGCCGGCTGCTCGCGCATAGCTTTGCTGCATGGTCACGATTTCCTTGATGTGCTCGATATTGGTATTGAGGGATTCAAGCTCTTTGAGCATCCCGGTTTGTTCTTTGCCCAGGTATTGAGCCAGGTTGTCCAGGTAGTCACACAACTGCATGCCTTTCGGGTCCTGGGTGAGGAAAGCCGCCAGGTCATCCCGGTGCGCGCGCATCAACGCCACAGCTTTTGCCAGACTTGACACCCTGGATTCTCGAATCTTGTCGGAGACCAGAGCCGTCGAGACGTTGACGCTGTTGAGCACATTGCCCACGTTATGGAGGACATTGGTGGCCACTTCGGCCATCCCGGCCTGTCGGGAGACGTCCACCAGTTGCTTGTGCATCTTCTCCAACTCCGCCGCCACCCGCTTGCGTTCGGTGATGTCCTCGATCTGCGAAATGAAGTGGCGCGGCGATCCGTCATTCCTCCAGACCAGCGCGACATTGAGCAGCACCCAGACAATCTGCCCGTCCTTGCGAACATATCTCTTCTCCATCTGGTAGTTCTCAATCGTCCGACTCAGCATCTGCCGGACGTAGTCCAGATCGGTATCCAGGTCGTCGGGGTGGGTGATGGCTTGGAACGTGGTCGCCAGAAGTTCTTCGCGGGTATAACCAGTGATCCGGCAAAGGACCCGGTTCACTTCCAGCCAGCGGCCGTCTGGCGACACCAACGCCATGCCGATGGCCGAATAATGCATCGCCGAACGGAACACCTCGTTGCTCTCCGCGAGCGCCTGCTCCGTCTGCTTGCGCTCGGCGATCTCCTTTTCCAATTCGACGGTCCGCGCTTTCACGCGCTGTTCGAGGGTTTGCTGGTAGCTGAGAATCTCCGCATGCGACCGCTGAAGCGACCCGGCCATCTCGTTGAACGCGCGGGCCAGTTCCCCAAATTCGTCGGTGCGCACGGCAGCGACGCGAACGCCCAGATTGCCGCCGGCCAACTCCTGCGTGCCCGCCACCAGGCCGCGTAGCGGATCCGAAATGAAGTGTTGCAGTTTTCGGAACACAAGCAGCGCCGCCAGTAACGATGCCGCCATGACAAATAGCAGAATACTCGCCGCGCGTTTCAGATACGCCAGAACCTCCGGGCCGAGGTCGGCCTGCAGGCACAACATCCCGATTTCCCGTCCATCGAGCAGTACACTTCGCGACAGCGTCAGGCGAGTGTGTTCGAAAGTTGCCGAGTTGCCTCGCGGAACCGTCGCCGCGCAGGATTGACTGCTGCCGTTCCGAGTATAGGTGGCAAACAGGGTTCCATCCTGCGCATACAGACAGGCATTCAAGATGCGCGGCTCGGCCTTCAACCCGCGGAGGGTGTCCTCCGCCGAGTTTTTGTCTCCGAAGGACAACGCGGCCGTGGAATTCGCGGCGATCACGTCTCCCAGGGTCGCCAGATTCTGTTTTTCAACCTGAATGAAACTGAGCAGTTGGTAGCCCACAAAGCCCACACAGGACAACAACAGCGCCGCGCTGCAGGTCAACATCGTGACCGTTATGAGCTTGCGCTTAATGGGAAGATTCTGGAATGCTCGATTCATGGTTTCAACGGCTTGATGGTTCTGGCCAGTTTCAACAACTGGGAGCTGATGGTCAGGTGCGCCCGTTGCGCCGCGTCCAGGTTCACCTCAAATCGGACTTTCTTGTCCTCGATCAATAACCGAATGACGCCGCCCACGTCCAGAAAGTCGTCCGATTCTCCCACCGTGAGCACGCCCGGTCCTGACAGGTGTTTCAGCACATCGGCCGCGTCCACGGATTTCGGAATGAACAGTATCTGGCACTGGGAAAGGTCTTCCGAAGGCGCCAACCGTTTCACGACAATGGACCGGGTCCCAATCATCTCGTCAGCGACCAATTGGTGCAAGACGGCCCCGAAGGGGTTCTCCCCGACAACGCCAATGGTGACAGGGGTATTGGTGGCCGCAACCTCTTCCGCCGGCCATTTGGTGAATTTGGCAAAATTCAGCAAGAACGCCCCCTTGACCCTGTACTCCAGTGACGTGGGAGATTCGGCAAGTCCCAGGCCGGGGCTGACCGTCAACAGCAGCGCCACGACCAGCATCCCGACCGCGGCAAAACGGTGGCTGCCCGGCTGCGCGGCCGGCGACTTGCTATGTTGCCTGAGAATCACATTCACCACGGAATCATCGCTTAAAAGGTCAAGGTGATCTTCCCGTATATGCTCCGTCCGACGTCCGTTGTCTGCGTCTGGAGCGTCGGGGCATACTCCAAATGCTCGCCGTTCAGCAAATCCTGGCCGACGATCGAGAACTCGACGTTCTTCGTCGGTTTCCACCCGAGCCGCAGATCGAGCGAGAAATATTGGGGCACGTGCTGGGGCGTGGTGGTGTACACCGCGGGGACGGTTACGCTGTCTACGTAGCGGAGAATGGCGTCGAACTGAACTTGATGCGGCAGATCCATCAGCGAGCGCACGGAGAACTGCTGTTGCGGGCTCGCACCCGGTTGACTTTCGACTTCCGCGCTCGTGGTGCTTGCATCGTCAACATGAAGCTGCATGTGAAGCCAGGTGTACGTGGCCTGCCACCGCCACCAATCGAGCATCTGCCAGTTCCCCGCGGCCTCGAGTCCGTAGGTCTGGGCGGATGAATCGTTTCCAAAGGTTTCGGGAACCACCAGAAAATCTGGCGGCGTCCCGAGGTATGGCGTGCCGGTCGCGAGTGTCCCCAACCGGGAATACTCGTTATAGAACGTCGCGAAGTCCAGCGACACCCGTTCCAAGGGCCGTATCCGATAACCGAGTTCATACGCCAGTACATCTTCCGAATCGAAAGCGGCGTCTCCTTCGGCTGTTACCGCTGCCGGCGGAGAACCCGGGAAGAGTCCTCCCGGCGGAATTGTTTGGAATTCAATCCGTGAATTGCGTTCGTAATCCGCTGGTGTGCGCACCGCGCGGGAAACTGCCGCCCAGACGGTTTGATGACTCGTCGGCGTCCATGAAATCCGCCCGCTGGGTTCCACCTCAAACCCTGTAAAATCATTGTGTTCGAGTTTGGTGCCCAAGGTCAGTTTCAATCGTTCCGGTATCAACGTGACTTCATCCTGAACAAAGGCATTGAACAGTTGATAGTCGGTATGGTTGGGATTGAGCACGATGGTGGGACTATTCTTGATGGCTTCGTCCTCCAGGCGGTAGCCCAAGCCGCCGATCACCTCCTGCCGCGAGCCGATCTGCCGGTCATACTGCAAATCGACGTCAAACGTATTGAGGTCATCGCTCACGATCGCCGTGTCGCGCACGGTCTTGTCATAGTATGTCTGCAATTTGATCTCCGACCCATTCGCCAGCGTATGCGTCCAGCGACCGAGCACGTCGCCGCCGGAGACGTCGGTGTCCTGGGTCAATTGTTGCGTATAGGGCGACGTGAGCGTGGGCGCGCCACTGACCTGGCCCTCGGTGCCAACGTAGGCATCTCCCTGCACGGTCAGCAGGTTGTCGCGAGTCGGTTGCCAGTCCACCCGGAACCCACCGCGGCCCTGCTGCCAGCCGTCGCGGCCATTGCCGCCATCCAACATCTCGGAATCGGCATAGTCAAAGTACGTGCCATACAACCGATAAAACAGGTCGTCGCCATGGGAGCCGCCGTAGCGAATCTCTCCGAAACCACGATCCAAATTGCCGCCCCCGCCACTTACCAACCAACCTTGCGTGTCTTTTGCGCTCTTGGTGATGATATTGATCACGCCGTTGACCGCGTTGGCGCCCCAGAGCGTTGCCCCGGGACCACGGACCACTTCGATCCGGTCGACGTCCTCCAGCATCGGGCCCTGCACGTCCCAAAACACGCCCGAGAACAGCGGCGTATACACACTGCGCCCATCAATGAGTACGAGCAGTTTGTTGGCAAATTCACCGTTGAACCCGCGGGAGCTGATCGCCCACGTGTGGGCGTCGATGCGCGCCACATCCAGGCCGGGTACCAACCGCAGCGCCTCCGGAATGCTCGTGGCACCGGACCGGTGGATGTCATCTTGTGTGAGTACGAACACCGCTGCCGGCGCGTCGGTGAGTTTCTCCTCTTTCTTCGAAACCGAGGTGACTTCGACGTTCATTAGATCGTCGAGGCTCATTCGCTTCAGGGATTGGATGGAGTTGGTATCGGCCGGTGAATCGGCACGTACGGCGGTTGTTGCCAGTAACAAGGTGCTCAATAGTTGGGTCGCCATGAACCAACCGCACCGCTTGAATCGAGTCTTCATGCGAATTACCTCTTCGTGCTACGGCAGGGCTGCTGCCGGACGCAGCCGTCAGACCGGGGATATCTGGCCCCGCGGTAGATGCCTACTGTACAGATTTCGGAGGGCATTTTTTCTCAATTACAGGGCACCTTCCATGCCATGCAACCAAACTGAGAACCACCTGGTGAAAACCACCAGAAAGCGCACGGTTCAGGTCGCGAAAGCTCGTGCTCCGCACAAAAATGTCCCCATAGGAGATGTCCCCGTAGGGGAGGTCCCCATAGGAGGTTGTACGTAATCCCAGTCGCTCAGGAAGAACGGCTATCACATCTCTTAAGGCACCAGAAACTGCCGCTAGTGAAGTCTGGCGCTAGGATGTCTGCGTTGCGCCGCCGGCAAATCTTCGGCGCGTCTCGCTCCGCGGGCGCCGCGCTCGGCTTACCGGCCAGCTTGTAATTGGGCCAGCGCGGTTCGCGCCTCGGTGAAATCGGGCTGGATCCGTAACGCCTGCTCGTACTGCCCAATCGCCTCCGGCACCCGGCCCAATTGCGCCAGGGCCTTCCCCAGATTGTAGTGCGCCTCGGCGTACTCCGGCTTGATCCGTAGCGCCTGCTCGAAGTGGGCGATGGCTTCCTCGATCTTACCCGCGTGCGCCAAAACAATCCCCAGATTGTTGTGTGCCTCGGCGAAATCGGGGTTGATCCGCAGGGCCTGCTCGTAGTGGGCAATGGCTTCCTCGATCTTACCCGCGTGCCCCAACGCGGTCCCGAGGTTGTTGTGTGCCTCGGCAAGATCGGGATTGATTCGCAAGGCCTGCTCGTAGTGCCCAATCGCCTCCGGCAGCCGGCCGAGCTGCATCAAGACATTCCCCAGACTCTCGTGCGCGTCGGGATAGTCGGGCTTGATCCGCACCGCTTCCTCGTAGTGGGTGATCGCGTCCGGCACCCGACCCTGCGTCATCAGAGCGCTTCCAAGATTCAGGTGCACCTCGGCGTAATCGGGCTTGATCCGCAGCGCCTGCTCGAAGTGGGCGATCGCCTCCGGTACACGGCCCAGTTGCACCAGGGCAGACCCCAGGCTCTCGTGCAGCTCAGCGCAATCCGGATTAATCCGCAGCGCCTGCTGGTAGTGCCCGAACGCCTCGGAAACGTTGCCGGCCTGCAGCAGTTGATTGCCCAAGCCGGTCTGTACCTCGGCATAATACACAAGACCCGCCAACAGGTTGAACGCCACCGAGAAACCCAATAGCAGACCCCAACCCCAGCGTAGCGCCCGCCGCTGAACCGGCCGGTCAGCCTGCCCCGACTCCGAGGCCGGGGCCAGTGCGCGCTCCAAACTTAAGATGCCAACCACCGCCAACAGCAGCAGCGCCGGCAAAAACTCCACTTCAAAGCGACCGGCGGTGCAGTAATAGAAGCCCAATGTCAGCACCTCAATCCCGAAGAGCAAGGCCACCGCCGTCACAAACCAGCGCAACGCATCGCCCGCTAGCTCGGATCGACCCCGCCACGCCAGCGGCGCCGCCAGCGCCAGCCATACCAACGGAATGGTGGTCAGGACGCCGAACGGGTCTTCCACATTGCCATGATCCGACGGGACGGGCGGCATGACGATTCCCTGCACGAACGGAGAGCGAGCCGTCCAGCGCACCGGCTCCAGAAAATACACCCGGAAATTGAACCAGAGATGATGCAGACCGAAGAATTGTTGTGCCATCCGCCGCTCGGCGTGCAACTGGTAGTGCAACCCGAATTCGAACGGATTGCCGAAGCGCCGCGCATTGTACAGCATCAACCCCAACCCGATGAGCACGATCGGACCGGTCGCCGCCATCAGCAGAGCCCAAATCTTCCGGCGCTCTCGCCACGCTTGGACCACCGGCATCAGCAGGATGATCGCACCCAACAACAACGAAGGCCGCGCCCCCACCGCCAGCCCGTAGGCCGCACTCGCCGCCATCAGCCACCAGCCCCTCCGCTCCGGCTCGTGCGACGCGCACCAGATCGCCCCCAGCGCCAGCATCGTCAGCATATACCCGCAACTGATCGGCACTTCCCAGACATCGGACTGCGACAACAGCACCGGCACGCCCGTCGCCAAGCCCAGCGCCAGCACGCAGGCCACGACCACCCCGACGCTCACTTCCGCAAAATAGCGCCGCCACACCGCGCGCAGCAGACCCACGCTGGCCAGAAAACCCACGCCACAGAAGATCACCACCGCCTGCCGGTGAAACAGGTAGTGTCCGGTCAGCGCGGCGAACGGCCAGAATAATATCAGCGCCGGCGTAACCCCAAAATACAGGTAGAGCCGGCCCTTGTAGTAGCTGAGGTCGAGTAATCCAGAAGTTCGAACATACGTGGACAGATCGTACGGGTCGGCGAGTTTCGCGAGTGCGGGCGGCGCCTCTTTTTTCACGCTGAGCTGGCCGGCGCGAAAGCCCTGCACCAACAAATTGTAGTAAGCATCCGCCGCATTCGAACTCCCCAGTTCGAACACGCCCGGTTGGACCACATACGCGTACACCCCGATGACCAATGCGCACGCTGCCGCCAGTGATCTCCACGCGTTTTTCATTGTGCCACGCCGACCAGCCGTTGGTAACGTTGTCGCGAAAATATCATCTGCCTGATGTCATCTTATCTACTTCTCCAGTCGAACACACGCGCCTCGTAAAGCGAGGAACTCTAACAGCTTATCCGCCGTCTCCACATGCGGGGTTTCGTCGGACTCCGCTTACGGGCGGGCTTGCAGTCGGGCCAACGCGTTCCTGGCGGCGGTCAAATCGGGATTGAGGCGGAGTGCCTGCTCGTACTGTGCAATTGCCTCCGGCGTGCGGCCCACGTTTTCCAATGCAAGCCCCAGATTGAAATGCGCTTCGACGTAGTCGGGTTTGCTTCGCAGGGCCTGTTCGTACTCCCCAACGGCTTCCGGCAACTTTCCCATTCGCTGCAAAACGGCCCCGAGATTATTGTGCGCCTCGGCGGAATCGGGTTCGATCCGCAACGCCTCTTCGTAATGTCGGATGGCATCGGCAGGCTTGCCCATCCCGACCAACACCACCCCCAAATTGACGTGTGCCTCGGCGAAATCGGGGTTGATCTGCAACGCCTGCTCGTAGTGTGTGATCGCCTCCTGAACTCGGCCGACCTCCGCCAGGGCCACCGCAAAATTATAGTGCGCCTCGGCGGAATCGGGATTCATTCGCAGCGCTCGCTCGTCCTCCGCCATGGCCTCCTGCAGGCGACCCAACCGACCCAGTACATGCCCCAACGTCATATGCGACAGCCACAGTTGCGGCGCGATTTCGACATCTCGTTGCGCGTATGCCAGCGCCTCATCGGCCCGGCCTTGGTCCAGCAAGCCCATGGCGATGCCGCGGTTCAACATTTCTGAATCGGGTGATTCCGTTATGGCCACACGTCCGAGCGTTTCCTGATCGTGCCAATCCGGTATCACGTCACGAGTTCGGATTCCCAACGCACACAGTTGGCCGATCACCAAACCGACCAGCCCCATACACGCGACCGTCGGCGAACGTCTCCAGATCCATACCCCCGCCGCACCGGCCAACAACAGCAGCGGCAGCATCGTCATGTAGGCATACCGCTGCTCGACTACCTGGGAGTCGGTCGGCACTAGACCAGAGACAGGAAGAAGCAGCATTGCGTAGGCTCCGCAGGTGGCCAGCAGCACTGGGTTTCTCCGTCGTTCATAAACAGCGACCACCGTAACCATCAAGACCGTAACCACCCAGCCCCACACCCACCCTTGGCTGAGCGACAGCAAACGCATCGGGTACATCACCGCCAAATGA
The DNA here is from genome assembly GCA_963842185.1 of uncultured Verrucomicrobiae bacterium. GTDB lineage: Bacteria > Verrucomicrobiota > Verrucomicrobiia > Palsa-1439 > Palsa-1439 > Palsa-1439. The sequence continues at coordinate 194,624 of CAWJFL010000010.1, forward strand.
GACGGCCAGATCAGTTTCGACGGATAAAACACCAAGCTCTGGCACAGGAACAAGGGACGTTGCGACAGCGGGGCCATTCCCAACGTGGCCATTCGATCGCCTCTGGTAACGATCGTCGCCACCCCCACGGCCACGGCGAGGACAATCATCACCGCCTTCTCCCACAGCAACCGTCCCCAACCCAATTGTTTGTATCGTTGTAGCGGGAAATAATCCATTGCCAGCATCACGAACGGCAGCGATACGGCCATCGGTTTACACAACAGTGCGGCCACGAATAAGACCAAAACCGTCCACCAACGTGCGCCCCATACGTACGCCCACAGGCATACGATTCCGAACGTCGTGCACAGTAGTTGCGTCCGCCCCGAAATCCACGCCACCGACTCCACTTGCAACGGATGAATCGCGAATACCACCGCCACCCACAACGCCACCATCAGCCGCTCGCCAGCAGTCAGGGACGTCGCGCCCACCAGCGTCCACAGGAAGCCGAACACCAGCGCCGCGTTGAGTGCGTGCACCACCAGACCGGTCACATGGTGACCCGCCGCATTCTTTCCCCACATCTGGTAGTCCAGAACGTGGGACAACCTCGGCAACGGATGGTAAAATGAATCCGCGGACGTAAATGCCCATTTCACGGCGTTCCATGTCAGGCCGTTGCACCGCACCGACTGCCGCAAGTACTCGTTGTCATCCCCACCCAGGAACTGGCCGTGGACGCTCGGCCAATACAGCCAGACAGTGACCACAAAGATCACCAGACCTATTCCAACCAACTTTGCCCGGTCTGACAGTCATGCGAACGAATCCAATCACACGTCCCGCCCACACGCAACCGAGAACCCTGCGTCGTGGTGCGGCTACAGGCGAAGGCGGCTCTTGTTCGACGCTCGAAGGGCTGTTGAGAACCGACCGGTCGCCGCGTGAGGGTGCGCACGACCTGAAACGGAATACCGTTGGCGGGGAATTGGCTCCCCGCTTTGGACGATTTGCGAACCTTGCTGTTTCAGATTCCTAGGCGTGCCACTTACTGGCGAGCTTGCAATCGTGCGAGCGCGTCCTGCGCGTCGGTGAAGTCAGGTTTGATCCGTAGTGCCTGCTCGTAGTGCGCAATCGCCTCCGGCACCCGGCCCCCCCCGCGCTAGAGCGTTCCCCAGATTGTAGTGCACATCGGCAGAATCAGGCATGGTCCATAACGCCTGCTCGAAGTGGGCGATGGCTTCCTCGATCTTGCCCGCTTGCGCTAGAGCGTTCCCCAGATTGTTGTGCGCCTCCGCGTACTCGGGCTTGAAACGCAGGGATTGCTCGTAGTGCGCGATGGCTTCCTCGAACTTGCCCGTTTGCGCCAACGCGAGCCCTAGATTGTTGTGCGCCTCGGCGTAATCAGGCTTGATCCGCAACGCCTGCTCATAATGCCCGATGGCATCGCTGATCTTACCCTCCCGCAAGAAGACATTTCCCAGATTGTATTGCGCTTCGGCATAATCGGGATTGAGCTGCAGGGCCTGCTCGTAGTGTTCAATAGCGTCTTCACGCTTGCCCAACTCTATCAAGGCCACTCCAAAACAGACGTGCGCCTCTGCGGAATTGGGATTCATTCGCAGCGCTTGCGCGTCCTGTGCCATGGCCTCCTGCAGCCGGCCCAACCGCCCTAGCACACGCCCCAGCGTCAAATGCGACAGCCATAGCTGCGGCGCAATTTCGACATCCCGTTGCGCGTATGGGAGTGCCTCACCGGCCTTGCCCTCATCCAACAATCTCGTCGCGAACAACCGATCGGCCTCCTCCGATTCGGGTAGCGCCACCACAATAGCTCGCTGCCTCGTTTCGTCAGTGTGCCAATCCGCTATCAGGCCACGAATGCGCCCGGCGAAGACGCCAAGGTGGCCAGCCACCAAGCCGACCATCACAACACGCGCAACTGTCGTCGACCGCCGCCACAACCACACCCCCGCTCCGCCGACCAACAACAGCAGCGGCAGCATCGCCACATACGCGTGCCGCTGCTCCACCGATTGCGTCGCCGTCACCACCAGCCCGGAAACAGGAAGAACCAACACCACGTATGCCCCCCATGCCGCTGCCAGCATCGGCCGGCGTCGTCTTTCCATGACGACCGCTGCCGTAATCATCACAACACTGACGACCGACGCCAACACCGGCCACTGAGAGAGCGACAGGTCCCAGGGAATCGGATAACTGGGGGACAAATGCGCCGGCCAAACCAGTTTCCACGGATAAAACATCAGGCTCTTAAACATCAGGAGCATACGTAGTGATAGCGAGGCTCCTGCGGACAGCGCCGTTACACCGGGAACCCGTGACTTGGTGATCACCGTCGCCAGCCCCGCCGCTCCCGCGAGGGCAATCAACACCGCCTTCTCCCCCAGCAACCGGCCCCAACCCAATTGCTCGCGACGCCGCAGCGGGTAATAATCCATCGTCAGCATGACAAACGGAAAGGACGCCGCCATCGGTTTGCACAACAGCGCCACCACGAATAATCCCCACACCACGCATCGACGCGCGCCCCCGGCGTACGCCCACAAGCAGGCGATCCCAAACGTCGTGCACAGTAGTTGCGTCCGTCCCGAAATCCACGCCACCGACTCCACTTGCAGCGGATGAATTGCGAACACGACCGCCACCCACAAGGCCACCATCAACCGCTCACCAGTGGTCAAGGATGTCGCGCCCAACAGCGTCCACAGAAACCCGAACACCAGCGCGGCATTGAGCGCGTGCACCACCACACTCGTCGCATGGTGACCCGCCGCATTCATTCCCCAAATCTGGTAGTCCAAGGCATGGGAGAGCCGCACCAAGGGGTGATAATAGGAATCCGTGGCCGTAAACGCCCATCCCACGGCCTTCCACGTCAAGCCGTGCCTCCGCACCGACTGCCGCAGGTACTCCACATCGTCTCCGGCTAGGAACTCGCCGTGGACGCTGGGCCAAAACAGCCAGACAGTGGCCGCAAAAATCACCAGAGCTATTCCGACCAGCTTTGCCCGGTTGACAGTCATGCAAACGAATCCAACCACACGTCCCGCCCACACGCAATCGAGAACACTGCGTCGCGGTGCGGCACTAACTGCCCAGGTGGTACGTCGTTCGTCAGTCGGATACTTTGCCTCTACTCTTCCGCAGTCAATCGACGCAGGGAGAGATTCTTCGCTTCGCTCAGAATGACGGGCAAGGCGGAACCGCTGCGTCGGTGGGAAATTGGCTCCCCGCTTTGGACGGTTTGCGAACCTTGCGGTTTGAAGTGCCGAGGGTAGTCACTTACTGGCGAGCTTGCAGCCGCGCAAGTGCGTCCCTTGCCGCAGTGAAATCCGATCGAAGTTTCAGGGCCTGCTCGTAATGCTCGCGCGCCTCCTGTGTCCGGCCGAGTTGTGCCAACGCAACTCCCAGATTGTAGTGCGTCCTGGCGTCATCGGGCTTGATCCGCAGCGCTTGTTCCCAATGCTCCACGGCCTCCTGCATCCGGCCCAATCGTACCAAGGCGACCCCCAGATTGTTGTGCGTCTCAGCGTTATCGGGATCAATCCGCAGGGCCTGCTCGTAGTGTGCAATCGCGTCCGGCACTTGGCCCCGATCCTTCAACATGACCCCCAGATTGTTATGTGCGTCGGCGTAGTCCGGCCTGATCCGCAGGGCCTGCTCGTAGTGCGCAATCGCGTCCGGCACCCGACCTGCCTGCCGTAATGTATTCCCCAAGCTGTAGTGCGCCTCGGCGTAGTCCGGCTTGATCCGCAGCGCCTGCTCGTAATGTGCGATGGCTTCCTCAATCTTACCTGTCTCCGCCAAAGCGATCCCGAGGTTGTAGTGCGCCTCGGGGTAATCGGGCTTGATCCGCAGGGCCTGCTCGTACTGTCCGATTGCCTCCGGCACCTTGCCCACTCTCAGCAGAGCGTTTGCAAAATTGTAATGCGCCTCGGGGTAATCGGGCTTGATCCGTAGGGCCTGCTGGAAGTGTTCAATAGCCTCTTCACTCTTGCCAGTCTGATACAAACCGGTCCCGAGGTTGTTGTGCGCCTCGGCGGAATCGGGCTTGATCCGCAGGACCTGCTGGTAATGCGCGATGGCTTCCTTGATTCTGCCCGTTTGCGCCAAAGCGATCCCCAGATTGTAGTGCGCCTCCGCATAATCCGGCTTCAGCCGCAACGCCTCCTCGTCTTGCCCAATGGCCTCCTGAGGGTCCGACTCGTACAGCGCGTTCGCCACGCCTAAATGGGCGCGGGGATTGTTGGGACGCTTTGCCACCGTGTCCAGCCAGATGGTGAGGCGCGTCATGTAATCCTGATTGCGCTGTATTGTAAGAAGCGTCAGCACCAGCACGACCGCCGCGCTCACTCCCCATTCGAGTATCCTACGCGTCTGCTGCCATCTGCCTAAGACGTACCTGCCCAGGTTGGCCCCACCGAGGACCACAAGTGCGACCACCGCAGCCAATGGGAGGTACATCCGATGTTCCGCCATCGGTTGGCCTCCGATAGGGACCACGCTCGAGGTCGGGGCCAGAATCAGGAAAAACCAAGCGCCGACAAAGCCGATGGCCGGTTGCCGCTTCAGTTCAACCAGTACGCCCGCGACCAGGATCGCCAATATAACGGCGTAGGGCGCCACTTCTCCAACATGCCGTACGGCCACAAACTCGCCATAATCGAAAACCAGTGGATGCGGCCAGAGTGCCAGCCACAGGTATTGCACCACCGCTCGACACTCGATCAGCGCATAAGCCCACCATGAAATCCCAAGGCCATAGCCGATGCCGCGGTAATGCAATCCCACCATCAGATAGCCCAGCAACACCCATGTGCCGCCCAGCCCGAGATAGAGCCGACGGTGCCGCGTCCACGCTTCCTGAAAACTCCCACTGACAAATGTCCGATCGTACAACAGCACCATGAGCGGGGCGGAAACCATGGCCTCTTTTGTCGCCATCCCCAACAGACACGCCGTCACGGAAAGCGCGTACCACCGCCCCGGCTTCGACGAGTCCACACCCCGAATAAAGCCATACAATACCAGCAGATAGAATAGCCCCATCAACGACTCGGCGCGCTGCACCACATACGTGACGGCCTCGGTTACCAGCGGATGGACCATCCAGATGATCGCAATCGCCAGGGCCAGGGACGTGGCGTCTGCCTCAAACCGTTTAGCGATCACCGGTTGCCGCAATGTTCGCCGGGTGATGCCAAACAAAACCAGGCTCGCCAGAATATGGATCACCAAATTCACCAGGTGATAACCCCAGGGCGCGGCGCCACCGAACGCGTAGTTGATGGCCAGAGAGAAGTTGACGATTGGTCGGCCACCAACTGACGCCACCGACGGTGGCGACAGCGCAGACGAGATCGGCCAGACATGACGAATACTCGCATTCTCCTCGATGGATAGTCGCCCGTATCAAAGAGAGGATTCTGACAGACAAGAATCTCACCGACCTTGTGAAAATGGTAAACGAAGAGCTTGCGCGACTGAAAACCGATTCGTCAGAAATTCTCGCGCAAATCGACGGGCAACTTGACGAATGCACCAAGCGTTTACAGCGATTGTTCGCTGCCGTGGAAACCGGCAAGATGGAACTGGATGATTTAGCGCCGCGCATCCGCGAACTGAAACAGCAAATCGAACAACTTCAAAGCAAACGGCGCGGAATCGAAACTGAAAACGTGCGTGCCATCCAAGTCACGCAATCGGAAATCCAGCATTACGTCGAAGATTTGCGGTCGCTGCTTATGACCGGCACCCTCATTGAGCGAAAATCATTCCTCCGCAGTTGGATTCGACGCGTCGAGTTTAGCAAGTCCGCTGGCGGGGAAATCGAATACTGTCTGCCGCTCATTTCGACGGGGAAAGATTACGAAAAAGCGCCGGACCGCGAAGTTCTCTCTATTGGTAAAGTTGGCTCCGCAGGAAGGACTCGAACCTTCAACCTAGTGATTAACAGTCACTCGCTCCACCATTGAGCTACTGCGGAACCTGAAAGTGATGCGCTGTTATATAGGCGACACGCCCAGTTTCGTCAACTCCGCACGCGCCTGGTCGGGATTCTGATAGTGGATGGCCTGCATCCCGACGCGGCGGGCGCCCTCCACGTTGGTGGTCAGGTCGTCCAGAAACACCGTGCGTTCCGCCGCCAGCCCGTATTTCTCCAGCGTATATCGGTAGATGGCCGCGTCGGGCTTGAGCAGGCCGACCTCGTGCGAGAGCACGTGCGCGTCGAAATCGTCCAGAAACCTGTATCGCTCGAAAATGTAGTCCATGTGGATGGCGTTGGTGTTCGACAGCAGCAGCCGCGGCAGGCGCGTTTTCAACGATTCCGCCAACGCGATCATCGGCTCGATCTGGGTGAAAACCTCGCTCCAAATCAAGGCGAACTCGTCGTACGTGCCGTCGAACCCGAGTTCCCTGGCCACGGTGTGGAAAAACCGCTTCTTCGAGAGTTTGCCCAGGGCCAATTCGTGGCCATGGGGCGTGCCGAGAATATATTCCTCAATCTGTTGCCGCGTCTTGCCGGTGCGCGCCGCCATACGCTCCGCCGCGCGCCGCTCATCCACCGCGATCAGCACGTTGCCCAAATCAAAAACGACCGCGTCAATCCCGTTCATACCCGCCTCAAAATCTCCTCCGCTGCCTGCCCCGCTTCTTTCATCGTCGCTCCGAACGAGACAAAGCCGTGATTGCGCATGATCACAATCCGGTGTCCATCCAGCGCGCCCAAAATCTCCGCAACCAGCTCCGGCGTGCCGTACGGCTGTTCGCGCGCGGTAATCGACAACCCCAACCGTTCCGCTTCCGCCAGCAACCGTTCGCTGTGCCCGTGAAACACGGCGTTGATTCCCGGTCGCGCGGCGTAAATGCCCGCGTGCATCAAACTCTCGCTCGACGGCTCGTACAACCCCACCACCGAGAGTTCGGCGCGATCCGGTTCCGCGTGAATCACCTCGACAAATTCCTGCCGCGTGATCCCGCCTAGGTCGCCCGCAGTGCGGTTGATCAGAAACCCGTCCACGGTGCGGAAACTGAGATTGCCCACCGTGTCGCCGACCAACCCGAGCGCGGCCCAGCGCCGGCACCATTTCAGCAACTCGCCCAGCCGCTCGTCGCCCGACACGGCACGCCGCGCAAACACCGTCCGAAACTTGGTTCCGACGTAGACTTCGCCCATGGTCGTGCTATGTCCCGAACCGCCGTCGAATCTGTCCCGGCGCCACAATCCCCTGCTCCGTGATGATTCCCGTGATGTATCGGGCCGGCGTGACGTCAAATGCCGGATTCCCCGCCATCGCCCGCCGTGGCGACACGCGGACGCGGGCGAGCTTCGATCCGGCGGTCAAACCAGAAATGAAGTGCACTTCATCCTCATCGCGTTCTTCAATCGGGATGTCATCGCCGCTGCGGCACGTCAAATCGATCGTCGAACTCGGCGCGGCGACGTAAAACGGGATGCCATTCTCGCGCGCCAGAACCGCCTTCTGATACGTCCCGATCTTGTTGGCCACGTCGCCATTGGCCGCGATGCGGTCGGCGCCCACGATACACAAGTCCACCTCGCCCCGCCGCATGTAAAAACCGCCCGCGTTATCCGCAATGATCTTGTGCGGCACGCCTTCCTGGAGGAACTCCCAACTCGTCAGGTTCGCCCCTTGGTTGCGCGGGCGTGTCTCGTCCACCCACACGAATACTTTTCGTCCACGGCGGTGCGCTAGGTAAATCGGCGCGGGCGCGCTCCCCCAGTCGACCAGCGCCAGCCAACCGGCATTGCAGTGCGTCAACACGCGCGTCCCGTTCTTGATCAGTGGAAGACCGACTTTGGCGATTTGCTTCGCACGCTCGACGTATTCGTCCGCAATCGCTTCCGCTTCCGCCACCGCTTCTTTCACCGATGAGGCGCGGCGGCGAACCCGGTCGAGTGCATGTTTCAGGTCAGCAGCGGTCGGTCTCGTTTCGAGCAGGGTGCGATAAGCCCGGTCGATATCGACACCCTCGGAATACGCCTGGGCCAGACCGTAAGCTGCGGTGGCGCCGATGGTGCCCGCGCCACGAACAACCATCGTCTGGATCGCCCGGGCTGTTTCACGGTGGTTCCTCAACCGCAATAACTTAAACCGATGGGGGAGCAATGGCTGATTGATCACGACGACGTCGCGACCCTCCATCCAGACGGCTCGGTATTCCCGGTTTCGGACTTTCATCGGCCCCAACACTGTAGCGAAGCCGGGATAATCTCGCAACACTGGTGAAAACTTGTGGGCATAACCCGCGATCCAACCGGCGGCATCCGCGCGCACGTTTCCGGGTTCCGGACGACACAATCAACTACACTTGTCGCCGGCCTTCCAACGCTCGGGAGAGCGTCACTTCGTCGGCGGTTTCCAGTGCGCTTCCCGCCGGTAGTCCCAAGGCGATCCGGCTGACCGAAACCCCGAGCGGTTTGAGCTGGTCAATCAAATGGCTCGCCGTGGCCTCGCTCTCAACGTCGGCTCCCAGCGCCAGGATCACCTCGGTTGGCTTGTCACGCTTGACGCGCTCCAACAGGGCCGCGATCCGAAGTTGCTCCGGGCCCACGCCGTTCAGCGGCGAAATCCGCCCCATCAACGCGTGGTATACGCCCCGGTGGACGCCGGCGCGCTCCAGGGTAAGGATGTCGTTGGGACCCTCGACCACGCAAATGGAGTTCTGGTCGCGCCGCGGGCTGGCGCAAATCTCGCAGGGATCGTGTTCGGTGTAGCTGCCGCAGCGCGAGCAGTTGCGAATCTTCGCCTTGGCATCGAGAATCGACTGGGCGAGTTGCCGGTTGGTATCGCCGTTGGACTTGAGCAGGTGCAGCGCGATCCGTTCCGCGCTGCGTTTGCCGATGCCGGGCAGGCGCGTGAACTGCGTGATGAGATTCTGGACGGGCGTTGGGTAATCCATCGCTAAACATGTACCTGTTTCAACGCGCGAAAACAAGTAGACGGAAGCGTATGTCGCTACTGCCGCCCTGTGTTGGGCACTGCGGGCCGTCGCAGGAGTTGAGCCCGGCGACTTCTCCACGAATTGCCAAAGTGTTTGAATCTACCTCCAATCTCGCAGCCCGGGCTATGTTTGGTCAGCTCTTTTCTGGAGGGCGTTGTATCACAACATCCGGAAAAATGCTGGACATGTGACCGGTCAAAACCACCAGATAGCACTGCGACTCCACCGCCACCTCGTCGCATAGCCTCGGATTGTCCAGTATCTTGCCACTGGCGTAGCCTGCCGCTCCATCTGAAAGAATGATGAGGTTGTTAATGCAACTCAATGGGTCTCCGTGAACCATATGGTTGTGGGCGTCGCATATCTTCTGTGCCTCTGCGATGGGAACACCACCTGCCATCGAAGCAAGCATCGTGGCGAGATTGGGTCTCTCGCGGTAACGCCAACCGTTCTCCCACTCAGATACCGCGCTCGGGTGCGTATCCAAGTGCGAGACAATAGCCGCACGCTCAATCAAAGAGCGGACGAGGATCAGGGCGGAGAACAGGTACGCCTGTCGAATCAACTCTCGAATACTGAGAGCGATGCCGACTCCCTGAGGAATGATCTGACATGCCGCCCGCTGGAGTGGGGTCAGCGCTTTCGAGTTCCGTCGTGTCCAAGCAGCAACCAGCGTGTTCGACTCCATCGACCAGCAAATGATTCGGTCAAACCAAAGCACGGACTCAAGCCCAAGATAGGGCTCATTGTCGGGCGTGAACACTGGGGGAATTTCTCTTCGCTGTGACATACACGACCATGTTTGGCCAGCGTGGCCGATCAAATGACGTCAGAATGGCCAGATCTCGCTAGTCATCATTTCGCGGTGCCCCGCTACATCATTCCGGGCAGGTTCATGCCGGCGGTGACCTTGCCCAGCTCTTCTTCCTGGGTTTTCTTCGCGGTCTGCAGCGCGTTGCTCACCGCCCCGAGGATCAGGTCCTCCAGCATCTCCACGTCCTTCGGGTCCACCACCTTGGGGTCGATCTTGACCGACACGATCGAGCCGTCGCATTTCGCCACGGCCTTTACCGCGCCCCCACCGGAGGTCGCTTCCACCTGGCGTTGCGCCAGCTCCTCCTGCACACGCTGCATTTCCGCCTGCATTTTCTGGGCTTGTTTGAGAAATTTTCCGAGTCCGGCCATTCTCCACCATCACTTTCTGACTTCGACGATTGTTCCTTTGAAAATCTCCAGGGCCTTCTTGATCAACGGGTCGTTTTTGAATTCATCCAGGCTCTTCTTGACCGGCTCCGCTCCCTTGGCTGGCGCCGACGGAGTCCGCGCTGGCGTTGGCGTCGCGGACTTCACCACTTCAAACTTCAACGCCACATCCATCCGCAGCTTCTCTTTCAACTTGGCCTGCAACACCTCGATGTTGCGCGGCCGGTCGGCAAACTCTTTGCGATCGGCAAACTCCTGGTCGAACCCCACCACCAACACGTTTCCCTGCATTCCCAACGGACGTGTGCCCACCAGATAACTCTTGGCGAGCGGCACGATCTTCCCCAGGTGTTCCACCGCGTGCGCCCAAGCCTCCTCGATGGACACCGGCGATTCCGCCAGCGCTGCCTCGCTGCTGTGACGTTGCGGCGCGGGCGCCACAGGTTTATTGGCCTTGGGGTCGCTCACGACCGGCAGGTTGGTTGCGCTCGCGCCGATCACCACCTGCCCCTTCAATTCGTTCAGCTTTTTCAACACACCGTCGATCCCGACCAATTCGCGGGCCTTGACGGCCTTTACCAGGGCAATCTCCAGAAACACCCGCTTGGACAACGCATAGCGCAGCCGCCCTTCGGCGGCCGACAGCGCGTCGATGATGCGCAGCACCGCGTCCGCGTCCACCCGCTTCGCCTGCGCCCGCAGCAGGTCGATCTCCGCTTCCGGCAACTGCAATGACTGGGTCCCCTCCTCGCCCAACGTCACCACCAGCAGATTGCGAAAATGATCGAGCAGGTCCGCCATCAACCGTTGCAGGTCCTTGCCCACGTCATCCAACTCTTTCAACACCTTCAGGGCCTTCGTGGTCTGCCCGTCAATGACCGCGTCCGTCAAGTTCGCGATCCGGTCGTGGGCGACGAGTCCGAACACCGACAACACGTCGCTCTCGGCGATCTTGTTCCCGCAAAATGCGATCAACTGGTCGAGCGCGCTCTCGGCGTCGCGCAAGCCGCCCTCGGCCCCGCGCGCAATGGCGGCCAGCGCCGCGTCATCGATCGACACCTTCTCCTTCTTGGCGATGTCCTTGAGGTGCTTGACGATCAGGTTCGCGGGAATCCGCCGCAGATCGAACCGCTGGCAGCGCGACAGGATCGTCGGCAACACTTTCTGGGGTTCCGTCGTGGCGAAGAAAAACTTCACATGCGCGGGGGGCTCTTCGAGCGTCTTGAGCAACGCGTTGAACGCCTGCGTCGTGAGCATGTGGACTTCGTCGATGATGTAGATCTTGAACTTGCCGCGGGCCGGCGCGTAGCGAACCGTATCGCGCAGCTCGCGGACCTGCTCGACGCCATTATTCGACGCGCCGTCGATTTCCAGCACGTCCAGCGAGCGGCCCTCGGTGATTTCCTTGCAGTTGTCGCATACGTCGCACGGGGTGATGGTCGGTCCCTTCACGCAATTCAGCGCCTTGGCAAAAATGCGGGCCGTCGAGGTCTTGCCGATGCCGCGCGGGCCGACAAACAAGTACGCGTGCGCGAGACGGTTCTGTTCAATCGCGTTCTTCAGCGTGGTGGTCACGTGCTCCTGTCCCACCACGTCGTCGAACTGTTGCGGGCGCCATTTCCGCGCCAGAACCTGATATTGTTGCGCCATTGCGTTCCCTAACGAATCCTGCAAACTGAAAAATGGTCGTGCACCTCACGTCGACGAGCGACATCGGCTTGCGCGCCGCGGTTAAAGCTCCAGCCAGGCGACCCGACGGCACATGGAACATCAAGCTTACCGTTGCTGTCTTCCGACCCTGGCGGGGTTCGCAGGCAACCATTGCATCGGACCCGGCTTTCAACGCCGCCCCGTGGTTTGCTCACCCACATCACCGCCTCGGCGAGGAATTCGACCCAGCTATAGCGGGTTGCTGGTGCAGGGAACCGCTACCTCCCCGTCTAGCACGACCAAAACTGCCGCCGCGAAATTGTTTCGCGGCCACACCGCGAATCAAAAATCTGGAGCCGATGGCCCCGAATGCTTTCGGGGCGACCTGCTCCGAATATGCGTACGCATGTTCGGAGTTGCTCTACCCGCCACGTCCATCGTCTCTCAAACAACGCCTGACAAAACTGGAGCCGATGGTCAGGATCGAACTGACGACCTACGGTTTACGAAACCGTTGCTCTACCAGCTGAGCTACATCGGCATCTACTGGTTTCTGAGCCATGCCTCGATACAGGCACGGCTCTTCTTCTTTTTCAATGCCCTCTCCACGTGTCGCGCGGCTTCCAAGGTGTCGAACTCCTTCCACCCCTCGACGTACACTGGCAACATCCGCGCCGTCGTATGAACCGCACCGTTCGCGTGCTGCTGATACCGGCGGATCAAGTGATCGGTCGAGCCAATGTAATAGCGCCCATTGAGCATCGACTTCAACATGTAAACGTACCCGCTCATCGAACCGACGACCTGCTCCGACCGTGCCTGCGCATATTCGGAGTTGGCCATCTTAGCTACATCGGCGAAATCCGTTTCCGGCATTATGCCACGTTTGCGCCTCCGCGCAAGCAAATCGAGGACGCGACATTCTCCGCGTTCGGAACTTGCGGAACCAGGCCCCTTCTGTTACCACTTGCCCACGCTTCCGCGGGCGAGATCCCGCGTGGACATGGTTGACGTCAGCGTTCGACAAAGGGGTTGGGGAACCTGTTTTTCCCAGCAAGGTAGCAGAGTTTGCAAAGCGAATCTCAATCAGGCGCAGTGGCCCGGCCGGCCCTCGGCGGGTTGCTGGGGATTTTCCGGCCCGCTTCCCGCGCGGCGGTTATGTTGACCGATCCGCAGGAGATTTCGGCGAAATATCACTCCTGGCAGAAGCGCGTCCTGGTCGCCTCCATTATCGGCTACGCCACGTTTTATTTCGTGCGCAAGAACCTGAGCATCGCGATGCCGTACATGGAAAAGGACGGCATCGACAAGGCGCACCTCGGGTTGTTCCTGACGATGCACGGGCTGCTGTACGGCGTCTCGAAATTCGGGAACGGCTTTCTCGCGGACCGCTCGAGTTCGCGGGCGTTTCTGACGGTCGGCCTCGTGGCGTCGGCGCTCATGAACGTCTTGTTCGGTTTCAGTTCCGCCGTGCTGACGATGGGCATCATCTGGATGCTCAACGGCTGGTTTCAAGGCATGGGGTTCCCACCCTGCGCGCGGTTGATGGCGAATTGGTTCCCGCCGAAGGAAATGGCGACCAAATTTTCGATCTGGAATTCGTCGCATTGCATCGGAGGCGTGTTGATTCTGGCGTTATGCAGCAACCTTGTCTACTTCGGCTTCGGCTGGCGGTCGTGCTTCTTTGTCCCGGCAGGCATCGCAGTGGTTTGCGCGGTGTTCATCTGGTTCAACACCCCGGACACGCCTCCGTCCGTCGGCTTGCCGGAGGTGGAGGGCTCGCACATCGCGGGGGCACAAGAGCAGTCACGCGCGGAGTTCCGGGCGTTTGTGATCGAGCGCGTCTTCAAGAACAAATACATCTGGCTCGTGTCGATCGCCAATTTCTTCGTGTACACCGTTCGTTTCGCTGTGCTGGATTGGGGGCCGACGATGCTGATGCAGGCCAAGCACATCGAGATCCGGCACGCGGCGGGGATGGTCATGGTGTTCGAAGCCTGCGGGCTGATGGGCGCGTTGATCGGCGGACGGCTCACGGACCGCTGGCTGGCGGGACGCGCCGCGCGGATGTGCCTCATCTACATGATCCTGGCGGGTGTCTCGGTCGTGGTCTTTTGGAAAGTGCCGGTGAAATCCGAATTGTTGACAACAGCCATGCTCGGCGCGGTCGGCTTTTTCATCTACGGCCCACAATGCCTGCTGGCGGTCACGGCTGCCAACCTCGCCACCAAGCGGGCCGCCGGTACGGCCGTGGGGCTGACCAGCATTTTCGGTTATGCCAGCACGGTGCTTTCGGGATGGGGGCTGGGCAAGCTGGTCGAGGACCACGGATGGGACGCGGCCTTCTGGGTGCTCCTCATCGCCACGATCCTCGGCACGTTGCTCTTCACCGCCGCCTGGCCCGCCAAAGCCCACGGCTACGAAAACTGAAAGCGGTTTGATATAATCCTTGGCAAGTTCATGTGTAAACTCATACTGAGCCTGGCTATTTTCGTAACGGGCGCATCTCTCGCGCTGGCTGACGGCGCCAAGAAACCAGTTCAACTGCCCGGCCAACGCGCCGACGGCTCCGTTCTGCTGCCGAACCAGTGGTCGCTTCGCCCGGTTGGCCGGCAAATCGACCTGGGCGACTTCCCCGTCAACATCGCCGTCGATCCCACGGGCCGGTTCGCCGCGATCCTGCACGCGGGCTACAGCCAGCACGGGCTTTGGATCGTGGATTTGAAGACGGAAAAGGTCGTTACCAACGCCCCGCTCCACGAGGCCTTCTACGGAATCGAGTTCTCCCGCGACGGCTCGCAATTGTTTTGCAGCGGCGCCAGTGATGAAGTCATCCACGGTTATCATTTTAATGACGGCCTCCTGACAAATCCGCACGACATCCGGCTGCACAGCGCCGACGATGTCGCTATCGCCGCCGGATTGGCCATTGATTCCCATTTGCAGGAACTCTGTGTTGCGAATCTCTACGGGCAGAGCGTTTCGCTCGTCGATTTGCGCACGAATACCGTCGTTGACGTACCCCTGACGCCTGACTCATTGACCAACTCCTACGAAACCGTCACAACAACCGGCCGCTCAACCGAAGCCGAATTGAACCACCTCGGCGTGTTCCCGTATGCCTGCCGCATCGACGAGAAACGGCGCCGGTGCTACGTCAGTCTGTGGGGCAACGCCGAGGTCGCCGTGGTCGCCCTGAATTCGCAGAAAGTGATCGCCCGCTGGCCCACCCAGGAACATCCCAATGAAATGGTCCTGACCGCCAACGGCAATACGCTCTTTGTCGCCAACGCCAACCGCAACACCGTCACCGTGCTCGACACGGAAACCGGCAAGACCCTGGAAACGCTCACCGCCGCGCTCTATCCCAACGCACCCGCCGGCTCGACCCCCAACAGCCTGGCCCTCACGCCGGACGAGAAAATCCTCTTCGTCGCCAACGCCGACAACAACAATCTCGCCGTGTTCGACGTGAGCAAGCCGGGTCACAGCCACTCGCTCGGCTTTATCCCCGTCGGATGGTATCCGACTTCCGTTCGCGTCACACCCGATGGCAGGCACCTGCTCGTCAGCAACGGCAAAGGCATCATCCCAATGGCCAACCCGAACGGCCCGCAACCCGGCCGCAAAAGCCGCGCGGAAACGCTTCCACAGTATATCGCCGAACTTCTCAAGGGCGCCCTGAGCGTGATCGATTTGCCGCAGTCGCGCGACGAATTTGACAACCAACTCGTCGTCTACACCGCCGCCGCCTATCGCTGCAGTCCGCTCAAGGCGGACACCTCGGTGACCGCCGCCCGCCCCGAGGACAGCCCGATTCCGCAGACGCCCGGCGACCCGAGCCCCATCAAGTACGTGTTCTACATCATCAAAGAAAACCGCACGTACGATCAGGTCCTGGGCGACATGAAGGAGGGCAACGGCGACACGAACCTCTGCCTGTTCCCCGAAGAAGTGACGCCGAACCAACACCAGTTGGCCCGTGACTTCGTTCTGCTCGACAATTTCTACGCCGACGCCGAAATCAGCGCCGACGGGCACGAGTGGACCATGGGCGCGTACGCGAGTGATTTCGTCGACAAAACCTGGCGGCTCCAATACGGCCACAACCAGAGCAGGAAGTACATCTACCCTGCCGAAGGTATCTTCCCCATGGCCACACCGGCCGGTGGTTATCTCTGGGACCGGGCCGCGGATGCTGGCCTGAGCTATCGCAGCTACGGCGAATTCGTCCTCAACGGAAAAACGCCAGAAGATCCCTCGGTCCCGCGCGTGAAGACGTTGCGAGGCCACATCGATGAAGGTTATCGCGGGTTCGATCTCGATTACCTGGATGCCAAACGCGCCGATCGTTTCCTGCATGAACTCAAGCGATTCGAAGACGCGGGTGACATGCCCCGCCTGCAGGTGGTTCGACTGCCCGGCGACCATACGTATGGCGTGCGCCAGGGCAAACGAACGCCCAGCGCCTGCGTTGCTGACAACGACGCCGCGCTCGGCCGCATCGTCGAGGGCATCAGCCACTCCAAATTCTGGCCGCAGACCGCCATTTTCATCCTCGAAGACGACGCGCAGAACGGGGCCGACCACGTCGACGCGCATCGCACGACTCGGCTTCGTCGCCAGCCCGTACATCAAACGCCACACGGTCGATTCCACCATGTACTCGACCAGCAGCATGTTGCGCACGATCGAGTTGATCCTCGGCCTCAAGCCCATGTCGCAATTCGATGCCGCCGCCGCGCCGATGTTTGCCGCCTTCCAGGGCAGGCCCGACCTGGCCGGCTACACCGCGCTCCCCGCGCGCATCGACCTCGATCAGCTCAACACACAGATCACTTGGGGCGAAAAGGTTTCCCGCACGATGGATTTCACCAGGGAAGACGCCGCCGATGACCTGCTTCTCAACGAAGTCATCTGGCGCTCCGTTCGCGGCGAGAATTCCCACGCCCCCGCCCCAACCCGCGCCGCTTTCGTCGTCGAACACGGCAACACAAAAGCTGATGCTGACGATTAACGTTGTTCGCCGGATGTGATCTGGCCAGCCGCCTGCCTATTCGCATCAACCTTGGCCACAACGAGTTGTGCGCACACGGCGTTGACAAGTCACCCCCTTTGCTACATACGAAGGATTGCGTTGACAGGTCAACGGGCGTCTGCTACGTGTCAAGGCGCGAGCACGAGAAGGCTGGAGGGTGCACGCACGCTCTCCGTCTTTTTTTTGTGGAGGGCCGAGCCCGCTGATCGGTAAAGCTCATGCTGTTTGTGCATGACCCGTGCTGAGGAGCCATTCACTGACTGTTCAGCGAATCGGTGGCCGTTTGGGCGGCATCGCGGATGTCCCCATCACGATCGGCGAGAAGCGGCTGCAACAGCGGGATTGCCCGTTTATCACCCAATGAATCGAGGGCCTGGATGGCCGATGTCCGGACCTCATCCGGTTGGCGTGGGTCCAGTCCCTGAACAATCTGATCGAATGCGGACGGATCGTCGAGGTCGCCCAGTTCGTCAAGGATGTCGGACTTGACCTGCACGCTGTTTTCGTCGCGAAACATGTAACCCAACGCGCTGGCGACCTGCAGTTTGGGAACGCCGGCGTCAGCCAGCTTCGCCATGTCGCTGGCCATCGTGGAGCGAGCGATCCTGTCCGAGGCTGTGTGAAAGTTGCGCAGCGCGTCCTGTAATCTGGAATCCAGGTTCTGAACCGGTGTATCGCCCAGCAATGGCGAAGTAGCGGGCGGGCTGGCCTGCGCTTGATTCTCCGTGGATATCGGCTGCTCGGCGCTGGAACTGTCAGTCCCTGCCCGGTTCACAACTTCGGGCCTGCCTCCCGAATCCATGGACGACTGAGGATTCGCGGGCCGGGCCGTACTCAGCGCGTCCCGCGAAGGAGGGTTGACCGCTGCCTGCTTCTTGCCGCAGCCGCTTGCCAGAATCGGAAGAAGAGCCAGACCGGCAATGAAGAACTTTAATCGATGCATGGCTTCTAAAACCTCGCCCTCTCTTGTCACGCCATCGGGCGCCCATCAAAATTATTGTCGTTGTTGCGTGAGCCATACTGGCCGAGCCGATGGTTGTTGTCAAGGCGCTGCAGGGTGTGTAATTTAATTTTTCAGCGGGGATGTGCTCGAACCAGACGTTACTGGAGTCCTCCAAATCAAGAAACTACCGGACAGTAATATATGCTCCAGCCCGGCCACGATGCCATCGTCCGTTGTGCGGACGGTGTACCGTGGCGGGGGAAAGGTGTCAAGGCGACGACTTGCAAACAGCATTTGGCCAGCGGTAGAATCGCACCGTGACCGATAAGAGTCCGCCGCCGCATCGTCGCCCAACTCGACGCCGCGCCTGTGGATACCAGATCAAGAAAGCCCGCGCAAAGGATACCAAATGAATATCCCGCAGATGAACATCCCGCAAAGACTGGTGCTGATTATCGCTTCCATATTTTTACTATACTTGGCGGCTGAGAACTTAGACCGCTACGGTAATCAACCATCGAGATTTTTAACCAGTGGTCTTCTAGTGGTGGTGGCAGCAATCGGAAAGTATTTCGTTTGCGGCAGGAGTAAGCCAAAACCCTAGATTTTCAAATTAGGGGACTACCCGCCTGAGCGGAATTTTGTGTAACACCATTTCTCAGCGAGGGATGTGCTCGGACCAGACAATTTACCGGCGGCACATCGCAAGCAATCGCCGAAATGAGGGCGATTGATCTTTGTGTGCACAAAACGTTGGTCGTCAGCTATTCTTTTCCCATGGCCAGAAACATCGAAATCAAAGCGCGGATCGACAGTGTCGATGCGCTGCTGCCACGCGCCCGGGCGATTGCCGACGACGGGCCGACCGAAATCGTCCAAGACGACACGTTTTTCTCCTGTCTGAATGGCCGATTGAAACTCCGCGCGTTCTCGGAAACAGCCGGGGAATTGATTTTCTATCAGCGAGCTGACCATGCCGGCCCAAAGGAATCATTTTATGTGATCTCCCAAACGGCCTCGCCCAACACGCTCCGTGAAATTCTCTCGCTCGCTTATGGTGCGAGTGGCCGGGTCCGTAAACACCGCACTTTGTTCATGGTCGGACGAACACGGGTGCACTTGGACCGGGTCGAAGGACTGGGTGATTTTCTCGAATTGGAGGTGGTACTTTCGGAAGACGAAACCACTGGGTCCGGAGTCAGCGTCGCCCACGAATTGCTGGCCAAGCTCGGCATTTCCCCGCGGCAATTGATCGAAGGCGCCTATGTTGACCTGCTCCAACAAGGCGACCAATCTGCCGCTTCAAGAGACGCTCGCTAGTGTTCGTCTTCGTGCGGCACCGGATTCGGCGGCGGACCGTTGCGGAATTCCGAATGGCGAATCTTCCCGCCCGCGTGACTGATCCACGCGCCTACGCCCAACGAGGCCAGCGCAAACACGAGCGTCGCGAGCGCCAGCGGCAACTGCGTGCGCGGACGAAACCGCGGCGCCACCAGCGCCGCCACCGCAATGGTTGCCGTCACGTAAAACACCCATTCCCCGAGGTCGGCCCGATGCATATGAACATCCAGCCATTGCTGCGCCTCCTTGTTCGACATCGCATAGACGCGGTCGGAGGCGCGCTCGCCAAATTCTCCCACAGGCCACACGGAGAGCGCCGCGAAAATCACCACGATAAACGCCGTGATTTGGGCCGGCCGACTCCGCAGGATCAACGCGACCATCAGCGCCAGAATTCCCGACGCCATCGCGTAAACGGGAATTGGATTCAGCAGCACGTGAACATACTCGGGCTGCTTGATCTGCTGCAAGAAGTCGTGCAGTTCCGTCATCCTGGTCGCGGAGCGCCCCCCGGCGTGACTGCCCGGTGGTTCACCGAATCCCGGCTACTTCTGAATCTCCGCGTTCTCGATCATATTGATCCCGTCACGGCTGACGAGCTTGCCCTTGACGGTGATCGTTTTGCCGGCGTATTGCGCCAGCGTCGAGTTGAGCGGCTTGTGCTCGCCGATCAGCAGATACGTTTTGCCGTCCTCGCCCTTGATGCCCACGGGCAGGCCCGACTCGATGCACGTCGCCGCGCATTGGGCGTGTTTCTCGCCATGCGCGCCGTGGTCGAGGTAACAGGCCATATCGAGCACTTCGCCCTTGACGGTGACCGTGTTGTCCGCGTCCGCCGCCCGGACGCTCCCGGCCACGATCAAACTGGCGACAACAACTGCGACACTGAATATCATGAGCTTCTTCATAAGCTCCCTCCTGTCTGGTTGTTTGGTTCCGATCAGAATTTCGCCACCAACGATCTTATGACTATTATCCACCATTTTGCCCACCGGTTCCAGTCATCTTCTCATCGCGCCCTTTCCACAACAAATAAATCGCCGGGTAGACAAGCAATTCCATCAGGAACGATGTGAACAATCCGCCCACCATCGGCGCGGCAATCCGTTTCATCATGTCCGCGCCGCTCCCGACCGACCACATGATCGGCATCAACCCCATCACCGCCGCGCCCACCGTCATCATCTTCGGCCGGATGCGCTTTACCGCGCCGTGAATGATCGCTTCGTGCAAATCCGACAGATTGCGCAATTTTCCATTCCGTTTTGCGTCGCCGTAGGACAAATCGAGAAACAACAGCATGAACACACCCGTCTCCGCGTCGAGTCCCATCAACGCAATCATTCCGACCCACACCGCGATGGAGACGTTGTAGTTCAACAGCCACAACAGCCATACCGCACCCACCAGCGAAAACGGCACCGCCAGCATGACGATCAGCGCCTTGACGCCCGATTTCGTGTTGGCGTAGAGCAGCAGGAAAATCACGGCAACGGTCACGGGGAGCACAATCTTCAACCGCTCGCGCACGCGCAACATGTTTTCGTATTGTCCGCTCCAGACGATCGAGTAGCCGGTCGGCAGTTTCAATTCCGCCGCCACCGCCCGCTTCGCGTCTTCGACGTAACCGCCGACATCGCGTCCTGTAATATCCACATACACGTAGCCCGCGAGCATTCCGTTTTCGTCGCGAATCATCGACGGGCCGTTCACCAACGAAATGTCGGCCAGCTCCTTCAACGGAACCTGACGCCCCATCGGCGCCATGACGAGCACGCGTTCCAGTTGATCGATGTTTTCGCGCAAATCGCGCGGGTAACGCAGATCGATCGAGTACCGCTCGCGACCTTCGATGGTGGTGGAAATTGTCTCGCCGCCGATGGCCGTCATGATCACGTTCTGGACGTCGTCGATGGTAAGACCGTACCGCGCAATCGCTTCGCGCCTCGGGGTGATGTCCACGAAATAGCCGCCCGCGGCGCGCTCGGCGAAGATGCTGCGGGTGCCCGGTACATCGCGAAGAATGCCCTCGACGCGCTCACCGATGCGCTGGATTTCATCGAGATTGGACCCAAAGACCTTGACGCCGACCGGCGTGCGAATTCCCGTGGCGAGCATGTCGATGCGATTCTTGATCGGCATCGTCCAGGCGTTGGCGCTGCCGGGAATCTGGACGGCACGGTCCATTTCGTTGATGAGGTCCTCCTGCGAAATGTGTTCGGGCCAGATATGGCCCAGCATCGCACGCAAGGGCCCCGGCCACGAGGAGAAGAACCGCTGCTTCGGCGGCCATTCGGACATCGGCTTGAGCTGCACAACCGTTTCCATCATGGAGAACGGCGCGGGATCGGTCGATGTATCGGCCCGCCCCGCCTTGCCGTGTACCGAAACGACTTCGGGAAACTGCTTCAGGATGCGATCCTGCGTTTCCATCAACCGCTGCGCCTCGGTCACTGAGATGCCGGGGAACGTGGTCGGCATGTAGAGGATCGATCCCTCATTCAGCGGCGGCATGAATTCGTGACCGAGCTTCCGGTAGACAGGCACGGTCGTGGCCACGATGACCGCCGCCAGCGCGATGGTTGTCTTCGGATGACGCAACACGAGTCGACAGGGCCTCTCGTACAGCCAGAACAACACGCGGCTGACGGGATGTTTCTCCTCCGGGTAATATTTCCCGACGAAAACGCCGTCCATCAGCTTTGCGAACCAATGCGGTCGCATCTTGAACGGCTCCATCCGCGTGAACAGCATGCGCACCGCCGGATCAAGCGTGATGGCCAGCAACGCCGCCAATGCCAGCGCCAACGTTTTCGTGTAGGCCAGCGGTTTAAAAAGTCGGCCTTCCTGATCGACGAGGGTGAACACAGGCAGAAACGCCACGGCAATCACCAGCAACGAGAAGAAGACCGATGGCCCAACCTCCATCAGGGCTTCGAGGCGGATTTTGTGAAAATCTCCCGGCCGACCTTCTTCCTGCCAGCGTTCAAGTTTTTTGTAGGCGTTCTCGACCTCGACAATCGCGCCGTCCACGAGCACGCCGATGGAAATCGCAATCCCGGCGAGACTCATGATGTTTGACGTGATCCCCATGAAATACATCGGGATGAACGCGAGCGCGACGGAGACAGGGATGGTAATGATCGGCACAATCGCCGAGGGGATGTGCCAGAGGAAGAACAGGATCACGAAACTGACGATGATCATTTCCATGATCAGGTCATGCTTCAAATTGTCGATCGACCGCTGAATCAACTCGGAACGGTCGTAGGTGGAAACGACCTCCACGCCTTCCGGCATGGATGATTTTATCTCCGCCAGCTTCGCCTTCACGCGCTCGATGACATTGAGCGCGTTCTCCCCATGGCGCATGATGACAATCCCGCCAACGACATCGCCGTCGCCGTTGAGATCGGCAACGCCGCGCCGGATCTGCGGCCCGAGGGCGATATCCGCCGCGTCGCGCAACAACACCGGCGTACCCGCCTTGGTTGTCTTGACGGCGATTTGGCCGAGATCCTCGGTCGTCTTGACGTAGCCGCGCCCGCGCACCATGAACTCCTTGCCGTTCCACTCGATGAGGCGGCCACCGACCTCGTTGTTACTGCGTTTGATGGCGTCCATGATCTCGACGACGCCAACCCCGTATGCCTGCAGTTTCACGGGGTCAACTGTCACCTGATATTGTTTCTGGAACCCGCCCAGCCCCGCCACTTCGGCAACGCCCGGTACGCTCTGCAACGTGTACCGCAACACCCAATCCTGATAACTCCGTAAATCCGCGAGGCTGTGTGTGCCTGACTTGTCCACGAGCGCATATTGATAAACCCAGCCGACGCCCGTCGCATCGGGACCGAGTTCAGGTGTGACGCCAGCCGGCAATTGGCCGGTGATTTTCGAGAGATATTCATTCACCCGGCTGCGCGCCCAGTACAGGTCGGTGCCATCCTCGAAAATCACGTAGACATACGAAAACCCAAAATCGCTGGAGCCACGGATGGCCTTCACGCGGGGCGCGCCGAGTAATGCCGAGATGATCGGATACGTAACCTGATCTTCCACGATGTCCGGGCTGCGGTCCCATTTCGTCAATACGATGACCTGCGTGTCGCTGAGGTCGGGGATCGCATCCAACCGGATATTCTTCATCGTGTAGAACGAATACGCCACCGCCGCGGCCACGAGCAGGACGACGAGAAGACGATTGTGGGCGCTGAATTCGATGATTCGCTTGATCATACCGGGCCGTCGCTCACGGTTGGTGCGAACTGGCCGCCATCGACTCCAGAGCGGCCTTCATCGACGAGTCGGAGTCCACCAGGAAGTTGGCGGATGTGACGACCCTGTCGCCGGCGCTCAATCCCGAGAGAAGTTGGTAGTAGCCATCGCTGCGTTCGCCCACCACGATCGGCGTCGGCACCAGGCGCCCGTCGCCCGCATCCCGAAACGCGTACGTCTCCAGTCCCGTCCGCATCACCGCGGTTTCGGGAATGGCCAGCCCTTCGCCCAATTCGTAGGAGAGCGTGGCCGTGGCGAACATTTCCGGTTTTAACAGCAATTCCGGGTTCGGAATCTCGAGGCGCGCTTTCATGGTGCGACTCTCGGGATCCAGCGTCGGCGAGACGAATGTCACCTTCCCCGTAAACTTCTTGTCCAGCCAGTAGGACAGTGTCAATTCGACGGGCATGCCGACCTTCACGTACGGAAGATCGGACTGGTATATGTCGGCGTCAGCCCAAACCGTTGACAGATCGGCAATGACCAACAGCGGCTCGCCGGCGGTGATCTTCTGACCGGGCAGCACCATGCGCTCGATGATCCACCCACTGGCCGGCGCGAACAGCGTGAGCATCTTTTCGGCAACGCCAGTTTTGTCCAGCCGATCGATCTGATCGTCGGAAATATCCCAGAGTGACAAGCGCCGACGCGCCGACGCGACCAGGTTCGATGAGCCAGATCGTAATGCCGTGAGGTACTCATTCTGCAACGTCAACAGCTCGGGACTGTACACGGTCAGTAGCGGATCACCCTTGTTGACGAACTGTCCCGTTGTGGCGGCGAACAGTTTGTCCACCCAGCCATCCACCTTGACGGTGACCCGGTACAATCGCGTCTCGTCTGCCGCGATTCGAGCCGACGTGCGCACCTCGCGCGCCAGTGCGCGCCGTTCCACCACGCCCGTTGTCAATCCCATCCGTTGCCGCGCGTCCGCTGTGATCGCCACCGCTGCCAGGCCTGACGGCGTTTTCTCCGCCGACTCCTCAAGTTCGAAGGGCACCATATCCATGCCCATCGAGTCTTTGCCCGGCTTGTCACTGACCTCGTTGGGGTTCATCGCCGAATGGTACATCGTTTTTTTCGCAGACGGCGTGGCCACGCTGACCGTTTTCCCGTTTTCCTTGTGGGAGCACGACACGGCCACCATGCCCACGGCGAGCGCCAACGAAACCGCCAGTAACCCAACCGTCCGGTTCATTTCTTCTCCTCCGTCGACGCCATGGGCAGCCGGCCCCCCACCATTCGTTCCAGTGACGCCAACAGCCGTTGAAACTCAGCGGCGTGGTGTAGATTTTCCATTTCCAGGTCAAACAACGTCCGACGCGCATCCAGGAGGTCAAGGAATCCACCCTGGCCGGTCTCGTACGCCGCGCGAGCCGCTTCCACAGCGAGCCGCTGCTGCGGGATCAGTTTCCCCACGCACAATTCGTAATGGTGATGCATCGTGTGAATGCCGTCGTAGAGTTCCTGTACCTCGGCAGCGGTTTGCAGGCGCAGGGCGTCCAACTCGTCCCGGCTCGCGTCGAGGTTCGCGCGGGCCTCATTGATGCCCGCCTTGTGCTTGCCGCCGTTGAACCACGGGAAATTGACCGAGACGCCCGCGTCATACTCCTGGATGCCGCCCTTGCCTTCGTACTGCCAGGCCTCCACTCGAACCTGTAAATCGGGATCGTAGCTCTTTTTTGCCAGCGCCAGCGCCGCCTCGGCGCTGCGCACCGCGCCTTCCCGCAGCCCCTGCAATTCGGGCCGACACGCGGCCGCCGCTTGCAGTTGATCCAGGGTCACGGCGGGCTCCAACACCGGAGCAATCACATCGGGTCCGATCTCGACCGGCAAATTGGGTGCGCGCCGCGAGAGGCGATTCAACTCCGCCAACGCTACCTGGTACGTCCGCAAACGGTCGGTGCGATCCTCCGCGAGCCTGGCCAATTCGTTTTGGGCGCGAATAAGGTCGGACTCGGAGGCCTTGCCCGCCTCATATCGCGCGCGGGCCACTTCGACAAATTGCTGCATCAACTCTTGATTGCGCTGATTGAGATCCAACTCGTGTTGCGCCTGCCAGAGATCGTAGTAGGACCGCTTGACCAAGGCGACGACCTCCAGCGTTTTCATCCGCCACACCATTTCCGCCCGTCTGGCCGCGCCCGTCTCGACGCTACCGCGCAAATCGCGTTTCCCGAACCACGGGATGCTCTGGGAAAGCATCAGGCCGGTCTGGCTGGCCGACTCAGCACCCGAGCTCTTACGCCAAGCGTCCACGCCGACCGTTGGATCGTCCAGCGCGCGCGCTTGCGGAATCTTCTGCAGCGCCGCGTCCCACTTCCTGTGGGCCATGGCGATCTCGGGATTGTTCGCGAGGGCGGTCTCGATGAGCGTGTCCAGTGAATCATTCGTTTGCGCGGATGTGGCCATTGCCCCGACCACAAAGATGAAGGCCATCAGGATTGTCTTCATGACGTTGGGTGATGCATCCCGAGAGGGCCGGCGGCGCAGATCTGCTGGCTGACGAGCGCCGCGTAGCGGTGCTGCTGGTCGGGCGTTAATAGCGTGCGCACACGAAGGATGTGGTCGAGCGTGGTGCGCTCCGAATCAACCTGGGCCGCAGCCATGCGATCCACGCAGGCATTGGCCCGGGTAAGATCGACCTGCGGTTTGGCCAGTTCCTGTCCCAACGCAAAGCGCGCGTCGCAGTGTACGTCGCAGCAGTGGTTGACCTTCGCACGAAATTCCTGGTTCAATTTGTCGATCGCGGCGCTCTGCGCGTCGGTCAGGTTCAATTCACGCTTGAGCCACGGGGTGTCGTTGAGATCGGCCATCCCCCGGCTCACGGAACGATGAATGCACCAACTGGCCACGCCGTAGGAGAGCGACGAAACGAAAACCGCCAGGAGCGCCAGGGCGATCAGCGTTTTCTTCATCGCAACTCCTTCGCGGCGCCTTGCAGGTAGCTGCCCGCCAGCGTGCCCGGTGCCAGAAATTGAAGCTCGGCCGCGAGAGGTGTCCGCTGGCCGCGACGTGAAAGCCACGCCGCCCCAGACGCCGACCAGAACCGCCACCACCAGCGCCGCGGGAACCGACCACGCGGGCTGCCACAGCAGTCGCCCGATCACGTCGATCAGGCTCACTCGTTCGGGACGACCGTCGGCAACTCGAATCCGTCGCCACACATTGGCCTCGAAGTTGCCCGGCGGCTCAATGTCGCGCCATTGCCGCAGCAAGGCTCTCAGCTTGTCGTCATTCTGGTTCATCATAGAGTGATACGTCGGGGGCGAAAAAAACCCTCGCTGTTTCCAGCGAGGGTTTTCAGCTTCCGACGGGATACGGAGGGCCTTTGGCGATGGTGTTGGTGAGGTTGCGAACGCCGAACCTGTTTTGGCGTCCGCACACCATCGCGCGCGGTTGCCGGGACTATTAACATCCCGTGTGCCAAGGTTGCGTCGCTTCTGTGAATATCGTGCAACTCCCGCGGCCACAAGAAATTCCGAGGCGTCAAGAATTACCAGCGCGGACGGGCATACGGAAATCCGCTGCCGTGAATCAATCAGTGTGGTTAAACTGCAACAGGCACAGTCATTCCAACAGGTGTTGCAGCGCTGTTCTGCAGTGTCTGCCTGGCGCGGTACAAGCGCGATTCCACCGATTTCCCGGAACATCGCATCACGCCCGCAATCTCGGCATACGACAGTCCGTGATATTCGGATAGGACGATGGCGGTTTTCTGGTCTTCGGGGAGTTTCGCGATGGCCGCGGCAATCTGATCGCCAATCTCGCGCGCGTTCACCTCCTCGGCGGTGCCCGACGATGCCACAATCTCCGGGGCCGACTCGATCGACTCCGTTCGATGGCGCGACCGCCAGCGAATCCGATCAATCGCGGCGTGGCGCGCCAACGCGAACAGCCACGTGGACAACTTCGTTTCGGGCCGGTAGGCCTCCAGGTTCTGGTACACGCGCACGAACACGTCCTGGGCGACGTCTTCGGCATCTTCGGCGTTGCCCAACATGCGGAAAGCGAAATTCACCACCGGACGCTTGTACCGCCGCATCAACTCGTCAAATGCGGTGGCATCGCCCGACTGAATTTGACGGACAAGCTCGGAATCTGGTCGTTCGTGAAGTTGCATGACTGACCTGAGACGGACACAAGAGACACCACGGGCGTGGCGCTCGGTCTCAGATCAGGAAA
The DNA here is from genome assembly GCA_963842185.1 of uncultured Verrucomicrobiae bacterium. Taxonomy (GTDB): domain Bacteria; phylum Verrucomicrobiota; class Verrucomicrobiia; order Palsa-1439; family Palsa-1439; genus Palsa-1439. The sequence goes on from CAWJFL010000010.1 coordinate 222,238, forward strand.
GCATGCGTCCAGAGGTACGACGAGGCGGCGGCGGGTGTCGAAGCGTTTACTCTCGCGGCGAATGCGGGGTGGCACCGAACTTCGCTCGCGAGCAACATTGTGGCCGCTGACATGACCGTGATTTTTGCGACCCGGTGACCGGGAGTTGGCGTGGCGCGAGCCGGCGGTTCGGTTCGACGCCGGCTGACGTTGGCGCTGACATATCGCAATGGCAACACCCGTGCTGACAGCAACTCATCGGCTGCGACCGTCCGTGGGCGCAGGGCGCGCTGGTGGGTTCGCAGGTGTCGGCGCGCATGGGCAGACCGCCCGTGAGCAAAACCGCCACGAGCGTTGTCAATGTTCTCAAAGCCCTGCGCATTGGTGATGAAAGCTTACGCCGGCTGTGCGGGCGCGTCAAGAGACCACCCCCGAGGCAACCCGGGGAAGGCCGCGCTTGCGTAGGGCCATAGAGTGGACTAATACTGTCATTCGAACCATGAACATCCAACCCCATGCATGGCATAGCCGACTGTTGATTCCGTTCTTCTCATGCGGACTCGCGCTGGTCGCGGTCATTTTGCTGCTGGACCGGGCGTTTGGGCAGAACAACGTCCGTGTCGCCCAGCCTGCGCCCTTGTTTGCAATGAAGGACGCGCAGGGCAAGACCATCAAACTCACCGATTTCAAGAACAAGGCGTTGATCATCTGTTTTCTCGCGACGTGGGACGAACCCAGCCGCAAGCAGATGGGGATATTGAATGACATGGTTGGACAGTACGGGGAGACGAACCTCGCTGTACTCGCGCTGGCGCTCGACGAGACAGGCCCTGAGTCCCTCAAGACCTACGCGGAGCAACACCACTTGCGCTATGCGCTGCACGTGGCCGATTACGACGTGGTCCAGACGTTCGGCGGTTTGACATCGATTCCGATGATGTTCGTCATCGACAAGAACCAAAACGTCATCGACAAATACGTCGGCGTCACCGAGACGAACGTGCTCGACGCCGACGTGAGAGCCATTTTGAAGCAATGAAACGGCTCCGAGTGTCCATTCTCGCGCTGGCCGCAATGGCGGTCTTGCTCGCGCCGTTGGCGGGCGACGCGCAGCAGGTCGACTTCAAGGTCGGTACCCTCCTGTCGGTGGACAAGCTCACTCCGAACGCACACTTCCGGATGGCGGTGGTGATCGATGTCGCCGAGCACTGGCACATCAACGCCAATCCCGCCAACGCCGAAGGCCTGATCCCGACCACGCTTACGCTCCAGCCGCCGGCATCCATCGTCATCGATCGCGTCGTGTACCCCAAGGGCGTGACGACCAGGGTCGCGTGGAACGATGAGCCGGTCGCGCTCTACACGGGCCGGACAATCATCTTCGCCGAAGCACACGTGAGCGCGGACGCCAGGACCGGGCCGCTAAAACTCGAAGGCTCGTTACGCTACCAGGCGTGCAACGACAGCGTTTGTATCGCACCGAAAAACATCCCCGTCGTCCTGGACACGGAGATCGTCTCCGAATCGCAGAAGCCGCAGCCCGTTCACGCCGACATTTTCGGCGCGGCGAGGGCAAGCGCGCCGCTGGCACCCCTTGTTACCGCCGGCAATGGTGGTGCCGACAGTTCCATCGCCACACTCGTGCGCGAACGGGGATGGTTTGTCACGATCCTCGTGGTGTTTCTGGGCGGGCTGGCGCTCAACCTGACTCCGTGCGTCTATCCGATGATTGCGATTACGGTCAGTTACTTTGGCGGACAGGGTGGCGAGCGAAACGCACGCCGCGCGTTTGTCTCCTCGCTAATCTACTGCATGGGAATTGTGCTGACCTACTCGACGCTCGGCCTGATTGCCGCGCTCACCGGGTCGCTGTTCGGTTCGGCGCTGCAAAGTCCCGTTCTGCTCATCGGTATCGCCGTGCTGCTCGTTGCTCTGGCCCTGAGCATGTTTGGCTTATACGAATTGCAACCGCCGCAATTTCTCATGCAGAAGGCCACCGGCCTGTCGTCCAAGGCCGGCTACATCGGCGTGTTCTTCTTCGGCGCGGTGATTGGCGTGATTGCCGCGCCCTGTCTGGCGCCGTTCGTCGTCGCGCTGCTGGCGTTTGTCGGCCAGATCGGCAACCCGTGGTTGGGATGGTGGTTGTTCTTCGCGCTCGCACTGGGATTGGGGCTGCCCTACGTCGTGCTCGGGACATTTTCGGGATTGCTGAACCGCCTGCCGAAATCCGGCACGTGGATGGTCTCGGTGAAACGCGTGTTCGGCGTCGCACTGATCGTTGTTGCCGCGTGGATCACCAGTCCGCTGTGGCTCAACCTGGCCGCGTCCAAGGAAGGCGGCGTCGCCTTTGAACCGTATGCCGCCGCGAAAGTCCAACAGGCGGCCGCCGATCATCGTCCGGTGTTTATCGATTTCTCGGCGGAATGGTGCGGTCCGTGCCGCAAGATGGAGCGCACCACGTTCCACGACAAACGCGTCTTGGAGGAAGCGAAACATTTCTCCGTGCTCAAGGCCGACCTGACGCATGAAGGCTCGCCCGATGTTGAAAAGTTGCGCAAGGATTTCGGTATCTGGGGGGTCCCGACGCTCGTCTTCATCGGTCCCGACGGACGGGAGCACAGCGAGTTGCGCCGCGTCGAATACGTCACGTCCACCGAGCTTATGGACTTGTTGACAAAGGACGAGAGCGTGGCGCCAACAAACTCCACCACCGCCCGTGCTCCCGATGTCCCGCCGCAACTGCTGAATCCGTTCTAGGCGGTGGTCAATCAAACAGCAGGGCGTTGACGAACCACTGGGGCAGGAGCGGTTTTCCGACATTGACCACGAAGTCGGCGACGATGATTTGGTCGCCGCGCTTGAATTGTCCCCAGACCTTGTAGCGGCCCGGGCTTGGGGAACATCGTGTGAAAGGCGACCTCGGGACCGCCCCGCGCATTCGCCGGCAGCGCCATGGTGAACTGCTGGGGATGACTGTGCAGATACCATTGCGTGTCTTCGCTGATGATCACGCAATGTCCCATCGCCCCGATGTACGGACTCAGGTCCGTCACGGGCTTTCCGTCCAGTTCGAGCCGAAAGGCCAGTTGGGTTTCGCGCTCGGCCACGAGCGTGCGCGGCTGGACAATCATCTCGACGTGATAGGGTTCGATCTCGCGCGCCAACGTGGGAGAAGGGTCGACCTTCGCCGGTGGCGGGACTTCCCCAGTAACGGTTACGGGCAGACGGAAGACCTGGGCGCGTTCGCCGGGTGGCGTGATGTCGGCGAACAGAAGAAACGGGCCGCCGTGCGGGAACTTGTAGTCGAGGGTGAACGAGCCATCGGTTTGGCGGACCGGGTGGACGTGGTCGAAAAACGACAGGTCTTCGCTGACAACGATCAGATGCAACAAATGTTCGTGGACGACCAAGAGATCACGCACGGTCTCTCCCGTCGCCGCCAACTCCGGCGTGAAATGCAGCGTGTCACCGTCCCGGTCCAGCTTCATCGTGTACTTCGGGTCATGCAATTCCCGAGGCGGAGTGAGTTGGAGCGGCACGAGCGGCATGCCGCAGATGTTGCAGACACCCGGGTTTGTTGAGCGGATTCCGTCGTGCATCGGGCAAACGAAGCGGGCGACCTGATTGGGGGGAATGCCCAGGATGACGGGCAACACCCACGGGTCGAAATAGCTGGTGCGCAGTTTGCCGCGAAGTGGCAGCGTCAGACGGGCGTCAAACTGCGTCGCGTCTTCCAAGAACAACGCGCGGCCGCGAAAATGCGAGGCCGAGCCCTGTTCGGCATCGACCGCCCCGAGCGGCACGGCTGTTTCCTCATACCCGCGCGCGACGATGACCGTGATGTTGGTTGTGGCGACGCGCACCGGCATGTCCGCGAATCGGGCGAGGACGCGCACGTCCATCAAACCGGTGTCGTGGTCAAAGACCAGTTCGGCGCGTTCTTTGCCGAACGGCGCGATCGTGCCGCCGTTGGGACCCCAGCGGTTGTAATGGCCGATGCCCGCCCACCACGGGATGCCTTCGGTGTAGGTGAGCAGCAGAAACGACTCAATCCCCAGAAAACATGGAAACAACAAGGCGCGCCAGCGGGCCTTGTTCGGCAGGGCGTCGTCGAGCAACTTGACGGCGCCAATGGCCAGCGCCACAAACCCCATCGTGATGTGATTGATGTACACGCCGGCGGCGACATTGGCGTAGGGCGCGACGGTGTGGATGTGCGTGAAGAGCAGGCCGCCGCCGACGAGGGCGAAGATCGCGATGAGACGATTCTGAAATCGGGCCTGTGTTTCGGTCCGTTGCACGGAGGGCGCCTTGCGCTGCTTCAGCAGCATCCGCAATCCGACCGCGACCATGATCAGCGCGGTCAGCTTGTGCATCTGCGCCTCGCGATCCAGAAGCTGCCGCGGGTCGGTCAAGGCGTAGAGATCCAGATCCGCACAAAAGAACAGGAGCACGCCGCCCAATTTCAACAGCGCGGGCCCAACCCACTGCACCTTGGGCTCGTAGTTTGGCCACAATTCGCGCACGAAGATGGACAGCGTCAGCAGGAGCACGAACACGCCCGCGCTGTGGTGCATGAAGTCGGAATACTCGAGGTTGCGATCCGTCTGGCGCTCGGCGAGCGTGTTCAGGTCGTGCATTGACAGGATCGTCTTGGCGTTCGCGCCGGCGACCGATGCGCCGTACTCGGTCACCAACTTGCCGCCGAGGTACCCCGCGAGGCCGATCATGGCGTACAATGCGAGGCCGCACACCACGTAGGCCAGCATCGCGCCGCGCCGCGTGCCGTCCAGGAACAGGCGCCATGACATCAGCCCGATGAATCCCCACGACGCGACCGTGGCGGCGAGTTCGTGGAATTCGATTTGGAGTTGGGGGACACCGCGCGGCCGGCCCAGATTTCCGCGCAGATGCCGCAGATGAAGGCGAGCAGCAGGGAGGCGGTGCCCGCGGCCATCATCCATTTGGCCGTCTGGTGGGCGCGTTCGTTTCGCCAGATCAGGCCGGCGCCGTCCAACAGCAGCGCCGTCAGCAGCAACACGATTGGAAACGGCACCAGCCGCGGATGCAGTTCAGCCAGTAAACGTGAAATCTCCATAACACGCCTGTTGCTTGGATGCGACCGACTTCCTGCTCGCTTCGATCAACTGTGAATTAGATCGACCCTTACCTGACAGCTCACTTCAGGGCGATTTTAGCAATTGTTTCTTCCAAGACAAGCCTGTCGTCGAGCTGTGTGGAGACGAGCTGGTGGTTCGCTTCCAACAGCAAATCCATGGCGCGGATCAATTCGGACGTGGAGAAATTCTTCGCGGCGAGCGCGCAGCGGTACAACCGCCAGGCATTGGGCAGCGCGCCGTCCTTCGTCCGCGGAAAGTGCGCGGTCGTTTGTTCGGGCAGCCGCTCGAAGGCTTTCACGAACTCGAAGTTGCCGCCCTGGACCGTCGCGGGCGGTGATCAGTTTGCGCTGCATCAGGTCGCGCGCGAGCAACATTAATCGGAATTGCGCGACCAGCATCATCAACACGCCGATGGGTTGCTCGCCGGCGTCGAGCAGGTTTTCCAGCGCGTGGATGGCCTGGGACGTGCGGCGCGCGCCGAGCGCATCGGTCAATTCCCAGATCACCGCCTGACGCGAGGCCGAACAGATCGCGCGGACATCTTCTTGCGTGACCGCGGTGCGTTTGCCGACGTAGACGAAAAGCTTCTCCAATTCGTTCGCAATCTCGCGCAGGTTCGGCGCGACGAGTTCGCGGAACGCCTGAACCGCGTCGGGACTCATCGTCTTGCCGTCGGCGCGCGATTTCGATTGAATGAACGCCTCGATATCCTCGTCGGCGTCACCCTTGCCTTCTTCGAGGGCCTCGAAGAATTGGATCTCGCCGACTTTTTCGAGTGTTTTGTAGAGCGTCTTGCGGCGGTCGGTGCCGATGGCGCTGATGAGCAGTGTTACGCCGTCGCCCAGACCGGCCTTGAGCAGGTCGGCAAGTTCGGCCAGCGACTCCTTCACCGATTCCGCGCGGGTCATTGGGTTGTCGGCGAGAAGGTCGGTGTTCTTCAGCCAGACGAGTTTGTCGCCGCCGCCGAACAAACCGACCGTGTTCAACGCCTCACGCAACCGCGAGAGAACTTTTAGGGCTTCATCCTGGTTGGATGCCGAGCCTTCGATGATCTCCAAGCCGAATTCGCCCGCTTTTTTCGGCGCGAGCTTGTCCGCCAGCTTGGCAGCGGTTTCCTTGATCGAAAACTCGTCCGCGCCCCCGATGAGGTAAATGGATTTGGTTTTTGTGGCCGCGACGGGCATGGCGGTAGTTTGCGTATGGCGTGGCTGGCTGTCAAGCGGCGCGGTACCGCTGCCAAGCGAGGCGCAGTTGGCGAAACCAGCGGTTGGGCCAGACGGGCGGGTATAGAGAGGAGGTGCGTTGACTTGTCTGGGAGCCAGTCCTATAAAGGCGTCATGGAACATCTCTGGGCGCCGTGGCGGATTCGGTACATACTGGGGGAACGGGAGACGGGCTGTTTTTTCTGTCGGAAATCGGCGGAATCCGATGACGCGAAGAACCTGATCGTCATTCGCGAGCGGAACTGTTTCGCGCTGCTGAATACGTATCCGTACAACGCCGGCCACTTGATGGTCGCGCCGTACAAGCACACGGGCGAACTGGACGACCTGTCCGAGCAGGAACTCTCCGAATTCATGGCGCTGACCCGTCGCTGCAAGCAACTGCTCGCCAAGGCGCTCAAGGCCGAGGGGTTCAACATCGGCATCAATCTGGGCCGTGCGCCGGTGCGGGCGTGCTCGACCACCTCCACATGCACATTGTCCCGCGGTGGACCGGCGACACCAACTTCATGCCCGTGCTGGCCGACACGCACGTCGTGCCGCAGGCACTGGAGGAGTTGTATGCGGCACTGAGAAGAAACATCGAGGAGTGAAAAGAGAAGAGGGAAGAGTGCGACGACATGGCGATCATCAAAGACTACCGCGATCTCGGCGTTTACCAGAGCGCAATGAGTGCTGCGATGCGCATATTCGAATTGAGTCGCACGTTCCCTGTCGAGGAGCGGTATTCATTGACTGATCAAGTTCGCCGATCTTCGCGTTCCGTCTGTGCGAACATGGCGGAGGCGTGGAGAAAGCGGCGATATGAAGCAGCTTTTGTTTCGAAATTGAATGATGCAGAGGCTGAAGCCGCTGAGACCCAGGTTTGGGCGGAGGTTGCGCATCGGTGCGGTTACTGGAACGAGAAAACATTTGCTGAGATAGACAGCGTGTACAACAAGGTTTTGGCACAGCTTGCTCGAATGTCACAGGAGCCGCATAAGTGGCTGTTGAAAGCCGAACGCGACCGTGAGCTGTAATCCGACCATTTTACTCTCTCGTCGCCCTTCCCTCATCGCTCGTCGGGCCGTTCTGCCTTTGACGGGCGGGACCGCAACGGCTATACTGGAGGGGTGAGGGTGCCGAAGCAAATAGCGGTCATGCCGTTGCCGAACGCGATCCTGTTTCCGCGAGTGTTGCTCCCGCTGTATATTTTCGAACCGCGCTACAAGCAGATGCTGGCGGATTGTCTCAACGGAGAGCGGATGTTTGCGGTGGCGCTGCTGCGCAAGGGTTGGGAAAAGGAAGGGCACAACCCCACACCGCACCCCATCGCCGGGATCGGCGTGATTCGGACGTGTGTGGCGCGCCCCGACGGCTCGGCCAACGTGATTCTGGAAGGCGTGGCCCGGGTGCGCGTGACCGAGTACGTGAAACTTCGGCCGTACCGCGTGGCGCGCGTGGAACCGTTGAAAAGCTCCGAGGAGACCGAGGCCACGCAACGCACGCCGCTGCTGAAAATCGTCACGCAACTGGCCCGAGCCCGGGCGCGCATGGGCGTGGACCTGCCGAAATCCGTCCTCTCCGCATTGCGCTCGGTCAAGAACGCGGATTACCTGTCCGACCTTGTGAGTTATACGCTGCTGGACGATTACTACGAGAAGCAGTCGATGCTGGAAATCCTGGACACGAACGAACGGTTGGAGAAACTCGTGGCCCTGCTGCAACGGAAAATCCACCAGTTCGAACTCTGGAAAACGCTTCAGGGCAAACTGCCGAACAAACATGTCGGATACAATTGACGCGCCCGCGCAGCCAGCGACGAGGCTCGAACCTGTTGCCGTTCTTGATGGGGCCGGCATGAATCTCCAGGTTCCGGCGCGCGATTACGTCCGACTCGGGCAGGGGTTTTACTTCATTTTCTGGGGACTGCTCGTGACCGTGCTGATGGGAGCGCAGTTATTGATTCTCAGCGAAATTCCGCCGTTTGCGGACCTGTTCCTTGGACTGGGCGTGCTGGCGACGACGGTCGGTTCCTGGCGGTTGTACCAGGTGCGCAGCCTGGGAGACGTTTGGCACCATCGAACGCGGGCCACGCTGGCTCTGGCGGGGTTGATGGTGTATTTCTGCGTGTTTGTCTACCTGTGGCGGCGGGTTCCGGACAACGACTACCTGCTGGCGAACGTCTTCGCGTTCGCCGCCACCGGCATCCTGTACATCATTGCCTTCAACCGCGTGGTCGCCGTGCTGGCGGCGACCCTGAGACGCAAGGACATGGCGCTCGAATCGCGCGTGTTCGGCACGGGCAACATCGGGCTGTTGCTGCTCCCGTTCGCGGGCATCGTTGCCTTCATCGTGGTGAGCGCCGTGTTGCGAAAGGGCAACCTGCTTACCGAAGTGCGGTTCGTTCTCGACCGTGCCAACCTGCTCGTGATCATCATGTTGTTGCTGCCGTTTTCCCTGACGTTGTCCCTGGCGTGGAGCTGCAAGGACGCCGTGTTGCGACAGCTTTCGAACTTGGATCATCCTGAGGACTACAACGCCGACAGCCCATGAATGGCTATCGCCACCGCTTTCCCCATTACGGAACCCTCGGCCTGATTATTCTCTTGTTGATGGAGACGGCGGTTTTCTGCTCGGAAACGGACGTATTTCCGGAAGTCGCCTGGTGGCGAATTACCGCGTGGACCACACCCGTCTGCTGGTGGGCCTACATCCTGATCGTCGACGCGTGGATCTACCGCCGCAAGGGCACGTCACTGCTCACGGACCGACGCGAGTCGCTGGTCATTCAATGCATCCTGTCAATCGTCTTCTGGTGCTTGTTCGAAGCGTACAATCGGGTGATGCCGGGCTGGCGCTACGTGCATTTGGAACAGAACCTGGCGGTGCGATTGCTGGGATACGCCATGGCCTTTGCCACGATCATGCCGGCGTTGTTTTTGACCGGCGAGTTTCTCCAGAGTTACGAATTTTTCGGGCGGGCCTGGATGCCGCAAATTCGATGGAGTCGCGGCGCGCTCGTCGCATCGGTCGTGGTGGGCGCAGTGTTTGTCCTCGTGCCGCCGTTGATGCCGCCCGAGACGCGAGGGTATTTGTGGGCGTTCGTGTGGATCGGCTGGTTCTTCCTGCTGGAACCGTTCAACTATTGGCGCGGCCTGCCGAGCCTCTACCGCGACTGGCAGCACGGTGACCTGTCGCGCACGCTGCAATTGTTCGGGGCGGGGGCGGTGTGCGGCTTGCTGTGGGAGTTTTGGAACATGTGGGCCTACACCAGGTGGGTCTACATCTTTCCGCTCGGCCAGAATGCGAGATACTTCCAGATGCCCCTCGTCGGCTTCCTCGGTTTCCTGCCATTCGCCCTCGAGTACTTCACCATGTTCCACTTCGTCGCCTCGTTTTTCACTCGCGACGACAAACTGGGCATCTGAAGTTGGCAACTCAGTCGGCCTTGGAGGTCGCGGGTGGGAAACTCTCCATGATCTCGCCCGGCTTGCGCTCGACGAGCGGGTCCCAAAAGAACATGCGCAGGGACGTCCACACCTTGACCGGCGGACTGTGCGGCTCGACGCGCCCGTCGCGGATGGCGCGAAAGATCGAGGGCATGGTCGGTTCTGCGTCCAGCATCGTGTAATGGCGGCCGAACATCCACAGATTGTGCGCGTCGGAACTCGCCACGACCGGTTTGCGGTGTTTGCGTGCGATCCGCATGGCGCGCTGATTGAAAACATCCAGCCAGGAAAAATGCATCGATGCGTACTCGACCGCTTCAAACAGGTCGATGTTCGGCTCGAAGTCCCGGCCGAGACTGTGACCCTTCGGATAGCACGGGTGCGGCGCCACGATCAACAGATCCTCACCGCGTTCGCGTTTGTAAGCGCGAAGATCGTCGAAAGTGAGCAGCTTGTCCGCATCGCGTTGGGTGATGTTGTAGAGCAACACATCGCGACCCTGGATGTTCCACTCGACCGCGCGTATGAGTAGCAGCCCCTTCTGCCGCGCGTACTCGAAGACCCGTTCATCCTCGAGCACACGGCAGTGAAGGGTGATGGCAATCGCGCTGTAACCGAGTTCCACGGCGCGGTCGATCAACGCCGTCGCCGGATAGCGCAGCCCGTCCTCGGGGTCTTCCCCCGAGTGCATGTGCATGTCGACTTTGATCATCAGCGCGCTTCCTTGACGGTTCCTTCAACGAGGAAAAACAGCAGTTTCTGAGCAAGCTCAATGCCGGCCACCTGCCGAAGCGCCGCTTCATACGCCTGCAGTTGCTGCGTGTACTTTGCCACTTCGACCCGCACATCCGTTTTGTAATCGACCAGCACCCACCGGCCTTTTTCGCAGAACAACAGATCGATTTTCCCCTCCATCAACCCTTCGTCCACGGCCTGGGTAAAGGGTAATTCCCGATAAACCTGATCTGCGCGTCGCGCGCGCGCCAGCAACTCCGAACCGAGCGCGCTGCTGACCAATTCAATCGCACGGCGTCTGTCTGCATCACTCAGACCCGTCCGGGCAATGAACTGCTCAATTTGCCCACGTTGTTGGATGACGGTTGCCGCCAGATCGACGATTTCCAACGCGTCGTGAACTGCACTCCCAAAGTCCATCGCTTTCTCGCGTTCGGCGCCAACCGGCTCGTCGCCTCGTGGCTCCGCCTCCGCAGCCAGTTTCGATGGGCTGACTCGCGCCAGTGGCTTGGCCGCGCGTACGAGCAATTTGGAGCGAGACTCCTGCCATTCGCGGCGACGGTCGACCAGTTGTTTCACCGAGATCGTTCTCGCTTCCGTCTTCCCGGCCTCGACACCCGCAGACCCCAGCGATTCCAAGTCCGGCGCCTCCACCAACTCGCCGGCTTCGGGCTTGAATCCGCGCGCCAACAGATCGATCCGCCCTCCCTTCTCCACGAACCACGGAATCACCAACCGCTCCTTTGCACGCGTCGCCGCGACGTACAACAGCCGGATTTCTTCCGCTTCCTCGCGCTTGCCCTGCTCCTCGTCCGCTTCATCAAAACCCGCCGTTCGCATGCCGGCAAATCGCAATTCCCATCGACCATCAGGGTTGAACAACAACTTTGCACCCGCGTCGGAAGACCGTCCTGCCAGGTCGGCCAACACGACCACGGGAAATTCCAGGCCCTTCGCCTTGTGCATTGTCAGGATGCGCACCACATTGTCCGTCTCCTCGCTGGCCGGCGACGGTTCCTCCTCGACACCACCCAACACCGTCTCATGCAACCGCCGCACGAATGCGCGGACTGAACGCAGACCCAGACCTTCGAGTTGTCGAGCCAATTCGAGAGCCTTGAGCAGGTTTGCCACGCATTGGGCGCCGTCAGGCTGGCTGGCAAAGAACGCTTCGCAAATCCTGGTACGGGCAAACACGTGATCAATGTAGCCCGGAACCGAGAAATCATGCCGACGATTGTGTAATTCCCGCAGCAGGGTGAACGTCGATCTTGCCTGGTCCGGCATGTCGGCCGGGACATCGGCCAGGTAATCCAACTTCGACTTCTGGGAGATCAGGAACACCAGTTCATCTGACCAACCGAACAATGGAGAGCGCAAGGTGGCCACGAGATTGAGCTTGTCGGCTGGATTGTCGAGGCACGAGAGCAGAGAGGACAACGTTTGGATTTCCTGCCGCTGATAGTACCCCTTCCCGCCAATGACGCGAAAGGGCACGCCGTGCTCATGCAGGACATCGCTGTATGTCTCGACTCCCGTGAAACTACGGAACAACAGCGCCACGTCGCCCCACTGGCAGGCGCCCGTCGTCACCTGTTGGTGAAAATAGCGGGCGACGGCCGCTGCCTCGGCGCGACGCAATTCATCCGCCGTCATCTTGAGGAACTGTTTCGGTCGAAGCAACGTCACCGCCGCTTTCGTGGTCTTCAGATCCGGGCGGGGTTTCAGCGCAATATACTCGGGCTGATAATTGCCGTGCTTGGGTTTGACGAGAATCTTTGAAAACACATCGTTTACCCAATCCAGAATCGTGGACTTGCTTCGGAAATTCTGCTGAAAGGTCAAGGTCCTGCCCGTCTGTTCAATTTGTTGACGGGTGCTGGCGTACATCTCGATATCGGCACGGCGAAATCCATAGATGCTTTGCTTGGGGTCGCCGACGACAAATAATTTGCCCGGCGCGCCTTCGCCGAGCAGAAGCACCAACTCAGTTTGCCCGGGATCGGTATCTTGAAATTCATCGACCAGCACGAACTTGAATCGCCGCTGCAAGTCCTTTCTGACCTCTGTGTTGTTGCGAACCAGATCGCGCGCTTTCACCAGAAGATCATCAAAATCGAGTATTGCGCGTTCGTGTTTGACCTTTTGAAAATGATCAATGAAGCCGCGCAGCCATGTGACCAATTCGACAAGAAGGTTGTGATCTGCCGCGGCACTGAAGTTCTCCAACAACGCCTTCAGTTTCTTCACAACGTCTTTCATTTCATGAAATGCCTCTTCGCCATCGAAATGCGCCATCGCCCGCGGCGTGATCATTTCCAGGGACCGAAGCACCGCAATCTGGCGCTCGGTCGACGCGCGTTCCAACGACGGAAGTGTGTCGAGCAGGGTCCGCGCACGGAGATACGCATTCTCTTTGCGTTCGACGAAATGTTTCAGGCATCGTTCCAGTGTTGGCGCGGATGAATTCAATTCCGCCACCACTTTGGCAACGTCCAACGGCACAGGCTCCGGCGGCTTTGCGGATGCGAGGCGGTCGCGATGATCGATAAGCAGCGCAACCAATTCGGGAAGCTTGTCCAACTCGACACCGCATATCAGCGCCTGGCGCAACGCTGGCGGATTCTTCGCCAATTGGGTTTCCAGCCAGCCGTCCCATGCCTCTTCGAACAGGAGTTGCCGCTGTAACTCATCGGCGACCGCAAACTGCGGGTCCACCACGGCTTCCACCGGGCGCTCACGCAGAACCCACGCGCAGAAGGAATGGATCGTGGTGATATGCGCCCGCTCCAGGTCACTCAAGGCTTCCGCGAGTTTGTCGCCATGGAGTGTCTCTTCGAGTTTCTCGCGTAAGCGCAACTTCAATTCTCCCGCAGCCTTCTCGGTAAACGTGATCGCAACGATCTCGCGGAGCCGCGCGCGACCTTTGCTCACTGCCGATACGATGCGCGCCACCAACGCGGTGGTCTTGCCCGTGCCCGCCGCCGCTTCGACGAACAAGGTCGAGTCGAGATCGTTTGCCGCACTTTCGCGCGCAGCCTGGTCGACCGGCCGGGTCATTTCACGCTCTCCTTGGTTGACCGGAACGGTTCCATCCGAGCGTCGTCGCGCTTCCGTTCGTACAATTTCAGGATACCGTTGCCGCAGATCGCGCGGTAATCGCACTGACGGCAGCCCTCGGCGGTGGCGTACTGCGCGAACACACCGTCGCGGATCATACTGGCCGCGGTGTCCAGCAGGTTGGACAATGCAGGACGTTGAGCGTCCAGCGCCTCGTGCGTAAAGGTGACTGTTCGATACCCCCCGCGCAAGGTAAAGTAAAGGTAACTGGCCGAGTCGACTCTGACCTTCGGCAACAGGTTCTCCGCGGCGAGAATGTACAAGGGTAACTGGAGTGTTTCGCCGCCCGCCAGCGAGTCGTCCCGGACGTGGCGCGGTACCCGACCCGTCTTGTAGTCCAGGATCCGCGCGCGATTGCCGTCGTCGCTCCGGTCGATACGATCGATCGTGCCGCGCAGCCTCACGGGTGGGGCGACGGCGATGGCCCGAAACTCCTTTTCAAAGTCTGTTGGGCGCCAACCAACGGATGCGTTCCGATCGCGTTCGATGAACGCGCCCAGTTCCTCCACGATGATCTGTTTCTTGACCTCCCACACCGTGGGGTAGCCGGTCACGCCACGGCGTTGGAACTCGCCAAAATGCTTTTCGGCAACCGTCGCGATGTCGCTGGCGTGCGACCGGTAATAATCCTCCAGAATCGCGTGATAGAGCGAACCGAGATCCAACGCGTCAATCGAAAGCGCCGCCTCGGGTTCCTCCCATCGCTCGATGCCGAGGACATGCTTTTGGAAATAGTAGAACGGGCAACCGAAGAAATCCTCCAGCGAGGTGGCGCTAATCACGAGTTTTTCCAAACCGAACCGCTCACGGAGGAGCTCCCGCGCGTCGGCGCTGCCCAGCAGACCATCGTATGGTGTGAGCGCCCGCTCACGCCAACGCGAGCCCGCGTTCTCCACGCCTTCGGCCAACAAAGTCGACACATGACGGAGGTAGCTGTGCTTGTCCACGACCGATTGGAGCGCCCCCAAATCAAACTCGCGCTCGTTCAACGGCCCGGCAATTGGACGCACTGGTGATAGCGGAATCCTGACGGCGCGTTCGTCGAGTGCCCGAAAGTTGTTCACGCCGGCATATTCCAACAACAGAAACGAAGCAACGCGCGGACGCGACGTCGATGGCTCCAACCGCGGATAACCGAGCACGAGTTTCTCGCGCGCCGCCTCCGTGGTGAGCGAGAACAACAGCCGTTCCTCCTCGTACCCGTCCAGCTTGCGGGGCAGGTCCGGGCTGATGCGGGTGCGTTCCTCATCTGTCAGGAGCGGATCTTCGCGGATGACGCGCGGAAAACTTTTCTCCACGAGACCAAGCAGAATGACCAGCGGCCACGACAAGCCGCGGGCGCTCATGACGTCGCCGACAAAGATCCCTCCGCCCTGAAATTGCTCAGGTTGGTCGGAGGATGCTTCGACCGCCTTCCAACAACAATCAGCAAACGTCTCGAACGGCACACGCGGCTGAAACTCCTCCAACCCGGCCAGAGAGCGAATGCAATCGACGATGGCTTCGCTCCTGCCACCCAATGCGCGGAATGCGGTGATGAGCGTGGCGCCATACTCACTCCATTTCGCTTCACCCGGCAGCCCGCCGAGAAGCGACATGAGTTTCCTGACAAACGCCAACGCCTGCTCGGCATCACGATGCCATCGCTCGCGATGCCGTTCCTCATCTGGCTCCCGTCGGTCTTTGTCAGGCCCCGACGAAGCGGCTTCGAGACGTTCGATCCACTGCTGCTGGCCGCCGACGATGCCGAGTTGCACGGAGAGCACGTCCCAGTGCGAGCGCGGGCCGGTATGACAGGCCAACTCCATCACGGATGCGCGACTAAAGTCGGAGCGGACCGCGGCCAACAGCAACGACAGCAAGCGGGCATCGGTTTGTTCCGCTAGCGGTCGGCCACCACGGAAGTACGTTTTGATGCCGAGGCTGCCGAGCGTGTCCCGCAGGATCGCGTCGTATTGTTCCCGGCTTCGGCAGAGAATTGCCACATCGTTGAACGAACGACCCTCCTCTGTCGCCACGAACGCGAGCGCTTCGCGCACGGCCTCCTGCACTTCGCTGGTTTCGCCCGGGCACGAGAGAATCGTTGCGGGTTTGCGGATCCATCCGTGGAGAAGGACACGGCGGACTTGTAGCCCTGTGATTGGAACCAATCCAAGAGTGGTTCCGCGTACGCGTTGTGCCCGGCCAAGGGAAAAAAGACCGTTGAAGGAGACAGTTGCCGCACAAACTGTCTTTTGGACGGCCGTAAGATCATAGAAACCATACAGAAACGTTTCGGAATCCGTGTCCGGCAGCTTGGCGCTCTGATACAAATCGGAGTCCGTTACAAAGTCGTGGTCCGCCAGCCAGTCGCGATACGCCGTGTAGGCAACCGACAATTCGGACAGCTTGCCGGACTTGCCGGCGGCCTTGCGGAACAATTCCGGCGAGACGCCAGCTTGTTCGAGGTCCTTGAACGTCTCCAACAGCGAATTGCGGAAGCCCCTGGTATCACGAACGGGAGCGAAATAGCCGTTGGCGGAGATTTCATTTCGGGCGATCTTGTCGCAAAGAAGCTCGAGGCCGAGTCGGGGAGCCTGACGCGCTTTCGGCAAGAGGTCTTCCAGCACGTGGAACCGCAAATTGACGTGACCGTTGGGCAGCATTCGGGCCAGCGTCCGTTGAAGATGAAGGCCCAGCAGGCGCGTCGGGACAAGAATCGTCAGGGGAGCCAACGCGCCACGCGACTTCTTCCGTGCCGAAATCTCGTTGGCCAGCGCGGCCTCCAACACGGGTTGAAACGACCCCACGTGGATTTTGCGTGGCGTTGACGCGGAAAAATTGCTAGTCGTACTCACAGCGAATGAAAATCCTCGCCAAGTATATCACACGGCAGGCGGTCATAACGCTGCTTCTGACCATCGGCGTCTGCACCTTTGTGCTGCTGCTGGCCCGCATCCTCAAGCAACTCAGCGACATGTTGGTGAACCAGAAAGTTGGCCTGGAAGTGGTCGGCTACTTCGTGCTGTTGATGACGCCGAATGTCCTGAGTCTCTCCCTGCCGATGGCGATGTTGGCGACAGCGATATTGATTTTTGGCCGGATGAGCGCCGACAACGAAGTCACCACCATGCGCGCCAGCGGGATGAGTCTCGGGCAGGTGGTGGCGCCGGTGATTCTTCTCGGCGCGGTGGCGAGCGTGTGCTGTCTGTACATCAACGCCGACCTCGCACCGTGGTGCCGATTCGAGTTCAAAACGCTGTTCGTGCGGCTCGGGTCGGAACGGCCCATGGCGTTGATCGAGGAAGGGGCGTACATCAAGGATTTCCCCGGCTACGTGATCTACGCCGGCAAGAAGAAGGGGAACATCATTCAAGACGTGATGATTTACTCGCTCGACGAGAGCAACAACGTCGTGTCCAGCATGCGCGCGCAAAAGGGAATCGTCTCCTCGAAGCCGGAGGAACGCAAACTCCTGCTCGACCTGTACAATGTCCGCGGTGACTTCCGCGATTCGAAAGAACCGACCAACATCCACAAGATTCAACGCGACGCCACGATGCAGCACTACCCGATCGAGATGGACCTGAGCCGCGCCCTGCGCCAGGCGCGGGCGGCCCGCCAATTGGGGGACCTCGGATTCTCGGAACTGCTGGACGAGATCCGGGATTTGCGCGCGCACGGCATCTATCCCGCGGCGGCCCTGATCGAGGCGCATCAACGGGTGGCCGGCGCGGTCGCCTGCCTGGCGTTTACGCTGATCGGCATTCCGCTGGGGATCAAGACGAGCCGCCGCGAGACATCGGTCGGGATCGCCTTCAGTATCGGGCTCGCGCTGGTGTTCTACTTTGTGACGATACTGGCCAACACGCTGAAGAGCCGCCCCGCGCTGTTCCCGGAAGCGATCCTCTGGTCGCCGAATCTCTTTTTCGAATTCCTCGGCTTGTGGTTGCTCTGGCGGTTCACGCGGGCCTGAGGCGCACCGGTCGGGGCACACGCGACATTGTTATGGAGGGGACACTTCTCAACGCACCGCGCCTGAGACGGCTGGCGCCCGATGCTTGCGCCGTGGCTTTTTTGGCAGCATTTCTGGGGTTCTTTTACTGGGGTTTTCTGAACGGACGATGCTTCATCTGGAACGATACCCTGACGGAGTTTTACCCGGGTGTGAATTATTTCGCCACATCGATCCACGGGGGGCGGCTGCCGCTTTGGTTTCCGGGGGTCCGCGACGGGTCGCCCTTTTACTCGGATCTCCAAGCGGGCGGGTTTTATCCGGCGCAATGGCTCTTGATACCGTTTGTTCACAATGGACGATTGCCATTCGTCGCCTACCAGAGATACATCGTGTTGCATTACTTGTTCGGCGGTCTGTTCACGTATGCTTTTCTCAAGCGGCTGAAACTCAGTCCGATCGCGGCGGTCACCGGCGCGCTCGTCTTCTGTTTCTCCGGTTTTGCTTCCCTGCGAATTGCGAGTTTTGCCGCGTTTCAGCCCGTGGCGTGGCTTCCACTCCAACTACTCTTTGTCCACCGCCTCACGTGTGACCGGAGCCGGTTGTCCTGGCTCGGCCTCGTGGGCGCCATGATCGCGTCGCTACTGGCAGGATTTCCACAGACGACCCTCTACTGCTGGTATCTGGTGACCGCCTACTGGTTGTATCGGTGTTACTCCGTTCACCGCAGGGAAGTCTCCAGCACCCGCATGGCTGTCCGCCGAGTTGCGGGAAAGGACCTGGCAAAAATCGTCGGTGCGTTCGTGCTCGTCTTCGGACTGGCCGGTATCATGGTGGCGCCGGGGGTCGAGAATTGGTGGCGTACAGCCCGACCGAACCGGTTATTTGAAGCCGAAGCGTTGGCTGACTCCTCGTTGCCATACGATCAAGTCCTGACGCTGTTCGTGCCCAATTTCTTCGGGACTTCCCAGTCCGCGGGTTCGCCGGTGCCATTCTGGGGGTTTGATCCGCACAGCCAGACTGTCATGCTCAACAGTCCCGTGGACGCCAAGCCGGGCTTCTGGCAATACTGGGAATTCGGCGCCTACGCCGGACAAATTTTCTGGCTAGCACTCTTTTTGATGCTGTTCAACTGGCAACGACTCGAAGACAAACGCGACCTCGGGTTCTGGCTGGCAACCTGGGCGGTGGCGACATGGTTCATGTTGGGTCGATACGGCGGCTTGTTCCAAATCCTGCACCGGATTCTTCCAGGCGCATCCCTCTTCCGTGTCCCCGCGAGAATGTCCTGTGTTGCCACGTTTGCCGCGGCGACCCTGTGCGCATACGCGGTGGATTTCATTCGCCGCCGAGCGGACGAGTTGCGCCTTTGGCCCGTACTCCTCCCGGCAGCGGGCGGCGCCTGTCTGGCGATGGTGTTGCACGCAGGCGGCGAACATCTGGGGGGCGGGCTGCGGGACCTTGACAAGCTGACCTGGTCCCGGCACGAGACGCTTTGCACTCTGGTTTTGGCAATCCTGTGCGCGCTGGCCGTCTTGGGCGTGATTCGCAGTCAGAAACGATGGATTCAAACTGCGTGCTTATGCTGCCTCCCGCTTGTCTCGGCTGCCGACTTTTACCACGCGTATGGAAGTTTCCACCGCGGCGCCGTCAGTCCCAACGAATGTTATCCGGACACCAGCCGTTTGCTTTCCCTGTTGAAAGATTATCGGGAACAACGTGGTCCATTTCGATTCGGCCAGATTATCCGAGGTCGAGTCGGTGAGGAAATTGCCACGTTTCGGAACCTCCCCTATTTCCATGAGTTCCTGGAAGTCCCGGAGGGCTTTACGAGCTTTTATTTGGACGCGGTTCGGAGATTCCAGGCCATTACCAATCAGGCGGCCAAGATCGACATTCAAAATATCCGGGTCACCATGGAACGTGACGAGAACGGCAAGGACTGGTTGGGGACGCGCACGAATTCGTT
Source organism: uncultured Verrucomicrobiae bacterium (assembly GCA_963842185.1). Classification (GTDB taxonomy): domain Bacteria; phylum Verrucomicrobiota; class Verrucomicrobiia; order Palsa-1439; family Palsa-1439; genus Palsa-1439. The sequence continues at coordinate 241,749 of CAWJFL010000010.1, forward strand.
GCCGCGCGCGCAGTTCTTTGCACGGATTCGGCGTTACGATTCCCGAGACGAACTGTTGGCGGCGTTGGAACGCGGCGATATTGACTGGCACAACGAGGTGGCCGTAAGCGAACCCTTCTCATTCGACGGGGTGGGCGGGGACGAGCCGAGCCTGGGAGCGAGCGACAACGACTCCGTTCAATTCCAGAGCCTGACACCCGAGCGTTATTCGATCACCTACAGCGTGAGCCGACCCGGCATCGTGTTCGTTTCCCAGGCATTCTACCCCGGTTGGGTGCCGAACGATAAAAGTATCAAGTTGATCGAGGCCTTCGGCGCTTTCCAAGGCCTCGTGATTCCCCGGGCGGGCACCGGGCAGATTGTTGTGAGCTTCTCACCGCCAGCTTTGAAGCTGGGTGCTACGATCACGATTATCAGCATCGTGATAACCGTCCTGCTGTGTTTGTGGCTGCCGTGGCGCGTCACGCGGGCGTAGCGCTTCGACTTGGCCCATTTGACGACTGTCCCCTCACCTTTATCCTCTCCCCCAAGGGGAGAGGAGACTCCCCCCTCCCTTGTCACGTAAGGGAATGGTTCCTCGCGCTGACCGATAATTACCCATCAGATCGAGTGTGTCGCAGCGTTACACTCCGCCCAACTGTTTGCCCATCACTTCGACAATGGGGCGGATTTCCGCCATCAATTGCCCGAACTGCTTGGGTTTGAGTTGCTGGCCACCGTCACTGAGGGCCGTGGCCGGATCGGGATGCACTTCCACCAGCAGGCCGTCCGCGCCGACCGCGACGGCGGCGCGGGCGAGCGGGATCACCATATCGAATCGGCCCGTCGCGTGGCTGGGGTCCACGAATACCGGCAAATGCGTTTCTTTTTTGCCACCGCGACCGCGCTGAGATCGAGCGTGTTGCGGCAGGCGTGTTCGAAGGTGCGGATACCCCGCTCGCAGAGGATCACTTTGCTGTTGCCATGCACGCAGATGTACTCGGCCGCCAGCAACCATTCGTCGATCAACCCGGACACCCCACGCTTGAGCAGGATGACCTTGCCCGACGCGGCGACCTCGGCCAGCAACGGGACATTTTGCGCGTTGCGCGCCCCGATCTGCAGGATGTCGGCGTACGACGCCACCATTTCCACGTCTTGCGGCGACATCACTTCGGTCACGATGGGCAATCCCGTGGCCGCGCGGGCCTGCTTTAACAACTCAAGCCCGTCGCGGCCCAATCCCTGGAAGTCGTACGGCGACGTGCGGGGCTTGAATGCGCCGCCACGAAAGAGTGTGGCGCCGTACGACTTCACCGCTTTCGCGGTTTCCAAAGTTTGCGCCTGGTTTTCCACCGAGCACGGACCCGCCACGACGTGGAACGTGCCCCCGCCGATTTTGAGTCCGCCCACGTCGAGCACGGTATCGCGTCCCTGATATTCGCGGCTGACGAGCTTGTACTTCTTTTGGATGGGCGTGACGCTCTCGACCTGCGGCAACACGATGAGCGATTCGAGGGTGTGGTGGTTCCGTTCATCGCCAATGCAGGCGACGACGGTGCGCTCCACGCCGCGAATCAGACGAGGCTCGTAATTGAACTTCTTCACCGCGTCGGCGACCTGCTGGATGTCCTGTTCACTGGTTCCCGGCTTCAGCACGATGATCATTCCTTTTCTCCTTTTCCCGATGCGCGGTGCGGTTTTAGGCAATAAAAAAACCGCCCCGCGCCTGCGGGACGGTTTGGTGTCAACGTTTGCGGCATCAACACACAGCCCGCAGACAGGGCTGGCTAAAGTAAAACCAATAATACGACGCCCGGACTGCGGAGATGTTTTGATGCACTGACTTCATGTTCATGTATAAGATAGCAAATCCGCCGGGAGATGTCAACTCCGACGGAAGCTGGGTAGTGCCTTAATTTGAACTCGACAAATTTCAGGGATTTGTTTCAACTCTGGTTTGGCATGATACCCCTGCGAGGCGAGGGCGATTCAGAGGAACCCAAAGCTGGAATCCAGCCGACTTGGGCGACTACAGCTTGGTTGATTGTCAAATGCTTGTGCTCCTTGACACTGACCGGGGTGTTAGCATACCGGCTGGCCAATGCCCATGTCCATTTCGAGGACTTCAATTTCTCGCAGCTTCTTGAGCTGGTGTTGGCCCTATTTTCTATTGGGCTTTCCGCGACATTCTATTTTAAGGCGACAGAAACCAGCAACAGGTTTTATGACAGAACGTACCGGATGACAAAGGATTTGTTTGAAATCTTGGGCAGGATGGATGAACGGTTTGGAGAGCGGTTGCAGGGCATACGCGATGATACCTCGGAGATGAGGCGTGAATTTACACAATCAAGTGGGGAGCGCCGCAAACCAGTCGTTGAGGAATCCGTTACTACAGCGCAGGGTCCGGCCACTGTAAGGCACACCGAGGAAAGGCATTGAAAAAAGCGTATTTACTGGCATTTAGCAGCGAGATGGGGACTCAGGTGCAGGTGGGTGAACTCTTGAACAAAATTCCAGAAGTAACACTCTGGAGATATGACATGCCCAACGCCTTCTATGTGATTTCCGAAGCTTCTGCACAGATGATAGGGGAGAAACTACAAGCACTTGTTTCAGGAAAAGGGCGTTGTCTCATAACAGAAATATCGCCGAATGGATTTGGATGGCTTACGAATGAATCGTGGTACATCATCCGCAACAAAGAAAAACCGCCCACACCAATGTAGCTGCTATTTCTTGCGCTTCTTAATATCGCTCAGGATTGATGCCTGCACGGCTGTCTTGGGCGATTCCACCGGGGGAATCTCCAACACGGTCACAAACCGCTCTCCCTTGTCATCCGGGCCTGCCGGGTGGCTCCACCCATAGGCACGCCTGGCCTTGGGGTGTCCGACCAGATCAAACACCTCGACCACGCCATCCCAAACGGTCTTGCCCTGAAACATCTCATGCACCGGCACGGATTCAACGTGCCTTGAACCGCACCCGTGCAACTTGCCAATGACCGCTCTGAGGTTCTCGATATATTCAGGATTCGCCACAGCGTTCAACCAGTTCCGCGACCGTCCAGTAGTCGCGCTCGATACCCGCAGCCATAGCGGGTGTCATTTTGTGCGCTCCGTGCGCCTTGCAGAAATTGTAGTAGCAGAAGTTCAAAGCGACCGCAGCCTCAAAGTTTTCCAGCTTCTTACTGAAAGCGTTAGTCAACCGGCTCAGGCGTCGGCAGTGCATCCGCAAGGTGTGATTCTGCTTCTCGATATGCGAAGTGCTGATAAGCGATATGTCAGGCTGGCCCTGAATGACGTTGCGCTCGGTTTTGACGACTTCCGCCGGGCTGTACCTACCCGCCGCTTCTTTCGTGAGGTGGGTATTTGAAAAGTGGTTTCAGGTCTTCATTAAGCGGCGGCGGAGGCGAGGAAGGCGACCACGTTGGCGATGTCGGCGGGTTGGCCGAGCCGACAGGCTCTCGACCGGCTCGTATGCGCTGAGACAGCGCACGCTACACCAGCGCCTCGGTCCCTGTGGCAGTTATCAGATACAACTGTTGTTATCGCGCAAAGGTGTTTCTTGCTGGACGCGGTGGGGGCCGTGTGGGGCAGTTGGTCGGCATGGGCGAAATGCGGCGGGCGGAGCGGTGGGGGCATCAGCCGGATTGACGCTCGCGATCGGTCTGGCTACGATGCTCGACGCCCGAATGGCAACGAGAGAAGACAGCATGGACATCACCTTTGCGTGTGAATCTTGCGGTCAGAATCTTGTAATTGACGAAGCTGGGGCTGGACTGACGATTCAGTGTCCAAAATGCGGGACCTCGCTTGAAGTCCCCTGCCACACCAAAACTTTGGACAAGGATGGCGCGGCTTATCTGCCCCGGCTCCTGCTCGAAGGAAATGGCACTTCATACTTCCGCCCAAGGGCTGTGAGTACGACGAAAGCGGTAGGATCGTAGCCAAACGAGAGACCCGCCCAAGCGAACCGACGGATCCGGGGTAGTGCGTCAGTTTGAGTCGCGTGTACGTTTACACTCGCCGATTGAAAACGAAGCCAAATTCAGGGGTCAACGCCGCCTTGGATCGGTACTGGGTTGGCCGAAATAGCCTTTCCAGACGAGGTCGAGGCCTTCTTCGGTCAGTTTGACGGGCTGTCTCTTCAGCCGGCAGAGGTCGATGCTGCGGTCGATCAGGTCACGGGGATCGCAGGCCTTGGGGATGCGTCCTTCGGCCTGATACTTCCGCAATAGGTGTACGACCAGGTTTTCGTCCGCGAACAATCCGCGGGAGCGGGCATACCGCAGGAAGATTTCCGTGTAGGTCTCGGGACTGGGCGCCTCGGCGTGAAGGCGATAGCCCATGCGGCGCATAAAGGCTTCGTCCTCGAGGTCGGATTCGGCGAGATTCGTCGCAAACACCACGATCTGCTCGAACGGCACCTGGATTTTTTTGCCGGTGCTCAACGTGAGGTAATCGACGCGGTATTCCAGCGGCACAATCCAGCGGTTCAATAATTCCGTCGCGGAGCAACGCTGGCGGCCCAGGTCGTCCACGACCAACACGCCGCCGTTGGACTTGACGTGCAGGGGGGCCTCGTAAAAGCGTTGCGTCTCGGTGTACGCGAGTTCGAGGCTGTCGAGTGTCAATTCGCCACCGGCCACCACGAGGGGCGGACGGATGCGCACCCAGCGGCGATCATGATTGTCGTTCGCGTGCGGAATGGGCGCATGGTTGTGGGTGTCGAAGACGCGGATCACCTGGCCGTCCACTTCGATGGCATACGGGATCCAGATTTCGCCGGGGAGCGCGTCGACGAGTGCCCGCGCGGTGGCGGTCTTGCCGTTGCCCGACGGTCCCGTGAGGAACAGGCTGCGTCCCGAACCGATGACCAATCCGATGATTTCCTTGGCGTAATCGGAAAGGATCAGGTTCGACATCGCCTGCTCGAGGGCCTGGCGGGTCGCAGGCGGACGGTTGCGCACCTGCTGCGTGATCATCTCGGTATAGGACTTCAAAGAGACGGGAGCCGGACCGGCGTAACTGCAAAAACTCGTGAGCCGTCGCAACTCCTGCCAGCCGTGATCGAGCATCGCGTAGCGATGGTTTTGCAGGCCCACCACGCCCTTGATTTCAATAAATTTGTCGTGGCACAACCGCTGGAGAAGCGCCTCGGTGATCATGATGCCGAGGTGCATGCGGGCCGCGATCGTGGTGGTGCTACAGTCGGAATCCAGCGGCACGGTCTTCAGGGCGAGTTCGGCGAGGAAGCCGGGGTTGACATCCAAATCTTCCAACCTCTCGGGGAACGGGGGGACGAACCAGTCGGCGGGATTGGTGAAGAGCGGGGTGACCGAATCCGTCGGGATTTCGGGTGTGACGGGGCCTCCCACCTCTGCATCAACCGCAACCTCCTCAGTATGTTGAAGATCGGCTGTGCTCATGAAATACTGGTCCGTCATGTAGGGAAGCACGATTCAGGCCAGCCATTATCGGCCTCCGGGCCATGCCGTTGCGCATGTGCGGATTCGGGACTTGCAACGTTCCCACGCGATTTCTAGACTGCCGCCATGAAACACAAGGAGCTTCTCATTTTTGCCATACTGGTCGTCCTCTGCGCCGCGGGTGCATCAACTGCGCCGGCCGAGGACCAAACCATCGGCCAGCAGGTATCCATCCTCGACGAGCGCCTCAGCAAGCTGCGGGCGGACGTCGATGCGATCCAGGCGAATCAGCAGCAAATCCAGCAGGACCTCAAACAGATCCAGGCGCAACTCGCAGAAGCCCGTCAAACCGGACCAAGCGCTTCCGTCAACGATCTGCAGGCACTGGAGGCGCGCGTGAAAGCGCTGGATGCCGCTCGCGAAACCGACAAGAAGGTTATCCTCGATCAGCTCGCCAAGGAACTCGCGTCCCTGAGCGGTTCGCATGGCGGCGGTGCCGCTGCCAATCCATCGGCCGGCCCGGCCAATGGCAATGAATACGTGGTTCAAAAGGGCGACACGCTCACGTCCATTGCCAAGAATAAGGGTGTCACGATCGCCGATTTGAGGAAGGCCAACAACCTGACCAGCGACTCGCTCAAGGTTGGGCAGAAGCTCGTCATTCCATCGAAGTGACAGCCGTGAGGTTGTCGTCTCTGAGCCAAGTAGCGCCTCAGCGCTTTGGTGGTGAAGGGATTCTCGTTCTATGCCGCGGCGTAAGCGGCGCTCGCGGCGGCTGCCGTTGGTCGCGGCCAGCTTCTCGGTGTCCACCTTGAGCCAGACGCTGTCTTCGCCGAGGATGGCTTCGACGTCGCGCACAAATTGCTGCGTGGGTGACACGGAGAAATGTTCGTGCGCTTCCAGAAACACCAGTTTGCCGTCGGGATAAATGAAGCAAAAGAAAACAGGCACGGTCCCCTTGTGCGCGTGCAGCACTTGCTGAACGCGGGTGAGAATGGAATCTTCCGCCGTACCGGCGGGGACACGGATGTGAACCGCCTTCGTGAATTTCTTCGGCACGTCGTCCAACGGAATGACCTGGTCGGCGACAATCTTGGGTTTGTCCTCGCGCAAATTGGCCATGCCACACACGAAGATCGCGGCATCCGCCTTCAAGCTCGCCCCATATTTGGCGTAGGACTCGGGAAAGACCAGGATTTCCACCGAGCCATCGAGGTCTTCCAGCGTCATGATCGCCATCGGCTTGCCCTGCTTCGTCGTTTTCGGGGTCAACTTGCTGATGATGCCGCCGATGCGGGTCATCTGCCCGTCCTGGAGTTGCGCCAATTGTCCCGATGATGCGAGTTCGTAGCGCTGCAGAATCTCGGCGTACTGAGTCAACGGGTGCCCGGTGACGTAGAAGCCGAGAAGCTCCTTCTCGAAGGCGAGCATCTCGCTCTGCGACCAGTCCACCGTGGGCGGCTGGCCCGTGGCCCGCTGTCGCGCATTGACCGGCTCCACATCGAACAGCGCCGTCTGCCCGCGTTCGCGGTCGCGCTGGACGCTGGAGGCGCGGTTCATTTGATACTCGACGGCCGCAAACACCACGGCCCGCGGTTCCCCGAGTGAATCAAATGCGCCGCATTTCACCAGGCATTCCAGCACTTTGCGGTTCACAATCCGCAAATCGACGCGGGTGCAGAAATCTTCGAACGACTGGAACCGTCCGCTGGCACCGCGCACCTGGATGACATTTTGCACCGCGATTTCACCGACGTTCTTGATCGCCGCGAGGCCGAACCGAATCTTGCCGTCGCGCACGGTGAAGCGGACGCCGCTTTCGTTCACGTCCGGCGCCTGGACCTCGATGCCCATGCGTTTGCACTCGTTGATGAACAACTGGATCTTGTCGGTGTTGGCCAGTTCGTTGGACAAGAAGCGCGGCCATGAACTCGACGGGGTAATTCGCCTTGAGCCAGGCGGTCTGGTACGAAACGACCCCGTAGGCGGCGCTGTGCGACTTGTTGAAGCCGTACCCGGCGAATTTCGCCAGCATGTCGAAAATCTGGTTGGCCTTGCCGCGCGGGATCTTGTTCTTTTCGTGGCAGCCCTTGATGAAAATCTCGCGCTGGCTTTCCATTTCCTCGGGCTTCTTCTTGCCCATCGCGCGGCGGAGCATGTCGGCGCCGCCCAGCGAGTAACCCGCCAGGGCGCTCGTGGCCTGCATGACCTGCTCCTGGTACACGAATACGCCGAACGTTTCCTTGAGGATCGGTTCCAGCAAGGGATGGTCGTACGCGACCTTGACCTTGCCGTGTTTGCGGTTGACGTAATCGTCGAGCATGTTCATCGGCCCGGGGCGGAACAGCGCGATGAGCGCGATGATCACGTCGACGGAATCCACACCGATGCGACGGCACAAGTCGCGCATCCCCTGTGATTCCAGCTGGAACACGCCGATGGTGTTGGCCTTGGCGAGCATGTCGAACGTCTTCTTGTCATCGAGCGGGATTTTGTCGATATCGAGACGCTGTCCCGTGGTTTGCTCGATGATGTCGAGCGCGTCCTGAATGACCGTCAGCGTTTTCAACCCGAGAAAGTCCATCTTCAGCAGGCCGAGATCGCCGAGCGGATTCATCGAGTACTGCGTGACGATTTCGTTCGAGTTCGTGCCCGTGGTGAGCGGGACGACGTTCGTCAGCGGTTCAGCACCGATGACGACGCCCGCGGCATGGGTCGAAGCATTGCGCGAGAGGCCTTCCAGCGTGAACCCGTAATCGATCACCCGTTTGACGGTTGCCTCGTTGTTGTAGGCGCCCTTCAATTCGGGATTGATCTCCAATGCCTTCTTCAGCGTCATGCCGATGTCGGGCGGGATCATCTTGGCGATGCGGTCGCATTCGCCGTAGGAAAGCCCCATCACACGACCGACGTCGCGCACGACCATCTTCGCGCCGAGCGTGCCAAAGGTGATGATCTGGGCGACATGGTCGTCGCCGTACTTCTTGCGCACGTAATCGATGACTTCGGAACGGCGGTTGTAGCAGAAATCCATGTCGATATCGGGAGGCGAGATGCGCTCGGGATTGAGGAAACGCTCGAAGAGCAGGTTGTAGCGGAGCGGATCGATGTCCGTGATCTTCAGGATGTACGCCACCACGCTGCCGGCGGCGCTGCCCCGACCGGGGCCGACGGGAATATTGTTGCTCCGCGCGAAATGGACGAAATCCCAGACGATCAGGAAGTAGCTGACAAAGCCTGTCTTCTCCATGATCTTCAATTCGAATTCGACGCGGTCAACGATCTGCTTCTCCTGCTCGGTTTTGGGCTGTTTCCATTCGATACCGTAGCGGTCACGCATTCCCTGCTCGCACAAATGCCGCAGGTAATGCTCCCGCGTGAAACCCGGTGGCGGTTCGTACACGGGAAACCGCAGCTTGCCGAATTCCATCAGGAGATTGCACTTTTCGGCCACGGCCAGTGTGTTTTTCAATGCCTCGGGTGTCTCGGCGAACAATTCGTGCATTTCCTCCGGTGTCCGCAAATAAAACTGCTGGGATACGTACCGCATCCGCTTTTCGTCGGAGAGCAATGACTGTGTCTGGAGGCAAATCAGGCAATCGTGCGCCTCCCAATGCTCGCGTTCGACGTAATGCACGTCGTTGGTGGCGACCATGGGAAGATTGAACTCCTTCGCCCAGGGGATCAGCGTGCGATTGACCGTGCGCTGCTCCTCGATGCCGTGGTTCTGGAGTTCGACGTAGAAGTCGCCAGGCTCGAAAATCTGGCGATAGTCATCCAGGGCAGCCCTGGCTTGGGGAATCTGGTCTTCCTTGATTTTATTGGGCACCTCGCCCTTGAGGCAGGACGTGAGGCCGATGAGTCCCTTGGAGTGCTGGGCGAGGATGTCCTTGTCGATACGCGGCTTGTAATAGAAGCCTTCGAGGTGCGCGGAGGAAACGAGTTTGACGAGGTTCTTGTAGCCGACCTCGTCCTTGGCCAGCAACACCAGATGGAACGCGGCGTCTCGGGCGTTGGTGGATTTCTTGTCGAGACGCGAGCCGGGAGCGATGTAGGTTTCGCAGCCAATGATCGGCTTGAGCCCCTTCTCCTGCGCGGTCTTGTAAAATTCGATTGCCCCGAACATGTTGCCATGATCGGTCATCGCCACCGCCGGCATTTTGCACGCGTGCGCCTTGTCGACCACGTCCGATATGCGGCACGCCCCGTCGAGCAGGCTGTACTCCGTGTGCAAATGCAAATGAACAAAATCCGAATGCTTCATTAAAACCGTCGCGCCTCGCGCCCGCCACTGTAAGTGCGAGAACGATGGCAATCAAGACTTCTGGGGAGTTTACTTCGCGGTCGGCACCAGTTGCGCGTCCTGACGTTCGTAAAGGCCAACGAAAACAGCGTTGGAGTCGTAGAGCGCGCGAACGAAATGATGATGGTGATTCATCGAGTCATGAGTTGTTTCCGCTAGGTCTGGATGGAATTGGTCCGGATACAGAACCAGCCAGATGCGACGGAAGCCACTGGTGGATTGTGGCAATCGGCCATCCCCGGTCACGCGGAACAAATGCGGTTGATACACGGGCGGGTCGATCACGCCTTGCCTGACTCCATCTCCCAGATAACACTGAAAGGGTCGGAACGAGGATTCCGTTATATGGACAACGACGTCACCCGCTTGAAATTCTTTCGCGAGCCTGACGGCAGCCTCGCGCAAATCGGATTTGACCCAACGATTCTCCAAGAAATAGTAGTTTCGCAAGGCATACAGATTCGCAACCAAAAGGGCAATCCCCGCGAGAACCAGAACGGCCCGGGCGGCCATTTTGCACGGCTGGGACACGGCGCACCCGAGCAACAAGGCAAGCGGCGGTGTCGTGCACAGCAACACCCGCGGCAGAAAGCGATTTTGATCCAACGACTGCAACACCAGGAGAACCACCGGGACAACGAACCAGAGGGCAAGCAGCGCCGCGGATTGACGAGACTCGCGGTGGCGCAACAGAATTGTTGCCGGAACAACCAACGCCGCAACCGTGATTGCCACGGACACCAGACGCCCGTGCGGGTCTCCGAGATACGCGCCGCTAAAGAGTGAGAAGAAGGCCAGTACCCGGCTGAACTCCAGCGGTCCCAACCACGAACTGCCCATGGCCATCCTCGTTTGGGAGACGAAAGCAGGCAGCCAGGGAGCAAACAGGAGCATCACCACGCATTGCGACACCAGCCAGTGACGCAGTTTCTGGCGATCCTGCCAATAATAGGTCGCCACAAAGATATTCTGGGCGATGACGGCATAGAATGAAGCGTACTGCGCATACAAACTCAGCGCGGTAAAAGCCGAATAGCCCACCCAGAGCGCGCTTCGTTGCTCCCGCAATGCCCATACCATGAACAGGAACGACAGGGCCACGAGCAACGTCTGCAACGCGTACATCCTGATTTCCTGGGAGTACCAGACGTGCAGCGGACACACCGCCAGAAATGCTGCAGCCAACAATCCCGCGCCGCGTCCTACCAGGGCGCAGCCCATCCAATACACAACGGCGACCGTGGCAACCCCGGCGAGCACGGATAGCAGTCGCGCCCCTGTTTCTCCGCCGGCTACGAATTGCCAGTAATGCAGCATCAGGTAATAGAACGGGCTGTGGGTATCATCGCGAACAGCGTCGATAATCTCGGTGGGACCCGCTCTGGCAATCAACAAGGAATTGGCCTCGTCGAACCACAACACGCGTTCCTGGAGATGAAACAACCGAAGCCCGAGCGCCGCCAAGAGCACGACGGCGAGGAGCGCACACGACCGCTTCGCGTCAATCTTCAAGAGAGCCAAGACTTTCCTCCTCGGTTTAGGAGGTTAGCGTCATTATTCGGAGATGCCGCACTCCGCCACCACTGCAGGACAGCGACCTTCTCCAATCGAGCCTTATGCCTGGAAGCTGAAGGCTGCGAGTGCCAACTGAACGGGCTGGGCGGTTGAAAAAATAGATGCACTTTATTATTTGGCTGAAATGTATCCACTCCAACGATATACAGGAGGCTGGTCTGGAGTGTTTTTGAAAACGACATCGCGCACGCGCCCGGCACGGAAGTAAATCGTGCAGAAGCTGTACTCCCATTCTTCATCGAACCCCTGGCGTTCGCTGGGGCGGCGCGCGATCAAAGTTTCGCCTCTGAAATAGTCCAAAAGTCCTGCCTGCGTTGCCCCAGCTACGATCGAGTAGTTGCGGCCGCTCAGCAGTTCACCACGTGAGTTCTTCGCATCGACACGGGCCAACTCGGCAGGATCAACCGGTTGAACGTCGTAACGATGATAGTATAACGCTTGTTCGCCGGAAGCGTAATCCCATACGTGAACCCCGAGACCCGGAACGTGAGAAAGGGTCGCACATCCCCCGGTAACCAGAGCCCCGATGACCGCCACGACGCGACCAAGGCATGTCATAGGCCACCTCCGTTCTGCCGCAGGACTTCTGCAGCGTCACTACTGTGAGAAAACTCGGCCCACTGTAAGGGCGTCTTGCCCCATCCATCGCGGGCATTGACGTTGGCCCCACCTTCAATGAGAACACGGATGACGTCGACTCGATTCCACTTCGCAGCGGTGTGGAGCGGTGTGGCTTCGACCGCATCCTTGATTTCAACGTCGGCCCTGTGCTGCAGGAGCAATCTCGCCCCGTTTGCATTTCCATCCTGGGCTGCATCCCACAACGGGCTTTCCCGTCGCTTGTTCCTGGCATTGACATCTGCCCCGTGCTCCAGAAGTAGTTCGATAATCACAGTGCAGTGAGTGCCAACGGCAACATGCAATGGAGTGTTGCCGTCCGCATCCGGGGCGTTCACCCGACTGCCTCGATCAAGCAACCACCGCACGGTCTGTGCGTACCGATCCCACCCGCAATTGTGCTCAAGCGCCCACGCTTCAATGTTCTGGGTCTGGACTTCCGCCCGCCGGTAAATAAGCAATTTGGAAGCTTCGCGGCGCAATGCTGACAGGGTCAGGTATAACGCGCCATGTCGCAGTTCATCACGAATGTTGGGGTCCGCCCCTGCGCTGAGTAGCGATGCGACAGCGTTGGTGATTCCCCATGACGCCGCCCAGTCCAGCGCCGTCCAGCCATTTCCATCTCGTTTGTCAATTGCCACCGGGTAACGAAGTAGCATCTGGAGAATCGCTGCGTTGTCTTGTTGGGCAGCTAGATGAAGTGGCGTCCATCCGTTGGCATCTTGGGAACTTATGTCAGCGCCATGCGTCAGAAGCAACTGCGCCACATCGCTGTGCCCGTTGAAAACCGCCCAATGCAGCGGCCGTTTCCCACTCGAGTGATTCGCGTTCACTAGACTCGGGTTTTCCGACAGCAGTCGTGCCACTGTCTCCACGTCGCCATCGGCAGCAGCCGAATGAATGGAGGCTCCTCTTGAAACACTCGAAGACAGAATGAAACATCCGAGTCCGACGAATATGACGCGAAGCGTTCTCGTAACAGTTGGCACCATGTCGGATGTGCCTCGCCCTCTCAAAATGACTCTCCTCATGCTGAGTTCTCCTACGGGATCGCGCACCACAGTCGCGAAACGATCAACCACAGCAGTAACGCCAAAATCAACACTGCCACGCCCCACCAGAACCACTGCTTGCTGGTTCGCCGCGGGCCACGTCCATCCACCTCGCGGCGTTTCCAGTCCTCGTAGTTGAATTCGTCCGGGTCCTCAATGCCGGTGCCGTCATAGATTGTATCGTCCGACCAGCCCGTCTTCTCATCGGCCCCGCACTCCGGACACGCCCGGGCCTTTGCGGGAACTTCGGCGCCGCAATTCGGGCAAATGAACGGCTCCTCAGCGCGTGGCATGGCGCAACAAATCGTCCACGCGTTTCTTCACGGCGTCGTCCATTTTGATGATGGGCGGCCAGGGACGCGTGTTCGCTTCGCCTTTGAGTTTGTGCGTGGCATCGATGCCGATCTTGCTGCCAAACCCCATCACGGGCGTGGCGTGGTCGAGCACATCGGCGGGGCCCTTGGTGAAAATGATGTCGCGTTCGGGATCGATATTCGCGGTGAGACGGAACAGCACCTCGCTCGTATCGTGCACGTTCACATCGGCGTCGACCACGACGATGATCTTGGTGAACATCATCTGCCCCATGCCCCACAGGCCATGCATGACCTTTATCGCGTGATACGGGAATTGTTTCTTGATCGAGACAATGACGAGGTTGTGGAACGCGCCCTCGGCGGGCAACGCCATGTCGACGATTTCGTTGAAGTTGGTTTTGAACACGGGCAGGAAGATCCGCACGCTGGCGGTGCCCATGTAGAAATCCTCCATCGGCGGCACGCCAACGATCGTGCTCGGGTAAATCGCGTCGCGGCGATGCGTGATCCGCTCGATGTGAAATTTCGGGTACGGCTCGGGCGGGGTGTAATAACCCGTGTGATCGCCGAACGGGCCTTCGAGATCGAGTTTCCCCTCCGGCTCGACATAGCCTTCCAGGACAAAATCGCAATCCGCGGGCACTTCGAGATCGTTCGTGTCGCACTTCACCATCTCGACGGATTTCTTGCGAAGGAAACCCGCGAGCATCATCTCATCGATGCCATCGGGGAGAGGCGCGGTTGCCGCGAATGCGTATGCCGGGTCGCCCCCGAGGGCCACGGCGACGGGCATGCGTTGTTTTAGCTCCATGCAGCGCCGCCAATGACGCGCGCCGGTCTTGTGCAGTTGCCAGTGCATGAACGTCGTCCGCTCGTCGATGACCTGCATGCGGTAGGTGCCGACGTTGCGCGAGCCGTTGTCGGGATCGCGCGTGATGACCAACGGCATGCAGACGAATCGTCCAGCGTCCTGCGGCCAGCATTTCTGGATGGGGAGCGTATTGACGTTCGGTTTCTGCTGAACAATTTGCTTACAGGTGCCAGTGTTGACGCTCTTGGGTTTCGCGTGGCGCAATTCGAATGCCGTCCCGAGCAGCGAGATGGCTTCCTTGAAGGAGGTCGGTGGCTTGGCCTTGAGTAAGCTTTCGAGTTCGCGGGCGATGTCTTCGACATCGTTCACACCGAGCGCCATCGCCATGCGTTTCGTCGAGCCGTAGGCGTTGATCAGCAGTGGGAATTGTGAGCCTTTGCATTTCTCGAAGAGCAACGCCTTGCCGCCGCCCGGCAATTTCATTTCGCGGTCGGCGACTTCCGTGATTTCCAGAACCGGATCGACCTCGACCGAAATCCGCTTCAGTTCGCCCGCGGCATCCAGCTTCTGCACAAAATCGCGCAAGGAATCGTAGGCCATGGCCGGCTTTATACCACAAGGGGTTGGAACTGGCCAACGCCCGGTTCGTAGGCAAACATCTCCGCCGTGTCGATTTTGAAACACCAGCCGTGCAGGCGAATTGTACCGGCGTTCAGGCGCTCGGCGACTACCGGGTAGCCGTGCAGATTTTCCAACGCCAGCAAGACGTTCTCCTCGGCGGCAGCCGTGACCCGCTCGGTCGCGTCCAAATGCCCGTAATCGCGTCGGACGATTTCGCGGACGGGCGCGGCGATTTCCAACCACGCTGCTGCATGAGGCATCGCCGACGGATCCGGTAAGCCGTCCAACAGAGCCGTCATCGCGCCGCATTGGGTGTGACCGCACACGACGATATCGGCCACTTCCAGAACGTGAACGGCATATTCGATGGCGGCAGCGGTCGAGTTGGTGCTGCCGCTGGCGGCAGACGGCGGCACGATGTTGCCGGCATTCTTGACCACGAACAAATCACCGGGCTGGCTTTGAGTCACCAACTCCGCCAACACGCGCGAGTCGGAACAGGTGATGAACAACGTATGCGGGTTCTGGCCTTCGCGGGAGAGTCGGGCAAAGAGTTCCCGATAGCGGCCGAACTCTTCCCGGCGAAACTTGTGGACGCCTTCAATGAGCCGTTGCATAGCGGGTCGGATCCTTCACGCCAAGAGCACGGAATGCGTTCCGGCGTTCGGCGCATTTGTTGCAGCGGCCGCAGTGGCGGCCGTTTTTCGGGGAGATGCAGGAGAAACTGAGGTGGAGTGGTAATTTGAGGCGGAGGCCGCGGCGGACGACCTGTTCCTTGGTGAGCGTGCGGAATGGGGCGATGATTTTGATGCGGAAGTCGAGGGCGGCGCTGGCGGCGGTGGCGAAGTCGCGGAAAAAGTTGGGGGTGGCGTCGGGGAACGGGTTGTGGCCGAGCGATCCCATGGCGATGGTGTCGAGCTTGTGGAGCGCGCAGAACGCGGCGGCTTTGGAGAGGAGCATCAGATTGCGGCCGGGAAGATAGACGGCTTCGTCGGGAGTTTTCGCGCCGGGCACGCGCCGGCCGGTCGTGCTCCAGTGCGAACCGTAAAGATCGTTTGCAGGCAAATGGAGAATGGTCAGCGGTTCATGGCGAATGCGGGCCGCCTGGAGATACCGGCGAAGTGAACGAAGCTCGGCGGCTTCCCAAATGAGGCCCTGGCGGATGAAGACGGGATAGACCTTGCGGTACTGGCGCGCCAACGAGGCGAGCATCACGCAACTGTCGAGGCCGCCACTGACCAATACGCAGACGGAGCGTTTCACTTGCCCGCTCGGATCTTCTCTTTCTCGGCTTCGAGCTTGCCGCGCAGCTTGGTGATTTCGTTGCGGAGGATTTCGTCGAATTTTTGCGCGTCCTCGGCTTTGCCGGCCGCATTGGCCGCCGCGATCTTCGGTTTCAACTCCAATTCACGCTCGGCAATCTTGGCGGTGTAGACCCGGTCGATCTCGGCGAGTTTGGCCTTCTGCTCGTTCGTCAATTTCGCGGAGGATTTGCCGCCGGTGCGTTCGAGCGCGAGTTCCCAGGAAGATTTAAGCGCCATTGAGTTTCACCTTTACGTCGTTGCCTTCGACCACACACTCGAACTTCTCGACCTTCGCTGTGGGAATCATGGGGTTTTGCCCCGTGCACACATCGAACTTCCAACCGTGCCACGGACAGGTGACCACGGCGCCGTCGAGCGTCCCCTCGCCCAACGGTCCCCCGCGGTGCGGGCAGACGTTGTCCGTCGCGTAGAATTTTCCGCCCACGTTAAAGAGGGCCAATTCGCGTTCCCCGACGGCCACCGTCTTGCACTCGCCGGGTTGCAGGTCGCCAACTTCGGCCACTTTGATCAACTCACTCATTTATTTGTGTTCTCCTCCCGAAACACCTATTCTTGTGACATGAATTCGAGCCGCTTTCAAGACGCGATTGCCCGGATCGACGCGGCCAACGCGCAGGACCCACGCGGCATCGAGTTGCCGTACGCGCAACGACTGAGCGGCTGGGTCGAGCGGCTGGCACCGGATGCGTCGGAGGAATTGCGCCTCGCGGCGCGCGCGCAACACATCTGCCGCTGGATCATCCCGCGCGAATCGTACCCGGCGGGGCGTATCGGCTACCTCAAGTGGCGCGAAGATTTGAAACACTTTCACGCGCAAAAGGCGGGCGAGATTCTCCGCGAGGTTGGTTACGATGGTGAGTTGGTGTCGCGTGTGCAGGATTTGATTCGCAAACGGAATTTCCCGCGCGTGCCGGATGGCCGTGTACTGGAGGATGCGCTGTGTCTGGTGTTTTTGGAGACGCAGTTTGCCGAGACAACGGCGAAGACGGGCGACGAGAAGATGATTGGCATTTTGCAGAAGACGTGGCGGAAGATGACCCCGCAGGCGCAGCAGATTGCCCTGACGATTCCGATGACGCCCGAATGCCGCGCGCTGGTCGAGAAGGCATTGCAACCTTCGTCGTGATTTGTCATGCTGGAAGCGGTACCGAGCCGAAGGACATTCGTCGAACAGGTTTATGAAGCTGGCTGACGTTCCGATCTCAACGACCGATCCGATCAATGCGAAGATCCTTGCCGTGTCCGAGGATCGGCTGCAGGGTTTTCAACGCGATCCTTTCGGCGAGATTGCGCGGCAGGCGGGCGTAGAGATGCCGGTCGTCATCGAGCGGATTCAGGCGATGCTGCGCGCCGGAACGATTCGGCGCGTGCGACAGACGTTGCTGGCGACGAACCTGGCGCAGGGCGCGCTCGTGGCGTGGCAGGTGCCCGAGGACAAACTTGAACCTGCGTTCGATTACATGTTCCAGCGCGACCCGTTCAGCGGGCACGTCGTCATCCGCACGACGGACACCGCCACCGTCGGCTCGAAATACCGATTGTGGACCACGCTGAAGGTGCCGCAGGGGTTTTCGATGGCGCGGCACTGCGAGTTTTTGTGTCGGCAAACCGGCGCGGAGAGATTCATCCTGTTGCCGGCGAAGAAGCTGTTCGCGCTCGGAGTCGGCCACGTGAGACGGCGCGGACTCGAACCCGGTAGCCGTGCGAAGGTGCTGGCCGATGTGACGGACGTTTCCGTGGCCGAACTGGACGATCTGGAATGGCGAGTGTTGGTGGCGCTCAAGCGGGAGTTTGCTCCCGAGGACCTTACAACGGATCTCTGGGCGGCGCGAGCGAAGGAAGCCGGGGTCGCGCTCGAACAATTCCTCGAAGTTGCCGCCGAGTTGAATCGCCGCAAGATCATTGGACGTTTCTCGACATTTTTGGAGCACGTCAAGCCCGTTGCCAGCGGCGAACAGGTGACGCGGTACAACGCGCTGTTCCACTGGGCGGTGCCGCCGGGCCGCGAGGTCGACGCCGGGCGCGAGGTCGGTCGGCACCACATCATGACCCATGCGTACTGGCGGGAGGGCGGACCGGAGTTTCATAACGTTAACGTCATGGGCGTCGCGCACGGGACCGACAAACCAGTGCTCCTTGCCCACAAAGCCGCGATCGACACGCATTTGCAGGAAGCGGGGATTGCGGTCGCTTACACCAATGTCTTTTGGGGCGGTCGGAGCGAAATCAAGCCGAGCGAGATTTCGCCGTTTGCCTATCGGGAGTGGTGTCATAGTGTTGGCTTCCATTCTGAAGAGACGGCGAAATGAAGATTGCTTTTCTCGAACTTCAATCCTGGGAGGAGAAGTATTTGCGGGGGCGGGTGGATGGGACGCATGAGATCGTGGCGCTTCCGGGCGTGCTGGAGGACAAGCAGTTCGCCAGGATTGCGGATGCGGAGATCGTGTCGCCATTTATTTATACGAGGTTGACGGCGGAACGATTGGCGAAACTGCCACAGTTGACGATGATTGCGACGCGGTCGACGGGGTTCGACCACATCGACATGGCCGAATGCGCGCGGCGCGGGATCACGGTGTGCAACGTGCCGTTCTATGGCGAGAACACGGTGGCGGAGCACACGTTTGCGCTGATCCTGGCGTTGTCGCGGAAAGTGCATGAGGCATTCGTGCGCGTGCGGGCGGGCAACTTCTCCTTGGAGGGGTTGCGCGGGTTCGACCTCAAAGACAAGACCATCGGTGTCGTCGGCGCGGGGCGGATTGGGTTGCACGTGATTCGGATTGCGCGCGGGTTTGGGATGAAGGTGCTGGCGTTCGACATCAAGCGGGACAATTTCTGGGCCGAAGTGCTGGGATTTGAGTATGCGGAATTGAACGATGTGCTCGGGCGGTCGGACATCATCACGTTGCACGCGCCGTACAATCGCCACACGCATCATTTGATCAACCGGGACAACATCCACAAGATCAAACGCGGGGCGATTCTGATCAATACGGCGCGGGGCGGGCTGGTGAACACCGACGCGCTGCTGAAGGCGCTGGATGACGGCATCCTGGCGGGCGCCGGACTGGACGTGCTGGAGGGCGAGGAAACGATTTATGAGGAAAGCGCGCTGCTCGGCGACGCGACGAACCCCGAGAAACTGCGGACGGCGATCCAGAACCACGTGATCCTGAAAAAACCAAATGTGGTCTTCACGCCCCACAATGCATTCAACAGCCAAGAGGCGCTGGAGCGCATCCTCGACACGACGGCGGAGAATATTGCGGCGTTTGCGGCGGGCGCGGCCAAGAACGTCGTGCGGTAGGCCGGCCCCGCCAGGACGCGGATTATTGAGATGAACACGATTCCTCTTTCCTCGGGCCTCCGGAAGGCGATGGCCCATTCGTGGGCGCCGGACGTTCTGATCGTTGTGGGCCTGTTGCTGGTGGGGTGGCTCGTCCACTTCGTCACAGCTCAATCCGCCGCCAACCTCCCGCAAGACGGTGTTGATTTTGCGGTGCCGGCCGTGAATTTGCTCGAGCGCGGACGGCTCGTGGTCTCGGCCTATGGCCACGACTTTCCCCCGGGCACCCGTTTGGCACCGCGCTGTTGTTGCTGCCGTCGTATATGGTCCTGGGGCATTTCCTCGGCAACGGCATCTACTCAATTTTCTGCTGTGCGTTCGGCGCCATCGCGCTCACCTATGTTATCGGAGCGTGGCTGGGCGGGCGATTGTGCGGATGTCTTGCGGCACTGTTCCTGATCACGAACTACGGCTTCTGGGAGTACTCACAGAAGATCATGAGCGAGGTGCCGTCTGTATTTCTGGCCACCGCGGTATTGGCGTTGTTGCTCGCGAGTCGGGGCCGGAAGCGGCCGGCCCTGATGTGGCTTGCGGCCGGGAGCGTGCTGGGGCTGGCGATTACCGTGCGGCATGACAACATTCTGCTACTGGCGCCGTCTCTCCTGTTGCTTCCGTGGGAGGACACATGGCGGGAGCGAATGCGGCGGGCGGGCTCGTTCGCGGTCGGATTGGCGCCGTTCATCATCACCGTGGTTGTGTACCAACAAGTAACCTTTGGCAGTCCCTGGCGGACGGGCTATCACTACTGGGGCACGGCTGAGAACGGCAATCAACCGTTGTTCTCCGCGCAATACATCACAAAAACCGGCTTCATGCATTTGAGGCAAGTCGAGCCGGGGCGTGCTGGGATTATTGATGGAAACGGGGCCTTCTACGCCAAATCACTGCTGGCGGAAGCGGACACAAGCCGCATCTTCGGTCACCCCATCTATTGGCAACTACCCAGTCGCCGGCTCTACCAAATGCTGGCACCGTTTCGTACCGCATTGGGAGTGGTGGGGTTGCTGGCCTGCCTGGTCGGATGGCGAACCAACACTCTTCGACGGCAGTTTCTTCTCTGGCTTGTTGTCTCCACCGTCACATCCGTCGTCTTTTATCTGGTGTATAACTGGCAGGAAGAACGCTTCCTCCTGCGACTTGTTCCCCTGTTTTGTCTGGTGGACGCGATCGGCGTGAGAGTCCTGCTCGCGCTGTGGCCCGCAAAGGCCGTCCGCGCGACGGTGATTATTCTTGTCAGTGCCTTGATCTTCAAGCTTGCGCGAATTAACTCGCAAGCTGGTTTTCCGACAGGAAACAGCGCGGGCCTCTACACAACGCTGTCTTATTGTGCCCAACAGATGGAGTCGAACGCCGTCGTGGTGTCAAACTTCGATCCCCTCCGCGTTGACGCCTACATGATCCGCGGCACCGATCGCATCGCGGTGCCGCTCGGTCGCAGCAGTGGGATCCATCTGTTTGTCGGCAGCGACGTGAGCCCAACATCCTTTTGTCCATTCGTCGCTTCCGAAGACCCCGCGCGGCTGCGCGAGCTTGTCCATTCCGGGACGGCCGGTGTACTGGGTCATCGAGGATCCGTGGACAAGAAAGCGGTCGGCCGAACTCGGACCGCTGCAACAGTTGTTCCGCCTGAGGGCTCTGGGGGCCGCCGTCGCCAGAGACGGAATCAAGGACCCGTTCTTTGGCCGGATCGACGAACTGACGGAACGACATTGAACGTGACGCCGATGAAGAGTTGCGTCAGGCCTGGATTCGCGAAACCGCCGTCTTCCAAATCGGGACCCGTCTGTTTCAACTCGTCGATGATGAATTGCGCGGCGGCGAACGCCTCGCCACGATGCGCGGCTTCCACTCGCACAAGCAATGATGGCTCGCCCACCGCGATCACGCCCAGACGGTGGATGACGCGAATTCGCTTCAGCGGCCACTGTTGGTGCGTCTCGGCGAGGAGTTTGCGGAACTGGTGGTCAGCCATTTCGCGGTAGGCGGTGTATTCCAGCGCGTGAATTGGTTTGCCGTCTTCCTGATCGCGCACGACGCCCCAGAATGTCACGACACCGCCCACGTCGCCGCTGAATTTGCCGAGCTCGGCCTCGGCGCGGTCGATTGGCTGATCGGTGAGGAGCAGTTCATCGGTGGGCGGTTCCGCCCCGCCCTGGAGTGGTGGCATCAGCGAAAGCACATCGCCGTTGCGGAGCCGGGTGGATCGATTGGCAAGCTCCAGACCGATGGCGATCAAGGCCGTCTTGTCGGCTTCCCTGAGCCGGGGGAATTTTACGTAGAGTTGAGAGAGGGCGTCGGCGACAGTGGCGCTATCGGGCAAATCGAGAGGCAATTCGTTTTGTCCCGTGAGTTGACGGAAGAAACTGAAGAACTGGACGGTAATCTTCACGTCGTAGCGGCCATCGCCTCGGCGCGCAACGTCCCGACGTAGGGCAGGTTGCGATAGCGCTCCTGGTAATCCAAGCCGTATCCGACGACGAACTTGTTGGGGATGTGAAAGCCGACGTAGTCCGCGTGGAAATTTTCGCGGTGGGGCACGTCCTTTTCCAAGCAGCGTGCAGAACTTGACGACTTCGGGGCTCGAGTTTCTGGATCATCTCGCGGATCTTTGACGAGCGTCAGGCCCGTATCGAGGATGTCGTCGACGACCAGCACGTCGCGGTCACGCACGTCGAGCTTCAGCACCTTGGTGACGATCAATTCTCCCGCCGACCGCGTCTCGCCGTGATAACTGGACACGCCGATGTAATCGAGGCGCAGTTGCATGGGCAACCGTCGCAGCAAGTCGGCGAGGAACATCACGCTGCCGGTGAGGATGCCGACCAACGTAAGGTCCTTATCCGCGTAGTCACGCTGGATTTCAGCCGCCAGCTCGTCGAGCCGATGCTGAATCTGCTCTTCGGACAAAAGCACCTCTTCCAAGTCCTGGCGCATGGACTTCATGATTCGCGCAATCTATCGCATTGACCCACCACAGGGAAGAAAAAGCGTGGGAGGGAAACGGGCGATCGACCATGAGCTTCGGCCCGGCGGTGGGCCAGAAAAAAGTGATTTGGACACTTGACGCGGGCGGTCGGTGCGGTTATTTTCACGTGTCGTAGGCGAAGTTGTTTGGCCCCTTGGTCGTTAGGCAATCCTGAATCACTAGCACTCAATCGGTTCACTTCTCCCATGAATCCAACTGGGAAAACTGGGTTATGAGACGGCTCATCAAAGTCGGCCTCACGGGTGGCATTGCCACGGGAAAATCCACGACGTTGGAGCGGTGGCGTTCGTTGGGGGCGGCCAGCCTGGATGCCGACGAGTACGCGCATCGGGCCCTGACGCCGGATACGCCGACGTGGGAAGAGGTTGTGCGCGCGTTTGGCAACGAGATTTTGAATCCGGACAGGACCGTCAATCGCCCGAAACTTGGCGATATCGTGTTCGCCGACGACGGGAAGCGCGAGGTGCTGAACCGCATCATCCATCCGGCGGTGGACAGGATGTGGAGGGAAGACATCGAGCGGCTGAAGCGCGACGGACAAGCAGAGGTCGCGGTCGTCGCGATCCCGTTGCTATACGAGGTTGGCGGCGGAATCACAATTTGATTGCGTGGTCGACGGTGGGCTGCAGCGAGCAGACGCAATTGTCGCGCCTGGCGATGAACGGTTTGAACAAGACACAGGCGCGCGCCCGGATCCGCGCGCAGTGGCCGTTGGCAACGAAAATGGACCGGGCCGATTTTGTGATTTGGAACGATGGCTTGCCGGAGGTGTTACACCAGCAGGCCGAGATCATTTGGGCAACCATCAAGGAGACTTACCATGCCCCGAGCAAAAACTAGCCCCGAAAAAATCGCGGCCGGCAAGAGTGATGAACCGAAGGCGCCCGAGCCGACCGCCCCGGCCGAGACGGAAACGAAAGCGGAGGACGTCGAGAAGAACGGTGGTGTTGCCGTCGCCACCGCCGACAAGGACGAGGCACCCGCCCCACGCAATCAGTTGCCGCCGGGCGAGACGTTGAACCTCGCCGAGCTTCAGGCCATGTCGATGCCGCACCTGCAGAAGATGGCGCGGGACGGCGGCGTGGAGGCTGTGGCGGTGCTGAAGAAGCACGAGATCATCTTTGAAATCCTCAAGAAGAACGCCGAGCGCAACGGCCAGATGTTCGGCGAGGGCGTGCTGGAGATTCTGCCGGATGGTTTCGGGTTCCTGCGCTCACCAGCGTACAATTATCTTCCCTGCCCCGAGGACATTTACGTCTCGCCCTCACAGATCCGGCGGTTTGAATTGCAGACGGGCGATCTGGTTGCGGGCCAGGTGCGTCCGCCGAAGGACAAGGAGCGGTTCTTCGCGCTGTTGAAGGTCGAGGCGGTGAATCGGGACAATCCCGACAAGGCGAAAGAGAAGATCATGTTTGATAATCTCACGCCTTACTTCCCGACCAGCCGGTTCATCCTCGAAACGACATCCGAGGAAATCAACAGCCGCGTGATGGACCTGTTCACGCCGATCGGCAAAGGCCAGCGCGGGTTGATCGTCGCGCCGCCGCGCACGGGCAAGACGATCCTGTTGCAGAAGATTGCCAACGCGGTGCTGACCAACAATCCCGAGGCGATCCTGATCGTGTTGCTGATCGACGAGCGCCCCGAGGAAGTGACGGATTTCAAGCGAACGGTCCGTGCCGAGATCATCAGCTCGACATTTGACGAAGCGCCGGAACGCCACGCGCAGGTTGCGGAGATGGTGCTGGAGAAGGCGAAGCGGTTGGTCGAGCACAAGAAGGACGTGGTAATCCTGCTCGACTCGATCACGCGGTCTGGCGCGCGCCTACAACACCTTGCAGCCGCACTCCGGCAAGATTCTGTCGGGCGGCGTCGACGCCAATGCGCTGCACAAGCCGAAGCGTTTCTTTGGCGCGGCGCGCAACGTCGAGGAAGGCGGTTCGCTGACGATCATCGCCACGGCGCTGGTGGAAACCGGCTCGCGGATGGATGAAGTCATATTCGAGGAGTTCAAGGGCACGGGCAACATGGAACTGTGCCTCGACCGGCATCTGGTCGAGAAACGCATTTTCCCGGCGATCAACGTCGAGCGGAGCGGCACGCGCAAGGAAGAGTTGCTGTATCATCCCGACGAACTCGAACGCATTTACATCCTGCGCAAGGCGCTGGCGGGGGTGCCGCCGGTGGAGGCGATGGAACTGGTCACCGAGAAACTCAAGAAGACCCGCTCCAACGCGGAATTCCTGCTGTCGATGAAATTCTGAGCGCGGGCAACAGTTGCCTATGCGCCGCCGACTTTCTCTCCCCCAACTGGCGACGGTTCTGCTCTCGTGCCTTCTCTGTTCGCACTTGCAGGCGCAGGACACGAAGTCCGCGCCCGCTCCCGTCGTGAAGAGCCGGGTGGTGCTCGTGCGCGATCCGAGCGCGGTGGACAATTACCGAGCGGACCCCGCGAAGGCGCAGGCGATGGTTGTCGCGGGCATCCAATCGCTCACGGGCGAGAGCGACGAGGCGGCGGCATGGCGGCATTTCGTGTCCAGCAACGACGTGGTCGGCATCAAGATCAGCACGCAATGCGGCCCGCTCCAGTCGACACGGCGGGCGGTGGTGGAGGCGATTGCGCACGGGTTGCGCGCGGCGGGCGTGGCGGGCACGAACATTTATGTGTTCGACCGCGATCCGCTTCAGATGCAGGCGGCCGGATACCTGCCGGTCAGCGGGACGAATTCGATGCAGGTCGCGTCGGTGATTGACGGAACCGGCTGGGACGCCAACGTCTATTTCCAGAACAATCTCGCGGGAAAACTGATCTGGGGCGATCTGCTGTTCGGCAAGGACGACGAGATTCTGAGCAAGCGCTCGCATCTTCCGAAACTCGTGACCGGGACCATCACCAAGCTCATCAACGTCCCGGTTCTCCAGGACAACGACGCGTGCGGCCTGGCGGGCTGCCTGTACAACCTTTCGCTGGGCATGGTGGACAACACGCGCCGGTTTGAAACGTTGGGCCAGCGGGGTGATCCGATGATCGCGGAGATTTGCGCCATGCCGCAGGTTGCGCGGGAAACTGGTGCTCAACATCATGGATGGACTGATTGCCGGTTATGCGGGCGGACCGGGATTCAAACCGCAGTATTCGTGGAACGACGGCGCGTTGTATTTCAGCACCGACCCGGTGGCCATCGATTCGCTGTGCCTGGAGGCCATTGACGCGCGGCGGCGTGAAGCCAAAGTGACACTGGCCGGACCGCAGGCAAGCCACGTCGTGACTGCCAGCCACGTCGGCCTCGGTCAATCCGACCGCGCCAAGATCGACCTCGTCGAAATCAAACCGTAGCTACGGAGATTTCGCAGGTGCGGGCACCGGTTTTGCTGTGTCGTCTGCCGCCGGCTTATCTGCTGTTGGCGGTTTGGCTTCGAGGGCCTGCTTGGCGCCATCGACGATGTCGGACGCCGGCAGAATCACGGGCATCATGCCCCATTGGTTGAGGTTGCTGAAGATGAACCCGCTGTCCTGATCGGATCTGCGTCTTGGCGCTGCGCAGCAACACGATGCCGACGAGTTTGCCGTCGAGGGCGAACACCGGCGCGCCGAGGGAGTAGCCCCACATCGATTCGCCGAGCAAATAGAACGTGCGCGGTTTGTCGATGATGCCTTCGATGCGGCCGATGGAGACGGCGGGGGCGCGATTGGCGGCCTGGCTGAGACGATTGATCACGATCACTTCGTCGAGAAGCTGCGCTTTCGCGTCCTTGGTGAGGTCAATGGAGGCGAGCGGCTTGGCGGGTTTGTCGGACGGACGCAGGTACGCCAGGTCCAGATCCTTGTCCCGCAGGACGACATCGGCGGGGATCTCCGTGCCATCGGCCGTTACAATTTTCACGTCGTTTAGTTCGCTGTCGAACTTGAACTGCGACAGATCGCCGCCGCGAGCGGCAATGGCGCGGGAGTAGGCCTCTTTCACCGTGCTGCTGGGGTCGGTGGTCGCCAGCGAGACGACGGTCAAGCCGGACGGATCGACGACGGTGCCCGTGGTTTCGGTCTTGCTTTCCGTCTTGTTCTCGCGCCCGCCCATCGAGACGCTTTGTTTGATCGCGAGCTTCACGGTGACGACGGCGCCCTGGGACTTGGCGAGGATGTCGCGACCGGATTTGGCGAGGTCGTCCGCTCGCGCGGAGAGAGAGACCATTGCGCCCGCTGCGGCGAGAGTGATGGCTAAAACCGATGTGATATGTTTTTTCATCTACAGGTTTCCTTTCAGGGCGGCCTTGCGACCTTCCCAGTTTGGCTCGAACTCCAGGTACAAGGTATGGATGCCGCGGATGACGCGCAGGACCGTGGTCTTTGGTTTCGCGGTGGCGACGTGTTTCATTTTTTGCTTCAGCGAGGCCACGTCCGTCACAGGCTCGCCATCGACGGCGGTGATGAGGTCGCCGACCCCGAGCCGGCCGAGAGCGGCCCACCCGCCCTCCTTGACCTCGGTGACCAGCGCGCCCGGCTGTTCCTGCGACCATTGTTCCTGCACTTTGTCGATGAACGTCGTGTCGCGCGCGGTGAACTCGAAATCCTCGTCGCGGTACTTCTTCATTTCGCGTTCGAGTTTCGGGGACCGGACCAGTTCGACCGGGATGCTGAGTTTGTCCGCGCCGCGCTGGACGGCGAGCGTGGCGGTGGCGCCGATTTTGTATTGGCGGACCATGGTATCGAGAATTTCCTCGTCGCCCGGCTGCGACGCTTCGATGCGGTCGCCGTCGAGGGACAGAATCAGGTCGCCGACTTTCAGTCCGGCTTTTTCGGCGGTGCTATCGGCGTAGACCTGGGTGAGGCGGACGCCGTGCAGGCCCGGGCTGCCGAGTTGCGCGGCCAAATCGCTGGTAATGGCCTGCGCGGCGACGGGGAGCCAGGCTTTTTGGGCTTCGAGACCGGGATCTTCGAGTTCCTTGATGCCGACCCTGACGACGGTGAGCAATTGCTCCGTCTTGCGGAGAAACCCGAGGCGTGTCGGGACGGGTTTTGATTTGCCCGGTGGTGATCTTGTCGGTCACGTCCTGCATCTCGGCGACGTTGCGGATCGGGGTATCGTTGATCTCCGTGAGCACGTCGCCGGTCACGACGGGCGGTTTGGCGTCGTCAGAGGGCCCGCCCGGACGGATCGAGGTGACGATCACGCCGTCGCGGCTCTTGAGTTTCAGTTCGCGGGCGGCGAGCGCCGAAATATCGCGGGCGGTGATGCCCCACTGTTTCAATTCAAATTGTTGGCGCTGGTATTGTTCGCGCTCGGCGGTGGTGAGCTTGAGCGTTTTCTCCTGGCCATCGCGTTGCACGACCACTTCGACCTCCTGGCCGACGGGCAAATCCGCCACCATTTGGTTCAGGAGCGGGATTTCCTCGGCGTAGCGGACGAGCACGTCCCGGCCGGCGATTTTCAGGAGGATGTCGCCCGAATGCACGCCCGCTTTGGCGGCGGGCGAATCATCCACGACGTCCGAGATCAACACGCCGTGGTTGTCCTTGTCTTCCTTGAGCAACGGCTGGATTTCGACGCCGAGCCAACTGCGGCTGACCTTGCCTTTGTCGATGATCTGGCGGGCGACGCGTTGGGCGAGGTTGCCGGGGATGGCGCCGCTGAGGCCGAAGCTGATTTCGTTGATGCCGATGACCTGGCCTTTGAGGTTGACGAGCGGGCCGCCCGAGTTGCCGGGATAAATGTCGGCGTCGTGGCCGATCCAGCGGACGAGCGAGCCGACGTCTTCGCCGTCGAGGGTGAACCGCGAGGCGGAGAACGCTTCCGGCATGACCATTTTGATGTTGCTGACGATGCCGAGGGTGACGGATTGCGACATGGCCAGCGGGCTACCCATGGCCAGGACCGAATCGCCGACGCGCATCGCGTCCGAGTCGCCAAAGTCGACGGTGGGGAATTCGCGTTTGGCGTCGGGCTTCAATTTCAGGACGGAGATGTCGGCGAGCGGGTCGGTACCGACGAGGTCGGCGGGGATTTCCTCGTTACTGGGGAGGATGACGACGAGGCGGGTGGCGTGTCCGGCGACGTGGTGATTGGTGATGACGTAGCCTTCCTTGCTGATGATGACGCCGCTGCCGCTGCCTTCGAACTTCACCTCGCGGCCCTGATAATACTGCGTGGCGACAACCTTGATGCGGACCAGCGCGGGTTTGACGCGGGCGATCGCCTCGTCGATCTGGCGGCGGACGGGGTCGACGGGGTCGATGGGGTCGGCGGCGTAGAGCCGATGTGCGAAGGGGGAAGTGAGAAGGGCGAGCGTGACGGTGCACGCGAAAAGCCGTTTCGGTGAAAAAATCATGTTGCGCCAAGTATGGCAGAAGATTTTACCGGCGGAAAGAGGGAAGCGCAGAGCGGGACGGGCTGATGGTTCATTGGGGGATGTGTAAATTGTACTTTCGCACCCTTTGACACCCTCTTTCCAATAATCTGCTCAATTTTTTGGCAGACAGCGGCTGGAGGCTTGACGAGAGTTCGAACTTTCGCCTATTCTGGCAAGTCAATCGGGTCAAGGTCTGCAAGTCAGTCGGCTTCGGTGCAATATACTTTGGCAATCCGTCATCTCGGGTTGGCCGTGGCGAGGTCTATTTGAATGAGACAGGCGAGACGCAGTGAAACAAGCACATCCAGCAAGGGAGAACCATCACATGACAACACTCAGGCAACAACTGTCGGGGACAATTCACCAGGTGGCGATGGCGGTGATTGTGGGACTGGTGGCAGTGTACGCGCCGCGCGCGGGCGCTGCGCCGTTCACGTCGAACTTCGATGATTTGATTGCGGATTTGCAAACGCGGGCGGCGGCGTTGAGCAACAGCACGGACAAGGCGGAAGAGAAAGAGTACAAGACCATCGAGAAAGTGCTGAGCACACTGAACAAGTCCACGTCGTTGACGACAGACATCAAGAACCTGGGCAGCGTGTCCAAGACGTTGATCAAGGCGTTCCCGACGGACTACGCTCCCCCGGGAAGTTCGCTGCTGACGAACACGGAGACGGCGCTGGACGGTCTGCTCGATAATGTGCAGACGTTGATCAACACGACGGAGACGAATGCGAGCGACCTGACGGCTTCCTGCAAGACCAAGGCCCAGGCGTCCGTGGACACGGCGCAAACGGACCTCGATAACGCGTCGGCGGCGACGGATATTCCGACGGCGGCGAAGCTGCTGGGGACGGCACTGACGACCGAGCTGAAGGCCGATAAGGCCGTCACCAAGTGCAGTTCGCAAACCAGCGGTGGCGGTGGCGGGGGCGGCGGTGGTAATGGCCTTGGCGATACCCTTAGCGCGACGGTGAGCGGGTCGTTGAACCTCAACTTCAGCGCGGTTATGGGCCCGGCGGGTCTCGTAGCGGCGGGACAGTATAGTCCGGTGAACATCATCACGATCGAAGCCGGGTACGCCCCGGGCGGCATTCTGCAACAGTCGATGATTCTGTACGTGGACAACGTCACCGGCCCCGGCACGTACCCGATCGATTTCGGCTCACAGTTTGACCAGGAAGCCAGCCCGGCGACCGATTTTCTTGGGGCCGAAGGCACGATCACGTTTACGACGGCGGATTTTGCGAAGCAACAACTGGTTGGCACGTTTGGCTTCATCGCGCCGGAAGTGACTCCATCGAATACGGGAATGGTCACGGTCACGAGTGGCCAGTTCAGTATTTCGAGTATCAGCCCGGTTCCCGTCAAAGTTCCCACGAACACGAATTTCATGACGGCCACGGACAATGGGTTCGCCTTCTGGGGGTCGTGCACCGGCTTCTTCACTACAAACGCAATCGACAACATCCTCACGATTGTCGGCGAGAATACACTGGTGACGGCACGAAGCATTACGTTGGTGCTGGATAATCCGACGGCGACGGGCGTGGCGTATCCTGTCGGTAATGGGAGTCTGTACACGGACGAGAGGAATATCTCGACGATCTATCAGGACAATCCTTCGGGCACGGTGGTGTTCAGCACGCTCGATACCGCCAGCGGCCTGGCGGAGGGCACGTTCACGTTCTCGGTGACGCAGAGCTCACCGCCCGGGACGAACACGGTGAACGTGATCAACGGTCACTTCAAGAACAACAATATCGTCACGAATTGAGGGGGCCTGCTTCGCCGAGACTTCCGCCGTCGCTCGGCGAGCTACGGCGGACGAGATGGCGGACGCGATGGCGGGCAGGCGAAGGGCGGCAAGCACGAGGCGGCGCGGCGAGCGGGAGATTGTTGGCGAATGGATTGAGGAGTGGAGCTGAGCCCGATTCCGCTGTTCCTTCACCAGGCGACTTCTGGGCCGGATCGGCATTCGTGTTCGCCCCAGCCAAATGCCTTACGTCGGGGACGGGGCGGGCGGATGAAAAGCCGCCACCACGGTTGGGCGGGACATGAAGATGAGCAGCAGGATCGGATAGACCAAGCTGAGGCATCCGCCAATGCTCCCGCCGATCATCCCGCCGATTGCGCCGGCGGCGGCCGGCCCCTGGAGTTTTTCGAGCATCGGTCGGTACAGAAATATGAAACTGGTCACCGTTTCGAGAATGCCGTAGAGGATCGCATAGATCGCGTAAGCCATCGAGAGAGTGCGCGCCCAGGACTTGAGGCACAACAAACCGATGCCTGCCGCCAGCGAGGCCGCGCAGCTCAGGATGCCCAGCGGGATTTCAACTTTGAACCAGATGGCGTAGGCCGGGTTTTCATACATGGTCTTGAGGATTGGATTATTTGGATCGGGCGGCGCGAGGAACAGGACGATGGAAGCAATCGTCCCAAAGATGCCGAGCGCAGCGAATACGATGTTCAGAATTCCGAATACGGTTACCGATGTTGGTCGTTGCATGTGTTGCCGTCCTTTTCGGTCATGTTGGGTTTGGGTGGTGCGGCTTGAAATCCCTGGCAGGTGGGGAGGTTGTTGGCAAATGGGCCGGTGATGAGATCTGGCGAGATTTCAGGGGTTCCCGGCCTCGGTACCGGCTTGATCATGGTCGCATCGTAAAATGCCCGGGAGGTCTTGTCGAGATGGAAGGAGACGGTGCGGACTCACCCACCCCGCGGATAACCGGAGACGAAATGAAGGCGGACGAGGAGCGGAAGGGGCCAACGAC
Organism: uncultured Verrucomicrobiae bacterium; assembly: GCA_963842185.1. Classification (GTDB taxonomy): domain Bacteria; phylum Verrucomicrobiota; class Verrucomicrobiia; order Palsa-1439; family Palsa-1439; genus Palsa-1439. The sequence goes on from CAWJFL010000010.1 coordinate 273,238, forward strand.
GGGGAGCACGCCGACTGAGCGGCGTGGCTACACAAGGAGGTCGGCGGCAGAAAAGCGTGGGGCGTGGAGCGACGGTACGGCGGCAAGCGGGCCGCTTGCCCGACAATTCGGAGAGGATCGGCGCGTCGGGGAAGCGCCCCGACGACCACGGCCGTGGATGGCAAATTACCGTATGTAGATGGGATAGGCGCGAACTTGAGGGGGGGCGGTGGCGGGATTGTGGTAGTTGCGGTTGGTTGCGAGGAACTGGAGGTAATTGGAGGTAAATGGAGTTAGGGGACGGTGGTCGGGTCAGAGTTGGTAGAGGATGACGCCGGATTTGTAGCGGACGCGGATGGAGCCTTCGACGATGCGGTCGGAGGTGAGGGCGCCGGTGGCGTCGAGGGCGACGTGCCAGGGGCCGGCGGGGAGGGCGAAGTCGTAGCTGAGGTTGTCGGCGCTGTTGGCGATGACGCAGACGTGTTTCCAGGTTTCGCCGGGGAGGCCGGCGGCGGCGGGTCGATGGTGAACAGGAGGGCGCCGGGGTTGGGCTGGTCGTGGAACTTGAGCCAGGCGGCGATTTGTTCCTTGGCGCGGAGGCGGAAGACGGGATGGGCTTTGCGGAGGGCGATGAGGTCGCGGGTGTAGGTGAAGAGGTCGAAGTTTTTCTGTTTGAGGGACCAGTCGACCTGGTTGACGTTGTCGGGCGCGTTGTAGCTGTTCTCGTGGCCGAACTTGGTGCGGGCGAATTCTTCGCCGCCGTGGAGGAACGGGACGCCCTGCGAGGTGAAGAGGAGCAGGTAGCCGAGTTTCATCATGTCCTTGAGCTCCGCGTCGGTGGCGCCGGGCTTGGAGAGCTTGAGCTTGTCCCAGACGACCCAGTTGTCGTGGCAGCTGAGGTAATTGATGGCCTGCGCGGGCGTGGGCGCCCAGTCGCGCCAGCTGCCTTCGATGCCGCGCTGGACGTTGTCGATGCTGCGAGCCGTCCTGGATGAAGCCGGCGTGGGTCTTGTCGAAGGGCGAGCCGAGGAGGGCGTTGCGGATGTTGTCGTTGAACGCGCCGATGTGGGTGCCGTGGATGGTCTGTTTGTTGGTCGGTTTGACGGGCGCCGATTTGCCGCCGCCGCCCCAGGGTTCGCCGTAGAGGACGATGTTGGGTTTGAGGGCGCGGAGTTCGCGCTCGACGTCTTTCATGGTGTCGAGGTCGATGAGCGCCATGAGATCGAAGCGGAAGCCGTCGATGCCGTATTCCTGGACCCAGAATTTGAGGGAGTCGATGATGTACTTGCGGGCCATGGGCGCTTCGGTGCGGAAATCGTTGCCGCAACCCGAGCCGTTGGAGTAACTGCCGTCGGGGAGGAAGCGGTAATAGTAGCGCGGGACGAGGAGGTTGAACGGCGCGTTGTTGGCGGTGTGGTTGTAGACGACGTCCATGATCACGCCGATGCCGCGCTGGTGGAGGGCGGCGATGAGCTGCTTCAATTCGCGGATGCGGCTCTCGTTGTCGATGTTGGTGGCGTACCAACCCTCGGGGGAGTTGTAATCCGTCGTGACGTAGCCCCAGTTGTAATTCGTGCTCGACTCGTCGTTGTCGAAGTCCTGGACCGGGAGCAACTGCACGTGCGTGATGCCCAATTCGGCGAGGTTATCGAGGCCGGTCTTGATCGCGTCATCGTCCGGCAGGTGCGTGCCCGCCTGCGCGAAGCCGAGGTATTTGCCTTTGTACTCGACGCCGGAATTCGCCGCGATGGTGAAGTCGCGGACGTGCATTTCGTAGACGACCATGTCCACGGGCGAATCGAGCGGCGGGCCGGTTTTGGCGGCATCCCAGTTGGGCGGGTTGGTTTTCGACAGGTCCGTGATGCGCGCGCGCCGGCTGCTGTCGACCGCGTTGACGCAGTAGATGTCGAGGACCTCGCGGTCTGCATCGTCGAGCTTGAACAGATAGAATTTACCATCGAGGTCGCCATCAACCTTGCCTTCCCAAATGCCCTTGCCCGCCAAGCGGAGGTCGTGCGGTGTGCGGCCCTTGTCGCCCGTGGCGGCATCGTAAATCACCACCTGCAACTTGTTTGCCGTCGGCGCGAAGACCCGAAACGTCGTCGCTTCCGGGCGGTACGTGGCGCCGAGGACCGCATGTGCATCGTAAAACTCGTCCGCGTCATCCAGCACACCGCGCGGCACCACGCGTGCCGCGCCGCCGAACCCTTCGACGCTGACTTCGTAGGCGCGCCCCGCGATGTCAAGCGGCGCGCCGAGGCTCAACTCGATTTCATTGGATGCCAGTTTCTTGCCGTGAAAGAGAATCCGCGTGGAGACGGGCTTTTGCGTTTTCTTTTGGCTGTCGGTGATCGTGAAACGGCTCGCGGTGACTTCGTCGGGTTTGACGAGGCGCGACATCTCGACGACGAGCCGGGTCGGCGTGTCCATGTAGGCGACCACCACTTGCGGACTCGTGTCGGGCGGCTGTGCCCAGACCTTGTCCTTGCCACCGATCAAATAAATCTCATTACCCATGTCTGCCCTCCAGAATTTGTCTCCTCCGTCCTTGCGGTTCCAGTCGCCCGCCAAGCGCGGCAACAGGCCGATTTTGTCCGAGTCGCCCTTCAACCCGTACGCGCCGCGATCCAGTTGCAGGATCGACCCGTAAGTGTCGCGGCCCACTTCGAAAATTTCGTTCTGCTCCGGCGAGCGCTTGAAATAAGCGTCCCAGGTCCAGATGCTCACGTTGTCGTAATCCTCGTCATAGCGGTGATAGTGAATCGTGATCGGGTTGCCAGGCCTGGACAGCGTCCGCTCCTTCCAAATCGATGGATCGGCCAGCACTTTCGTGCGGGACATCCGTCCCAAAGTCCATTTCTGATTCACGAAGAGATCGCCGTAGCTCGGATAGCACGATTCCAGCGCGTTACGGCTGATCGTCAACCAAAGTTCGTATTCGCCATCGGGCACCGGCGGCGAGGCGTCCATGGCTTGAATAATTACCTGCACGGCGCCGTTGTTCGGCACGACGGCTTCGCCGCGGGCGACAATCCGCCCGTCGCGCGTCAAGCCCGCGAACACTTTTCGACCGGAGTTGCCGGGCGGCGCCGTGATGTCCACGGTGGCAACCACGCCTCCTCTCGGCCGGGGTTGCGGAAGGAATCTCGTCTCGAACCGGGCAGGACCACGCCCGCACGACCACGCGAGGATTGCCGCCAGGACCGGCAGCAGCACCCGGGCCCGACGCAACAAAAGCGGTTTAGCAAGCCGCCCTGTGGCGACAACTGGTTTGTTCCATCTGGATTCGTTCACGTCAGAGTCCCGATCAGACGACACGAGCGTATACAATGAGAAAAACCAACACCAGCCCGCAAAGCAGCACCACGCCGTTCATCTGCACGCTCAGCCGATGGAGCGCCTTCCATTCCCGCTCCAATTCTTCGTCGGGTTGCTTCCCCGAACTCTCCACCGCAGCCCGCTGGTCGCGCAGATGGTTCATATGAGGCATCACACCCTGACGAAGCCAGAGATCCGTGCCACCCATTCCCGCCAGCAACAACAGTGTCAGGATCGCCGGCCACTTGCCAAACGACCGATCCGCCAACAGCAGCCCAACGCATACGATGCCGACCCCCGAACACGCAATTCCGATCAAGTAGTATTTGGAAAAAATCCGCCGAATCAACGCCGCCGCGTCCTCCGGCTTGAGCGTTTTGAACACTGTCGGGGCCACCGCGAAACTAAAGAACACAATACTGCCGATCCACACCGCCAATGTCAGCACGTACAACCATCTTACCCATTGGGTCATCACCGACGCAGCGTATCAGCCTCGTTTGAGCCCGCCAAGGTCAAAAACCCATCGACGTGATCGGTAGCCTCCAAGCCGAACTTGCAGCGCCGCCCCGAAGTGACTAGTCTGGCGGCATGTCGACGGGTGGAAAACTCCGTTACGGTATTCTGGGCACGGGCTTGATCTTCGGCAAGTTCGCGGACGCATTTCGTCTGATTGACGAGGCATCACTCGTCGCCGTTGCCAGCCGCGACGCCGAACGAGCCAGGGCTCGCCGGCGTCAAGCATGGCGTCCCGCGCGCGCATTCGGGTTACGAGTCCCTGGTTAACGATCCCGAAATCGACGTCGTCATTAACGCGCTGCACAACGGGCTGCACTGCGAATGGACCGTGCGCGCACTCGAAGCCGGCAAACACGTTCTTTGCGAGAAGCCGCTTGCCTGTTCCAGTACCGAGGTCGAGAAGATGTTCGCCGCCGCTCACGCGAGCCAGCGCTGGTTGATGGAAGGGTTCATGCATCGCTTCCATCCGCAGATCGCCGAAGCCAAACGCATCATCGCCACTGGCGGAATCGGCCGGGTCCTGCACATCCGCTGCAACCGGACCGCCCGCGGGCGCGACCGGGACAATCCACGCTACTGGCGCGAGGCGGGTGGCGGCGCCCTCATGGACATCGGCTGCTACTGCGTGAACCTCTCCCGCTTCCTCGTCGGCTCCGAGCCAAAGCGCGTTGTGGCCCATGCCCATTTCGATGAGCCGACCGGCGTTGACCTGACATTGAATGGCTGCCTCCAATTTGACGAAGGCGTCACCGCCCAACGTCTTGTGCAGCATGGAGGCCGAACCATCGTATCCCGCGGAGATCGTTGGGACCGACGCCAAGCTGTTGATCCCGCACCCGTGGTTGCCGCCTGCGTGGCCAGCCGAGCTATACTTCACGCGAGAGGGCAAGACGGACGTCATCCGTATCGAGACTGACGACGTGCCGCAACATCCGCTCGCGCCGTTTGCACTCGAAGTGAAATATTTCTGCCGGTGCGTGCATGAGAATCGCGCCCCCAATTTCCCCCCGATGTTGACGCCGAGCGCGATTCGCGCGCCAACATGCGCGTGATCGAGGCGCTGCTGGAGTCGGCACGCGAAGGGCGGACAGTCGAGTATGCCAATGTGAAGCCCGTGAACTACTGGCCTTGTCTCTGAGCCAGAATCAGATCGCGGACGGCTTTCGGATTGGGAATCCCTTCGATTTCTTCGTCGGCGTCGACCGGGCCGCCGTGGAGATGGTCAGGTCACCGATACCGACCATTCTGGCGAGCAGACTCTGGTCAATTTCGACCGAACGGATGTCACGGACGATCAATTCCCGATAGCTCTTGGAGAGAAGACCACGCTCCAACGTGATCCGGCCCGGGTAGATTCGCAGCACGACCGATCTCCGACGGCACCACGCGATAATCCACGGCACAATCAGCCAGAAGAAGACCAGGTACCAGAAGAACCGCCACCACGAGGGTCGCACTTCGGCGAGCAGTTTGTCCGGGCTGCGGCTTGGGGTTGCGCGATTTGCGATGCCACAGGGAAACCGCAGGACGGACACGTCGCTGCCGCAGTCGAAACCTGTTTTCCACATTCGGGACAGTCAATCAGTGCCATAGCGTGTTCACCGCCATCCTAGGCCCGCCGTCGAAAACCTGTCAATACCCGCCCACCCGCTTGTTGGTAAAGTTTCACCGCTGACGATCGGCGCCCACAAAATCCTGCTGTTGCGATGTTTAATTTCTTGATTCGCGGGGCATTCGTCCTAGAATGCGCCGCAAGGAGGAAGTTGATTTTTGTGACCAATATTACTCGAATTCAAGCCCGCGAAATTCTCGATTCACGCGGGAATCCAACGATTGAAGTGGACGTGGAACTTTCCGGCGGTGCGGTCGGTCGCGCCGCCGTTCCCAGCGGCGCCAGCACCGGTGAACATGAAGCCTGGGAACTGCGTGACGGCGACAAGAAACGCTACGGTGGCAAGGGCGTTCTAAAGGCGGTCGCCAACGTCAACACGAAGATCGCCGGCGAGTTGATCGGACACGACGCGCTCGATCAGGTCGGCATCGATCACCTGATGATCGCGCTCGATGGCACGCCGAACAAGGGCAAGCTCGGCGCTAACGCGATCCTCGGCGTCTCGCTCGCGACCGCGCATGCGGCGGCGTCCCAGCTCGGCGTTGAGTTGTTCAAATACCTCGGCGGACCAAACGCGAAGGTGTTGCCCGTCCCGATGATGAACATCCTCAACGGCGGCGCCCACAGCGATGCGCCGATTGATTTGCAGGAGTACATGATCGTGCCCAAGGGCGCGCCGAGTTTTCGTGAAGCGTTGCGGATGGGCGCGGAGGTGTTCCATGCACTGAAGGGCGTGCTGAAGGCCAACAAGCTCAGCACGGCGGTTGGCGACGAAGGCGGGTTCGCTCCCGCACTCAAGAACAACGAACACCCGCTCGAAGTCATCATCGCGGCGATCAAGCAGGCCGGCTACAAGCCGGGCAAGGACATTTTCATCGCCCTCGATCCTGCGGCGAGTGAGTTCTACGACGCCACGTCCAAGAAATACATCTTCAAGAAATCCGACGGCTCCAAACGCACTTCCGAGCAGATGATCGAGTTCTACCGCGGCCTCTGCAGGAAGTACCCGATCGTTTCCATCGAAGACGGCCTCGCGGAGAGCGACTGGGACGGGCTGGAAGAAGCTCACGGATGCCCTGGGTGATACGATGCAGCTGGTCGGCGATGATCTGTTTGTCACCAACACGAAGTTCTTGAAGCGCGGTATCGATACGGGCACCGCGAACTCGATCCTGGTGAAGGTCAATCAGATCGGCACGTTGACGGAAACTCTGGATGCGATTGAGATGGCGAAGGAAGCTGGTTACACGGCGGTTATCAGCCATCGCTCCGGTGAGACGGAAGACACTACCATCGCCGATATCGCGGTGGCGACCAACGCCGGCCAGATCAAGACCGGCTCGTTGTGTCGCACCGACCGCGTCTGCAAGTACAACCAATTGCTGCGGATCGAGGAGATCCTCGGCAAGAATGCCGTATACGGAGGCAAACTCTAGGCAATGAGTTGGATCTTGGCGTTTTGGGCCCGATTGCAGTCGCTTGGGTTTTTCGTCTTCGTGGCGGTCGTCGGATTCGGCGTGGCACTGCTGTTCGTGCCTCTGCTTCATCAGCGGCACGCCATGCAATCAGAGATTGCCCGACTGGACCGCGAGATCGAGCAACAGGACGCGCTTGAGAAGAAACAACAGACCGAGATCGAAGCGCTGAAGACCGACCTCAGCTACGTCGAGCGGACCGCGCGCAATAAGCTCAACCTCTCTCGACCGAACGAAATGATCTTCCGTTTCGAACCAGCTCCGCAGACCGCCTGGCCTGCAGCACTGAATCCGTTTTGTCTCGCGTGGTGCTGACCGGGATTCAGGGCTTGACGAACCCGCACTCCGCCTCTAAGGTGCAGCAGACTTTTGACTGCGGGGTGGAGCAGCCCGGTAGCTCGTCAGGCTCATAACCTGAAGGTCGTGGGTTCAAATCCCACCCCCGCTACCAATTCAAAGGGCCAGAACAAGCGTTCTGGCCCTTTGTTTTCAAGGCTTGGGTGGCATGTTGCCAATTCGTCCTCGGTTTGATGAAACATAGCGGACATCGTGAAACTTGGCGGACAAAAACCCACACATCAACCCACACGCACAATTCAGGGGCAGACTGAAGACTCCAATGTGTGGGTTGTTGTGTGGGCGATTCTGACTGGACTCGAAATACAAGAGTCGACAACGACCGGCAGACCGTCCTGGTCTCGTTGAGAAGATCGGAGATGCCTGTTACAGGGTGAGCGTGTAACGACTATGCGGGTACAAGGTGCGGATTTCGGTGTGTGCGCGAATCAAGCCGCTGGGTCTCGTCATTAGAATCCGGGCCAACTCCGCTATGGCGTAACCTCTGTCCGGCAGCGATGGCCTCCAAATCGGCACGACGAAGCCGGAAACTTCCGGGCAAAACCTCGACCTTCTGCAGCAGCCGCGCTTTAATCATTCGCCAGAGGGTCGCGCGGCTAACACCCAAGAACTTCGCAGACGCCGACATGCCCATGAGCAAAGGGCCTTGTGTCACGCGGAATGTTTCGCTGGTCCGCCGTTCCAGAATCCCGTCGATCGCTCCCAACTGTTCCGGAGAGGCATCCAACAGTTTCTTCAATCTCTCGTCGGTGTTCATCGGCCCACCATCTGGTTTACGAGTCGATTCGCTACTGCGACAACTTTATCCCTCAACGGCTGCATGCCGCAGTGCGAAGCGTCCTGTGCAATTGTCTCGGCCACGCCGATTTCAAGGATGACATTCTCGCCATCCACCCGCGCCCGGTAAGATTTGCAGGTCAGCGTGATCATGTGTCTCCCTCGCGCTTGGTAGAATCACTCCGTGTTCAAAAGCTTGAGCAATTCGGAGCGAGGCACGAGTAGTTTTCCTCGAAGCACGCGACACACACGCAACTTGCCTCGCTGAATCATCCGGTAAACGCTGAAGTAGTGGACACCCAAGAGCTGCGCCGATTCCGCGATGGAGTAGGCGAGGCGCTTTGACTCCAGTAGTGTATCCGGTTGCGCCGGTATTGCGACCTGCACCGGTTCATTCTTACCGGGCATTTGAGTCACTTCCAAGCGATCAGGCTCATCCCCTTGTAGGTGCGTAGGAACAGAGTCGGCTGTCTGATTCTTGTCACAATTAGGCTTCACTGACTGTGATGCTCCTGATGTAAGCGTGATCGTCATTTGCAAGTGGGTTGTAGTGGGCGGGCAACTCCTTAACCCAATCCACAATGAATTTGTGGAACGCCAGTCCAAGTCCACGCAGATTTCTTCCGACGATTTGAATTTTGTGTTTATCCAGGGAGATGTGAAGCATATCGTATTCATTTCCTGACTCAAATCTCACGAAGGCGAGACGGTCGTAAGGGAAAAGGTAGAAACCTCCGTCAGCCAACTCCACTCGCAGAGCCCGCGCCTCATAATCCCTGTTCCAGCAAGGACGGCTCGGACGATTCTGGTCGTGGCCGTGTTTCGTAATCATACCTTGACCCCCCTGGTTTGTTGTTCCACGCCCGGCCCATGCAGCATGTCGTAGTAGAGCCTGTGGAGATGGCGTTGCTCTGCCAAATCAATCGCCAATTCCCGGTTCCCGGAACGCAGAATGTTCTCCCGCAGTTGCACCTTGTCGCTAGTGAAAATCTGAATCCCCTTGCGCCCCCGGGAAATGGTCACGTACCACTGTTGTTGGTTCGTGGCCGCTTTGATGGCGGAATCGGAGAACAAGACATGATCGACCGTCTTGCCCTGCGACGCATAGGACGTGATTGCAAAGCCGCGTACGAATTGCCGGTAATCTTTCTGCAGAACCCGCCCGTCCGTCAGTCTGATTCGTCCGTCGGCGCCGACTTCCTTCACCGTGACCAGTTCGCCATTGGCAAGGCGCTGGCCGGCTCGTGTCTTCGCGTTGGCCTTCAGTTGCAGACGGTCGCCGGTCGCCAACGCGAGTTCCTCGGGCTGGCACACGGTGAGCCGCTCCACAAACCGGAACGGGACGGTGCGAGTCTTGTCCGCATTCTTCAGAAGAAAGCCCTTGTCGGTGATGTCCACGAGTTGACAAACCTGACCCCTGTCCAATCCGGCTGCGCTGCGGTTCAACACGATCACAGTATCCTCTTTGTAGAATCGTCGATCCCGTTTTTGGGCTTCGGTCAAATCGACCGTCTCCAGCGCGGTCACAGCGCGGTCTTCGGCACCGAGAAGGCCGCGCGATTTCAGCGCGGCGCGCACTTGCTCATTTACCCGGTGAATCTCCGACCAGGTCTGTGAGACCACGACCACAGACGAACGCTGCTCGGCCAACGCAAGGTAGCTTTGAGCAAGACGCTGTTCTTGGTCGGATGGCAAACACACCACGATGGCTCCCTGGCGGTCCAACCGATTGAATGATGCGTCGAGGTTGCCTGCCGACGCTTCTTTGACGGCTTCCTTGTACTGCGCAATCTGCTCGCGTTCGGCGCGTGTCTTCGCCCGGGCCGGGTCCTGGCGCCGAATCTCGGTGAGTTCGATGGCCCGCAATGTTGAATACTTCTCGATGGCGCGCAGCGCATCCGACGCTTCCACCGCGCCGTGCTGGCGGGTGTCGCCGGAGAGGATCACCCGGCCCTGGTTGGCGTGCGCCACGCTCAAGAGTTGATGCATTTGCCGACCACCGATCTGTCCGGCTTCATCGACCAATACCACGCCGCCTCGGGGGAGGATTCCGCGCGCCAAAAAGCCGCTGACAGTCTGTGCACCATGAAAGCCGTCCTTTTCCAGGTCCATGACCTGTTGCCGTTGCGGGGCGATGACAGTGACTGTGCGCCCCGCTTGTTGAAGAGCGCCGTACACTTCCCGCAACGTGTAACTCTTGCCAGTGCCGGCCCCGCCGCGAAACAGGGTGACAAAGTCACGCGACCGGAGGATTCGCTCGACGGCCTGGCGTTGCTCGGCATCCAGATTTGCATTGTGGATCGAATGGCTGGAGCAGTACGGGGCGAACCGGCCAATGCCGTCTTTGGCCATGCACACAATGTCCCATTCCCGTCGCAGCAGTTCCTTCGTTGTGACCTTCCCTGGATGCTTTTCATCGCGCAAATAGCCGCGCTGACGGGTCACGGCCTGAACATCGGCCAGCCGGATGCTCTGCCCGCGCACGTGCTCCAGCGCATGCCGCCACAGTTCGTGCTCATGCACCACTGACCGGCGTTCCAGCAAGTGTTCCTCAGCCCAGGAGACAGCCTGCTTGGCGAGAATCTCGCTGGATACGGCCGGTGCGGTTTGCCCGGTAGTCAGGTGACGCAGCGACGTCTTCTCCTCGGGAATCAATTGCGCGTCCCATGCGGCTTGGAGTTGAGGCAGACTGATGTTTTGAATCTTGCGGGCGCGCTCTTTGTGGGCGATGTGCTCGCGGATCGCGGCGATGTTGCCATTGGCCTTCTGCGGTTCCCGTTCCAACAGTTCGCGCGTCTTCTGGTCGATTTCCTGGTGCCGTTTGGAAAACTTCTCGATCAATGAGGGGGCAATCCCCTTGATTTCAAAATCCCCCCGTGGCTTGTTGTCGATCTCGTAGCCAAACCGGCGAAGCGCACGAGCCAACTCGTGGTAGTAAAGCCCCTCGATGAACTTGATGGCCACCAACATCTCGTAATTCTCCAGGGCCTTCCAACGGTTCTCGACCGGGTCATGGGTGGCATTGAACAGGATGCAGTGACTGTGCAAATGCGGGTCCAGAGCGCGCGAGGTCTCGTGCCGAAATACGGCGGCGACGATATTGCCAGTGGTGCGGGCCGTGCACTGCCCGTTCTTGCGCACGCGCGTTGCGGCGAACGATTCCAATTCACAAAGCGCGGTCGCCACCGCCTGCTCGTGCGCCTGGACAATGCGGCGATCGTGGCCCACCAGCGCGGCGATGGACACGGACTTGGGCGGGGAGAATGTGAAGTCGTAAAACACGCGGCGATTAGCACTTTGACGTTCGGTGCCGTCCGCTCCCAGCTCGCGTCGGGTGGTTTTGTGCCGCAACGTGAGTCGTTGGCCGGTCCGCGGATGGAGATTCTCGCACAGGCGCACGAACTCGTCGTTGTGTGTGTCGCCAGACAATCCGAGAGCCTCGGCACCTTTGCCGATCCACTGGCCCGCGACGGCGCGGCTCTCCGAGTAGTAATCGCCAACGGAGAGATGCTCTTGGAAATACCGCTCGGCATCCTGCAACCTGTATTGTGCTTTGGTCACGAGCATGACAGGGAGATTACGGTGGCCGGGGCAGGCTGCGTTAGCGAGCAGCGGGCTTATACGACCGTGGTACGCGCAAATAGTGGACGGTCCAAAGCAGGCGATGAGAGGGCGAGCGTGAACTGTTAGGCGCCAACCGGTGGCGGAGCGAGCTGCGGTCACAGGTGGAAGCGTAAGGGCAACAGGGACGCTCTTACCTTGACGGCGCGAGCGGAGCCATATAATTGAGGCGCAAAGGCACGCCGCCCATTTCGTTGAGAGCGGGTAGCGACTTCGCTGCTGATCGAGGAAGTGTGAGCGCCAACCGGCGTGCAAAAAGCGGTCGGTGCCGGTGGACAGAGCGGCAGGCGGAACGGACGCATAGTCGTTCCCGCTGGACGCGACGGAAGACGGCACGGACCGCTGGTGAACCAGCAACGTCGCGGCGCGTGCCAGAGGCAGCGTAACGAAATGAGTGGAGCTGACCACTGGCACGGGCCAGCGCGACAGACAACTGTCAAGTTGTTACACGACACTGTGGGAGAATACAATTCCCTGAAAAGGATCACTCAGGAGAATACCGAACAATTGCAAGGTGTGACTCCATCAGGCTGCGGACTGGATATTGCTACTCGCTGGCTATTGCATTACCGATGGCGAGGCGTAAGATCCCAGTGGAGAGCCGCTCGCACGTGAAGGCCCGAAATACGGTTATTCATTCTTTTGTTGTCAGCGTCATAATTTGTTGCGGGTTTTGGGTGACTGCTTCAGCCCGATGGCTGGTTCCCGACTGGATGATACATCCTCCGCCGCTATTTCCGACGAATGAGTGGGGAGTGGTCACGAACGGTTGCCAACTAGGACTGCGGGTGCCGAAGTTTCAATTCGAGTTGGGCGAAGAGATTGTCCCTGCCGTGATTCTGCGAAACGTCGGCGACACGAATGTCATGTACGTCGTCATGTTCGAGCACTGGGACTATGAAGTGATAGTGAAACGAGCGGATGGCAAGGCAGTGCCATATACAGACTGGTGGGCTGGGTTCAAAGACAGACTCGGGTCTCTTCCAATTCAGAGCCGCATTCAAACGACGCTTGAGCCGCATCAAGAAACGCCTGCTGCCTCTGGCTGGGTAGGCGTGAGCCACCGCTACAAAATGGACATGCTTGGAGACTACATTATCACGGTGAAGCGACAGGTTTGGGGCTCAACGGGATGGTTCGATGTCCTCTCCAATCCCGTCACCGTTACGATTGTCGCTCCGAGCGCCACCAAGCCCCCGAAATGAGCGTGGTCATCAATGGCGTGGCAGTGTGTTGGTGCTAACGCCATATCGGGAAGAAGCGGAGTTCAGCCGGGCCAAAGCAGTCGGATGAAGTAATTTGATGGTATAGGCAGCAGATGCTCCCAAAACAAGAGCGGTCGGTGCCGGTGGACAGAGCGGCGGGCGGAACGGACGCATAGTCGTTCCCGCTGGACGCGACGGAAGACGGCACGGACCGCTGGTGAACCAGCAACGTCGCGGCGCGTGCCAGAGGCAGCGTAACGAAGTGAGTGGAGCTGGCCACTGGTACGGGCCAGCGCGGCGACCGGGTTGGTCAGCGGGTGATGCGCATACCGAGCACAATGCCGAATGTAAATACCGCAGCCAGTATCAGGATAACGCAGAACCATTCCTGTTGCGTGTACCCGTTCCTGATCTCGATAACTTTTTCCATCAGCCGGTCGCGTTCGGTCATGAAGTCAGTCCGCGCTTTTTGCCACTCGGCTACTCCGGCTTCCAACTGATTTTGGATGCGCTTGGCGGCCGCTTCTGTGTGCGTCAATTCGACGCGCATTTCGGCCACGATCTTCCTTGCGGTCTCGGTGTGCTTGACAACGATCTGTTCCAGCGTCCCGGTCCGGACGGCTACATCGTTGGTGAAGTTATGAAAGGCTGTGGCAATTTGGCCTTGATGGTCGGCGAAGGCTTGATCCAGTTGCTGACGGGCCGCAGCCAATTGCTGCGGCATTCGTGCTGCCACGCGCCACTGCGCACGGGTCAGCAAGGTGAGTTGAACGGGAAACGAATCCTCGTCTCCCTGGCACCATTCGGACAGGATCTTTCGCAGTTGTTTGGCTTCCTGGGGTGAAGCTCCTTCACAGAGCGCATCGAAATTGGTCTCGTCCATGACTAGTCTCCAAAGTTGAGTTCCGGACTCGGTTCCGCCACGGGTGACGCCACCGTCGGCGCGGATTTGTGTTTGGGAATCAACGCCGTGGGCAACAGCAGATTGGCAATCGCGTCGTATTGCTGGAACATCCTCATCATGGCCCACTGCATCTCACCGGCCAGCAACCGTTCCAAATGACCGGTCGTCCACGCGCGATAGTTCGGCAAAGCTCAGACCACGCTTGGCGATGGCCTCCGCCTTTTCCGCCGCCAGCAGCGTGGTGGGCGTGAGAGTCGGCAGGCTGATGGAGCGCGCGCCGAAGGCGATCATCTCCTTTTCCAATTGTGACCCACGGAACAAATCGCCCCGCGCTTTCGCTGGGTTGTGGACGACAATGTAATCCGCACGGTCACCAGCCCGGAGGAACAACTGCCCGACGTTGGTCATGCTCTCGGTATCGTCGGTGGGAAACAGAAGGAACGTCAGCCGCACGCCTTGTTCGGCACAAACTTCCAGGACTTGCAGTTCCTCCAGAGCACTGAGGATGAGGGCATCGGCTTGCGCGCGGGTGTCGATGATGTGGACGGGGGCGGTGTCCTTGAGCACGCGGCGGAACAAGCGGAGCAACTCCGTCTTGCTCTCCTGTTGGTTGCCCAGTGGATACGACCGGACAGCTTCGGGGTGGCGGTTGGCAAAGGTATGATGACGATCATCGAGGTCGGAGCCGGTCCACGCGATGCCGAGTCGGTCAAGCCAAGCGGTGCGAAATTCGGCCTCAAAGCTCTTGCCAAGATTGCCTTTGGATTGCGGATTCAAGTGAATGCGTTGCGTGACGTTCATAGAGTTGAGGGATCGTTGAGGTTGATGTTGTCAGGATTCGGCTGCCGAAACGGACGCGCCACCGGAGTGGCTGCGAGCATGGGTTTCCGTTGCGTTATGGTTCCCGGTCGCGCAGAACCCTGCGTCTTTGGAGAAGGCGCGTCTCTTTCCCAATGTGGCCGGGCGCAGCGTCTCAAGTATCGGCGATAGAACCCGTGTACGCCCTGAAACGTAATGGGGCAGCTTTTCTCGCTGCGAAGCTGTTCGGCGATTTGCCTCCAGGTCTTGCGTTGCCGACGTTGCTGGCGGATGAATTCAACGTGAGGATCGAGCCGGCTGTGAAACGCCGGACCGCCGCCAGTTCTTCCCCGTTTCTCCTGGTTCGGGCTGGGTGTGGCTTCCGAATTCATCGGCAACGAGACTACGGCAGATTGTGCTCCATGCGTTAGCGAGCAGTGGGCGAGTTACGCCCGTCGGTGGTGGAGTTGATGTGAGTGGCCAGCGAATCACGCCGGGTTGACAGGCGTTGACGATGTCCACACGTGTCAACAGATTCTGTAGCTGCCGAAGTCATGACCGGGAATGCTGCGTTGGCGTTCGTTTTCCGGGCATTCTTGTATCGCCAGTGCTCGACAATGACATCGGACGCGCGGGTCAACCACTTCACGTCCTGGTGCAGCTCCGTCAGTGTCGCAGTGGAGAAGTATTTGACCCCATTGGCGGGTGGGCTACCAAGCGGCTTGAGCAACCCTTTGGCAACCAGAATGGGAATCTCATGGGGGCCAAATCCCAAATACCAAGCCGCTTCCTCGGCAGTCAGCCGTGCCGGAGTCGCTTTCAGATTCAGGAATTGCTCCCGTTGCGGGTTCATAGTCTCATACCCCAATGCCCCGCGCATGACGGGTCGTTTGACGCACCGGCTCCATTACCGTCAGTGACTCGCCCACTGCCACCAGGCACCGCTCGGAGATGGCCCGCGTGACCCTGCCGGGGCTGTGTTCGGGGAACTGCTCAAATGCGACGCATTGTGCCTTGGATACAAGGTTGCTGGCCATGAAGCGCAGGGTGTGCTGCGCCCAGCCCGCGTACTCGCCCACCAAGTGCCCTGCGTCGGAGCTTTTGAGCAGAATCTCACCTTGGCCGTTCGCCTTGGCATACGCGGACTCCGCTGGGAACCGCTGAATGATGGCGAACTCGTTCTCCGTGGGGTGACGACACAGGAATACTGCGCTCTTTGGCAACGTCAGCAATTGGGCCTGCGTCTGCCATTCAATCCCCCCGGCAGCGATGGTGGCAATTGTGTCAGGTGAACTGGACGGTTGCTCCAGGATGGTGTGCGGGAGTTTGTCCACCTGCCGCTGCATCTGCCGCAACTCGTCGAACTCCGGCGAGATGGCCTCGAATGCCGCCGTGTATGCGTTCAATTGACCGGGGGTCAACCGCACGATCGAGCCAGGCACGATGGACCCAACAACTTGACCCTTGCGTTTAAGCATGGATTACCGGCCTTTCTCCATCAGCCTGATCAACTCGCCTTTCGGCACCATGATCTCACCCGAGGGTGCCCGCTCAGGTTTCAATTTGCCGCGCTGGATGAGGCCCAGGATTGTGAACGAGTCCACGCCAATTGTGTAGGCAGCCTCGCTGACGGTCAACTGGACTGATGTCGATGCGATCGTGTTGCCGGTAGATGGTTGACTCTGTTGCCGTTCGTCATTCATGACTGGGGGCGATGATGCCATGGCTTCCTTTGCGGGTTGTTCGCAAGCGCGAACAATTCCTTGGGATCATGGCTGTCACCTGCAACATCGGTTTCGGTCCTTCGTCCATCATGGGCGACAGGAATAGCACAGGTTCTCTCCCTAATTGTTCCCAAATGGGGAATGGCGGTTAGATAAGGCCCAAAACTTTTTTGCCCAAGCGTTTGCGTCGAGGGGGATTGGGCAGAGTGCCGAAGATGACCGATCGGCTGAGGATCTGCATCCGCTGGAGGATTTGCTGTGCTTCTCGCCAGTTTTCAATGGCTTGTTTCAGGGCTTGGTATTGTTGGGGCGACAGCGCCACCGAGACGGTCTTGGCCCGCACTTTGCGAGTCCACTGGTAACAGGGGCCGCCCGCTCCCGGGCCCCGGTTTTGGACGTATCCGTGGCTGATCCAGCCGAGCCGGGCCAGTCGGGCGCACAACCGGGTGTACTCGATTTCGACGGGAGTGCGGGGGGCCTTCATCCAAGGAAAAGTGTATCATGCCTGTCAAATAAAGCGGTATATATACCGCTCTATGAACACACCGTACTTTCCCGCCTTCCGCTGCCGATTCGCCGCCCAAACGCGCCGCGCCCTTCATCACCTGCGCCATGCTTCGTTGTCGCAACTGGAGCAGTGCTTGGAAACCTATCTGCCCGCCCACTGGCTGGCCGCCGAGCCGTACGGACCCAACAGTCGGGAACGCGTTTACAGCTTGCGGCTGACCTTCCAGTGTTTTCTCTGGCAACTGCTCACGCCCCAGACCGCCTGTCGGGAGGTCGTCCGTCAGGTGCAAGCGTTGTTCCGGTTGAAAGGCCTCGGTCCGGTCCACGAGGGCACCAGTGCCTATTGCCAAGCCCGATTGCGCCTGCCTCGCGAGCGCTTGGAGACGGCCTTGGTTCACCTGGCAAAGTGTGCCGAGCGACGCGCGGGAGAAGGCGGGCGACTGGCCGACCGACCGGTCAAAGTGGTGGACAGTACGACGGTGCGCTTGCCGGATACCCGCGCCAACCAGAAACGCTATCCGCAGTCCGTCTACCAAAAGCCCAGATGCGGGTTTCCGTTGCTGAAGTTGCTGGCGTTGTTCTCGCTGTCCAGCGGCGCGATCGAGGCCGTGACCATGGATGACCATTTCCACCACGATCTGCGATTGTCCCGCCGCTTGTGGGACAAGCTGCGCCCGGGCGACATCCTGTTGGGCGACCGGCTGTTTGGCGAGTACCCGACGCAGGCCTCGTTGCCGCGGCGAGGCATTGACGTGCTCGCCCGTCTGAGTTACCGCCGCAACATCGACTTTCGCAAGGCCAAGCGCCTGAGCCGCCATGATGCCTTGTTCGTCTGGACTAAGGCCAAGCCGTGCCCGCCGTATCTGACCGCCGCTCAATGGGCGGAGACGCCGGCGGCGATCACGGTGCGGGTGCTGCGGTTTCGCGTGACCAGTCCCGGCTGTCGCAGCCGCTGGATCAGGCTGGTCACCACCCTGCTGGATCACCAGCAGTATCCACCCGAAGAATTGGCCGCGTTGTACGCACGTCGCTGGCAGTTGGAACTGTGCTTCCGCGATCTCAAAACCCAAATGGGCATGGCTGAGTTGCGCTGTCTGACACCGGCGATGGCGGAGAAGGAGGCGCTGGCCTATCTGGTGTCTCACAATCTCGTGCGCTGTGTGATGGCCGAGGCCGTCGCTCACTACCAAGTCGAGTTGGAGCGCGTCAGCTTTCAGGGCACGGTCGATGCCCTGCGCCAATACACCCAAGCCATCGGGCAAGCCCGCAATCGGAAAACGCGGCAACAATTGTGGGAGGATCTCTTGTGGAATCTGGCCCGTGACTTGGTGCCGTTGCGTCCCGGCCGACGTGAACCCCGGGCGCTGAAACAGCGGCCCAAGCACTTTCCGTCGTTGACCAGTCCGCGGCACCGGTTCAAAGACTTCATTCCGTCCTACAAATGGCGACGCAGACTCAAGCGAGGTCTTAATTAAGCGCCATTCCCCAAATGGGAACGACTTTTTGGAGCTGCTGTGCTGGGAGTAAAAGCGTTGAAATCGCGTGTTGACGCGTGTTGAGTGGTGTTGACTTTGTCAACGCATGTCAATAGTTGTCAACAGTTTGCGGAAGGCGGCACTGCACATTGTGCGCGGAACCCTAACATCGTTAGGAGTTGGGCGTCCCTGCGAAAATCACACGCATAGTGTGATCCATGCCAGTTGGCCACGGTCCATTTCCTGCCCAAACGCTATGCCGATCTCGATGGCGGCAGACCCTTCTTTGCCCCTGCATAGGCATCAGCCCAATCAGCAGAGGCCAGTCATATATGCCGCAGCCGAACTGAAACCCACAATGTTGCGAGTGATTTTCCACGAGCTTCCTGTGGGATGAAGATGGCTTCGTCTTCCGGTGATCCTGAGCCAACGGTGCCATTCGTCGGGTTGTTCCGCCCGAGGCCGACAGTGTTCTCAGGAACAAAAAGGGCGCGATACTCCTTTGCCACCATGCTGCCGGTAATCCTTTGCATGTCATTCATTGACCGCGCACGACGCTTTTCACCCAAAGATTTGCTCTGGCAGCGGCTGTCTCGCAAGACGGTCCTGACCACTAGCAGGGTACTAAAGAAGTCGGGTTGACGGGCCGGTTATACTACGTGGCGAACAGGGAGGGTTTCGCATGCGTGGACAGATTGATCGGCAAGAGTCGTTGTTTGTGGTCGTTTCGTTGGAGCAGCGGGTGCCCCCGGACCATCCATTGCGGCCCATCAAGCGCCGCTGTGACGAACTGTTGGCCCAGATGAATCGGCAGTTTACCCGCGCCTATAGTTCGCTGGGGCGGCCCTCCATTCCGCCGGAGCAATTGCTCAAAGCTCTGCTGCTGCAAGCGCTGTACTCAATCCGCAGTGAGATCGCCCTGATGGAGCATATCGAGTTCAACCAACTGTATCGGTGGTTTGTGGATTTGCCGTTGGAGCAACGCGCGTGGACGCCGGAAGTGTTCAGCGTCAACCGTGAGCGTTTTTCCGAGCATGGATTGGTGCAGGCGTTCTTCGATGCGCTGGTGCGCCAAGCGATGCTGGAAGGCTACGTCAGTGACGAACACTTTACGGTGGACGGCACGTTGCTACGCTCGTGGGCCAGCCTGAAGAGCGTGCAGCCCAAGGACGGCGCCGCGTCCAGCGAACCGCCCGACGATCCGGGCAATCCGACGGTGAACTTTCATGGGCAGCGTCGCACCAACGACACCCACCAGAGTGCCACCGATCCCCAAGCCCGCTTGGCGCGCAAGGGCCTGGGCAAGGAGGCGCAGTTGTGCCACAGCGCGCACGTGTTAATGGAAAACCGTCACGGTCTGTGCGTCGGCGTCGCCGTGGATGCCGCCGACGGACACGCCGAGCGGCGGCAAGCGCGGGCGTTGGTGCGACGCGCCAAACGTCGACAGCGACTGCATCCGCGAACGCTGGGCCTGGATGGCGGCTACCAGGACGGCAAGTTTCTGGCGCAGTTGGAGCGCGCCGGGATCGAACCGCACGTGCCGATTCGCCGGGGGCGCCTCGTGGCCCGGGATGCGGCCGGGCGGGCCCGCCACCGAGCACGGCAGCGGATGCGCACGGCGCGCTACCGGGTCAGCCAACGCCTCCGCAAACGGGTCGAAGAAATCTTCGGCTGGTGCAAGACGGTGGGCCGGCTGGCCCGAACCCGCTTCGTAGGTCGGTGGAAGATTGCCCAAGAGGTCCTGGTGACAGTCAGCGCGTACAACTTGGTGCGACTGGTTCGTTTGGAGACCAGTTCATGAACCGACCGATCCTGTCGAACTGTTGGCTCAACCCGCACGACACTCAGGACAGGGCATCGTTACAGCCCTCCCAAACCGCCATCACCCAAAACCACTGCCGTAATGCAGACTTCTTTAGTAGCCTGCTAGGGAGTGATTATGCACACTGAAAGCCCAGTTTTTCAAGGATGTCTTAAGACTTCGGGCACTACGCCCGAATACTCCCTTTGCGCGCAAGTATCCGCGTCATGGTCACCTGGATAAATATGTGCGTAATGGGGTGAGTGTACGAACTGTGCGCCGTGCGTCGGCAGCGCCGTGAAAGTCTTGGGTAATCAATCTCCATCCGTGACACGTCGTTGCCGAACACCTCGGCATTCTGGCAACAAGCTAAGCAAGTTGGTTTTCACATAGTCCCCGGCTTGCTGCGAGTCATAAACTATTCCCGCCCGGAGTAATTGGTTCATGTCCGAAGAAAATCCACGGTCAGCCAGATGCGCATCCAGAATCGCCACAAATTCCGTCCGTCCGGCAACGCTGCGTTCCAAACGAAGATAATGTTGAAACGACTCGATGATCGTGGCGGGAACAACGGGTGGTTTGGCCCGTGTCAACGCCCAATACAGGTCAAACAGATCCCGTCCGCGCCGCCGCTGAAACAGCGCCCGCAGTTTTGTTCCCAACATTTCGTGGATGTCATAGCCCTTGATTTGCGTCCGCACTGGCGCATCTCGAAATGAAAATTCAAACGGGATTTCAACTACCGGACGATGTGGCGTGCGCTCGGTGACATTGGCCTCCACCACAATTTCCAAGTTCGTTCCCGGTTCCATGAGAGAAGGAATGGCAAAAGTCATCCGCAGCACCCGCGAAGGTTTCACGGTGTTGCGGATGGCCAATTTGAGATCGCTCCACACCGACTGCTTCGGGGTCCCAGCACACCGCTCAAAACTCGATCGAGTGCCTTGCGAACATGACTCTCCGGACGATTGCCGACCACGACCAGATCAATGTCTTCGCTATAGCGGGATGGTGGCGCAAGATGAACCTTGTGCAGCAACGTGCCGCCTCGCATGGCAATCTGGCTCTGCAAAAACGAATCATCGAATAGCGCAACCATCGCCCGGCACAGCAATAAATCCTGCTCGACTTGAACCTGGCTCGGCCACGGAACGACCGATTGATGGACGATGACATCCCGGCGGGTGATTGGCGGCATCATCGTCCAAGTTCCCCGGCGTTGTTATGAATTCTCCACCGCTTAATTTCAGGAGCATCGCTACGCCCGCGCAAACCCGGCACGAGCGGCACTGGAATGAGAGGCGACGGCAGCCAATCCTGAACGACCTTGGCCAGCTTGGTTGCTCTTAAATGGTCCAGCACAAAACCCAGACGTTGGGCCGTGGCTGGCTCGTCTTCAATTTCCAGCACCCGGCGTAATTCGGCTGTGCGCATCAGCGGCAACAACGGAGCAATGGTTTCCGCCGCCCGGCCAATTCCGCCGATGCGCGCGGCGTAGCGAATCAAATCGTAGCTGGTTGCCTCTGGTGTGCTGACCCGCAACGGCGCATAGGCATTTGTCAGGGGCTGCGTCGGCGTTTGCTCCATCGTGCGTTTGACAAAGAACTGGATGCGGATGCGGCCCATTTCGACGGTCCGGCGCGGAGTTTTTGTCATCACCTGCGTCACCTGCAACGCCTGTGGATTTGAACCGAATGAACTGGCGGCGGACTGAAACGCCAGATAATACGGTTGCCCCAGCCATTCAAAATAATCGTGAAGCCACCACGCCACCGGCGGCGCGCCCACGGCACGGTGTTCGGGGCTGACGATCAGAAAAAACTGGTGGCGCGGCGAAACTCTCGTCACCCGGTTTCCCAGCCGCAACAACTGGTTTCTGGCCGCCGTCACCGACAACCCGGTTTCCTTGATCAAGTCCGCCAGCGGAAAGGCCACGCGCCCCAAAGCCAGCCGCTGGTCAATGAAGGCGTCAGCCGCCCCGAACAGACGGGATTTGGGTTTGGATCGCTTCATTTTTTCGTTTTCGTAACGTAGCGTATTTCACTTCATTGTGCAAACGCAATAAATTCACCCCGGGCTGCCAGACAAAAGCGCGTTTCAGGATTCTACCGCTTTTTACACAGTTACGTCTTCTTCGACTCTGGACCAAAGACGCTAAGACAAGCATATCCTTTATTTGGAAGTGCTCACCAGCTCTACTTTACCAGGAAGGGTTCCCAGTCTTTGATTTCATGCACATTTCGGATGCTCAGTGTAGCCGGAATCAAAGACGGAGATTTCGGGACCGCAATCAAGTGCAGCCCCGCCTCGCGTGGCAATCGATTTCCCTTCCGAGCGTTCACCTCTTTGCTTGCCAGGACACAATTATCCCAAGTCGTCTTTCCGCCGCGTGAGCGGGGAACGACGTGGTCGATGCTGCTCTCGTCTGGGTGAAGAATCTTGCCGGTGTACTGGCAACGGTTCCGGTCGCGCTCGCGGATGTTGCGGGCCGAAAGTTTTGGACGCCTCAGCGGCACCTTCGCATACCCAACGCACACGATAACCGTCGGCACGCGCACGAGACCGCGTGGTGTGCCGATGGCGTTGTCTTGCGGGCGCACCGGCAATGTGAGCCACTCGGCCCATGTGACCGGACGCATCGCGTCGTGGCCTTCGATATCAAGGCCCGTCGCGGCGTTGATGGCCATCTGGCAAAACGCGGCCGTCGGCGTGCGGACGTTGATCGCCTGCCAGTTGCGGTTCAAGACCAGCACCGTCGCTTTGTTGAGTATGTCATTCATACAGTTCGTCTCTGTCGTTGGTGTTCGTGCTTTGTTGTGTGCGAAATGGAACTCCTATCTCATTTCCGCAAAGATCGCCCGACGAGGTTACGCTCCCCGGACTCCTGGATGTAAGCCAGGCGTGATGCTATTTCACCATCGGGCGGGAATTGGCTGCCGAGCGTGGAATCGCACCACGATCCTCTCGTTCAAAGCGAGATGTCCTACTGTTGGACTACTCGGCAAAACTATTGGTGGTCGCGGCCCTGCTGCTGCGGGGCACTGGCGGCGATCTCGACGCCGTGCCTCTGCTGTTGGGCTACACGAGCAAGACTGGTGGGCCGGGTGGGAGTTGCACCCACATCTCGTCGCTTAAAAGGCGAAAGCTCTATCTGATTGAGCTACCGACCCGACGTGGCGCCCCCGGCGAGACTCGCACTCGCTTCTTCGGATTGAAAGTCCGAGATCCTACTCATGGACGACGGGGGCAACTGGTCGGCGCGGCAGGACTTGCACCTGCACCGGGCACTGATCGAGTGCGACCGCGGTTATAAGCCGCGCTATGCTCTTTACACCACGCGCCGAAATTGGCGGAGAGGAAGGGTGCTGCCCCCTCAGTCCGTTGCCGAACGCCGGTTTAGCAAGCCGGTGCGGAAAGCTGACTATCCGCGTCCTCTCCGTAATTGGTGCGCCGAGCCAGAGTTGCACTGGCAAGCCACTGGGTTTAAGCCAGTGAGGTATGCTGGTTCCCGTCATCGGCGCAAACTGGTGGGCGAGGCCGGATTTGCACCGGCAAACAGCAAGGTTTGAGCTTGCCAGGTATGCTGAGTTCCCGTCACTCGCCCACTGAGATTTGGTGCTCCCGGCAGGAATCTCACCTGCAACCTCCCGGTTCGAAGCCGGGTGCTCCATGATTGAGCTACGGGAGCAATGAAACTGGTCGGCACGGTCGGAGTTGCACCGACAAGCCGCTGCTTCTGAGGCAGCGAGGTATGCTGAGTTCCCGTCACGTGGCCATCGAAATTGGCTGCCTCGACTCGACCCGCCCGAGTTACTCCGGTTTCAGAGACCGGCGCGTTTCTCGTTACGCCACGAGGCAGTGAAATTGGTGCGCCACATCGGATTTGCACCGATACTGTCCAGTTCCTAAGACTGGTGCCTCTGCTGTTGGGCTAGTGGCGTATTGAGCGCATTTTTCTGCGCTTTGTGAAACGTCAAAACGACCATAATTCTCGACAGAAACGCATGACTGCTTGGATTTTATCAAATAAATCATGCTGTGATTTTCCATCCAGAATGAGCATTCTAATGCGCAGTAGAAATGGTCTCCACGGCTGGAATCGCACCAGCGACCTTTCGGTTCGGAGCCGAATGCTCTGTCTCCCGAGCTACGCGGAGTTGAAGCTGGTGCCCACGTCCGGCCTCGCACCGGAATCCGGGTTTAGGAAACCCGAACTCTATCTATTTGAGCTACGCGGGCAAATTGGAGCGGGTCTGTTGCTTTTGGCATCGAACGCCGCGCCTAGGATGGACGTCCAACCAAACCCACATCTTGAAACTGGCGACGGGGAGCAATTCACGGCTGGACGTGGCCCAGCACTCACCACGCAGTACCAGAGCCGCTCGCCAGATTGGCTGGATTGACGTGGATGAGAAGCAGGCGCTCCGCCGAACGCTGGCGCGTGACCTCCCCGTCATCGAAGTTGGTGGCTCCGCAGGGTAACGCTCCCTGTTCCACGGATTAAGAGTCCGTTGCTCATCTGGTAAAGCTTCGGAGCCGAAATGGTGCCCGGTGACGGTACTGCCCCTTCGTCTCCACGATGTCACCGTGGCGATTCGCGTCCAATCTGGCCGGGCTTCTGTCAGGAAAACGGACTGCTTTTCCTGACAAGGATTCTCCGAACGACCCGAGCTTCGGTGCATTCGGGAAACGGAAACACAGATGTTTTGGTTACAAGAATGGTGCCTCTACGTGGTGTTGCGCCACGGTCTACGGCTTATGAGTCCGTCGTCCTACTGTTGAACGATAGAGGCAAAATAGGGGCTGGCGCATAACGTCAGCCCAACTCAGTGTGCCATTGGACACCTGAGCAATTGGAGCCGTCGTGCTTTTCGAGAGCCGTGGAGTGGTCGACAACACGCCACCCGAACTCAGTCGGCAACGGCATCGAAATGGCGGCCCGTGCCGGTGACGCTCCGGCTTCTGCCCGTTGAGAACGGGCGATCCTAGCTGATAGACGAACGGGCCGGAAGAATGGTTGCGGGGGTCGGCAGTCGAATCCGACGTAAACCGGCTTATGAGACCGGCGCTCTGGAGCCCTCCGAGTCCACCCCGCGATCAGAATTGGTGCGGCAGGCGGGAGTTGCACTCGCACGATCTGCTTGGAAGGCAGAGATGCTGGCTGTTACATTACAACCGCGAGAATTGGAGGAGTCACCGGGAGTCGCACCCGGATTTGCACAATGCCATTGTGCGATGCTCCTGTTACACCATGACCCGACACTGGAGCCGGCATGCAGAGTCGCACTGCGATCTCGAACTTACCAAGTTCGCGTCCTGCTGTTGAACGACACCGGCCAACCTGGAGCCTCCTGACGAACTTGCATCGTCCTCTCCGCATTACGAGTGCGGTGCGTCGCTATCTCCGCTTAGGAGGCGTTCAAATTGGAGATCCGCCCCGGACTCGCACCGGGTAAGAGATGGGTTGCGGCCATCCGCCTCGACGGCTTCGGCATGCGGATCGTTGGGTTGCCCGACGGTGGGCTGCCCCCGTGCCTTGAGCCTCACATGCTCAGGTGCTGCTGTTACACCACGGGCAACGTCAGACTGGAGCCTGCCTCCGGACGTGCGCCGGACTCTCCGAGGTACAAACTCGGCACGTCGCTGTCTACGCTTGGCAGGCGCAATGGTGTTCCCGCCGAGACTCGCACTCGGGACTCGACCTTCGCATGATCGTGTGATCTCTCCTTCACCACGGGAACGCAAAGAGAATCGCAGCGCCGGCGGATCGTGGAACTCCTTCCGGAGTTGGACGGTTCGCTCGACGAATAGGCGCGGCACTGCGAAAATTGGTGGCTCGCGACGGAGTCGCACCGTCCCCTCCTGTGCTTCAGACAGGCGCTCTCCTGCGAGAGCTTCCGAGCCGTCCTTCCGCGTGGACTTGCACCACGATTTCCCGCTAATCAGGCGAGCGTGCTTCGTTGCACCACGGAAGGGAAATTGGCGGAGCGTGAGGGACTTGCACCCCCGATCCCACAATGCGGGACGACGGTTTTCGGGACCGCTTCCTCGTCTGGCCGGATACGGCCCGTGACAGTGGCTCCGGAGGCAGGACTCGCACCTGCAACCCTCCGCTTAACAGGCGGCCGCACGACTATCGTGCTGCTCCGGATTCAAACTGGTCTCCCCGGCAGGACTCGCACCTGCGACCTCCGAGTTAGAAGCTCGGCATTCTGTAATCTGAACTACGGGGAGTTAAAAATGGTCGGGCACCTCGGTTCTGCCCCGAGTGTCTCCCGGTTCCAAGCCGGGTGGATTGCTATCTTCCTCGTGCCCGCAAACTGGCGACCCGGACGGGTGCTGCCCCCGCTATCTCCTGCTAGACAGGCAGGCGAGTCTGCTGTTCCTCTTCCGAGTCTCGAAACTGGTGGGTGATGGTGGTAACGCTCCACTCGTCGTCTTCCGACCGTGTTTAGAGACCGCGGTTCTACAGACCGCTGGCCGGAACATCACCCGAATGAATTGGTGGAGACAGTGGGAGTTGCACCCACCACAATCTGCTTGCAAGGCAGTCTCGCCGCTCCGGCACATGTGTCCCCAAACTGGCACGGCGTGTTGGTGCCGCCCCAGCCACGCCGAGTTCTGGAGACTCGACTGCGCGAGCTGGTGCACGCCGTAGACTTGGAATTTGGAGCGCTCGGCGGGAATCGCACCCGCACCTCCGCGTTGGCAACGCAGTATTCTGCTCCTAAACCACGAGCGCATGGAAATTGTGGGCAGGAACACAATGCCGCCTCGTGCGGCACTCGATTGGTTGTCCTGTGTTCCTGCCCTGATCACAACAAAGAACGAACACCTTCACACCAGCATTACACTGGCGTGGCCACGGGATTTCTCGGTGGAACGTTTTGGTGTTTCGGGCACACCTCCCATGAAGCCCTTATCATTGTCATCTACGGGCATTGGGATCGGTTCACCGCGCCGGGACAGAGCGATGGCGGACGAAGGGTCAATCGCTTGACACCTCCGCACTGAAGGGGCTAACCTTACATAAGGTTGCTCCTCAGAGACCCCGCAAGAGTCCTGTGGTTGTGACCGATCCCGCCGCGCTGCCAGTTAATGCTGGTGGCGCGGCATTTTTCTGCCCTAAATCTTCATTTTTACGCGATTCCTTTCGTTTTGCTGCAATTCCGACAACAAAAAACCCTGCGTTCCTTTCGGAAGCAGGGTTCACGGAATATCTGGACGTGACAGTCTACCTGCTTCCCGGCCCTCCCATATCTTCGTTGACGTAATGGCCTAATGACACGAAGGACCTGGGCAGACCACTACCGGCCAACGAGGATATAAAAATCCTCGCTGTCGGGCATTTACTACGTTGTGGTCTTAGCATTCGCATGTCTGTCCTTAAAGCCTAGCTAAAATAATACGGGTTATGAGACTCGTCAACAACTTTTGGAAACTTTTATCAACTGGCTGTCGAGGGGGAGTCTCCTATCAGGTCGTGGACGCTGTGGTGTTGGTGAGCTTCTCCAAACCGCCCAGCGCTTGCAGAATTGAATCGAAAGACGGGGTCTCCCCGAAAATCATGTCGCGCACTTGCTCGTAATCCCTGGCCCACTCGGCTTGCCGCCAATCCGGTGGCACGAGGCGAAAACCACCGGGCTGTGCGGCTTCGTAATGCGCCCGTCTAGTTTCATGACGAGCTGTTCGATGCGGGACCGATGTGCTTCGACGTGTTGGTGGATCGAGGGTGTCCGGAGCAGTTCCACGATCACCCTTCGGTCACATCCTCCGTACGCGGTCATGATCCATACCAACTCGGCAGTGTAATCCGGAATCATCTTAAGAAGCCCCGCTCGTGCGTAACGAATCTCACACGGCTTCTCCGGAATCCATCGGGCACCATGCTTCACAATCAAATGGAGCATCTTCATTTTCTCGCGCGCTTCGTCAGTGTCAATATTCCTTTGGCGCGTTGGCGAATCTGGACGCCAATACCAGGTCATACCCTGAAGTAGTTGGCCAATGAGAGATGAGCCGCCTTTGGGCTGGTCATTTAACGGGTACCCAAGGTTTACCAATTGCCGAAGCAACTCCGAGGACTGTCCGAAGCAGGCCGCACGGATTAGTTCGAACGCGCGTTCCTGTTTTGGATCGAGTCGGATTTGACGCATCTGAAAGACTTCGATGTGACCATACAAGGCCGCGCATTCCAGCGCGCTCACGTCCAAATCGGCATCAGTCGATTGATCTGGCCGTGATGAACCAGCGGCGCATGGATCAGCTCCCGCCCAAAGCATCAGCGAAATCCATTTCTGACTGCCTTCCCTGCAGTGATAGCGAAGCGCGATGTTCGCCTGCTCTTGGAAACTGCGGAATCGATCCTTGTACTGCTTAAAAATTCGCAAGGCAGGTCGAATCCGGTGACAAAAGGCTAGTGCAAGCGGGTTCCCCGTCTCGCAGTCTGCACCTTGTTCGATGAAAAACTCCATCAACTCAGGGTCGTAGGTCTCGAACACATCCCGCATGTCGACCGACTTCACATCTGCCCCGTGATCCATCAACAATTGCACCAGATCCAATCTCTTTTCACGCAAGGCATGGTGCAGAGCAGAGTACCGGTCACCTTCGTCAAGTTCCGTACCGGCCTTCAGGAGCACTTCTACCAAGCTGTGAAAACCAAGATCGATTGCCCATTGAACCGGACGCTTTCGGCTACTGTGTTGTCCAGTTGGAGAATTGACTGGCTTGCCCGTCTTGATCCACGCTTGAACCTCAAACAACTTTCCAGCGCGGCACAATTCGATCAGCGGCGCGATCTCTTCGTAGGAATTGGCTCGTGTCACACCCATCGGTGTCCAGTATCCTTCGGCGGCGGTTGGTACTTCTCTTGATCGTCAAGGATGGAAGGTGGGTTTGGCCTCAAAGGATTAAGCCGCTCTGCCTGCTCGTCAGCCCATTTGAGCCATTTCCCGACTTCACTTTGTTCATCCACGCATTCTCCGCGGGCCACCGCAGAGTGTCGTACCGCCCCAATGTAATCCCGCAGCACCGCGCTTCGCTGCCAGTTGACAGCCTCGGCTAGAAGTCGATCAACTCGTGCTTGCTCAGCTTGGACCTTTTCCCACATGGCTGCGCGCAGGCGCTCGTCCTCTTCCTGGCGCCTCCGCGCCTCGGTTCGTTGGCGATTTTCTTCTTCCACCCGAAGCTTGCCGTCTCGCTTTGCTGTTGCAGCCTTGATTATGCCGCCGAGGAACTTTGCCAGACAATTCTCCAGCCGTTGCCTCTTCCCATCGGCCCAGGTTCTGCGTAAACCCTCCTCTTCTTTCCAATAGTAGGGATGTCCCTGCTCGATTCGCAAAGCAAGGGCTCCAGATGGAACAATCGTACTGCGGAACGCACTGTGCCTGAATTGGTACCGGCCATCCAGACTGTCATCGGGTCCCTTTTCGTCCTGCCGCGACGTGAGCGACTCGCTGACACGAAACGGAATAGTAACGTCCATCAATTCGACTACTGTCTCGCTCGGTTCACTATCAGTGATCCTAACTCGGTACCCCCTCGCCTCTAGAGCTTTCAGCAATCCGTCCATGATCCGAAGCGCCCGGTGCAGGCTGCCCTTTGAGACACGCACGTCAAGACACTGCTTGGGCCTTCTAAAAATGCCGTCTAGATCCCGTTCTCCACGCTCCAGGGCATGAAGAGTTTGAGATACAAGCGGATGCGCGCCACGCAATGTCTCGGGTACAGGGACGGTCTCTGTAGTTTTCGTTATCTCCTCCACGTAATCGTCACACTCCTTTCCCACTTCCAGACAAGAATAGCGTCAACGTCAACCCGAGAACGAGTCGAAGTTCAGCATGCCTTTGCTTTTCGGGTACTTGGAACAACCCCAAAACTCACTGCCGGCATGGGCACCTCGCTGGGCTCGTCTCACCACCATGAGAACCGTCCATCCCCATGGCAGCGCGACATCGTCTCCC
Organism: uncultured Verrucomicrobiae bacterium; assembly: GCA_963842185.1. Taxonomy (GTDB): domain Bacteria; phylum Verrucomicrobiota; class Verrucomicrobiia; order Palsa-1439; family Palsa-1439; genus Palsa-1439. Next base: position 303,275 of record CAWJFL010000010.1, read on the forward strand.
TCCATCAGACGCGCTTTGTGGGAGCGTGCCACACCGGTTACGACGTGAAACAAGTTATTTCAGGGCACGAAATGAAATACACGACTTGCCATCGTGAATGAGGCTCACTCGTTCTCTTGCCCAAGGTGGCATTGACCGGCGCCACCTGTCATCTCATCGCTCACGGATCAGCGCTTCGCCCGTTCCTCCAGCGGTTCGATTGCGTCCAGCAGCAAGCGTTGGCCAACGATGCGCAGTTGCTCCGTCGTGGGAGGCTGCGATGCCAGCAAACCAAACTCGCAGGTGTGCCGGGCTTCCTCCAGGTCGTTCGGGCTGTCGAGAAGTTTGCGTAACCCGGCCCCGCCTGGCGGGCGAGATTGCGCCAGTCATTTGGAAAACGGGATTGCAACGCCTCCTGCCACTGGGCGGGCCACTTTGACAATGCGTCCTCGTCCTGTGCGATACTAAGCCTTGCAATGGCGAGAACCCGGCCGAGGTCTTTGTTGCTGCGCTTGATTTCACGTCCGGCAATCAGGCCGCTCATGGTGTCAGGGCGGATTTCCGGATGCTCCAGCAGATTCGCGAGCGCCATCATCTTCGGCTGGGCAACGTAAATGCCCAGCGGAGTGCGTATCGGCTCGTAGTTGGCCAGCGAGAGAAAGCCGAAGCTGCAAAGACCAAAGTGCCCGGCTGATGTCGTGAGGCGAATCCAGCGCTGCCCCCGGTCGGCTGGTGATTCCGGAGCTGTAATCAGTTCAATGAACCAGTCGGAATTGCCCGGGAGGATTCAGCCGCACTCCCGGCAGATCCTTATCCTCCGTGGCAGCGTTGCCGGGTGCTGGCCATTCTTCGCTCGGGTGGTACTGCCAATTATCCTGAAACAACCGCTCGGTGATGGCGACGCCGGCCGGTATGGCCTCGACCCGCGGCGACAACAGACAGTCCGCGTCCTTCGTGCGGACCATGAGGGCGTTATCGTTTCCGAAGAAATGATACCCGACTGCGAGACTGCCGATGATGATCAGGTGTTCACGGCAATCAGGTGGGATGGCTGCGGCGATTTGCGCCAGCACGGCACCCGGTGAAACGAGTTTCATCACGTCTTCGGTCTTGTTCATGTCTTGCCTCTCGCCAGCGGAAAGGAGTTCAGGAACTCGCGTGCTTGTGGTTCCAGCCGCATTTCGTGCAAATCGAGGAGGCATTCGACCGGGTCCGCCCAGTTCACGCCGTCGTCTGCCTTGTCGAAAAGGGAGTCATGGCGACGAAGAAAATGGACTACCAAATTCGCCGGTTCGCTCGGGTCTTGAGCCCGTTTCAGTGCTGGGTCGAGCCGCTCGACAAAACCCCAGTCAATCCTGTTGCCGTGAATTGTGAGATCGAGACGCGGGCTGCTCGTCAAGTCGAGGCTCGGATAGTAGTGCTTCGCACCAAACACACCACCGACAGCAATATCAGAGTGTTCCAGTTTCGGAACGCGACCGAGCAGTGACTCAGGTGACGGTGCCCGGATCGCAGCGAGGTAGCGATCTGTCATGCGCCGGCGCAGCGACTCAGGAGACCGTGGTTGGCCGGAACGGTCTGCAAAGCGGACGGTGGACCGGGCTTGGTTCGACACAGCAACCAATTGAGCCCATTCCTCGCGCGGGAAGTGCGCCAACTCGATACGACGGTCGGAGTGTCGCTTGATCGTACTGCCGAGGCGCTGCAACGCAGTTGCCACTGTGGGGTAGGTGCAGCCGGCGGTATTCGCCAGCCACACGGCAGTCATTGGCCCTTTGTCCAAGAGCCACTGATGCACTAGTATCTTGAAAATCTCGTAAAAGGCGGCGCCGCTATGGATTTTTATGACCTTCTGCGCCAGTTCCGCACCGGCGAGACGACCAAGTTCGCGTCGAACCTCGATTGTCATCCCCTCCGGGCAGCCGCGCAATTCCCCATCCTGATAGACCACGATGCCCAGCCTCTTGGTAATCCCGGGTTCCAGAACCTTCTTTGCGTACTTCTCTTCCTCGTCCAGCCGCTCGTTAGTAATCTTCGGGTCGATTACCAGGAGGATTCCCCTCGTCGTCTGTCCTCGATCAGTGACAGCATAGGCGAGCTTGAGCAGTGCGCTACGGATCGTGCTCACCGCATCCGTCTCGCGCTTCACTTCGATCAGCGTGTCGTCAACAACCGAATCAAGTTGAAAGTCTGTTCCCATTGCGACATTAAACTACAGCTTTAATATGAAACCTGCAAGTAAATATTAAACCGTAAGCTAAATATAAAATACACGGCGCACTAAAACAGTCAAATACCATATTATCAAATGCTTGCGACCAAATCACGAAGTCGTTTTGTGTCCTTCTGCCATGTCTTGGCAGAGATCCCAGCAAGAATCTCAAGCATCTCCTCCTTCGGTGTCCTGTGGCCGTTGGTGAGCAGCTTTGGCATGGCCGATTGCAGCGCCCGGCGGAACTCCTCGCGGCCGGGCTGGAAGTAGTGCTTCAGGACGATGTCAGTGGTTCTGTGTCCCGTCACCTTCTGGACGAGTTCCAGCGGCACGCCGGCAGTTAGTGCCAGCGTCACCCAGGTCACGCGGAAGCTGTGGAAGTCGCGGATGGACGCCCGGCGGAGACCGCCTTCCCGTTTGGCGTGGATTTCGCCACGAACGATCTCGTCATCGTCAGTCTGGACGATCTCGCCGTTTTCGTCTGCGTCCTTGAAGCCGGCCGCGGCGAGGATTTTGCGGACCCGCCAAGTGATGCCGTCAGGGTTCTCAGCGTACATCTTCGCCTGCTCTGGGAAAACATGCGCTTCAGACGGTTGCCGGAGGGCAAGTTCGTCGTAGAGCATCGGGAAAATGGGGATGCTCACCGTCACACCGGTCTTGTTCGTCTTGACCGTAATAAACCGCCGGGCAAGGTCAACATCCTTCCATTTCAAGAGGCAGCAATCGCCGCGTCGCATCGCGGTACACATTCCCGTGATCAAGATGGGCCGAATGAAGTCGTCGTCCCGTCCCGCGTCCACGATGGCCTTTAGTTCTTCCGGTGTGAATGGTTTGCGGAACACGGTCTCTGTTTCGCGTGTGGGCAAATTGGAGAATGGATTGATACCCCCGGCCGGCAGCAGGTACTTGTAGGCCGCTCGAAGCAATTTCAGGGTGTCATTCCACGTCTTGGCTGTTACTCCCCGCGCCTCCTCCGCCTTCATGAACGCCCGCGCCATGTCGCGGGTGACGTGGGAGATTTCTTCCGCCTTCGGATTCTGCGCCCGGACAAACGCAGTGAAGCGCGCCAGCGTGGAGCGGCTCTGCGCCGCGTAGCGTTCGTTCGGCTTCCGCCGTCGGGGAATTTCCAGCCACTCGTCGGGCAGTTCGTCAAGGGAGATGGACTTGATCTGCTCGCCAGTCTTGATCTCGTAGATGCGTTCCACCAAGTGGGTCGCGTCGTGTTTCCGTCTAGCTTCCTGAATGGTCTGATCCAGCCGCTCCTGCGCTTGGGAGCGCGACCGCTCGAAAGCCTTGTCACCTTCTTCCCGAAGCGACAGCGAAGCCGGCGGTTCGCCAGCAACCTTCACGCCGAGGTTGATGGTGTACCGTTTGCCATTGGCTTCATACCTGCCATACCACGTGGAACGGAGCTTCCCGTTACGTCCAGTTCGAAGTTCAATCGACATGTTGGCTACCTCCCGGATATCGTTCTTGCAACGGTATGAAACATACAGGAACGACATGGGCGTCTGCAAGCAAAAAACCCACACATCAACCCACACACACTGATATAAATCTCATTTTTACTAAGAATTATAGCAATATTGCGATAAGCCTTCTAGCTCATAACCTGAAGGCCAGGATTCTGGCGAAACAAGGGGATAAGGCAGGCGCGATTGCCGCGGCGAAGGAATCGACCGAACTGGCGCTCAAGGCCGAAGGTCCCTCCAGCTCGTTCGCGAGAATGAACCAGGACTTGATCTCCAGCTTGCACTGATGACGCCGGCCGTTTGGACCCCAACCAAAACGTCAACCTTGGATAGACCATTCCGGGAGATACGATGAACAAATTCTCAGCCACACTTGTGATCGCCGCAGTCATCCTCAGCGCATCGCCGCTTATGGCCCAACAAAAGCGTGTCAGTCCCCACGAGACGATCAGCGCAGTCATCGACGGCAATCGGGTCACGGTTGTTTACGGGCGTCCATATACCAAGGATCCCAAAACTGGTGAGAACCGGAAAATCTGGGGAGGCCTGGTGCCCTACGGCAAGATCTGGCGCACCGGGGCCGACGAGGCCACGCTCCTCATTACGCAGAAGCCAATCGTCATCGCCGAGACAACGATCCCGGCTGGCGCCTTCACGTTGTGGACCCTTCCGAATGAAGATGGCACGGCCAAGCTGATCATCAATAAACAAATCGGACAATGGGGAGTCAGCCGCGATCCCAAGCAAGCCTACGACGAGGCTCTGGATGTCGCGCGGATTGATTTGAAGAAAGACGCTCTGGATAAACCGGTGGACCAGTTCACGATTGCAGTCGAGAAAAACCCGTCCGGAGGCGGTATGCTGAAAATGCTGTGGGAAAGCACACAGTTCTCCGTGCCGTTCACGGTCAAGAAATAGTGGCGGCACAGGTCATTCCTCGACGCAAACGCCGTCGCATTCGTGGTCAGTTTCTCGGGTCGGTCTTGTGGAGTTCTCAGACGAGTGAGTATCGCGCATGAATGCCAGAATTCGATTTAAGAGGTCCGCCTCCCGCCACATCCACTGGCTCCTTAACTTCCTCGCCGCGACCGTCTGTACGCTGACCGTTTTTCCCATCAACATCCGCGCCGCCGAACCTCAGTCCGCGTCGGCGATCTTGCAGGAACTCCGTAGTTTTCGCGAGATGGGTAGCGTACTCTACATCGCCGCGCATCCCGACGACGAAAACACCCGTCTCATCGCCTACCTTTCCCGCGGTCGGGGCTACCGCACGGGGTATCTTTCGTTGACTCGCGGTGATGGTGGCCAAAACTTGATCGGTCCCGAGCTGGGCGAAGAACTGGGCGTGGTCCGTACCCAGGAGTTGCTCGCCGCCCGGCGGATTGACGGCGGCCAGCAGTTTTTCACGCGGGCCATCGACTTCGGATTTTCCAAGGATTACCGCGAGACGTTCCGGATTTGGGACCGCAACCAAGTGCTGGCCGATGTTGTGCGCACCATCCGTGGGTTCCGACCGGATGTGCTCATCACGCGGTTTTCCACCGTGCCCGGCGGGACTCACGGCCACCATACGGCGTCGGCCATCCTCGCGGTCGAAGCCTTCAAGCTTGCGGGAGACACTAATGCCTTTCCCGAACAACTCGGCGAGTTGAAGCCGTGGCAACCAAAACGCATCCTCTGGAATGGCTTCCCGAGAGGATTCGGACCCCGCGCGGACAGCGAAACAAACACACCCGGTCTCCAGATCGACATTGGCGGTTACAACCCGGTCCTCGGCGAATCCTACGGCGAAATTGCCGCACGCAGCCGAAGCATGCACAAGACGCAAGGCTTCGGCAGCGTCGGCACGCGCGGGACGATAAACGAAACCTTTCAACTCCTCGGTGGCGAACCCGCCACCAACGACATCCTCGACGGTGTTGATACGACCTGGGGCCGCGTAGCCGGCGGTGCCGAGATCGGGCGGTTGGCCGATGAGGCCATTGCGCGGTTCAACCCGCAAAATCCAGCCGCCAGTGTGCCGGCATTGCTGGCACTGCGGAGTCGCCTCGCCGCCCTGCCCACAGACAGCGTGATCGCAGAAAAGCGCCGGCAGCTCGATCACATCTTGCGGGGCTGTCTCGGATTGTATGTCGAGACGGTCATACCGCTGGCGGAGGCCGTGCCGGGTGAAACGCTGAAGATGCGGCATACCGCCATCGTGCGGGCCGATTTCCCGGTGCGCTGGACTGCCGTGCGCTACCCGGCAGGCGGAGAAGAGCTTGGTATAAACGCCGATCTGAAGTCCAACCAGGGCGTGACTCGCGAATCGTCCCGGATACTGCCCCCCACCACGCCGTTAACCCAACCCTATTGGTTGCGCGAAGAAGGTACTATCGGGATGTTCCGGGTGGACGATCCATCGCTCATCGGTCGTCCCGAGAATCCGCCTGCCTTTCCGGTTGAATTTGTGTTCGAAGTCGGCGGCCAAACGTTGGTCATCCCCGACGAACCCGTACAAGTCATCGGTGATCGAGTGAAAGGCGAGATTCGTCAGCGTCTGGAGGTGACGCCACCCGTTTCCCTCAACTTTCCCGAAGACCTGGAGTTGTTTGCTCCGGGTACATCCCGACCCGTGGTAGTGGAAGTCACTTCGGCTCACGCCGGAGCGACCGGCACACTCCATCTGGAGACGCCGACTGGCTGGAAAGCAACGCCCGCGACGTACCCTTTCTCCCTGACCAACTACAACGAGACTGCGCGTTTCACCTTCACCATCACAGCCCCGACGAACACGACGACCGCGAAAATCCTGGCGACCGCCGAGGTCGATGGCAAGAGTTACTACAATCGACGCGTCGAGATCCGCCATGATCACATCCCGCCGCTCTTGTTGCAGCCCCCTGCGCGCTTGAAGGTCCTGAGTGTCGATCTGGCGATTCGCGGTCACCAGATCGGTTATCTGCCGGGCGCCGGCGACTCGGTAGCCGAGTGCCTGCAACGGATGGGCTATGCGGTCACGGTTCTTACCGACGCCGACCTGACGGCGGACCACCTGCGCAGCTTTGACGCGGTGGTGCTTGGCATTCGGGCCTTTAATACCCGCACGGACCTGGCCCAGAATTTGTCAGGCCTCTTCGCGTACGTCGAAGCCGGCGGCAACGTCATCGTCCAATACAACACGTCCGACGGGTTGCAGACCACACGCCTCGCTCCTTACGATTTGAAGATCTCGCACGACCGCGTCACGGACGCAACTGCGCCGGTGACGCTGCTTGTGCCAGACCATCCGGCTTTTACGACTCCCAACCGTATCGTCTCATCCGACTTTGATGGCTGGATTCAGGAGCGCGGACTGTATTTTGCCAGTGAATGGGATGGCCATTTCACGCCGCTCCTCGCGTGCAACGACCCCGGTGAGTCCCCCAAGACCGGGAGCCTCTTGGTGGCCCGTTACGGCCGCGGGTATTTCGTTTATACCGGGTTATCCTGGTTCCGTCAGTTGCCGGAGGGCGTGCCCGGCGCCTATCGGCTATTTGCCAATCTGATTTCGCTTGGGAAATGAAGCCGCGGGACGACACCATTGATCCTCACGCTGGGCCGCCCGAGCCAGCGGGTGCCAGCGGCGACCAAACAACCGGATTGCCTTGGCTTGGCACTTGGCGCGGTGTTTACGTCTTTGTCTTCGTCTCCTTTGTCATTTGGGTCGGACTCCTTGTCGCGCTGACGGTTATTTTTTCATGAGCCCACTCGATTTCGTAGTTCTGATCGGCAGCATGGTCGGAATCGCTGTCTATGGCATCTGGCGGACGCGCGGCGGCCAGAACCTGAACGCCTATCTAAAGGGCGACCCGAACGTGAAGTGGGCCGCCATCGGCATTTCGGTCATGGCGACCCAGGCCAGCGCCATCACCTTCATTTCCACTCCCGGCCAGGGCTATCAAGACGGGCTGGGTTTCGTGCAAAACTACTTCGGGATGCCGCTGGCGCTGATCATCATCGCGGCGGTGTTCCTGCCGATGTACCGGCGGTTGAACGTCTACACCGCCTACGAGTTTCTGGGCCACCGGTTCGACACGAAGACTCGCCTGCTCGGGGCGGCGCTGTTCCTCCTGCAACGCGGGCTCGCCGCGGGAATCACCATTTACGCGCCCGCCATCATCCTCTCCACCGTGCTGGGCTGGCGGTTGGACCTCACCATCATCCTCAGCGGACTGCTGGTCATCATTTACACCGTGACCGGCGGCAGCGAGGCGGTGAACGTCACCCAGAAATACCAGTTGGCCGTGATCTTCGGCGGCATGGTGACGGCCTTCGTCGTCCTGCTGATGAAGTTGCCGTCGAATGTCTCGTTGACGGATGCCCTCACGGTGGCGGGCGGCTTCCACAAGCTCCAGGCGGTGGATTTTTCACTCGATGTCAACCGCCGCTACACGTTCTGGTCCGGCTTGCTCGGTGGCTTCTTTCTGTCGCTCTCGTACTTCGGCACCGACCAATCGCAGGTCCAACGCTATATTTCCGGGGCCTCGTTGCGCGAGAGCCGGCTCGGTCTGATGTTCAACGCCGTGTTCAAGATCCCCATGCAATTCTTCATTCTCCTGCTCGGTGTGCTGGTCTTTGTGTTCTACCAGTTCGAGCCGCCGCCGGTGTTCTTCAACAAAGCCGCCTGGCATTCAGGGGCCGGTCAAGACACCGGCGGACAGTTCCGTTCCCTCGAGCAGAAGTTCACTGCGATCCACGTGCAAAAGGAACAACTGATTCACGCGTGGCTCGACGCCAAACATGCCGGCGACCACCAAGCCGAGGCCGCGGCCCGCGCGCAGGCACAGGCGGCGCTCAACCGCAGCGAGGCCGTGCGCGCGGAGGCCAAGACGGCAATGTTGGCCGCGGACCCGCACGCGAAAACCAACGACACCGATTACGTGTTCATCACGTTCATTCTGGACCACCTGCCGCATGGAGTGATCGGGCTGCTCGTCGCCGCGTTCTTCGCCGCCGCGCTGTCGTCGAAGGCCGCCGAGCTCAACGCGCTCGGGTCGACGACCACCGTCGATCTTCTACCGGCACGTGCTCAAGCGGGAAGCGACCGACGCGCACTATGTGACCGCTTCGAAGTGGTTCACCGTCCTCTGGGGCCTGGTCGCGCTCGCCTTCGCGCTCTTCGCGAACCTGGCGGAGAACCTGATCCAGGCCGTCAACATCGTCGGCTCGTCTTTTACGGCGTGGTGCTCGCCCTGTTCCTCGTGGCGTTCTTTCTGCGGTGGGTCGGCGGCACCGCGGTCTTCTGGGCGGCGCTGGCGGCCCAGACCCTCGTCTTCGTCCTCTACTTTTCCCTCAACATTAGCTATCTTTGGTACAACTTCATCGGGTGCGCGGCCTGCGTGTTGTTCAGTCTGATCATCCAAGCCACATCCGGTCCCACCGCCACGCCCGCCAAGACGTCATCCACTCCATGACCGGCGCCCCTGTCATCTGCTTCGGCCAGCAACCGTGCGGGTTTTTCCCGAAGCGATTCCTCGTCGCCAAAATCCAGACGGCCCGGCGGCTGCAAGCGGAGATCGGCGGCGAGATCGTCTTCTTCTACCACGACAGCGACCACGACCCGCGCGAAACGAAGACCACCCTGCGCCATCGCAAGACCGGCGAGCCGGCGCCAGCTCAACTTCACCTTCGAGAACAAGCTCCAGCGCAAATTCTCGCCGCTCTACCTCAAACGCATCCCCGCCGATTGGCAGGCTGCGACCGCGCTCCAATTGCCCAACTATGTCGAGCGCCGGTGCGTCGAGGTCTTCCAACAAACGTCTGCCAAGAGTGTGGCCGACTTCTGTCTGGAGATGTACCGCCGCATGGGCTTGCTCGACGGGGTCTCGCGTGGCGCGCTCCAGCGACCCGGCCTTCCGCCGCGCGGCTTGCGACGTCGACGACTTCTTCGTCGACGTCCCGTACGAGGGCGAAATCGTGCGCGCCCGCTACGGCGACGGCGCCCTGAAGCTGCACGAGGGCGGAGATCGCTTCGTGACGCTGCCCGCCACGGCTTTCACCAAGGAGCAAATCAGCCCGACGCGCGACACGCGGCTCCGCTGGATGCAATCGGTCGTGCACTGCACCCATTACGTCGCCGGCGCCGGCGAGCAGGCCTACCTGCGCCGGGAGGAAGCGCCGGAGATCACCTGCGTAAACCGTGACACAATCGACCGTTCCGATGAAGCCTACACCGAAATCCCTTCGTGAACCCGCGCCGCTGCTGGCCTTTGGCGCGCATCCCGACGACATCGAGTTCGGCTGCGGCGGCGTCGTCGCGCGGGAGACCCGCGCCGGCCGCGCGGCGCACTTTGTCGTCTGCTCGCGCGGCGAGGCCGCCACCCACGGCACGCCCGCGCAACGGGTCGCCGAGGCGAAAAAATCGGCGGCCCTGCTCGGCGCGACGGTGGAGTTCATCGAACTCGACGGCGACGCCCACCTGGAGGTCCGCGTTGCTCACGCCATCCACCTGGCCGGCATTATCCGGCGCGTGCGGCCGGGCATCGTGCTCGCGCCGAGCCTGGTGGAAAATCAGCATCCCGATCATGCGCGGCTCGGACAACTGGTGCGGGACGCGGCGCGGCTGGCTCGCTACGGCGGCTTGAAGGAATTGCGCGCTTCGCCTCCGCACGCGATTGACCAACTCTTTTTCTACGCGGTAACATCCGAAGCCGAACCCCCCGGTGTCACGCCGGTGCTGATCGACGTCTCCGCGCCGGAAATCGTCGCCGCCTGGACCGCCGCGATGGAAGCACACGCGTCGCAATCTCGTACCCGCAACTACGTCGAGCTGCAACTCACGCGCGCGCGTTTGTGGGGACTGCGCGCCGGCATCGGTCATGCCATCGCCCTTTTCCCGAACGATCCGCTCGTTCTCGATTCGCTCGTGCCAGTGAGCCGGGGTGCGCGCCGCTTTTGAGTTGCTATGACGACCGGCGGCCCATTGAAAATCGGCATCACCTGTTATCCCTCGGTGGGCGGGAGCGGCATCCTCGCCACCGCCTTGGGCGAGGAGCTGGCGCGTCGCGGACATGAGGTGCATTTCATCAGCTACGAGCGTCCGTTCCGTTTACCAGTGGACGCACCGCGTATTCATTTCCACCCGGTGATGATCAACGATTACGATCTGTTCAAGTACCCGGATTACACGCTGCCGCTCTCGGTCAAGATGGCGGAAGTCAGCCGCGACCACCGGCTGGACGTACTCCACGTTCACTACGCCGTGCCGCACGCGACGGCGGCCATCCTTGCGCGGTCGATGCTTCCGCCGGAGCAACAGCCGCGGGTCGTCACGACGCTGCACGGCACGGACACCACGTTGCTGGGCCGTGATCCGGGCTACGGACCGGCGATCCGCCACGCTCTCGCCTGCTCGGATGCCGTTACGACGGTGTCCGCTTTTCTACAACGGGAGACCCAGCGGCTGCTCGCGGTCGACCGGCCGATCGACGTGATTCACAATTTCTTCGCGCCGCGCCCGCCGCGGCGCACGCGGGAAGAGGTGCGGCGCGAACTGGGCGTACACGATGAAGTGGTCGTGCTTCATTCCTCCAATCTTCGTCCGTTGAAACGCATCGATTTGTTGCTCGAAACCGCCGCGCGCATCCATCTCCGCACCGCGTTCAAACTCGTTATTCTGGCCGGCGGGGATTTCACACCATTCGCCGCCGATGTCCGTCGGCTGGGCCTTGAAGATCGAGTGATCGTCTGCGAAAGGGTCAATGACATCGAAGATTATCTACAGGCCGCCGACCTCGGATTGTTCACGTCGGAAACGGAGAGCTTTTGTCTGAGTATTCTGGAGGCGATGTGTTTTGGCTGTCCCAGCATCGCCCGACGCGTCGGCGGCATTCCGGAGGTGATCGAAGACGGCGCAACGGGACTGCTGGTGGACTCGGGAGACGCCGATGTCCTTGCCCGTGCAGTCGAGAGTCTGATCAAAGACCCAGCCCGCCGGTCCGCCCTGGGTCGTGCGGCGCAACACCGTGCGCGGGAGCTTTTTTCTGCGGAGGCCATCGTGCCCCGCTACGAAGAGCTGTATCGTCGCGTCTGCGTGCGGGGTCGAAAACCGGCCGCCATCTGATTCGCCCATCTTCGTGTGGCCCACGAAGAGCTATCGCATCAGGACAGCCCATGTGATGTGAACCCTCGCCAGTCTGATGCGCTTACTATGTCTGAGCCCCGCGCTCGGGTGAGCCTAGCGCGCCTTTTTGCCTTTAGCTCTTCGCTGTTCCCCAACGGCGGTAGAGGAAGCGCTCCCACGGTGAGAAGAGGATTTTATCGGCGAGTAGACCGATGACGATAATAACCAACATGATGCCGATGACCTGGTCCATGGCCTGGAGTTCGCGTCCGTAGTTCAACAGATTGCCCAATCCAAATCCCGTCAGGATCGTCACGTAAATCTCCGCCGCCATCAGCGAGCGCCAGGCAAACGCCCATCCCTGCTTCATGCCGCTGACGATGAAGGGCAGCGACGCGGGCACGATCACCTTTGCCCACGTATGCCATTGCTGCGAACCCATCGTGCGCGCCGCACGCGCGTAAATGGGCGGCACGGTCCGCACGCCATTGTCCGTCGCGATCACCACCGACCACAGCGTGCCCATGATGACCACAAACAGCATGGCCGCCTCGGTTTGCCCGAACCACAGCAACGCCAGCGGCACCCAGCACACGCTCGGAAGTGTCTGCAATCCCAGCGCGATCACCCCCAACGTGGCTTCACAGAACCTGAAGCGCGCCGTCAACAACCCCAATGGCAGCCCCAGGATCAACCCAAGCGCGTAGCCGATGAGCAGGCGCCGCACGGTCACGAGCGTCGCCCGTTCGAGGTCACCGCTGGCCAGTGCGTCCTTGAGGTACTTGGCCACGCTCAGCGGCGACGGCACGAGCACGGGCGACCAAATCTTCATCCGCACCAGCATTTCCCACACGCCGATGAGCAATACAAAAAAGGCGATGACCGCCAATCGCCGCCTCACTCCCCCACCTCCACCAGTTCCGGGTTCAGGTGCCGCTTTAGAGCCCGAGTGATCTCCGTGGAATACTTCGCCAGGGCGACGCTGTTGATGTCGCGGGGACGCGGCAACTCAACTCCAAACTTTTCCTGAATTCGGCCGGGGTGCGGCGAGAACAACACCACGCGGTCGCCCAGACAAGAGGCCTCGCGGACATTATGCGTTACGAAGATGATCGTCTTCTTCCGCTCCTGCCAGATACGCTGGATGTCGCCGTAGAGTTGTTCGCGCGTGAGCGCATCCAGTGCCCCAAATGGCTCGTCCATCAGTAGCACGCGTGGATTCGGCGCAAGGGACCGGGCCAACGCGACACGCTGTTTCATGCCGCCGGATAGCTCATGGATGTTGGCATTGGCAAACTTGCTCAAGCCCACGAGTTGGAGATAGTACTTGGCGACCTCACGACGCTCGCTCGAAGACAAGTTCGGTTTGAGCTTCAGGCCGAACATCACATTATCCATCACGTCAAGCCAGGGAAATAGTGCTGATTCCTGAAACATCATCATCCGATCGCGGCCTGGACCTGAGACAGGTTTGCCATTGGCCAGCACCTGGCCGTTGTCCGGCATTTCCAAGCCCGCAATGATGTTCAGCAGCGTGGACTTGCCGCATCCCGACGGGCCCACCAGACACACAAACTCGCCTTCGTGGATGTTCAGCGAGACGTTGTCGAGCGCGTGCACCGTCGCCCGGCGTGTTCGGAACCACTTCGACACGCCGTCGACAACCAGCTTTACCGGTTGGACGTTTTGCAGTTCGTCCTGAATCGCCATCATTTGATTTCGGCCAGGCCCTTCTCCCGCAAGACCTCATTCAGTAGCTTGAGATCATAGATGTGCGACAAATCCGGCTTCTCCTTCAGGAATCCAATGTGATACGCGTCCTCGGCGGACTTCAACAGCGAGTCTTTGACCGGGTCGTACGTGATCTGCAATCGTTTCCAAGCGCTGTCCAATATGGTTTCCGGGAGCGACCGGGTTGTCTCCCGTCGGATCTCGTCATTCAGAATTCGCTTGGCCTCGTCGGGGTGCGCGTTAATCCATTCCGTCAATTCCACATGGGCGGTGATCCACTTCTTCAGTAGCGCCGGGCGATCCTGAAGAAATTTCACGCTGCTGACCAAATGCGTGGTGACATATCGGCCACCCGTGTCCGGCCACAATGAACCCTCATCGAGATACACCTTGCCTTTGGCCTCGCGCACCAACCGACTCACCCACGGCTCGACAGTCCATACCGCGTCCAGTTCGCCTCTTTGGAACAGGGAGAGTTGATCGGGGTTATCCGTGGGAATGACCCGCGCATCACCACCGACCATCGTGATCCGCAACCCCTTCGATAACAGCCAGGCGCGACACGCCACATCCTGTGTGTTGCCGAACTGCGGCGTGGCAATTCGCTTACCCCGAAAATCGGTATCCTTCGTAATTCGCTCGTCGGGTTGCACCACCAGCGCCGCGCCGCCGCTGCACGCACCGGCAACAACTCGGATTTCTTCGCCATGTGACCGCAGGTACGCGTTGACGGCCGGATTCGGACCGACATAGGTGAGGTCGATCGATCGCGCAAAAATCGCTTCCATCGCGCTTGGCCCGGCGTTGTACACGAACCACTGCACTTCGACATCCGGCCCGAGCCGCTCTTCAAACCACCCCTTGCCCGATCGGCTCAACCCGTGGGCGATGACGGCTTGCGCGTGCGTCACATTCGGAAAATGGCCGACCCGCAAGATGACTTTCTCCGCGCGGACGGAAGCACACAGGCACAGACACAGCACCAGCATCAAGGTCGTTTTCATCAGATTCGCTTCGTTACTTCGGCAAACGGCAGGGGTACTTTGTCCCGTCGCATACGGCGAAGGGTCACCTCGACCGTGTCGGCCAGGGTATATCGGTCCAGAATGTCGGCGATTGCGTTGCGGACGTCCACCATCAACAATCGCAGTCCACAATGCGCTTCATCGGGGCAGGAACACGGGTGGTACGCGGTCACGCTGGCGCAAGAGATTGGTGCCAGCGGCCCATCAATCAGGCGAACAATCTCGCCAATGGTGATCTTGGCCATCGGTTTCCTGAGAAAATAGCCGCCGCCCTTGCCGCGCTTGCTGTCCAAATAACCCGCCCGATTCAATTCCAGCAGAATCGCTTCCAAGAACTTCACTGGGATGTTCTCCTTCTCGGCCAATTGACGGATCTGGATCATTGGCCGACCCAATTCTTGTGCGATACCGAGATTGATCAGCGACCGCAGGGCATACTCGCCTCGTTTCGACACCTTCATGCCGACCGAAGTCTACACGCGAACTAGAGAATTGCAAACTTGTTTTCCGTACCTCAGCCCGGTCACGGGGCGCGAAAACCCTCGTGACCCGATTCTCTGCAACCCCTGTGCCGCAAGCATGCACTTGGCTGGGTCAATTGCCCTGTGATATACTCACCGCAATCACGGAAACGCAACCATGCCCCGAGAAATTAAGACTCTGCTCATCGATGACCGTGAATCGGATGCGGATTACGTCCGGAGCTTCCTTCAGAAGTTGAGTTCGGACTATACCTTCCGCACGACGTGGGAATCCGATCCCACCCGCGCGTTGTTGCGGCTGACTCAGGAGCTCTTCGATCTGGTGCTGCTCGACTATCAAATGCCGGCCATGAGCGGTTTGGAGGTCCTGTCCACGATCCGCCAGGCCCACCGCACCCTGCCCGTGATCATGCTCACAGCAATGGGCGATGAACGCGTCGCCGTCGAAGCCATGAAACGGGGCGCGCACGATTATCTCAAGAAGGACGAGATGAATCTTGCCGATCTGGCGCGTGCGATCATCACTGTCCTCCAGCGCAAGCATCTGGAAGATCAATTGGAGGACCAGCGACGCCTGGCCGATCGGGACCTGCGCATGGCGCGCGAGTTGCAACAGGCGTTCCTGCCACAGAGTTTCCCGCACTTTGCCCCGCAACAAACACCGGATGCCATGGGGCTCCGGTTCTATCACCATTACACCCCGACTCTCTCCGTCGGCGGCGATTTTTTTGATGTGGTGCCGATTGATGACCACTCGGCTGGTATCTTCGTGTCCGATGTCGCGGGCCACGGAATCCAAGCCGCGCTCGTCACGGCCGCGTTGCGCACGTTGATTGAGGAACTGAAGGAAATGGCCGGAGACCCCGAGGAGTTCCTCACGGAAGTCAACTCGGGCCTGAGCCGCATCTTGCGCCAAACAACCGCGCCACTTTACGCCTCGGCGTTCTACCTGAAAATCGACCTCGCGGAGAAGCGCGCGAGCTTTGCCAACGCCGGACACCCACCCCAACTTCATCTCCGTCGCAAACGCGAGGAGGTCGAACGTCTGTTTGACAAGAGCAAGACAGGACCCACCCTCGGCATGGAGGAACACGCGGTGTTTCCCGCGCACGCCACGTCCGTCGATGACGAGGATGCCTTCATTCTCTACACCGATGGCATCCTCGATGTGCCCAACGCGGAGGGTGAACCGTTGGGACTCACACATCTGGAAACCATCGCCAGGCAATTGATCCACGAAAGCCCACAGCGCATCGTTGAGCACATCGTCGATACCGCCAATCGACACGCGGGAAACACGGTATTTCCCGACGACATTTGTCTCGTCGCGGTCGAAGCCGGTTCCCTGTTGGTTCGCGCCCTCCAAGACCCGCGTGCGTCGTCCGCTTAGTCAACGGCGCGTGATCGATGCTGGGCGTGGTTCTCGTCGATCGGAGCGCATGCGTCGTCGAGGCTCACTCCGGGCAACCATTCCCCGTGCCCGTCGAGATACAGGACATTCCGCCCGGCGCGACCGTGACTGTCAAATTGATCGAGGTCGTGGCGGCAATCGCCCGCGCATCCGCCTTCGCTGTCCCAGTGTTTATCGGCCAGCAACAGAAAATCGTTCCGGTCATGAATCGTGAACCCCGCCACGTATAGGTAGCTCACGTTGTACCAGAAGAAATTCGCGCGAGGTTCCTCGCCGGGAACCCACGGCGGGCCCCCGCTGGCGACGCGCACCCGAGCGTGGCCGGTCGAGCCGTCGTCGCTCAACGGCATCGCAGGATCGCCGTCTTCTCTCTCGCTGGGACAAACGAAGATCGACGGGTTGTGGCTATATCCCAAATTCAGCAGCAGCGAACAATGCCGGTCCAGCCCGTTCTCGGCTTCGCCCCGCATCCCATCCCGCCCCAACACCGACATCGCGGGGAACCAACCACGAAAATCACTCGCGTACAATGACATCGCGGCCCAAATGGCGCGCTCGTTGCCCAGGCACCGCGCCCGACGCGCGCGTTCCAATTGCTCGTCCAGCGCGGGCAATGCCAGCGCGACCAGCAAGGCGATCAAACTGATCAAGGTCAGTGTATTGGCCATTCCCGCTTTTGGTTGCGAAGGTTTCATGGCTTCCGCGCCTCCCGCCGGGGAATCGCGAACGTGAACGTCGCGCCTTTGCCCGGCTCGCTCTTCGCCCACACGCGTCCACCCTGCTTTTCGATCGCTCGCTTCACCGTGCTCAATCCGATGCCCGTCCCCTCGAATTCCGCCGCCGTGTGCAACCGCTGAAATATCTGAAACAGCTTCTCGTGGTCTTTCATATCGAACCCGCAGCCATTGTCACTCACGCTGAAAACGAACTGGCCGTTCTCGACGGCGCCACGCACGACGATCCGCGGCGGCTTCGCGTCCCGGCTGTACTTGATCGCGTTGTCCAACAGATTCGCAATCGCCTGCCGCAACATGGCGCGGTCCGCCGCCACCGCGGGCACCGGGACATCCACCTCGACCGACGTCTTTCGTTGCTCGATCTCGGCCTGCCGCTCGCCCAGGACTGATTCGACGAGCCCGCGCACGTCCACCGGCGTCAGTTCTGCCTCGCGCCGCTCCAGCCGCGAATACTCCAGCAGGTCGTCGATGAACTGTTTCATGTTGGCCGCTGCCTTGCCCACGTTTTCCGTGTAGCGGCGGCCCGTCTCATCCAGCTTCGCGGCGTAATCATCCAACAGAAACTGCGAGTAGGTCTGGATTCCACGCAGCGGCGCTTTCAAATCGTGCGACACGGTGTAGGCGAACGTTTCCAATTCCTTCGCGCGTGTCTCCAGGTCGCGCGTCCGCTCGGTGACCTTTTTCTCCAGGCCCGTCGAGTAATCCCGCAGTTCCGCTTGGGCGACTTCGAGGCGGTTCGTGAGTTTTCGCTGGGCGCGAAACAAGGTCACGCTCTCGACGAACAAGCCGATCAGCGGCGGAATGTAGCTGGCGATCTTGAGCACCGATGCGAGATTGAACAATCCATCGTACAACGCCGCGGAGCGCGCCATGTAGGCTTGCACGAAAATCGCCACCACCAGCGACACCAGCACCGAACCGAGCATCGCCCCGCCTTGTTGTCGATAGACGCTCCAATATCCCGGCACCGCCGCGACCATGAGCAAGGCGACCGCCAGTTGCCACGGCTTGTGGATCGAGCCGCCGAACACGTCGCGCATGGAGCCCGGCACCGGCACCATCAGGGACAGTTGCACCAGCGCGAATGCGATGCTGATTCCGATCAAGGTCGTGGGCACGAGTTCGGCCCGCACGTTGGCCGCCCGGGGGAAATGGCGGTTCGCCACCAGCCCGGCCAGAAGGAACAATGCCATGGCCAGCCGGCCCGCCGTCCACGCGCCCATCACCGCGACCGTCTGCCCGACCAGCGGCTGCGCATAGTAACCCTGTGACAGCAGCGCCGAGACCAAATCCGAGATCGACGCGCTGAGATAGGCCAACCCGATGAACAATGGCAGCCGTCGCGCCTCCAGTCCGTAATGCAGGAGCGCGAACGCCGCGACCTCGAACGCCAGGAACGCGCCGATGGATTCTTCCAGTAACTGCCAGCGGGCGTTTCCGCGCCATTCGAGGTTCTGCGCGAGCAGGAAACTCGCTACCAGCAATACCGCCAGCGCCGCGAGCAAACCCACCAGCAGCGTCCGCATCCACGTTCCCGTCTTCATCCACCCAAATGGTACCCCCACCCCGCCGCGCTGTCACGCGAGCAAACAATCCGCCACGCCAGCGCATATCCGACCATCTTATCGCACGCGGGAGAGCACCAAACCCCCAAACGAAGCCAAGCCGAGGCGCGAGTGTAGCGCCGAGACGGACGCACGTGGTACGAGCCGCAGGCCTTCGTGAGCGGGGGCGAACGAAGCCATTTTTGGACAAAACGAAGCCAACACAAATTCGGCCATGTTGTTTCCATAACCCACTGTCCACCAAGGATACAAATGCCAAATTTTTGTCAATTATAATTGGCTTCGTTTGGCAGAAACGTATATATGCCCCCATCACATCCTCCGCGACACATCCATCGTGAGCGGAGGCGGAACTTGTTCTCCGTTTCGCCTCCGTTGCAGGCGTTCCAACTGGTTCATGGCCCGATACAACTGCCGTTCCACCCTTGTCTCGTACTCAAGGATCTTGTCCAGCACCGCCGGCGACGGCAACACCTCCGCCGACTGCCGCGCCACCTCTTCCTTCTCCTCCCGTTCCTCGCACTCCCCGATCAACATGCGGTACAAATTCAGTCTCCCCTCAATCCGCCCCAGCACCGACCCCAGTTGTTTCTCTTTCAGCGCTTCCGCGCTCAACCCCTCCGGATTTGCCGCCAACCCATCCCGCACTCCCACCAGCTCCCGGATCAGGGAAGTCTCCTGTTCGCCAAATCGTCTCCGAGCACGCCCCAACACCGCCTCCGTCAATCCCCCTTCCCGCGTCACCTCCGCGCGCAGTTCCTCCAACACGTGAATCAGGTACCCCAAGCCTCGCGCGGATTGCTCCATCTCCACAACGGGGTCTCGAAGCCCGTTGAAGAACCGTCGGAACATCTCCGGCTCGCGCTTGGACCGCTCCCAGTGACCGCCGTCCACGCTCAACACGATCTCCCCGGCTTCCGCCACCAACGCCCGCCGCATCCGCCACTGCGCCGTCACGATCCGCTCCACCAGCATCTCCTCCACCGGTCCCACCGGCGCCAGTTCCTCCCACAACTGCTCCCGCAGCTCCTGGAAATCTTTCGTCCGCTCCCGGACCTGCAACCCCCGCACCACCACGAGCGACGACCGCAGGCCGTGCTTGACCGCGTTCATCCGCGACTGGATCTTGCCCTTGGCCGTCTTCGGACCGGTGGAGCTGCGGCAATTGCGCCGATTCGCCTTCAGCCGCCGCAGTGACGTGGTTTTGGTTGTTCCATTAATCTCGTTCATAACTGTCTCCTTCCGAAAGTGTTGCGGGTTGGCGAGTGGGGCGCGACCGGCGGGGCGTCTTGACATTGCCACTGTTGTAGCGTCGGCTGTCCCCAGCCGATTGTGGTCGCGTCGTGATCGACGCTTGCCTTTCGCACCACATACGATTACAATTCGTATTCACATACAAGAAGACGTATATACTGGTATGAATACAATGTCAACAGGTAATTTGCGTGAAAGGAATTGACCTATGAGCGACTTCGCCGATAATCTCCGTGTCCTGATGGCCAAACGCGGCTGGAACCAAACCGAAGCCGCCCACGCCCTCTCGGTCAGTCAGGCCAATATCAGCCGCTGGCTCAGCCAGGGCCATGAACCCTCCGCCGATGTGCTCATCCGCATCGCCCGGGTGTTCGGCATCACGCTGGATAAACTCCTCCGCGCCCCGGCCCGGCCATGCGCATCCCCCGCGCCGAGTTCGATACCGCCATCTGGACCACCCGCTGGTTCCGTCAGCTCCGCCTCACCTGGCAGCGCTCCCCAAAAGAACGCTACCGCATCGAGACCGCCCTCGAACTCGCCTGGCCCAACCAAAAACCTGACATCATTGAGTGGTTGAATAGGAAGTAGGCCGCACGCTGTAGCCGCGGGCGCCGACCGCGGGCCTGTCCGTTGCTGTAGCCGCGCTTGTTAAGCGCGGTTCTGCGTTGTGCCGGTCGTTGTAGCCGCGGGCGTTGACCACGGTTCGAGGTTGTACCTGACCCCGTCTTGTCGTATGCAAATCCGCCGTATGCCAGACGATCCACACAAACACCTGCGACGTTTGGAACGGGTTTGGTTGGAATCACCGGTTTATTTCGTGACCGCCTGCACCCAACAACGCCGGCCCATCCTCGCCACCACCGCCGTCGCCGACATTCTCACCGGCGAATGGCGCGCCGCCCACAAGAGCCACGGATGGCTGGTTGGCCGCTACGTCATTATGCCGGACCACGTCCATTTCTTCTGCGCGGCACAACCCAACGCCAAGACATTGTCGGAATTTGTGCGGTTGTGGAAGCAGTGGACGACGAAGCGGGTTGTCGTCCCGGGCGTTGATCGCGGTCCGGCTGCTGTAGCCGCGCTTGCTAAGCGCGGTTCTGCCCGGCTCTGGCAGCAGGGATTCTTCGACCACGTGTTGCGCTCCGAAGAGAGCTACGCACAGAAATGGGAATATGTGCGGCAGAACCCGGTCCGGGCGGGCTTGACAGCTCGCGCCGAGGACTGGCCGTTTCAAGGCGAGATCCATGCGCTGTAGCCGCGCTTGTTAAGCGCGGTGCCTATGCCGTTGTCGTTTCCGCTCCGCTGTAGCCGCGGGCGCCGACCGCGGTCCGGTCGTTGTAGCTGCGCTTGCTAAGCGCGGGCGTGGCAATCGTATTCTTGCCCTGCCACCCGCCCCGGTTGCCTTGGCAGTCCCGCCGATGGTATCATCCCGAACCGATGGAACTGAAAATTGGACGGATGCGATTCGAGATTGCCGAACGGCATAACATCATCGAACAAACCGAACGGGGCGTCGGCAAAATCGAATTGCTGTTGCTAAAAAAGGTAAACCCCCGCCGCCCGAACTATCGCCTTGCCGTCGCCTATCGATGGCACGGGCAAATTCAATTGCGATATGTCTGCTGGTATTTGGAGAAACAATTCGGTTTCGACTGGACAAGCGATCCGTCAAAAGCGATTTGGTTTACCGAGAAACAGGCAAAGAGCACCGTCAAGGCGATTCTTGAAATGTCGAATATGTTCTACAGCCTCTTCCTCTCGTATCAGGCTGGACATTCTTGACCGCGTGGCAACGCCGCGCTACCCCTTCTCAAACACCGTGCCGGCCGCCTTTGGCGGATGGGAGCGACCGACGAAGCCGGCCAGAACCAGAATCGTCACGAGATAGGGAAGGATCTGGATGAATTCAACGGGGATGGGATGCCCGCCCCAAACCGCCACGCCCTGGAGCCGAATCTGGACGGCATCGGCAAACCCGAACAACAAACACGCCAGCGCCGTCGGCAAGGGCTTCCATTTCCCGAAGATCAGCGCCGCCAGCGCCATGAATCCGCGTCCCGCCGTCATGTCGCGCGAAAACGACGACGACAGAAAGACAGACAGCGATGCGCCGCCCATCCCCGCCAGCGCACCGCTGACCAGCACCGCCATCCAGCGGACGCGATTGACCCGAATACCCGCTGCGTCGAGCGCCTCGGGATGTTCCCCGGCAAAACTCACCCACAAACCGGTCGGCGTATATTTCACCCAGAGCACGCACGCCGCGACGAGCACCCAGCACAGGTACAGCGGCGCGGAATGAAATCGTTCGTGAAGCGGGATGGAGGGTGTCGAGCCGGTGACATCGTAGAGGATTTTGCACATGAATGGCGTGAGGCCCATGGCCAGCATATTGATCGCCACGCCAGCCACGATTTGATCGGCCCGCAACCGAATCACAAACAACGCGTACACCGCCGCCAGCAAAACGCCCGCCGCCATTCCGAACGCGGAACCCAGCCACGGCGAATGCGTCAACAGCGTCCCCACCGCCGCGGCAAACGCGCCCAGCAGCATGAGGCCTTCGAGCGCGATGTTGATCACGCCCGAACGCTCGCTGAACATCCCGCCGAGCGCCGCGAAAATCAGCGGCGTCGAGACCCGCAATGTGGACGCCAGCAGGTCCCAGTTCATGCGGCACTCCGTTTCTTCATCCAACTCCACAGTCCGTCCGCCGAAACTGACAATATGATCAGCGCCTGAAGCACCAGCGACAACTCGCGCGTGACGTGTTCGGTCTCAAAATCCAAATCCGCCGTGCCTTTGTGGAGCGCGCCGAACAGCAACGCGGCGGCGACCACGCCCGCCGGCTGGTTGCGTCCCAACAGCGCCACGGCAATCCCGATGAACCCGTACTCGGGAGAGAATCCGAGTCGAAACTTGCCGGCATTGCCGAGGACCTCGCCAACGCCCACGAGTCCAGCCAGTCCGCCGCCCACGGCCAGCGCGATGATGGTCATGCGGCCCGTGTTGATTCCCGCCGCGCGCGCCGCGGATTCGTTCTGGCCCACGGCGCGCATCTCGAACCCAACGACCGTCCGCCACAACAGAATCCAGACGAGGACCGCGGCTAGAATCGCCAGCGGCAACGCCATGCTCACGGGCGCGCCTCCGAAAATTCCAAACTGGCTGATCAGGTAACCCGCGCCGATGGGCCGCGTCTCGGGATTCTGCGTGTCGGGATTCTTGAGCAGATACAACGTCACGTAGCTCGCCAGGCCCGCCGCAATGAAATTGAGCATGATCGTATTGATGACCTCGTGACTGCCGCGCTTGGCGCGAAGCCAGCCGGGGATCGCACCCCAAACCATCCCCGCCGTGACCGCGGCCAGGATTGCCAGCGCCGGCGCCAACGGCCACGGCAACGCCGGCCAGACGGCGCCGACCGCCGCCGCCGCGAGCGCGCCGAGCGTGAGTTGTCCCTCGGCGCCAATGTTGAACAGGCCCGCCTGGAACGGCACCGCCACCGCGAGCCCGGTGAAAATGAGCGGCGTCGAGTAAAATAACGTCATCCCAAAATCGTAGCGGGAACCAAACGCGCTCTTCCACAGAATCTGCAGCACGTGCCACGGGTTTTCGCCCGCGAGCCGCGTGACCCCGAGTCCCAGGACAAGCCCGAATGCCACGGCCAGGATGGGTTGCAGGAGTTTTCTCATGAACCGGCCATCTTCAATCCCAGCTCGCGCTCGGAAACTCCGCGAGCGAATTCCGCCGCGATCCGGCCCTCGTACATCACGAGAATGCGGTCCGACAACGTCAGGATGTCTTCCAGTTCAAAGGAGACAAGCAGGACACCCGCGCCTTCATCGCGCGCGCGAACGATTCGGTTGTGAATGAATTCGATCGCGCCCACGTCCACTCCGCGCGTCGGCTGGGCCGCGATCAACAGACGCGGCTTCCTCTGAAATTCTCGCGCCACGATCAGCTTTTGCTGGTTGCCGCCGGAAAGGTTTCCCGCCGGAATCGCCAGATCGCGTGGACGCACGTCGTATTCCTCGACCGCCTGCGTGGCGGCGGCCCGCAGGTTCTTCGAGTTCAACAGGCCCGCCTGGCTGAACGCGGAACTTCGTTGCAACCCCAACAGGAAATTCTCGCTCACAGGCCGCTCCAGCAGAAGACCCTCGCGCTGGCGGTCTTCGGGAATCACGGCCACGCCCAGATCGCGAATCTCCCGCGCGTCCCAGTGTGTCACGTCTTCGCCCAGCACCCGGACCGTACCCGATGTCCGGCACAACGGCTCGCGCGGATGAAGAATCGCCTGTAAAAGTTCCGATTGTCCGTTGCCTTCGACCCCGGCTATGCCGACGATCTCGCCGCGCTTCACGGAAAAACTCACGTCCGAAAGTTTGTGACGGCTTCCGGCCACCGTTCCCGAGAGACTCAACGCCGCGACCTCCATGGCCAGTTCCGCGCGAGCGTGTGCGGGAGAAACGTTGATGTTCAACACCACCTTCCGGCCGACCATGAGGTTCGCGAGTTCCTGCGGATTGGTCTGCGCGGTCGGCATCTCGCCGGTGACCTTGCCCGCGCGAAACACCGTCACGTGATCGGTGAACGACATCACCTCTTTGAGTTTGTGCGTGATGAGGATGATCGTCTTGCCTTCATCGCGAAGCTTCTTCAGGTTCCGAAACAGCTCGTTGGTTTCCTGCGGCGTGAGGACCGCGGTCGGCTCGTCGAGGATCAGTATCCTTGCGTCGCGGTACAGCAGCTTCAGGATTTCGACCCGCTGTTGCACGCCCACGGGAAGTTCCTCGATGGCGGCATCCCAGTCGACTGCCAACCCGTACTGTTGGGCCAGAGACTCCAGTCGGATACGCGCGCGTCGTCGATCGATCACGCCCAAACGGACCGGCTCCGCACCGAGCAGGATGTTGTCCAACGCCGTGTAGGGCCCCGCGAGCATGAAATGCTGGTGCACCATGCCGATTCCGGCGGCGATGGCATCCGCGGGCGATTCCCACACACACGTCTTGCCATGGACAATGATCTCACCTGCGTCCGGCGGGAAAATGCCGTACAGCATCTTCATCGCGGTGGATTTGCCCGCGCCGTTCTCGCCGATTACGCCGTGAATCGTGCCCGACCGAATCCGGAGATTCACCCCGTCGTTGGCGACCACGCTGCCAAACCGCTTGGTCAGTCCGCGCAATTCAACCGCTGACGGTATCTCGGGCGCCATGATTCTTGGGAGTGTCCGAATTTGGGGCAAGAGAGTCAATGCTGTTGAACGGATCCCTGCTGGGAAATGCGTTGACGGCTGGCCGCTCCCGTGTTGCGGGGCTCGATGAGCGGCTGGCTTGAATTACCTGCTGCTGGCAACTTTCAAAACCCTGCGCACGAAATGATAATCAATGGGGAGATGTTGACATGATATATCGGCTATCGCTATATCATCTGATTATGAAGAGTCTGGATCGTGAGATGGTGCGCGGACACGCGGAAACTCTGGTGCTGGCGCTGTTGGCCAACGGCGAGGGATACGGATACCAACTACGGAAGGACCTCGCACTACGTTCGAAGCACTATTTCCAGTTTTCGTTCGGCAGCTTGTATCCCGTGCTACGGACGCTCGAAAAGCGTGGCCTGGCCCGGGCGCGATGGGTAAAGCCGCGCGGCGCACGGGAGCGCAAATCGCACGTCATCACCGCCAAGGGCTTGAAGGAACTGGAAGCCCGGAAGCGAAACTGGCGTCAATTCTCCAACGCCATGAACTGCGTGCTCTCCCAGTCGTAAGGCAATACGATGATATATCGGCAGCCGCTATATCATCGGCGCCCAGAGATGATCATGCTGAACTTAAAAGGGCAGGAAGAATTGGATTCATGGAGATGCAAGCGGGGGAAAGTTGCGTCACAAGTCAAGCGTCGCCCCCGTTCACAGTCTATTCCGCGTAACCGGCGCTCTGGCTAAGTCCGCCCCAAGTGGCGTTTCTCATGTCGATGACTTGGCCGCCGGTAAATAGGTACGTGTGACTCTCCCAGCCCGCGTACGCGCCGAAGCCGTTCTTGGCATTCACTCGCACGGTCACAATCCAGCCGTAGCGTTTTTTCATGCCCATCAGCAAATCCCCTCCGCACCAGCCCTTTCGGGGTGCATCGAATTCAAAGTGAGCCGACCACGGGTCTTTGAGGGTGCTGCTAATCTGATCGGTAAGAATCCTCTGATAGTCCGTGGGAAACGGTCCGTAATCGGCACTGGTCAACACGTCCTTTGAGGGTGTCATGCACCCGGCGAGGACGACAAGGCAAGAGACAACCAGCAGATTGACGGCGGGATTCGTTCTCATGCGATCAATTTCTTGTAGAGCAGTTGGCTGCTATCGGTCAACTATTTGAGCTTGTAATAATCCGGCACGACGATTTTGCCGGCGATAATGTCGGCTTTGAGGGCGTCGGCGCGCTGGCGGACGGACTCCGGCAGGAGTTTCTCATTGTATTGGTCGATGGAATAATCGACGCCTTTGTCGGCAAGTCCAAAGCGTTTCAAGCCGCTGGTGAACTTCCCGTTCTGCGCATCCTGAATGGCCGAGTAGACGGCCAGGTCAACCCGCTTGAGCGCGCTGGTGAGGATATAGCCGGGCTTCACCCAGTCCTCATTGGAATCGACGCCGATGGCGAGTTTCTTCTTTTCCTCCGCCGCATCGAACACGCCAAAACCCGACGCGCCGGCAGCGGCAAAAATCACGTCCACGCCGGCATTGTACTGCGCCAGCGCGAGTTCCTTGCCCCGGGGCGGGTTGTTCCAGGCCTCGGGGGTCACACCGACGTAGTTGGCGGTGACGGCGATCCGTGGATTGATCTTTTTCGCGCCGGCTTCGTAGCCCATCTCGAACCGCCGAATGAGCGGCACATCCATTCCGCCAACGTATCCAATCTTGCCCGTCTGGCTGGTCATGGCGGCAATGGCGCCGACGACGTACCCGACCTCATGCTCTTCAAACATCAGCGACCGCACATTCGGGGCGTCGACCTGCGAGTCCACAATGACAAAATGCTTCTGCGGAAACTGCGCGGCGACTTTGGCGATGGCTTCCTTCTGGGCGAAACCGATCCCGATGATCAGGTCGAAATCTTTCTGCGCGAACGCGCGCAGCAGCGGCTCGAACGCGTTGTCATCGCTGGGCTCGACGTATTTCAGGTAAATCCCCAGCTTCTTCTTGGCCTCGGTGGCCCCTTCGTAGGCCGATGCGTTAAACGACTTGTCGTCCTTGCCTCCGAGATCCAGGACCAACCCGACCTTGACCTCGGCCAGGGCCGAGTGCAGTGACATCCCCAGAACAACAATAAAGATGCTCAATCGATTCAAAACGCGCATAAGAGTGGTCTCCCGCCGGGGTTCATCCTTCTGTTTTAAACACATGCTCCGGATCCAACGGAGGTTCCCGGCTCGCCGAGGTTGCGGAAAGCAGCAGAAACATCACGGCCAGCCCCGCGTATCCCAGCGCGAATTGATACGGAATCTTCCGGGCGATTCCGGTCAGCAACCAGGGGAGGTAAATGTTCCCATCGGGCGAGCAGGAATGCACAACGCCGAAGAAGGAAAACAACGCCAGTATGGCAAGATAAACCGCCGAGATTTTCAGGCGTCGGTTAATCAGCTCCGCCAGAAATGCCCCCCACAGCATGCCCGTTAAAATGAAACCGTTTCCCAGCGCAACCGTGACCAACAACTCGGGAAGCGCTCGTCCCTGGGCCACCATCAGCTTCTGAAAGGCCTCGACCGACACAAACTCAGGGTTCCCCAGCTTGATGGACAACAGACGAGCCACCGTCGGAAAATAAGAGAACGCTACCGCAACGGCATGCTTCGCCGGACAGGCCAGGAAGGCCTGGGCCATGATATCCAGCGCAACAAACACCAGAATCGGGGCCAGAACGGCGCGGGGTATCAACTCCACGAAGAAGGAAACGTAACCCAGAATGCCGCCGAGCCCGATGAACAGCCCGGTGAGGAGTGTGTAGCCGGCCCGGGCCCCCATTCGTTTGTACGCCGGCTGGCCAATGTACGGGGTCGATTGGGCGACGCCGCCACAGATTCCGGCCACGAACGTTGCCACCGCCTCGGTCAGCAAAATATTCCGCGTGTTGAAATTGTCCCCCGCCACCCGGGCGCTTTCGGTCACATTGATCCCGCCGACGACCGTCAAGATGGCAAACGGAGCCGCAATCGGCAGGTACTTCAGGGCCGGCACGAACCCGTGTATGAAACCCAGATTCGGCACGGGAAAGCTCATATGGAGTGTGAGCGGCGGGGGGGAAACATAGCTGCCCCCGGCCCATCCCGTCGGGCCAAGCAGGTAATACAGAACCGTGCCGACCAGGACACTGGCCAGCACTCCCGGGAAATGCCGCGGCAGCCGGATCCCGGCAATCAGCGTGTACAGGATCAGGCCCAGCGCCACCAGCCCGACGAGCGGCATTCCGAAGATATCCGCCAATGGAATGAACCCGATCAACGCCAGGCCAACGCCCGCCAGTGATCCAAGAAGCCCCGCTTGGGGCACAATTTTCTGAACCCATCCTCCGCAAAACGAGAGAACCAACTTCAATACGCCCATCATGACCACTGTCGCCATGCCGATCTGCCACGTCAGGATCGCGGCGTCCCGCTCCGGCATTCCCTCCGCCTTCAGACCGAGAAACGCCGGGCCGAGCACGACCAGGGCCATGCCGATGGTCGAGGGGGTATCCAACCCCAGCGGCATGGCCGTCACTCTTGTGTTGCCGGTTTTTTTGGCGAGACGGAAGGCCATCCACGTGTACACCATGTCGCCGAAGAGAACGCCAATGGCGGTGCCGGGGAACATCCTGGAGTAGACGATATCCGCCGGAAACCTGAAGCCGAAAACCAGGACACCGGCGAGAAACGATAGAACCGTCAAATTGTCAAACATCAGCCCAAAGAAACCGTTGATATCACCAATGACAAACCACTCGTATTTCTTGCCGGTTCCGTCCATCGGGTTCTCCTCGCTTACAGTTCGTGGCCGATCCGTTGCACAGGTTTTTGCGCCGTCTGACCGCGCTATCGTGTTCGGCTTCTGTCACGAACACGCCGGTTGGATTGGTTGGAGCAGCATCCTATCATCCCCGTCAGTTCCGACAAGCCTTTTTGGCCATCCCGAAACCAGCGGTCCCTCTTGGACGAAACCGATGCGGCCGGGCAGTGAAGGTGCCGCAACTCCATACGTATTCAGACTGGGTTGAAGGGAAGTCGACGTAATGCACCCTGTTGTGGGGCGAACGGGCCGCCGGGTTAAGGCGCGGATGGCATTTGGTACGTCCACAACCGCGGCAATGCGTACCGAATCCGGTCGCGCTACTGCTGCAACCGCACGCGATAATAGCGGGACGGGCTAATGGTCGCGGCACCCGTGTCGGTGTAGTTCGTTGTGGTGTCGCCGCTGCCCGCAATGATGATATACGGGCTTACGTCCACGAAGTTGTTCGAGTACGAACCGTTGGAAAGCCCCGTGGCGGCTTGCACCACGTTGGTGTGTCCGCCCGCTGTGTACCAGGTCACGACCATATTCGTGCCCTGCGGCACCACGGACGTGATGTGCAGGAACGACGCGCTGTTGGTCGGCACGGTGCCCGACAGGTATTCCTGCAGGTTGTTCATGCCGTCGCCGTCGGGATCGCACAGGGCGCAGGATTGGCTGTTGGTCGTGTTGCCGAAGTAGTTGCTCGGGTTGCCGCTGGTGCTGGTGAAATACTGCGCCCGCCACCAATCCGGGATGCCGTCGTTGACGGAAGAGCCGGTGAACAACTGCACGCTATAGGCGTAGGTTTCATCGTTGAAGGTGAACTGATATTCCCCATTTAGGACGCCACTGATGAGGATGTTGGTCGATCCGTCCGACTTGCCCGTACCCGAGAGCGGCACGGTGAAACTCGTCTGCGAGTGGTTGGTCTCCCCCCAGTTGCCCGCCGGCCAGCTACCGTCGGCCGCGAACTTGAATTGGATGTTGGTGACGTTGCTAAAGCCGACGACGCACTGCCAGGTGTCATCGGCCACCAGTTGCATGTTATTGGCCGCTGGATTCCAGTTGTTGAACGTGCCCGGCAGGTTCATCGAGCCGTAGACGCCCGGCAGCAACGGTTGCAGGCTATAGCCAAACGTCTCGTCGTTGAAGGTGAATCGATAATACCCATTGAGCGCGCCGTTGACGACGATGTTGGTGGACGCGTTCAGGATGCCGAAACCTGATAGCGGCGCGGTCTGCGACGCGCCACTGCCGCCCCAATTGGTCATCCCGTTGCCATTGGCAGCGAACTGGAACTGGACGTTGGAGACGCTGCTAAAGCTGGCATCGTATTGCCAGGTGCGGCTGCCAATGTATTGCATGCTGTTGGCCATCGGATTCCAACCGTTGAACGTGCCCGGC
This sequence comes from uncultured Verrucomicrobiae bacterium, assembly GCA_963842185.1. Taxonomy (GTDB): domain Bacteria; phylum Verrucomicrobiota; class Verrucomicrobiia; order Palsa-1439; family Palsa-1439; genus Palsa-1439. The sequence continues at coordinate 333,655 of CAWJFL010000010.1, forward strand.
AGGTTCATCGAGCTGTACGGGTCCGATGTGTTCCAGTCCACTTGGACAGTCTGTAGGGTGCCATTTTCTGACACCAAAACAACCAGTTGGCCGTTGGTATTCACCAGCCAACCCGGTGCGGGCGAATTCGTGCCGGACACCTGGCTGATCTGTGTCCCGTTGAGCAGCACATTCTGCACAGGCAGCGGGTTATTGGCGTAAATGTGGAGCGTCCGCGTGCCGGCGCTGTACGGATTATAACTGCCCTGGCGTCCACTGAGGGTGAAGACCCAGTTGCTGGTCGTCTGCGAACTGGTAAAGGTCGTCATCGCGTACACGCCGTTGGTGTAGTCCCAACCATCCCCGGCATCCTCGTAGAGCGTGAAGGATGAATTGGCATCAGTCGAATTGCCATCGGGCCAGCAATTGATGTCGAGGTAGCTGGGCTGGAATTGGTTGGCGTACTGCATGGATGGCCCCATCGGGATGATCGCGCCTCCGCGCACGAACAACGGCAGCGTGCCGAGGGGCGCATTGACCGTGACCGTTTGGCCGCCCGTGTACCTCGTGCCGGTGGGATAGTAATACCAATCGTCGGACCACGGCAGGTAGACATCACGCGTCGTCGCGCCGTGCGGTATAAATGGGCGCGGCGAGCAGGAAGTCGCCGCACAGGAAATCATACTCGTTCAGCGTGAGCGTGTTGTTGTCTCCGTAGTAGTTGAAGACTACGGGCGTGTCCATCGGCGTGCCGTTGATCGTGTCGTTGTACATCAACGTGTACAGGTACGGCATCAATTCATAGCGGAATTGGATGTTGTTGCGCATCAGGTTGCAGTAGTTCGTGCCATCCGCCCCATTGAAAGTATTATTCGCAAGGTTCCAGTTCTGCCAGGGAGTAAACCGCCACGGCTCGCGACCCTGGTTGCCGTCCGACCACAGGTTGTCGGGATTGGATGAATGGCTGCGGTACAACGGCAGCAATGCGCCCCATTCGTACCACCGCGTCAGCATCTCGCCGTTGACGCTTCCCGAAAACCCGCCGAGATCATTCCCGAAATGACTCTGGCCGGAAATCATCGTGTTCACGCTCAGACGGATACACGCTTGCTCGTAGTTCCAACCCACCTGGGTGTCACCGCTCCAACCAGCCGCGTACTGTTGACTGCCGGTGGTGCCGGACCGGCTCAACACGAACGGACGCTTGTTGGGATACGCTTCGAGCAGCACGTTGTAACTCGACATCTGCGAACGCAGGCCAAAATAATTCCGCTCATTCGACCACTGGCGGCGTGTATCGGTAGTGGAGGTGCCATACCGGCCATCCAGCCACAGCAGCCCATTCAGCGGGATCGGATCCGGATTTGATGTGAGCACGTCTTCCGGTTCCGTCAGATCGTTCCAAATCCCTCCCCAAGCAACGGAATGGAACCAGTTGGTTTGATCGCCTTGCCAACGGCCCAGCGTCGGCGTGCTCGTATAGTCAAACCAGTACACATTGCCGACATAAATATCTCCCTCAAACTGGCTGGCGTTGTTGTCCTTGATGAAATCGAGGTCGCCGTCTTCCGTGGACCAGTTGGGATCACTGGGTTCCATCCACGGCTCGATCAGCGGAATCAGCTTTACTCCAAACACCTGACAGGACGACACCATGCTCGCGGGGTTCGGATAATTGGCGGCATCCATCTGCAACTGGTACAACTTGCCGGAATCGATGTTGTTTTGTCCGGTTGAGTCCATGTAATCGATGTCGATATAGACCGCATCCAGCGGAATATTGCTGGCCGTGGCCGCACTGGCGATGTACTCGACCCAGGTTTGGTCGTCGTAGGCGAAGCGGCTGAGATGATGGCCCATCGCCCATTTCGGAAGCATCGACGCGCGGCCCGTCAATTCCGTGTAGGAGTTGATCACGGATTTCATCGTGTGATTGGTGCCGCCGCCAAAGAAATAATAGTCCATCTGCCCGTCTGCCGCCTCGAAGGAGTAGCCCGTGGGAATCTGCGTCCCCATCCGGAACGTCGCCCGGCAGGGATTATCAAAAAAGATCCCGTACGTGAATGCGGGCACGCTGCCGCTGGCCGGTTGCACGCCGTAAAAGAACGGCATGTTCATATACATGGGATTCTGCCAGGGCGCGCCCGTGCCCCAGTGGTACGACTGATAATTCCAACACATCATGTTCTCGCCCTGCCGATTGGATGGCCCCGGGTACTCGCCAAATCCATAGTACGCCTGATTGGCCGGCATCCGCTTCGTGCATTTCAGCTTGAATCCCGACGGCAATGTGTACGGAATCCCGCTGGAGTCGTTGAGTATCGAGTACGAGGTGTTGTACTGAATGGCATTGGTCGGATCGTCCTGCACGAGCGCGTAGCCTCCGAGCCTGTCGTAGAAATCCACCCGGAACGGATTCTTGTTGATGACCACGTTGAGCAGGCCGGTCTGAAGCAGGTAGTTGGTTCCCTGGTCGGTGATTGTGTTGGGTTCCGTCGGCCAGGCCCCCAGCGGCGCGGCGATCATCGGCTCTTCCTTCGCCCAGAACCCGTTGTAAGAAAAAAGCACGCGAACCACGTCATCCGCGAACGCGGTAACGGACGCCAAGCCGCCACTGTTGAGCGAAAACACGTAGTACGAGTCGCCATTGGTGGGATCGACGGAGACCACCATATTGGTGATGGCCCCCGCATTGGTTTGTGCCTGAACCGACCCGCCCACTGCGACGGCGAAACCGAAAATCAAGGCGGAGGCAATAGTTTGGAAGTACTTGTATCTGTTTGGTTTTTGCATCGAGGCAATATCCGTTGAAATCTGCTTTGGTAAAACGTTTTTACTTATCCCAAAACTATCCCGAAAAGTCAACCTCAAACGACCAAGCTCTATAATAAGAGCACATCTTCATGTGACTGTCCAATTTGGCTTCCAGAAAGTCGATTCCCTGCAATTGTCGTTCCAAACAAGACCCCAATATCAGTGCCATTGCTACCAAACCCGACTGCCCGTGCCCCGTAAACGATCCGCGCTTGATTTCATCGACCTGCGGAGTAGTATCCCGCTTGTCAGACAAAAATTGGCAATTGCTACAGGAGGCTTTCCATGTCACTTCTCATCAGGAATGGCCGTATCGTCACCGCCGGCGAACAATACACGGCGGACATCTATTGCGAAGGCGAACAAATCACACGGATCGGCACGAACCTCGAAGCGCCGCCCAAGGCGACTGTCGTCGATGCCACCGGGAAATACGTGTTCCCCGGCTTCATCGATCCCCATGTGCACATCTACCTGCCGTTCATGGGCACGTTCTCAAAAGACACGCACGAGACCGCCAGCAAAGCCGCGCTGGTCGGCGGCACGACCACCATCATCGAGATGGTCTGCCAGGCTCGCAACCAGCAACCCATCGCCGATGGCTTCGAATTCTGGCTCGGCAAAGCCCAGGGCCATAGCGCCTGCGATTTCACGTTCCACCAGACCGTCTCGCGCCTCGACAAGGAATGCGAAGGACAGCTCACCGAAATCGTCAAGACCGGCATCAGCAGTTTCAAAATCTTCCTGGCCTACAAAGGCGCGTTCGGCATCACCGACGAAGAACTCTACCACACGATGCGTCTCGCCAAAAAACTCGGCGTGATCGTCACCGCCCATTGCGAAAACGCCGACCTCGTGTTCGAATCGCAGAAGAAGCTGCTCGCAGAAGGCAAGACCGGTCCCGAATGGCATTACTGGAGCCGCCCGCCGCAGGTCCAGGCCGAAGGCGTGCATCACATGACGTCATTCGCGGAAATGCACGATACCCACTGCTATGTCGTGCACACCAACTGCGAAGAGTCGATGCGGGAAGCGCTCGCCGCCGCCGCGCGCGGCGTTCATGTGTGGACCGAAATTCTGGTGGAGTATCTCGTGCTCGACAAGAGCTATGCCGAACTCCCCAACTTCGAGGGCGCAAAATACGTCATGTCCCCGCCACTCCCCGATAAAAAGAACCAGGAATGGTTCTGGAATGCGTTACGCCAGCGGTTCGCCTCGACCGTCGGGACCGACCATGCGCCGTTTGATTTCAAGGGCCAGAAGGAAATGGGCCGGGACGATTTCACGAAGATCCCCAACGGCATTCCCGCGCTCGAAGACCGCATCAACCTGCTCTACACCCATGGCGTCGCCGAAGGCCGGCTCGACCTCAACACCTTCGTCGATTGCGCCAGCACACAGGCGGCGAAACTGTTCGGCATGTTCCCGCGCAAAGGCACCATCGCCATCGGCAGCGATGCCGACCTCGTGGTCTACGATCCCGATTATCGCGGCAAGATTTCGCAGAAGACGATGTTGATGAATGTGGACTACAGCGCGTTCGAAGGCTGGCCGATCAAAGGCCGTCCGCACGCCGTCACCGTCCGCGGCGAACTCGCCGCCAAAGACGGGAAATTCGTCGGCAAAGTCGGCCGCGGCAAACTCGTCAAACGCGACCCAACGCATTTTTAGTGCTGACTGACTTGAGCGCCCTGCCGCTTTCGCCCGGACCTCAACACCGAGCCCGGCAAGACTGTCTTCAACCGCATGACCGCACTAATAAGACACATGCGCGAAAATCGAGAAGAACGCGGACGGACGATCAAGGTGATTCGATGCGTGAACTGAACCGTGTGGTTCCCGTGGCGGTTTTCCTCCTCTGTCTGCAAGGATGCAGCGTTATTCCTCCGCCCCATATTTCAAAGCCGAGTGTACTCGTTGAGTACCAGATCCCCGTGTCCTCACCTGACCCAAGCCAAGCTCTGTTGGTGAAAATCGTCACCCAACGCAGGACCCGTCCCTATCTGCATTCTGAATTTCCCTTCTATACCTCCGACTGGAGAATCCGCGACGAACCGTTGTGGTCAAGGGCGTTCCTGTGCTCTATCGATGTCGAGACTGGCGAGAAAAAAATGGTCATGGAGATTCCCATTGACTGGATGGGTGGGGTCTGTTCGTCCCGAATTGGATGTTTTTCCATATCCACCCCGCTTGGCAAGGCTATCCTTATTTCCTACACACGCCACATCGTTGTCATCGATTTGGCAACCAAGAGGGCAGGTCTGTACCGGCTGGATTCCGTCCCATTCACTGTGCCTGAACTCAGCGTCTTGGCCCTGTCGCCTGACGGGGAGGAGTTCGCCCTAGGGATCTGTCCCTCGCTGCCGCCAAGCAGTGGCAAGCCCCAGACTTATGGACTCGCGATTTGCCGTTTCGATGGCGGCGTTCGACTCTTACCGACGGAGAAAAGAGTGTTGAGCGTCTGTTGGCCTAAGGACAAGCAAGTCATGTCCATTGGCGCCCTTGGGTGGACATGGATCATTGATCCGAAGAGCTTGGAGGTCTTGGAGAAGATTGATTGGCGTACCGAACGATGGCAGGGAATTCAAAATAAGTGGAGCGTTCCGACGATTTGCAATTGCGGAGGCCGCGTTTCGGATGACGCCTCGTTCTCAGTTTCGGCAAAAGTAGCGGTAAAAGCAAGTGTGGTGCACGACCGTGTCCGGATCCAGCCGATTGAAGCTGCCAGCATGTGGTAAGTGGGCAAACGGGGCGGCGGCTCTGCGCTCCCCATTTCGGCGCTGACCGTGCAGATACCAAGGGTCTTTGGTCCGTGGAGAATCACCGCCAGTCCTGCGGCGGCAAACCTTTCCTTCGCTCCTTTCGCAGGGCCGCATATAATTCGTTGACGGGGCGAAGGTAGCTGTGATCCTCGCCGCCCGTCTTTACCCGCCTGCAATGGCACCGATGATGGAGAGGGGTTCCTTCCCCGACACGACGGCGTCGGGCAGTGGGGTGTCCAACGGGACGTTGGAGAAATCTTCTTCGCACGCGTAGAACCGCAGGAACGGCCGGCGCTTTTGCGTGACGTGCTCGCGAATCGTCCCGCGCAGCACCGGGTAGCGCTCCTCGACCGCATCGAGCACGGCCCCGAGCGTTACCGGCCCGGCAACCTCGACCGTCACCTCGCGTTCAACGCGCGCCAGCGTTCGCAGATGAAACGGTAGCTCGACGCGGATCATGACAACGTTTGGACCTCGACGGACAGCACCGCCGGTAGATCGCGGACGATGGGCGACCAGTTGTCCCCGCCATTCGCGGACGCGTACACCTGCCCGCCGGTGGTTCCGAAATAAATGCCGCATGAATCGAGTGAGTCCACGGCCATCGCGTCGCGCAATACATTGACGTAGCAATCCTTTTGCGGCAGGCCTTTCGTGAGCGCTTCCCACTCGTCGCCGCCGGTGCGACTGCGGTACACGCGCAGCTTCGCGTCGGGCGGATAATGTTCCGAGTCGCTCTTGATCGGGACGACGTAGATCGTGTTCGGCTCGTGCGCGTGAACGTCGATCGGAAACCCGAAATCGGTCGGCAGATTTCCACTGACCTCGTGCCAGTTCTCGCCGCCGTCGTCGCTGCGGTTGACGTCCCAGTGCTTTTGCATGAACAACACATTCGGACGCGACGGGTGCATGGCGATGCGGTGCACGCAGTGGCCCACTTCGAAACTCTTGTCGGGCAACTCGTACGCGGATTTCAAACCTTTGGTGACCGGCTTCCACGTCTTGCCGCCATCCTCGGTGCGGAACACGCCGGCCGCCGAGATCGCCACGAAAATCCGGTTCGGATTGTTCCGATCTAGAAGAATCGTGTGCAGTCCCATCCCGCCCGCGCCCGGCTGCCACAGATTCCCTTTGGTGTGACGCAGCGCCGGGAGTTCCTTCCATGTGTGCCCACCATCGGTCGTCTTGAACAACGCAGCGTCTTCTACCCCGGCGTACACCGTGTCGGGGTTGGTCAACGACGGTTCGAGATGCCAGACGCGCTTGAATTCCCACGGGTGCGGCGTGCCGTCGTACCACAGGTGTTTGCCGACTTCGCCCTCGTACACGAACTTGTTGCTCTCGCCCTTTGGCATCCCTTCGGGTGTGGTCGTCACCCCGCCGCCGGGCGCGTTCCATGTCTTGCCGCCGTCATCGGACCGTTGGATTACCTGCCCAAACCAACCGCTGGTCTGCGACGCATAGATCCGATTCGGATCAGCCGTCGACCCCTTCACGTGGTAAATCTCCCACCCGGCAAAGTGGGGTCCGCTGACATCCCATTTCTCGCGCTTGCCATCCGAGGTCAGGACGAACGCGCCTTTTCGTGTGCCCACCAGAACACGTACTCTGCTCATCGTTTCCTCCCACTGCGCGGTTTCATTACACGGTCGTTTCTTCGAGAAGACGTACTTCCAACTGCGACGGCCAAATCTCGCACGCAACGGTGACTGGGTCAATTCTACAAACGCCATGCAGCACAATTCTCAGTCACCGGAAAGTTTTGCGTTGCGCCCAATCGGGCGGTGCATATAATTCGTTGACAGGGCGAAGGGAGTTGCGATCCTCGCCCGACAGGCCGCGCGAACCGGAGAACATCAATAATGATTAAGAATCTTGCCCCGAAGTTGTCCGACGCCGAGTACGAGAAGAATTTTGCCGACATCAACCCGCCGTTCGCGCCGCACAACGCCCGGATCGAGGCCAACCGCTGCCTGTTCTGTTTCGACGCGCCGTGTACGCGCGCCTGCCCGACGCACATCGACATCCCCGCGTTCATCAAGAAGATCGCTTCGGGCAACATGCGCGGCAGCGCCAAGGAAATCCTCGAGGCAAACATCCTCGGCATGAGCTGCGCGCGCGTTTGTCCCGTCGGTTCGCTGTGCGAAGGCGCCTGCGTTTACAACGAGCGCGACACCGAGCCGATCGAGATCGGCCGCCTCCAGCGCTACTCCATCGATTGGTTTTACGAGAATTGGGACAAGGCGAAAGCACATGTTCAAGGCGGGTAAGTCCAACGGCAAGAATGTCGCCTGCATCGGCGGCGGACCCGCGAGCCTGTCCTGCGCGTTCTACCTCGCCCAACTCGGTTACGCCGTCACGATTTACGACAAGAACGACAAGCCCGGCGGCCTCAACACCTACGGCATCGCCCGCTACAAGATGTCCGCCGAGGAAGCCCTCAAGGAAGTGAAACTCGTCGAGCATGTCGGCGTGAAGTTCAAACAGAAATGCGAAGTCGGCAAAGACATCAAAGTCGACAAGCTCACCAAGGAAAATGACGCCGTGTTCATCGGCATCGGCCTCGGCCAGACCGACGACCTTGGCGTCCCGGGCGAGGACTTGCCGGGCGTGGTGGACGCCATCACATTTATTGATGAACTCAAACACAACGAGCTTCGCGACGTTCGGGTGGGGCGACGTGTTGCCGTCATTGGCGCGGGCAACACGTCGGTCGACGCGGCGACCCAGGCCAAGCGTCTCGGCGCGGAGATGGTCATGGTCCTCTATCGCCGCTCGGAAGCAGAAATGCCCGCGTACGAGTACGAGTACGAAATCGCCAAGAAAGACGGCTGCGTCTATTACTTCCTGACCGCCCCGAAGCGGATCGTCGGCAAGGCCGCGGTCGAAGGCATCGAATGCGTCCGCATGAAACTCGGCAAACCCGACAGTTCCGGCCGACCCGCACCCGAGCCGATTCCCGGCAGCGAGTTCGTCCTCGAATGCGATATGGTCATCAAATCGCTCGGCCAGAAAAAGCAGCGCGACTTCGTCCAAAAAGTTCTGGGACTGAAGACCGACAACCGCGGCCGCATCGCGGTGGACGATATCACGTTGCAGACCAGCAACCCGAAATTCTATGCGGGTGGCGATTGCGTCAACGGCGGACGCGAAGTGGTCAACGCCGTCGCCCACGGCAAGCGGGCCGCATGGGCTATCCACAAGAAGATCACGGGCGAGGACATCGACCTCGACGGCCTGTGGAAGAACGAGACCGTTCGTCGCGTCGCCAATACGGCCAAATATCAGTACGCGTAGGAGAAATTGAATCATGGCAGATTTAAGCGTCACATTCGCAGGCATCAAATCACCCAACCCATTCTGGCTCGCCAGCGCTCCGCCCACCAACAGCGGCGCCCAAATCCAGCGCGCGTTCGACCTCGGCTGGGGTGGCGCGGTGTGGAAAACGCTCGGCGACCCGATCATCAACGTCAATTCCCGCTTCTGGTCCCTCGATTACGGTCCCACGCGCATGATGGGCTTCAACAACATCGAACTCATCACCGCCCGCCCGTGGGACACCAACATCCGCGAGATCAAGGAGACGAAGAAGAAATACCCGAAGAACGCCGTCGTCGTCTCGCTGATGGTCGAGTCCAAAAAGGAAACATGGCAGAAGGCCGTCAAAGAACTCAACGACACGGGCTGCGACGGCGTCGAGTTGAATTTCGGCTGCCCGCATGGCATGAGCGAACGCGGTATGGGCGCGGCCGTCGGCCAGGTGCCCGAGTACACCAAGATGATCACCGAATGGGTCAAGGAAGTCGCCGAGGTTCCCGTGTTCGTGAAGCTGACGCCGAACATCAGCAACATCGCGCTCATCGGGCGCGCCGCCGCCGCCGGCAAAGCCGATGGCCTCTCGCTGATCAACACGGTCAGCGTCGATCATGGGCATCAACCTCGACAATTTCTCGCCCTACCCCAGCGTGGACGGCAAGGGCAGCCACGGTGGTTATTGCGGCCCGGCGGTCAAACCCATCGCGCTCAACATGGTCAGCGTCATTGCGCAGCGATCCCGAGATTGGCATCCCGATCTCCGGCATCGGCGGCATCGCTACGTGGCAGGATGCAGTCGAGTTCATGGTGCTCGGCGCAACCAGTGTCCAGGTCTGCACCGCGGTCATGCATTACGGCTACCGCATCGTCGAGGACATGATCGACGGTCTCTCGAACTGGATGGACGAGAAGGGCTACAAGAAATGTACCGACTTCATCGGCAAGGCCCTGCCCAATATCAAGGACTGGGGCGACCTCAACCTCAATTACCGCGTCATTGCCAAGATCAATTCCGATCTTTGCATCGGCTGCGAACTCTGCCACGTCGCCGCGTGGGACGGCGCACACCAGTGCATCGACCTCGAAACGGGCAATGGCCATCGCGTTCCCGTCGTCAATGACCCTGAGTGCGTCGGTTGCAACCTCTGCATGTTGGTGTGTCCGGTCGACGGGTGCATCTCCATGGTGCAACAGAACCCACCGGCAAGAAGTCGATGTCCTGGCGCCAATACCAGACCGAGCTTGGCAAGAACCCGAAGTGCGAACCGCCCGGCTACATCGAGCATTAGAAGCCGCCCGACCACCCCCTGTTGGCACCCCGAAGCCGAGGCGAGGCAGCGTCGTTTCGCGGGCTCAATTCGTCGCTGGTTTTCAGCGTCAACTTTGCCGCCCACGATTCACCACCGCGCATCGCCACACATGGGCGTGACACTTCCACGAACTGTTTTGATTTTCCCTTCCGCCCGTTTCGCGCCTATGCTGTCAGTTTATGAATTCGGCCACAGCTCCGACGGCACGGACGGATAAGCCGTTCGGGTTTGCCGTCTGGGCCGCGATGATCGCGGGCGCCTGCACGTTTCTGAACGTCTATTGCACGCAGCCCCTCCTGCCGTTCTTTCAAAAATTCTTTCACGCGACCGAGGTGCAGGTCAGTTTCACCGTGGGCGCCGTCACCCTGTCGGTCGCCATCATGGCCCCGGTCATTGGCCTGCTCGCGGAAAGCATCGGGCGGAAAAAGGTCATCGTGCCCGCGCTCTTCGCGATGGCCGTACCGACGCTCCTGGCAGCCACCGCGCAAAGCCTGTCCGCCCTCATTTTCTGGCGCTTCATGCAAGGGGTGTTCGTCCCCGGTGTCATCGCCGTGATCATCGCCTACATCAATGAGGAGTTCGCGGGCCGTACCGCCACCGTGATGTCCGCCTATATCGCCGGAGCGGTCTTCGGCGGTTTTCTGGGACGGTTTCTCACCGGCATCATCGCCGCGCGTGGGAACTGGCATGCGGCGTTCCTCGTGCTGGGCGTCCTGGATTTGCTGGGCGCGTTCGCCGTGCGGCAGTGGCTCCCGCTGGCCACCCATTTCGTTCCCGGCCAACATGTCCTCCAATCCCTCCGCCACACCTGGGGGCATCTGCGAAACCCGCGCCTGCTGATGATTTGCGCCATGGGCTTCACGGTCCTGTTCTCGCTGGTGGGCGTGTTCACCTACGCGAACTTTTTTCTCGCCCGCCCCCCGTATCTGCTGACCACCGCCGAACTGGGCAGCGTCTTCTTTATCTATCTGTTCGGCTGCATCGTCACCCCGTTGGCGGGACGATTCCAAGATCGCCACGGTTTTCACCGCACGGCGCAACTGGCGGTAAGCATGACCCTGGGCGGACTGCTGTTGACGCTGGTCCACTGGTTGCCGGCGGTCATTGCCGGGTTGGCGGTCTTTTCCTCCGGAATGTTTGTGTCGCAATCGTCGGCCACGGTGCTGACCGGTCAGGTGGCAGACCGCGCCCGTTCGTCCGCCGCCGGCCTGTATGTGACTTTCTATTACGTCGGCGGCAGCGTCGGCACGGCGCTGCCCGCGTGGTTCTGGCTGAACGGAGGTTGGCCGGCCTGCGTCGGCCTGTTTGCGGCCACGAGCCTGGTCACGCTGGTTCTGGGGTTGGCTGGCGGAAAATCCGTCGCCGCCGGGGAAAAGATTCCGGGCGAAATTATGGACACGGCCATTTGAAAATCTCCCGAACCGGCGCGCCTACTCGTAGACGTAACGGTTGAAGGTCCCGCGGGCGACCGAAGAAATCTTCACTTCGTCGCCCCAAGCCTTCTCAACTTTCTCGTGCGCGGGCGCGGCCAGGATGCGCTTGCCACCGCAATTGACCACCGCCACCACATACGCACCCTCCCCACTGCCAATTTGCGGATACACGGTCGTCGAGACTTCCAACACACCCTGGGCCAGCACGGGTTTATGCGGCTCGTTGTTGCGCGGAAGCGGCTCGGGCTGCCACCGTCGAAAATGATGCCGATAGCGGCGGTTGCCGACCTTGTCGAGCACCGTCACCGCAATGTTGTTACCGGGGCCGCCGATGCTGTGGCAGATCGCAACCTTCGGCTTTTTCACCTGTAATTGCTTCGGCGCCTCCCCGCGAAGTTGCTTGCAGGCCTCGATGATCTTGACCAGACCGGTGCCTCCCAGCGCGTGCAGGTCTTTCAGGCCGCCGGAAATATTGGTCGGGATTTCACCATCCTTGTCCAGCGTCCCCTTCTCAATGGCTTTCACTGCCTCCTCGTGGGTGAAAATTCCCAGATCAACAAGGTTCATCAGGAACAACGGCCCGAACGCGTCATGTTCTTCAACGATCAATCCCTTGAGGTCCGCTGGATGAAGGATCCCCGCCTGCTTGTACGCTTTGCGTGCCGCCCAGCGCGTCGCTTCGAGGTGGTCAATGTAGTACCGGCCGAAAATGCGCGAACCGTCCACCGCGTGACCGACCCCGGAAATCTCAACGTCGGTTTCCTGGCTTGTCACCAGGATCGCGCCCGCGGCGTCGCTGGTCGGACAGGAATCGAACACGTGCAGCGGCGTCGCGACCATCGGATTGCGTATCGCATCCCGGTATTCCGCCACCGTGATCGCTTTGCCCGCAAATTGCGCATCCGGGTTCGCCGCCGCGTAACCGTAAGAACGGATGGCGATCGTTTCGAGCAACGCCTTCAGGTCGGCCGGCGAAACCCCGTTGACGCGCGCGTATTCCAGCGAAATCAACGCGATCGCCGACGGCATGGCCAACCCGCACGCGCGGTCGATCGGGTCAATGACCTGGCCGATGATGCGCGAACGCGCCTCGCGTTCCACCTCGCTCATCTTCTCGCCGCCAATGGCGATCACGCGTTTGCAACGTCCGCTGGCCACGGCGTCGAACGCGCGCAACAGCGCCGTGTGCCCGTTCGAGGCCGTCTCGACGCGCTCGGCCTCGGCGCCGCGCAAGCTGAGGCGGTCGGCGACCTTTGTGGCGATATTCCCTTCCCCCGTGAAAGAGGAAATGTTCTGGACGGAGATGAAGACGCCGTCAATCTGGCTCGGATCAACCTTCGAGAGAATCCGCTGGGCGGGCTCGCACAGGAGATCGACCAGCGACAAGTCGGTCTTCTTGTATGCCTTGGTGCGCTCGGCTTCCTGGATGTACACCTTCAACATTGCCCCCTTCCCCAGAGCACCTCGAGTGCCACGAACGACTGGCACGCTTCAGACCCACGACTTACCAGCAACGCAACAACATTACACTTTCTGTTCCCGGCCGCAAGGCCGTTGGGAGTACACAGTCTCGGAGTAAGACCAGAAAGTTCCGCTTACTTCCCGGCAGAAATCTGGTACGATGCGGGGACGGAGAACAAACATGACAACGACCAAAGAACTTTACGACCAGTACATGATCACCACCATGGTAGCCGGCTTCGAACCCATCGAGGTCGAGCGGGCCCAGGGCACCACCATCACCGGCACCGACGGCAAAACGTACCTCGATTGCTTCAGCGGCATCTCGGTCGTGAACGCCGGTCACAATCACCCGAAGGTCATCGCCGCGGCGAAAGCCCAGATGGACAAGCTCGTCCACTGTTGCACCTACGTGTACTACAACCCGCCCGCCGGCCGCCTGGCCAAGCGCATGGCCGAGATCACCCCCGGCAAGCTCCAGAAAACTTTTTTCGGCAACAGCGGCGCGGAAGCCATTGAGGGCGCAATGCGGCTGGCCAAACAGTTCACGGGCAGGAAGGAACTCGTCGCGCTGACGCAGAGTTTCCACGGACGCACCGTCGGCACGCTGTCCATTACCGGCAACCTCGCGCGGAAGAAAGGCTCGGGCCCGTATCTGTCCGGCGTGGCGTTCGCGCCCGCGCCGCTCTTTTACCGGTGCCCGTTCAAGACCAGCACACCCGACGATTGCGCGGCCGCTTGCGCCGAAGGCCTTGAAGAGGCGATCCGCTCCCAGACGAGCGGGGACGTGGCGGCGTTCATCGCCGAGTCGGTGATGGGCGAAGGCGGCATCATCGTGCCGCCCGACAACTATTTCAAATACGCCAAGGCCGTCTGCGACAAGCACGGCATCCTGTTCATCAGCGATGAAGTGCAATGCGGATTCGGACGCACCGGGAAACTGTTCGCCATCGAACATTACGGCGTCGAGCCCGACATCATGTGCACCGCCAAGGGAATTGCCGACGGGTTTCCGTTGAGCGCGTTCACGGCCCGGGCGGATGTCGGCGGCGCGTTCAAGCCCGGCGACCATCTCTCCACCTTCGGCGGCAACCCGGTCAGTTGCGCCGCCGCGCTGGCCAACATCGACGTGATGCTCGACGAGAAATTGCCCGAGAACGCCACCGCTCGTGGCGCGCAGATCATGACCCGACTGAAAGAGTCCGCAGGAAAAACGCCGTTGATCGGCGATGTTCGCGGCAAAGGCCTCATGATCGGCGTCGAACTCGTCAAAGATAAACAGAAGACGCCCGCCGTCGCGGAAACCAAGGAAGTCCGTCGCCTCTGCCGCGAAGCCGGCGTGCTCGTCGGTTCCGGCGGCACCTTCGCCAACGTCATCCGCCTCCAGCCGCCCCTCACGCTTTCCGCCGCCGAAGCCGACCGCCTCTGCGACGTCCTCAGCGACGCGGTGAAGAAGGTCCAAAAGCTTTAGCAGGAATTGGAAGCTTTGAGATGCCAATTTGGCATCTCAAAGACAGGCTGGATGCAGTCACAATTCGTGACCGCATTTCAGGTGGTAGCCGCACGCAATCCCCGCGCCGTTACGGAAGCGCTGCACGCGCCGTAGGGGTTACTTGCCGTACTTCTTGCCGGGCTTTTCCCGAACTGCCGCCGGCTTCGAGCGGCCCTCTCCTGCAACCGCAAATTCCATCGCCATCGGATTTTGCGTGTGCGTGGACGCGTCGAGAATCTCGAAGCCGATGATCTCGCCCTCGTAGCCAAAATCGGCGATGACGCCCGGGCGCACCTCGTCGCTTTCCTTCACGCGCGCCTCGCGCAGTGTGATGGTGAGCGTATCGGTTTCCTTGTCGTATTCGACTTTCATGTGCTCCGCCTGCCCTCATATTTCCTGAACTTCGAGGTTTTGTAAAGTGTCACCACGACCAATTCGACGCGGGTCTCCTCCACGATGACGCGCAGCAACATCTCCGTCCGCAGCACATCATCGCGATAACGCCGCATGAAGACTCGCCGTGGCGGACGCCCCGGCGCAACGGAATCGGGATGAAGAATCGTCTGCTCCACCTCGCGACGGCTGATTTCACGACTGGCGATCTTCTTGCCCGCATGTGGTGTCCAGCGAATTGGCTTCATCGGCACGGCGCATCGTAACGGGCGCGCCGCCTGATGTCGAGAAGCGCGTGCGGGAAGATTGAGGCATGCGGTCGCAATATGCGACCGCTTCGAAAGTAGGGGGGTTGACCCGAACCGCCGCCCCGACCCAGCCCTTTCGGAACGCTGGCTGCGGCCAATGAAGTGCCCTGCCTGACAGAAAAAGCTGGGCACGTGAAGGAAGGCCGAGGAAAGTATCGCGCGGTCGTCCGACGGTGATGGCCGGTTGCTATAGTGAGTCGGCCGTGATCCTGATCCTGTGAGTCCTGCTTGCGGATACAGAATTCCAGCGTAACCTTGATGTCAACCGTGAACCAAAATCCGAAATGCCGATTGTGCCTGCAGGAAGCAGATCTATGTAGCTCACACATCGTGCCGGAATTCTTCTACAGCCGTCTATATGATGAAAAACATCGGTTCTTCGGATTGAGCGGTGATCCGGAAGAACAACTCCTTATCTCCCAGAAGGGAATGAGAGAGAAGCTTCTCTGCAAGAAGTGTGAAAGCCAGTTCAGTGGCTATGAGACTTATGCAAGCGAAGTTCTATACGGTGAGAACTTTGCTGCCGAAAACCTAGGCGCAATCACTTCGGTGGGCGGAATTGAGTTCCACAGATTCAAGCTATTCCTGATGTCGCTCTTGTGGAGACTTGATGCTACAACGCTCCCATTCTGGCGGGATGTAAATATCGGGTCAACCCACCGGGAGGCTCTTCGGACCATGCTTCTTGCCGAAGACCCGGGTGAGCCGTGGCAATACGGGTGCACCATCATGAGGCTCCTCCATGACGGCAAAACTTTCGCAGGGGTTATTTCTTCCCCCGCCGCTGCCAAAAATGATGGGCATCACCTCCATGCGGTCGTGGTGGATGGATTCGTGTTTTCTTTCTGCGTATCGAGCCATAAGCCGCGATCCATTGAGCGAGGGTTCCTTCAGAAAGACGGACGCCTCGTGATTCTGGCGAGAGAATTCACGGACGTCCCCTTTTTGTCTGAGATGGCAAGAGCTGTTAAAACAGCAGTGGGCGGCCGCGACTTGCCAGTCTGGAGCGGTTTAAATAAAACTGTAGCCACAACGCTTGGTCCCTGGTAGGGTGCGTTCATGCGAACCCTATCACTGGATCTGCGGGAACGGATCTTGGCGTCTTACGACCACGGCGAGGGCACCCGCGACAAGGTTGCGGCTCGCTACCAGGTTTCGCTCGGGATGGTCAAGAAACTCTTGCAGCAGCGTCGGCGCACCGGCCAGATCGGCCCGCGCCACCATTTCTCGGGACGCAAGCCGATGATTCTGGACATCCATCATCGCCAGTTGCGAGCGCTGCTGAGCCACAAGCCGGACCTGACCTTGCGCGAGCTGCGCCAGGCCGTGGCCCTGAAGTGCTCACTGCCGGCCATCCACTACGCCTTGGCGAAGATGGGGCTGACATATAAAAAAAGACGCTCCGCGCCAGCGAGCAAGACCGCCTGGATATCGCCCGCGCGCGCCGCACGTGGCGGCGCTACCAAACGGGCTTCGATCCCGCCAAGTTGATCTTCCTTGACGAGTCGGGTGCCACGACCAACCTGACCCGCTTGTGCGGCCGTGCGCCGCGGGGTCTGCGCGTCCACGCCAGCGCTCCCCAAGGTCATTGGCAAACCACCACCCTGATCGGGGCGTTGCGACTGGATGGCTCAACCGCCTGCATGGCAATCGAGGGAACCGCCGATACGGAGGTGTTTCGGGCCTATGTCCGCCACGTCCTGTGCCCCACGCTGCACCCGGGCGACGTGGTGATCTTGGACAACCTCGCCCCGCACAAGAGCCAGCCGACCCTCTCTTTGATCGAAGCGGCGGGCGCCGCGATTCGTTTTCTGCCGGCCTACTCGCCGGACCTCAACCCGATCGAGAAACTGTGGAGCAAAGTCAAAGCCAGCCTGCGGACAGCCGAAGCACGAACGCAGCCAACGCTGGTTCAAGCGATGGCGGTCGCTTTGGAGGGCGTGACACGCCAAGATGCCAGGAATTGGTTTGCCTCGTGTGGCTACAGTTTTATTTAAACCGCTCTAGTGCAGCTGTGCTCTGGCTCCCGAACTCGGTTCCGGCGTTTCAGTTCTTCTCTATCAATGTAAACGCCTCGTCGAGCGTCTTGATGATGAAGTCAGTGTCGGCTTTCGTGATGCAGAACGGCGGTTTGATGCGGATGGTGTTGGCGGCCATGCCGCCACGACCGATGAGCAATCCCCTGTCCTTGCACAAATCCATCGCGCGCTGGACGTGTTGCGGGGCGACTTCCTTCGATTGTCTTGTCCTTCACGATCTCCAACCCGCGCATCAATCCCTTGCCACGATGTTCGCCAACGATCTTGTGGTTGCTCACCAATTTATCAAAGCCTTCCTGCAACCGGTCGCCCATGACCTTGCAGTTGTGCAGGTAATCATTGCGCTCGATGCGTTTCGAGCACGGACAGACCGGCCATCATGCTGACGGGATTGCCGCCGTACGTGTTGAAATGCACCTTCTCGCGCATCGATTCGGCGATCTCTTTCGTGCAAGTCACGCCGCCGAGCGGGATGCCGTTGCCCATGCCTTTGGCCATCGTGATCATGTCGGGTTTCACGCCCCATTGCTCGATCCCCCACCACTTGTCGCCGGTGCGTCCAAAGCCGGTCTGCACTTCGTCGCGAAATGAACAAGCCGCCGTATTTCTTCACGATGTCGTAGACGATCTCGAAATATTCCTTCGGCGGATCGATCACGCCGCCAAATCCCTGGATCGGTTCGCCGATGAACGCCGCGATCTTGCCCGAGGTGTTGTACTTGATGACGTCTTCCAACTCGCGCGCGCAGGCGACGTTGCAGGACGGATACTTCAACCCGAATGGACACCGATAGCAATATCCCGGCGAAATGTGCGTGACGCCGAACACGTACGGCAACGAATGCCGCCACTTCGACTGCCCCGTCATCGTCATCGCCATCAGCGTGCGGCCATGGAAACTATGGCGCAACCCGACGAACTCGGTCTGCTTGGTGTGGTTTTTTGCCAGTAACGCCGCCAGTTCGTTGGCCTCGCAACCGCTATTCGTGAAAAAGCTGACCTTCAACCCACCCGGCATCACGCTCGCCAGTTTCTCGGCGTAACGGACCAGATTCGGGTGATAGTACAGCGTGGTCATGTGCTGCAGGTTCTTGAACTGCTCGATGACCGGGTTGGTCACCTCGGGATGGCAGTGCCCGACGCTGATCGTCACCACCGCGGAAAATCCATCGAGATACTTGTTTCCCTTGTCGTCGTAGACAAACTGCATATCGCCCTTCACGATGTTCATCGGAAAATACTTCATCGTGCTGGGCAAAATGTACTCGTCGCGCATTTGGCCGATTTGTTCGGCTGTCAACGTGTCCGTCTTTTTCATGTGCATGGTATTATCTTTCTATTTTGGGTTTGCGCACCAAGGCCATCAAGACCCAGTACGCAACGAACGAAATGATGAAACCGACAAACCAGGCGTAGCTGTACAGGTTCATCAGGAACGGCCCCACGGTGGAGGGATTGACCACCTTGATCGTGCCGAGAAATCCCGGGCACGTTGGGCGCCACGCCGAGGACCAGTGCCACCACCGCCGCGGGATTGAACCCGTTGCGATAAAAATACTGGCCGTCACGCAAATACAGTTGGATCGGATGCAGCATCGTGTGCCGCAAGACAAAGTAATCACAGATCAAGATGCCGCCAATCGGTCCGAGCAGCGCGGAATAACCCACCAGCCACGTGAAGATGTAACCGCTCGGATCCGCCACGAGTTTCCACGGCTGAATCAGGATGCCAATGATGCCCGTGATCAGGCCGCCGATCCGAAACGTGATCTTCGACGGCCAGAGGTTCGAGAAATCGTTCGCGGGGCTGACCACGTTCGCGGCGAGGTTCGTCGCGAGCGTCGCAAGACACAGGGCGAACAACGAAACCGCCAGAACGGCCGGGTTCTTGAACCGTGTGATGAGAACGACCGGGTCCCAAATCGGCAGGCCGCCATAGATCACGATCGTCGCGCACGTGACCGCCACGCCGATGAACGAGTACAACGCCATCGTTGTCGGCAGTCCAATGGCCTGCCCGACGACCTGATCCCGCTGCGTCCGCGAGTAGCGCGTAAAATCCGGAATGTTGAGCGACAACGTGGCCCAATAACCGATCATGCCCGTCAACGCCGGGAAAAACACCATCCAGAACTGACCGGCTTTCGGTCCGCCCGGCACGAACGCCGATGGCTGCGACAGCATCGGTCCGAAGCCGCCCGCCGCGTGGTACGCCCACGCCAGCAGCGCCAACCCCAGCAGGATGAGCAGCGGTGCCTTGATATCGAGCAGGATGCGGATCGATTCGATGCCCTTGTAGATGACGAGCATGTTGATGCCCCAGAAAAACATAAAGCAGGCGAATTGCGCGATATTGATTCCGCCCCACCAGTTCGGGAGCTGGTCCCACGACGGAATGTAAATCGTGCAAATCTTGTAAATCGCCCAGCCGCCAATCCATGTCTGGATTCCAAACCAACCGCAGGCGACGAACGCGCGCAACAACGCCGGAATGTTCGCCCCGCGCACGCCGAATGACGAACGGCAATACACGGGGAACGGAATGCCGTACTTCGTCCCCGCGTGCGCGTTGAGAATCATGGGAAGCAGCACAATGGCGTTGCCAAAGAAAATCGTCAGCACCGCCTCGTACCAATTCATGCCCTCGGAAATCAGCGACGAGGCCAGCATGTACGTCGGAATGCATGCCGACATCGAAATCCACAGCGCCGCGATGTCCTTCAACCCCCACTTGCGGTCGCTGACGCGCGTCGGCGCGATATCCTTGTTCCAGTACGGCGAATGCGAGATGTCGTCCGTGACCTCGTGAATGCCGTTGGTAACGCGAATGCCGTCGAGTTCGTGGACCGGGGGAGTCATCATGCTACGGGAGCAATTCGGCGATATCCTTGTACGTTTCGGGACGGCGATCGCGGTAGAACTGCCACACGTTGCGGACTTCGCGAATCATGTCGAGGTTCAGGTCCGCGACGACGATCGCATCCTTGTCGCGCGGGCCTTCGGCGATGATCTGGCCGCGTGGATTGGCGAAGTAACTCGTTCCGTAAAATTCTCCGAAACTCCACGGCTTCTCGGTGCCGACGCGGTTGATCGCGCCAATGTAGTAGATATTGGCGACCGCAGCCGCCGGTTGTTCCAGCTTCCACAGGTACTCGCTCAAGCCCGCTGTGGTCGCGCTCGGGTTGAACACGATCTCGGCGCCGTTGAGCCCGAGCAATCGCCAACCCTCGGGGAAGTGGCGGTCATAACAAATGTAGACGCCAACCTTGCCAACCGCCGTCTCGAATACCGGATAACCGAGGTTGCCCGGCTTGAAGTAAAATTTCTCCCAGAAACCGGGTTTGCAGTGCGGAATGTGATTCTTGCGATATTTGCCGAGGAATTTGCCGTCCGCATCGATCACCGCCGTCGTGTTGTAGTACGTGCCCGTGGCTTCTTCTTCGTACACGGGCGCGACGATGACCATGCCGTACTTCTTCGCGAGACGCTGCATCAACTTCGTCGTCGGGCCGTCCGGCACCCGCTCGGTGGACTCATACCATTTGATCTCCTGCTCGCAGCAGAAATACGGGCCGTAGAAAATTTCCTGCATACACAGCACTTGCACGCCCTTCTTCGCCGCCTGATCGATCAGCTTGATGTGCTTTTCGATCATCGCCTGCTTGATTTTTTTCACCGGCGATGTCCCCGGCTTCGGGTTCGTTGCCTGAATCAGTCCGCCTCGTACAATGCGCGCCATGTCTCTTTCTCCTTCGGTTCCCGCAACCTCGCGGGCATACGCCAGCCCGCGGCCACGCGTTCTTGCTCAGTAAATGTTTGTCTGCCGCTTCACGCCCGTATAATCGTAAAATACGGTTTTCAGTTGCGTGAAGAAATTCAACCCTTCGTCGCTCATCTCGCGGCTGCCGTAACCAGTCGCCTTGAACCCGCCGAACGGCAACTGCGCTTCACCGCCAACGGTCGGCGAATTGATGTGGACCATTCCCGCCTCGATGCGGTCCGTGAATCTCATCACGAGATTCGCGTCGCCCGTGTAGATCGCACAGGTCAACCCGAACCGGACGTTGTTGGCGACCTTCATCGCCTCCTCGAAATCTCCCACGCGAAACACCGCCAGGACCGGGCCAAACACTTCCTCCTGGGCCAGTGTGTGCTCGGGTTTGACGTTGTCAAATATCGTCGGGGCGACAAAATAACCCTTCGCGAGTTTCCCTTTGGTAAGCGCGCCGTCTCCAATCAAGCACTTGCACCCTTCCTTCTTCGCGATCTCGATGTACCGCAAATCGGTCTCGTATTGCGCCTTATCGACCGCCGGGCCCATGCCCACGCCGTCTTCCATGCCGTCGCCCACCTTGATCTTCTTCACACGCTCGATGAGTTTTTCGAGAAACTTGTCCGCAATCGCCTTGTGCAACACGAGCCGACTCGTCGCAGTGCAGCGTTGTCCCGTCGAACCGAACGCACCCTGCGCGCAGCCTTCGACCGCCAGGTCGAGATCGGCGTCGTCCATCACGACCAGCGGGTTCTTCCCGCCCATTTCGCACGTGACCTTCGCGAGGTGTGACGCGGCTTGTTTCGCCACCTGACTACCCGTCTCGCAAGAGCCCGTGAACGACACCGCGCGAACCGTCTGGTTGTTGACGAGTTCATCACCCACCGTGCCGCCGCTGCCATACACAAGATTGAGCACACCCTTCGGCAGGCCAGCGTCCTGATAAATCTTTACCAGAAGTTCCGCGCAGCCGGGCGTGTTGGTCGCGGCTTTGAACACCACGGTATTCCCGGCCACCAGGGCCGGCGCCGTCTTCCATACGGGGATGCAGAACGGGAAATTCCAGGGAGTGACGCAGCTCACCACACCGAGCGGCTGACGGAGCGTGTACACGAACGTACTCGGCATTTCACTGGGTGACGTGCGCCCTTCGAGGCGAAACGACATGCCCGCGTAGTATTCAAAGAGATTGATGCTCTTTTGGACTTCGCCGCGCGATTCACTGAGGATCTTGCCCTCCTCGCGCGTCATCATCCGGGCAATCTCTTCCTTGCGTTCGTAGGAGAGCTGCACCGCTTTGGCGAGGATGCGGCCGCGCGCGGGCGCGGGCGTATTGCGCCAGGCTTGAAACGCAGCCTGTGCCGCTTCAATGGCCGCTTTGGCTTCGTCGCGTGTCGATTGCGGCGCGTGACCGATGACGTCGTCAGTGTTGGCGGGATTGATGTTCGGAACGAGTTTGCCCAGACGACGAATCCACCCATTGTCCGTTGATGTAGTTCTTGTAGCGGTGGGATTCCGCGGCGGGTTTCGTGTCGGCCTTCGGTTTTTCAGCGAGGACTTGCGATGACATGTTTGGAACTCCTGTTTTTACTCCCCCAAAATTTGCACCGACAGTTTCTGCACCGCGTCGTATGGGTCAAGTTTTCTCTCGGCAACCTCGGCCAGAATGGTTTGCGCCTGTGGTGCTTCCAACGCGCGAAGTATAGACGCCGTCGTCCGTGATTGCAACAGCCGAATCACCTCGGTACGTGCCGCCCGCTCGCGCCGCCGGGCCAATTGACCCGAAGCCACAAGGTATGCGTGATGCGCGTCCGCCACACTACAAAGGATTGTGATGCCATTGCCGGTTTTCGCCGATGTGTGGAGAATCGGTCGCTCCCACGTCTTGGTCTGTTTCGAAAGGGAAACATTGTCGCGAGACGCGCCTGCGTTCATCAAATCCGACTTGTTGATCACCAGCACATCCGCGATTTCCATCAAACCCGACTTGGCGCGCTGAATTTCGTCGCCCAGCTCCGGCATGAGCACGACCACCACCGTGTCCGCCACCTCCGCGACTTCGACTTCGTCCTGTCCCGTGCCGACAGTTTCCACAATCACAATATCGAAACCCGCCGCATCCAGCGCATGGATGATTTGCGGCGTCGCATCCGTCAACCCGCCGTGATGATGACGTGTCGCCAGGCTGCGAATGAACACGCCTTCATCTTCGCTGTGCCGCTGCATCCGCAGCCGGTCGCCGAGCAGCGCCCCCCCTGAAATCGGACTGGTCGGATCAACGGCGATGACGCCGACCATCCTGCCCTGCCGACGCAGCTCATCAATCAGGCGATCAATCAGCGAACTCTTGCCCACGCCCGGCGGCCCTGTGATGCCGAGGATGCGCGCCTTGCCGGTGCGCGCGTAGAGGTCCGTGGACAACGGCTCGCCCGCCTCGAGGCGCGTGACCAGTTTCGTGAGTTCCCGGCGCGTCATACTCATTTCGACCGCACGTTCTTCTTCAAATACTCCGCGATGCTGGCGATGGAACTGCCCGGGCCGAAGACTTCCTTGATGCCGAGTTTCTTCAGTTTCCTCACATCGGCGTCGGGGATAATGCCACCGGCAAACACCAGCACGCCCTTGATCTTTTCCTTCTGGAGCAACTCCATCACCCGGGTGAATTGGGCCATGTGTCCGCCCGAAAGCGAACTCAGCCCGATGGCATTCACGTCCTCTTGCATGGCGGCCTGGACGATTTGCTCGGGCGTATTGCGAATGCCCGTGTACACAACTTCCATCCCCGCGTCACGCAATCCCATCGCCACGACCAGCGCCCCGCGTTCGTGGCCGTCGAGCCCGGCTTTGGCGATCAACACTTTAATGGGTCTCTTCATATTGAATGACTTGGCCGATACTCGCCGAACGTTCCTCTCAACACTTTGCAAATCTCCCCGACCGTCACGTAATTGCGCACGCAATCGACGATGATTGGCATCAGGTTTTCCGAGCTTCTTGTGGCCCGGTCCAACGTCGCGAGGCATTTCTCAACCTTCGACGCATTGCGTTTCTTGCGCAGCGCCGCCAATTCTCGTCGACGACGTGGCTCCGAGTTCGGGTCGATCTTTTGCGTCTTCAACGACAATTTCTTCTCGCTGACGAATTCGTTGACGCCAACGATGATTTTCTCTTTCTTCTCCACGGCCTTCTGGTGTTCGTAAGCGGCGCGGTAAATTTCCTTGTACACGTAGCCGCCTTCGATGGCCTTGAGCATCCCGCCCATGTTGTCGATCTTGTTGAGATACTCGCGCGCCTGTTGCTCCAGTTGACCGGTGAGCGATTCGACATAATAACTGCCGCCGAGCGGATCGGGCTCGGCGGTCACACCCGACTCATAGGCAATGACCTGCTGCGTGCGCAATGCGAGCAGGGCCGATTCTTCGGTCGGCAGCGCGATGGCCTCGTCTTTGGCGTTCGTGTGCAGGCTCTGCGTGCCGCCGAGCACGGCGGCGAGCGCTTCAATGGTCGTGCGCACCACATTATTGTCCGGCTGCTGCGCGGTGAGCGTCGAGCCGGCGGTCTGCGTGTGAAACCGCAGCATCATCGACCGTTCGTTCTTTGCGCCGAAACGGTCGCGCATGATGTGCGCCCAAAGACGGCGGGCGGCGCGGAACTTGGCGATCTCTTCGAGGAAATTGCTGTGGCAGTTGAAGAAGAACGCGATGCGCGGGGCGAAGCTGTCGACGTCCAGGCCGCGCTCCACGCAGGTTTGCACGTACGCGATTCCGTCGGCGAGCGTGAAGGCGATTTCCTGCGCGGCGGTACACCCCGTCTCGCGCATGTGATAGCCGCCGACGCTGATCGTGTTCCAGCCCGGCACTTCCTTCGCGCAGAATTCGACGATGTCGGCGATGAGCCGCAGCGACGGGGCCGGCGGAAAAATGTAGGTGCCGCGCGCGATGTACTCTTTGAGGATGTCGTTCTGAACCGTGCCGGAGACTTTCGACCACGGCACGCCCTGCTCGTCGGCGACGGCGAGGTACAGGGCCAATAATATGGAAGCCGTCGCATTGATGGTCATCGACGTGCTGACCTTGTCGAGCGGAATCCCGTGGAACACCTGCTCCATGTCCGCCAGCGAGGAGATCGCGACGCCGACGCGACCGACTTCGCCGAGGGCCATCTTATCGTCGCTGTCGTAACCGATCTGCGTCGGGAGATCGAACGCCATCGAGAGGCCGGTCTGCCCCTGCGAGAGGAGATACTTGTAGCGCTTGTTGGTTTCCGTTGCGGTGCCGAACCCGGCGTACTGGCGCATCGTCCACAGTTTGCCGCGATACATCGTCGCGTGGATGCCACGCGTGAATGGGAATTTGCCGGGCTCTTCGCGGTGCTCAGTCATGGGGCTCACACAGTTCCACGAGGACACCGTAGGTGGATTTCGGATGCAGAAAGGCGATCTTCGAGCCGCCCGCGCCGGTGCGCGGCTGTTCGTCGATCAGCGCGACGTTGGCGCTTTTCAACTTCTGTAGTCGCTCGCCAAGTTTGTCGGTCTCCAAAGTCAGGTGATGCAATCCCTCGCCGCGCTTTTCGATGAATCGCTGGACGGGACTGTCGGGCGAGGTGGGTTCGAGCAACTCAATGGTCGTCTCGCCCGCTTTCAATATCGCGACGCGCACTTTTTGCTCGGGCACGTCTTCGATGTGGGACAATTTCAGGCCGAGCGTGTCGACCCAGAATTTCTTTGCCTCGTCGATGCTCTTCACCGCGATACCGACATGATCGATGCCCTTGATCATACGACGCCTCGCTTCTTGAAGTCCGCACATTGTTTCGCATCATAGCCCAGGTCGCGTAAGAGTTCCCCGGTGTGCTGTCCGAGAAGTGGCGGCGCGTCGCCCGCGACGCCGGGTGTGTCCGACAATTTCACCGGCACGCCGGTCATTTTCACGGACTTCAGCTTCGGATGCGGGCGTTCAACGACCATCTCGCGGGCGCGGACTTGCGGGTGTTCGAGCACTTCGCCCACGGAAAAAACCGCGCCGCACGGGATGCCGTTCTTCTCAAAGAACGCGAGCCATTCATCGGCGGTCTTTTCCGCGAAGATCTTTTGGAGAACCGGGTACAGATCGTCGTGGTTCTGGACGCGCCTTGGATTCGTGGCGAACTTCTCGTGCGTTTTCAGGTCCTGTCGTCCCAGCAAATCACAGAATTGCCCCCAGAGGCGGTCATTGCCCACGGCGAGATTGAAATAGCGGTCGCGGGCTTTGAACGTCTCATACGGAACGATCGTCGGATGCTGATTGCCCTTGCGCGTCGGCGATTTGCCTGTGCCGAAGTAGATGCCGGCCTGGTAGGTCAGGAACGAGACCTGCCCGTCCAACAGCGACACATCAACCTTCTGCCCCTTTCCGGTGCGCTGCCGGGCCTGCAGCGCGAGCAAAATGCCCAGTGTGGCGTAAATTCCTGCGGTGATGTCCGCCAGCGATGTGCCCGTTTTGTAGGGCGAACCGTTCGGGTCGCCGGTCAGGCTCATAATGCCGCTCTGGCCCTGAACGGCGAGGTCGTAGCCCGGACGGTCGGCCCACGGGCCGGTATGGCCGTAGCCGGTAACGGACGCGTAAATGATCTTCGGATTCAGTTTCGCGACTTCGTCGTACCCAAAACCGATGCTCGTGAGGAAGTCCTTCCGGAAATTTTCCACCAGCACGTCAGAATTACGGATGAGCTTCGTGAGGATCTCGCGGGCTTCGGGTGTCTTGAGGTTGAGGGTGAGCGATTTTTTGCCGCGGTTGATGCTGAGGAAGTACACGCTCTCGCCATCGAGAAACGGCGGGCCGTATGCGCGGGTGTCATCGCCTTTGTCGGGGTTCTCGATCTTGACGATCTCCGCGCCAAAATCGCTCAACAGCATCGAACAGTATGGCCCCGCCAGGATGCGCGAGAGATCGACGACCCGGATGCCGTCAAGAGGTTTCATTCTGTCAAGGCTAACGATGCACGCTTGTCCCCGCAAGCGTTTTCCGCTACAAGCGGGAGCGGGATGAGAATCTTATTCATGGTCGCCCTTGCGGTGTCAGTGCCCTGGATGGCGTTTGCCGATTCGGCGCCAACGAACCAGACGGCGCAGGCCATCCTGGACCGGGTGCTGGCGAATCGACCCACGAAGGATTTCTCGCTGAAGGCGAGATTATTCGTGGGAAAGGAAGACCCTGTGCCCGGTGGAGATTTTCGTGAAGAACACCGCAGGGGAGACCCGCACACTCTATCGCGGCGGCAAGACCGAGGCGCTGGTCGTGCAACCGCTTCACGGTGAACCGAAGTTTTACCTGCGCGGTGTGGGGGAACTGACTGGCAACCAGCGGACGCAGAGATTGCTCGGGTCAAACTTTACGTACTACGACCTTGGCCTGGCGTTTCTCCACTGGCCGAACGTGAAACTTCTCGACGAAGACCGGGTCCGGGGCCGGGATTGCTTCGCGATCGAGGCCAAGGCCGACGGCGAACCGTACACCCGCGTGAAATTGTGGATCGACGAGGAGTATTACGCGCTGCTGCGGGCGGAGGCGTTTGATGCCAATGACAATCTCACGCGACGGTTCGCGGTGACGAGCTTCAAGAAGATCGGCGACATCTGGATCCCGCGCGGCCTGGAAGCGTCGCGGGTGCCGCCGGCGCAAAGTCTCCCCTCGGAAGAGAAATCGCGACTGGAAGTATACGAGGGTGACTACGACAAGCAGTTGCCCGCGGAATGGTTCGCAACGGAGAAGTTCCGCGCCGAGAACGGCGGTGGCAAGAACGGCAAGGATTGAGTTATCCGACCGATTCGTGTTTGGCGACCCACCGCACGCCGTGACGCTCCCAGTTCTTCAGCTTGAATTCCAGGTGATTGACCTCGCCCATGCAGCGGATTTGCTGCTCGATGTGAAGCAAGGTGCGCTGGACGCCCAACTCTTGTTCGATGCGATCGTCCGTTTTGCGCCCGGGCTGGTAGTCAAACATCACGAAATCGCCTTCGATGTAGACGGAGGACCGGATAACCTGCACATCGAGCTTCTGGGTGTCAACATAGTTGCGCACCAAAATGCCCTGCACCACCCTGAGAATCCTCAGTTCCTCGAGCGTCATAAGGGTTCACACCCGTCAGCTCGCGGCGCGGCGAACGAGAGTGGTGTAACGCCGTGGGAGGCTTGTGGCAAGACGGCAATTTTCGGGGCTGGTGTCTTAGTTCGAATCCTTGTTCCAGAAAAGTGCTCGCAACCCCGAACAGATCAGCGCGACCGCGAGTATGGCCAGGATGAACAACCAATAGTGGAAATGATGGATGATGGTAGTCGTGGTAATTGTCCCGGTGGCGGGATTGGTCGTGGTGATCACTGTTGTGTTCATCGCTAGGCTCTTTTCGGTCTCGTCCAAGATGGAGACGCGGACCACGTTACTATTCTGGCGCCGTGAAGGCAACTGGCGTGACAACACGACCCGACGACGACAGTCCGCGATCACCGGACGCTGGCAAGCCATCGCCCGTGATGCCGTCTCCCACGCATCACCTCATGGCCGCCAAGGCGCTGCCACCGTCGGACGAGACGTACCTGTTTCCGAGAGACTAAAGTCGCATCGAGCGCGGGAGCTGCCCATCAATGTCGCTCCACGCGCTCGCGACAAACAACCTGCCGACCCTTGGGCTATTTGCCCGCTCCCTCCAGGTTCCAATATTCCTTGTAGAGATGATGACCGGCCCACTCCAGGCCTTTGGGATGCGCCATCAGCGCCCGGG
The DNA here is from genome assembly GCA_963842185.1 of uncultured Verrucomicrobiae bacterium. Taxonomy (GTDB): domain Bacteria; phylum Verrucomicrobiota; class Verrucomicrobiia; order Palsa-1439; family Palsa-1439; genus Palsa-1439. The sequence goes on from CAWJFL010000010.1 coordinate 362,489, forward strand.
CCGCCTCCGCATGATTCCGGCACCAGACCATGAACTCTTCCGCCGCATCATGATGAACCTTCATGATTTCATCCAGATAGGGTTCGTTCGGATGCATGCGGACGAACGCACCGACTCGTTCGGCCGGATGTTCAATCGTCCACGTCACAAACTCCTGGGAGCGCTCGGGGTGATGGGCGTCCCAGTCGAAAAATCTGGACGCGGCCTGTGGATGAGCCTTGACCCATAGCCCCAGCGCCTTTGACGCTTCGGGATGGTGCACGGACCATTTTTCCACAGCTTCATCATTGGCGAAAGCCAGGCTCGTCAGACAGACGCCCGCCAGTAAAGTCACAACCAGTTTTCTCATCATATTTGGTATACCCTCTTTCTCGTAGATTCGGCGCGACAATACCGGGCTGTGTTCCCGTTTGCAAACAGGAACATGCCGCAAAGGTATTGTCGCCATCGGACGAAACGCATCTATTCCCGAACGACTGACGTCGCGTGAGGCTTCATTCGCCCACGTCTGCGGTCATGGTCCGGCGATTAGTAGCGCCAGTGAGCTGGCACCCAGACCCAGCCACCATACCGCCGGTGCCAATGCCCGCGAACCCATACGAGTCCAGGCCGTGGCGGCACCAGCCATCGGCCGGGCACCCAAACCCATTGGCCACGCCATTCCCATGCGCCGGCAACCCAGACGTACCCGGGTCCCGGTGAAACATAGACCGATTCCGCTGGCGGCGGCGGTGGTGCGGTCTGCGCCGTGACGGGGGCGCTTTCTTCGGGTGGCGGCGGCGGCTCAGCCTGCGTCGCGACCACGGGTCCTCCCGGGGGAGGAGGCGGCGGCGGTTGAGCCGCTTGGCGTTCCTGATAACAGCCACACAACACGAAGCCACCGAACGCGGCGAGAACCAGTCCCGCCAAGGCGAGTCGTTTCGGCACCATCATCGTCTTCATCGTTTCTTCCTTTCCAAGAATGTCACCGGTCCGCACCCTTCGCGGATTCGCGGTTGTCCAACCATTGAAACACCACGGAAACGCAAATGTCTCACGGCTAATACGCGCGTCACCTCTGGCGGCCAAGCTACTGCAGCCATCGGGCGAGACGCACCTGTTTCCGAAAGACCGAAGTCACGCTGGGTCTGATAGCTGCACGTCTCAGCTGCAGGGTGGGTGCCGTGACTCAGAGTGTACGTTGTATGGGTCTGAACCCGGAAATAACAGCAGAGGTGATCCGCGAGCACCCGCCAAGGCGCGAGTTGGCTCGACCGACTGGTTCAGCATTCATTTTTCTTTGCGAACTGTCTCGCGGAGCACATCGATGGGCATATCCCCAAGGCCACCTATCCTGTCGCCTTCAAAACTGCACGAATATCGCATGAATGCGGGAGAACCCGTGAAAAAGATGATTTGTCCATCTCCATAGCTGGCATTGTCGCGCGGATAAACACTGCTCGGCCGGTATTCGTCGCCGACCTTGTAATAGAACTTCGTGTCAGGCGCCTGTTTCAGGATTTCCGAAATCACACACTTCAATCTTCCGTTATCTTTCTCATATCGGGCGATAGCAATCACGCTGGCCTTTTGAATTTGTCTTTCCAGTGGCCACTCGTGGAATCCTACATACTGATCTTCGTACGTGGTTGTACTTGACGTGACGGGGCCCTCCGGCAAAGAGATCCTGATCCGCCTGGCGACGGCCGGTGGAAACAGCGCTCCGAACAATGATATGCCGATATTAACGATGGTGAGGACACTAAGAACCCATACGGCAATGGTGAGTCGTCGAATTGGAGGGGCGCCGGAATCGGTCGGGTTAGGCTCTGTCATAATCCTGTCACCTAGCGACAACTTGAACAGTTTGTATAATCTGTTGAAGCAGACTGTCCGGGTCTGCTTGAACAAGTGAACGCTTCGACGTTCTCTTTTGCAAGAGTTTTCCACTGATCAGGTCGCGTCCGGGCATGCTCTCGGCGGGCTCGCCCTCGCTACTACTCGGCATGCACGGCGGCAGGGTGCGGGGAATCGGAGAATGGTTGCTGGGGGATGAGGCCGAGATCGCGCAACAATTCGTGGTCGGCATCGGCTTCGGGGTTTTGGGCGGTGAGCAACTTGTTTCCGTAGAAGATCGAGTTGGCGCCCGCGAAAAAGCACAGGGCCTGGGCTTCGCGCGACAGGCGGGAGCGTCCGGCGGACAGGCGGACCTTGGCGCGCGGGAACGCGATGCGAGTGGTGGCGACGAGCCGGATCAATTCGAACACATCGACCGGCGGCTGGTCTTCGAGCGGCGTGCCGGGCATGGCCATCAGGCAGTTGATGGGCACGCTCTCGGGGGGCGGGTCGAAACTCGTGAGCACTTCCAGCATGCGGAGGCGGTCGGCCACGGTTTCGCCCATGCCGATGATGCCGCCGCAACAAACGGACATGCCGGCGCGTTGGACGGCGTGGATGGTGTCGAGACGATCCTGAAACGTGTGGGTGGTGACGATCTGCGAGTAGAATTCAGGGCTGGTGTCGAGGTTGTGGTTGTAGGCGGTCACGCCGGCGGCTTTGAGTTGTTGCGCGGCTTGGTCGGTGAGCTCGCCGAGTGTAACGCAGACCTCCATGCCGAGCTTGCTGACTTCGCGGACGGTTTCGAGAACGGAATCGAAGGCGTTGGTCCCTTCGCGGACGCCTTTCCAAGCCGCGCCCATGCAGAAGCGGGTCGAGCCGTTGGCCCTGGCGCGGCGGGCGACCTCCAGGATTTCGTTTGTGGACATGAGGTGTTCAGCGTCAACGCCTGTCTGGTAGCGGGCGCTCTGGGCGCAGTAGGCGCAATCCTCGCTGCAACCCCCCGTTTTGATGCTCAGGAGGGTGCAGAGTTGGACTTCGTTGTTCTGCCAATGCTGGAGGTAGACGTTGCGGGCCTGCTGGATAAGGTCAAAAAAAGGTTGGGAATGGAGCTTCTGAAGCTGGTCGAACGTGTAGGAACTCATGTAATTTACAATCCCAACTATCTACTTATCAATAGTTTATGCAAAAACAGCCTCGCGCCATCGCCAAAATCCTACAAAAACCGCGCACGCATTGCAAGCACGGGGTCGTTCTGCTACCGTAACGGTCTATCTATGGACAAGGTTATCCAGTCGATCTGCGGCATGTTGCAAAGCCCCGACGGCATGCGGCGGTGCGCGGCAGCCATGGTTATCGCCGAGTTGAAGCCGAAGCAGGACTCGGTCGTCAAGGCGCTTGGCGACACGTTGAAAGACGCGAACCAACTGCTTACGCGCTATGTACTTGAGGCGTTCGAGGCCATCGGCACGCGCGCGGTCGTGCCCTACGTGTTGCCGCTGCTGGAAGCGCCGGAGATCGAGACCAAACTGCGCGCCGCAGCCATCATCGCCAATGCCGGTGGCGACAATGTGTCCAGCCTCCGCGACCAGTTTCTGAAGGCCAGCCCCCAGCAGAAACGCGTGTTGGTGGACATCTTGGCGCGCATCCACAACCGCGAGGCGATGCAGTTGATCTTAGATGTCCTGTTCGATACGGATTTTGAACTCGTCAAGGAAACCTGCCAGGCCGTCCGACGCCACATCGGCGACGCCGAGCCAAAGAAGCGCGCCGCGCTGCACCGGCAGATCGCGAAGTTCATGACGACGTCGCGGGTAAAGAAGAACGACCGTGTGCTGACTTCCTGTCTCCTGTTGATCGGCTATGTGGGCGCATCGGATGCGCGCAAAGTCTTGTTGAAGTACAGCACGGCGAAGAACCTCGGGTACATCCGGCGGAATGCGTTGATCGGCCTGAAAGGGCTGCCTTACACGGGCGCGGCGATCAACCAAATGGCGGGTCAAATGTTGAAGTACCTCGGCGAAGCGGATTATCCGAACGTCGTCCAGAACGCGCTGGATATTATCGAGAAGCTGCCGTTGGGCAAATCCTACGATGCGCAGTGGCGCAAGCTGCTCAAGAGCAAACACCCGAGCGTCCGCGCGTTTGCGGCCCGAAAGCTCGCGACCAACGACAATCCCGCCGGCAATCGCCTGATGATGAACCTGCTCGCTCATGCGGACACGCAAGTTAGCGAAATTGCAACAGGCGCGCTTGCCCGGCACAAAGGCGCCACCAAGTTGCTGCTCGCCGCGCTCGCTCGTGAACGAAAGCCAGAACCGGCATGGCGATTGGCGAAGATCCTCAGATCGCACACCGAGTGGGTGGACAAGAAAGCGATCAAGAAATTCGCGGCACTTGCGACGCGCGCACTCGAAGACGGCCAGCCACGTTATGAGACATTGCTGTCTTTTCTGCGCAACATCGACCCGGCGCTGGCGGACGGCGTCTATCGCGAGGTCGGCCTGAAATACAAGAAGGCCAGGAAATGGGCCAAGGCGGTCGATTGCCTCCGCCAAATCGCGCGCTCCGAGGGGTCCGACAACGAACTCCGTTTCGAACTCGGCATCTGCAATATCAAACAGTCCGCCAAAGACCTCGCGCCGCATTTGCGCGCCGAGGATTACGCCTTGCGCGCGTTCCAGGCGTCGCTGCAGGTCAAGGGATTCAAACTGTTCGAACGCTTGAAGAAGGAGAAAGCGCTCGATGCCGCTGATTTCTACTACATCGGCTTCCACTTCAGCGAAGGCTCCGGGGACGAACTGAAATTCGGCCGCAAAATCCTCGAGCACGTCGCCAAGCGTTGGCCCAAGACCAAGGAAGGCAAGGCGGCCAAGAACAAGCTGAGGCTCCCGCCCAAGTCGCAGGCCATCACGCCCACGCCGATTGCCCAAGCCAGCGCGGCGGAGTGAATTCGTTGTTCCTCACGCGTTCGGCGTCAAGGCGTTCGCCAGCATAATCCACTGTTCCACCGCGAGTTCTTCAGCGCGCGCCGTTGGCGCAACCGAGGCCGTGGCAAACGCGTTGTCCACCTCTCCGAACGGCGCAACCAATTTATGCAGCATCTTGCGGCGTTGACCGAAACCCGTGCGCACGACGTCGTGAAACGGCGCGCCCACCCGCAACTTCACCCGCGGATCGCGCCGCTCCAGAACTACGATCGCGCTATCCACCTTGGGCGCGGGATAAAAGCACCCCGGCGAAATGATGTGGGCGATCGTGACGTGGTACCAGAGTTGCGTGAACACGGTCAGCGCCCCGTAGTCCTTGTGGCGCGGCGTGGCAGCGAGTCGATGGGCAACTTCGCGTTGCACCGTCAGAATCATCGCGCGCGGTTTGTCCTCCCGCTCAACCAGCCGCTCCAGAATCGGCGTGGAGATGTTGTAGGGGAGATTCGAAACGACCTTGTACGGCGCGGCGATTTGAAAATCCGCCCGCTCCAGCGCGTCCACCGCGTCGCCCTCGATCAACTCGACGCCGTCCAACTGGCCCCGCAGATACCGGCACAGCCGCGGGTCTTTCTCGATCGCCACCACCCGCCTGGCGCGCGCGACCAACTCCACCGTCAGCACTCCCAACCCCGGTCCGATCTCCAGCACTGACTCGTCGCGCCGAAGGTCCGCCTGCTCGATGAGAATCCGCAGAATGTTTCCATCGATGAGGAAATTCTGTCCCAGCGCCTTGCTGGGGCGAATGTCCAGTTCCGCAAGCAATTGGCGAACTTCCGTCAGCGTCATGCCGCAAATGTTCGCATGCGACAAGGTCCCAATGCAAAGAACTTTTCGCGAGCCGGGCCTGAAGCTCAAGACGAGAAAATCACTCGACTCGAAACGGCTGTCCCGACCCCTTCCATCTCTTGATTATGCTTGATTAACGCGTCGTGAAACCTCCAGCATGGAGCCGTGGCGCATAGAAACGGACCGATCTGCATCGAAAGACCCGTTTGAAACCGAGCAAACACACTTGGGGTATCTGGCAACGTCGGGAGTGCCTGGTTCCGACCTTGCGGGGTTGGATCGTCCTGCTATTCATCGGGGCCGCACTCGTCGCGCTCGGTGTCAAGAAGGCGCACCCGTTCCTCACGGTGAACGCTCCGGTCCCCAGCGACATCCTCGTCATCGAAGGATGGATTCCGGATTCCGCGCTCAAGGCGACATTAACCGAACTCACGCGCGATCATTACCGCAAGGTCCTCGTGACCGGCGGGCCAATTGGCTCGGGCACCTACCTGTGTGGCTACACCAATTGGGCCGACCTCGGCGCCGCCACGTTGCTTCGCCTCGGCGTCGATACCAACACCGTCGAAGCCGTGCCCGCCGCCCGGGTTACCCGGGATCGCACGTTCGCGTCCGCCGTCGCGTTGCATGCCTGGCTCCGCCGTCATCACATCGACGCCACGTCCCTCAATATCCTGACGATGGCCGACCACTCGCGCCGCTCGCGCCTGCTGTTCTGCAAGGCACTGGGCCGCGACTATCACGTGGGCGTCATCACCATCCAGAATCGCGACTACGACCCCGATCGTTGGTGGAAATCCAGCGAGGGCGTCCGCTCCGTCGTCGGCGAACTGCTCGCCTACGGCTACGCCCGCTTCCTGTTCTGGCCATCGCCTCAGACCGAGTAGTCCCCTGCCTCGACCCGTTATTCGTGGCCTCCAGTCGAGTTCAATCCCCCGTGTAGATTCGGTAATGATACTTTGCCGAATACAGCCGACGCGCTGAATTCGCTACGTTAAGAGTCACTGACGCGGTATTTCCTTTGCCCGGATTTCTGTACATTTCCATCAGGTCGCTCAGGTTGCGAACTGCCGGATTGACCATAAACCCGCTCCTGCCAAGTGGGCGAACGAGCCGGTAACGATGGGTCTCGTGATCAACCGTCTCCAACGTCATGGTAATCTTCGCCGGTTTGTACAGAAACTCGCGCAGCTTCCCCAACCAGGTGCTCCCAATCTCGACTTCGATCCACATGGGACACTCGTTGGACAATAGCGGCAGTGGCTCGCCCCACGTGGCCGTTCCTTCACGAACCAGCCGGTGGGGCGGGAGCGGCTGACTCACCGCCTTCCGCTTCCACAGCATGTACCCGCTCTCCGTGGCGACCGGCTCATAGTTCCGCAGGATCACTTCCAGTGCTCCCGCGTCATCCTCGGCCGCGAAGCGGTCATCAACGGTCTGATACTTGAGAATCACAAACGTGGGAGCCGTGGGCCCAAGATAAAACCGCCGATTGCAGGCGGCGAGAAACGGCGTATAGGCCGAGTACCCTTGAAACACGGGTCGGGGCCGATAGTCGAGGTCGTTCAACAGCGCAATCGCCTGCTCGTAGCCAAATACGTCGACGGATTCCTGGCCAACCAGACGTTTGATCGTGGGCAGGGCGTTCTGTTCCTTGACTCGTGACAGCGTGCCATCCAGCGCCGCGTGAAAATCTCTCGGATGCACGAAAGCCGTGCCGTTTTCGGCAACCCGGTCGCGGACTCGCGGGAGCAACTCCGCGAAGTACCCCGGGCGGACCAGGAACAAGAAGACGTAAGGAGACACCAGTGCCATCAGCGTCATTCCCAGCAACAGTCGCCGGTGTTTGCCGGGCGGCTGGAAGACGGCCCACGCCGCCGGCTCGGCCAACAACAGAAACGCGAACAGCGTGTAGAGGTGACGATGGTCGGCACGAACAAAACCCTCCTTCCAGGCGACGAACAAGCCGACGAACAGGATACTCAGCATGGCCAGGTCGCGGCCCTTGTCCTTGCCGCCGTACGCGAGACCGACGAATATAGCTCCGCCCAACAGGAGCGCGCCCAACCCGCCCCAGAATACCGCCCGCGACTCGTGGAACGCCATCGCCTCGGCGTAGCCCGACGCCACCTCGTAGGCCCCGCGCAAAAACGGCGGAAACCCCGACACCGGCTGTCCGGCGACACACCAAAACGACAACAGGCAAACGAGATACGTCATCGCCAGTCCACTCGCCCGAAGCCATTTCCGTTTCGACAGTGCGTACGCGACAACGATCAGCAGGCTTGCCCCGCTTTGCAGGAAACACGTGAACTTGGTGAGCGAAACAAAGGCAAAGAGAACCCCGGCGCCAAGGGCAAGTCCCGCGGATAATGCAGACTCAATCGCCAAACAGGCTGACAGGGCAATGGCAAACACATACACCGCGTCGGGAGAAACCGCGGAGAAGAAAACGATGTTCACGGCAAACCACCACCGCAACACGGGGCGCAGTCGCACCGCCAGCGCGGCCATGAGCAACGCGAAGACGCCCTTCAGCGCCAGGTCAAAACCAATCCGGCTTGCAAGAAGATGGCCCGAATACGTGTCTGCGGTGATATATCCCAGCGGACCGCAGGTGAAGATCACGTCCCTCCCGAATTGCAGGCCTTTGAAAACAAAGTAGCTCAGCGCCCCTTGCCACGACGTGTCCAGTTCGGGAAGGAAGCGTTGAGTCGGCAGGTTGATCAGCACCAGCCAAAACAGCATGAATAGCCCAAAGAAAACAGCCAGACGTCCGACTTGATCTCTTTCCCGAGGGATGCTCACGGCGACGTTCCAATCATCAGATCGCAAACAAACGCGATGGTCGATGGTGGCGCGCGCCGTATGTCTCTCCCCCCACGCGAGTCAGGCAAAACCACTTCCGGTTTCGGATGTAACGGCGTGCCGCCCCTGCTGATTTGCGAAACACGGCCGGCAACGACCCTGATGTGGCGGGTACCTTTCTGTTCCATCCAACACGAGCAATATCCGGCGCCGGAGGGAAGGTCAAGAGACTGTTTGTTTGGTGCTCCGGCAAGGCCCCCCGTCTTCTGCCATCCACGAACAGCGACAGTTGAAATCCCGTTCGTGGAGGGCGCGGCTGACTAACATCTTCCAACGTCGATACTTCCACGCCGCATGTAATCTTCGATTTTGGCACACGATATGCAACTTTCCTATGGCATGACACAGGCCTCTGAATCATTTGTCGAAGGAATGGTGGACACCTTCAGACAGCTGCCCACACGGCAGGACGAAAAAAACCCGCGTGAACCCGTCTCTCGCAACGAGTTCACAATCTTGGTCGTTGATGACGATGCGTCGTTCCTGCATCTGGTGAGTTCCGTGTTGCGCAAGCACGGGTTCAACGTTCTAAACGCGTCCTCGGGCGTCAAAGGCCTCACCATGTTCACCTATGCCCCCAGCGACATTCGGCTCGTGCTCCTCGATTACACCATGCCGATGCTCGATGGGAACGAGACACTCCAGCATTTGCGAAAGCTCAACCCGTCGATCAAAGTCGTGGCCGCCACATCGTCGGACCCCGATCAAGTGGCGTCGAGCTTCCGGGACGGGGTTGACAAATTCCTCAAGAAACCATTGGACGCCAACGAGCTGATCGCCACGATCGATTCCCTTGTCGGTTGCAAGCCACAGAACTAGAGCGCTCCGGTTTCGTCGCCCATTCCACGAACACAAATCCTGCCGAACTGGTGAGCGGGGACCAAAAACCTGCGCGCGACACATTGCCTCACCAAAAAGGGTCGATCTCGCGTCGTCACAGACAATGGGTCATCCCGCTTTGCCAGGAAAAGGGATTGGAGGCGGGTGTGAGAATCGTCCATTTTCCGCCGCGATTGCACACACAGAATGCCTGATTTTATTGGGAAATCAAGCATAATCACCTTAACCCAACATAACCCTTCTTAACTCTTTTGGTGTCCGTTTTGGTGTCCACTGCACGATTACAACGGGCGGACACAACCTCAGTATACTCGGCCAAGTTGTGCCGGATACACTGCCTTATCCCTTCCGGCGACGGGAGACGAGCAGTGCCGACAGACCGAGGCCGACCAACGCCCAAGTCGAAGGCTCGGGAACCGGTAATTCCAAATCTTGGAAGGCTAGCCCCACAACGGAACCTAACCCGGAGGCAAACGTGCTGCTACCTCCATCCGGCGTGAATTCGGTGATCATGCCGCTGCTGCCAACGCCAGAACTCGCAAAGAGGTCGCCTGTGCTGTTAAAGGCCAGTCCATTAGCAAAGATCCCGGAGGCGAAGGTGCTGCTACCACCGTTTGGCGTGAATTTATAGATCGTATTGTTGCCCCAAGCCGCAAAGAGGTCGCCTGCGCTGTCAAAGGCAAGTCCCAACGCCCAATTGTTAGTGGTCTCACGCAGTCCGGAGGCAAAGGTCCTTTGCGTTCCGTCCGGCGTAAATTCATAAATGTTGCCGTCATCGGAATCCGCCACAAACAGGTTGCCTGCGCTGTTGAAAGCCAGTCCAAAAGCCCCACCCAATCCCGAGGCAAAGGTGGTGCTGCCTCCGTTCGGCGTGTATTCGTAGACGTGGCCACCGTAGTCATCTGTTGCAAACAGGTTGCCCGCGCTGTTAAAGGCAAGTCCAACACCAATGGCCGGTGATGCAAACGTGCTCCTGGCAGGCGAAGGAGGGGTGAATTCCCAAATCCTTAAGTAGTCAAAATCCCCCACAAACAGGTTGCCCGCGCTGTTAAAAGCCAGCGCAAGAGGGTCTGACACATTGCTGCAAAAGGTGCTGACAACCCCGTTCGTCGTGATTTCTTTGATGGTGCCGCCGCTATTCCCCACAAATAGATTCTGGCCCTGTGCTCTTACCACTAGCAGTAGGACGGCTCCTGCGCCGACTGCTCCCGCCAATGAATGACACACGCCTCGTCTCACAAATTTGTCCTCATGCGACCCAAAGAGGGAGGGATTATGGCCTATCGCTCGGTTTTTTTCAAGCCTGAAAAGTGCTGACTTCGGCGTACGAAAGCAGCCAATTCCTAACCCTTACCGCGGGCAAACCGAATCGCTGTCCACCCCCGCCCCAAGGGCTTACCTGTGTCGCCTACCTTGTTGGGCTTCGCCAGCCCCACCCCCGTCAGCAGAGGTTCCCCAATTTCCTTAGCCGATCACAGTAGCGCTGAGATTCGCCAGGGCTGTACTCCTTCTCCGCCGATTCTTGGCCTGCCAGTGCTGAGTTATCGTACTTGTCATTTTCGCCAACCATGTCCGATCTTGCACCAGCTCCAGCACTTCCACCGCAGCGAAATACTTCACGCTATTCGCGGGTACATTCCCCAAAGGCTTCAGTAGTCGAGCCGTCACAAGAACCGGAATGTCATGCGGCTGGCAGTTGATTACCCAAGCCACTTGTTCCGCCGTCAGGCGAGCCGGCAGCCCACCCAGCAACGACAGGAACCGATGTTGATCCTCCCGCATATCACTCACCCGCCCGGCGACCAGACCTCGACCCCGTCCACTCCTGCGACCCAGGCGCAATAGTTTCCTAGGGCTTGCAGCAAAATCGCGTAGCTATCTTTCCTTGTCACCCACCGTACTCTTCCCCGCAGCCGTCTGTATTCCTCACCGAGCCAGCTTGTCACCTTGATGTCCTTAACCCGGCACCAGCGCTTTTCGCCAAACGCCGCCCAAAGTCGTTTTCCCTTGAGACACACCGCCCGAATCTCTTTCGACAGGTACTTCCCCAGGTAATCGCCGACCCATTTGCCACACCGTTTTGCGTGGATGCGACCGAACCCGTGTCGCTTGCCAATCTGACGAACGATCTGCACCGGCAAGAAGCGATCCACAAGCCAGTGAATGTGTAGCCCGTGTTCATCGTGCAGTTCATACACGCGCAGGCCGTACACACCCAGCTCGCGCACCATTTCTTTCGAGAACGCCGACCACCGCTTCGACGCTTCCTTCACCGTCAGAACCTCACGGAATGTTGAGGTCCAAAAATACACGCCCGACTTTGACGATTCGAATAGGCCCTCGACGTTGAACTTAAACGCTGTTCGGCTCTTCAGACTACCCATACGCTGACCCTTGGAAAATTGTTTCTTGTTATACAAGGTTAGCGGGGCGGGGGCGGGCGCCGCTGAAGCGGCGCACCGCCCGACGCCCCCCGCAATCACTTCCTGCCAACGGTCTCCTGCTGACCGTTTGCGCGGAGTAGCTGCATGTCGGCGCTCGCGCACGTGAACTTCTTAATGCCCTTGTCGATCTCGACCCGTCGCGGCACCACGACAATCCGCATTCCTGGAACCAGCCAGCATTGATTCTTGTACTGGTCAGGTGTCGTAATTGCCCGGTCAATCATTTCCTGCAAGTGCACCGTTTCCAATCCCGTCGCGCCCCGCACTTCGACCGAGTGCGTAACTTTCACGTACGATTCCTTTTTCCCGGACTCTTTGTCCAGGTACTCCACGACCGACACCGCCGACCCGCGATATTCCCCGACGAGAAAGTGACCGCCATCGATCCCAATTCTCTTGAGGAAGCTCTCCACAGGCACTTCCACTACAGATTCAGTTTTCATAAACTGATCTCCTTTGATGTTTCGCGCAGAAACCGCTCGATCTCCCAAACGGGATAAAGTGGGCGACGTGTCGCCCGCGAGGGCCGAAGTAGCCCTCGCTTGGTGAGTTGATCAATTGTGACCGGTGAGACACCCAAGGCCCCCGCAGCCTCAGTTCTAGTCAACGCCAGTTTGAGCGGCTTGCTGCTTGCTTGATTTATTTTGATCATGGCGCAACAGTAATGACGCGCCACGCACCTGTCAGGAGATTGGGACAGCAGAAACGCCTGGTTTGTCCTAAACCTTGGGCTTCTTCTCTGTCCTCTGTCGCGGCCCAGTCGGGCGTTTGGTCGTTAGGCCTAGCCGCGCGCTCCCATATGGAAACACAACGGGGCGTACAACTCTTCGGTGTGAGCGGAATGAACGAACATCCGCAGGCTCGGATAGCGAATATGCAGATCGCGGATAAGGTCCAACCCGTGGGATCGTTTCAGCGCAATGTCGATAACCATGATGTCCGGGCACAAATGCTCGACCATCGCCAAGGCCGGTTGCGCATCCTCAGCCTCACCGCACACGACCATGTCCGGCTCGCCATTGATCACGAATCGCAGCGACATCCGCACCGAGGGATGATCGTCCACGATCAACGCTTGCCGTTTCTGCGACCCTTCAAACTTGGCTGGCGTGTCACCCTGCATACGCCAACTCCATTTCTCCCACCCTCACAGAGAACCCAGTACCTATAAGGGCTTGAGGGCATAAATTGCAAGTCAAAAATGACGAATTTTGGCCTCGTATCATAGGGGCGGACCTGGTCGTTGCGGCGCTTGAATTTTGGTGACTGCGATGCTGGCGATATGAACGCCATCGCCACTGTCAGCCGCCACGGAGCCTGCCGGCCATTGCTTCACCCAATCAACCGTGAACTTTTGAAACGCCAGAGCGAGTTCGCGCAACTTCTTGCCCCTGATCTTCACCTCGTGCTGAGCGATGGTGACGTTGATTGTGTCGTCGGTTCCCGGCTCAAATCCCACGCAGATCAGATGTTGGTACGGGAGCACAAAGAAGGTTCCGTCAGCCAATTCGACCCGCAGACACCTTGGCTGACCGGCTCTGTTCCACGAGAGAAAATTCCTTTTCGGCGGTTCGCCCGAAGGTGTGTCGTTACTTTGGCTTCGTTTCATAGGTCTCCTCAAACGGAAGATGATCGTCCGATGCCGTGTGCTTGGTCGATGCCCACGCTCACGTCCATCCCCTGACGGACCGCCCAAGCCATGTCCAAGGCCAATTCGCGGTCGCCGGACCGGCAGATGTTCTCCCGCAATTGTTCCCTGTCGCTGGTGAAGATCCGTACCCCTTTGCGTCCCCGCGAAATCGTTACATACCACTGCTGCTGGTTGGTCGCGGCCTTGACCGTCGAATCGGAGAACAGGACGTAATCGACTGTCTTGCCTTGCGACGCATACGAGGTGATGGCAAATCCGCGCACGAACTGCCGGTAATAGCCTTCAAGAACGCGTCCATCTTGCAGCTTGACGCGGCCATCGGACAGAACTCTGTCCACTGTGACCAGTTCGCCGTTGGCCAGACGACGGCCCTGCCGGGTGCGGCCATTGGCTTTCAGTTGCAGACGGTCGCCCGCTGCCAACGCGAGTTCGCGAGGCTGGCAAACAGTCAACCGGTCCAGGAATTTGAATGGTACGGTCCGGATTCTCTCCCCACCTTCCATTACCAACCCCGTCTGAGTGATGGCTACGAGACGTGCCGTTTCGCCTTTCCTGAAACCGCCGGCGTTACGGTTCAGAAGCACCACGCTATTCTCATCGTAGAAACGCCGATCCCGCTTCTGCGCTGCCGTCAGATCGACCGGCTCAAGCGCCGTCACTACCTGCTCGTTCGCGCCAATCACGCCACGGGATTTCAGGGCCGAGCGCACACGCTCGTTCACCTTGTGAATCTCCGACCACGTTTGTGAGACCACCACCACCGAATGTTTTTGATCGACCAGTGCCGTGAATTCATCGGCGAGACGCGCCCGTTGGTCGAGCGGTGAACACTCGACGATTGCTCCTTGCCGCTCCAAACGGTGAAACGACTCACGGAGCCTGCCTTCGGACGCCTCTTTCACGGCCTGTTTGTATTCCGCGATCCGCGCACGTTCGGCGCTGGTCTTGGCGCGGGACGGGTCTTGCCGTCGAATCTCCTTCAATTCGGCTGGCTTCAGCCCCGAGTATTTCTCAATCGCCCGTAACGCATCGGATGCTTCCACCGCCCCGTGCTGGCGCGTGTCGCCGGAGAGGATGACCCGGCCGCCGTTGTCTTGGACGTAGTGAAGAAGCTGCTGCATTTGCTTCGCGCCGATTTGCCCGGCCTCGTCCACAATGACCACTGTGCCATGAGACATTTGCCGTCTGGTGAGGAATTCACTCACGGTCTGAGCGCCTATCATTCCATCCCGTTTCAGATCAATGACCTGCTGGCGTTGTGGCGCGATGGCTTGAACGGTATGCCCGGCGTTGGTTAATCCGTTCCTCACCTCCCGCAGGGCGTAGCTTTTTCCGGTGCCTGCGCCGCCGCGAAACAACGTCACAAAATCGCGTGAATTTAGAATGTGCTCAACGGCTTGACGCTGATCTTGGTCGAGACCGGGATTGGAAGGAGAGTGGTCCAAACAGAATGAGCGAAACCGCCGCACCCCTTCCCGTGCCAGGCACACGATGTCCGATTCACGGTTCAGCACTGTCCGCGTGGTGACGTTGAAGGGATTGCTCTCGTTGCGAACGTAATCCCGGTTTCGGGTGATGTTCTGGATGTCCTTGATGGAGAGGTTGTCGCCTCTGGCATGTTCCAAAGCGTGCCGCCACAGCTCGTACTCCCGCACGACCGAGCGACGGTCGAACAGATGTTCTTCCGCCCAGGTAATGGCGGTCACCGCGTTGTCGGCACCTGCCCCGCTGGAGACGTTGGGTGGGCAATCCTTCAACGTTGAGAGCGATTTCCTCTCCGCGTGGGAAAGCTGCTCCGGTCCACAGATTTCGCAGGGCTTCAGTTCCCACATCTTTGATTTTCCGCAGCCGCTCTGTGTGGGCTACGTTTCTCCGCACGTCCTGAATGTTCCCCGCAGTCAATTCCGGCTTCTGAACGACCAACTCCCGCGTCTTCTCATCGATTTCCCGGTGCCGCTTGGAAAAGCGGTCGCAAACCTCCTGGGCGACGCCTTGGATTTCAAAATCTCCCCGGGGCTTATTCTTCAACTCGTACCCGAACCGGCGCAGGTCACGAGCCAGTTCATGGTAATAGACGTTCTCGACGAATTTGCGCGCCCATAGCATCTCGTAGTTCTGCAACGCTTTCCACCGCCCTTCCACACCGTCGTATGTGGCGTTGAACACGATGCAGTGGCTATGTAGATGCGGGTCAAGGGCACGCGAGCTGTCGTGGCGAAAAACGGCACATACCATGTTGGCGGTGTTCCGATCCGATATCCGGCCAGCGGTGTGGACCCGGGTCCCCGCGAACCGCTCCAATTCGCAGAGGGCTGCAGACACTGCCCGGTTATGTGAGTTCGTGATCCGGGCATCCTGCCCAACGAGGGCCATGATGGAGACGGACTTCGGCGGGGAGATGGTGAAATCATAGAACACCCGCCGATTCGCTGCCTCCTGCCTCTCTCCATTGGCGTCAATTTGGATGCGGGTGGTCTTGAGTCGTTGGGTGAGCCTCTGGCCCGTCTCAGGATTGAGATTGTCGCAGAGGCTGAGAAACTCGTCAGCCTGCACCGTTCCCGACAGATGCAGGCGTTTTGCCCCTTCGCCGAACCATTGCCCGAGAATTCTCTCGCCCTCGCTGTAGTAATCGCCTGCGCAAAGGTGTTCCTCGAAATACTCTTTGGCGTTCGACAGGCTGTATTGGGTCTTTGGTGACAGCACGCGCGCGTTGTACTCCGGGGCACGCAATTTTGTGTTCGCAGGCGCGAACAAAGCTTGTCGGGGAATGCGCTCTACTGACGCGCATGTTTAACAGGAGACGCGTGACCTCTAGCTGACGCTAGAAGTCTGTGGAAACTCGTATGGTAAGGAACTGTTACCATGAATGACAATTCCACGTCCAATTTGGTGGAAACCCGATGGAACGAGGCTGTTAAGAACTACGTTCCACGAGTGTCAACCAAATGGAAGAAACTTGTTTCCATTCAGGAAGGCATTCTGGAACTTCAGCGTAAACACGCTTCGTACCGGACCATCGCGCAAATCTTGCGTAACATCGATGTCCAGGTCTCACACGTAACCGTCAGACGGTTTTGCATTCAGGTGTCGAAGTCAAAGCGACGGGGTAAGCAACCGCGTAAAGCCACTGGTAAGCTAATGTATCACGAGGCACACAGCCAGCCTCAAATCCGTAAAAAGCGCACCCGCGCCGTGCAGATCCGCCGGGAACCCGGCGGGCCGCGGATTGCTGACCCCAACACCATCTAGCCATGCAAAAGCAGATCAATCTCGTTCTCAACGGCAAGGGTGGTGTCGGGAAAAGCTTCTTTACGACGAATTTCATCCAGTACCTCAAGGATCAGAAGATGCCCCATGTCGCCATAGACACGGACAACGAGAACTCGACCCTGAAACGGTTTTACCCGGAGGCCCGGTTCGTAAATCTGGCGAACCTGCGGGAACTCGACAAACTGGTTGTGGCCGTCGAAAGCGCCCGCCTCGTGGTCGTCGATTGCCGTGCCGCCTCAACGGACGTGTTCCTGAACTACTTCGCCGAGTTGACGGTCTTCGATGTTCTCAACAGCATGGGCGCCGCGCTGACGGTGGTGTCGCCGATCAATCACGACCTTGACAGCGTGGAGCAAATCAATGCCATCGCCAAGGCATTCACCAACCGCTGCCGCTATCTGGTGGTGAAAAACCAAGCATTCTCGGAGCACTTTACGATTTACGACGCCAGCAGGACGCGGAAACGATTGTTGAACGAACTGGCGGCCAAGGAAATGATCATGCCCAAACTCCACGACTGGCTGGTCGCGTTGCTGCAACAGGCCAATCTTCCCGTCGGCCAGGGGATTCAGCACCACAAGTTCTCCCTCATGGACCGCCAGCGGCTCAAGAATTGGCAGAGGCAGTTTCACGAACAAATCAGCACCGTCCGTAAGATCATCCTGCCAGGTGAGACATGAGCGACGACGACGCAAAACTAGCGCTGAAAAACGCCATTCTGGAATGGCGGAAGAAGCACAATGTTCATGACGGCGATCCCATGCTGGCCGCTGTGGAATTGTGGGAAATCTACTTCACCCACGCCCAACTCAACGGACCGAAGGAACAACCCCCGTCGTTTGAAGACTTCCGCAGTACCATGGAGCAGTTGGAGCGGTTATGCGGCGACTTCACGGGACGAGCCGCCGACATCATCGAGGAGTTGCGGGCTGTTCCGAAGATCAGGAGTGACTTGAACCGCTTCCCCATATTCGCATTGGTATTCACCGCCGCGCTGGCGCTGCTCGCGGGCATCCTGATCGGGAGGTTTGTGCTGTGAGCAATGCGCGTTTTCTCGGATTCACAACCGCCGGTTTGTCTCTTGCCGCCGGTGCGTACTTTCTCATGAGCCAGGCCCCACCCCTCTCCTGGGTGCTCGCCGGGACGTTCGGCCTGATTGGCGGCTACGCGACGGCCACTTCTCTTCACACGAGCCATCGTCCGATCGTGCGATTGAAGGGGCTGACGTGGACGCGGGAAGATTTCTGTCGCGGCTGGCTAATTACCGGCGACACCGCTCGGGGAAAACCCGCTCTGGAATCACCCCGTTGTTATACCAGGTGTTCCAAAATGAGCCGCGCTGGGGCGGCCTGTGCATTGATGACAAAGGCATCTATTGGGAAACGCTCTCGGAGATGGCCCGACATTTCAACCGGCAAAACGATTTGATCCTGCTCCAGGTCAGACCCGACAACGCCCCGCTCAGTTGGAAACCAACGCATACCTACAACCTAACGTCCGACACCGGCATCCCGTATAGCACATTCGCCAAATTCGTCGTGGATATTCGGAAAGGAGAATCATGCTCTGGACAACCGACAAACACTATCCCAATGATCCGTTCGAGAATGAATCGCAACTGGAGTCTGCGGTCGTTGAGGTTTCCAAGGAACTATTCGGCACGGACCGAATCTACATTGACGTTAAGAAGCGTATCGGGACCAAAACTAAGAACATCCCTGACGGCTACCGCGCCCCGCTGCTGCGGTACCAGCAGGAAACCGAGAAGATGCAGAACGTCTGGACGAAACGCTGCCGGAACGAGCGGTTTATGCGCTACTGGCAGGCGATGGCGGACCGCAATCTCCGCCGCCAGCGTCTCGTCCTCTACATCTCGCGCAAGATATCTCCAACAGCATGGCGGAGATGTTCACCATGCAGCGGTATCTGCAAATGGCCGCGCTGACGAAATTGCGGGTACAGCACTTCGATTCATGGGCGGCAACGTTTGGCGAGCCGGTGACGGCGATGGAGTTGGCCCCGGACGGCGCGGGCTACCGGCTGAACACGAGGTTCGCGCGGTTCGTGAACGTCCCGGAGCTGATGCAGCAGTTCCGGCAGGTTGCGGATATTCGCACTGCGGAAATGTTGAAGCTGCCCACGCCCGCACTGCGGAACGGGAAAGCGACGATCATCCGCGCGCCATCCACGCCCGAACTGAAGGCGCTCGTTTCCGGTCTGGCCGAGAGAGCGGAAAAGTTGCGCAAAGGGCGTGTCGATCCACGCGTGGACAACATGCTCAAGATCACCACCGAGGGCCGTAAGGCCGCGCTGGACCTGCGGTTGGTTGATGCGAGTGCGCGCGATCAGCCGGAAAGCAAGGCCAACCTCGCGGTTCACGAAATCTATCGCATCTGGCAGGAGACGAAGGCCGACCGGCTAACACAACTCGTCTTCTGCGATTTGTCCACGCCGAAGGACTCAGGGTTCTCGGTGTACGACGACGTGAAAGGCAAACTGGTCATCGCCGGCGTGCCCGCTGCCGAAATCGCCTTCATCCAAGATTACGATAGCGACGCGGCAAAGCTCGCGCTTTTCAAGGATGTTCGCGCCGGCAAAGTCCGCATCTTGATGGGCAGTACGCAGAAGATGGGGTCCGGCACAAATGTGCAGGAGCGGTTGGTTGCCTTGCACCACCTCGATGCGCCGTGGCGTCCGGCGGACGTGGAACAGCGTGAGGGACGAATTCTCCGGCAGGGCAATCGCAACGCCGAGGTGCAAATCTACCGCTATGTCACCGAGGGCAGTTTCGACGCGTACATGTGGCAGACACTCGAAACAAAAGCCAAATTCATCCACCAGGTCATGACCGGCCGCAGTGACCTGCGCCATATCGAGGACATCGACGGCGCGGCACTCACATACGCCGAGGTCAAGGCTATCGCGTCGGGGAATCCACTGGTCATCGAGAAAGCCCACATCGACGCCGAGTTGGGCCGTCTCAGCCGATTGCGAGCCCAGCACCACGAGACGCAGTACCGGATTCGGAACACGATCCGACGAACGCACGAGGAGGTTGAGATTCTCACTGGCCGGATTGAGAACCTCCACAAGGACATTGCGGCCCGGCAGCCGACACAGGGCGACGCGTTCCAAATCCGTATTGAGGGAACGGACTACACAGATCGAGGAATCGCCGGGGAGTTGATCAATCGCCGCGCTCAGCAACTCCGGGGGTCAGGCAAAGAGTACATGGTCGGTGAACTGGCCGGTTTCACGGTGGTTCTTCGTGCCAGCACGTTTGAGCATACCGAACTCGTCCTCAAGGGCGCGAATCTGTACTCGGCGAGCATTTCCGACAGCGCCCACGGCACGACGCGTTCGCTGGAGCATGCCGTGCAGTCCCTCGACCAGAAATTGGCACAAACCGAGAAAGACGTTGCAGAGTCCAAGAAGCGAATGGCGGAACTGGAAGCGAAGGTCGGCGAGCCATTCGAGCACGAAGCCAAGTTGAAAAGCCTGACGCAGCGGCAAGATGAGATCGTGAAATCGTTGGACTTGACCCGGAATCAAGCCTCCAATCGACTTGCGGCCACTTCGCCGACCGACACGGAAGAAACTATTGTCGACATTGGGAGCACCAAAATAACGACCCGTCTTCACCAGGGAGCACGCATCCGGGTACAGTAATTCCGCGCCTCGATCTCCTAATCTGTGGCGCTGAAAATATCTTGATTGGGCACGCTCCGCCTATGTCTTTGGCTTCCAAGCCTTAACACTGGAGCGCGTCACGCCGAGAACCACAGCAATGATTTTGCTCCCAATCGGGGAATGGCGCTTAATTAAGACCTCGCTTGAGTCTGCGTCGCCATTTGTAGGACGGAATGAAGTCTTTGAACCGGTGCCGCGGACTGGTCAACGACGGAAAGTGCTTGGGCCGCTGTTTCAGCGCCCGGGGTTCGCGTCGGCCGGGACGAACGGCACCAAGTCACGGGCCAGATTC
>CAWJFL010000011.1:0-407331 GCA_963842185.1 uncultured Verrucomicrobiae bacterium
GCCGCACCCTCGTGGCTCAAGATGTATTTTTGGCCGGCCTCCAGCAGCCGGTCCCAGTTCGCGGCAACAATCCACTGCACGGCGAGCAGCCCAATCGTCACTATTACGCCGATCACCAGCATGCCGATCATCGTTCGACGGACGGCGCGGCTGTTCGCGGCCGGCATTCCCAGCAGAGCATCCATGCCGTAGGCCGCAATCACACATTCGCTGAACACGATGACAATAAGGAATCGGTGATAGACAAACCGCAGCAGTGGTGTAAAGAAGACAATGATCAGCACACCGCCTGATGTCAGCAGCAGCCAACGCACTGGCCGTTCTCGCGCGACGAGCGCGCCGACAACAAACAACAGGAACGGCGCGATTCCGATATAGCCGGTAAAGCTACCGACGGAGGCCCCGATCACCTTGCCCAATGAATAGGATTCCGTCGAACCGTCCAGCCCCGGGAACATGAACGTCACCAGAAAGGGAATGCCCAGAACTGTGTGGCGCAGGCTCATTTTCGTCCCTGTCTCCTGAATCCGACGCGCCATACCTCCATTCAGCACCAACTCGATCGTCGGCAACAATTGCACCGCATACAGCAGCATGCCAACCAGAAGAACCACACCGACCCGTTGCAGCGATCTGGCCCGGCTCTCGTTACCGTGAGAAACAACTGTGCCCGCCATGTATACGACACAGAGGAACCCCAGGTGCGAGGCCATCTGGATGCCGCCGCTGATCATCGCCAGAGCCAGTATGCACCCTGCCCAAACGGCATATCCCCACCATGCCTCTCGACGGACCGAGCGTTCCACCAAGAGCAAGATCAGCGGCACCCACGCAAACGCGCACGGCAATCGCGAGTACCACATCAGGAACTCGTTGTTCAGCGCGTAGGCGACGCCGCCCAGAAACGCAGCCGCGCCCGACAGCCCCAGCTCCCGCAAGAACGCGAACATCAACACGCCGGCCAGCCACAACTCCAGCACACTGCCCAGACTGAGTGCCCGCTCCGTGGACAGAAACAGATACAGAACCTTGAACGGGCTGAACACCCCATGCATGCTAATCGCGAGGTGTGGGTTCCCGCCGTAGACATACGGGTTCCACAGCGGCACTTCGCCGGCCCGCATTCGTTCCTGCGCGAACCTGGCGAATGGGTAATCGATACGCACGATATCGTAGGAGTAATGGTTCTTCACGCGGAAGTCCTGGACCCCGTCGTTGTAGGGTGGCGTCAGATGGTGAAGCAAATCGGTCGGCACCAGGGTGAAGCCGCGAAAGATCGTCTCGTGAAAGAAGATGATGATTACCCCGGACAACAACGCGAGCCAGCCGAGGGTTTGCGGTCGTAATTTCATCGTTCCACCAGAATAATAGAACAGCCAGGGGAAAACAACCAAGCTTGTCGCGGGTAACCGGACCAACGCCGTGCACGTCATCACGATCATCCAGTGTTGCTGTTCTTCCCCATGCGCCACACCATCAGACTCATTGCAAATCGCATGGGTAATCCGGGCCCAACTGACTCACAGCATAGGCCTCAACGATGTATGCGACGCGCTGGGTTGACACTCGGGGCCGCTCAACTTGCGCGGGGCCTCCCCGTCCAACCGCAATACCCTCTCCCGCGCCAATCCGGGCCGACTACTTCAGTTCGTTGTGGTTGCTGAGAGACCCCCGCGACGCTAAGAAGCCGCATCCGGCACTGCCAAGCGAAACGTTGGACGATTCACTTCGAACGCAGTGCGCCGGTCAGGCTGGGCCTGCGTGTAGATGGCGTACTGGAACGGCGACTGGTGGTAACAGCCGTGGCGCCACTTGGCGAGGCGGTGGCGCGCTGCCCACAATGGCGCGAGCGCGCGAGCCCACAATGGCGCGGCGGCGCGCAATGCCGCTTTCTCGCGGATCGCATTCGGCAGGAAGTTCATATTCTGCCCCGTGCGCGTGAACGCCGAAGTGTAGCGACGCAGCACGGCGACGCGGACGCCTTTCTCCAGCATCCGCAACACCCACACGGCATCGCCCGAGTCCCGCCATTGCGAATCGAAAAACAGTCCGTGGCGCTCCAGCGAACTGTGCCGGAAAAACGTCGCGCACGTCAGCGTCGGCAGATGACAGACCTCCACGTGACGGCGCGATGGCGTGACGGTTTTGCGGTACGCGAGGAACTGCCCACCGGGGCCCACCACCACCGCATCTGCGAACACCACCTCCACCTCCGGATGCGCGCCGAAAAACTCCTTCACCGCCGCCAATGCCCCCGGCAAATACTGCTCATCGCAGTTCAGGTACGCCAGCAAATCACCCGACGCCCGTCGCAGCCCTCGGTTAATCGCGTCGTACATCCCGCTGTCCTTTTCCACGAAAGCACGAACCCTTTTATCCTCCCGCAACCAATCCAACGTCCCATCATCCGACACCGCATCCTGCACGATGTGTTCGAGGGTGACGCCGCGCTGGTCGGCCACGGACGCCACGCAAAGCTTTAGCCACGCGCTGTTGCGAAAACTGGGAGTGATGATCGAAAAATCCACGCTCCGCACTCTATCACAAGCACCTCGCCAGGCAAGCCATACACACGGGACGATTGCATTTGGCTGAGTGTGATTGTCCTGTTGTACGTGGGCCGGTGCGACCGGTGTGCCGAGGCGTGATTTCGACTTCCGGTTGGACGGGGTTTGTCATTGAAGATGGGGATGCCAACCCTCTCGATCGAGGCCAGTTGCCCGCGCAGCCCGAGCACCGCGGCTCTACCTGCAAAATCGCCTGCTCAACAAGTTCACTTGTAGCCCTCCCTCGTGAATCAAGGGGCGAACCAAGTCGTGGTCTTTATGACAATGTCACTGAGGAATCGCTCGACGACAAATTTTCCGCTTCGCTTCTTCGTCTCCATCACGGTTTGTTTTGAGGCATCCGGAAGCGAAGACACGGACTGTAGAATTGGCTTGTCAGCGTTGTCAAAGGCGATACCATGAGTCTCCGCTTGAAACAATCGATCAGCGACAGGCGTGAAGCGTAAACCGTATTGAGAAATGTAGGTTCCATGCAAAACAGAATTCTAGTTGGGGGTGCGGGCGGATTTATCGGCGGGCATCTGGTTGCCGACCTGCTGCGCAAAGGCCATACGAACATTCGCGCGGTGGACATCAAGCCGTTCAATGAGTGGTATCAGCGGTCTCCGAAAGTCGAAAACCTCCAACTCGATTTGCGGCTCAGGGACGCCTGTGAACGTTCCGCGGACGGCGTCGACGAAGTCTACAACCTGGCTGCCGACATGGGCGGCATGGGGTTCATCGAGAACAACCGGTGCCTGTGCATGTTGAGCGTACTCATCAACACCCACCTGTTGATGGCGGCGCACAAGGCCGGCGTGAAGCGGTACTTCTATGCCTCGTCGGCGTGCGTCTACGCGGCGGACAAACAGACCGATCCGAACATTACCGGCCTCCGGGAAACCGACGCCTATCCAGCAATGCCGGAAGACGGTTACGGCTGGGAGAAACTCTTTAGCGAACGCATGTGCCGGCATTTCACCGAGGATTTCGGTTTGATCACGCGGGTGCCGCGGTTTCACAACGTGTATGGCCCGCACGGCACGTACGATGGCGGCCGGGAAAAGGCCCCGGCGGCCGTCTGCCGCAAAGTGATTTCCGCCAAACTCGCCGGCCAGCATGAAATCGAGATTTGGGGCAACGGCGAGCAGACCCGCAGCTTCATGTACATCGACGACTGCCTCTACGGCATCGACCAGATCATGCACAGTGACAAGGTGACCTTTCCCATCAATCTCGGCAGCGCGGAAAAAGTTTCCATCAACCAGCTCGTGGACATCGTCGAGGACATCGCGGGGGTCAAATTGAAGCGCCGCTACAATCTTTCCGCCCCCAAGGGCGTCAATGGCCGCAACAGCGAGAACACACTGATCAAGAAGACGCTCGGTTGGGAACCGTCCACGCCGCTGCGCGACGGGATGAAAAAGACCTACAATTGGATTCTCGGCGAAATGACCAAACGCGCCTGACCGACTTCCGCTACCGCCGTAGCGCCGCGCGCCATCACGGCGTATTTCTCAATCCAGATTTCCCGGATTCGCTTCCTAAGTCTTAGTGACATATCTATGGAGCCGCGATGGTCACGAGGCGTATGTCATATGGGGAATGCCGGGGAAACGTTTTTTTGTGATTCGGGAAAATGCCTTGCCAATCCCCGCGCCCCTCGCTAAGTTTTGGCGTAATGTCCCTATGGTCGAAGGCAAAACCCTAGTCGTCGTTCTTCCCGCCTACGAGGCAGCCAAAACCCTTGAACGCACGGTCTCAGAGATTCCGCAGCAGATTGTCGATGAAATCATCCTGGTCGACGACGCCAGCCGCGACCATACGGCCCAGATTGCGCGGCAATTGGGGTTGCGCACGATTGTGCACCAGCGAAACCTCGGTTACGGCGGAAACCAAAAGACCTGCTACCGCGAAGCCCTCAATCGCGGGGCCGAGATCGTCGTCATGCTGCATCCCGACTACCAATACTCTCCCCGGTTGCTGGGTGCCATCGCCTACTCCGCCGCCAGCGGTCACTACGATGTCGTGCTGGGTTCCCGCATTCTGGCCCAAAGCGCCATCACCGGCGGCATGCCCGGTCTACAAGTACATTTCTAACCGCATCCTGACGTTCCTCCAGAACGTGATCATGAACCAAAAGCTTTCCGAGTATCACACGGGATATCGGGCCTTCACGCGCCGCGTGCTCGAGACCCTGCCACTCGAGAGCTACTCCAACGATTTCGTCTTTGACAATCAAATGCTCTGCGGCGCCATTGCGGCCGGATTTCGCGTCGGAGAGATTTCGTGCCCGACACGCTACTTCTCCGAAGCCAGCTCCATCAACTTTCGCCGCAGCGTCGTCTATGGCCTCGGCTGCCTGCGGTGCGCCTGGCAAAACAACCGCTGGCGCCACTCCCACAAACCATGACACCGTGCCCTCTCTGCCAGGGAACCAACGCCGTTAACTTCCTGCGCGCCCGCGACCACGCCAGCGGCGACTGGTTCGACCTGAACCAGTGCCCGGACTGCGGCCTCATCTTCCTCGCCGACGTCCCCGCCGACATCGGACGCTACTACCATGCGTACTATCGCCGCTATCAGCCATGGATGCAGCAGGTCTTCCGGATGGCGTATCGCGCCCACGCCCGGAAATGGTCTCATGACATGCAACGGAAGGGGCGCGCGCTCGAAATTGGCTGCGGCGAAGGGTGGATGCTGGCCGCCTTGCGCGACGAAGGCTGGGAGACCGTCGGCTTGGAACGCTCCACCGAGACGGCTGAATTCGCCACGCGAGTCCAGGGCCTGAAGGTCGTCGTCGGCGAACTCGACGCTCTCAAGTCGGAGGGAGCGTTCGATCTTATCTTTATGCACCACGTGCTGGAGCACCTGCCCGATATGATGGCCGCGCTGCGTGTCTGCGCCAGCTTGCTCAAGCCGGACGGTGTGCTCCTGGTGACGGTTCCGAACGTCGCGAGTTGGCAGTTTCAAGTCTCCGGGCGGCATTGGTTTCATCTCGACGTCCCGCGCCACATCGTCCAGCTCGCACCGGCGACCCTGACGGAAGCGATGAAACGCGTGGGATTGCAGACCCACGCCGTCCGCTTCGTGTCGTTTGATCAGGATCCGTTTGGGTGGATGGTCAGCCTGCTGAATCGCTGCGGCTTTCCGCAAACACGCTGGCTCCACTGGCTGGCGGGACGCGACCGGGAATTCTCGCTGGCCAACGTGGCGATGCTCTTGCTGTCGCCACCACTGCTGGCCGTGGGCTTCCTGCTCGCGCCGCTGAGTTGGCTGGCCGGCAAAGGCGCCTGCGTGGAAGTACGCGCGGGCAAATAACCGGCTCGATCGATAGACCGATATCCGTTACAACGGGTTGGCGGCCACCTTCGTGTACCGCGCCCGCAAGCTGATGAACTATCGAGCGGGAATGATCTTCCACTTGTACAACAGGAACCGTGCCGCCACGACCTAGGCGATGATCTCTCAATCAGCTTCTTGTACGCCCACGTTGCGCCGAAAGCTTTGATCTTAAGAAAGCTGGCGGTGTTGGTCAAGGCGACGCCGTTGCAAATCTGCGCTGGGAGCAGCAAGAAGCTTTTGACGGAACCTCGCGAGGTGATACTATGATTGTCATGCAGACGCAATTGTTCACGACGGTCGGTGGCTGCCGGCCAGTTGGGAAACGCAAGGTAGATTCTTTTTGCGAATGAAAATCGCGCTGGCGCAACTGGATACCACCGTGGGCGATCTGCGCGGCAACGGTGCCCGGATCCTCGATTTCTACCGCCGCGGTGCCGCTGCGGGGGCCAATCTGGTCATGACTCCCGAGATGGCCATCACGGGCTATCCGCCGCGCGATTTGCTCGCCAAACACCGTTTCGTGGACGACAACCTGTGTGTGCTGGAGGAGCTTGCCGCGCAGGTTGGCCAGACCGCGTTGCTTGTCGGCTATGTCGATTTCAACATCAAACGACCGGGCCGCGATTACTGGAATGCCGTCGCGCTGATTCAAAATGGCAAGATCGTCGCCCGCCGCCAAAAAATGCTTTTGCCCACGTACGACGTCTTCGACGAAGACCGCTATTTTCAGCCGGCCGAGTCGAATACCGTGGTCGAATTCGCCGATCGACGTCTGGGGCTGACCGTTTGCGAGGATATCTGGACGCAGGATTTCCTGCCCACACGCCTGTACGAACGCAGCCCGATTTTCGAGTTAATGCGCGGAGACAAACACGCCCAATTGCTACTGAATATGTCGGCGTCACCCTACCATCTGGGCAAGGAACGCGTCCGCTACGATATGCTCCGCGCCGTGGCGCAACAGCACGGCGTGCCGGTCCTGTACTGCAATCTCGTCGGCGGCAACGACGAACTGGTTTTCGACGGCAATAGTCTGGTGTTCGACGCTTCTGGTCATCTCCTCGCGGCCGGGGCCGCATTCGCGGAAGACCTGGTACTGGTTGATCTGGATTCGCCGGTTGCCATTCAACCGGAGCCGGTCAAGCCGGCCGCCGCCCTTCACGATGCGCTGGTGCTCGGACTGCGCGATTACACACGCAAGTGCGGTTTCAAATCGGTCGTGCTCGGGCTCAGCGGCGGGATCGACTCCGCGGTCACGGCCTGCCTGGCCGTCGCGGCGCTCGGTGCCGAGAATGTGATGGGGGTTTCCATGCCCTCGCAGTTTTCGTCGCGGGGCAGCATCGACGACGCGCGGGACCTGGCGCACAACCTCGGGATTCGGTGGGAGACGATCGTGATTCAGGATGTCTTCGAGCGGTTCAAGAGCACGTTGCAGCCGGTGTTCAAGGGACTACCGGAAGACACAACCGAGGAAAATATCCAGGCCCGCATTCGCGGGACAACGTTGATGGCCCTCTCCAACAAGTTCGGCCACATGCTGCTGACCACGGGCAACAAATCGGAATTGGCGGTCGGTTACTGCACGCTCTACGGCGATATGAATGGCGGCCTCGGCGTCATCGCTGACGTGCCCAAAACGATGGTTTACGGACTTGCCCGCTACATCAACGAGAACGGAAACCGAACGGCGGGAAAGGAAGGATTCCCCATTCCGGAATCTTCCATTACGAAAGCACCGTCCGCTGAGCTTCGCCCGAATCAAACCGACCAGGATACACTTCCGCCCTACGACGTTCTCGACGCAATCATCAAACGCTACGTCGAAGAAGCGAAATCAACGGTGGAGATCGTGAAGGAAACCGGCTACAGCGAGAAACTCGTCCGCGATGTCGTCCGCAAGATCGACCTCAACGAGTACAAGCGCAAACAAACCCCGCCCTGTTTGCGCGTCACCACCAAAGCCTTCGGCATTGGCCGCCGCGTCCCCATCGCCCAACGATACGTGGAACGCGATTGACGTGATGCTTCGACCAACCAGATAACCGAACCGCCGCTCGCCGATCCCGCGACGACCACGGACGAGCGTCTCCGAAACGGCGGCCTCACCAAAAGAATCCTGTCGCCTTGGGCGGCGAACCTCGAGCCGCCCGCTGCATTGTATTTGAAACCTGTTTGAAAGGGCCGTTGTGGTTGTGACCTTATGGGGAATGCTTGCGTTCGCGCCATCTGCAAGCAGGTTCCGATGGACATGTCGGCGATGAAGGACGCCGCCGTCGATTTCCAACCCGACCCGGCGACGGTCGAGGGCATGAAACTGTTTGCGGAGCTGGGGCTGTAGGCAGAGGTGAGCCGACTCCGCAGAAGCTCGCCGCTTCCGCTACGAAGGCCAGGCGGGTCGCTAGCGGATTGTTGAATGGTGAAGCGGTGAGGCCGTCTACGTTCTCGGACTTCTACCCCACCGCCCCGTGTCAATTGTCTTATTCGAGAGAAGTCAATTCGCCTGCGGTTGGCAAGGCGAGTAATATCGAGCCGATCTAAGACCGGATTACCCAGGGAAATTACTTTGCCTTAACCTCGGACTTCGCGGGGCGTTCCTGCCCAAGCACAGAACAGTTCAATCAAGCGGACGCGGAAGCAATGTCCCTTTGCATCTTCTGGTTCATGTAGATGACGTTCCCGAAAATGGCTTGTCCGTGCTTTGTCTCGTATTCAATGTACACGTTGAAAATGCAGAACCCGTGGTGCCTCAGGAATGCGGCAATCTCATCGAACACTGCCTGTCCCTGGTAAAGCGGCATGAATAGAGCCTCGGCCATCACTACATCAATGCTCCCGCACTCCAACATTCTCGCGGCACCTCGTAAGACCTGCAGATCAGCCCCCTCTGTGTCGATTTTGAGGAAGTCAACGTGCCGAAGGGATTGTTCAGCACAGAAGTGATCGATTGTGGTCGCTTTGATCTGTATCGACTTTGCGTCATTTGCTTCGTCCACCTTTGCAGAGTCCAGCAATGAGGACGAGCATGACCACTGGCGTTGAAAAAAGGAAAGTGTCCCCTCCCTATCTGAAGCCGCGATCGGAAAGATGCGCACTCGGGGATTCTTGCCGTGTATCGCCTTCAGGACTTGGAACGGCGCACGGATCAGGCTCCAACGAGTAAATGATGGCGTTTTTGAAAATCTTACTGAACTGCCGGGTCGCCTCGCCAACATTCGCCCCCACGTCGATGATGACTTGCGGATTTTTCGACCGCCACAAGCACGACAAATCGGCCACAGCGTCCCTAGAGACTTTACGCCTGTATCTGGCAAGCCTCGCACTCAATTTATTGCAGAAGTCACTTCGGAAGAGGAAACGCCTGAGTGGATTGGCATAATACATAGCGGGGGAGGTGGTTTTACGGTTCATTGACTGATATTTCCCATATGACGTACTCCCGCGAGCCTCGCGGGACGTTGAACTTCGTTGCGTGTCATTTTATTACCGCTGACAGTATCCGCAAGCGTAATTCTTCCATCCCAAGACCCGATTTCTGACTCGGGCGACATCGTTTCTGCCCTCATGTTTTCTAGCACAACCCTGGCTCGAAAAAAGTGGTCTGGTCAATTCCACTTGCCGTCCCCACTGAGCTAAATCGTCCCTACCGATGGCCGGTGCATACCGCTTCGCGAGTCAACCGGCGGCCAAAACGCATCCTCTCAAGTCGCCCGACTGGTGGCACAGCACTTGCAGCCCCATGTGGGTTCATGTACAGTCAGGATACTCAGAACCTGAGAGAGCGGCCTGCGCGATGAAGTTTTCCGAGATCATCAACGACCAGCAGTTGGCCACCGAGGCAATCCGCCGTTGGGTTACCGTCGCTGTCTGCATCGTGTTTGCCATAATCACCGCGTACTTGATTGCCACCCAGCAGTTGTTCGTGATTGCCATCATCGCCGGTATCGCGGTGATGGCCTTCGTGACTGTCGGAATGCAACGGAGTGCCTGGCTTTTGATTCTCATCGGTTGGTCACTCAACGGCGAAATCCACGCGCTTCCTGTGCCGCTGTCGAGCCGTGACGTGGTGGTCTTACTGGTGACTTTTTCGTATTTCATGCAACGCGTCTTCGGCCAGACCACTCGACGGTCGAAGGGTGCGTTGGGCGCACTCGTGGGCATCAACTGTGCCTGGATTGCCGTTACATTTGTGTGTCACCCCGTAGGTGTGCACGCGCTCGGCGCGGAAACGATGGGAGGACGACCCTACTTTAACGTCGCCATTGGCTTGTGTGCCTATTGGGTCATTGTGCATTTGCCTGAATCCTACAAGAGCGTCGTCAGAATCCCGTTGTGGCTGATAGCCGGCATGACCTTTTGCACCTTGATCGCCTCGATTGTGTATATTTTCCCTTCCGCTACACCCTACGTCTGGTTTTTCTATAGCAGTATCGACATTGGGGGGTATGTGGAGAGTGTCAATGCCGCGACAGTCGACACGTACGTCCACCGATTCGTCCGATTGGGACCCTTCGGGCTGATGCTCATACAGGTTCTGTGCGCCTATTACCCGCCGCGCAAATTTCTTAACCTGATGCGCTGGCCGTCCTATCTGTTTTTACTGGGATTTGCCGCAATCCTCGCTGCGGGCTTCCGAAGCACCCTGGCGATCGCGTTGGTATACATGGTCGTGGCGTCCTGGATCCACCGTGGCTGGCGCGAAGTCGCCTTGGGAGGCGTAGTTGGCGCCGCCCTCGTCGGATTACTGGTCTTTGGCCAAGGTCGCTTATTTGATTTGCCCTTGCCCGCGCAGCGCGCGCTGGGATCCTTGCCAGGTCAATGGGCCGATATCGTCAAGGACGATGTCAAGACAAGTAATTCGCGCTGGGATTGGTGGCGCCAGATTGTCACCGAGGGCACAATCAAGAACTGGTGGATCGGTGACGGGTTCGGTGTGAGTGAAACAGATTTCGAATTGATGCGTCGCCACGGCTTCGAGCAAAACGCCACGATCACCGGTGCCTTCCACAACGGGCCGTTGGGCACGATTCGCTATGCAGGGGTGGTGGGACTGGTTCTGTTCTATGCCCTCATGATTACCGCGGCGGTCTCGTCTGTGCAATGCGTTCGTCGGTGCCGTGGCACCCCCCTGCTACCCGCGGCGATCTATCTGGCCATGCAACTCGTCTGGGAGCCTGTTCATTTTACGTTTATTTTCGGAGGGTACGATGGCCAACTACCCGAGCATATGTTCTTGATCGGATTGCTGACACTGGTCTGGCGCATGAGTGAACGCCGGCCTCCCCCCGCGGAACCGGCCGTGGTCGCGCAGCCTCTTTCCCGCTACAACGGAAGATCACTGGTTTCCGCATGAAAACCAAGGCGGTCCGGGAGCAAATCCCGAGGCCGTTCCAAGCCGCGACAAAGGAAGGTGTCGAAGTCTCCGATTAACGCGACGCGCATATGCTTTCGTAAACAGCCGCTAATTGCCGGGCGATCTGAGGCCAACCAGCCGGACGCGGAGGGCGTGGCGCGGTCTCCGCCTGATCGTAGAACTGACGCAATCGTCGCGCGGTAATGGGAACGCTGCCGAGGGGGCAGTAGCTCGCCGAGTCGCCAAATACAGTTCTGGCCCAGGGCAAATCGCTCAGCAACAGCGGGCATTCACAAGCCGCCGCCTCCAAGGCGGAGCCCGACAGGCTCTCCACTGCGCTCAACAGCACAAACCCACGCGCCTCGCGGTAAATCTCGGCCAGTCGGACGCGGTCGGAGACGTGGCCCTCGAACCGAACATACGCGCTGTGTTCCTGGGCGAACCTCGCGAACTGCCGCCCATACGGGTCGGAATCATTGTACGGCTTGCCGATCACCCACACCGGAACCTCGGCACGGACGGCTGAGCGCGCAAGTTCCAGCATCCGTTTGCGTTCTGTAATGGTGCCTGTGCAGACCAGCCAACTGCCCCGGACGCGCGGAGAACTTTGTAAGAAGCACTCTTCAACGCCGACCGGAACCACGTGAACCCTCTCCCGTGGCGCCCCGAACACCTCGACCATCAACTGTGCTTCCCATCGGGTTAGGGCGACACAGGCATCCGCCAGACGGTACGAATCCCAGTTGAAATGGCCAAGCACGTTCTCGGGCATCGCCAAACTCAAAACCCGGATGGCCGCCCAATGAAGGCGACGTTTCCACAGCGGTCGTGAACCCTCCCCTGTTAGCAGTTCGGCTTGAACCACCTTCACCCCCTTCGCTTGGGCGGCGCGAACCAACGCGGTGGGAGTTCTCCCAAAAAAGTGCAGAATTTCACCCGTTTGGGTTTCGTCCCACCAGCGCAAATATTCCACGTTCACGCCGATCTTTTCCAGGGCGGCCTTTGTCTGCTCAATCTGGATTTGCATCCCCCCGTGCCAAAACATGCAGGGAATCCGACAATCAAAGAGGACTCTCATCCATCTGATTCAAACACAGTCAGCCACTGGATGCAAGATTCGGGCCGACACGGATGTGGATCGCCCCAGATAAGAAACGGATCGCCAGCTAACTTGCCAAGACGGACGTCCCGGTTCCCTCATCACCGCCCACAACTGGGAGAAGGCCCTTCATTTGCCTGGCTGGCTTGCGGGGCTTCACCAAACCAGCGATGCCAGTGCCATCGGAAGAACCGACGCACGAAATAGGGCAGCACCCGGAGCACCTGACGAAACGTAAAGTGCGATAGATCCGCTTTCTGCAGGTACCGCTCCGGGTGGACGAGCCTTCGTACCGTTGCCGTCTGGTCCTTTTGTTCCTGCTGTAACGCCGGGTAGTTCGCGATTTGCGCCTCGTCGACGAAGAACAGCAGGTTCTGAGCGTAGTGCGCAGCCACAGCCGGGTTCTGCCAAAACCTCATTCGCAGGCAGTCGATCACCTTGTACCCATGCCGCGCAAAAAGTGCCTGCCAATAGTCGGACCACTGCTCGTTCACATGGTTGCCCGCCGCCCGCCAGTTTTGAGACTCAGCAGTTCACCTTCGTGATGAGCTGCAATCGCTTCCTCAAGATTTGCAAACCCGTCCGCGTCCGAAGTGGCGGTTGTTCAGTCATCCTGTTGCCGGCTGGCAGCTATCGACGATGGTTTGCCAGGACCTCGCGGTAGATTTCCAGATGTCGTCGGGCGATGACCTCCGGGTGATACCGCTGACTCATGATTTCGGCTGCCGATGTAGGCCGCGGGCTGCTGGTCTCCAGCCAACGCGCGATGCCGTTTTCCAGCGCCGCCCAGCCGTCCGCCGGAAAAAGTTCCACGCCTTCAACTCCGGACGCGATATCGCCAACACCGCCGACCTCCGCGCCAAAAAATTTCAGGTTCCGCGCCAGCGCTTCGGCCACCACCAGCCCGAACGCTTCCTCCGCCGGGAAATGCACCGTGCCGGCCGCGCTATCGAGCGCCGCAATCAGTTCCTTGATTTCGAGCCAACCGAGGTGTCTGGCGTAGCCGTCGGCCTGGGCTTGTGTGATCTGCCGGAGGAACTCCGCGCCGTAGGGGTTGTGCGGTGGCACCATACCGATAAAGCGCAACTCAAACCGAAAGCCGCGCCGCCACAGATTGCGCGCCAAGCCGAGGATTTCCAATTGCCGCTTGTACGCCGTCACCACGCCCACGTTCAGTAGAATCGGTCGCGCGTCCGCCGGCGGCCGGGCCGCGGGCCGTTGGTCTAGGAACGGACGGCGCACGGCGTTCGGCACGCGCCAGATTTTTTTGGCGACAGGCGCGACCAAACCTTCCGTGTAAGCCGAATTGCAGAACACGCCGGCGGTCCGCTTGAGCGCCAGCGTTTCCAGCCGTGCCGCCAGCCAGTGAAAACTGAACGGCCGCGCGCCGTAAAGTTTCGCCACCGACCGCATGTTCCCATGAATCGTCAGCACGTTGGGGAAACCGGAGAAGATGGCGCTCACGGCGCAATCGCGCTCCGTGCCCTGGCCGTGAACGATGTCGGGTTTGATTTCGCGCAACTTTTTCCCCGTCGCTCGGATGCAGCCTTGGTAGAGCGTCCGCATCCAGCCGAGTTTCGGGACGTGCAGGCCATGATACCAGATATTGTCTGCCAATTTTTCCGGCGACTGCGCGGGTGGCTGTTGCAAGCAGGAGACGATGTGGACTTGGATTTCCGGCAGCGCCGATAATCCCTCCAACAGCGCTTCCGGAGCGGTGCCAAAGCTGGGTCTCGGATTGCTGTAATCCTTTTCGGGCTCCCGTCTGTCAGTGGTCAATATGGCAACGGAAATAGACATTCAAGCAACGGTGAACTCCACGAGAACCACGTCTGCGCCACCGACCCCGTTGATGCTGGCTCGTTCCTTTTGCAGTTGAAAATAGCGCACAAACGCCGGAAATCGAAGGAGTAAATCCTTCAACAGCTTCGCCTTGCCCACGCGCCGATTCAGCCCGTATTGTTTCAGCCGGAAGACATTCAACGCTGTCTTGACGGCATTAGCCGCCGGCACGAAATGGCGCATGTTCACCCCAAGCATCGACGCCAGCCGCCGGTACGCCGCCAAATTCCAGCGCGTCATGTGGTGCGGCGGATGATTCAACACATCAAACCAAACGGCTTCAAACGACATTGGCGAATATGGCGTGCTGATGAAAATGCGTCCGCCCGGAGCAACCAGTTTCAGCAAGGAACGGACGAAGCCAACCGGGTCGGCCACATGTTCCAGGCAATGGAACGAAGTCACCACGGGAAACTTTCGCCCGCCAAAAAATCCCGCTTTCACGCCGTCCTCGATTGTCCCGCAGTAGGCATTGAAACCGCGGCGGCGACATTCCGCAATCGCCGGCGCGTTCAAGTCCAGCGCGAACTTGTTTTCAGCCGTCAGAAAATCCATTCCGCTTAAAAAATCCCCCTTGCCGGAACCCGCATCCAACACGGACAGCGACGCCGCGGCCTGCGCGTTTACTGGTTTGATCAACCGCGCCACTGCGCCGTATTCCCACCTGACGCCCGGATAATACGACGCAAAGCTGCTGACCCACTGGTAAAAGCAAAGGTTTCCCGGCCGCAAGGGCTGGGCGAATTGCAAGCCGGTTTCTGCACACTCCCAAATCTCGTAATCGCTCTCCACCGCTTGCGGCGGCGGCGGCGCGCCGTAGTAAATCGCAAGCTGTTCCCGCAGGAACGTCGCGGGCAAGTCGCGAACCTTCCGGGGCGGCAGGGAACTCAACGGCGAGCGGACGGGTGCACTTTCAATGCTCATTAGGCTTTGAATACCAGAACGCCGCGCAAGTTACAAGTGACGGGCGGGACACTGACCTGATTTGCAGTGCGCAGACAGTTCCGCGCCCTCCAAACACTTCGCCCCCTCGAACGGCCGCTAATTGCCGGCCGATCTGAGGCCAACCGCACCCCGGGGCATTGCCAAGCCAAAAACCCGGACGGCCGCCCAATGAAGGCGGCGTTTCCACAGCGGTCGTGAACCTTGCCCTGTTAGCAGTTCGGCTTGAACCACCTTCATCCCCTTCGCTTGGGCGGCGCGAACCAACGCGGTGGGAGTTCTCCCAAAAAAATGCAGAATCTCACCCGTTTGGGTTTCGTCCCACCAGCGCAAATATTCCACGTTCACGCCGATCTTTTCCGGGGCGGCCTTTGTCTGCTCAATCTGGATTTGCATCCTCCCGTGCCAAAACATGCAGGGAATCCGACAATCAAAGAGGACTCTCATCCATCTGATTCGAACACAGTCAGCCATTGATGCAAGAGAACCGGTCTGCGACCCCCGCTAGCTGAGGCCACCCATGACCGGTCGCACCCGTCGACTGACGAAGTTCGGCAAGCGCTGGATGAGTTCGCGCTTGAGTTCGATGGGAAGTCCGTAACGCAAGAGAACGCAGATCCCGAGGCTGCCGAGAAGAATGCCACGGAGAAGCACGCGCATCCATTCCGTCAGCGGTTCGCTCAACCAACAAACAGCAACGGTCAACGGGACAAGCCCCAGCAAAGCCCTCCTCAACGGTTTCATCCAGTTCCACGCCACCTCCGACAACGAAACGCCAAAGTACTCAGCGCTCCGCCGCATCCCGTACAGGCCACTGATGCCGATATTGCAGACAACCGAACAGGCAATCAGTCCCGCCAGTCCTGCCCAGCGAGTCACGAAGCTGGCGAGCACGACGAAAACCAATCCTTCCAGGAGGAATATGAACCGCATGAACCGGATGTCTTTGCTCACACCAACGAGACTGGAATGGCAATGTCGTACGGCGAGAATAATCAGCCACACGCCAAGAAGCACATCCTTGCCGGTCGTCCACGTGACTTCTCCGTGCGTCCACAAGGTCACAAAGGGCGTGTTGCAAGCCGCAATCAGCACGGCGCCCAAGCCGCCAATCAACGCGGACACAACCGTGACAGCTTTGAAACGCTCCCGCAGTTGAGTATGTTCTCTTCGCACCAACATCTCGGCCAGGGTGGGAACCGAGAAATCCAGAACCCGGCGGGTCACCACCAACGCCATTGAAAACACCTTGGTGCCGACTGTCCAAACCGCCACCATTTTCAGCCCGAGCGCACGGCTGATGAGAATCGTCTGGCTCGCTGAGATCAACTGTTCCCCCAGACCGATCAAAAACATGTCCTTGCCATAGCCAAACAACTGTTTGAACCGGGCCAGACTGACGCGTCCCCAGGCTCCGGGCGGTGGGAACAGATGCAACTTCACGCAGGCAACAAGGAGGACGATGGTCCCCACCAGCCATCCGGCCGCATTGGCCCAGATCACACTGTACACGGCCGCCCCGCATCGCAAGGCGATCCAGAGCGCGAGGGTCATCATGGCAAAACCGAGCGGCTGCGAATAGTTTGACACATCGGAGCGTTGATGGGCAAACAACAGGAGGTTGAGGGTCTTTGTCGTCATCGTCGCCCCCAGAAGCGCCGATTGCATGCACGTCAGCACCACGAAGCTGTGTCTCAGGGCCGGCGTGATGTCCAGCAACTCTGCCAGCCAGGGGCTCAGCAAACATCCTGCCACCGCGATAATCAATCCCTGAACGCATAACACCAGTTGTCCGGTCTGGAGCACGCTCCCGTACTCCCCATCTTCCGGGTGATCCTTGTGATCAATGAGAAAACGGGCCGTTGAGTTGGTCATCCCCATGTCCACCAGCGCGAGGTAACCGCTGACCTGCACCATGATTGCCCACAAACCGAATTCGGAAAGACTGAGGAAACGAAGTGCCAGCGGGACGGACACGAGGACGTACACCGAGGCGGCGGCCAACGAGAGGTAACCCGACCCCAGCATTCGCGCGAACCGGCCCATACGCGACGCCACCGGCCGTTTCTTGTCTTCCGCTGTCTGGATTGGATTCGGTTCCGTCAATCGCGTTGCTCCCATTTCTTGCCACAGCCTCAAGGTTTGCCCGACGGCACGGAGTCCGGACACTTGGGCTGACTGCTGAAACCATGTCCTCGCCGACCCGCTATGAGGCACAGATGTGTTATGACCTTGCCTGATTACGCGGTCAAAAAATACTTTCCCAGCAAGACCGGTCAGGCAATTTCCAGTCGAAAATCAAGAAACTGTCATGGCTTTGATGACATGCGTGACACCGTCACGCAGGGAAGTTTCCGGCTTCCAGTATTGTAATAAAAATCGATCCGGCTCATTCCGCAGGTCTTTTTGGACGACATCCGCGGACTGACCCGGTACAATTGGAACATGCATCATCTCGCCGACTAGTCGAGCCACATCGAGAATAGTAGTCCATTCAAAACTGGTGATGTGGAGGTTGGCGTCGCGAGGCAGGGAAGCATATCGGTCAGGCTGGGCCAGCAGGCGAAGCGCCTGACAGCAGTCATCCGCATAGAGAAATTGTCGCATTTCCGTCCCATCGGTCATCATTTCCACCTTCCCATTCAACTGGGCCTTGCGGATGAAGTCCGTGATGGCATGCCACTTCTCGGGATTGCTTTCAACACCGTAAACATTCCAGAACTTGACAACCAGGCCGTTGAGTGACCGCGTATAATACTCCCCCAGAGCCTTGAGGACACCATAGCTGGAATAGCTCATGTTCGACATCTGGCTGGAGGCAAAGATAAAGGGCTTGCGCGTCGCTTTGAGCGCATCAAACACGTTGTTCATGATCTTGACGTTGTTCGAGACAAACTCAAAGGTGTGCTGGTAGGTCTTGAGATAACGCGCACCGCCGACATCAAAGGCAAGAAATACAACAAAGTCGGCCCGCGGCATCCGATCCAGCAACAACTTTGAAGGCTTTCGCAAATCCTGCTTCGGGGATGTGACCAGATCATATTCAAAAACAGTATCTCCCTGTTGCCGCAAGAAGCTGCTTAGATGGCCGCCAATCTGACCAGCCGAACCGAGGACAAGATATTTCATCATTCAAATCTATTTGAATTTTGGATGAGAGCAAGGACAAACCAGTCTCGAAACAAACTGCCAACCGGGAAAATCATTTGATAGACGGCCGGCGTGGCATTGCAATCCTCATTGTGCCGGGCATCACGCCTGCGCCAATCCTGAAATCCGGCCGCGCCAAGGCCGCCGACCGTGCCAGGGCAACTGTTGCCTAAAAACAAGAGGTTGCCCCGCTGTTTTAGTGCGCCAACTTGACGCCCCAGGTCCGCCAGAGCCGGGCGCGCATTTCGGCGGCATTGAACTCGGTGCGGGCGGACCGCAGAATGTCGTCACGGAACGCGGCGCGCGGCGACGGCAGGCGCAGGCATTCGAGCAAAAATTTTTCCAGGTCACCGCGCGCCGTGGCGCTGGTGAACCGGCCCAGCCGGTGCTCCCGCATGATGTGGGCGAGGCTGCTGGTCGGATGGCCGAAGCCCAGCACCGGCACGCCGGCGGAAAGATACGTACCCACCTTGTTCGGGAAACTGAAGCGGCTGAATTGGAGGTCTTCTCCCGCCGGATCCATCACCGCAATGCCCCACGCGCAACGCCGCAACGCCGCGACCAGGCCCTCGTCAGTGAACAGGCCATGCTCCGTCATCCAGTCCGGATCGAACCACATGCGGCTCCGGTAATCGCGGCCGCCAAAAAATTCCAGCACAACCTTTTGCGGAACCAGCAAACGGATTTTGTCTAGGGCCGTGAGCATCTCCAGAAAGCCTGACTCGGAAATGATGCTGCCGACATACGCCAGCCGGATCAGGCCGTCTTGGTCCTGGTCGAGAGGAGCATTTTCCAGAGCCTCCAGATGGCGCGGTTCGAATCCGGAGTGAACCACCAGTCCGTCCCGGCGCCCGGTCCGCCGATGCATCTCCGCCACCATGCCATGCCCGCCGCCGGAACAGGATTCCGCCTGCGCGACAAGCCGGATGGAGGTGTCCACAAACCGCTGGCAGCGCGCCTCGCCCAGCACACGCTTCATACCATTATGGTCGGGAAAGTCACAGAGGGAGGCATGCACCCGCGCACCCGCTGGCCACCGAGTCCGTTCCACCACGGGAATGATCCAGCCAAACAGCAACAACCAAATCAAATCTGGTTTGACCGTCGCAATCGTTCGTTCCAGATGACGGGCCGCGAGCGGCGCCCACAGATATTCCAGGATCGAAGATTTCAACCCGGCCCAGCGCACCTGAGGCACCAGTTTTTCCGGCAAGCAGAAGCTGTGCAGGCTGGCGGCGCGCAGATCCGGGTGTTCGTAAAGCGGCGTCTGGCGGCAATGCCACCAACGGATTTTTTCCGTGGGATAGCCCAGAAAAAGCTGCCGTATCAAATCGGTGAGCGCCCGTGCCTCCGGCCGGTAATCATGAACGAAGAGTATCGTGGGGAAAAAGTCCCCAGCGGGCGGATTCATGGCCCATGTAAAAAACTGGACATCGGATGGCCAGTTCCGCCGGGGGAAAGAGGCTTTCCGTTCCAGAGCGGCATAATGTTCGAAATGTGCGGGGACATTCTAGTAGCTGGCCAAAACTAGAAAGGATTTCCGCCGGATACAAGATTAAATTCCCCGCGCGGCGAAAGCGTTCGCCGTCTTGCCCACATGCCACGCGCCGGTGTTCACCAAAAGGGTTCGGACGCGATTCATTGCTGGCCCAGAACCCGGGGGGATCGTCCCGGGGATTTCAACGGCATTCATTACGCCCGCCATGGTGCCTCGACCCGATTGATTCGCCAACTCTTCGGCGGGAATGCCCGGGCTCGACAAGTTTCCCGGTCCCTGTTATACGTACTTTCATGCATAGCGGAGCCCCTTCCAACTCTCGGATCAACACGGTGATCATTTGTCTGTTGCTGGTGGTCGCCTGCACGCTTTTTGCGTACGAGGCACGCCACAACCAGTATTGGATGAGCTGGAAGGTCAGCGTCCTGCGGAACTGGCAGGAAGTTGGTTATTGGACGGTCCATGGCATGCCTGCGATCAACCCCGGCGGTATCCACCCCGGAGAAAGCCCAATTTTTTACACTTCTTACCGAGCGTTCAGCCTCCTGCCCGTGTACTGGACGTACT
Organism: uncultured Verrucomicrobiae bacterium; assembly: GCA_963842185.1. GTDB lineage: Bacteria > Verrucomicrobiota > Verrucomicrobiia > Palsa-1439 > Palsa-1439 > Palsa-1439. Next base: position 20,340 of record CAWJFL010000011.1, read on the forward strand.
TGCTGACAGGTAATCTTAACGTGGCCCTCGTGTTGGCCTATTTCGCTCTGACGCTCGTTCTCGCCCTGAGCATCTGGTTGTTTCTTGGCAAGAACTCGTGGGCGTTGCTGGTCGTGAGCGCGGTCTGCCTGTGCCCGGGGTACGTGCGCGAGAGTTGCGCGGATTGGGACCCTGTTCCCGTCACGATGCTCATCGGCATCCCGGTCATGGTGTTCTTGGTCTGCCGCGTGGCGAATCCGCCAGCCGGCCGGGTCATCAGCCTCTCGGCACTGGCATTGGTGACCGTGTACTCGCAAATCGAATGGGCCACTGTGTTTGCGCTCGGGGTGGGTTGGGCTGCCTGCGCGGTCCTCTTGTGGCCGACCAAGCGTCGTCAATTCATGATGTTTAGCGTGTTTGTAGTGCTCTTGGTGACCGCCTCCGCGCTGACCTTGATGTGGAAAAAGTCCGGGGGCGGCTCGGGCGCATTCAAGACGCTGGCCACTTACACCATCGGTTCCGGTGGGTACGATGGATACGGCATGTCATGGTCGCTCGCGTTGAAACGGTTGTTAGTGGCCAGCGTAATCGGTCTGCTCCCCTTGTGGATCGTCTTTTTCGCCGCAGTATTGCCCGCGCTGAAGCGAAGCCCGCGAGAGACTTTGACCGCTTGCGTCCCGCTGTTCACGGCGTGGATGGAAGTGTGCGTCCTTCGCAACGACATGGCGCACCATCAGTGGATGCAAAACCCGGTCGTCGTGTCGGGCATCCTGCTGTCGCTCTACCTTCTCCAGCGCACCGCCGCGCTTGGCGCCACCGCCTTGGCGACCCTTCCCACCGCGTCACGCCAGTCCTCCCGCATCCTTCCGCGGTTCACACTCGGCGGCACGCTGTATTGCATGGTGATCCTCTCGATCTTCCGCACCAACGGTGCCGAGTTCCAATCCTTGGGTCAACTGGTCAGCGCGCACACACCACGCCGCGCGGTCATTATCGTCGGCCCGGACCTGGGCCGGGGCCAGCGAGCCGACTTGACGGGATTGCTCATCGACCGCAAATCGGTTCCGATGGAATCCACGCCGTCGCCAGGTGCCTATGTGATCAACTCCGTCCCGCTGTCGGGTTTGGGACCGGTCGTTGCGCAGTCAACCGCTCGGAAAGAGGATATGGTTTTGAAGCTCCTCGGCTGGTACCGTGCTCATATTTCACAAAAAGCCTATCATTTCCAGCAATTGGACACCTACTACCTGTACCAGCCGGCACCGTGATCCGCAGGCACGGCATGGCCGCGACTTGCCACCAGTCAATCTCCTGTGTCTTGCGACCTCGGAGCGTTTCCGAATTCACCAGGAGTTGCACCCCGCATCGGAGGACGGAGCAGAAACTCATCCCCATCCTATCCAAACATGAGAATCAAGCTTCGTTAGCCGCTGAATTCCCTCACCCACCGCTGCTACAACTCGCCTCTGAAGCGGGAATCACGGCGACAACGACCGCCACCCGCTGCTATTCGGCTTTCGGTCGAATGCGGTGCGCGGTGAGGCCCCGAAAAGCCTCCTGAAACGACGTGAAAATTCGGGGTAATAGACCGGCATGCAACTTGGAGAGCGGACAGGACGAGGTGAGCTCGAGTAAGCTGAAGTCGGGCGGTGTGGGCGCAGCCTCGCCTATTTTGCCCCGAAGCCCGTGAGTACGATGGGGAGGGTGCGGGCCAGGATCTTGAGGTCGAGCCAGAGCGACCAGTTGTCGATGTACTGCATGTCGAGTTTCATCCACTGGTCGAAGCCGACCTGGTTGCGTCCGCTGATTTGCCAGATGCAGGTGATGCCCGGCTTCATGGAGAGGCGGCGGCGGTGCCACGGGTCGTAGTGCTGGACTTCGGTGGGAATCGGCGGGCGCGGGCCAACCAGGCTCATGTCGCCGACGAGGACATTCCAGAGTTGGGGCAATTCGTCGATGCTGGTCCTGCGCAGGAAGCGGCCAAACGGCGTGATCCGCGGGTCGTCTTCCATCTTGAAGACCGGGCCGCGCATTTCGTTGAAGACTTCGAGTTCCGCCTTCAGCAGTTCGGCGTTGGTCACCATCGAGCGAAACTTGTACATCGTGAAGAGGCGCCCATGCAACCCGCTGCGCTTCTGCGTGAACAGCACGGGGCCGGGTGATGTAAGCTTCAGGATGATCGCCGCAGGCACCATGACCAGCGGACCCAGGACAATCAAGCCGAGCGTCGCGCCTGCCATGTCGATGAGCCGCTTGCAGACAAGCTGCCAGGAAATCTCGGGTGTGGTGCGGAAAATCAAGAGTGGCTTCCCGTAAAAATCGTCCACGGTGGCCCGCGCGATGGACGTCTTGACGAAGTCGGCCACGAGCCACGCCTCGACGCCCTCGACTTCGCACGCGAGGATCGCCTTTTCAATTTCACCGAAGGCGGTTTGACTGACGTTGAAGACCACGCACCCGACTGGGTAGCGGTGCAACATGGCGGGAAGTTCCGAAACCAGGTCGGTGTTGGAATCGAGTTTGGCGGCGACACGGAGGCTCCATTCCGGGTGCTCGTCGAGCAGTCCGGCAAACTCTGCGTTGCTTTCCTCCGAGCCCACGAGGATGATCTCCGTTACTTCCTTTCCACTGCGGGCGCGATGGCGCAGGAGCGCCTGAAACAGTTGGTCCTTCACAAACAGCGCGACGATACTGAACAACATGAATATCACCACAACACCACGGCTCAGCGCGGACAGCCGGAAGAAAAACATCGCCGCCACGACCGCCAGCGCGCAGATGATGCTGCACTTCACGAGAATCCACACCGTATTGCGAAGCCGCTGGCTGTGGGAGCGGCTGTAAAAGCCGTTAGCGTCCAAAAGAAATGGATACACAGGGAGCACGATCAAGTACAACCACTTGTAGTAGCGAAACGGCGCGATCATGCCGTACTGAATCGTGCGCCCGAGGACGTGATACGGAAACGGGAACGAGAAAGCGAGTTGCTCGCGCAACGCGTGGGCAAACCAAAAGACGACGGCAATCAGCAGCCCGTCAGCGATCTGGCTGACTTGAATGATGACCTCTCTTCGTCTATTTGACATTGGAACACTCCGGCACTTCTGGCGCACCGTTCATCACCCGCCACGCCTGCGGCGCCGTCCCATCACGGCTATTTGGCAACGAGGGCGGGGTAAATCGCCTGGATAAACCTGTCGACCACCTTCATCGCATCATCTTGCGATTTGACTGACGCGCCCTCCTCTGCATCGCCCTTGATCGGTATGTGAATTAAAATGTAGGCCCAGCGGTGGTTCGTGTTGTAAAAGATACGGTCTTTGGCGGTCCAATAGATGCGCTGCCAATGGTAGGGAGTCACCCGATCCTTGCCCACAAACCAATACGCGAACACCGACCGCGCCTGCGTCGTCCGGCCATCGGCCAGCCGAACCGGGCGAGAGGCGTTCATGCGCATCACGTTCAGCGTGCCGCCCGGCGCTGCGGCCATAGGTATGGACTGCGTATATTCGCTTTGGATTTTCCAACCCTGGCCCGGCAAACAGTATTCTGGACGATGAATGCTGGTCACATCGCGTCCCGCCAGCACAATCGAGCAAAACAACTCGTGGCCGTCTTTGTCCCTAAAGATCCGCCGCGAACCTTCCGTGTCCTTGGGTAAAAGGCGCTGTTCGTCTTCAGTCAATCCCGTCTTCTCCCCACCCGCCCAATCGCCCGCCCGGTCGATCAGATACGGGCTTCCGTCGGGATATAACTTCACGCCCGGCTCGGAAACCTTCGCCACGTCCGAGGTCGTCGCCGTGAGCAACACCCCGACCGCCAGGATCACTACCACGATCGAGACTTGTTTCGTGCTCGGACCCCGTCGTTGCGGCGCGGCGGGTTGTCCTTCCGGTTGTACGGCCGCTGGCGGCGTTGTTGTCGCGGATGATTCACTCATGCAACTTCTCCCGTCATGCTGCAGGCGGAAGCCGGTCGCCATCCGGCCCCTTGTCCGGTGGTGGCGGCGGCGGTTTCAGCCAGTTTTGGAACAGGCGGCGAAATGGAAAATTCAATAGTAGTCCGATGAGTACCATCGCCGCGAGAGCTACCGGAAAAAGGATGAACCCCGACCACTCGTGGTAAACCTCCGTGGCCGTTTTCTGACCGTATGCCTGCGCTACCAGCGCGATCGAGATCACCCGCGCCAGGTTGCCCAGCACGGCCAGCGGCATGGCGCAAAGAAATAAAAAAAAACGCTTCCACTGCGCCCGTTGCGTCACATAGGCGTAGGCCGCTGTGACTGTCGTCAGTGCCATCAATGAGCGGATCCCGCTGCACGGATCGGCCACATCAAAACTAAAGACGTGGGAGATGATGCCCGATCCGCGTTGCACGGCCTCGATGCCCATGGAGTTGAGGGCCAGGGTTGCAACCTTGGCGACGAACATCCGCAACGGAAACCCGACCATGTCGTCCAGAAAATTCAATGGCACCATCAAGAACAGAAATGTGATCGGGAAAAACACCCGACGAAACACATCGCGACCGCGAAAACTCAACGCCAAACCGTACAAGAGCACGATCCCCGAGATGACTACCACGCGGGGCTGAACAGCTTTCACTCCCGCGTAATAAATCGCCATGGCCACCGCCACGACCGCCGGTCCTGTTGTCGCGGCTGGTTCGTCCTGTCCGACCAGATGGCCGCGCAACGCCCACACCTGCCAGGCGATCGTCACCGGCAACAGCATCAGCGACCAGAAGTAGGCCTTATCCTCCCAGTCTTTGTTGATGGAACCGCCGACAATCCAGATCATCAATACGGCACCGGCGCCCCCCATGGCCCGCCAGTACGGCCCCCAGTCCTCGTCCCCGTGGCCATGCTCCGACAGGTTCCACCACAGCAGGGCCGAAGCGATCAAGGGGATCAACGGGCCGTGCGAATAGTTTGAGACCTTGTTCCAGTGCGCGATCAACCACTGATAACAGGACATGCCCCCCTCCGCTGGTTGCACCCAGTAAGCGTAACACACGAGCACCCCAATTACCAAACTGAGTGCCACCCGCACGCAGTCAGGAAAAGCGGAGGGAAATCTTACTGTGAGTACTGAAGCCTTGGTAGTCATGTGTTGCTTGAGGAGGAAGACGTCCCTACTTTACTGGCTGGTCACCCCGATGTCAAGCTGTTGCTCACAGCGTCACTCGGTTCGACTCTGGGCTACGCCTTGCCAGACGCTTCCCTCGCGGCCCTTGCTACCGCCAGAGCCGCGAAGAGAATCCAAATATCCCAACTGTTCCCTGGACCACAGTCTGGTGACGGCAAAACTCACTGTCAACGCTGACTGCTTGTCGCTGCGAACCCCCTCGGTCACCATCCAGTCGACATTACCCATATGACATACGCCCCACGACCATTGCGCGCCATTCAGTCTCATTGACCAGCATGGTATCCTCTCTGACAGTGCCATCAAGCCTTTTCTCGGCTTCAAAACCGCGTTCATTTGAATCAGCAAGCTCACGCCCGCCATCGTACTACATCACCACCGGCGCGCGGCGCGCACGGACTTTATTTCCCAAGCCGCTCGCGTACAGCATCTACACGCTGGCGCAGCCTGAGCATCGTGCCCCATTTGAGGTCAACCGCCCAACCGTCCGCTGGCGTCATCGCCCGACAGACAGGGTGAAAGAGGCTGCGGCGCGAGCTGTGGCTAATAAGTAATCAACAGTCGCCAATTGCTGTTGGCCCCACCATCCGCTGGCGGAACATTGTTGGTACCACCGGTGTTGCCGCCGGTGACCGGCGGAAAGCCGTTGATGCCCCCACCATTGTGCGGGGGCGACATTGGGGTGACGATAACCAGATTGGATTGGGTGTTGGTGCTCACGCCGCTCGGGCCGCTAACGATCAATTGGACAGTGTTACTGCCGGGTGTCGTGTATCGGTGAACCACCGTGATCCCGGTCGTATTGGTCACGACGCTGTCACCGAATTGCCAGAAGCGGTTGGTGATCGCACCGGCAGAATCGTCCGTAAACGCCACCGTCGTCGGCGCCGGGCCGCGGGTCGGACTGGCGCTGAACGCGGCCATGGGCACAATGGAAAATGATCCGCCCAGGCTGTTGTTCGGCCAGCCCCAGGCAATCACCGGCTCAATACCGATGGGTCCATTCCACTGATTGCTGAATATATCGGTAAGACCAACCCCAAAATTGGTACTAATGCCACCAGTTAACGCTTCATCAGCCCAGATAAAGGTATTGGTGGTACCATTGGCGAACTGCCACTCCCAGAAATGTAAACCGGCGGGTCCGTTGGTATAACCACCCAGGGGGTTGACGTATACTATTTGGTTGCCCGATAGCCAACTAGCGACAGCAATGCCTCCTCTTAGCCACCACGAAATCATCGCCAGGCCATCAACAGAAGGGCGCGGCCCACAGCCCGTCCAGTCGTTAGTGGTTTGACCTCCCCATCCAACGTATGAACTGGGGTCTCCCCAGTAGGAATTGGCCGTCCAATATGCAGGACTGGATATCGCATCAGCCGCCCCCTCGTACATCTCAATTCTCGTAACTCCGGTGCCTTCCCATAGTAGCAAATTCTTCCACCACCGCATGGTCATGGTGTACCAGTTCCATGACCAATTCGCCACGCATGTTGGACACGAACCGACGACACCATTGCCCCCGCCTGTTGCTATCCACCAACTGTTTGTCAGACCCAACGCATCGGGAGAAACTGGATATGACTCTGTAGTAGCCCACTGCTTGCCGTAGATGTTGTTGATGTATTCAGCCCCTACGTCATCTGCCATCCATGGGCCTAAATCCATTCGGTTTGTATAGAAACCAGCTGCGTCAGGTGGACCAACCGCCGAGTTCCCCCCACCATGGAATGAAATCCTGGTTATATTGGAATAATCAGACCATACATAGGTGTTGGTAACGAGTTGCATGTTAAAACCAATGGGGCTGGCTCCTGCCGGACCCCAGGTTTCACAGCTCGGGCAAACGAACTTTATTGCCTGTACTGCGGCACTGACGGCCTGTCCTGCGGGGTATACATAATAGCCTTCATTTGTTCCAGAGTCTCGGTAGGGCGGACTATTAGAAAACACATAATCTGCACCTGGCTCGTTCAGAATCTCGTAAATAAAATTGGTGCCGAATTGTACCGCCATGTTTGAAAACACTGACGCTACATCGCTGACCCAACTGCTCAAATTGTTTGTCAGGTCAACGAGCGGGGTGGCGCTGTTGGAAATGGTCTGTAAGACCCCCTCATAGACTACGTTGTCTGGATGGTAGATTGCAAGATTCACCACCTTGTTCGGCGTATTGGAGTAGTTATTAAGCCATCCGTACAAATCCACCCAATCATTAGTGCCGTTGGGCGTGGTCACGCCGTACGAGTATTGGTTTGGAGGATACATTAGCCACCCTATTTGATTACGACTAAAGCCAGGAGAAATGCGCTGGAAACGATTGGACCAAACATAAAAGGCACCTGAAACACCAAAAGGATTTGGCTTGTATGTCCAAGCGGGTTGAAACTCCAGCCCTATGTCCGTATGCGCGTAATTGGTATAGCCTTTCGGCCAGATGCTAAACTGCGCACGATCTCCAAAGCCCCCCTTGACGCCATCCACTTGAACAAAATAGTGACCCATGGGAAGATTGGTTAAGGTAACAGGCGGAGCATGGTTGGTGACGGGATTGCTGTGGAAATCATAAACTTCAACCGTCGTGCCAATGCTGTTGGAAATCGTGACCGGGTCTCCCTGGTAGAAGATACCTTGGGAAGTCCACGGAGCGATGGCGATGAAATTTGTACCGTAAATTCCGTAGACATTGGTGAAAGCCGAAGCGGCCGGGAGTGTTGATACCATCGTTGTCTGATTGGGCGAAGTTTGGGCGAATGTCTGTCCCTCTCTGCCAACAAGCGCGATCCCGAAAAGCACGATTGTGAAAAGGGCGCGTCTCATCGTGGCCCGTTGCGGCGCGAACGGGTACTCTTCCGGGTTGGCGGGGATGAGCCTGTTCGGGCCGTCGACACCGGAGGATGCCGTCACCACGTTGGAGCGACACGTATGCAAGTCCCAACTCACACCATACAGCAACGCAGCATCGTCGTCCACGACCGGACTCGTGCGCGAGTCAGGGCGGGCGATTTCATTGCGGGCTTGGTGTTTTCCTCGGTATGGCGGCGTCTGAATTGATTCACAATGCCATCAAATGTTGAAGAGAACATCTCATGCGTTGCAGAATGCAGCATTCCGTGCGCCAAAATTGAAGCTTCGTAATCCGCCTAGAAAATCTCCGGGAAGTTTTGAACGCAATGCTCCACTTGCTCCGCAAATCCGCCGTTACGCCTTATCCTTTCCTCGCTTCCGGTAGTCGCCGCGGCTGAAGTACTTTTCCAGCCACACGTACAGGCACACAAACAGGTAGCGACTACCCATCTCCTTGATCTTGAGCTTGGCCTCGCCCGTACGGCGATTGCGCCAGGTGATCGGAATGACCGTCCACGTGTAACCACGCACGATCGCCTTCAACGGAAGCTCCACCGTCAGGTTGAAGTGCGGGGAAATCAGTGGACGACAGCCCGCGATGACCTCTTTGCGATACGCTTTGAAGGCATTCGTGGTGTCGTTGAGCCGGATGCGAAACAGGATCCGCAGAAACAGATTGGCCAGTCGGTTCAACACAAGCTTGTGGCGTGGATAGTCGATCACCCCACCGCCCTTGATGAACCGACTGCCAAATACGCAATCGAACCCCTTGTTCAATTCCACCCAATACCGCACGACATCCCGACTGTCATCCGACTCGTCGGCCATCATGATCACCACCGCGTCGCCTTGCATCGCATCCAGTCCGCAAATGACGGCCCTGCCAAACCCGTTCGGCCCCAGGTTTTGGACCGGGCTCAGAGTCGGAACTCGCTTTTGAAGTTCCACCAGCAGCGGCCATGTTTTGTCGGTGCTCCCGTCATCCACCACGATGATTTGATGCGGCACATCGTGAAGACGCAACTCCACGTGCAGGTGTTCCACCGTCGAGGAAATGCAGCCCTCCTCATTCCGCGCGGGGATCACCACGGAAAGCAACGATAAGGGCGGTGCCGTTGGAGTTGGTTCGGTCATGCGCTGCTCGACAAGTCCAACCATTCGGGGTGCGCCACCGCATGCTCGGCGATCTCGTCCAATATCTGCCCCACAGGCGTCACCACACGCCAGCCCCACAGGCGCTCCGCACGGGACGAATCCAACACGATCCAGGGAATGTCAAATGGTCTCTGGGCACTGTCGCTTCCCACGGTGTGCGGACCAAATCGCTGAAAGCACCATTGACTCAATTGCGCCAGCGACATGCCGCTGGCGATTCCTCCGCTCAAATTGATGATCTGCCCGGCCAGTTTGCCCGAACTCTGCATTTGTTCGTGCAACAGCGGCACGAGATCGCGCGGATGCAGGCAATCGCGCACTTGATGGCCGTGCCCGCCAAAACCGATGTATTGGAGCGGCCGTTTCCGGCAATAAGAATGAATCCAGAACGAAAAAATTCCCTGGTCCGACTTCCCAAATTGTCCCGCCCCGGCCAAGACCCCGCAGCGATTGATGTACACGGGCACCCCAAACGCTGCCCCGTATTCCAGCGCCAGAAGTTCCGACGCGAGTTTGGAGCAGCCGTACAAGGACAAGGGAGGTTGTGTGGAAAAGTCTTCATTGATCCCGCGGTCGGTCCAGCCCGGTAGCTTGATCTCGCGTTGCCGGGGCACAAAACCGTCCTTCACCACGTCCATCGGCGCGCTCGCCAGCGCCGCAATCGAATACACGCGGCTCGTGCTGAGCAACACCAGCCCACCGGCGGAACGCTTGCAGTATTCGAGCACGTTGATGGTCCCCAATAGATTATGCTCGACGAGTTGGCGGCTGCTCACCTGACCGGTGATGCCGGCGAGCACGCTCGGGTTCGCCGCGGCGTCGATGACCCAATCGACCGTCGGCAGAGACTCCAGATCGCTGGCGTTACGGACGTCGCCGGGAAAAAATCGCACTCCGCATTTCTTCATACGAGGCAGATTGACCTCGCTGCCGGCCCGGCTCAGGTTGTCCAACCCAAACAACTGGTAGCCCGCTGACCGCCTCGCCAATTCCTCCGCAATCGTGCTCCCGGCAAAACCGCAAATTCCGGTGATCAGTATCTTCATGGTTCTCCCGGTGCCATTCTCGTCATGGGCTAGCGGCCATCCACAGCTCCTTCAGCCAGCCGCCGACTCCAAGAGGCCGCGATCTCCTCGAAGATCTGCGGCAGGGTTTTGGTAATCGACCATGACGGATAATGTTCCTTCATCTTGCGCAGGTCACTGTAGTAGCAGATGTGGTCTCCGATACGGTTCTGATCGACGTATTCGTAAACCTGTTTCTTTCCGCTCAGTTGCTCCACCATCGCAAACGCCTCAAGAATCGAGCACGAGTTCCCACCGCCACCGCCGATATTGTAGACCTCGGCATAACGCGGCCGCGAATAGAACTCATGGATGAACGCCGCCACGTCTTCCGAGTGGATGTTATCACGGACCTGCTTGCCCTTGTAGCCGTAAATCTTGTAGGGCTTGCCCTCGAAATTGCACTTGATCAGATAGCTAAGAAACCCGTGCAGTTCCACTCCCGAATGATTGGGCCCGGTCAGGCAGCCCCCTCGCAAACAGCACGTCGGCATTTTGAAGTACCGCCCGTATTCCTGAACCAGCGTATCCGCCGCCAGTTTCGACGCCCCAAACAGCGAGTGCAATACCTGGTCCACACCGAACGACTCCGGAATCCCGTCCGCAAACCGGGGATCATCGTAATCCCAGCGCGTGTCGAGTTCCTTCAGCCGAATCGTGTTGGGGCCGTCTCCGTAAACCTTGTTGGTCGACAGATAAACAAACGGCGACTCCGGGCAGTGCCGCCGCGCGGCCTCCAGCATGTTCAACGTGCCGACGGCGTTGGTGTCGAAATCCGCGAACGGCATGGAAGCAGCCAGGTCGTGTGACGGTTGCGCCGCTGCGTGCACGATCAACCGGGGGGAAACATCCTTGACTGTCTGTTCGATGCGATCCCGGTCCCGCACGTCCACTTCGTAATGATGGAAATCGTGGATCGCTTCCTGGAGCCGGCGTTGGTTCCAGCGCGTGTCCCCTTGCGGACCAAAAAAGACCGCCCGTTGGTTGTTGTCGACGCCGGACACGTCAAACCCTCGCGTCGCGAAGTACAAACAGACCTCTGACCCGATCAGTCCATTCGACCCCGTCACGAGAATCTTTCGTTTGCTAGAATTCGCGGCCATCCAGAGGCTTCTCCAAACCAAATCGCAAATTCATCATCCTTTCCCGCCCGGACTTCGTCAACCACATTTGATAATCGGATCGCCCGAGGCGAGTGCCCATCAGTCTCTCCCATTCGTCAGCCCGGCCCACACGACGTTCCCCTGGTCGTCAAACACCACCTTTGCGATGACGAACATCCCCTCTGTCACCGCGCCCCGCGGCATCTCCGAACGAAACCGCAGATCGCGATAGCGCAACACCGTGTGACCGTTCTCCTCCACTTTCTCGACGAGCGGAAACACCGCGAACCACCGAAACCGCTTCACCGCTTCCGTGGCCTCCGCCTTCGGCAACAGTTTGTCGTCGTGAAACTGCACGAAGGTGTCGGTGCGCGCGCCCTCCGTCCAATGGTCTGCCACGCCGTCATCACGCACGATTGTCCAATGCAGCGGGTCCATCGGCATGGGAAACGCATCGGTTCTCCCCGTCACCTGTCCGGCTTCGTACGCGTGCAGCGCGTACGCCCGCGACGCGCCGCAAAACAGGAAGTACGCGCCGACCACCCCCAACGCCCCTCTCGCCACCCACGCGCGTTGCGTCCACACCGCCGCCACCGTTCCGATCAGCAGCAGCGCCCACACGTACACGTCCACGATAAACACCCAGTTCAACGCCAACCGCGCGTCGGTCAACGGCCAGAACAATTCGGTCCCGTAGTTCGTCAGCCAATCCATCAACAAATGCGACGTGATCCCCGCCACCGCCGCCCACCACAACAATCGGAAGTTCTTCCGGTCCCAGATCAACCAAAACACCCACGCCACCAACGCCGCCCACACCGGCAACAGGATCGCCGAATGCGTGAAACTTCGATGCCAGCGAAAATAGGTGTCGCGCCCGAAGAATGCCGTCAGAATATCGATGTCGGGAAATTCCGCCGCCGCGACGCACGTCCACAGCGCCGCGCGGCCCGATTCACTACCCCCGCGCTGCCGAAACCCGCAGTACCCGATCAACACCCCCGTCAACCCATGCGCAATGTTGTCCACGAACGCGAGAGTAGCCGCGAAACGTCGCCCCGTAAAGCAGGCTCCCACGTTCCACACGCTTGGCCAACTCGTGAGGGCGAACAATTGGAGCCGCCCCGGGCAAAACACGCTTGACGCGCCGGCGGTGGCATAGGATGAAAGAGGCGCACAACTGCGAGCACAATGAAATCCGTTCGATTGGGAATCATCGGCCTCGGCAACATGGGCTCGGGACACGCCGACAAAATATTGTCCGGCACCGTCCACCATTGCGAACTCACCGCCGTGTGCGATCCCGCCCCGGAAAAATTCGCCCGCTTCCCCAATGCCAAAGGTTTTGCGCGCAGCGATGAGTTGGTTCGGTCCGGCACGGTCGATGCCGTGCTCATCGCCACCCCGCACTACGATCACACCACCATCGGCATCGATGCCCTGCAACTCGGTCTGCATGTGCTCGTGGAAAAACCGATTTCCGTCCACAAAGCGGATTGCGAACGCCTCATCGCCGCGCATCACAATCCCAAACAGGTCTTCGCCGCGATGTTCAATCAACGCACCGATCCCTATTACCGAAAGGTGCGCGAGCTTATTCAACACGGCGAACTCGGCCAGGTCCGACGCGTGAACTGGATCATCACGAATTGGTTCCGCACCGAGGCGTATTACAAACTCGGCACCTGGCGCGCCACGTGGGCCGGCGAAGGCGGCGGCGTGCTCCTCAATCAATGCCCGCACAATCTCGACCTGTTCCAGTGGCTTTTCGGCATGCCCAACCGCGTCCGCGGGTTCTGCCGGTTCGGCCGCTATCACGATATCGAGGTCGAGGACGACGTGACCGCGTACTTCGAATACGCCGATGGCGCGACCGCCGTGTTCATCGCCTCCACGGGTGAAGCCCCCGGCACCAACCGCCTCGAAGTCGCCGCCGAGAACGGACGGCTCGTGATCGAAAACGATGTCCTCTCGTTCACGAAAAATGAAACGCCCATGACAGAGTTCAGCCGCGCCGCTGCCAAGCCGTTCGCTGTCCCGGCCACGAACGAGTTGAAGTTCACCTTCCCCGACCACGGCGGACAGCACGTCGAAGTGCTCCAGAATTTTGTCGATGCCATCCTCGACGGTAAACCGTTGATCGCGCCAGCGCCGGAAGGCGTTCATTCCGTGGAACTTGCCAATGCCATCCTCTTTTCTTCCGCCCGCAACCAAACTGTCGATCTGCCCTTGGACGCCGCCGCTTACGAGAAGCATTTCCAGGAAAAATTTCCCGCGTCACGCTTCAAACAAAATGCCCCGCGCAAACACGGGACCGTGGCCGACGATCTCGCCGGTTCTTTCCATCGATGAAAATCAAACAAGTCGCCGCACAATTGTACACCGTCCGCGATTTCGCCAAGACACCGGCCGAGATTGCGCAAACCTTGAAAAAAATCCGCGCCATCGGCTATCAGGCCGTCCAGCTCAGCGGACTCGGCCCGATTTCCGATAGCGAGTTGGTGGCGATAATGAAGGGCGAAGGCCTGACGTGTTGCGCCACGCACGAGGACAGCGACCTGATCCTCAACGAACCGCGCCGCGTTGTCGAACACCTCCAGAAACTCGGTTGCGCGCTCACCGCGTACGCCTGGCCCGCGGGAATCAAGTTCGATACGCTGCCCGACGTGAAATCATTTGCCAAACGACTCAATGCGGCGGGTAAAGTGTTACACGATGCCGGTCAGGTGCTCTGCTACCACAATCATCACATCGAGTTTCGTCGTCTCAGCCGGTAAGCCCATCCTCGAAATCATCTTCGCCGAGACCGACCCGCGCTATCTGCAAGGAGAACCCGACACGTACTGGGTCCAGCACGGCGGCGGCGATCCGGTCGAGTGGTGCGTGCGTCTCAAGAACCGGTTGCCGATCCTGCACATGAAGGATTACACCGTGACGACCGACAACAAGGCGACCTTCGCTGAAATCGGCAACGGCAATCTCGATTGGCCGCGGATCATCCCGGCCGCCGAAGCCGCGGGTTGTCAATGGTTCTGCATCGAGCAGGATACCTGCCCGGGCGACCCGTTCGATTCCCTGAAGCAAAGCTTCGAATACACGCGAGATCATATATGCTCCGTCTAGCGGCGTTCGCCGACGAAATCTCGCCCGACCTTGATGTCCAGATTGCGACCTGCCGGAAGCACGGCATCACGCATATCGAATTGCGCGGCGTCGCCGGCAAGAACGTCCTCGATTTCGACAAATCGATGCGCGCCGACATCAAGCAAAAACTCGCCGACAACGGTCTTGCCGTGATCGGCATCGGCTCCCCCATCGGGAAAGTGAAGCTCAGCGAGCCGTTCGAGCCGCACTTCGAACGGTTCAAGATCGCGGTCGAGTTGGCCGAGTTTTTCGATGCGCCGTTCGTCCGCATTTTCAGCTACTACGACGCGTTCCCCCATGGCCGCGACGAGGTCATCCGCCGCCTGCAAAAGAAAGTGGACTACGTCCAGAAGTGCCGTCCCGTGCTCGTCCACGAAAACGAAAAGGACATCTACGGCGAACGCGGCCCAGCATGTCTCGATCTGCACCGGAGCATCGACACGCCGAAGTTTCGTGCCGCGTTCGACTTCGCCAATTTCATCCAAGCCGGAGATAATCCGCTCGATAACTGGCCGCTGCTCAAGCCGTACACGGCTCACATTCACGTGAAGGACGCGCTGAAGGGCAGCGGCAATGTCGTGCCCGCAGGCGAAGGCGACGGACATATCGCCGAAATCCTCAAGGACGCTTACGCCAGCGGTTATCGCGGATTCCTCAGCCTCGAACCTCACCTCGCCGCCGCCGGGCAATTCTCGGGCTTCTCAGGCCCCACTCTTTTCGGCGTTGCAGTCGAAGCGCTTCGCAAGGTGGCGAAGGAAAACGGCATCCCGCTGGCTTCGTGACTTCGCGATCTCAGCTCTGGCTCAGCCGCTTCTTCGGCTCCGCATATAGCATCGCGTGCGCTTCCCGTAGAATCTGCGGAATCCGCGCCGCGAACGGGCTCTTCGCAATCGCCGTCAGCAACTGGCGTTCGTCTTCCACCTTGTTGGCCATTTCGCCGGGGAACCAGTGTCCGCCATTGCCGCTGAGCAGGTTGTAACGCATCTTGCCCCACTCGACGAGGCCGAGCGATTTCGCGTACATCCACAACCGCGCGATCTCGATGACGTTCACCTGGTTCGGCGCTTCGGTAAACTCCGGCAAGCCCTCGGTCCAATGCGCGCACCAATCCGCCCCGAGTTCGCGTTCCATCTCCGCGCGCAGTCGGCGTTCGATCGGCGCGATCGTCTCGGCGGCGCGGTCATAAAACTCCAGCGCGGCGACGTGCTCGTCGAAATCCGTCGGGCGCGACGCGCCGCAACTGAGCGTGTGCACCTCGGGCCGGGCCAGACAATACAAATCATTGAACTGCATCGGCGTCAACGGCGCGCACAACGCCGCCATCTTCGTCGGCCGGTCCTGCAACTTCCCGCCCTTGTCGTTTGGGCTGATGATAAACACGCCCATGTCGTGTTTCGTCGCGGCCAGCACCGACGACCAATTCAGCGGGTTCACGAAATACCAATGCAGGTTCACGTAGTCGAATTCGTCCGACTCGATAGCCCTCCTCATCACTCGCGGCACCGCGTGCGTGGAGAACCCGATGAACCGGACGCGCCCGTCCTTCTGGAGTTGCCGTGCCGCCTCCAGGCAACCGCCGCGACGCAACGTGAATTCGAGCAGTTCCTCGTTGTTGATGCCGTGGATGCCCAGGAAGTCGACGTAATCCAGTTGCAGGTTCTTCATCGACTGGTTGAACGTGGCGAGATACTCCTTGGTGTCCGCGCGCGGGCTGACCTTGGTTTGCACGATCATCCTGCTCACGCGGCAATCGCGGGAGAATTCGTCCCAATTGCACTTCCGAGGTGCCGTATCCGCGGGCCGTTTCGATATGGTTGATGCCCAATTCCAGCGCCCGCTGGATGGTGGCTTCGAGGTTGGCCTGGCCTTCGGGAGTGATCCCACCGGCCTCTTCGTCTTTCCAGGAATGCTGGTAGCGCATGCCCCCGCAAGAAATGACCGGAATCTGCAGGTTCGTGCGCCCAAACCGGCGGTATTTCATCGGGGTGGTCATTCGCCCGTTTCTTCCTCTGAACCCCTTCCTGCCGCCACGTCATGTTGAAACTTCCGGCGACGACGAAACGCTTTGAGCCGGTCCACGAAATACGGCCCGAAAAACAGCAGATAATTGGCGTACATCACCACCAGGTACAACCGCCCCAGCCACGAACCGACAATCAGCGACCAGATGATGTATGCCACCGACAACCACGCCAACCATTTCATTTTGATCGGAAGTATGAAGAACAGACAGGATCTGAAACTCGGGCGCAATCGTGGCCGCCGCGAGAAACAGAGTCGATTGCAAGTTCGATTATGCTCCAAATGCGGCAGCCAAACACAAACGAAAACGCGATGGTGAGCAACACGGCAACCAGCACGTACAACGTCGTCCGAAATTCTCCCCATTCCTGCTCGATACCGTTGATGATGAAGTACAGGAACCAGAGTGCGAACACCATCCACAGCGGATTGAGTGTCAGCGGCACCGCCAGAAAGGTGATGAGCCGCCAGAGTTCACCGCTGAAGCACCGAGATATGGATCGAGAATCAGCAGCGTACAACGCTGCCGCGGATTGGCCAGCACGAAGAAAAAACCGAGCCCCTGCGCCCCACACGAGGTACAGGGCAAGGTTCGGGATTCCCAATCCCGGCATCAGGCGTTCGAGCCGGTCGATCCACTTTGGAGTCTGGCCATCAAGCATGGCCGCAGTTTACCCGTCGAGCGAAGCTTGTCACGACAGGAAAATACAGCCCTACTTCTTGCCGGCGCCACGCTTGCGGGCGGCATAGAGCGTGGCGATACTGCTCAGCCAGAGCAGGACCACGGTCGGTTCGGGCACGACAAGGCTGGCGTCACTGGTGAGCAGATGCAGACCGGCGTCGCCCAGCAGCGTGACCTGCGACGACGTGAATGCATTCGACGAGATGAAGTAGATCTGGACGTCGTTGCTGATGATGAGTTGGGCGCCGGGATCGAGATCCAGTTGATTCACAAACAACGCGGATTGCAACCCGCCGGGATCGACGACGCCGTCCACCTCTGCGCCGGCCACCTCCGTCGTGCTGCTGATCTCCAGGGTGCCCAACGCGAAGTTGTTCTGGTACTGGAACAGCGCGTTCGTGGCCGCCACACCGACCAACACGGCGTTCGAACCCGCCCGAGATGTCGAGATTGCCGATGTTGCTGCCGGCGGCGTACATCGTCTGCGTCAGCGACAGCGTCGCGTTGAAGACGAACTTCGCGGTTACCGTATTGAAGGTGTTCGATTGCGCGCTCTGGTTCACGAAGCTGGCCACCTGGCTGCCATTGTTCGTGAAGATGTAGACGTCACCCGCGCTGGCCTGGATATAACCACTCCTGGTGAGCGTGTACGTATCCTGGAAAATATTGGTCGTCGGATCGGTGATCCATGCGCCGCTGTTCACCACCGTGCCGGCGAACGTACCCATGCTGTTCGCCATCGCCAATGTGCCCTGGTTCACAAATGCCCCGCCCACAACAAGATTGCCCGCGTTCGCCGTGACCAAACCACCGGACAGGTTGACCAGCGAACTGTTCAGCGTAAGCGCCTGGCTCGAATTGTTGGCCAGAACCGTGCCGCTATTGTAAACATTCGGAGCGATGGTGCCGTACCCACCGATAATGTGGGACGTGTTGTTGCTGATGTCCCCGCCGATGACTGTCCCGCCGGAAAGAATGACATGGCCGTTATTCAACCACTGTGTCACTCCGTTGGCCTGCAACGTGCCGCCCGTGCTGGCTTCCAACGTCCCGGTCGCCTGGTTGCCGCTCAGCGCCTGGACGTACAACAGGCCGTTCGTCGCCCGAACGTAGCCGGGGTTGGACAACATGGAACCGATCGTGCCGTCACCCGAGATGGTTCCGTAATTAACCAGGGCGCCGCTGTTGATTGCGCCGCCATTCATCGTCGTCAATGCGGTCACATTCAGCGTCCCACCGTTGACCGTCACGGTCTTGGCGCTGCCCACAATCATGTTCGCGGCGATGGTGCCGTTGCCGCCAACCGTCCCGTCCACCGTAAACGTGCCGCCCGTCAGCACGCCGCCGTTGATCGAGACCGTACCCGCGCTCCCGTTGCTCCAAGCGGAGGCAACATTGAGGGTGCCGAGGATATTGACGATGCCGTTTTGGAAGGGGATGGCCGTCAATGTCAATGTGCCCCCGCCTGAAGCGGTGATTGTCGCGCCACTGTTGTTGATCACGGATGGACTGAATGTGCCGAAACCGGTGACGCTGCCCGCGTTGGTCAGTTGCCCGCCAATCACGTTGCCGCCCAGCATGCTCAAGAAGCCGCCGTTCTGCCAGTCGAGCACCGAGTTGAACGTCGCGGCGTTGGCCACCGCGATGGTGCCCGACTGCGTGAGTGTGTTGACCAGATTCAATGTGCCGTTCGTGGCCACCAGCGAGCCGGCGTTGACCACGGCATTGGAAATTGTGCCGAAACCGACCAGCAGTGACGACGCGCCGTTCGTCATCAGGCCGCCGCTCGTAAACCCGCCATTGAGCAGGATCGTCCCGCTGTTCAGCCACGTCGGGGTCACGGCCAGTTGGGCGTTGGTCGCGATATTCACCGTGCCGTTTTGAGTGAACGAAGTGGTCGCCTGCAAGGTCCCGTTTGTCACAAAGATCAGGTCGTTGTTAACGGCGCTCTGCACCACGCCAAAACCCGTCATCGTGCCCGCGTTGGTAACGGTCGAGCCGGTGATATTCCCGCCGAGCATCGTGATTGTCCCGTTGTTGACCCACGCCCGCGCCGCATTGAGTGTCGCTGCATTGTTGACGGCGATCAACCCTGTCTGCGTCGGCGCGACCACGAGTGAAAGGGTCCCGTTGTTGACGTTGACGCTGCCGCTATTGGCCAGCACCCCGCTGATCGTGCCGCTGCCGTTGAGAATGACGTCACCGGAGTTGACGAGCGTGTTGCTGACGGCGCCCATGAACGCGAATGTGCCCGTGTTGGTGACAGTCCCATTGAAAAACGTGTTCTGCGATGCATATACAGTGGCCGCATTGCTCAGGCTGCTGTTGAAGGTGGCGCCCGCCACGCCGTTGGTCAGGACTCCCGTGCCGCTGACGATCATGCGTGAACCCGTGTACGTATTCCCAGCGAGATCGAAGCTGCCGCCCGTGACCGTGGCCGTCCCGTTAATCGTCGCATTGGACGAGACAAAATGGCCCGCGCTCTGCAGGTAGGTTCCGCCGATGGTTCCGTGAAGCGCGAATGTCCCGGTATTGGTGACCGAGCCGTTGACCTGCGCGGCGTCCGTCGAGATCAGGGCCAATGAACCCGAGTTACTGATACTCCCGGTAACCAGCGGAGTGTTCCCGCCGGGGCTCCATGTCAGCCACTCCATCGTTCCGTTGTTCACCAGATTGTTGCTGATGATGCCGGTTTGGTACCAGGTACCGTTGTTGACAACGAGTCCGTTGATATCCACCTGAGCACTCACGAAGAAGTTCACTGTCCCGGAATTGGTGATGTTGCCGTTGATGGTCGCGGCGCCTCCACCGTTCTGCAGCACGGCGCCGTTGCCGATGACCAACTGACCGTTGGTCATGATGTTCCCCTCAAGGTCAAGGGTGCCGCCGTTGATCGTGGTGGTGCCCGTAATCGTGGCGTTGCCGCTCAGGGTGAAACTGCCCGCCGTCTGCAGCAGGTTGTTGCTGATCGTGCCGCCCCAGTTCATGTAGTCCTGATTGACCACAAACGACTTGATCACTCCGGATCCACTCAGGTCGGGGCCGGTATCGGTCAACGTCCCGCCGGCAACCACCCCGCCGGCGGCAATGTTGAGCGTGCCGCCGTTGGCCCAATCGGGCATGACGTTCAACGCACCCGAGGCCGTCACGCTGATGCCGCTGCCCGCCTTCGTGGTGGGCGCGCTGGTCATCGTCAAGGTGCCGCCAGTCGCCGTGATCAAACTTGCGTTGACCACCGTGTTCGAGACCGTGCCGAAGCCGCTGATGTTACCACCCGCCGTATTGGTGACGGCGCCGCCGGCCAGCACCCCGCCGCTGATCTGCACCAGGCCCCCATTGGCCCATACCGGGTTGACCGTAAGCGTGTCCGCCGCAACGCTGATGGTCCCGCTGTTGAGCGAGGTCCCTGTGACCGTGGCGTTGTTGTTCAGATTGAAGCTGCCGCTGTTGACCAAGCCATTGCTGATCGCGCCTTGGAAGAACATCGCGCCGGTGTTGGTCACCGGCCCGTTGAAGTAGGTATTGGCCGTCACCGCCACGGTCGCCGCGTTGCTCAAGCCGCCATTGAACGTCGCCCCTGCCACAGCGTTGGTCAAGACTCCCGAGCCACTGAGGACCATCAACCCGTTGGTGTAGGTCTGGCCATTGAGGTTGAATGTCCCGCCGTTGATCGTGGCCGTCTTCGTGATGGTGGCGGTGTTGTTAAGCGTGACAGCGCCTGCGCCTGAGTTGACGAAGTTGTTGCTCACCACCACGCCCTGGAAGAAGAACCCGCCGGTGTTGGTCACAATGCCATTGAAGAATACAGGTGCGGAGACATAGAAGGTGGCCGCATTGCTGAGGCCGCCGTTGAAGGTGGCGACACCCCGGCTATTGGTCAATACGCCCGTGCCGCCGACGATCATCAAGCCGTTGGAATAGGTGCCGCCATCGAGGTCGAACACGCCGCCAGTGAGAGTGGCCGTCCCGGTCACCGTGCCCGCGCCGCTGACGGTGTTGGTGCCGCTGGTTTGCTGGAAATTGCTGACCAAGCCGCCCAACACCACGTTGCCCTGGTTAACCAACAGGGTGTTGATCGCGCCGAAATTGGTGACCGTGCCGCTGGCCAGGTTGGTGAAATTGCCTCCATTGACCGTACCGCCCGCGGCGACGCTGACGGTGCCGTTATTGGTCCAGGCCGGGGTGACGCTGAGGATGCCCGGACCGCCGCCGTCGGCGACAATGATCACGCCCTTCTGCTGCGGGCCGGCGCTCAACGTGAGCGTACCGTTGGTGACCACCAGCAGGCCGTTGTTGACCAGTTGCGGCGTAATCGTACCGAAACCGCTGACGTTGCTGGCATTGGTAATCGTCGATCCAATCACCGTGCCGCCCGACATGCTCAACAGCCCACTGTTCTGCCACGCCTGCAGCACGTCCAGGGTGCCGCTGTTGGCCACCGCGAGCGTACCGAGTTGACTCGGCGCCACCGCCAGCGTCAACATGCCGCCACTGGCGGTAACCGTTGCGCTGCTGTTGTTGAGCATTTGTGGAGTAATTGTTCCGAAGCCGGTGATCGCCGAGGCATTCGTAATGACCGATCCGATGGCCGTGCCGCCGGACAGGTTGATCGTCCCGTTGTTCTGCCAGGCCTGCAGGGTGTTCAGTGTCGCCGCGTTGCTGATGACCACACTGCCCAACTGGCTTGGCGCGACCGTCAATGTCAGTGTGCCGCCATTGGCCGTAATCGTCGCGCTGCTATTGTTGAGCACTTGCGGTATGATCGTGCCGAAGCCGATGACCGTGCCGGAGTTCGTCACGGTGGAACCAACCAGGGTGCCGCCCAATAGATCGACTGTGCCGCTGTTCAGCCACGCTTGGTCCACATTCAGCGTGCTGGCGTTGGCGATACTGACCCACCCGTTTTGAGTGGGCGCGGCAACCAGCGTCAACAAACCCGCCCCTGAAGCGGTTAATGTACCGCCTCCCATGTTCACGAGCTGGCTCGAAATCGTGCCAAACCCGCTTACTGATCCCACGTTGGTCACCGCGCCACCCGTTAGTCCGCCGCCCGCAATGCTTATCGTGCCGTTCGTATTCACCCAATCCGGCACCACGTCCAGCGTGCTGGCGTTGGCAATGCTAAACGTCCCGAGATTCTGGACACTCTCAGTGGTGCTGTTGGTCGCAAGAGCCAGTGTGCCGTTCTGGGCGATCACCGTACCGTCGGGGTTGTTGTACAGGCCTGAAGAATAATTGCCGGGACCGATGATGGTGCCATCGTTGGTGATCGTGCTGCCGCCCATGACCAGGCCGCCGCCGTTCAACGCGATCGTGCCCGTGTTCCGCAGAACCGTATTGGTCAGGACAATCGTCGAACCCGGATTGAAATTGCTCATCACGCCGCTATTGGCGCCGAGCATGCCCACGCGCAGCGTCCCGTTGCTCGCCAGGATCGTGCCGCCGACGTTGGCCACGTTCAGGTTGCTCGCGGTGCTGGCCGTCCCATAAATGATACCGCCACTAATGTTGCTGACGGCACCCTGGCCGCCATTGAAAGTGATGAACCCGCCGTTCAGCGCGATCCGGCCCTGGTTGAACAGGTCCGTGCTGCCACCGCCGCCAACCGTCAACTGCAACGTCGCCCCGCTATTGGCCCCCAACAATCCGCTGTTGGTGACCAGGTTCCCGTTCAACGAGGCGATCAGGTTGCTCAATCCCGAAATCGGGTTCTGCGCCACGAACGACGCCCCACCTGCGTTGACCACCGACAGGGACGCCACGTTACCCACACCGGCAATCGTGTTGAAATTCGAGATGATCCCCGTGCTGTTATTGAGCAGGATCGTGCCGCCGGAAACGGAAATCGTGCCGTTGTTTACGAACGTCGAGCCGCCGGGCGTCAGCAGGTTCAACACCGCGTTGGTGCCGATTGTGCCCACCGTCGCGCCATTGGCATTGGTGGCGCTGTTGATGAGCACCGTCAACGTGCCCGCGTTTGCCCCATTGGTAATCGCCAGCACCGACCCCTTGTTGACGACTCCGCTGCCATTGATCGTGCCGTACCCGCTGATGAAATTGGCGTTGGTGATGGCCGCGTTGGTGACCACGCCCCCGACCATCGTGATCGTGCCGCTGTTCTGCCACGCCGTGAGCACGTTCAACGTCC
Source organism: uncultured Verrucomicrobiae bacterium (assembly GCA_963842185.1). Classification (GTDB taxonomy): domain Bacteria; phylum Verrucomicrobiota; class Verrucomicrobiia; order Palsa-1439; family Palsa-1439; genus Palsa-1439. The sequence continues at coordinate 43,631 of CAWJFL010000011.1, forward strand.
CGCCATTCGTGACAATGACCGTGCCGTTCTGCATCAGCGCCAGCGCCAGTGTCAACAGGCCCGAATCCGCCGTCAGCGTCGCCCCGGCGTTGTTGACCACTTGCGGGTTGATCGTGCCGAAGCCTTCGAGGCTGGCGGCGTTGGTGATTCCCGCGCCGATCACCGTGCCGCCACGCATACTCATCGAGCCGCTATTCTGCCAGGCCAGCAGGGCGTTCAGCGTCGCCGCATTGCTGATGACCAGATTGCCCAATTGCGCCGGCGCCACCGTCAACGTCAACGTCCCGCCGTTGGCCGTCACCGTGGCCCCGACGTTGTTGACTAGTTGCGGTGTAATCGTACCGAAACCACTGACGTTGCTGGCATTGGTGATCGTCGATCCCATCGCCGTGCCGCCCGACATGCTCAACAGCCCACTGTTCTGCCACGCCTGCAGGGTGTTCAGTGTCGCCGCATTGTTGACGACCAGATTACCCAACTGCACTGGTGCCACCGCCAGCGTCAACGTCCCGCCGTTGGCCGTCACCGTGGCCCCGACGTTGTTGACCAGTTGTGGTGTAATCGTACCAAAACCGCTGACGTTGGCCGCATTCGTAATCGTCGATCCCATCGCCGTGCCGCCAGACAGGCTCATCAGCCCACTGTTCTGCCACGCCTGCAGGGTGTTCAGCGTCGCCGCATTGTTGATGACCAGATTGCCCAACTGCGCCGGCGCAACCGTCAACGTCAATGTCCCACCATTGGCTGTCACCGTGGCCCCGACGTTGTTGACCAGTTGTGGTGCAATCGTACCAAAACCGCTGACGTTGGCCGCATTCGTAATCGTCGATCCAATCGCCGTGCCGCCCGACATGCTCAACAGACCGCCGTTCTGCCACGCCTGTTGCACGTTCAGCGTGCCGCCGTTGGCCACCGCGAACGTGCCGAGTTGGCTCGGTGCCACCGCCAGCGTCAACGTGCCGCCGGTGGCATTCAAGTTGCCATTGTTGATGAGTGGACCGGTGATCGTGCCCATGCCACCGACAACGCCGCTGGCAAGGTTGGTAATGTTGCCGCTGTTGAGCGTGCCGCCGGTGAGGTTGATGTTGCCAAAGTTGGTGATGATCGCGCTGCCGGGATCGGTGCCGAAGGTCAGCGTGGCGCCCGCGCTTGCGCCGATCATGCCCGCATTGCCGAAGGTGTTGGCGTTGGTGAACTGCAATTCGACCACGGTGCTGGTGGCCAGAATGCTGCCGCCGAGGAGGTTGACGACTTGGGAGGCATTCTGGATGACGCCGCCGCCGGTGATTGTCCCGCCGGATTTGTTCGTCAGCACCGCGCCGGCGAGGTTCAACACCGCGTTGTTGCCAACGGCTCCCTGCAGGTTGATCGTGCCAAAATTCGTGAGGGAGGAAGCGCCCGGCAGGGTGAGCGTGCCACCCGCGCCAATCGTGACCGTGCCGCCCTGCGCAACAAGGTTGCTGATGGTGAACGTGGCGTTGGTTGCCAGGATCGTGCCTAGGTTGAACACCCCCGCGGCATTGAGCGTGCCCGCGCCCGAATTGGCAATCAATTCCCCGGAGGCATTGGTCAGGTTGGCGGCGCTCTGGTACGTGCCGCCCGCCACCATGATCGTGCCCTCGTTGACGAACAACGAGGTGTTGGTCAGAGCGCCCTGGACCTGGATGGTCGCGCCGGTGTTGAACAACGAGCTGATCGAGCCGCCACCTACGAATGTCAGGGTGGACGCCGATGTGCCCGCCACGGCCCGATACGCGCCCGCACCGGTCGCGGTCCCGACCAAATTGAGGTTGCCATTGGTGGCGGTGACGATGCCGGCATTGACCAGTTGGTTGGAAACCGTGCCGAACCCGGCCACATTCGCGCCGCTGTTGTTGGCGAGGTTGCCTCCGCTCAGCACGCCGCCGCCGAGTTGGACCGTGCCCGCATTGGCCCACGCCGGGTTGACCGTCAACGTGCTCGCGGCAACGTTGATCGTGCCCTTGTTAACGGGAGCAGCCGTGAGGGTCGCGTTGTTGTTGAGGTTGAAACTGCCGCTGTTGACCAGACCATTGCTGATCGCCCCTTGGAAGAACATCGCGCCGGTGTTGGTCACCGGGCCGTTAAAGTACGCGTTCTGCGACACGAACACCGTGCCCGCGTTGGTGAGTCCGCTGTTGAGCGACGCGCCGGCCACGCCATTGGTCAATCCGCCGCCACTGGTAATCGTCACGCTGCGTGCGGTCCCCGCCTGCCCGTTGAGATCCAGCGTGCCGCCGCTGCTGACGGAAACGGCGGAATTCGACGACAGGCCACCGGAGGAACCCAGTTGCAGCACGCCCGCGCTGACGGTTGTCGCCCCGCCGTAGGTATTGGTGCCGCTAAATTCAAGAAGCCCAGTGCCGGTCTTGGTCAGGGCCAGTGTCCCGCTGCTGTTCTGGATGGTGCCGGCGAACACGCTGGTGGCGTTGTTGTTGCCCACCGTCAACAGGGGAGTGCCACCACCTGAATTATCCACCGTGCCGCTGCCGCTCAGGCCGTTGATCGCGTCGTTGAATCCCCCCATATCCAGCGTGCCGTTGTCGGTCACGTTGCCTGCGCTCGCGCCCTCGGGTATGACATTGTTGGCCCCCAGTTTCAGCGTGCCGGCGCTGATCGTGGTGGCGCCGACATAGGCGTTGGCGCCGCTGAGTGTCAGGACCCCCGTGCCGTCCTTCGTGAGCGAATTAACGGTCGCGGGAAGTGCGGCGCTGATCAGCGTGTTGCCCACCCCGCCGACGGTCAGCGCAAAATTGCCACCCGAACCGAAGGAACTGAGGGTGAGGAGGCCCGAGTCGGAATTGATGCGCGTGGCGCTGCCCAGCGTAATCGCGCCGGCATAGGTGTTGTTGCCGCTCACGCTCTCCAATGCGCCGCCGTTGGACAGGCCGGTACCGTTAAGGGTCAGCGGCACGGCCGCGAAGGAGATACCGCCTTGTAATTGCAGCGCACCGCCGCTGTTGACTGTGGCGCGGGACGAGTTCGGGCTCAGCGCGTTGGCATTCTGGATGTTCAAGGCCCCCCCGTTGATCGTGGTGACACCGGTATAAGTGTTGTTGCCCGTGAGGGTCAACACTCCGGTGCCGACCTTCGTCAGCGAAAGAGCATAGTCGGGGTAAGTGTATAACAGCAGACCGCCGTAGGTCGTGCTGGTGTTGTCCGACCCGACCGTCAGCGTGACCGCGCCGTAGCCGCTATCCTGAATCGCGCCGCCGTTGCCCGAGAGGTTCGCGATCGACAGGTTATACGCGTTCATGTTCAGCGTGCCGCCGTTCATGGTGAGTCCGCCCGAACCCAACGCCGTGGAGCTGCCCACCTGGATCGTGCCCGCGTTGATCGTTGTGCCGCCGCTGTAACTGTTGCTGCCACTGAGGGTCTCTGTACCGGTGCCGACTTTCACCACCGCCATGGTCCCGTTGCCGGTACTGTGATCCGTGATGGTGCCCGAGTACGTGGGCGAATCGTTGTTAAACCCAAAGGTGATCGTGCTGGCGCCACCTCCGTTGTTCAGGATGGTGCCGCCGGTGCCGGCAAGTCCGCCCATCATCGCGCTGTTCCCATTGAAATCGAAGGTGCCGCTGTTCACCGTTATATCCACCGAATTGCTATAAATCTGTTGACCGCCAGTGCCGGCGAGTTGAACGACGCCGCCAGCTAGCGTGAAACCGGGGCCGCCGATGGCGTGAACATTGGCGCTGCTGGTCTTGGCGAGCACCAGCGTGCCGGAGTCGACGATCGCGCCGAGTCCAGCGTTGTCCTGCGTCCCGGCCAGAACGAGCGTGCCAGCGCCGGTCTTTGTCAGGAGACCCAGATTGACCTGGTAAACTTCGCCGCTGAGCGTGAGCGTGGTTCCGCTATTATCCACCTGGATCACACCCCCGAGTGTGTTGTTATCGCCGGTCGCGCCAATGGCGAAGGGTTCGGTGCTGGATGCCGAGGCACCGGTGTACTCCAGCGTGCCGATCGTGCTGGATCCGCCCAACACCACGGCATTGGCGCTCTGGCCCAACGGACCGGCGGCCCCGGCGTTATTGACTGTCGCAACGGTGAGCGTGCCGGCCTGGACCGTCAGCACCCCGCTGAAGGTGTTGTTGCCGCTGAGCGTGAGATCTCCCGTGCCGATCTTGGTCAGGCCCAGTGTGCCGGTGGTGTTCTGGACGACACCGGAGAAGGTGCCGCTGGCGTTGTTGTTGCCAACGGTTAGTGTGGGCGTGCCGCCACCGGAATTGTCGACGATACCGCCTCCGCCGAGACCGTTGATCGTGTCGCTGAACCCTCCCATATCCAGCGTGCCGTTGTCGGTCACGTTGCCCGTGTTCGCGCCATTCGGTATGACGTTGCTGGCGCCAAGCTTCAACGTGCCGCCGCTGATCGTGGTGGCCCCGCTGTACGTATTCGCGCCACTCAATGTCAGGACGCCAGTGCCGATCTTGGTCAGGCTGCCCGTGCCGCTCAAAACCCCGGAGTAGGTGGTATTGGAATTGTTGTTGCCAACGCTGAGCGCGACGGCGCCCAGCCCGATATTGCCGGTCCCCGCCAGACCGCCAAGAGTGTACGTCGTGGGTGTGCCGAAAATCAGACCGTTGGCGACCAGATTGCTGACGGTGCTGTTCTGGACCGCCAGGGAGTTGTTGAGTTCCACCGTACCGGAGTTGATGGTCGTGTTGCCGCTATACGTGTTGGTGCCACCGAGGACTATGGTCGTGTACTGGTTGTCGCCGGCCGTGGCAAATCCACCGGGTCCGCTGATCACGCCGCTCAATGTCATTGTCGTGCCGAAGCCCGATTCCACGCCGCCAATGAGCGAGTTGTTCGAGATGGCAATCGGCCCGGAATACGTGATGGCCACCGATTGCGCTCCCAACGCGCCGCCGTTGAGGACGATCGGGTTCGCAATGGTGGCTGGCGACCCCGTATCGTACGAGAACGTGCCGCCGCCGTTAACGGTGACCGTGCCGGTGCCGACCTGATTGGCACTGGTCACGCCGCGTACCTGCAACCAGCCGCTACCGGCCGAGCCGTTGCCGATGTTGATATTCCCCGTAAACCCGGAACTGTTGGTGGTGAACAACCATTGGTTCCCGCCCCCGCTGGAATCCAGGATGTTCAGCGTGCCCGACCCGGAGAGCGTGCCGTTGTAGTAGATGGACGAAACGGCATCCAGTGTGCCGCCGCTGGCACCCACTGCGGTCGAGAAGTTGGCCGTGCCGAAGGCGGCCCCGTTGAAGCGTAGTATGCCGCCGTTGAGCGTCAAGCTGCCGGTACCGATGCTCGAGGATGTGCTGCCCGTATTCGGCAGCGTGTTCGCTGCGAGCACCCCTCCATCGATGGTGGTGCCGCCGTTATAGGAGTTGTTCCCACTGAGAGTGAGAACACCAGACCCGTTCTTGATGAGCGCCAGATGGGTACTCGCGTTGCCACCTTGACTGATCAAGCCGGAAAACGTGGTGCTGCTGTTGTCCGAACCGACGGTGAGGGTTTCGCTGAGGTTGTTGGAGAATATCCCGATGGTACCGGCGGTGCCCGACAGGTTTGCGAGCGAGAGGTTGGCCAGCAACTGGAGCGTGCCCCCCGTCATCGCCAGCCCGCCCGAACCCAACGCGGTGGAGCTGCCGTCCACCAGTGTTCCGTTGTTGATCGTCGTGCCCCCGCTGTAACCATTGTTGCCGTTCAACGTTTCCGTGCCCGTGCCGGTCTTGACCAACGCGAAAGTCCCGTTGCCGTTGGTGATGGTGCCCGAGTAGGCGGCGCTGTTGTTGTTGGCCCCGATGGTCAGCGTGCCGGTGGCGGCGCCGTTGTTAAGAATCGTTCCGCCCGATCCGGTGAGCGCGCCGAAGGCTTCATTGTTGCCATTGACGTCCATCACCCCGCCATTGACGCTCACGTTGCCGCTGATCGTCGCATTCCCGAGTAACTGGTTGGTGCCAGCACTCTGGGCGTACGTATTGTTGATCGTGCCCTGCCACGAGAACGCAGCCATGTTGGTGACCGGGCCGTTGAAGGTCACGCTCTGTGACAAATAGACGGTGGCGGCATTGCTCAAGCCGCCATTGAACGTCGCGTTAGCCTGGCTGCTGGTCAGCACGCCCGTGCCACTGACAACCATGAGCCCGTTGGTGTAGGTCTTGCCATTGAGGTCGAAGTTGCCGGCGGTGATGCTGGCGGTGCCGGTGATGGTGGACGTGTTGGCCAGCGTAAGGCTGCCGCCGGTCTGCACGTAGTTGTTGCTGATCGCGCCGCTCATGGAGAACGAACCGGCATTGGTGACGGGGCCGCTGACGAAAACATTCGTAAACGTCAGGGAGCCGGAGTTGACGACACCGCCCGTGATGCGCGCCGCCATGTTGTTGGACAACACCAACATCGTGCCGGAGTTGACCACGCTATTGCTGATCGCGCCGCGCTGTAGCCAGAACCCTGTGTTGGTAACGGTGCCGTTGACGTAGGCGTCGGTGGCGAAGCTGACCGTCGCCGCGTTACTGACGCCACCGTTGAGCGTCGCGCCCAGCAGGGAATTCGAAAGCACTCCCGTATTGGCGACTACCAGTTGGCCGGCCGTCAACCGATTCCCCGTGAGATCGAGCGTTCCGCCGTTGATCGTCGCCGATCCGGTGACCGTGCTGCCGCCGCTGAGGACGGTGAAGCTGCCCGCGGTCTGCAGGAAGTTGTTGCTGATCGTGCCGCCAAAGTTCATGCGATTCTGGTTGACGACCTGGGAATTGTAGAAACCGGAACCGTTGATCGTGCCGGTATTGGTGAGGTTGCCGCCACTGACCGCGCCGGTAGCGGCGTTGGTGAGCACGCCGCCGTTGGTCCAGTCCGTCAGCACGTTCAGGGCGGACGCACTGGCAACAATGGCCGTGCCATTGTTCACTGGCGCCACCGCCAGCGTCAGGGTGCCATTCGTGGCCATCACGATGCCGCCATTGATGAGGTTGCTGGTGATGGTGCCGAAGCCGCCGACGAAGCCGTTGGCAAGGTTGGTAATGTTGCCACTGTTGAGCGTGCCACCGGTGAGGTTGATGGTGCCGAAGTTGGTGATGATCGCGCTGCCGATGGTCGCGGTGCCGAACGTCAGCGTGGCGCCCGCACTTGCGCCGATCGTGCCCGCATTACCGAATGTGTTGGCGTTGGTGAACTGTAGTTCGACCACGGCGCTGGTGGCCAGAATGCTGCCGCCGAGGAGGTTGACGACCTGGGAGGCGTTCTGGATGATGCCGCCGCCGGTGATCGTCCCGCCCGATTTGTTCGTCAGCACCGCCCCGGCGAGGTTCAACACCGCGTTGTTGCCGACGGCTCCCTGCAGGTTGATCGTGCCAAAGTTGGTGAGGGAGGAAGATCCCGGCAGGGTGAGCGTGCCGCCTGCCCCAATCGTGACCGTGCCGCCCTGCGCAACAAGGTTGCTGATGGTGAACGTGGCGTTGGTTGCCAGAATTGTCCCCAGATTGAACACTGCCGCGGCGTTGATGCTGCCCGCGCCCGAATTAGCAATCAATTCCCCGGTGGCATTGGTCAGGTTGGCGGCGCTCTGGTACGTGCCGCCCGCCAGCATCATTGTGCCCTCGTTGACAAACAACGAGGTATTGGTCAGCGCGCCCTCGACCTGGATGGTCGCGCCGGTGTTGAACAACGAGCTGATCGAGCCGCCGTTCACGAACGTCAACGTGGAGGCTGACGTCCCCGCCACGGCCCGATACGCGCCCGCGCCGGTCGCGGCCCCGACCAAATTGAGGTTGCCATTGGTGGCGGTGACGATGCCGGCGTTGACCAGTTGGTTGGAAACTGTGCCGAAACCGGCCACACTCGCGCCGCTGTTGTTGGCGAGGTTGCCTCCGGCCAGCACGCCGCCGCCGAGTTGGACCGTGCCCGCGTTGGCCCACGCCGGGTTGACCGTCAACGTGCTCGCGGCAACGTTGATCGTTCCGCTATTGGCCGGCGCGACCGTCAGCGTGGCGTTGTTGTTGAGGTTGAAGCTACCGGAATTGACCAGGCCATTGCTGATTGCTCCTTGGAAGAACATCGCGCCCGTATTGGTCACCGGGCCGTTGAAGAACGTGGCCTGCGATACGAACACGGTACCGGCGTTGGTCAGTCCGTTGTTGAGCGACGCGCCGGCAAAGCCATTGGTCAACCCGCCGCCGCTGCTAATCGTCACCGAGCGAGTCGTCACGGCCTGTCCGTTGAGGTCCAGCGTACCGCCACTGCTGACGGAAACGGCGGAATTGGCCGAAAGACCGCCCGAGGATCCTGCTTGCAAAACACCGGCACCCACGGTCGTCGCACCGCTGTAGGTGTTGGTGCCGCTGAGAGTGAGAACCCCCGTGCCGGTCTTGGTCAGCGCCAGCGTGCCCGTTGTATTCTGGACAACGCCCGAGAAGGTGCTGCTGGCATTGCCGCTGCCCACCGTCAACGTGGGAGTGCCACCACCCGAATTATCAACCGTGCCGCTGCCGCTCAGGCCGTCGATCGTGTCGTTGAACCCTCCCATATCCAGCGTGCCGTTGTCGATCACGTTGCCCGCGCCCGCGACATCCGTAATCTCGTTGCCGCCGGCCTGTTTCAGTGTGCCGGCGCTGATCGTGGTCGCCCCGACGTAGGAGTTGGCGCCGCTCAGCGTCAGGACGCCGGTGCCATCCTTCGTGAGCGAATTGACGGTCGCGGGAAGCGCGGCGCTGATCAACATGTTTCCCGCGCCGCCGATGGTCAGCCCAAAATTACCACCCGAAGTGAAGGAACTGAGAGTGAGGAGGCCTGAGTCGGAATTGATGCGCGAGGCGCTGCCGAGCGTGATGCCGCCGGCATAGGTGTTGTTGCCGCTCATGTTGTCCAATGCGCCACTACCGTTGTAGCCCGCGCCGTTCAATGTTACCGGGTAGGAGCCGGAAAGTGTGACGTTGTTGGACAGCCCCAACGTCGCCCCACTGACGACGGTCACCGCAGGACTGTAGTAATTGTTGCCCAAAGCCGTGTTGCCGGCAACCACCAGAACGCCGTTACTGACCGTGGTCCCGTCATTGTAACTGTTCGCGCCACTCAGCGTCAGCGTGCCCGTGCCAACTTTTACTAACGCGAGACCATACCCACTATAAGAAGAACCGGAGGAGTCACTGATGATTCCACCAAATGCGCTGCTGGCGTTGTTATAGCCAATGCTAAGGGTCTCGATGTTGTAGCCGCTCGCCACGTTGATTGAGCCGCTACCGGACAACCCGTTGATCGAAACATTCTGATTCTCCACATTCAGGTTGCCGTTGACGACGACGTTACCGGCCGCGGGTCCATAAGGAATAGCCGTGCTGGAGCCCAGCGCCAAGGTGCCCACATTGATGATGGTGTTGCCGCTGTAGCCGTTATTGCCGCTGATCGTGCCGGTGCCGGTCCCGTTTTTGACCAACGCAATTGCCCCGGTAATCACGCCCGAGTAGGTGCCACCGCCGTTGTTCATACCAATGGTCAACGTGCTTGCGACGCCAGTATTGTTAATGGTGCCGCCGTTGCCGTTCAGTGCGTCCGTAGTTTCGTTGTTGCCGTTGAGGTTAACCACCCCCCCATTGACCGTGACGCCACCGGTGATCGTGGCGTTGCCGGTGAGCAAATTCGTGCCGGCGGCCTGGACATACGCATTGTTGATGGTGCCCTGCCAGGTGAATGTGGCCATGTTGGTGACCGGACCGTTGAAGGTCGCGCCCTGTGCCAGATAGACGGTGGCGGCGTTGCTCAACCCGCCGTTGAAGACCGGATTGGCCACGCTGCTCGTCAGCACGCCCGTTCCGCCAAGAACCATCAGGCCGTTGGCATACGTGCCGCCATTCAGGTCGAACAGACCTCCGCTGATCGTGGCCGTGCTGGTCACGGTTCCCTTGCTGCTGATGATGTTTGTCCCGCTGGTCTGCTGGAAGTTGTTGATCGAGCCGCCCAGCACCACGTTGCCCTGATTGACCAACAGCGTGCTGCTGATCGTGCCGAGATTGGTCACTGTGCCGCTGGCCAGGTTCGTGAAATTACCACCGGCAACCGTCCCGCCCACCGCGATGCTGACCGTGCCGTTGTTGTTCCACGCTGGAGTCACGCTCAACGTGCCGGGTGCCACGCCGGCGGCGACATTGATCAGGCCGTTTTGTTGCGGCGCGACCGTAAGTGTCAGCGTGCCGTTGGTGACAACTAGCAGGCCGCTATTGACCAGCAACGGCGCGATGGTGCCTGCGCCGCTGACCGTGGCCCCGCTGTTGTTGGTCAGGTTGCCGCCGGCCACGGTGCCGCCGGCGGCGATCAGGATCGTGCCCGAGTTGGCCCACGCCGGGTTGACCGTCAACGTGCTCGTAGCGACGTTGATCGTTCCGCTGTTGGCCGGCGCGACCGTCAGCGTGACGCCGCCATTCAGATTGAAACTGCCGCTATTTGCCAAGCTGTTACTGATCGCCCCTTGGAAGAACATCGTCCCGGTGTTGGTGACCGGACCATTGAAGAACGTGGTGGCCGTGACATTGATCGTCGCCGCGTTGCTGATCCCGCCGTTGACCGTGCCGCCGGCAACAGAGTTCGCGAGCGATCCTGTGCCGGCAATTACGAGTTGGCCGGCCGTCAATCGATTCCCTGTAAGATCGAGCGCTCCCCCATTGATCGTCGCCGATCCGGTGACCGTGCTGCCGCCGCTGATAACGGTGAAACTGCCGGCCGTCTGCAGGAAGTTGTTGCTGATCGTCCCGCCAAAGTTCAGGCGGTTCTGATTGACGACCTGCACATTGTAGAAACCGGACCCGTTGATCGTGCCGGTATTGGTGAGGTTGCCGCCATTGACCGCGCCGGTCGCGGCGTTGGTGAGCACGCCAGCATTGGTCCAGTCCGTCTGCACATTCAACGCGGACGCGCTGGCAACGATGGCCGTGCCATTGTTCACCGGCGCGCTGGCCAGCGTCAGGGTCCCATTGGTGGCCATCACGATGCCGCCATTGATAAGGTTGCTGGTGATGGTGCCGAAGCCACCGACAAAGCCGTTGGCGAGGTTGGTGATATTGCCGCTGTTGAGCGTGCCGCCGGTGAGGTTGATGGTGCCAAAGTTGGTGATGATCGCGCTGCCGACGCCCGCCGTGCCGAATGTGAGCGTGGCACCGGAAGCGGCGCCCAGTGTGCCCCCGTTGCCGACAGTGTTGGCGTTGGTGAACTGCAACTCCACCACCGTACTGGTCGCCAAGATGCTGCCGCCGAGAAGGTTGACGACCTGGGAGGCATTCTGGATGATGCCGCCGCCGGTGATCGTGCCCCCGGAGAGATTGGTCAATGCGGCGGAACCAAGGTTCAACACGGCGTTGTTGCCCGAGCCGGCGGCGCCGACGAGGTTGATCGTGCCGAAGTTGGTCAGCGCTCCGGCGCCCACCAGCATCAACGTGCCGCCGTTGCCGATGGTAATCGTGCCGCTTTGGACAACCAGATTGCTGACCAGAAGGGCGGCATTGGTCGTGAGGATCGTGCCGCGATTGGCCACAGCCGCAGCGCTGAGCGTGCTGTCATCGCTGGCAATGAGAAATTCATTTAGCGCATTGGTAAAGTTGGCGCTGCTCTGGTACGTGCCGGCGTTGAGGATGATCGTGCCCTGATTGACGAACAGGCTGTTGTTGGTGAGTGTGCTCTCCACTTGAATCGTTGCGCCAGTGTTGAGCAACGCGCTGATCGAGCCGCCGTTTACGAAGGTCAGCGTGGCGGCTGACGTGCCCGCTACCGCCCGATACGCACCCGCGCCGGTCGCGACCCCGACCAAGTTGAGATTGCCATTGGTGGCGTTAACGATTCCGGAGTTGATCACCGGTGCCGTCACCGTGCCGTTCCCGCTGAGGAAGCCGGTGGCGAGGTTGGTGATATTGCCGCTGTTGAGTGTGCCGCCGGTGAGGTTGATGGTCCCGAAGTTGGTGATCATCGCGCTGCCGACACCCGCCGTGCCGAACGTCAGCGTCGCGCCCGCGGTCGCGGCCATCGTGCCGGCATTGCCGACGGTGTTGCCGTTGGTGAACTGCAATTCCACCGTGGTATTGGTCGCGAGGATCGTTCCCAGATTGTACACCTGAGAGGCGTTCTGGATGATGCCGCCGCCGGTGATCGTGCCCCCGGAGAGATTGGTCAATGCGGCGGAACCAAGGTTCAACACGGCGTTGTTGCCCGAGCCGGCGGCGCCGACGAGGTTGATCGTGCCGAAGTTGGTCAGCGCTCCGGCGCCCACCAGCATCAACGTGCCGCCGTTGCCGATGGTGATGGTGCCGCTTTGGACAACCAGATTGCTGACGAGGAGGGTGGCATTGGTCGTGAGGATCGTGCCGCGATTGGCCACAGCCGCAGCGCTGAGCGTGCTGTCATCGCTGGCAATGAGAAATTCATTCAGCGCATTGGTAAAGTTGGCGCTGCTCTGGTAGGTGCCGGCGTTGAGGATGATCGTGCCCTGATTGACGAACAGGCTGTTGTTGGTGAGTGTGCTCTCCACTTGAATCGTTGCGCCAGTGTTGAGCAACGCGCTGATCGAGCCGCCGTTTACGAAGGTCAGCGTGGCGGCTGACGTGCCCGCTACCGCCCGATACGCACCCGCGCCGGTCGCGGCCCCGACCAAGTTGAGATTGCCATTGGTGGCGTTAACGATTCCGGAGTTGATCACCGGTGCCGTCACCGTGCCGCTGCCGCTGAGGAGGCCGGTGGCGAGGTTGGTGATATTGCCGCTGTTGAGTGTGCCGCCGGTGAGGTTGATGGTCCCGAAGTTGGTGATCATCGCGCTGCCGACGCCCGCCGTGCCGAAGGTGAGCGTCGCGCCATTGGTCGCGCCGATTGTGCCCGCGTTGCCGAAGGTATTGGCGTTGGTGAACTGCAGTTCCACTGAGGTGTTGGTCGCGAGGATCGTTCCCAGATTGACCACTTGGGAAGCGTTCTGGATGATGCCGCCGCCGGTGATCGTGCCGTTGGCGAGGTTGGTCAGCGCAACGGTGCCGAGGTTCAGGATCGCATTGTTGCTGTTAGTGGGGGCTGCCCCCTGTAGATAGATCGTGCCGAAGTTGGTCAGCGCGCCGGACCCAAGCAAGCTGATCGTGCTGCCGCTGCCAATCGTCACCGTCCCGCCCTGGACGATATTGCTGGCGAAGGCGAGCGTATTATTCGTCGCCCAGATCGTCCCCAGATTCACAACGACATTGGAAAGATTGCCGTAGCCCAGCAGCGTGGCGCCGCTGCTGTTGGTGAGATTGTTGCCGACGATGTAGCCGCCCGCCAACGCCACCGTTCCGCTGTTGGACCAGTTCGTTTTGCCGGTGACGGTTTGGTCGGCGACGTTCAACGTGCCGTTGAGCACCGGCGCGACGTTGCTGATGATCAGACCGCCGCCGCCGCTGAGCGCGATGGTGGCGTTGTTGGCCAGGGTGAACCCGCCAGCCACGCTGGCCACCGCGCCGGTAATGCTCATCGTCGAATTGGTGATCGTGAAGCGATTGTCGGCAGCGTTGTTGATGATCACATTGCCAACCGTGGAATTGCCCGAAATCGTACCGAAACTCGTGGAATTGATGTTGGTCGCGGTGAGTGTCCCCGTCAACCCCAGCGGGCCGCTGATAATCAGAAAATTGTTTTCCGAGCCGCCGCCGTTAAACAAAAGGCTGTTGCCCTGGGAAGTTCCGGCCAGCGTGAGTGTCGCAGAGTCGCTACTGCTGCCGTTCGTATTGCCAATGAAGTTCATGGCGCCGAACGTCACGTTGCTCGAGAACGTCAGTTTCGTGCTGGTAGCATTGCCGTCCCCGCCGCCGTCGAAGTTGACCTGAGCGACGCCGCTGGTAAAATAGGCGGCCCCGCTGAATGTCACGCTGAGACTGCCCTGCGACATGTTGGTGACGGTCAGGCTGTCGGCGACGAACACGTTGGACGCCGCGTCCGTCAGGGTCAAACTGACCCCGGAGTGAGTGTTCGTAAAAACGATGAACGCATTATTCCCGTTCGTGGGGGTTTGACCACCGCCCCATGTCGCTCCCACCGCCATGTTAGCGTTCGTATTGCTTGTCGCGGTAGAGAATCCATTGCTGAGGGAAACCGGGGTCTGAGCTTCCATGCGCGCGGGCAGCAGAAGGCAGAGGGCGGCCACCCCTGCCAACAGCAACGTCTTCCCTGTGTGTCCCCGGTGTGCCATGGACCCTAAGCTGCCTGGTGTGTGTCTCCGTTGCTGTTGCTGTCTTCGGGGCCGTGACCGTTGCCGTTGTCGGTCCCGTTTTGCTTGGCGCCATCGTGGACGGCGACCGCTACGCCGATGCCTTCGGACTCTTGGAGAAGTTCGTGGGCAATGCGGGCGATTTTCTTGCGGTGCTTGATGACCGCCGGGTGGGTGATGCCGAGTGCGCGGCCGGCTTCGCGGACGCCGCAACCCTTCATCAGGAGGAAGAGGACTTGTTGCTGCATGTCGGACAGCAGCGGAAGGATAAGGTTCAGGACATCGCCGGTGATCAGTTCGCCCTGGATCTCGATCTGGCCAACCAGCGGAGAAGAGGAACGCGGATCCAGGCCGTGGCGCTCGTGGCCGACGGGCATAATCTCGCGCACGGACGCGCCGTTCGCCGAACTGGCCTGCTCGCCCGGCCTGAGGAAATTCCGCGCGTGAAATTCGCAGCTTTTCAGGTACCAACTCAGGGCCCGGCGGGATCGACCGTCCGAATGCGGACGAGATGCAGAAACATCTCGTGCATCAGGTTTTTTTGAACATCCGGATCGCTCGTCAGCTTCGTCGCGATCCCCTGCAACTCTTTGACAATCAAATTTTCAGTCATGTTAACAGCACCATCCCCTCGCTCGCCCGAATGCTTCGGGACAATCCTTCACGTTAGGCAAAAAACCAGGCGCACGGGACCTGTGTTCACACCGCAACTACACGGCAACTTCTCCAAGTCGGTCGATTTAATAGCGCCCGCTATGCCAATAAATACAAGGCTTTGAAGGCTGGCATCCCCGCGGGCGTAACTTCCAGTCCACGAGCGGGTTGTGGCGATTGTGTCTTTTATGGCGGAACGAATGCCTGGCGGGATCTGTCAGCCGACTGTCCACCTGTCTTGACACGCTGAACACAGGTGTCCAGTTCGCCTGAACACTTCGAGTGTTCAAGGGTTGAACAGTGATTACCACCCATCTGGTAACCGTTGGAAAGAGACCTCGCGGAATGAAAAGTGCCGAGCGCAGCTAACGAGTCAACCGTAACTGGATCTGGGCGGCGATCAGTTGAAACAACTGGGGGAGATCGCTTCCGTCGCCCGCGACCAAAGCGACGCCGGAAGGCAGGGCGGGGTTGTAATTCGCTTGATTCGGATTGGAAGGGTCATTGGCCACGGTTTGGAGAAAATCCGGATCTGGAACATCTCCGCCCCCAGCAGCGCTCAAGCCGATGCAAAAGACGTACATCCCCGCCTGCTGCATTTGCCTGGCGACCAGAATGCATTGGTTCGTCGCGTCATAGATGATGTTGTCCATGGTAAATTGCCTCGGCGTACCGTCGAATGATTGGTACGTATCGGGAGAAGAACAACAGGTTCCGTAAGGCGGAGTCGTGCAAGTCATTTCAGTCTCTTGGGCGGTGTAAGTGGCCGGCATGTTCGTGGTCCAGAAACTGACAGGCCCACCGCTGAGATAGCCGCCGAAATTCCACGGTATAGCCACTGGTAGGTTTGTCGGGCAAGAAATGGTCGCTTGGATCATATTGGCCAGCCCATCGGTAAAGAAGACCACCGCTTTGACCGCGGTTCCCGTGGAGCCGATGCTGTTTTCCATGATTAGCGCGTTGGTCAACCCACAGATGGAACAGGTTCCCCCACCCCAGTAGATGCCGGGATTGTTTTGCGCGTAATTCATATCGGCTGTGATGGGAGCTACGAACTCGCTGGTCATCGGCACATCATTGGTCATTGTAGAGCCGAAACTAATGACCGCCGCCTGGTCAACGCCTGGGACAAAATCCTGGATAAAGCTGTTGACTGCACCGGGGAGATACTCGCCCCCCCCCGTGAAAATGGAGCCACTGCCGCACTGGCTCGGCGGGCACATGGAATAAGAATGGTCTAACACCAAGGTCATGATCAGCGGCAACCGGGTCGCCTGTGCACTATCGCTGGCCGCGAGTGTGTTGTACTGGAGCATCCCGAGGAAAAATGTCTTGTTGGTCGCATAGGCGCTTGCGTTCAGGTACACGTTGGGACCCGAGTTGCTGAAAACGAGGGACGGCGTCGGCGTGCCAGTCACGTAACCGGGGGCCGCATCGTTTGTATTGGGAGAAAAATTCGCGGCGAACGTCGCCTGCGCGATCGCAATGGCCTGGTTTGTCCCCTGGTAGTAGTTATTCATGCCAGCCAATGCGGCGGCGTCCAGGGCCTTGGACAAGCGCGCCTGGGTGATATACGCAAACCCGAGATCGATTCCCATCCCCACAAACAGCAGCAGCACGACGAGGAAGCAAACGAACATAACCAGCACCTGACCGTGCTCACGCACGTCTTCGCGCTGTCGACCGTTATGAGTCTTTTTCATGTTCCCACGCCTCGGGGTTGAGCTTCATTGAAAGTACGCCACATCATAAAACACATTGGACAGACCGACGATTTTGAGTGGTGCAGGCGGTTTGTACACGTAGAAGACCTCGGCAATGTAACAGGTACCGCCCACCTGGACAAGGTTGGTGGTCGGCAATGTCCTTGTCACGTTCGCGCCCACTCCGGTTCCCAGCTTGCTGCTGACGCTTAAGCCGCCAGCGGACACTTGCTGCTGGATAAACATCAGGCCCGATCCGTTGTTGGTCACTGATGTCAAAATGACTTTCCCCGAAGTTGAGTTGGACAAATTCAACGGAGTGGCTTCCTGCTCGATCGCATCCAGCGCATTCGCCATGATTTGTTGCGGGCTTATGCCCGCACCGCGGGCTGCCAGATTCGCCCCCTCGCGGCTGAGGTTCGTCAGCAACTGCTTCTCATAAATCGCCACACAAAAGTCCATCAGACAAAACGCCAACAGGACCAACATAAACAAGACCAGTGAGAATTCGACCAGTGCCTGACCCGATTTGTTCTGCCAGGGAAGCCACGAGACTGTTGATTTCGTTTTCAGGGACGTCTCGTTCATGGCTCCTCAATTCGCCTGACTCGCCGGGAAACTCTCGTTGCGAAAGGTCACGCTCTCGACAAGCGTGTTGCTGCCGGTTGGTCCAAAATACCGCGCGATTCCCGGCGTGAAGAAACCCAGGGCGGTTTGAATGTTGATTGTCACGTTTTCGCCCCCATAGCCACCAAAGCCCTTCGTTGAGTTACCGGATTGTCCCACGGGGCTGCTGCTGACCGTGATGGTGGTGGTATTAAGGGTATCCAAGCCGGCCATCGCATTCTCCGCAACCTGGGTAATTGATTGCACACGCGAGTCGCCGGGGAGAGATTGCCCGGTGACCGCATACCGCCCCGCTTGGCGAACGGCATTCTCAACGGTTTCCCGAATCCAGTAATAGCGGCCCAAATCAATCAACGCGAACATCAGGAGGAGAGCCATCGGAAGGACGAAGGCAAACTCGACCAATCCCTCTCCCCGTCGTTCCATAAACTTTTGAATTTTACGCAACAAGTTGCCCACGCTTTCCCTCAAGCTGACCGGAGAAAATAAGACTTCCCACTGAATGTATGGGTGGCGAAGCGAAACGCCGACCAGTGGATCGACACAGTGAGAACAAGGCCGGAACGGGCCGTTACCCGCACCGCTCGAAATCGTCCAGCCGACACGTCACCTCTTGCGCTACGACCCTCGCCTGAATTTCCCTTGTTACTCACCCGACACCCTTCCCTCAGTCCGACCAGTTCCCTACCCGCAACCCAGGAGACACGACACAATCCACGCCTTGCGATTGAGCCCTATACCCAACCGAAGGCACTTCTCCACTCCTAAAGTCAGCGCCTTACGTGCCACAAAAAATCAGGTGCACAGGTTACCATGCGGGCATCACTCGTAACCACCAACAGCGGTGGTAGTTACCTCATGCGGATTGAAGGTGACGAATCGCTAAAGGCGATTCGAAGCGATTTCCAAGTGTAAAGTTTACCAGACAAATTGACCTCCCGTGTAAGGATTCCTTTACACTCCATTCCTGTCTCCGAGCCTTGCCAAACCTGACCCGGAAGACGCCCCCTCATGCTATTCCAGCCTCTTCGCCAGCTCGGCAAAATTGGCATTCGCGGGAGCCGACCGCACCGCGGCGGCCAGTTCCAAAAGCACCTGCTCAACCGGTTCCGAAGCCGGGTGTTTCGGCGGTTCCACGCAGGTGTCTTCGTTCGTCCGAACAACGTGCAGCACGTCGGCAATGGTGATGAACTCGGGCGGGCGGGCCGGTTGCAGGCCGCCCTCACCGTCGGCAACTTCCACGAGCACACCCCCTTCGACCAGCCGGTGGGCCAGTTGGTTGAGGGCTTGTAACGGCGCGCGAAGTCGGCTCGCCAGCCCCTCGGTATTGGGTGGCCGTGCGCCGCGCAAGAAACTGGCGCACACCTGAAGAACAACGCGGCACGCCAGCAATTCGCGCCGGGCCTGATCCAGCCGGTCGCTTACACGTTGCTGCATGTAGAGGTGGACGTTTTGCGCCGCAAACGACACCTGCGCCCCCAGCAGCACAATCAGCCACGAGAAATACAGGCCCAGCAGGAACACCGGCACGATTCCCATGCCGCCGTAGATCTTGCTGTAGGTGACCACGCGCGACAGATACATCGTGTTGAGCTGGCTGTTCAGTTGCCACAGCGTTCCTCCCACCACGCCGCCGATCACGGCGGCGTGAAACCGCACGCGGGTGTGCGGCATCAAGCCGTACATGAGTGAGAAGCCCGCCCACAGGATGACGTAGGGTGCCAGACGCAGGAGCCAGCGCTGGAGGTCGGGCACCAACGCCAGCCGCCCCAGCACGTCGGAGAACTCGGCGGTCCCCGTCACCGCCAACGCCCCAAACAAGACAATCGGCCCGAGCGTGATCGACGTCCAGTAGTACACGACCTTGCGCCAGAGCGAGCGCCCTTTCGGCACGCCCCAAATGTCATTGAAGGTTTGCTCGATCGTCATCAACAACCGCACCGCCACCAGCGCCAGCAGGATCGTGCCGGCCGTGCCCAGCGTTCCCGCGTCGATGTTGCTAATGAACGTCTGGATGCTGTCAACGACCTCGCGCCGGGCCTGTGTCGAAATCACCACGTGGCCCTTTGCCGTCGGACCGGCGCCCACGGTCTGGCTGTCGGCGGGCACGTATTCGAGTTGCGGCGCAACCCTGGCAACAATCGCATCGATTACTTTCGGGGCCAGGTCCGCGCTCGTGCTCTGTAGGAAACCCTTCGAGACGCTGAATACCACCGCCAGCAGCGGTACCAGCGCCAGCAGCGTCGTGTAGCACAGCGCCGCCGCCCGCAACGGGCAGCGGTTGTTGACGAACCCGCGGACCACCAGCGTGATGAAGTGAATGGCGGTGCGCAGTTTGTGGAGGACCGGGCGCGCATCCACTCCCTCGGCGAGAGATCCCTCCAGGAATTGCCTCGCCTTCGCCTGCCAGCCGGCGAACGCGGTCTGTTTCTGCTTGGCCATGGCAAAAAAGCTTACGGTTCGCCGATGGCCAAGTCAATTCCCAGTCGTCACGGCCGGGCTTGAGAGGCCCCTATCCGCGGAACAATTTGTACGCCAGCAGGCCGGCAAAGCACAAAAACAACACTCCGCAACCGCGCACGAGCAAGGTCAGGGTCTTGCTCTTCACGCGGCGGTGCGCCCGAGAAACAAAGAACGACATGAGGCAGAACCAGGCCGAGCCGCCCGCCAGCACCCCGGTGATGCACAAAATCCGGCTCGCCAGCTTCGGGGTGACCCACTCATGCGCGAAGACCACGGTGATCAACGTCGCCCACACGACGACGAGCATGAAGTTCGTGATTGTGAGAGCAAACCCGAGGAAAAACGACTGCGGATGGTGCCAGCGGTCATCCAGTTTGCTGGCGGCGGCCTCGCTGGCGTCGAGCCGATCGGCGCTGAACAGCAGGTACCGAATACCCAGTACCGCGATCACCCCCACCGCCGCGATGCGCACGCCCAGGATGATGGTCTTGCGCGGGATGCCGCAGATGCGCGGTGTTTGGAGAATGGAGGAATGCCCCCACAGCGCCAACGACGCATAGATGCAGTCCGCGCACACCGCCCCCAAGCCCATCAGAAACGCCACGCCGAATCCCCGCCGCAATGCCTGATTGATCACGGTGAGATTGACGGGACCGACCGGCACCGAAACGACAAGCCCGCACACGATTCCCGCCAGGAAGGATCGAAATAGGTGCAGGTTTTCCACGGTGCCGTCGCCTAGC
The DNA here is from genome assembly GCA_963842185.1 of uncultured Verrucomicrobiae bacterium. Lineage (GTDB taxonomy): Bacteria > Verrucomicrobiota > Verrucomicrobiia > Palsa-1439 > Palsa-1439 > Palsa-1439. The sequence goes on from CAWJFL010000011.1 coordinate 64,003, forward strand.
CCTCCACCGAATCGTCTTCGTCCCCTTCATCCGACTCGATCTCGCGCTGCCAGCGCTTGCTCACCCACGGGCGCGCCAAGCCATAGAGCAGGTACGCAATGAACAACAACGCCAGCGTGATTTGAACGTACCGCACCAGAAGCAGTCCCACGATGACCACCGTCGCAAACGTGGCGACCGACCGCGCTCGGGTCCAGTCGATGTACTTGAACGTCGGATAACGCACGTTGCTCACCATCAAGACCGACAACAACAGCATCAGGGCCGGCAACACGAATCCCCAGTTCCCCAGCGTCCGGTCATGCCCGACCATCCACATCATGAACAGCGTCACGCTCACCACCAACGCTGCCGCCGACGGGATGGGAAACCCGACAAACTCCCGCCCGTCCGAATTTCCGGGTCGCGTGCTCAAGACGTTGAATCGCGCGAGGCGGATCCCGCCGCATACCAGGTAGATGGCCGCGATCACCCATCCCAGATCGAATTCCTGAAGCACGATCCGATAGATCAAAAATGCCGGCGCGACGCCGAAGCTGACAATGTCGGCCAGAGAATCGAACTCCCGCCCAAACCGTGATTCCTTGTGCGCCCAACGCGCGACACGCCCGTCGAAGAGATCAAATGCAAATGCCCACAGAATCATCCGGATCGCCGTCTTGATCGGCTCGAAGTCCTCGCCCTGTTGGTACTTGAATATCCACGTGAGCGCGAAGAAACCGCAGGCAAGGTTGCCCGCGGTCAGCAGGTTCGGCACAAAATAGATGCGTACTTTCTCATCGTCGCCCGATGTCGAATGGGCCTTCAGCGGGCGAACTTCTTGTTGTGGCTGAATCATGTCATGTTCGTCGGGCAATGATCGTCTCACCCCCTCTCGCGTAGTCCCCCACCTTGGCTGCGATTTCCGTGCCCGGTGGCAGAAACAACTCCACGCGTGAACCAAACCGAATCATACCAAACCGCTCCCCTTTCGCCAACGGCGCCCCTGGTCCCACCCATCCGACAATCCGCCGCGCGATGAATCCCGAAATCTGCCGGACCGTTATCCGAAAACCGTCCGCCGACTCGATGCCCACGACGCGGTTCTCGTTTTGGAGCGAGGCATGCGGGTTGCGCGCATCGTGGAACTTGCCGTTGTTGTACTGCACCAACTGGATCGTCCCGCCGATCGGTGCGCGCTGGACATGTACGTCAAAAATCGACAGGAACACCGCCACCATCGTCGCTTCCCCCTTGAGGAAATGAGGTTCATTGACCGTCTTGATCTCAACGATCTTGCCCGTAGCCGGTGCCACGATGAGTTTGGGGTCAGGCGGTACGTTTGCTTCGGGATCGCGGAAAAACGAGATCGTGAACACCAACAACACGAGGGGCAGGATCGGCGCCCACCACACCGGGCAACCGAGGATCGTCGCGACGCTCAGCGCGGTCAGCACAAGGATGGGCCATTTGCCTTCGAGTAATGTCCGTACGGTAAACATGCCGGAGCCCCCATCTTATCCCAACCTACTCGCATGTGAAACGAATTCTTGCGAGCGCCACCCCAGGTTGACGGCAATCCGGTCCCGCCAAACTCGCATGATTTCACCGAAAACCGTAACCAGCAGGCGGCCAACTGCGTCTTGCTCTGTGGAATTGTCATTGAATTGCCTGGTGCTACAGGTCATTATTTGACAATCCCAATACGTGACATACGTTGAGTCCCATTGGGCGTGCCGGCAGCGGATGAACCGCCAACACGGAGTCAGTTTCTCATGCTGAAGCAAGACGAACTACAGGACCGTCAGGATGTGGCTCGGGTCGATCGAGCGCCGGAAAAAACGGCGAAGAACTTCGAATTGGAGAAACAGGCGCCGGTGTCCCGAAAGAGCGTGGGCATCGCTGTGGTATGCGGGCTGTTGTTCATCGGCCTGCTCTGGGCGGCGCACTACCATCGCGCGGCTGCCGCCAGACGGGCCGCCGCCAGTACCCATGCCACCGGCCCCGAAGTGCCCGTGATCGAGGGCCGCGTGCAACAGAAAGATGTTCCCATCTACCTCGACGGACTCGGCACCGTCCAAGCCTACAATACAGTCACCATCCATGTGCGCGTCGACGGTGAACTGAAAAAGGTCGCGTTTGTCGAAGGCCAGGATGTGCGCGCCGGTGATCTCCTCGCCCAGATCGATCCCGACCCGTACCGCACAGCGCTGGAACAAGCCGAAGCCAAGAAACTTCAGGATGAAGCGCAACTGGCCAACTCCCGACTGGATTTGAAACGGTACGCCGATCTCTACCAACAAAAAATCGCGACCCAGCAGACGTATGACACGCAAAAGGCCCTGGTCGACCAGCTCGTGGCGACGGTCCAGACCGACGAGGCCGCCATCGACAGCGCCAAAGTTCAACTCAACTACACCACGGTCGTCTCCCCCCTCGATGGCCGCATCGGCATTCGGTTGATCGACCAGGGAAATATCGTGCATGCCGCCGACACGAACGGCTTGGTCGTGATCACGCAACTGAAACCGATCTCTTTGATCTTTACGCTTCCCGAACAGACCCTCGGCCAGATCCAAAAACAGAGCCCGACGACCGACATCACCGTCGTCGCGGTGGATCGCGACAACAGCACCGTTCTGGGCCAGGGGACGCTGGCCGTGATTGACAACCAGATCGACACATCCACCGGCCAGATCCGACTCAAGGCCAACTTCCCGAATGACAACCTCCGGCTCTGGCCCGGCCAGTTCGTCAACGCTCGACTCCTGCTCTCGACGCGCCACAACGGGCTCGTGGTCCCCGCGTCCGTCGTGCAGCGCGGGCCGGATGGCCCGTACGCCTTCGTCGTCAAGGACGACAATACCGTCGAAGTCCGGCCCGTGAAGGTCGCGCAGATCGAGCAAGCCGAAGCACTGATCGACGACGGGCTTAAGGCCAACGAACGGGTCGTGGTCGATGGCCAGTACAAGTTGCAGGTCGGTTCCCATGTGAAGCCGTCCACCCCCGGCAAGCCCGCCAGTGCCGGCTCCTGACCGCCCACTGCTGTGAACATCTCGGAACCTTTTATCCAGCGACCCGTGGCCACGTCGTTGCTCATGACGGGCGTGGTTCTCATGGGCTTGCTCGGCTACATGCTCCTGCCGATCTCCGCCCTGCCACCCGTGGATTTTCCCACGATCCAGGTGACGGCGCAGTACCCCGGCGCCAGCCCGGACGTCATGGCGTCGTCGGTCACCACCCCCTTGGAACGGCAGTTCGGCCAGATCAGCGGCTTGTCGCAAATGACCTCCGAGAGCTCGTTCAGTACGACCACCATCATCTTGCAATTCAATCTTAACCGCGACATCGACGCCGCCGCCCAGGACGTGCAGGCCGCCATCAACGCCGCCAGCGGCGTGCTGCCGAAGAACATGCCGAACCCGCCCGTGTACAACAAAGTGAACCCGGCGGACACGCCGATCCTCACCTTGCAGATCACCTCGGACACGCTGCCGCTGGAAAAGGTCAATGACCTTACCGACACCGTCCTGGCGCAGAAACTCAGCGAGGTTAGCGGCGTCGGCCTCGTCACCATCGAGGGCAATCAAAAGCCCGCCGTTCGCGTGCGCATTGATCCCGCGGCCATCGCGTCGTACGGACTCGGTCTGGAAGACGTGCGCACCGCCCTCATGGCCAACAATGTCAACGCGCCCAAGGGAAGTTTCGACGGTCCCCGGCAATCGTACACCATCGGCGCGAACGACCAGATCCTGTCAGCCGCGGAGTATCGACCCGTGATCGTCGCCTACCGGAACGGCTCGCCCGTGCGGCTCGGTGATATCGGTGACGTCATCGACAACGTCGAGAACGTGCGCCTGGCGAGCTGGGTTGGCAGCCAGCCGTCGGTCATTCTGGACATCCAGCGCCAGCCGGGCGCCAATATCATCGAAACGGCCGACCGCGTAAAGGCGCTGTTGCCAAGATTGCGCGCGTCCATACCTCCAACCGTCAAAGTGTCGATCCTGACAGACCGCACGGAAACCATTCGGGCTTCGGTCGAAGACGTCCAGTTCACGCTGATCCTCACCGTGGTCTTGGTCGTCATGGTCATGTTCGTCTTCTTGCGAAAGTTCTGGGCCACGGTCATCCCCAGCGTCGCCCTGCCGTTGGCGGTGATCGGTACGTTCGGCGTCATGAAACTGGTCGGGTTTAGCCTGGATAACCTGTCTCTGATGGCGCTGACGATTTCCACCGGTTTCGTCGTGGACGACGCCATTGTGATGATCGAGAACATCGTCCGCTTCATCGAAGCCGGGGACCCACCGTTGGAGGCCGCGCTGAAGGGGGCGAAGCAAATCGGATTCACCGTGATCTCGCTGAGCGTATCGTTGATCGCTGTCTTCATCCCCCTGCTGTTCATGACCGGTATCGTCGGCCGGTTGTTCCGCGAATTCGCCGTCACGTTGAGCGTGGCGGTCGCGGTCTCCGCCATCGTCTCGCTCACGCTTACACCGATGATGTGCGGCCGCCTGCTGAAGTCCGAGAAGGACGAACCGCACGGGCGGTTCTACGACATCACCGAGCGCATGTTCAAAGGGATGCTCGATTGGTACGACCGCGGCCTCCAATGGGTGCTCCGACATCAGCCGTTGACCTTGATGGTGGCGATTGCCACCCTGGTCATCACGATCCTCTTGTACATTATCGTGCCCAAAGGTTTGCTGCCGCAACAGGACACCGGCCTCATCACCGGTGTCACGGACGCCGCGCAATCCATTTCCTTCAACGCCATGGTCGACCGCCAGCGCATCGTCGCTGACATCGTGCGCAAGGACCCGGACGTGGTCAGCGTGGCGTCGTTCGTCGGGGCGGGCACGGTCAACGCCACGGTCAACACCGGCCACCTCTACATCGGCCTCAAACCGCGGAACCAGCGCCGCGCCAGCGCCAACGAGGTGATCGACCGGTTGCGCGACGCGACGAAGGATGTCGAGGGCATTTCGCTGTTCATGCAGGCCGTGCAGGATGTTCAGATCGACAGCCGCGTGAGCCGTACCCAGTATCAATACACGCTGGAGGACGCCGACGAAACCGAGCTTTCGCAGTGGTCAACGAAACTGCTCAACAAGCTGCGCACGCTTCCCGAGTTGGTCGATCTGGCCACCGACCAGCAACTCAACGGCCTGCAATTCAACATCGACGTCGATCGCGACACGGCGTCACGCCTCAATGTCCTCCCGCAGAACATCGACGATACACTCTACGATGCCTTCGGGCAGCGACAGGTGTCCATCATGTTTACGCAGCTCAATCAGTACCGTGTCATCCTCGAAGCGGCGCCCCATTATCAACTCACCCCGGAGTCGCTGGACAAGATCTATGTCAAATCCACGACCGGCCGAATGGTGCCGTTGAGCGCCTTCGCCCACTTGCGAACGGGGGTCGCTCCCCTGGCGATCAACCACGAAGGGCAGTTTCCCGCGGTCACCCTGTCCTTCAACTTGAGCCCGGGCAGTTCCCTGGGCGAGGCGATTGACGCCATCCAGCGCGCTCAGCAGGAAATCGGCCTGCCGGTGACCGTGCTGACGACGTTTTCCGGCAGTGCCGCTGAGTTTCGCACCTCGCTCAAGAGCGAACCGTATCTGGTGCTGGCCGCCATCGTCGTCATCTACATCGTCCTCGGTGTGCTCTATGAGAGCTACATTCATCCCATCACCATCCTGTCCACCCTGCCGTCGGCGGGGGTCGGGGCGCTGCTGGCATTGATGCTCTGCCACATCGAATTCTCGATGATTGCCCTGATCGGCATCATCCTGTTGATCGGCATCGTCAAAAAGAACGCGATCATGATGATCGATTTCGCGCTCGAGGCCGAGCGCGTCGAGGGATTGCCGCCGGAGAAATCCATCTATCAGGCCTGCTTGCTGCGGTTCCGCCCGATCATGATGACCACCATGGCCGCCCTGCTCGGGGCGCTGCCGTTGGCCCTGGAACGGGGTACGGGGTCGGAATTGCGCCGGCCCATGGGCATTTCCATTGTCGGCGGGTTGCTGGTCTCCCAATTCCTGACCCTCTACACCACGCCCGTGATTTACCTTTACATGGAGCGCTGCGCGAAATGGTTCCGCGATCGCCGCGCCCGGGCCGGCTTGCTCAGCGAAGGCCAACTCGAAGGCGGCGCCGTCGGGGACGTGAATAGTCCGTCGCCGTCATGAATGTCTCCGAGCCTTTCATCCGCCGACCCGTCGGAACGTCCTTGCTGGCCGCGGGCCTGTTCCTCATGGGCATCGTGGCGTATCGGTTCCTGCCCGGTCGCGGCGATCCCCCGCGTCGATTATCCGGCCATTTCCGTCTCGGCATCCCTCCCCGGCGCTGACCCGGAAACCGTAGCCTCTTCGCTGGCGGCTCCACTCGAACGCCGTCTCGCCCAGATTGCCGATGTCGCGGAAATTACTTCCTCCAGCACGCTGGGGGGCACCACCATCAACATTTTGTTCGGCTTGGATCGCAACATCGACGGCGCGGCCCGCGACGTACAGGCGGCCATCAATGCCGCTGCCAGCGAACTGCCGGTCAACCTCCCCAACCCGCCGACCTATCGGAAATACAACCCGGCGGACTCCCCCATTATGGTGCTGTCGATGTATTCGGACACGCTCCCGCCCGCGCAGGTCTACGAATACGCCGACCAGGTCCTGGGCCAGAAAATCAGCCAGATCGACGGCGTCAGCCAGGTCGTCATCAATGGCGCTGAAAAATCCGCCGTGCGCGTGCAAATCGACCCGGCCGCATTGGCCTCCGCCAGGCTCAGCCTCGAGGATGTCCGCTCGTTTCTGAGTCAGGCGACCGTGGTCCAACCCATTGGCGGGATCGATGGCAATCAGCTCTCCTATACCTTCGCCAGCAACGATCAACTCGTGGACGCCCGTGAGTATCGTTCCCTCATCCTGACCCAGGCCGACAACACTCCCATCCGACTCACGTCCATCGGAAAAACCATCGAGGGTGTTGAAAACGGCCTGCTCGCCGGTTGGGACGGGACCCGTCGGGCGGTGTTGCTGATCATCTTCAAACAAGCCGGCGCAAACGTGATCGAAACCGTCGACCGCATCAAGGCGGAGATGCCCCGCCTCGAACGGTGGGTTCCTCCATCGGTGAAGCTGTCGGTGCTCGCTGACCGCACCACGACGATCCGGGCTTCGGTGAACGACGTTCAGATTTCATTGTTATTGAGCATCGCGCTCGTGGTCATGGTCATCTTCCTGTTCCTGCGGAGGTTCTGGCCCACCTTCATCGCGAATGTGACCGTGCCCCTGGCCCTGGCTGGGACGTGCGGCATCATGTATCTGCTGAATTACAGCCTCGATAATCTTTCCCTGATGGCCATCACCATCTCGGTCGGGTTCGTGGTCGATGACGCCATCGTCGTCATTGAAAACATCTATCGATATATCGAGAAGGGCCAGTCCTCCATGGATGCGGCGCTCAACGGCGCCAGACAAATCGGCTTCACCGTGATCTCCATCAGCACCTCGCTGGTGGCCGTCTTCATCCCGCTCCTGTTCATGGGAGGACTGGTCGGGCGTTTGTTCCACGAATTCGCCGTGACCTTGAGCTTGGCGGTCCTCGTCTCCGGCATTGTTTCGCTTACCTTGACACCCATGATGTGCTCACGGTTTCTCAAACCGGAATCGGCGTATGCCAAACCCAATGGGTTTTGCCTGGCGTGCGAAAAGACCTTCGATTGGGTGCTCGGTCATTACGAAACCGGCCTCAAATGGGTGCTCCGGCACCAGAGCTTTATGCTTCTGGTTGCCCTGGGAACCGTCATCGCGACTGTTTGGCTCTACATCGTGGTGCCCAAAGGGTTTTTCCCGCAACAGGATACCGGGGTCATGTTCGGAACTACCGAGGCAGGTCAGGACGTTTCCTTCACCACCATGGCCCGGCTTCAGAACCAAGTGGTCCGGATCGTTCTCGCTGACCCGGCCGTCGAGACACTGGGCTCGTTCATCGGCGCCGCCACCGGCAGCTCGACCCTGAACAACGGCCGCATGTTCATCAGCCTTAAGCCGATCTCGGAAAGAAAGGTGCACGTGGACGAGGTCATCAATCGGCTTCGCCGCAAAACGGCAATCATTCCCGGCATAACCTTGCGGCTTCAGCCCATTCAGGACATCCGGACCGGCGGCCGGCTCACCGCCGCGCTCTACCAGTACTCTTTGACATCCACCGACCTCAGCGCCCTTAACTACTGGTCCGCCCAACTGCTCGACAAGCTCCGCAAAATCCCGCAACTGCGGGACGTCAACAGCGATCAGCAAACGCACGGCTTGCAAAGCAATGTCGTCATCGACCGCGATGCCGCCTCCCAGCTCGGCGTCTCGCCCCAGACCATCGACAACACCCTCTACGACGCATTCGGTCAGCGACAGGTCGCGACCCTTTACGAGCAGTACAACGAGCATTACGTCGTGTTGGAAGTGGATCCGAAAGATCAACTGGAGCCGTCCGCGCTCAACAAGATTTACGTCAAATCCAATACGGGCAAGTTGGTGCCGCTGGCCAGTGTCGCCCGCTTCGAGACCAGCAACACCAGCCTGTCGGTCAATCACCAGGGCCAATTCCCCGCTGTCACCTTGTCCTTCAATCTCGCGCCCGGCGTCGCGCTGGGTCAGGCCACCGAGATCATCCAAACCGTCGCGCGCGAGATGCGGATGCCGGAAAACGTCATGGGCAGTTTTCAGGGCACCGCCCAGGTCTTCCAAGCATCGCTGGCCACGCTGCCCCTGTTGGGGTTCGCCGCGCTGATCACCGTGTACATCGTGCTGGGAATGCTGTACGAGAGCTTGATCCACCCCGTCACGATTATCCTGTCGTTGCCCTCCGCCGGCGTCGGCGCACTGGTGGCGCTCATGCTCTGCGGCGTTGAACTTTCCCTCGTATCCTTTATCGGCATCATCCTGCTCATGGGCATCGTCAAGAAGAACGCCATCATGATGATCGACTTCGCGCTGGATGCCGAACGCACCGAAGGATTGAGCCCGGAGGATGCCATCTACAAGGCCTGCGTGATCCGCTTCCGACCGATCATGATGACCACCATGGCGGCGATGCTCGGCGCCGTTCCGCTGGCGATTGGACTCGGAACGGGCTCGGAACTGCGCCAGCCGCTGGGCATTTCCGTTGTCGGCGGACTGCTCTTCTCCCAGGTCCTCACCTTGTATACAACGCCGGTCGTCTATCTCTTCTTCGAACACCTGCGTCAGTGGTTCAAGCTTCGCCACCGCCAACACGCCCCCGAACTCGCGCCCGCGCAATAGAGAGAAGTACAGGTTGCATCCGGCCGCGTCTTTGGTAGTCTGGCTGGCGATGAATCGTTCCAAATTTCAAGATCGTCGTCGTGTGCGGTTGTGCCTGCTGGCCATTGTCGCCGGCTGCGGCCTCGGTTCCCTGTTCGCAACGGCGGGTGTCAAGGTCCTGCAGACGCTTACCGGAGACGATGCGCTCCAGCATCTCGGGGAGACCAAAACCGTGTGCGGCCCGGTCGCCAGCGCGAAATACCTCAAAGGCACGCAGCGGAGCCTCACCTATTTGAACATCGACCGGCCCTACCCCAAACAGAGTTGCGCCATCGTGATTGCCGAGGCGACCCGTGCCAGGTTCAAGGACGCTCCCGAAGTGGCGTTCACGGGGAAATGGGTTTGTGTCACCGGCCTCATCACGACGAACAACCACAAGATGGCAGAGATCGTGGTCAGCGACCCCGCGCAAATTGTGGTCGGGGACGCGCCGACTCCTCCGTCCACCAATCAGACGACCGCCCCTGTCAATCCGTAAGCTTTCGACCGTTTACCGATTCGCGGCGCGAGAAGCCTGTCCGACCGGGTCTTGCCAACCGCCTCCAAGCGATCTGACCAGCGACACAGTGGCCACGAGCTGCTGCCCGCGGAGTTGCACCGCCGTGCGCTCGATTTCCAATGCCGAGTTCTCCGCAGTCGCCACGTCCAGAAAGGTCACCAAGCCGGCCCGGTAGCGATAATCGGCAACCTCGAATTGTTTGCGGGCCGCGCGCAACGCGGCCGCTTCCGCGTCGCCCTGGCGGGCCAGAAGTTCCTGCGCCGCCAGATTGTCTTCCACGTCCGCAAACGCCACGAGTACCGTCTGACGGTAGTTGGCGACCGCCTGTTCGTAAGAGGCCCGTGCGGCCCGAAGATTGGCGCTGTTCTGTCCCGCATCGAATAATGGCATCGTCAACGATGGCCCCAGCGACCAGAACCGACTCTGCCAGTCGAACAATGAACCCAGATGCAAACTTTCGAAGCCGGCCAATCCGTTCAACTGGATCGCCGGAAAAAATGCCCCCTTCGCCACGCCGATACTCGCGTTGGCCGCCGCCATTCGCCGCTCGGCAGCCGCAATGTCCGGCCTGCGTTCCAGCAGCTGGGAGGGCAGACCGGACGGAATCATCGGGGGCGGGGTATTAAGCGGTCGTTCCGGCACGGTGAACGCCGGGGCCGCCTCACCCGTCAAAACGGCAAGCGCGTGTTCAAATTGTGCCCGCTGCAATTGTGTCGCCGGCAACTCCGCCTCTGTTGTCCGCAGCACGGTTTCCGCCTGCGCCACGTCCAGGTCGGAGGCGATCCCCCCTGTCCGCCGGTTCTGGGTCAATTCGAGGGATTTGCCAAACACGTAGATGTTCGAACTCAATAATTCGGTTTCCGCATCCAAGGCCCGCAGGGTGAAATAATCCGTCGCCACTTCCGCCTCGATCGCCAGTTTGACTCCTTCCAGATCATCCGCGCTGGCCTGTTGTTGGGCGCGCGCCGACTCGACGCTGCGCCGGACGCGTCCCCACAAATCCACCTCGTAACTAAGGTTCAACGGCGCGATCAAATCGGCATATGTCGTCGTGTTGCTCACCCCCGCAGCCTGGCCTTCGAACGGTTCGTTGGCCGAATTGCGGTGAGCCATCGCGGATGGCGAAATGCCAATCTGGGGAAACAGTTGAGACCTCGTGACGTCCGCAATTGCCCGCGCTTGATCAAAGCTCGCCACTGCGGCTTTCAACTCCTGATTGGCCGCTGCCGCACGGGTCTCCAACCCGTTGAGTTCCTCATCACCAAACACCTCCCACCACTTGCCCTTTGGCAGATGGGCTTGCGGCTCGGCAACCTTCCATCCGTTGGTAGCGGCAGCATACGCCGCGGGCATGGTGGCCGTCGCCTCCGGCCGCTTGTAATCCGGCCCAACGGCACAGCCGGCCAGGAGTGTGATCACCCACACCGTGGCGAGCCGAGCCACGGCAGCAACCGGGCGAATGTCAGGTCGCGGCGTCTTCATGGGACCTTCGCACTCGGGGAGACCTCCGCGATCCGCACCGCGGTGCCGCTCACGAGCGAATCGGCTGGATTGACGACCACCCGATCCGTGGGACCCACCCCCGCGAGCACCTCAACGGTCTGTCCGAAGTCGCGGCCAATACTGACGCTCCGCAGGTCCACTTTGTCATCCGGCCCCACCACACCTATCTGCAACCCTTCGGCGCGGAACAACAACGTGTTTGATGGCAACATCAGCACCGTGTTCACTTTCGAATCCAGGAACCGCACCTGGGCGTAACTGCCCGGCAAAATCTCACCCTGCGAATTGTCCACTTGCAGTTCCGTCAGTAACGTACGCGAATCCGTCGACATGGCTTCTGATGTGCTCGTCACTGTCGCCGTAAACTTCTGTCCGGGTATCTCGGGAATCAACAGTTCCGCCGATTGGCCGGTCACGATGCCGCGGGCGGCGCTCTGCGGAACACGGACGTACACGCGTAACGTCCGCGTCTGCGCCAGGTGGAATAATTCCATGCCGCTCCCCGCTGTAATCAGGTCGCCAATATCGGTATTGCGTGCGGTGATCGTGCCGGCAAATGGCGCGGTAATGCGCTCAAAGGACTGGAGTTGTTCCAACCGATGCACGTTGGCGCGGTCCGCCTCGACGGTCGCGGTCTTGAGCTTGTAGTCGGCCTGTTTCTCGGCGTTTTCCTGTTCGCTCACACTGGCGGTCTTCAATAGGTCGGCCCAACGTTCCGCCGTGGTCTTGGCCAACGCCAGCGCGGCCTCCGATTCCGCCAACTGGGCGCGGGCCTGTTCAAGTTGCTGGTCCAGCTCGGGCGTATCGACTTCGGCCAGCAATTGGCCGGCCTCGACGTGCGCCCCGATGTCCACGAGCCACCGTTTGAGGTAGCCGTTGCCGCGGGAATAGATCGGCGCTTCCAGCAACGGCCTCACTTCCGCCGGCAACACCAGTCCCGCGGCAGTATGGCTCGGCTTGGGCGAGACGACCGCAACGGAAGGCGTCGCCAGATCCACCGTTTCCGCGCGCAACAGACTGCGCTGGTGCCAGCGCGGAATGAAACCGACGAGAACTCCGAGCACGACCAACACGCCCACAACGGTGGCGACCCGCGAGAGTCTGACGGGCGAAACCGTCGCGTGCCCAAGTGGGGTGCTCGACGGCGGTTGACCGGTGTTTTCCGGGGATTGTGCTTTGTTATTTTCGAGTGAGTTCATAACAACCTTCCTCATGTATGTGCCGTGGTAGGAAGAACGCCATGCCCTTCCAGTAGTGCCGCGTCCGCCGGATTGGGCTCTTCGGCGTGCCGTCGCAACAGGCTGAACACGACCGGAACGAAAAACAATGTGGCGACCGTGGCGACCACCAGACCGCCAATGACCGCGCGACCCAGCGGCGCGTTCTGCTCGCCGCCTTCGCCGAGGCCCAGCGCCATCGGCAACATGCCGATGATCATCGCCAGCGCCGTCATCAACACCGGACGCAGACGGCCGACGCCCGCTTCCCAGGCGGCATGCAGCGGATCCAGCCCGCGGTGGAGATTGTTTCGCGCAAACGTGACGACGAGAACCGAATTGGCGGTCGCGACGCCGAGACTCATGATCGCCCCCATCAACGCCGGGACGCTGGTGGTGGTGATCGTCAAATGCAACGCCCAGATGACGCCGGCGAGCGCGCCGGGCAGCGCGGTAATGATGATGAACGGATCAAGCCAGCTCTGAAAGTTCACTACCAGCAGCAGATAAATCAGTGCGATGGCCATCACCAGCCCGATGGACAACCCGATAAAGCTGGACCGCATCGTCTCCGCCTGACCTCGTACGAGGATGGAGCTTCCGCGCGGCAATTCCGTTTCCGCCTGTTTGATCAATGGTTCCACGTCCCGAAGCACCCCGCCGAGGTCGCGACCGCTCACGCCGCCGAAGATGTCAAGCACGGGCATCACGTCGTAGTGCGAGATCGCGGGCGGGCCATTCGTACGCTCGAACGACGCAACGTTGGCGAGCAATTGTCCGTTGCCCGCGCCGGGCTGGCTCGCGCTGACCTGCATGGAGTTTAGCGCGTTGAGCGAATCCATCCGATACTCCGGCGCGGAGATATTCACGAGATACTGCACGCCCACGCCGAAATTGACCCAGTAGGAGGGCGACACCTGGCTGCTGCCGCTGAGGTTCAGCAGTACCGAGTTGGCAATGTCATTCTCGGTAAGCCCCATTTCCGACGCCTTGTCGCGATCGATGGCAAACTCGAGTTTCGGCCGGTCCGAGGGCTGCTGAATGCGCACATCCACGGCACCCGGCACCTGGCGGATTTTCGCTGCCAACCGCTCGGCGATCCCGCGATTCCTGACCTGATCGCGGCCAACAATCTGAATGTCCAGCGGCGCGGGCAGGCCGAAGTTGATCGTCTGGCTCACGATATCGGCTGGTAAAAAATAAAAGATCGCGCCAGGAAACTCCCGGTTCAGCCGGAGACGCAGTCGCTGAACGTATTGAGGAGTGGGACGGTGGCCTTCATTTAACGAAACCATGATGTCCGCGTCACCCGGGCCCACCACCCCGTTGTCGCTGTAGCTGAGGTTGATGCTGGAATTGGGCAGGCCGATGTTGTCGAGAATGCCATGGAGTTCCTCGGGCGGAATTTCGCGCCGAATGGCGGCCTCGACCTCGTCGATGTACTTGGCGGTCTCCTCGATACGCGTTCCGCTGCGGGCACGGACATGCAACCGGAATGTTCCTGCGTCCACCGAGGGGAAGAAATCCTGTCCCAAAAAGGGAATGAGCAGGCACGACCCGACGCAAAGCCCCATAAACACCAGAGCAAAGGCCACCCGATGCTCAAATACGACACCAAGAAAGCCGCGGTAGCTCTCACGCATGCGGTCGAAGCCATTCTCAAAGCGATCCTGCAGCCTCACGAACGGACGCACCAAGCGCGGGGCCTTTTCCGGGTCCTCCACGTGACCGTGGTACACGTGGTGGCGGTAGAACCACATCACCAGCGTCGGCACGAGCGTTCGCGACAGCGCGTAACTGGCCAGCATGGCAAACACCACCGCCTCCGCCAACGGGACAAACAGATACCGCGCGACACCAGTCAAAAAGAACATCGGCACAAACACGATGCAGATGCACAGCGTGGACACAAATGCCGGCAGCGCAATCTCCTGGGCGCCGTCGAGGATCGCCTGAATGACCGGCTTGCCCAGCGCCATCTGCCGATGGACGTTTTCCAGCTCGACCGTGGCGTCGTCCACCAAAATGCCGACTGCCAGCGCCAGTCCGCCCAGCGTCATCAGATTGATGGTCTCGCCCAGCGCACTGAGGCAGGCCAGTGACACCAGAATCGACAGCGGGATCGACAGGGCGATGATGACCGTGCCGCGCCAGGAACCGAGAAACAGCAGAATCATGATCGCGGTCAAACAGGCGGCAATCACACCTTCCCGCACCACCCCGGAGATGGCCGCACGGACAAAGATCGACTGGTCGGCGAATTGTTTCACCACCAATTTGTCGGACACGGTCTTGAGGACTGCCGCCATCGCCTGCTTGACGCCATTGGCCACACTCAGTGTCGAGGCCGAGCCGGTCTTGAGAATGCTGATCAGCGTGCTGCGCACGCCGTCCTGGCGAACAATATTCCTTTGTGGCAAATAACCGTCGCGAACCTGGGCCACATCGCGCACGTGAATGACCGCACCGTTGATCGTTTTGATCGGCAGATCGTTGAGTCGATCTAGCACTTTCGGGCTCGTGTTCAGATCGATGTCGTATTCCATCGGACCAATCTTCGCCGTGCCGCTCGGGAGCACGAGGTTTTGGGCGTTGACGGCGTTCACGACATCCTCCGGAGAAAGGTTCTGTGCCTGTAACGCTTTCAAATCCAGATCAATCGAAACCAGCCGCTGCTTGCCGCCGTACGGCCACGGGATGGCGGCCCCTTGCACCGTAATGAGGCCGACGCGAATCTGGTTCACGCTGACGTCGAAGATTTCCTGCTCGGACATCCCCTTGCCGCTGACACCATACTGAAGGATGGGGACGGTCGAGGCGTTGTACTGAATGATCAACGGCGGGGTCGTCCCCGGTGGCATCGAGCGCAAAACAGTTTGTGAGACAGCGGTAATTTGGGCCACACCCGCATCCACCGAAGTCCCCTGGCGGAAGAATACCTTGATGACACCAATGCCGTTATAGGAGGTGGACTCGATGTGCTCGATGTTGTTGACCGTGGTCGTCAGCGCCCGCTCTTCGTTGTACACCATGCGCTGCTCTATCTCCGTCGCGCTGAGGCCGGTATAATTCCAGAGGATGCTGACGACCGGGATGTTAATCGCCGGGAAAATGTCCGTCGGCGTGCGTAGAAGAATAAACGGCGTCAGCAGCAACAACAACAGCGCCGCGACGACGAACGTGTAGGGACGGCGGAGGGCTAGCCGGACAATCCACATGGCGCCCTCCGCACTTGCGTCACAACAATTCTGCTCAACTCTTTCATGTGTCGATTAATATTGACCGATCAGTCAAACTTATGCGTGAAGAGTCGTCTCTCCAGCAAACCGCTTTTCGCCCACGCCAATCAATCGAAAAATGGTCGGTTTCAGATGACGGATGATTTCGAGGTTGTTCTCGATTTTGGCCTCCAACAACACGCCCATCACGCACCCAAACAGCTCGCGGGCCTTGTTATCGCAGTCCTGCTCGGGAACCAGTCCTTCCCGGACGGCATCTCGTAACGCCGCGGCAAAATACCGGCACCGTCGATCCAAAATTTGCTGCGACTTCTGGCGAATTTTTTCGTCCTGCGTACTCAATTCGGAGGCCAGCGAAGTGAACGCACAGCCACAAACCCTCCCAAATTTCTGCATCTTCTGGCTCTGGCGTTCATAAATGAAATCGCAATACCTCGACAGCCGTTCCAGTGGCGGTGTCTGCGAAGAAAAGATGCGATCGAGGTCGGGCCGAAACGTCTCCCAGTGTTCTTCAATGGCGGCGACTGTCAGGTCCGACTTGGAGGGGAAAAAATGGTAGAAACTCCCCTTCTTCGCGCCGGCGCGCTCGCAAATTACGTCCACACTCACGGCGCCGTAACTCTGCTCCCAAATCAAATCAATGGCGGTGTCCAATAGTCTCTGCTTGGTATCGCGCTCCGTCTTCATCTCGTAACCATGCTGGGAAGGTTCCACAAGTTGACTGGTCAGTCAAGTGGAAATATTTCCGCCTACCCCTCAGCGGTCAATGAGTTAGCTTTGAGGCACGACCCGCTCAATCGAGTCCGACTTCACCCACCCTTGTTGCCCGTCGGCCCGTTCGACGAACAACCATTGCCCGCGATCTTCCCGGATCACAACCCGGGTTCCTTCGGTGAGTTTAAAATGGGTGGTGGAGTCGCGCAGCGGCGCGAACCGCGCGTCGGTCTCCGCAGCCACGACGACCGCGCCAGGGGCCGCTCGATCGTTGAGGACTTCACGGCCCAGCGCAAACACGGAGGCCGCAAATCCCATAAAGGCCACCGCAGCGATGACGAGCAATCCGGTCCGGAATCGGGGAATGTAAATACAAACTCCGATTGCCAGGACGGTCAGCCACAGCGCCGCCAGCTCGTACATCCCCCACTCGCTTGTGCTACGACTCTCGATGGCCGAACGAAGAAATCTCTGCCAAGCCCTTGGTGGCGCGTTCACATCATTGACCCCCAACCGTTGCTCGGCAAACTTCAGGTTCGCCACAATGTCCGGGTCACGCGGCGCCAACCGCCGTGCCCGCTCGTAATCAAGGACGGCCAGGCCCAATTTCCCCTCACGGAAATGGGCATTGCCCAGATTGAAGTACACATGAGCCGTCTTGGGCTCGATTTTCTCGTAAACCGCCGCCGCCGCGGTGAATTTCCCGGCGTCATACAACTGATTGGCCGACTTGAAGTCGTCGCTGGGTCCGGCAAACGCCGCACGCAAGCCGACCAGCCAGATGACCGCGGCGGTCTTAAAGCTGTTTCGTTTCCAGTTCATCAATCAATCGTTCCACATTGTCCCGGGTTGCCTGAACGCTCATACCCGCGCCCCCGCCGGCGAACCGGGCGGTGTCACAAGCTTCGAAGGATGCCTTCGCTCGATCGGCGAGCTCGCCATTCACGCCACGCGGCACAAGCTGTTCGTCGACGACAGACGCCGTGATGCCGCCCACGGGGATATTCAACCGGTCGCCGAGGTAGTGCTGCAAGGCGTGTTGAATTTCGTCGTGGCTTGTCGCGGAGATGAGAAGTTTGCGGGCCTTTTTCGCCGCCCGTGTCCGACGGGCGTAAGCGATGTCGCCGCGCAGTCGGTCCGTGCGTCGCTTCCAGCCCACTGTGCCGAGCAATGCGAGCACCGACGTGACGTTCAGCGCCCAAAACGTGGCCGTCCCGCAGAACGGTACGGCGGGCACCGCCGGCCCGAGGTCGCCTTTCAGATACACGATGTCCTGCCCCAACTTCTCATCCGGACGCAATCGTTCGCCGCCGCTGACAATGGTCGTCTGACCGCCGGTGCCGGCCTTCACCACGAGTTTGATGGGCGACTGGACGGCTGTCTTGTACGCCCCGGCCTCCGGGTCGAAATAGGCCAGCCGCACCTCGGGAAGTTCTTTCACGTCGATGCTCTTCGCGATGAGCACCTGTTGCATTACGCGCTCGCCGGTCGTGTTCAAATCGTCCTTCGTCGTTTTCGTCGTCGGGTCGTACGTCTTGAATCCGTCCAAGGGGCCGAGCTTCGGCATCGGCACCGTGTCGATGTTGCCGTTGCCGCTGACTTTGATCGTCACGGTGATGGGATCGCCGACCGCGACGTCAGTCGGCTTGGCGGTCACATCGAGTTTCCACTGGCCAATCGCGCCGCCAAAATCGGCCGGCCGGCCTTCCTCGGGTAATGGCAAAACCTCGATGGGTACGGCGTCAACGGTCACGGGCAGCTCCCGCACCTGGGTTCTTCCGAACATTTGGCCAAACATCGAATCATCAAACGGCCAGCCGTTGCGCCCGCGCTGTTGAACGGTGAGTTGGGCTTTCAGGATGCACGGACCAAAATTCAATGTTCCCGTGCGACTTGGCGAGATGGATCCTTCAACGACCTCAACGTTGAATGATTCGCCATTGATGACCTGTGTACCGGTCTTCAGATTTTGCAGGAATTTGAACTCCAATCCGTCCGCATCGTAGTTGAACCCGCCCACGCCTCGGAGCGGCACGTCGGCCCGCGAGAACAAGGCCACTTGCACCGGCTCGGTCTGACCCAGATACAGGCGTTTGAATGGGACCCGGACCTGGCCGAAGATCTCCCGGCTTGTGTCGTTCTGCGTCGCCCCCTTATCCACAACCAACCGGATCGGCTCGGTCGAATAACTTTTGCCGCCGACATTGACGGCAATTGCCGGAATCGTGAACTCGCCCGTTCGCGCCGGTGTTACCTGGTACACAAAGCTGATGGACTGGCTCATCTGCCCATTATCCAATGAGAAGCTGCTCTGCGTGGATGGACCATCAAAGCTCAGGCCGTCCACACGGGGGATCGATGGCTGCGCGCCGCTCTGCGTGCCCTGCACCGCAATGGTCAACGTCACCGACTCCCCAAATGCGACGTGGTTCCGGTCGACAGAGGCGACAACGGACACATCCGCGAATGCGCGCGGTGCCGCCAAAAGAAGTCCTATGACCAGCCAGAGTCTCATTGTCACCAATCCTTGGCTGGCTGGCTGGAATCTTTCAAGTCCTTCATTTGCATTTCGGGGAAGAAATTCCAGTTGCGCTCGTCCTCGCGCAGGTTGTCGAGTATCTCGGTCGCCTGCATCTTGTCCATATCTTCCGGTCGGCCACCGGCTTCTTGCGGCTGTTGCTCGGACGGTGACGGCTTGTCCTGCTGTTCTTGTTGTTGCTCCTTCTGCTTAGAGCGGTTTAAATAAAACTGTAGCCACAACGCTTGGTCCCTGGTAGGGTGCGTTCATGCGAACCCTATCACTGGATCTGCGGGAACGGATCTTGGCGTCTTACGACCACGGCGAGGGCACCCGCGACAAGGTTGCGGCTCGCTACCAGGTTTCGCTCGGGATGGTCAAGAAACTCTTGCAGCAGCGTCGGCGCACCGGCCAGATCGGCCCGCGCCACCATTTCTCGGGACGCAAGCCGATGATTCTGGACATCCATCATCGCCAGTTGCGAGCGCTGCTGAGCCACAAGCCGGACCTGACCTTGCGCGAGCTGCGCCAGGCCGTGGCCCTGAAGTGCTCACTGCCGGCCATCCACTACGCCTTGGCGAAGATGGGGCTGACATATAAAAAAAGACGCTCCGCGCCAGCGAGCAAGACCGCCTGGATATCGCCCGCGCGCGCCGCACGTGGCGGCGCTACCAAACGGGCTTCGATCCCGCCAAGTTGATCTTCCTTGACGAGTCGGGTGCCACGACCAACCTGACCCGCTTGTGCGGCCGTGCGCCGCGGGGTCTGCGCGTCCACGCCAGCGCTCCCCAAGGTCATTGGCAAACCACCACCCTGATCGGGGCGTTGCGACTGGATGGCTCAACCGCCTGCATGGCAATCGAGGGAACCGCCGATACGGAGGTGTTTCGGGCCTATGTCCGCCACGTCCTGTGCCCCACGCTGCACCCGGGCGACGTGGTGATCTTGGACAACCTCGCCCCGCACAAGAGCCAGCCGACCCTCTCTTTGATCGAAGCGGCGGGCGCCGCGATTCGTTTTCTGCCGGCCTACTCGCCGGACCTCAACCCGATCGAGAAACTGTGGAGCAAAGTCAAAGCCAGCCTGCGGACAGCCGAAGCACGAACGCAGCCAACGCTGGTTCAAGCGATGGCGGTCGCTTTGGAGGGCGTGACACGCCAAGATGCCAGGAATTGGTTTGCCTCGTGTGGCTACAGTTTTATTTAAACCGCTCTAGACTGTTGCTTTTGTTGTTCCTGCGACTGCTGTTTCTGATTCTGCTTCTCTTGATCCGACTGTTTCTGGTCGGACTGCTGCTGTTGCTGCTGATTTTGTTTGTCCTGCTGGTCTTGTTGTTGATTCTGCTCTTGGGACTGGTCCTGATTCTTGTTTTGTTGATTCTGCTGGCTTTGCTGTTGCTGCTGCTGTTCCTGATTTTGCTGTTGTTGGTTCTGGTCCTGCTGGTTCTTTTGGTTCTGTTTCTGCTGTTGCTGCTGCTGTTGTTGCTTCTTCAATTCCTCGAGCTTCTTCTTCACGAACTCGTGGTTGAATTTTGCGTCGGCGTCGTTGGGGTCGATGGCGAGCGCGCTCTCATAGCTCTTGAGCGCCCGCTGCCATAGTTGCTGGGCCTGCTTGGGCTGGGATTGGCCGAGGCGAAAATCGGCGTTGCCGAGGTTGTACAGGGCGCGCTGTTGGAGCGCGCGATCGGTCGACGACGTCGCGTTCTCGAACAGTTGCGACGCCTGCGCGAAATCATTGCTCCGATAGGCCGTCACGCCGAAGTTGTAACGCTCCGGCCAGTTCTCGGTCTTCGCCAGCGCGACCGTCGGCAACAAGAGCAGCCACCACCAAAATTTCATGCTGCCCTCCTGTCGCTGACGAACGACTCGACCACCAGCAGGACGAACGCCACGCCCAGGGGCCACTGGAACCTTTCGAAGTATTGCTTCTGCAGCCGCGATGCGAATTCTTTGCGCTGCAATTGCGCGATACCCTTGTCGTAAATCGCGTCCATGCCGAAGTCGCCCGCCGCGCTGTGCACGTAAATGCCGCCCGTCTTGAGCGCCAGTTGCTTCAGCGTGTTTTCATCGAGCCGCGACTTGACCACCTCGCCGTCGCGGTCTTTCAAAAATTCCATGGGCTTGCCCTCTTCGTGGATCGGGATCAATTCGCCCTCTGTCGTGCCCACGCCGATGGCGAAAATTTTCACACCCTCTTTGGCCGCCTCATCCGCGGCCGCCACCGCGTCCCCCTCCGTCTGCTCGCCGTCGGTGATCAACACGATGGCATGGTCTCGTCCTTCGCCCGCGTCGAAGGCTTTCAGCGCCGTCCGAATCGCCGGGCCAATCGCCGTTCCCCCGCGCGGAATGATGTGCGGATCGGCGTCCTTCAACGTCAACCGGAACGCCTCGTAGTCTACCGTCAACGGGCATTGAACGAACGCTGTTCCCGCGAAGGCAATCAGGCCGATCCGGTCGCCGCGAAGCTTCTCCAGTAGGTCCTGGACGGCGTACTTCGCCTGGCCCAACCGATTGGGTCGGACGTCCTCGGTTAGCATGCTCTTCGAGACATCAAGCAACACGAAGATGTCGACGCCCTTGTGTTTCACCTCGCGCCACTCGAAGCCCCAACGCGGCTGAGTCAATGCCAGCGCCGCCAGGGTGACCGCGGCGATGATCAACGTTGCTTTCCACCGCCGTGCCACCGGGCGCACCGAATCCGCCAGCCGCTGCGCCAGTGGGGCGGACGCGAACCGTTCCAGAGCCCGCCGCCGCGCGCGGAATGCCCAGACCAGAAACAATGCCAACACCGGTGCCAGTGCCAGCAGCCAGAACAATTGTGGATCGCCGAATTGCATTACGGCAGCCTCCGTAACCGCGTGTGTTCCAGGGTGACGGCCAACACCAAACATCCAAGTCCCGGCGCCAGAAACCACGGGAATAATTCCCGCCAGTCTTCATACGCGACCGTTTCGACCTTCTGCTTTTCCATCGCTTCGATCTGCGCATACGTCTTCTTCAGCGCAGCCGTATCCGCCGCGCGGAAATATTGTCCGCCAGTCACCGCCGCGATTTGTTTCAACAAATCTTCATCCAGATCGGCTTCTATCTTCTGATACCCGAGCAGGTTGCCGGCCCGATCATAGACCGGCATGTCGGCGAGTCCCTGCGAGCCCGCGCCGACCGTGTACACGCGCACATTGAATTCCTTCGCGGCCTTCGCCGCTTCGAGGGCGGGCGGGTTCTTGATATTTTCTCCGCCATCGGTCAACAACACGATGACCTTGCTCTTGGCGTTGGTGTCGCGGAGGCGGTTGATTCCCGTGCCGATGCCCGCGCCGATGGCCGTGTTGCCCTCGACCAAACCGATGCGGACGCGGTCGAGGTTGCGTTCGAGCCAATCGTGGTCGAGCGTAAGCGGGCTGGCCACATACGCGTGTGTGCCGAACACGACCATCCCGATTCGATCATTGGGGCGGTCGCGGATGAATTCGCGCACCACGTCCTTCACCGCATCGATCCGAGATTCGCGTTGCCCGCCCTTCTCGTAATCCATCGCCTGCATGCTGCCGGAAATATCGATGACGAGCACGATATCGATGCCCTCGGTCTTGATCTTGCTCTCGCTACGGCCCAATTGCGGACGCGCCAGCGCGACGATGAACAGCACCAGCGTCGCCCCGCGCAACAGCAGCAACAACGATGGACCGAGCGCCGCCCAAAACGACGACAACGAGCGTGCCGTCGCCACCGAGGAGAACTTCAACCCGCCGCGCTCTGCAGATCGGTGTTCCCACCACAGCCACAGCGGCAACACCAGCAACAGCACCAGCGACCATGGACTGGCAAACTTCATGCGGCGGCAACCACCTCCTCGGCGCACGGCTGAGAGTCGTGCACGAATTTCTCGGCGGCATCCAGGGCGCGCTTCATGTCCTCCGTGCCCGGCTCGAAACCTGGCAAACTTGACGAGGTCGGCTTCCTGCAAAAACGCCCCAAGCAATTCCCGGTGTTCCGCGGAAAGTGAATGATCGCGGGACACCTCGAAAAGAAACTCTTCCGTGGTGCGCTCCGGCGCGCGCAACCCCATCTGCCCTTCGAGGTATTGCCGGACAATATCCGACAGCCGCGTGTAAAACTCTTCCACGGGCGGATTCTCTTCGCGCAGCCGTCGAAGCTCGCGAATCGCCACCTCATAAGGCGTGGGAGGCGGAGCCACAAAAGCGGAAACGCCCGGCTGCCGACGTTTCCAGAGCCAGAAAGCCACCGCCGCCGCCACAAGAGCCAACAACAGCCACAACCACCACCAGCCGTGGGGCAGCGGAACGAGTCCTTTGATATCGCGAATGTCTTCCATTAGATTCGTCGCTCGCGCATGCTGAAAAATTGGATCAACGGCAGCACGTAATCCGCATCCGAGCGGATTTCCACCTGGTCCACGCTCGCCGACCGCAACAATCGGCGCAATGCCTCCAACCGCAACTGCGCTTTCGCCGCAAACTCTTCGCGGACTTTCCGGTCGAATGTATCGACCAACGCCCGCTCGCCGGTCTCGGCGTCGCGCAGTTCGAGCAGCCCGACCGCGGGCAACTCTTCCTCACGCGGGTCGCGCAGGCTCAACGCGATGACATCGTGCCGTTTACTGGCCACGCGTAGTTTTTTGCGGACCGATTCTTCGTCGGTCACCTGGAAATCCGATACCACAAACGTCACAGCCCGTCGCGGTTGGACGCGGTTGTGGTAATCGAGCGCCAATTGGAGATCCGTCCCTCGGCCTTGCGGTTGAAACGCGAGAATCTCGCGCACGACTCGGAGCACGTGGCGGCGGCCCTTTTTCGGCGGGACAAATTTCTCAATCTGGTCGGTGAACATGATGAGGCCGACCTTGTCGTTGTTGCGGATGGCGGAGAAAGCGAGCACGGCGGCCAGTTCCGCGGCCAATTCGTTCTTCGTCTGCCGCACGCTGCCGAATTGCCCCGAGGCGCTCACGTCCACCACCAGCATCACGGTCAGTTCACGTTCTTCCCGGAACTTCTTGATGAATGGATGCCCAAACCGCGCGGTGACGTTCCAGTCAATGGACCGCACCTCGTCGCCGGGCAGATACTCACGGACCTCCTCGAATTCCATGCCCCGGCCCTTAAAGACAGAATGGTACTGGCCGCCGAGCACATCCGTGACTTCGCGGTTTGTGCGGATCTCGATTTGACGGACTTTTTTGAGGACATCCGCCGACAGTAGACGGGAGCCAGTCGGTTGGGAATCTCGGTCAGTTTTCATTGGAACAGACGGCGCGAACCAATCCGATCAACATCTTTCCGAATTCGTTTGCCTGATAGCCATGGTTCATTTCCCTGTCCAGTGTCTGTCTTTTACTGCCAACCTCCTCACGGCACCGGCACTTCGTCAAAAATCCGCTTGATCACGTCTTCGCTGGTCATTTCCTCGGCTTCGGCCTCGTAACTAACGATCACGCGATGACGCAGCACGTCCATGCCGATGGTTTTCACATCCTGCGGCGTGACGTAACCGCGGCCCTGGAGAAACGCATACGCTTTGGCGGCGACCGTCAGGTAGATGGTCGCGCGTGGCGACGCGCCGTATTGGATAAGGCGGGCCACGTCGATTTTGTATTCGGCCGGCTTGCGGGTCGCGTGGACCAAATCCACGATGTAGTTCTTGATCTTCTCATCCATGTAGACCGCGTCCACCACTTTGCGCGCTTTGAGGATTTGGTCGGGCGTGACCACGGGTTGCGTGACGATCTGTTTGCCCGTCTCGGCCATGCGATCCATGATCTGGCGTTCTTCCTCTTTGCTCGGATACTGAATCGAGAGTTTGAGCATGAACCGGTCGACCTGCGCCTCGGGCAAGGGGTAGGTGCCTTCCTGCTCGATCGGGTTCTGCGTCGCCAATACCAGGAACGGGTCCGGCAGTTTGAACGTTTGGTCGCCGATCGTGACCTGGCGCTCCTGCATCGCTTCAAGCAGCGCACTTTGCACCTTGGCGGGCGCGCGGTTGATTTCGTCAGCCAGAATCAGGTTGGCGAACACCGGCCCTTTCTTGATGCGGAACTCGCCGTCCTTGGGATTGTAGATCAGCGTGCCGATCACGTCGGCGGGCAACAGGTCGGGCGTGAACTGGATCCGGTGGAACGATGTCTGGATCGCCGCCGAGAGCGTCTTCACTGATAACGTCTTGGCCAGTCCCGGCACGCCTTCGAGCAAGACGTGACCGTCTGCCAGCAATCCGATCAGCAATCGTTCAATGAGATATTTTTGGCCGACGATGACCTTGCTGATCTCGCCGACGAGGGTTCGCACAAATTCGCTTTCGCGTTTGACTTGTTCGTTAATCGCACCGATACCTTGTTCCATTGTTTTATCCTCTTGAGGTTTACAACCCAGAAGCAACCATTTTGACAAGGGTTGCGGCAACCACGTTCAATCCTAGCAGACCCGTCAAGTCTCTGACGGGACGGGGGTTAGGCGATACATTGAGAGTAGCAATTAGGCGGGACGTCTAGACCTCAAAGCACTTCCGGCCAAGAATGCAGGTGCGGACGTGAGCGGGCTGGTCGTCAGCGCCGATTTCGCTGAGCGTGCGGTTGCACCAGTAGAATGCCTCCGCGCCGGGCTCGGTTTGTTCGCGAGAGCGCTTCGGCCTCGTGTTCGGGGATGAACATTTTTTTGGTGCGAAGACATTTGCAGACGGGCGGGTTCGTGTTCATCGTTCACCCCAGAAGCTGTTTGAGGGTCCGGCGAATGAGGGCCTGGGCAATGGGCACTTTGTAGCCGTTATCCTCCAGCGGCACGGCATCCTTCAAAATGATTTCGGACGCGCGCGTCGCCACGTCGTCGTTGAGTTCCTTGCCTTCGAGAAACTCGTGCGCGGCCTGAACCTGATAGGGAACCGGCGCGACCGCCCCGAGGACCACGCGGACCTTGCTGAGTTTGCTGCCATCGACCTTCGCCGCCGCGGCGCAACTGACCAACGCCCAATCGAAACTCGCCTTCTCGCTGATCTGTTTGTACGCGCTGGTTCGTCCGTCGTTCGGAATCTGTACGCGCAGAATCAGGTCCGTCGGGCCCAACGAATGGTGCGCCTCGGGATTGTCCCATGCCTTTGCGTAAAAATCGGGAATCGTCAGCGCCACCTCGTCTTTCCCGCGACGGACAATAACTTTCGCATCAAGCGCGGCCAGCGCGATGGCGAGATTCGACACGACCGGGCTGATGCACGGGTTGCCGGTGAACAGACTGTGATACCTGTTCTCGCCCTCCCGCGCGTAACAGGTGCCGCCGCCCCGTTTCAGGCACTGAATGTCACGATGACGGTAATACCAGCACCGCGAATGCTGCGCCAGGTTGCCGCCGACCGTGGCGACGTTGCGAATCTGCGGCGAACCGACCTCGGCAGCAGCTTGCTGAAGGCCGGGGAAAACACGCTTCAGCTCCGCGTGCCCTTCGATTTCGGAAATGGTGACGTTCGCGCCGATTGTCCACGAGGATGCTACCCGGTGTGATGTCGCGCATGGCGGGCAAATTCTTCACGTTCACCAACAACCGCGGGCTGGCGATGTATTCCTTCATCTCGCCGAGCAGATCGTTGCCGCCCGCCAGAAACCGGCCGTGATCCGCCACCAGGGAAACGGCGTTGTCCACCGTGTGCGGGGAGACGTATTGGAATGAATTCATACCGAAGCCCCCGGTTTGAGAGCTTTGCCGAGCGCCGCGAGGACGCGGGCGGGCGTGATCGGCAGGCTGCTGACGCGGACACCAAGCGCGTTGGCAACGGCGTTGGCGATGGCCGAGGCGGTCGGAATCGTGCACGGTTCGCCCACACCAATGACGCCGCGCTCGGGCATTTCCATCAGCATGACTTCGATCTCCGGGACGTCCGCGAAACTGGGCAGCTTGTATGTTTCAAAATTCGGGTTCAACACGACGCCGGTGGTGGAGTCCATGACGCGTTCCTCATAGAGCGCGTAGCCCATGCCCATGATGATGCCGCCCTGAATCTGCGTCTCACATGTGAGCTTGTCGACAACAAGTCCGCAATCCTGCACGCACAGGACCTTACGAACTTTTACGAAGCCGGTTTCCGTATCCACCTCGACCTCGGCAAATTGAACGCCGCCCACGCCTCTCGAAGACAGCCCTTCCTGCCACTCCCCGTGCGCCGTGAGCGGATTGACGCCGAGCTTCTTGCAGGCACCGGCCCAGTTCGCGCCGCGGGCGTCCGCGACGCCGGGCGGTCTGCTGCAACTTCTGGAGCGCGTTCGTGCATGCGTCGAAAATCGCGGGACAAACCGAGGCCGCGGTGGTGCTGCCGCCGCTGGCACCGGATGGCGGGAACTGTGTGTCGCCGATCTTGACGGTGATTTGTTCGGGCTTCAGTCCGAAAACTTCCGCCGCGACGACCGCCACGAGCGTGCCTGTGCCCGTTCCGAGATCCTGCGTGCCGCACCGAACCTCGACGCTGCCGTCGGGATTGATCTGCGCATCCGCCTGCGACTCGCGGCCGCCGCCGCCCCATGTCGCACCGCCGCATCCGACGCCGACCTTGACCGGGCCCGGGGAAGAACCTGGTGTCTTGTACTTCTGTTTCCAACCGAACCGCTCCGCGCCGATTTGATATTCGCGCTGACGCGTCTTGCTCGGGTCATTCTTGAGGCGGAGTTCGAGCGGATCCATTTTCAGTTTCACCGCCAGATCATCCATGATCGATTCCATGCCGAATGAAGCGACGGGATGACCCGGTGCACGGAACGCGCGCGCCTGACCGGCATTGATGGCCACCGAGGCCTGCTTCACACGAATATTGGGAACCGCATAGATATACGGCGCGGGAAAGCCGGACCCTCCGCCGCCGCCAGCGGATGCCGCACCGGCGCCGATGCCCGCGGTGCCGAATGCGTCCATGTCGAACCCGACGAGCTTTCCATCGGCGCTGGCACCCAAACGTATGCGCTGAAAGGACGACGGGCGATTACCGACCGCGAGCGATTGGTCGAAGCGGGTCAACATCAGTTTGACCGGCGCGCCGGCGGCCTGGGAGAGGCGCGCGGCCAGACCGCCCTCCGCGCCGGGGCCAAATTTCGCCCCGAAACCGCCGCCCATGTGATCTGTGATGACGCGCACTTTTTCCTGGGTCACATCGAGGTACGAGGCCAGACCCTCGCGCACGCTGAAGATACCCTGGGTCGACGCCCAGCAGATCACGCCGTCGTTCGTCACCGAAACCGTGTTGCCATGGGTCTCGAGTGGATGATGAACCTGAACCGGCGTGGTGAAGAAGCCTTCCACGACCGCCGCGGCTCCGGCAAACGCCTTGTCGACGTCTCCCTTTTCCTTGACGTTTGGGTCGGCGAGATTGGGCGCGTCCGGCCAGACGCGCGGCGAGTCAGGATTCTTCGCGACCTCCTCCTTCACAACGAATGGCAGGGGTGTGGCTTCGACCACGATGGCGCGCAAGGCGTCGAGACACGCCTGCTTCGACACCCCCGCGACCGCCGCCAGTTCCTCGCCGCAGAAACGAACGGTCCGTCCGCCCTCGCGCTCGACCACGGCAGCCTTGATACCGGGGACCTGCCGAGCTTTGTCGACGTTGACGCTCGTAACATGGGCCGCCGGCCATCGGGACCGAAAAATCATGCCATACAACCATCCGTTTGGTTGTACATCAGAAGGATATTTCGCGGCGCCGGTGACTTTCGCGGGGGCCTCGATGCGCGTCGTGCTTGTGCCGACCACGCCTGGTTTTGCCGGCCAGCTAAGCATCGCGAATGACCTCGATTGTCTCCGCGACGGGTGTGCCGGCCGCACGGAGCACCGCCGTGAGCATGCGATGTTGCGTGCCACACCGGCAGAGGTTGCCGGAACATGCGACGCGCACTTCGTTGGCGGTCGGGTGTGGATTGCGTTTCAGGAGCGAGGTCGCGGTCATGACGAAACCGGGCGTACAGTAACCGCACATCAGCGCGTCGTTATCGACCAGCGCCTGTTGCACATTGGTAAGCTTGCCCTCTGGCGACAAACCTTCGACGGTGGTGATGTCTTGGCCCTGCGCTTCGATGGCCAGCTTCATACAGGAGTAGACGGGCTTGCCGTCGAGGAGGACCGTGCACGCGCCGCATGTGGCCCGGTCACAAACCTCTTTTGTGCCCGTGAGGCTGGAATGATTCCGCAGGGCATCCAGCAGCGTGACGCGAGGTTCGAGATTTAGCTTGAGCGTCTTGCCGTTGACACTGAGGGTGACGGGGACCTGTCCTGGGCCGACGGTTTGATAGGACCCAAGCTTGGCCATCTCTTCAGTCCCCGCGGCGACGGCCCCGACAGGGACCGCCGCGGTCGCGACAACAACGGTGCCCAGACCTTTCAGGAACGAACGGCGGCTGATTTCTTTATCGAACGGCTCGTTGTCGGGGCGCTCACTCATGCGATGGATGACTCGCCACAGTGCACACGAACGCAGGGGAGACAAAGGCAGTTGAGGCAGTCGTGCTTTCGCCGAATCGGCCTTCGAAGATGTTGTTCTTGCCGTGGTCAATCCATCGCAGGGCAAGTGCAGGTTCCTGGACGACCGCCTTGCTGGTGACGTCAACGGTGTAGGAGGTCATCGTCGAACGAGGCGTGTACCAGAGCGATTCGCCACAACTGATAAGGCCGCACGGCTCAAAGGGTTTGGTTGCGACCTGGACAAAGTTGCCAGCCGAGAAGGACACGGAGTTGGCCATGCGGGTGAATTTCATGGGGACCGTGCGCGTGCACAATTTCGTATGGCTGACTTCCGGATTCACGGCCTTCAGCCATTGGAGGAGCGTCTCGGACTGGATGGAGTCAGCCGATTGCGGCAGATAGATCGTGGACTCGGTCGGCTGCGTCCCTCTCACCGCCAGATTCTGGTCACCAACCTCAAGGAGCGCCACCGTCAGGCCGCGCAAGGGAGTCCCGTCATACGAGCCTCCCGAAAAATTCCAGACGCGCAAGAGATAGTGGCCATCCTGCGTGGCTTCAGATGAGGCGATGCATCCTCCGATGTAGAGCTGACACGAATGCAGTTCCAGCAGTTCGCCCTGTGGCTTGTCGGCGGCCCGCAAAGAGGCACCCAACACAAAAAATAAAGAAGCGACAACAACGACCCAGTTTCTCATATGCCATCGTTCCTCGCTGGACGTATTGTACGCGAAAAGGTGGCTTCCGCAAGGGCTGGGTGAAAAGAATTCACTTGCCCTGCCCCCTATGTATTCGTTAGGCTACGACTTTGTCAGTGGGTCGCTGTCTGTACTACACAATTGGCGTGAGGGCGTGCGATGAAGTGGGTTTCGCTCAATCGGTTCTCGAACGGACTGGGGACTTTCTTCGGTATTCTGGTCGTCTGTGGTGTGTACTCACCGACGGGTGCACCGGCGCAGAGCATTCGGGTGCCCTGGAGTGATTACGCGCACGACCCACAGCACACCGCCCTTTCGCCTGCCGCGTCCCAGCCATTGGCCAATCTTCACTGGCAAACGCCGGTGGATCTGGATCCGCAGCACGCGGGGGGTGATCCCAGTGGTGACCTGTATATCCACTATGGTTCGCCGTTGATCACGCGCTCCAATACGGTCATCGTCCCGGTAAAGACCGGTGCGTATGGCGGGTTCCGCGTCGAAGCTCACGTGGGCACCAATGGCACGTTGATGTGGATGCAATCCACCGACTACATTCTGCCACCGACTTACGACTGGACCCCGAGTTTTTCCGGGACCCTCACGCCCAAGAACAGACTGTACTTTCCTGGCGCCGGCGGGACGCTCTACTACTGCGATTCGCCTGATTCGACCAGCATCCCCGCCATCGGGCAGATCGCGTTCTACGGGTTGACGAATTACCTCGCTAATACGAACGCGTATCTGGGAAACGTGTTTATCGATACACCGATCACTTCGGACCGGTACGGCAATGTGTTCTTCGGGTTCCAGGTCACCGGCTCCACGCCCATTGGCCTCCAAAGTGGCATGGCCCGCATTGATTACAATGGAAGCGGTACTTGGATTTATGCCAGCGCCACTGTCACTGACGCCCCCGTCAGCCAAGTTGCGATGAACTGCGCGCCCGCGCTCAGCAACGATCATAAGATGCTGTATGTCGCGGTCAACAACGGCTATTCCGGCTATGGTTACCTTGTCGCTTTGGATAGTCGGACACTCATGCCGCGCGCTCGCGTCCGGCTAAAGGATGTCCAGTATCCTGGAAACGACGCAAATGTGGACGACGATAGCACGGCGTCGCCCACGATAGGCCCGGATGGAGACGTGTATTTTGGTGTGCTGGAGACTCCATGGTATTCAAATCATGATCGCGGCTGGCTGCTGCATTTTGACAGCACATTGAGCCAAACGAAAATCCCGGGAGCATTCGGCTGGGATGACACGGCGTCCGTTGTCCCCTCTTCACTCGTCGCTTCGTACAGCGGCAGTTCATCCTATTTGCTGATGACCAAGTACAACAATTACTCCGACACTGGAATCGGAGGGAACGGGTCCAACAAAATCGCCGTCCTGGATCCCATGAATACGGAAATCGATCCCATCACGGGTGCAACGGTGATGAAAGAAGTATTGACCGTCCTCGGTCCCACACCCAACACAGGCCAACCCGGCGTGCGGGAATGGTGCATCAACACCGCCGCGATCGACCCGTTCACCAAATCGATCCTCGCCAACAGCGAGGACGGTAAACTCTACCACTGGGATTTAACCTCCAACACGCTCTCGGAAACATTCACGCTGACGACCGGAGTCGGTGAAGCTTACACGCCGACCATAATCGGAGTCGACGGGACTGTGTACGCCGTGAACGACGCCATCTTGTTCGCCATCGGCCGATGAGGGAAGCAAATGGCGCGCACCAAATCCCTCCTCTGGTTATTGTGGCTGGCGTGCGTGCTCTTGCGGGCGGCTTGCTGGGCGGAAACGTCCTTCACCTTGACGCCCGCTGTTCAATCGGGAGCGATAAGTAACGAGGTTGTGTTTACTGGCGTGTTGAGCAATAGGTGCACGACAAACGAGTTGTTTCTGAACGACATCCAAATCAGTTTCATCGGTGCGGCAACGAACTACCTGACTGCGGACACGAACACGTTCTACGCCAATGTACCCGGCATCCTGCTGGTAGGTGAGACGTATAGCGATGTTGTATTCGGCGTGGGCATCAATGCTGGCACGCCGCCCGGGGACTATTTTGGCGTGGTGACGATCCTCGGCGGCTCGAATATTTTTGCGGAATTCGCCCTGACGAGCCTGACATTCCAGGTCTCGTCGCCAGCCGTCAGCATTGTGGCCGGCACTGCGGACGCCTACAAGTTCGGCGAAATCCCCGGCGCGTTCACCATGACACGCGTTGGCGCGACGAACATCGACCAGTCTGTGGCCTACACGATCGGCGGCACCGCCAGCAACGGCGTCGATTACAGTTTGATCGCAAACTCGGTCACGATACCTGCCGGTTCGATCTCGGTGCCGATCACCGTCTCGCCGATTGACGATGGCATCGTCGTGGGCGATGTGACAGTAACATTGACCTTGTCGAATTCGGCCGTCTACAACCTTGTTTCCCCCGCCAGCGCGACCGTTACCGTCCACGACACGCCGTTCAACGATTGGCGATTGACGGAGTTCGGGACCAACGCGAACGACTCCGCCATCAGTGGCGATCTCGCCGACCCGGACGGCGACGGCATTGTCAACCTGTTGAAATACGCGCTGGATTTGAACCCGAATGTCGCCAGCGTCCAAGGTCTGCCCACGTCGCAAATCGACCCGGCCTGCGCCTGCCTTACCCTGACCTACACAAAGGTTCTGTCGGCGATCGACCTTACCTATAGCGCCGAAGCCGCCGGCGATCCGGGCGGGCCTTGGAGCACCAACGGCATCACATCCGCCGTGATTACCAACAACGGCCTGACCCAAACGATCAAGGCCAGCGACGCCGGCAATCCCATCCCCCCGGCCAGCGCGAGATTCATGCACCTGAAAGTGACCCGGGAACCCTGACTTGGTCTCCGGAGCCGTAACGAACCCACCGCTTTTCCATACGGCTCGGGTGATGGGGTTTCAGCCTGACTTCTTCGATGCGATGTCGAGCAAGTTCCTGGCTGTCGTCTTTGGACGAGTTGCCTCAAATCAAATGACACCGAAGGGGTGGGTTTTAGGGTGAGGAAAGCGAGTCGTTGCCTCATAAAGAAATGACACCGAGAATGGAGGCATGAAAATGATCGCTCTGAGCCGTGACCAACAACTCCAGCGCTGGCGCGAACGCTATGCGCGCCGCCACAAGGAAGGCAAAGCCCGACTGCTCGACGAGCTCTGCGAGCAGCACGAGTACAGCCGCAAGCACGCCATCAAACTGCTTGGGGACGGCTTGCCCAAGCCGACGGGCCAATTGCCCAGCGGCGCTCCGGCCCGTTACGATCCGATTCGAGAGGTCGTCGCGCAGATCTGGCGGGCCGCCGAACAACCATGCGGGAAACGCCTGGTCGCGGCGCTGCCGCTGTGGCTGCCGCACTATGCCAAACACTTCGGCAGCCTGTTGCCCGCTCAACGCAAGCTGCTGGGCGATGTCAGCGCCGCGACGCTGGATCGGTTGCTGCTGGCGCGTCGGGCCGGTGCGCGCCGGGGATTGGCCGGCACCAAACCCGGCAGTTTGTTGCGTACTCAGATTCCGCTGCAGGGTGCCGTCTGGGATGAACGCCGCGTCGGGTTTCTGGAAGCCGACAGCGTGGCGCACTGTGGCGACAGTCTGGCCGGCAACTTCGTCTGGAGTTTGACCTACACCGACCTCGCCAGCACGTGGACCGAAGGACGGGCGGTGTGGAACAAGGGCGCGGCCGGCGTGCTGGCCCAGACCCAGGACGTCGAAGCCTGCCTGCCGTTTGCCCTGTTGGGTTTCGACTTTGACAACGGCAGCGAGTGGCTGAATTGGCATCTGATTCGTCACCTCCAAGCCCGCCGCCAGCCCGTACAGATCAGCCGATCACGGCCCTACCACAAAGACGACAACGCCCACGTCGAACAGAAGAACTGGATGTGGCCCCGCCACCTGCTGGGCTACGGACGGTTGGGCCAAGAGCGCGTCGTCACCCCGATCAACACGCTGTACAAACAAGTCTGGGGGCCGCTGCACAACTTCTTCTTACCCTCGATGAAACTGCGCGACAAGTGGCGGGAGGGCAGCCGTTGGGTGCGTCGCCATGACCCCGCCCAGACCGCCTATCAACGATTGCTGGCCAGCGGCCAAATCAGTCCTCGCCAGCGACAACGGTTGCACGAGTACTACGAGTCCTTGGATCCGTTTGTGCTGGCGCAGCACCTGGAGCAACAACTCAACCCGATCCTGCGCCTCGCGACCTGACTCGACCGCACCGCCCGCCCCGTCTCCCCCCACGGAGCGGGCGGGCGCAACAACAACATCTAAAAACAGACTGGAATGAACCCCCCACTTCCCGCACAATCTACCGTCACCCCGGTGTCATTTCCTTTTGAGGCAACGACCATGACACCGTCGCTTCGCTCGGTGTCATTTCTTTATGAGGCAACAAGTGGAATGGCGAAATTCAAACCCAAAAGCCGAAACCTGCTCGCTTGATGTGCATAACTATCGCTATGAAAGGCGGTTAGGATGGGCACGCAAGCTGCACTACATAAGCAGTTGACTGAGTGCTCCAGCGGGATAGAGCAACCATGATCGAGTACATCATCGACCGTCCTGACCGCCTCGTCCGAGTGCGGGTGAGCGGCTGCGTTACGTCCGCCGATCTGGTGAGCCACTTCTCCACGGTTCACGATGACCCTTCATATGATCCTTCGTTCAACATCCTCTTTCAAATCGACGATGATGCGGGGGGGCCGATCCTGGCGGAACTCCCGGGTGTCGGGTTGCAGATGGAAGCTGTGGCGAGACTTCAACACGGAACGAAGTGGGCCGTCGTCATGGCACCCGGATTCAAGCGCACGGTGATCGAGTTTTTGCTTCGGGGGGTCAAACTCGCTCCTGTCCAAATGCGCTTCTTCGACGACAACCGAATGGCGCTTGCCTGGCTTGATCCGTGTCACGCCGCCCGAGTCCCCGAGAACGCCTGACAAACTACGGTGCGAATCCTGAAGCTGTGGTGGGGGCGTTACGTTTTGGTTTCAGCGTCTTTGGTGGCCATTCGGATCGACGTAGCTTCGAGAAAACAGCGTCGCCTTGATGCCTGTCCAGTAATCGTTGTCCGCCGAAGCCCCACCGTTGTCGGATCGGATATCTACAGAAGCCATTTGGGATACGAGCCTTCGGCGGGCAACGCTGGCAAGTTGAATGCTCTGTCTGGGAGCATGGCAGTGTCGCGATGGACATGCTCTCTACGGTTCCTCCTGCGGGGCATGACCAGGAACTACGCTGCCATTATATTGACGTCAGGGGAATGATTGGGGAGCTGGCGGCGGGGCGGCTCTTCTTTAAATTGCTTACTCGCCAGCTCCATTCTGTGGCAGGAAATTACTGACTTGCATGGCTATTTTACGTTAGACACTACCCCCAAGCAAGTTCATGCTGTGCCAATATCGAACGGCTGACGCAACTTGCGGTGGCTAAACTCGACTGAGGAAAGAAACTTATGGGCATCAGTGAGGGACTGTCCTACCGTTGGGCGTTCAACCACTCGATGACCCTGTCCGCCTCCTCGGGAAACAGAACGCGGATGGCGAGTTCCATCTCGGCGTGCGACACTCCCTTTCGCCGCCAGCGGCGCTTGAGTCTTTCGACCCACTCACTGAACGACTCGTCGGCTCCATAGACGGCGATTTCTTCCCGGACCACCGCGCTCGATGGGGCGACGCCCGACAATTCATCCAACGAGATGCCGAGCCGTTTCGCAACAGCAACAGCGGGGCTCAGATACGGCTCGCTCTTTCCGCTGAGATAATCGCTGATCTGGGATTGCGTGACGCCGAGTTCGCTGGCCGCCCGCGTCTGGTTCCACTGCTTCGAGGACAAGAGTTTCCGTAATTGGCTGGAGAAAGAGTCCATCAAATAATATCGGGGTAGAGATGTTGCGCGATCAAATAATATCGCGAGTCAGATATGCGGAGTCGCTGCTGGCGACCGGTCATGCGCGGGCGCGCATGACCCGGCTCGGTTGGCCGGCACGGCGTGCAACCAACCATTTGGGGATCACGCAGGCGCACCTGTGCCCAAATGCTACGCGGGAAACGAGAATCGCGATCCTGATGGCAATCCATCACGCGGCTCGCCCCGTGCGCGAAGCAGAACAAAACCACACCCCAAACTCAAGCCGGAAAGCGCCAGGCGTTTTGCGGGCGATCACCCGACTACAAAAGCAGTGCCCGGCTCCCAAGCTTGCTCATGGTGAGGTCAACACCGTGCTACTTCGCATTTCGGAGCCAACACCCGGACGCGTCTTCAGGTCTTAAGTGCTGATGACAATGAAATGAACTGGACCGGTCGACTTTCGCAGAAATCGACTGGACAAACGGTCCAAATTGGTTTACTATTCGTTGCAGTTAAGCGGTTTAGCGTGCGGCGGGAAGTTCCGTTGAGTTTCACTGCTGGCAATGCTGAAATGCTGACTGGTTGGGGTGCTGCTGAGGATATTAGTAACATGCGCGACCCTAACTTGACCCCCAAGATGGGGTGCATGGTTGATGAAAAGTAATTCGAAGATTATCGCGGGCCTCTTGTCCGGGCTTGCCTGCTTCAGGTACGCATGCGGCAAGATCATTCTTCATCTGTTCAATCTCTTTTGGAACCAAATATCGCTTGAGGGATTACGGAGCGCAACGGCGGCAACAAGGCAAAGCAACCAAACACTGCCTTATTCACGACTCGGTGAATTGACCCGCTGTTGCGCTCCAATTTTCCACCGCGTGGTTGTCACACAACCGCCCCCGTCGTGCCATAACACTGTCACCAAAATGTCATTTTTCTGCCCTCGCGATGTCACCGTCATCCGCGAGGGTGCTGTCGTGTTCTGAAAGTTTGAGATTCAACCGGCTGGTGCCGGGGCCGTGACGTGAAGGAGTGAGGGGAAGTGGTTACAAGGATGAGCCGGGTGGGATGCGGACTTTGATGTCCAGGGGAACGGGGTCACAGTAGCTCATTCTGGGGTTTATTCGGGCGATCTTCACGTCCGGCCCGGCGCCGCTGGCTAAAAACTCAAAGTCCGTCGCCCTCCTATCAGTTAGGCCGGCTGTTTCCCCCGCCAGCGCAGATGTTGGCAGGTTCGAGCCATGCTCCAAATATTCCTGTTGACGGCGGTTTTCCCCGCTGGACAATATGGGCGCATCACAAACCTGACAACGAGGAGTATTCCATGAGCACACCACAATCGGAAATTGGGCTGATCGGGCTGGCGGTCATGGGTGAGAACATCGCCTTGAACATCGAAAGCAAGGGCTTCCCCATCTCGGTGTTCAACCGCACGACCTCCAAGGTCGACGACTTCATCAACGGCCGCGGCCAGGGCAAGAAGTTCTTCGGTGCGCACACCGTCGAGGAATTCGTCTCCTCGCTGAAGAAACCCCGCAAGATCATCATGCTTGTCAAGGCCGGCAACGCCGTCGACGAACTCATCGAGCATCTGTTGCCGTTGCTGGAAAAAGGCGATGTCCTCATCGACGGCGGCAACAGCCATTTCACCGACACAATCCGCCGCACCCAGTACGTCGAGAGCAAGGGCCTGCTGTATGTCGGCAGCGGCGTCTCCGGCGGCGAGGAAGGCGCCCTCCACGGCCCGTCGTTGATGCCCGGCGGCAGCCCGGCGGCCTGGCCTCTGATCAAACCCATCTTCCAGGCCATCTGCGCCAGGACCCCCGAAGGCGATCCCTGCTGTGACTGGATGGGCGAAAACGGCGCCGGCCACTTCGTCAAGATGGTCCATAACGGCATCGAGTATGGCGACATGCAGTTGATCGGCGAGGTCTACGACCTGATGAAACGCGGCCTCGGCCTGACCAACCAGCAAATGCACGACGTCTTCGCCGAGTGGAACCAGGGGGAACTGGACAGTTATCTCATTGAGATCACCCGCGACATCCTCGCCTACAAGGATGAAACACGGCCACGAGGTCATCGACCTGATCCTCGATGCCGCCGGCCAGAAGGGCACCGGCAAGTGGACCGTGCTCACCGCGCTGGACGAAGGGATGCCGCTGACGTTGATCGGCGAAGCGGTATTCGCCCGTTGTCTGTCCGCCATCAAGGAGGAACGTGTCGCCGCCTCTCAACAGATTGTCCCGAAGGTCAAGAAGTTCTCCGGCGACCCGCCGAAATTCATCAAGGACCTCCGCCATGCGCTCTACGCCTCCAAGATCGTCAGCTACGCCCAAGGTTACCAGCTCATGCGCGCTGCCGCCAAAGAGTTCCACTGGAACCTCAACTACGGCGGCATCGCGCTGGTGTGGCGCGGCGGTTGCATCATCCGTTCGAAGTTCCTCGGCGATATCAAGAAGGCGTTCAAACGCGATCCCAACCTGGTGAACCTGCTGCTGGACAAATTCTTCAAGAAAGCGGTCAGCAGCCGACAGGCCGGATGGCGACGGACGGTGGTCAAGGCTGCGCAACTGGGCATTCCCGTGCCGTGCCTAGGCAGCGCGTTGGCGTATTTTGACGGCTATCGCAGCGAGCGGCTGCCCGCCAACCTGCTCCAGGCCCAACGCGATTACTTCGGCGCCCACACCTACGAGCGCATCGACCAACCCCGCGGCCAATTCGTCCATACCAACTGGACCGGCCACGGCGGCACCACGACCTCCCGCGCTTACAACGTCTAGGAGCGAACCCAAAAGGCCATGTCCGAAACTTACTACGTTGTTCCCGAAAAAATTCACAACCACCTCGTCGAGGTGGCCTATCGTCACCGCGGCTATGCCGCTGACGAAGCCGCCGACGCGGCGCGTTTCTGTGCCTCGGCATCCACGCACGGCATCCGCACCCACAACGCCATCAAGGCGCTGCACCTTGACCATTTGTTCGGAAGCGGTGCGGGCGGGTGTGTGCCGGGCGCGCAAATCCGCGAGATTCCAACGAAATTCAAAGCCGCCCGAGTCTGGGATGCGCAGAAGAAACTCGGTCAACCCGTCGCTTATCGCGCGATGGAGACCTGCATGAAACTCGCCGACGAATATGGTGTCGGCGTCGTGAGTGTCGACAACGCCTTCCACTACTTGTGGGGTGGCGGGTACGTGATGGACGCCGCGCAGAAGGGCTATATCGCGTACACCTGTTGCACGGCGGCGCTGGCCGAAGTCGTCCCGTTCGGCGGCAAAACGCCAACGCTCGGCACCAATCCTCATTCGTGGGCGTTCCCCACGACAAAAGCGATCGGGTTTCCCATCGTGATCGATTGGGCCACGTCGACCGTCGCGATGGGCCGCGTCCAACAACTCAAACGCGAAGGGAAGCTGCTTCCGCCCAACTGTGCTGTCGACAAAAACGGGAATCCCACCACCGATCCAGACAAGGCGGTGGCACTGCTACCATTTGGCGCGCACAAGGGCTATGGCCTCGGCTTGATCGACGAACTCTACGCCGCATTCGTCGGCGGTTCGCTCCCGACCATTCGCGGCCACTATGAGGTCAAGGATGATGAGAAACACACGCCGGTGTTTTTCTTCCAATGCATTCATCCCGACGCGATGAGCGGCGGGGCCTTTGCCAGGAAGCGCACTCAGGCCGACAACGTCAAAGCCGTCATCCAGGACATCCTCGGTCATGGCAACGAGAAGTGCATGCTCCCCGGTCAACCAGAAGCAAAGGCCGCGGAACTGACCAAAAAACACGGTGGCCTGCTTTTCTCCAAGGCCGAGATCGAAGCGTTCAACGAAATCGCACGCGAATGCGGCGAGAAACCGTGGGATCTGGCCTCGTTCAAGACAGCAACCGTCTGAAAAGCTGAGGATGCACCAGCCAGCGTGTTCTGCCGGTTTCAGAAACCTGTTGCCCTGCGTGGCCGGGCTGTGGCACAAACGAATCCGAACCGGCGCGAGTCAGACCTGCTGCCAGGCTTCCGGCGGCGCGCAGAGGCCATTATGGCGACACACGTTTTCTCCGACATTCCGAGAATCAAATACGAAGGACCGAAGTCGAAGAATCCGCTCGCGTTCAAGCACTACCAGGCCGCTGAGAAACTCGATGGAAAACCACTACGCGACCATCTGCGCTTCGCCGTCTGCTACTGGCACACGTTCCGCAATCCACTGACCGATCCGTTTGGCGTCGGCACCGCCGTTCGCCCTTGGGATGACGGATCAAACTCCGTTGCCAACGCCCAACGCCGTGTGCGGGTCGCGTTCGAATTTACCGAGAAGCTCGGCGCGCCATTCTATTGCTTCCACGATCGCGATGTCGCGCCCGAAGGCCGTGACCTGCGCGAGACCAACAAGAACCTCGATGCCGTTGTAAAAATCCTGAAGGAAGAGCAGCAGCGCACCGGCATCAAGCTGCTCTGGGGCACCGCCAACCTCTTCTCGAATCCGCGGTACGTTCACGGCGCGGCGACAAGCTGCAATGCCGACGTGTTCGCATTCGCCGCCGCGCAGGTGAAGAAGGCCCTCGAAGTCACGCACGAACTCGGCG
Organism: uncultured Verrucomicrobiae bacterium; assembly: GCA_963842185.1. Lineage (GTDB taxonomy): Bacteria > Verrucomicrobiota > Verrucomicrobiia > Palsa-1439 > Palsa-1439 > Palsa-1439. The sequence continues at coordinate 104,611 of CAWJFL010000011.1, forward strand.
GCGCAGGCTACGTGTTCTGGGGCGGACGCGAAGGGTACTCCACATTACTCAACACCGACATCAAGCGCGAACAAGAGCATTTGGCGAAGTTCCTGCACATGGCGGTGGACTATAAGAAGTCCATCGGGTTCAAGGGCCAGTTCTACATCGAACCCAAACCGAAGGAGCCGACGAAGCACCAATACGATTCCGATGCGGCGGCTTGCCTGAATTTCCTCCGCGAGTACGATCTGCTTGATGACTTTCAACTCAATATCGAAACCAACCACGCCACACTGGCCGGTCACACGATGGTGCACGAACTCACCGTCGCCGCGTCCGCCGGCCGACTCGGCTCCATCGATGCCAACCGTGGTGATGAATTGCTCGGGTGGGATACCGACCAGTTTCCGACCGACATTTACCTGACCACGCAGATTATGCTCGTGGTCCTCGGCATGGGCGGGTTCAAAACCGGCGGCCTGAACTTCGATGCCAAGGTCCGCCGTGAGAGCTTCGAGCCGGTGGATCTGTTCCACGCGCACATCGGCGGCATGGACGCCTTCGCGCGCGGGCTGAAAATCGCCGCCGCGATCCGCAACGACGGTCGCTTGGCCGAATTCGTCAGGAAACGCTATGCCTCTTGGGACAAGGGCATTGGCCGCGACATCGAGAATGGCAAGGTCGGCTTGAAGGAACTCGAAGCGTACATGCTCAAGAAGGGCGAGGCCGACGCTAACGCGAGCGGTCGCCAAGAGTTGCTGGAAAACATCCTCAACGAATTTATCTGAATGGGAGATCACGCGTGAAGAACCTCGATCCCGTCGAAATCTGGTACATCACCGGCAGCCAACACCTCTACGGCGAGGCGGTGCTGAAAAAGGTCGCCGCCAATTCGCGCAAGATTGTCGAGGCGTTCAACGGCACGAAGCGCCTGCCGCTGAAGATCGTGTTCAAGCCGGTGCTCACCACGCCCGACGCCATCTGCCAACTCTGCCTCGAAGCCAATCACGCTCCCAAATGCGCGGGCCTGATCCTGTGGATGCATACGTTCTCGCCGTCGAAGATGTGGATCGGTGGTCTCTCCGCACTGAAGAAGCCCTTCCTGCATCTCCACACGCAATTCAATCGTGACCTGCCCTGGGGCGAGATCGACATGGATTTCATGAATCTGAATCAGTCGGCCCATGGCGACCGCGAAGCGGGGTTCCTTCACACCCGCTTGCGTTTGAGTCGCAAGGTTGTTGTTGGCCACTGGTCGGACACGGAAGTTCAAGACCGCGTCGCAGCCTGGATGCGCGCCGCGCGGGCCTGGCACGACTGGCAGGGCGCGAAGTTCTGCCGTTTCGGCGATAACATGCGTCAGGTCGCGGTGACCGAAGGTGACAAGGTCGCCGCTGAAGCGAAACTTGGCTATGCAGTCAATGGCTACGGTGTCGGTGACCTTGTGAAGGTCGTCAACGAAGTCGGCGACGCGGCGATCACCCGTCTGTGCGACGAATACGAGCAACGATACAATGTTGCGAAGGAATTGCGCAAAGGCGGCGCTCGCCATGAATCGCTTCGCGAGGGCGCGCGTATCGAGCTCGGCCTTCGCGCTTTCCTGAAACACGGTGGGTTCAAAGGTTTCACCACGACGTTTGAGGACCTGCACGGCTTGAAACAATTGCCGGGCCTCGCCGTGCAACGGTTGATGGCCGATGGCTACGGGTTCGGGGCGGAAGGCGACTGGAAAACTTGCGCGCTGCTCCGCGCGATGAAAGTAATGGCTGCCGATCTCCGGGGTGGCACATCCTTCATGGAGGATTATACCTATCATCTCCACCCCGACGGTCATTTGGTGTTGGGCGCACACATGCTCGAGATTTGCGAATCCATCGCCGCGGACAAACCGTCCATGGAAATTCATCCGCTTAGCATTGGCGGCAAAGAAGACCCTGTTCGCCTCGTATTTAACGCGCCACCCGGCCCCGCCATCAATGTGTCCATGATCGACCTTGGCAACCGTTTCCGGTTGCTCGTCAATGAAGTGGACGTGGTCAAACCGCCGAAACCGTTGCCGAAGCTGCCGGTGGCCCGCGCCATTTGGAAATGCCGGCCCGATTTCAAGACCGCCTGCGCGGCGTGGATTCAGGCTGGCGGCGCGCATCACACCGGCTTCAGCTACGCCGTCACCACCGAGCACATGGAAGACTTCGCCGAAATCGCCGGTGTGGAACTGGTGGTGATCGACGCCAAGACGGAACTGCGCTTCTTCAAGCAGCAACTACGCACCAACGAAATCTACTATCATCTCGCACCGGGGCTGGGGCGAATGTAAGAATGAACTGGCGGTGAATTGAACCATGGCACGACGCACTAAAACAATTGTGAGAGCAACGGTTTCGCCGCGATCTCCTTCCCCCATCGCCCGTACTGTACCCGCCGCCCCTTTGGCGAAGGCGGGTTCATCACTGCGCCCCATAATGGCGGCGCGATTGTACGGGCCCCGCGATATTCAAATCGAGCGCATTCCCCACCCCGGCAATCCCGGTCCCGGCAACGTCTTGTTGCGCGTCACCGCCACGGGTATCTGCGGCAGCGATCTGCATATGTTCGCCAATGCGCGCATCGGTGATACCGTCCTCAAGTCGCCCCTCGTTCTCGGACATGAATTCGGCGGCGTTATCGAAGCGATTGGAAGTGGCGTGGAGGAATTGCGCGCCGGTATGCGCGTGGCCGTCGACCCGGCGCATCCGTGCCACCGTTGCGACCTGTGTGAAAGCGGGAATCCGAATCTCTGCCGACGACTCCATTTCTGTGGCCTGTATCCTGACGACGGAAGTTTGCGGGAGCTCATGGTCGTGCCGGCGCGAACCTGCTTTCCGGTACCGGACTCCATCGATGACGAAGCGGCTGCCATGCTCGAACCGCTCGGCGTCGCGCTGCACGCCATCAAACTTGCCAAGATCCGGCCGGGCGACCGCGTCGCTGTCATCGGAGCCGGGCCAATTGGATTGCTTCTCGTCCAAACCGCCAAGCTGGCGGGAGCCGCGGAGATTTTCGTCCGTGATCCACTGCCGCACCGCCTGATGTTGGCCGCCAAATTGGGGGCCAAACCCTTGGCGGTTCGCGGTGAGGTGGACGTGGCCATCGAAGCCGCGTGGGGTGGCGCGGCCATCGAACAGGCCGTCGAACTCACACGTCCCGGTGGTCGCGTCGTCCTCGTGGGCATCCCGTCCGAGGATCGTTGCGCCTTCCAGCATTCCACGGCGCGCCGCAAGGGTTTGACAATCATTTTCAGCCGCCGCATGAAGCACACCTACCCGCGGGCCATTCGTCTGGTTGAATCCGGCAAGGTGAACGTTCTCTCTCTCGTCACGCATCGCGTCTCGCTGAAAGACGTGGCCGAGGCTTTCGCCCTGAACTCCTCTTACAAGGACAATGTGGTGAAGATTATCGTGAAGCCGTAGACAGGGTTTCTTCACGTGCGCGCGAAATACTCCATCGGCCTGGATTACGGGACCAATTCCGTCCGCGCGCTGATCGTGGACACAACTAACGGACGCGAGGTCGGCACCGCCGTTTGGGAGTATGCCCACGGCACGCACGGGGTGATCCTGTCTCGTGATCCGAACCTTGCCCGTCAGCATCCGTCGGACTACCTCACCGGCGCGGAGATCACCATCCAGAAGGCGCTGGCACAAGCAAAGCGCGCCGTGAATGGTTTCAAGCCCGACCATGTCGTCGGTCTTGGCGTCGATACCACGGGCAGCACGCCGATGCCAGTCGACGCTCGCGGCCGGGCATTGGCGTTCGACAAACGATTTGCCAAAAACCCCGCCGCCATGGCCTGGTTGTGGAAAGACCACACCGGCGTGCTCGAAGCCGCGGAGATCACCGAAGCCGCGCTGGAGATGCGCCCGCAATATCTGGCGAAGTGCGGTGCCAAATACTCCAGCGAATGGTTCTTCAGCAAAATCCTCCACTGCCTGAGAACATCGCCGGACGTGTTCGACGCGGCGTACACGTGGGTCGAGATCGCCGACTGGATCCCGGCCATGCTGACAGGAACGGAAGCGCCCGACAAGCTGACGGTCGGCATTTGCGCGGCCGGCCACAAGGCCATGTACAACGACACGTGGGGCGGTTATCCCGACGCTGAGTTTCTCGGTTCGCTGCATCCCAGACTCGGCGAATTGCGCTCGCGGCTGGCGGCGAAGGCCCGCACTATCGAACGCGCGGTTGGCGGGCTGACGACGGACTGGGCCAAGCGCACCGGTCTGCCCGCAGGAATTCCCGTGGCCGTGGGCGCATTCGACGCTCACTTGGGTGCCATTGGCGCAGGGATCGCGCCGGGCACATTGGTCAAGATCATCGGTACCAGCACCTGCGACATCATGCTCGCGCCCGTCAGTCAGGAGTTGGCCGACATTCCCGGATTGTGTGGCATTGTCAATGGCAGTGTGTTGCCGGGATACTACGGATTGGAAGCGGGACAATCGGCGGTCGGCGACATCTTCAATTGGTTCGTGGACTACATTAAGCCCGGCGGACAACGCGGCTCGCATGAAACCCTGACGAAGGAGGCTGCGAAACTGAAGCCCGGCGAGTCGGGCCTTCTGGCGCTCGATTGGAACAACGGCAATCGCACCATTCTGGTTGACCAACGACTTACCGGCTTGTTGCTCGGCCAAACACTTTATACGGCGCCCGCGGAGATTTACCGGGCGTTGATCGAAGCCACCGCCTTTGGCGCGTTGACGATCATCAACCGATTCGAAGAATACGGCGTCAAGGTCGAGCAGATCGTCAACTGCGGCGGCATTGCCGAGAAGAATCCCGTGGTGATGCAAGTCTACGCGGACGTGACGGGCCGTCCCATGAAAATCTCGCGCTCGGCGCAAACATGCGCGCTCGGTGCGGCTGTCGCGGGCGCCGTCGTGGGTGGAGCACACCAGAACTACGCGGAAGCCCAAAAGGCCATGACCGGCGTCAAAAAGCACGTTTTCCTGCCAAATCCACAGGCGCATGCCGTGTACCGCGAATTGTATCCGCTGTATCGGACGCTACATGATGCCTTTGGTACCCGCACGTGGAATGGAAACCTGCACGACGTCATGAAGAAACTGCTGGAGATTCGCACGCGAGTCAGGCATTAGAAACTGCACTCACCACGACAACACCATGTTGGACGAACTGAAACAGAAAGTGTGCGAAGCGAACCGTCAATTGGTCCGCGCGGGACTCGCTGTCCAGACCTGGGGCAACGTCAGCGGCGTGGACCGTGCCAGCGGCCATCTGGTCATCAAACCGTCCGGCGTGCCGTACAACGAGATGACTGCGGAACACATGGTCGTCGTCTCACTCAAAACGGGTCGGGTCGTCGAAGGCGATCTGCGGCCCAGTTCCGATACGCCGACCCATCTGGTGCTGTATCGCGCGTTTGCGGAAATCGGCGGCATCGCTCATACCCACAGCTTGTACGCCACGGCGTGGGCGCAGGCGCGGCGCGAATTGCCCGCGCTCGGAACTACGCACGCTGACTATTTCCATGGGCCGGTGCCGTGCACGCGGTTGCTCACCGCTGGTGAAATCAACCAGGATTACGAAGCGAATACGGGCTACGTGATTGTGGAGAAATTCAGGAAAGCCGATCCGCTTCACTTCCCCGGCGTACTGGTGGCCAGCCACGCGCCGTTCGCCTGGGGCACCACTGTCGAGAACGCGGTTGAGAACGCGGTTGTGCTCGAACACCTGGCGCGGCTGGCAAGCGAAACCCTTCGCGTGAAGTCGTCAGTCAAGCCGATGCAGCGCGCACTGCTCGACAAGCATTTCCACCGCAAGCACGGTCGTGATGCTTACTACGGTCAGAACCCTTCGCGATAAAACCATCTTGCCGTCGGGCCCAATCAAGCGGGACTACCCGATGACGGTCACCCACAGGTTGCGGCTCCGTGGTCCATCAAATTCGCAAAGGTACACGCCCTGCCATGTGCCGAATTGCAGTTTGCCGCCACGCACCAGTACGTGCACGCTGTGCCCCATCAGGCTCGACTTGACGTGCGCCGCCGTATTGCATTCGCCATGCCGGTAGTGCGGGTCCTTCCACGGGACCGCTTTGTCGAGCGCGTAAATCATGTCGGATACAACATCGGGGTCGGCGTTCTCGTTGATTGTTATCCCCGCTGTCGTGTGAGGTACGACCGCCACGCAGACGCCCTCCTTGACCCCGCTTTCGTCAACCGCCTCCTGCAGCCTCTCCGTTATTTCGAGGAATTCTGTGTGACTGTTTGTCCGAATGGTAAACTCTTTCATAGGCGACATTTTCCCCAAAGCGTGAAAATCATACCCGACCCGCTGGGCAACACAATCCGATCCGCGTCATCGCTTCCTGAAAACTGAATGTTCCCATCGATAAGAAAATTCTACCCAGCGCCTTGCTTGGGCGGATATTGAATTCGGAAAGTAATCGACGGACTCCGGTTAGTGTCATCCCAAAGATTGTCTCACGCCAACATGTCAGGATGCAAAAAAGTTCTCGAGGCATGGCGATGGATAAGAGAATTACCCTGAGTCCCTCTTCATCATGATACGCCAAAACCCAATAAACTGCGGCCAATGCAGGCACAAGCTTGGCATGGTTGTGGAAACGTGTGCTCTCGCAGGTTGCACGTACCACAACTCGATCGAAGTGTGACATTCAGCACAGACGACAACCTCACGCGGCCAGCGAGACTCCGCCATACCGTACGAGTGCGCACGCTTCTTGCACTGCGGACATCTTGGAAGGAGAAGCGGTCGAAAGTGGAACTTCCGATAAATGACTGACCCGAAAAGAACAATCGCCAACACGCCGAACGGGAATGTAAAAAGCCACGACGACCGGCCATAACCTGCCAGGTACGCGCCGAAACCACCGACTCCAGCCCCTGAAAGGTAAAGCATACTTAAAACAAAAGAGTCAACAAGTCCAAGTCTCATCAATACGTGTGCTCCTGTGACCCTTGGATTCGAGCAAGCTGTGCCGCCATGTTGATCGCCGCGATCATCCCGTCGGGGCGGGCGACACCCTTGCCGGCAATATCGGGCGCGGTGCCGTGGTCCGGCGATGTCCGCACAAACGGCAACCCGAGTGTCAGATTCACCCCATTGTCGAACGCGATCAATTTGAATGGCGCCAAACCCTGGTCGTGGTACATCGCTACCACCGCATCGAACTCTCCGTGCGCGGCGCGATAAAACAGTGTATCCGCGGAATGTGGCCCACTGACGACGATGCCGCGCCGGGCCGCGCGCCTCACCGCTGGCGCGATGACCCGCCGCTCTTCGTCACCAAGCAACCCGCCTTCACCCGCGTGAGGATTCAGTCCCGCAACCGCGATTCGGGGACGACGGATGCCGAACCGGCGGCAGATCTGGTCTGACAATTCGATCACCTCGACGATCTTGCGCGTCGTGATTAGTTTCGCAACGTCGCGCAAGGGTGCATGGATGGTCACGAGCGCCACGCGCAAGGAGCCGCCCGCCAGCATCATGGCAAACCGCTTCGTCCGTGAAAGGTGTGCCAGAAGTTCCGTCTGGCCAACGAACGGATAGCCGGCCCGGTGCAGCAGTTCCTTGGTGATGGGCGCGGTCGCGAGCGCGGCTAATTTGCCTTCGAGGCAGAGTTTCGCTCCTTCTGCAACCCAGTCCGCAGCATCCGCGCGGCGCTTCGTGCGCGGATTGCCAATGATCTCATAGTCGAAGCGCCGGTCGAGTCGACCGGATTTCAAGGCCTTGGCCACGACCTCCGGCCCGATGCCCGCGGGGTCGCCAAGCGTGATCCCAATCCGGGGACGATTTGGCATTTGTCAGAAAAGTCGGATGTACGCCTTGGCGCGAAGATCCTTGACCCATTGTTCCTGCATCTGGGCGCGTTGCTGCTGCAACAGGGTCTTTTCGATGTCGTCCCGAACCTCGGCCAGGGGTGTTGTGTGCGCGGGCTTCACGTCGTCGACCTCCAGTATGTAATAGCCTTCCGCTGTCTCGATGACGCGGCTGTGTTGGCCCGGCTTCAGCGAAAACGCGATTTCGTTTAGCTCCTTGCGTAAGATGTCACGCCCGATCCAACCCCAATCGCCGCCCTCCTTCGCCTCCTTGCCTTCGGAATAGACGCGGGCCATGCTCTCGAAACTGTCGCCCGCGTCCAGCTTTGCCAGGATTTCCTCCGCGAGCTTGCGCTGGAGATCGACAGCAGGCAGCGGCGGCGGCGTGGCGGCGGTTGTGGTAGTCGCTGCCGTATTCGTCTCGCCACCGGCAGTTGTTGCGACAGCATTCGTTGTCGTGACTTCTACCGCGTTTGTCATCGCGACCGCAGCCGCACTAACGGCAGTGGTTGAGACGGCGGCCGGGGCCTCTGAATTCGTTGACGGGACTCCTCCTGGCACATTTGTCACCGTCACAGCCTCTGCAACCGTAGTGGTTGAACTAACGGCAGTCGCTTCGGAATTAGTGACGGCCACGGCTGTCTCCGAATTGGTCGGTGCCGGCGGATTGGTTGCTGACGCCGTGTCTTGTCCGTGGGCAACAGCGTCGGCGGCGACCGTCTCGCCGCGCTTGATGTAGATCATGCGGAGCTTGACCTGGTCGCCCACCTTGAATTGGTCGATCTTATCCTGGTAATACTTCTCGATTTTGTAAGGGGACACCACCATGGTCTTGCGCGCCCGTTGGTCCCTCATGACCTCGATGATGATGCGCTCGCGTTCCTGATCTCGAAACTGTGAGAGGGTCAGGTTCTCCGCTTCGAGCGTCTTGATAAAGGCCGCGCGGTTGCCGCCGAATTCCGTGGCGATCCGGTTGTTGATTTGCCCCTCCACGTACGTCTCGGGGATCTTGTATCCCTTGGCGTCAAATTCCTGGACGATCAACGCGTGCTCGATGAGCGTGTTCAACGCGTCCTCCTGGGCTTTCCGTCTCTGATCGTCCAACTCCTGGCCCGAAAAATTGCGCCGCAGTTCCCGGTCGACGGGCTGAACCAGCTCCATCACCTCGCTGTAGGTAATGACATTGCTGTTCACGATGGCGACGACGCCGTCAATAATGTCCGCCGCCCTCAACTTTCCGCTCAGGGCCAACACCGCCACCGCCAGAATTGCGACCTGTCGATTCATCATCTCTTCTCGGCGCGCCCGGCGCTGATTTTCCGCAAGACGCGAGGGTTCTCGCGGAGGAATCGTACCAATTCTTCGATCCGTTCCACACTCGCCGGGCTCAGATGATGCTCGATCCCCTCCAAATCGCGCTGGGCCACTCCACCGTTGACCCCCAGCAATGTAAAGAATTCCTCGAGCACCTGATGCCGACGACGCACCGCGCGCGCCACGCCCTTGCCCTTCGAGGTCAACACTAGGCCGCGGTACTTCTCGTAGCGCACGAACCCGGTTTCGCCCAGCTTCTGGACCATGTGCGTCACCGAAGCCTGACGGATACGCAAAGTGCGCGCGATGTCGATCATCCGCGCGTATCCCTTGTCCTCGATCAGTTCGTAGATGCGCTCCAGGTAATCCTCGGCGCTCTCAGAGGTCTTCAGCATGACGATGCAGGATAACCGACAATCACGGCTGGGCGCAAGCCGTAGTCAATGCCCTTCGGCAATGCGGCTCGCCCCAATGTCGGGCTATATTTTGGGACCGGCGGCGACAATCTCAGGGGACACGCCCTTGAATTGCTCGAAATTCTTTACGAACTTCCCAGCTAGATCCTTCGCACGTCGGTCATATTCCGCTGCGTGCTTGGCGCCGTAGCGCGGGGCCAACAATTCCGCAGGGACACCGGGCAAAGATTTCGGCACCTCGAATCCAAATGTCGGATCTTTGTGGAATTCCGCCTTGTCCAAAGTGCCGTCGATGATGTGTGTCACATTGTCACGGTTGATCTTCAAGGAAATGCGCGGGCCCTGACCGAAGGCATTGCCAACCCATCCGGAATTCAGCAGGTAACAGTGGACGCGGTGTTTGCGCATCTTTTCGGCCAGCATTTGCGCGTAGGTCTGCGGCGGCAGCGGCAGAAATGGCGCGCCGAAACACGTCGAGAATGTCGGCGTCGGGTCCTTACCCATATTGGCCTCGGTCCCCGCCAGCGCCGCGGTGTAACCCGCCATGAAATGGTACATGGCCTGCGCAGGATTCAGTCGCGCAACGGGTGGCATCACACCAAATGCGTCACAGGCCAAAAATACGATCGCCTTCGGATGCCCGCCCATGCCGCTGGGCACCGCGTTGGCAATGTAATCCAGTGGATACGCGCACCGTGTGTTTTCCGTCACGGAATCATCCATGTAATCGGGTTCGCCCGTGACCGGATCCACCACCACGTTCTCAATCACCGAGCCGAACCGGATCGCATCCCAAATCAGCGGTTCGCGTTCCTTCGTCAGTTTGATGCACTTGGCATAGCAGCCGCCCTCGAAATTGAACACGCCGTGATCGCTCCAGCCATGCTCATCGTCACCGATTAGATCGCGATTTGGGTCCGCCGACAGCGTCGTCTTGCCCGTGCCGCTCAGCCCAAAGAAGATCGCCACGTCGCCAGCCTTGCCCATGTTCGCCGAGCAGTGCATCGGCAGTACTCCCTTCTGCGGCAGCACAAAATGCAGCACGGCGAAAATGCTCTTCTTCATCTCGCCCGCGTACTGCGTCCCACCGATCAACACGGTCTTGCGCGAAAAATCCACAATGATGAATGCTTCGCTGTTGAGCTTGTGCTTCTTCGGGTCCGCGCTGTATTTGCACGCATTGATGACGGTCCACTCGGGGACGTGCGACTTGAGTTGTTCCGGCGTCGCCCGACGGAAAAGCTGCTTCACGAAGAGATTGTGCCAGGCATACTCGGTCACGATACGGATGGGCATCGAATACCGCGGATCGGCGCCCGCATATCCGTCCATCACGAACAATTCCCGCCCCTGCAGATACGCGAGCACTTCCTGCCGCAACCCCAGATAATTCTCCTCGGAAATCGGCTGGTTGACCTTGCCCCACCAGATCTTGTCCTTCGTGGACGGCTCTTCCACGGTCCATTTGTCGCGCGGAGAACGCCCCGTCCGCTTGCCCGTCATCGCGTTCAGCGCGCCGCTGCTCGTCAGCAGGCCTTCGCCGCGCTTGATGGATTCTTCCACCAACTTCGCCACGGACAGGTTCCAATGCACCTTTCCCGCGCCCGTGATACCATGGTTTTCTAGACCGTAATTGCTCATGTGATTGATTACCTCGCCCGAAGACGCGTAACCGCGCCCAGCACGGATTTACCCGGAATTTTGCCAAACCGCAACTCAAAAAACCGGATGCAGCGCCACATGGAGCCGAAGCGAACCCAACCGGAGGGGGGACGAACCCAAGCGACAAAATGACGCTCCACGCTCCCAAACCACTGTCGGTCAACCACATCAGCGTGTACCATCGCCAAAAAACGTTGGGTTCGTTTCGCAATTTTCCTGTTTTTTTGGGACAGCCGTCCGCTCTCTGACCCGCAACGCCTCAAGACCGGCATCGCTCCAATCCGCGCGGTCGCAGAAGCAACCCTCGCGGCACTCTGTGGCATCCGCCACATTCGTCGCCCACCCTAGCCCATCGCCCGACTTGTGTCAACCAAGCAGGACGCGTTGTAGGCCGCAACTCACCTCACCGGCTCCCTACTCGCCGCCGGAAGATGCAGAAACGAATCGCTACGACTTTCCCGAATAACGACGGCGGCTGTCTCGCGCGACCTCAGCCCCCATAAAAACTCTCCGCCGGCACTCCCGCTTCGTTCCGCACGCGCTCGGTAATCGCGTCCACCTCGGCATTCGACAGCGCCGAAACAAATTCCCACGCCGGTATGCCGTCCACCACCGTCATCGCTTTTCGCGCGATGGTGTACACTTGCACCAATTTGATATTCCCAATCTCGCGCAATCGCCGACAGTATTCCCCGATCTCTTCACGTCGTCGGACCTTCCCCGCGAATCTTGAGAAACAAACTCTGGATGACAATCGGGCGCGCCTTCGCCGTCCGGGCAATGTTCTTCAGAATCCGCGCGAAGGGAATCTTCGTGCGATTGATCAACTTGAAGTATGCTTCCGTCCCAGCATCGAGTTTCGCCCACACTTCGCCGTTGTTGGCATCCATGATTTCGAGGCCGCGCCGCACATCGGGTCGATCCAATCCTCCGGCATCGGTAATCAACACGATCTTCGCGTCGGCCGGTTTCACCCGCGCAATCATCTGGATCGTCTCGGCAAAGTTGGGAAGCGTCGTCGGTTCGGCGTCACCGCTGAGGGCCACATCGTTCAACCGCAACATCTCTCTCGGCACCGAACTAAACGGCGCGTGCTGCGCAATCTCTCCGGAGCGAACCATCTCCAGCATGTCGCGCAATTCGTCTTCTGCCACCGCCAGATCAAACTTCTTCACCGCCGACTCGGTCGTGCGGTCCACCTGGCAATAAATACAGTCGAAATTGCACGCCTTGTCCGGATTGACGTTCAGCCCGATGGAAATGCCGTGACTGCGCCGCGAGAGGACCGGGTAGACGTACTTGAAGTCCTCGAAGCGCCGCGAGTGCTGACGGTGTGCCGCAAGAATTGTCACGCCGCTACTTTAGCTGCGGCTGACCACAAAAGCCAGACGTTCACGCGGATCAGCCGCTGCCTGCGGGGCGAGCTTGGCTTTGCCCAATGCCTTGGCAATGACGGGCTCAAGCTTCGCTCGGGATGCTGCGTCATTCGGCGCCAGAAGGCGATCGTTGACGATGACGAGAATCTCATCGGTCTTGAATTTGATCCCGTTCAGCTTCGGCTCCGCCTCCAGCAGTTTGCAGGCTTGCAGGGCCGTGTCCAAAACGGTCTTCAGGTTCGCCTCGAAACTCCCCGAAAGTTCCCGCTTGCGGTAATAAAACAGCCCAAGCCGTCCGCCTTCCTGGTCCATGCTGAAATTGGCCTCATGCGCAACGAGCAGAATCCCCGGGCCGTTCTCGACGTGCGAGTAGTCGTGCACGTCGATCAACTGATGGCCCTCGATCTTCTGCTGCTGAATCCAACCCTGGAACACCGGAATGAAATCGTGAATGTCCACAACCTGCGGGTTGGAGACGAAAATCTTGACGCCGATTTTGTAGAGATCCATATCGAGTCGGCTTCCGTTACTTCACAAGCTGGTTCATCTGCGCGGCCTTTTGTTCGCGCAGCTTGTCGGCGCAAGCGTGTGCCGCCTCGATAAACAACTGCGATTCCTCGATGAGACGATGGACTTCATCGTGGTCATACCGCTTTGGCGGATTCTCATGTCGCCGGAAGAAATCCTGGGCAAACTTGCCGCCCACGAACCGATCCCAGAACAGTTTCGGCTCGAACAGTCGCGTGCGAAACTCTTTCGCGATTACGTCCGGATCATTCGGCACGTCGTACCAGAGTTCCTTGACCAATCCCTGTGCCGCTTGCAGCATCGATTTGTAGGCCAACTCGTCGGCCTTGGCCAAATCTTTCGCTTCCAGCTTGAGTTGCGCCTCGAAACACAATCGCTCCGCCGCTTGCAAGTCGAAATCCAGCCGCGACACGACCTCGCCGGCGCATTCGCCCATGCCCATGTCGCCCATGGTAAACTCGCGCGGGTCGCCCCAGTCGGAATACAACCCCGGGCTCAACTCGTACGCGGGCACTTCCATCAAATCTTCCAGCATCTTCCGGCTCTCGGCCTTGCCAATGCGCGTGATGAAATCCTGAAAGCTCTCGTTGCCCTTCCGTTCCTTCACAAACCGCTGCGTGATGCGCTCGACCACCGCCGGCACGTTCTTCGATGGCACGGAACCAATGGCCAGACCGTACGACCCGGCATTGTCGCGCCACTTGCCGCCGAGCAATACCTGGAAATGCGGCACTTTGCGGTTGCCGAGCGTGCGGCTGTTTCCATAAAAGCCGATGTCCGCCAGGTGATGTTGACCGCATGAATTGAAACACCCGCTCACCTTGATGTGCAGAGCCTTCGCCGCCGCATCCAGGTTGAAATACTGTGCGGCCAGTCGCTGCCGTAATTCACGCGCCAGACCGCGCGAGGAAGCAATGCCCAGCTTGCACGTGTCCGTGCCCGGGCACGCGACAACATCGAGAATCGTCCCCGCGCCGAAATCGCCGAGACCGATGGCTTTCAATTCGCGATACAATTCTGGCAAATCTTTCTCGGCCACCCAGCGGAACACCAGATTCTGTTCCACGGTCGTACGGATATTGTCTCCGCAATGTTTCCGCGCGAGATCAGCAATCCGCCGCGCCTGCAACGACGTGAAGTCGCCAATCGGCAAGGAAATCGTCGCCACCGCATACCCCGGCTGGAGCTGGTGATAAACGTTTGTCTCCGCCCACGCCGCGTAGCCCTCGGGTTTTGCCGAGCCGTTGAGTGACGACGGCGATTTGAGCGGTGTCTCCTTGAAACCGTGCGCGTCGGGAATGAACGCCGTCCACCGCGAATCATGTGGCAGAATCTGGCGCTCTTCCATCACCAACCGCTTGAATTCATCAACACCGAGTTTCGCGACGAGGAATTTGATGCGCGCCCGCGCCCGATTCTGCTTCTCCCCAAGCCGCGCAAACACGCGCGCGATCGCCTGCGCGATCGGCAACAATTCCTCCTCGGGAACGAAATCGGCGAAGACCTTCGCCTGATACGGCACCGGGCCGAGTCCGCCGCCGACATACAGTTTAAAGCCGCGTTTGCCGTCACGCACCAACGCCAGTGCCCCCATGTCGTGCATGTTCACGAGACCACACGCTTCCTGTTCGCAACCCGAGAACGCGATCTTGAATTTGCGTCCGAAATCCTGTGTGTCGGGATGGCCGAGCAAGAAGTAGGCAATGGCCTTCGCGTACGGCGTCACATCGAACGCCTCGGTGCGGCACACCCCCGCGAGCGGGCAGGCGGTGACATTCCGTATCGCATTGCCGCAGGCTTCGCGCGTCGTGATCCCCGCCGCCGCCAGCCGCCGCATGATTGTTGGCGTGTCTTCGATGTGGACGAAATGAAGCTGGAAATCCTGACGCGTGGTCACGTGCAGAATGCTGTCGGAATATTCCTCCGCGCAATCCGCCAGCGTCTCCAATTGCGCCGCCGTCAATCCGCCAAACGGGATCTTGATGCGCTGCATGCCAGGCGCGTCCCAGAGCGTGTCCGGGCCCTTGGTCAACGGGGACGCGGGAAATTTCAGTTGCTGCGTCTTGACGCCATCATACCGCTGGCCGTTATCGTAGCGTTGTCCGTACGCCCCACGACGCAACCGCGTCTCGGCGAACAGCTTCTCGTCGATCTTGCCGAGTTTGCGCAGTTCGAGCTGCGTCTCGTAGACGTCAATCTCGTCCGCCAGCGCGGGCGGCACCTTCCCCGCCAGTTTTTCCTTCCAACTCATGGTAGGGTGCAATTTGTATCAATTCCGCCGAATCGCAACAAGAAAGATGAATCGCCGCGCGCGTAACCTTACCCGGTTGCCAATGATTGGTGTTCATTCAGCGGGTTCACGAGTACAATAGCTTCGATGGAAATCGCGCCCAATCTCAAGTCCGGCTTCGCTGTGCTCGTCGGGCGCACCAACGTTGGGAAGTCGACCCTGCTCAACGCGTTGGTTGGCAGCAAGATCGCCATCGTCACGCCCAAACCGCAGACGACGCGTGACACCTATCACGGCATCGTCCATCGTCCCGAGGGCCAGATTGTCTTCGTCGACACACCCGGCATTTTCAAGACGCAGCCGAGCAAGCTCGTCCAGAATCTCCATCATAAACTTCGCGATGCCCTCGAAGGCGTCGACGTCATCGTCCACGTTGTCGATCCGACGCGCGCCATCGGCACCGAAGACCAGCGGGTCAACGACCTTGTCGATCGCAGTGTGCTCCCGAAGATTCTCGTCCTGAACAAGCTCGACCTGCCTGACCGTTACTACCGCGACACGTGGCTCGAACGCGGCCCCAAATACGCCTCGGTCATCGAGGTGTCGGCATTGAAGGACAAAAATATCGACCTCATCATCCAGGCGATCTTCCGCCATCTGTCGGTCGGCCCGGCGCAATATCCCGTCGGCCAGATCACGAATGTCACCAACGAATTCTGGATCGGCGAACTCATCCGCGAAAAGCTCTATTTGCAAACCAATCAAGAAGTCCCCTACACCGCCTCCGTCCACGTGGAACAGGTCGAGGACCGCAAAGATAAACAGGGCAAACCCCTCGTCTACATCAAAGCCGCCATCCTCACCACCGACGACCGCCACCAGCGCATGCTTATCGGCCAGCACGCCAGGAAAATCAAGGAAATCGGCTCCGCCGCCCGCAAAGAACTCGAAGTCGCCATGAACAAGAAAGTCTTCCTCGACCTCGACGTCCTCATCGACGACGAGTGGATGAACCGCCTGAGCTGACGCAAACCGGGATGTGGATTCTTGTCACCTCCGTTGAGTCATCTAGTCACGGTTACAAGCATACCCAAGACAGGCTTTAGTTTACGTCTTGGTTTTGCGGTATTGAAAGCTGGAAGCAACAGAAGAACGAGCAACAGCAGACCAAGAATGATACAAACCAAACCAACTAGTCTTGATTCTCTAATGATCATCATTCCGCCGATAGCAGAACCCAAAGAACCAGTAAGACAAATTGTACCCAAAACGAAACCAAAGCTGTAGTCTATTGGCAAGAACATCCCTGCTGCCGCTGCAAGAGCCGCAACGATCAGCGCGCCGACTGGCCATGCTGCGCTCATCCGGTTTTGTATCACAAAAAAACCTCGCGGGAGCAATACATAACTCCCTATCCCCAGAAATACGAGCGATTTTCAGCCCAAAACGTATTCTAGTCTCGTCTTGACTCTCACCCCTCAATAGAGCCCACCGAGGATTCACAGGCAATCCCGCAACCGGGGAACCGCCACTTGCCAACCTGCCGCTTTGCGCTACAGTAGCGCCGCGAGTATGGGGGCAAATCCTGGCCAGTTCATCGAAGTCGTCGGCGCGCGTCAGAACAACCTCAAGGGCATCGATCTCAAGCTGCCGTTGGGCGAACTGATCGTCGTTACGGGCGTCAGCGGCTCGGGCAAATCCTCCCTGGCGTTCGACACGATCTACGCCGAGGGACAGCGCCGCTACGTCGAGACGTTCTCGCCCTACGCCCGCCAGTTCCTCGACCGCATGGACAAACCGAAGGCCGACCGCATCGACGGCATCCCGCCCGCCATCGCCATCGACCAGACCAATCCCGTCAAGACCTCGCGCTCCACCGTCGGCACGATGACGGAATTGAACGACCACCTGAAACTTCTCTTTGCGCGCGCCGCGCAACTCTTTTGCCGAAACTGCGGCAAGCCCGTGCGACGCGATACGCCCGATTCGATCTACGAACAACTTCCCGGGTCCGAGGGCGAACTGCTCATCACGTTCCCCGTGCCGATTGCGAAGAACTTCACCGAGACGGAAATCCGCGAACTCCTCGCCAAGCAGGGCTATCACAAGGTCGAAAAGCGCGGCGACGCTCTGGAAGTCATCCAGGACACCGTGGCGTTCACGGATAAAAACCGCGCCCGCATCGTCGAAGCACTCGAAGCCGCGCTGAAAGTCGGCAACGGACGCGTCGCCATCAACGGGCAAAAGTTCTCCAGCGATTTGCATTGCGCCGAGTGCGACATCCATTACCGCGATCCCGTGCCGAGCCTCTTCTCGTTCAATTCCCCCATCGGCGCGTGCGAGAAATGCCGCGGGTTCGGCCGCACCATCGGCATCGACTACGATCTCGTCATCCCCGACGACACGAAGACGCTGGCCGGCGGCGCCGTCAAGCCGTGGCAGACCGAGAGCTACGAGGAATGCCAGGACGATTTGATGAAGTATGCCCGCAAGACCGGCATCCCGACGAATGTTCCGTGGCGCGAGCTCGCAGATGCGCAGCGCAAATGGGTCATCGACGGCATCGGTCCGTGGGAAGACCAGGTCTGGTACGGCGTGAAGCGGTTCTTCGATTGGCTGGAGACGAAGAGCTACAAGATGCACATCCGCGTCCTGCTCTCGAAGTATCGCACCTATGTCCCCTGCAAAGCCTGCGGCGGCGCGCGACTCAAGCCGGATGCGCTGCTGTGGCGCGTTAATGACAAGACCATTCACGAGGTCGTACTGTTGCCCATCGACCGCTGCTACGAATTCTTCCAGAACCTCCAACTGCCCGCCCCACTCGATGAAGCCGACGATCTTTTGCTCGCTGAAATCCGCACGCGCCTCCGGTATCTCGTCGACGTCGGCCTCGGCTACCTCACGCTCGACCGCCAGTCCCGCACGCTCAGCGGCGGCGAGGTCCAGCGCGTCAATCTCACCACCGCGCTCGGGACCTCCCTCGTCAACACGCTGTACGTCCTCGACGAACCCAGCATCGGCTTGCACCCGCGCGACATCAATCGCCTCATCGGCATCCTGCACCGGCTCCGCGACGCCGGGAATACGTTGCTCGTCGTCGAGCACGATCCCGATGTCATCCGCGCCGCCGACCGCATTCTCGATCTCGGCCCCGGCCCCGGCGAACGCGGCGGCGAAATCGTGTTCTTCGGAAAACAGCAGCAATTGCTCGGAGCGAAGGGTTCTCTGACGGCGGCCTATCTTCGTGGAGAAAAGTCCGTGATGGGGACGGCTCCCCGAATTGTCCATTCGGGAAAACCCACATCGCTCAAGATTCTTGGCGCGCGTGAACACAACCTAAAGAACATCGATGTCGAAATTCCGTTGAACCGGCTCGTTTGCGTCACCGGTGTCAGCGGCTCGGGGAAATCCACGCTGATCCAGGACGTTCTCTACAACGCGCTCTGCAAACTGAAACACAAGCCCGACGAACCCGCGGGCCGTCATCGCTCCATCTCTGGCCACGAGAAGATCGAGGACGTGGTCATGGTGGACCAATCGCCCATCGGTCGCACCACGCGCTCGAACCCCGCCAGCTATGTCGGTGCGTTCGACACGATCCGCAAACTTTTCGCCGCCGAGCCGCTCGCGAAGGAACGCAGTTATACCGCCGGCACATTCAGTTTCAATTCCGGTGAAGGACGTTGCCCCACCTGCGGCGGGAACGGCTTCGAGCACGTGGAAATGCAGTTCCTGAGCGACGTCTATCTGCGCTGCCCCGATTGTGATGGAAAACGGTATCGGCCGGAAGTGCTGGAAGTCAGGATCAAAGGGAAATCTATCGCGGACGTTCTCGACATGACGGCCAACGAAGCCTGCGAGTTCTTCATCGCGCATCGCGAAGTGCTGCGCGCGCTGGAACCGTTGCGCGCCGTCGGTCTCGGTTACATGAAACTCGGCCAGCCGGTCCCCACGCTCAGCGGCGGCGAAGCGCAACGGTTGAAACTCGCCGGCCATCTCGTGCAAACCTCGAGCAAACGCACGTTGTTCCTGTTCGACGAGCCGACCACGGGCCTGCACTTCGACGATATCGCCACGTTGCTGCGCGCCTTGAGCCAGCTCATCGAGCGTGGCCATTCCGTCGTTGTGATCGAACACAACCTCGATGTGATTCGCGCGGCGGATTGGATCATCGATCTCGGGCCGGAAGGCGGCGATGCCGGCGGCGAAATCATTTGCGTGGGCACGCCGCGCGACGTGGCCAGATGCGAACGCGGCCACACCGGCGCCGCGTTGCGCGGGTCGTCGGCACTCCGGAAAGTCGCCGAATCTCCCGCGCCGTTGTATGCGGCGGGCCCAAATCATTCGATCCGCATCCACAACGCGCGCGAGCACAATCTCAAGAGCATCGACGTCAATGTTCCCCGGGACAAGTTCACCGTCGTCACCGGCATCAGCGGCAGCGGCAAAAGCACGCTGGCATTCGACATTTTGTTCGCCGAAGGCCAGCGCCGCTATCTCGAATCGCTGAACGCATACGCCCGCCAGTTTGTTCAACCAGCCTCACGCCCCGACGTGGACGCGATCTTCGGGATTCCCCCGACCGTTGCCATCGAACAACGGACCAGCCGCGGCGGACGCAAGAGCACGGTCGCGACGGTGACGGAGATTTACCATTTCCTGCGGTTGCTGTTCGTGAAGCTCGGCACGCAATACTGTCCGGATTGCAATATCCCGATCCAGCCCCAGACCCGCGAGGTGATCCTCGCGAAGCTGATGAAGGATTATCGCGGCCAGCGCGTTGAAATGTTCGCGCCGCTGATTGTGGCCCGCAAAGGTTATTACACCGATCTGGCGCAATGGGCGTTGCGAAAGGGGTTCGCCCTGTTGCGCGTCGACGGTGAATTCCTCCCGACCGCCAACTGGCCGCGGCTCGACCGATTCAAGGAGCACAATATCGAGTTACCCGTCGGCGGACGCGAGGCATCACCGAAATATGAGATTCTCCTCGGCGAACTACTCGATGCCGCGTTGGAGTATGGAAAAGGTCTGGTCATCGTCTCGTCTCCCCGCAAGCAGGGAGAGATACTGTTTTCCACTCGGCGCGCCTGTCCGAAATGCAGCCGCAGTTTCGAGGAACTCGACCCACGCCTGTTCTCGTTCAACTCGAAACACGGTTGGTGTCCGCGATGCTTCGGCACCGGGCTCCTGTTCTACGGCTTCAGCGAAGGGCACACGGGCGAGGAAGTCTGGTGGAACGAGTGGTTCGAGGGACAGGAACGTCCCTGCCCCGCCTGTCACGGTCAGCGTCTGCGTCCCGAGGCCCTGGCGGTGAAATTTCAGGACATGAACATCACGAAGATGACGGCGTGGTCGGTCACCGAGGCTGAACGGCATTTCCGCGACTCGACGTTGCGCGGACGCGATGCGGACATCGCGCGCGACATCGTCGCCGAACTGCAATCGCGCCTGCGGTTCCTCGACAAGGTCGGCCTGTCGTATCTTTCGCTCGACCGCGCCGCACCGACGTTGAGTGGCGGCGAAGCGCAACGGATTCGATTGGCGTCGCAACTTGGTTCCAATCTGCGGGGCGTCTGTTACATCCTCGACGAACCGACTATCGGCCTGCATCCGCGCGACAACCTGATGTTGCTCGATACGCTGCACGAACTTGAAGCCAAGGGGAATACTGTCGTCGTGGTCGAGCATGATGAAGACACCATTCGCCGCGCCGAGCACATCATCGACCTCGGTCCCGGCGCCGGTTCCAACGGCGGGCGGCTCGTGGCCGAGGGAACGATCAAAGATATCGTGCGGTGCGAAGAGTCGCTGACCGGCAAACTGTTGCGCGAACCGCTGCGACATCCGTTCCATAAAACTCCGCGCAAGACCGCCAGCAATGCCGTGGAAATTGTTGGCGCGACCCTTCACAACCTGAAGAGCGTCCACGTGAAATTCCCGTTGCAACGATTGGTCTGTGTGTCGGGCGTGAGCGGCAGCGGGAAGAGCACGCTCGTTCGGAACGTGTTGCATGAAAACCTCAAGGTTCTTGTGGGCAAATCGTATGCAAGAGGACATCCGCACAACCAGTTAAAAGGCTGTGGGCAGATTCACGGCGTGGAACACGTCGCGCGCGTACTGGAAGTTGATCAAACGCCCATTGGCAAGACGCCGCGGTCCTGTCCGGCGACGTACGTGGGATTCTGGGACGAGATCCGCAAGCTGTTCGCCAACACGACGGAAGCCAAGATGCGCGGATACTTGCCGCCTAGGTTTTCTTTCAATGTCGCCAGCGGTCGCTGCCCGGAATGCGAAGGCCAGGGCCGGAAAAAGATCGAGATGAGCTTTTTGCCGGACGTGTTCGTCACCTGCGACGCGTGTCGCGGGAAACGGTTTACACCCGAGACACTGGATGTCCGGTTCAAAGACAAGTCCATCGGCGATGTGCTGGCGATGAACGTCGATGAAGCCGTCGAGTTCTTTGCGGCCCACCGTCAAATTCATCACGGCTTGAAGCTGCTCCAGGAGGTTGGCCTCGGCTATCTCACGCTCGGGCAGCAGAGTCCGACGCTCAGTGGCGGCGAAGCCCAACGCATCAAGCTCGTCACGGAGTTGGCGAAGGCGAAAGGCGAGGAATCGGATGTCGCGAGACTGAAATCGGGCGCGCTGTACGTCCTCGATGAACCGACCATCGGCCTGCACATGGCGGACGTGGAGAAACTGATCCGCGTGCTGCATCGCCTCGTCGATGCCGGTAACACCGTCATCATCATCGAGCACAATCTGGACATCATCGCCGAAGCTGACTGGATCATCGACCTCGGCCCCGAAGGCGGCGACGCCGGCGGCCGCATCGTCGCCCAGGGCACTCCGGAACAAGTCATCAAAGCCACATCCCACACGGCGAAGTTTTTGAGAACTTTCCTCGAAGAACGGCGCCACTTTTAGGCCGTTGCTATAGCAGCAGTTTGCGCACGTCGTCGTAGTTACGGGCGATGTGGTCGGCGCGGGAGAGTTTTTCGGGCGGGAGGCTGGTAGTAAGGCCGATGCAGGTCATGCCGGCCATTTTGGCGGCCTGGACGCCGTGGGTGCTGTCTTCGATGACGCAGCACGTCGAGGGCCGAACGCCCAGTTTTCGGGCGGTGGTGAAATAGACCTCGGGATCGGGTTTCGGAAAGCGGACATCTTCGCGGGCGACGATGAGGGTGAAGTGCGGACCCAGCCCGGAAATCTCCATGACGACATCGGCCACGTGATGGTCGGAACTGGTGGCGATGGCGAGCTTGTAGCGCTTGGCGAGTTCGGGTGTCAGCGCGTGCAATTCCTGGAACACCGGCCGGTGTTCGCGCAGGTAGCCGAGAAAGTATTTCAGCTTGCGGGCGGAGAGGTCCTCGAGTTCATTCGGCAGCTTGTGTTTCTCGATGAAGTCACGCAACAACACGCCATCGGAACGTCCGTAGTATTCGTGAAACACAATCCCGTGATCGTGTTTCTTGCCGAGTTCCTCGAACAACGTCTCGAAGGCCTTCTGGTGGAGCGGCTCGCTGTCCACGATCACACCGTCCATGTCGAAGATGATGGCGGAGAACTTCTTCACCCGCGAAACACTTTGACCTGGAGCGAGTCGGGGCGCAGAAACCAGCTCATCAGGAGGCTGATGATGCTGATCACCAGCGCCCCGCCCATCGCGGTCCAAAACGTATCGATGTGGAACGACGGAATCAGCCAGCTCACGAGTTCCAACATTGCGGCGTTAATGACCACCGTGAACAACCCCAGAGACAGGATGTTGATCGGCAGCGTCAGGATGACCACCAATGGGCGCAGGTAGGTATTGACCAACGCCAGCACGACGGACGTAACGATCAAGGTCTGGTTGTTATCGAGCCGGATGCCTTTGAAGATGGAGGTGACCACCAGCAGCGCGAGCGCGTTGATGCCGAGCTTCGTGATGAGGATGAGAAGTCGATAAAGCATGGCGGCACGGGCGGCGAATCACATCTTCCACTTGATCGTACAGCCGATGGCGTGGGTGACCGGGTTGGCAACCTTCTTGCGGGCGAGCACGGCGTCGATGGCGGCGCGCAGGTCGTGGGAATGCGCTTTGTCGGGGTGCTGCCAGTTATCGTCGACGCGGCCGATGTAGCGCACCTCCTGTTTGGCGTTGAGCACAAAGACCTCGGGAGTGTATTCCGCGCCGTAGGAGCGCGCCACCCGCTGGCTCTCGTCGCGCAAGTAGGGGAAATTGAATTGCTTCTTCTTCGAACGCCGCACCATGTTGTCAAAACTGTCCTCGGGATAGCCGGCTTCGTCATTGGCATTGATGGCAACCAGTTGCACGCCCTTGGCGGCGTAGTCGCGCTGAATGTTGATCAACCGATCCTCGTAGGCCTGCGCGTAGGGACAATGGTTGCAGGTGAACATCACGACCACGACTTTCTTGTCTTTGAATGAATTCAGGGAGTAGTCCTTGCCGTCCACTCCCGGAAGAGAGAAATCCGGCGCGCGCAGGCCGATTTCGATTTTCTTCATCGTCTCACCAAATCCCCTGTGTCCCACCCGTTGTTCCGTCGTTGACCGACCATGACACCATAAAGCCTATGCAGCGCGCCCGCAAAGGTCAAGGCCTTGTTCACAAGGCCATGAAAGTGGTTGAGCGAGGCGTCCCTTTCTGTTAGATACAACACGCATGCGTGAAAACACGACGGCTTCACGATTGAGCTGATTGTCGATTTCACCGAGAATCGATTGTATATGGAACGACTTCCACAACGCGCCGCGCGACTGTTGCGCGCCAAAGCGCACACGATTGCGACGAAACGCCTCACCATCGGCCTCGACGGGTTTGTGGACGAGATCGTCAGCGTCGTCGACAAACGCGAGTCCGCGGAAAAATTCACGCGGGTGCCGACGCTCGCTGCCTTCGGGGCGCGGGTCAGCACCGCGGCCGGCAAGAGCGCGAACGCCGAGCTGGTGGTCGAACGCGTCAAACTGGGCGGCAACGGTCCGATCATGGCCAACGCCCTGGCCGCGTTCGGCGCCCAGGTGACCTACATTGGCAGCCTCGGGTATCCGAACCTCCATCCCGTTTTTTCCGAACTCGCCAAACGGGCCGTGGTCTACAGCGTTGCCGAGCCCGGGCGCACCGACGCGCTGGAATTCGACGATGGCAAGATCATGATGGGCAAACACGCGTCGCTGGGTGACGTGACCTGGGCAAATCTCGTGGAGCGGATCGGCCACCAGACGCTCGCCGACTGTTTCGCGAACGCGAGTCTGGTTGGACTCCAGAACTGGACGATGTTGCCACACATGAGCGACATCTGGGAGCACGTGCTGGCCGAGATCTGTCCGAACATGCCCGCGCAGCCGCGGCACACGTTTTTCTTCGACCTGGCGGACCCCGAGAAGCGCGCACCGGGCGACATTCGGCACGCCCTCGAATTGATCAGCCGGTTCCAGAAATATTTCGACGTGTACCTTGGCCTGAACGAGAAGGAATCATTCGAGGTCGGTGCGGCGCTCGGCTACCCGGGTGAGCACCACGGTGAATCGGCGATCAAGACGGTGGCGAAGTTTATCCATGACAAGATCAAGACTTCGGGCGTCATGATTCATCCACGCGCCTACGCCGTTGCCGCGTCCGCCGACGGCGTGGTCACGGCGAACGGTCCATTTATCGAAAAGCCGCTGATCAGTACGGGCGCGGGCGATCACTTCAACGCGGGTTTCTGCCTCGGCAAACTGCTCGGTGGGGACAACGAAATTTCACTCGAGATCGGCGTGGGTACGTCTGGCTATTACGTGCGCACAGCCACGAGCCCCACGACCTTGGAACTGGCAGACTTCCTGCATTCACTGTAGCCATGCTCAAGTTGATCGCTAACAACCACGATGTCTACGGATTGATTTTGGTCCTTGGTGTGACATTCGTCTCCAATGTCTTGATGCACTGGATTGCCATCTGCCCCTCCCTGTACCGTCGCGGCGCGCGCTTTCCGACGGGCTTGTTATTCTGGCGTGTGTTCGCCGAATTGCGCCGGTACAAGGAAGTCACGACGGCTGCTGCCGGGCCGCTGACTGTTTACTATCTGGACTTCATCCTCACGTGGTTCAATCTGCTGCTCGCCTTCGGCACTGCCGTGCGCCTGCTGTGGTTGCAATCGCATCCGGTCGGGTACTGACGTCCGCATCGTTCGCGACCGCGAATTGCCCCACCAGTCCGCCGCCTGCGTTGGCAACACGACTCCCGCAGAATCGGATTGGGTCTTGCGACTTGCGAGCGCCGTCTGCTATTTTCCGCACACACCATGAGCATCCGCGTCAGATTCGCGCCCAGTCCCACTGGTTTTCTGCACATTGGGAGCGTGCGCACCGCCCTGTTCAACTGGCTGTACGCCCGTCACGCGGGCGGCGCCTTCGTCCTGCGCATCGAGGACACCGATACCGCGCGCAATACCGAACAATCGTTGCACACCATTCTCGATGGGTTGCGATGGCTGGGGTTGGATTGGGACGAAGGCCCGGACAAAGGCGGCGGGTTCGGTCCGTATTTTCAATCGCAGCGCGCCGATATGTACCGGCGTCGCATCCAGGAATTGAAAGACAAGGGCATGGCCTACGAGCGCGACGGCGCGGTCCGCTTCAAGATGTCGCGCCAGCCGATTGAAGTACCCGACCTCATTGCCGGCAGCGTGGTGCGTCCCCTCAACGAAACCGAGATGCTCGACCCCGATTTCGTGATCGTCCGCAGCGACGGCAACCCGGTGTTTCATCTGGTCAATGTGGTGGATGATATCGAGATGAAAATCACCCACGTCATCCGTGGCGAGGATCATCTCTCGAACACACCCAAGCACATCGCGCTGTTCCGCGCCTTTGGCGTCGAGCCGCCGAAGTACGCGCATATCCCGATGATTCTTAATCCCGATGGCACGAAGATGAGCAAGAGCGACCCCGACCCCGCCAAGGCCCGGCTCGCGTCGCTCCAAACCTACGTCGAGGACGGCTTTGTGCCCGAGGCGGTGCGCAATTACCTCTGCCTCCTCGGCTGGTCGCCGAAGGACAATCGCGAGGTCCTCCCGATCGACGATGTGGTCAAACTGTTCGATCTGCCGCAAATCCTGCGCAACAACGCGCGGTTCGATTCCTCCAAATTGACGTGGATGAATGGCGAATATATCCGCGCCATGTCGTCGGACCGGTTCATTGAATTGGCGCGACCGTTTCTAAAACTGGGGGGTGAGAAACCCGCGGAGCCGTACGTGCGCGCCGTGCTCGGCCTCGTGAAGGAGAAGGTCAAGCTGTTGAAGGAGTTGCCGGATTGGACCAACTACTTCTTCACCGAGGATTATCCGTTCGATCCCGAGGCGGTGAAGAAATCCTGCAGCGGTCCGCACACGAGCGAGCGTCTCATGAAGCTCGTCGGGAAGTTTGACGGGGCCAGTCCGTGGAACGCCGCTGGCCTCGAAACGGCCTTGAAAGCGCTCGCCGCGGAGATCGGCGTCAAGACCGGCGAACTCATTCATCCCTGCCGCGTGGCGGTCAGCGGCAAGTCGGCCGGCCCGTCGCTGTATCACATGCTGGAAGTGCTGGGCCGCGACCGCGTGCTCGCGCGGTTGCGCCGCGCGGCCGAGAAATTTCACCCATGACGCTGCCGAATAAAATCACGATCGCGCGCATTTTCATGATCCCGGTGTTCGTGTGGCTGACGCTGGATTACATCCGCGACTACCAGAAGGAACAGGAGCAGGAATGGGAGCGCGGGCTGGCCTGCGTGGTGTTTGCCATTGCCGCCATCTCCGACGCCGTGGATGGCTACATCGCGCGTCGCTACCATCAAAAGAGCGAGTTGGGCGTCTTCCTCGACCCGTTGGCGGACAAGGCGCTGCTTCTCTCGGCGCTGATTCTCCTGAGCATCCGGTTCAAGGATGGCACGCCGTTCGATCTGTTGCCGCTGTGGTTCCCCGTGCTGGTGGTCAGCCGTGATCTAATGTTATTGGGCGGGTGCGTGCTGATTCACATGCTGGCGGGCCGTGTCATCGCGCGACCGCGCATCGTCGGCAAGTGCGCGACCTTTTTCCAGATGATTGCGCTCGGCTGGGTGCTGTTGAAGGTCGAGCGCCCGTCCTACCTGTGGCCGCTCTATGCCGCTGGCTTCTTCACGCTCGTGTCCGGCATCTGGTACCTGTTTGATGGCATCAAACAACTGAGCCTCCACGAGCACAAAAAGTAGCGGTCTCAGACCGGGCCGCGCAATCATTGGTCGCAACCGCGACGGCAGACGGCAAATTTCGGGCAGAAAACCTGCTCTACTCACCCCTTGTGAAGCGAATATTGCTTGCCGGCTTGTGTTTCGCGCTCGCGGTCGGCGTCCGCGCGGATCTGGTCGAATTCCAGAACGGCACGAAGACCGAGTGTCATGTCCTCAGCCTGTTCAACCAGAAGTTGGAGATTGCGGACAAGGACGGCAGCATCTCACACGTCAGTTTCCAACAGGTCAAGCGGATCACTTTTAATTCCAAGACCGCCGCGATCACCACTCGCAACCACCTGATTTCGAGCGGACAGTTGTTGGGTCTCGAAGATGGCCTGTTCACGTTGGCTGCCCCGTCCGGCGTCAAACAACTCATTGCTGCTGCCGAGGTGACCGATATCACGGTGAGCAGCGCATACCTTGACGGGCCCGTCAAGCCGCCCCCTCCCCGTGCCAAGCCCGCAACGGTTCCCGTATCCGCTTCCCGTTCTCCCGCGAGGGGGTCCATCCAGCCGGAGCGCGGCAAGATTACGATTGTCGATTTCTACGCCGATTGGTGCGGGCCATGCCGAAAGATCGGCCCGGTCCTGGAAAAGATTGCGGGAGGCAATTCCGACATCGTCCTGCAAAAGGTGAACATCGACAAAAACAAAGACCTTGCGCAGGAATACAATGTGACCGGCATTCCGCACATCATCATCTACGACAAGAGCGCCGACGTGGTCGACACCGTCATCGGCGCCGACGAACACCGCGTCCGCAAGGCCATCGCCGACGCCGGCGGGTAAAACCCACTACAACCGTTTCAGAAACCGCCGCACTTCGTCATGCGTGCCGGCAAAGGTGAAGATGAGCGCGTTCCGCTCCACCTTGAAGATCAACCGCAGGTCCAGCCCGACGCGCATCTCGAAGTAATTCTTCACGAGCTTCCGCAGCCCCAGTCCCGCGTGCCGATGAGGTTAGCCAAGCGCCGCCTGTAGCAAATCAATGGACCTCCCGACCTCGACTCGTACCGGCTTGGGATATTCGCGGACAATCGCTCGAAATCGCTCCCTGAGAAAAATCTCGCGGCTCACAGGGACACGTTATTGGAGGTCGCGTTCGAGGTTGCCGCTGTACTTGCGAAGGCGTCCACGCTTCTTGTCCGCGGCCAATTCGGCGTCCATCCGCTTGGCGGCACGGTTCAGTTCCTTCTTCGTCAGCCCGTACTCCTGCAGGGCATAGTCCTCCGCATACACCTGCACGGGCCGCAACGCGACAATCTGGTTGCCGCACAAGATGCCAACGTCCTCGCCCCTCATGGCTGCCCGCAGCCAACGGGTCAGATTCTGCCGCGCGTCCGTCACCGATAGCGTCTTCATAGCGTCTCTATATAGACGCAGTCGGCTTGATTGTCAACCCACTCGGCAGGATTTTTCAACGCCCTGCCCCCCCCGACACCCGTCAACACCTCAAGAGGGCGCCCGCCTGGCTGGGATGTGTCGTCGATGTGTTTCGACGGGCTGCTAAACGCTCGAAGGACGAGAAATCCACAGCCGGCCAGTAGATCACTGCGCTCTTGATCAGAAACTATTGCCTTGTCATGATACATTGTACTACAATGTATCATCTATGAAACGGGACGAATTGGCGAAGAACCTGGCCACGGGCACGTATGATTTGATCGTGCTCGACATGTTGCGGGACGGGCCGAACTACGGCTATGGGATTCGCAAACGAATCTTCGAGCAATCGAAGGGCACGTTGAACTGGCTGGATGGCACGATTTACCCGGTCCTTCGCCATTTGGAGAAGCAGGGCTTCGTGACCAGTCATTGGAAAGGACCAAAGGAGGGTCGTCAGCGTTGCTATTACCGCCTCACGCCGCGCGGTCAACGGGTCTGGCAACAGCAGCGCCGTCAGTGGACCGCCTTCACCCGCACCGTCAACTCCCTGCTCACTCCGTAACGCACGACCGCCACACAGTGGATCATGGGTAGGCAGCGCTGCCCAACAGCCAGTGACCAGCGACGGGAGCTAACCCCGCAGTAGATCGTACGCGCGACGTGAAACCCGCTCACGTAAATCAATGTCCACCTCACTCCACGCGACTTGATGGAGCGATGATACATTGCAGTGCAATGCATCAGATACACATCGACGGGAGCCGGGTGCGAGCAACCCGGAGGGGGTCGTGGTTCACAAAGGAGGATACATTGCAGTGCAATGTATCAGGCAAACACGGACAACAAGTCACACCAAGACGCTTATCGGGAGACATTTGGGTGGCGGTTCTTGCAGTTGTCGCCCTCAGTCTGCCCGAGAGCTTGCGGGGCCGGTCGAGGTTCACCGCGTTCCACGGGCCGCTAGTACCGCCTCACGCCGCGCGGTCAACGGGTCTGGCAACAGCAGCGCCGTCAATGGACCGCTTTCACCCGCGCCATCAACGCTCTGCTGATTCCTCCGTCCCGACATTCGTAGGGCCAGTATTGCGCAATCCCTGTCGGATATCTTTTTGTCACCTGAAGAGCTGTTCAAACTTCTCTGCATCAAACTCTTTCAAGCGCTCTGCGAACTCGTTTACGTAGAACATGTCAGGAATGAATCTTTGAGCCCGCACACGAATCTTGAAATTCGGGCTTACCGGAACCGGATCAAAAGAACCAGACCAACTCCGAATAACATACACAATGATTCGAGACGGCTTTGATCCTCCAATGTCATGGAAGTAGGCATCGCGATGTAAGTCTTGGCAGAGAACAAGCGATAAGCGATGGCTTGACCAAATGCCACAACAGGCTGAGTGGGATCCGTCTTTACTTCGGCGGATACTATTTCAATCGGAAACTTGATTAGATTTGAGGCGAGAGGCTTGTAACCCATATTTCCCGGATTCGTTTCACAAGTCAATGTTAGTGACATATACTGGAGCCGCATAAACAAAGGATCTGGTCGATGTTGAAGCGACAAAAAGCGGGGGATTTAATGGGTGCAACTAACAAATCGGCTCTGCTGTTGACTTTCGATAATCGTTTGAGGTTGGAGTTTCATGGTTCCAAGGTTACCTCCGATGCGGGCCTGCTCGCGTACCGGGAACTGGATGAGGCGCTGGAATTGACCGCAAGGAGTGGTGGCCTGTTGGATGATTGGCGCACGGGGAAGAACACGCAACACTCGCTGGTGGCACTGCTACGCCAGTCGATCTTTAGTCGGCTGGCGGGATACGAAGACACCAATGACGCCGAACGGCTCGCGGTTGATCCCACCATGCGACAGGTCGTGGGCGGGCGAGCCACGGAGCGCACGGCGGCCTCCACCAGCCAAATGGGTCGCTTCGAGACGGAAGTGTTGACGCAGCCGCGGAATCTGGCGGAGTTGACGAGATTGTCGGGGTTATGGGTTGAGCAGTTGCGGGATCGCCAACCCATGCGGGAACTCATCCTCGACTTGGATAGTTCGGTCAGCGAAACCTATGGGGAGCAGGAAGGCACGGCGTACAACGGGCATTTCGGCTGCACCTGCTACCACCCGCTGTTTTGTTTCAATCAGTTTGGCGATGTGGAGCGTACCCTGTTGCGTGATGGCAACGTCCATAGCGCCGACGATTGGCTGGCCGTGTTGGAACCGGTGGTGGCCCGCTATCGCGGCCAGAAGTTGCCGCGCTACTTCCGAGCGGATGCGGCCTTTGCCAACCCGGAGGTGTATGAGTTCTTGGAAACCGAAGGCTACGGGTACGCCATCCGCCTGCCAGCGAACGAGGTGTTGCAGCGGGAAATCGAGCCGCTGCTGACTCGTCCGGTGGGCCGTCCCTCGAACGCACCGGTGGTCTGGTATGATGACTTTTTGTATCAGGCGCAGAGTTGGGAGCGCGCCCGCCGCGTGGTGGCCAAGGTGGAGTGGCACAAGGGCGAATTGTTCCCCCGCGTCGGGTTCATCGTGACCAATCTGGGTCGGCCAGCCAAACGAGTCGTGCGCTTCTACAACCAGCGGGGCACGGCGGAGCAGTGGATCAAGGAAGGCAAGAACGCCGTCAAGTGGACACGCTTGTCCTGTCACGACTTTGTGGACAACCAAGTGCGGTTGCAGCTATTTGTGCTGGCGTACAATCTGGGCAACTTTCTGCGACAGGCCGTGTTGCCCCGAGAGGTGCGGCACTGGACGCTGACGACGCTGCGGGAGAAACTGATCAAAATCGGAGCGAAGGTCGTGCGCCATGCCCGGCAGGTGATCTTCCAGATGGCGGAGGTGGCGGTCTCGCGGGAACTGTTCCGAGCCATCTTGGAAAGGATTGGGTGGCTGCGACTGCCGACATCGCAGGCGGGTTGACCGCCGCCGGTTGAAGGTTTTGGAATGGGCGTGTGCTGGAAGATGGATTGTGTTGATGCTCGGTTACGATTCGCTGCGACACCCGGTTGCGGGCAGAAACTAGGTCGCCCGAGTCAGAAATCGGGTCTTGGCATGGCAGAATTAAGCTTGCAGACACCGTCAGCGGTAATAAAATGGCACTCAATGAAGTTCAACATCCCGCGAGGGTCGCGGGAACAGGTCATATGGGAAATGTCGGTGTAAATGCCAACCACATCCGGTGTGCCCCATTTCTTCCCCATACTAGCTCCACCCAAGGCGGCGGCGTCCGTTACCTCATCGAGGTCGTTCTTTAACCATTCAGCAAATGGCCGATAGAAATCGCTCTCTGCAACCACGGACGATTTGGTCATGGATTCAGCGGGTGCAGGGGTCGCGCTCAATGCTACACCGCTCGGTACAAATAGGCCGCGACTCGGCTTATTGATCTCCTGCGGATAACGAATGTGCAAATCCCAAACGGATCCATGGACTGTATTTCTTGGGGTTTCGGGATTTGGAGTCGCTATCCGCTCCACAAGGTCGCTATATGAGATCCCACCCTTGTTGTCGCCTACGATTTGACGGGCGAGCTTCCTGATTTGATCCATGCTTAGCTTGGCCATATCATGTTCCCTTCAAATATGTGTCTCTTTACTTGGACTTGTGACAACATAAAGCCCATCAGGTCGCCTTCTTCTCAATCTTCGCCCAGGTGTCTTTCAGGGTAATTGTGCGGTTGAAGACGGGCTTGTGGTCGCTGGGGCGGGGCGAGTCCATCTTGGAATCGGGATCGAGGGTGAAGTAGCCGAGGCGTTCGAATTGGTAGCGGAGCTCTCCGTTGGCGTCGATGAGGCTGGGTTCGCACTTCGCGGTGACAACTTCGAGGCTGTGCGGGTTGAGGTGGGTCTTGAAATCGCCCCCGGTATCCGGTTCGGGGACGGTGAACAGTCGGTCGTAGAGACGGACTTCGGCGTCGATGGCGTGGGCGGCGGAAACCCAATGGATCGTGCCCTTGATCTTCCGCGATGACGTTGGCCCACCGGTCTTGCTGCCGAGATCGGCGGTGCAGCGGAGTTCGGTGATCTTGCCGGTCGCGTCCTTGACGACCTCGTCGCACTTGATGATGTAGGCGTATTTCAACCGCACTTCGCCGCCGGGTTTCAGTCGGAAGAATTTCGGCGGCGGCGTCTCCATGAAATCGTCCTGCTCGATGTACAGCGTCGTTGCCGAACGGGATTTTGCGCGTGCCGGTGGACGGGTCTTCGGGATTGTTGACCGCGTCGAGTTCCTCGTAGTGATGCGGATCGATGTTGGTGATGACCACCTTGAGCGGGCGCAACACGGCGAGCCGGCGCAGGGCGCGTTTGTTCAGGTCCTCGCGGATGGCGTGTTCGAACACGGCCATGTCGGTCACGCTGTTGAATTTCGTGACGCCGACGCCAATCGCGAACGCGCGCACCGCTTCGGCGGGAACGCCGCGCCGCCGAATGCCGCTGATCGTCGGCATGCGCGGGTCGTCCCAGCCCGACACCACTTTGTCGTTCACGAGCTGGATCAGTTTGCGCTTGGAAACGATGGTGTACGTGGGAATCAGCTTGGCGAACTCGTACTGGTGCGGCAGCGGGCGCGGCAGGTCGAGGTTTTCGAGGATCCAGTCGTACAGCGGACGGTGCACCTCGAATTCCAGCGTGCAGATGCTGTGCGTGATGCCCTCGATGTAATCGCTCAGGCAATGCGCGAAATCGTACATCGGGTAGATGCACCATTTGTCGCCCGTGTGATGATGGGCGGTGTGGCGGATGCGGTAGAGCACGGGGTCGCGCATCCAGATGTTCGGCGACGCCATGTCGATCTTCGCGCGCAGCGTGCGTTTGCCGTCGGGAAACTCGCCCTTCTTCATCCGCACGAACAGATCGAGGTTCTCCTCGACGGAACGATTCCGAAACGGGCTGTCCTTGCCCGGTTTGTCCGGCGCGCCGCGATAGCGGTCGGTGTCCTCGGGCGACAAATCGCACACGTACGCCTTGCCTTTCCGAATCAGTTCGATGGCCCACACGTACATCTGGTCGAAATAATCCGACGCGTAAAAGGGCTCTAATCGCGATGCCCCTCACCTGATCCTCTCCCCGGAGGGGAGAGGAGACGACGTTGATAAGCCCCTCGCCCCTTGGGGAGAGGGTTAGGGTGAGGGGTCGCCTTCCCATAACAGCCGGTAGATAGAAATCCGGTTTGCCGTCAATTGTCTGCGGTTCAGGCGTTTTGCCGGCAGGCTTGAATCCCAGCTTGTCATCCGCCCAACCGTCAATCAGCCACTCCACGTCCTGGATAATGGAATCGACGTACTCGACGTCTTCCTTGGCCGGGTTGGTGTCGTCCATGCGCAGGTTGCACTGGCCGTTGAACTCGCGGGCGATGCCGAAATTGAGGCAGATCGATTTCGCGTGGCCGATGTGCAGGTAGCCGTTCGGCTCGGGCGGAAAGCGCGTGACGATTTTCGGGTATTTCCCCGCGGCCACGTGCTCGTGGACGATGTCGCGGATGAAATCAGAGGCGGCGGCGGTGTTGTTGTTTCGTTTGACATAGAAAAAATGCAGGGGCAGCCCACTGTGGCTGCCCCGTGCCATGCAATTATCGGCAGGCACGGGCCCGCCCTTGTGAACTAAGCGGCGGTCAATTCCTTGACGGCCTTGTCGCGAACGGGTTGATCGGCGCAACGGTTCGGGTCGGCCAGGCCGGAGTCGAGGCGCGACTTCCGCGTGGCGTAATCGCCGCGTTCATCCTTCAAAATGACCCACGGATCGGCCGTGTCCTGCTTGGCGGCGGCGATTTTGCCGGTCAATTCTTCATTCGCCATGCTGGTGTGCGAGCCGAAATCGCTCGGATAAACGATCTTCGCTTCTTTTTGCCGCCCGCCTTGTCGTCCTTCGCCTTCGGGCGCGCGTGCGTGACGCCTACTTTGGGTGTTGCTGCTGCTGTTGCCATACTAATGTGTCTCCTGAATCGTCTTTAGTGTAAGGGAAGGTGTATTTAACCGCCTGCGCGCGCCACCGTCAAGCTTCGCGACACAAACAAAAAGCCCCGAGGCTACCCTCGGGGCTTCCTGTGTGTGTGCAGGGGCTCCGTGGATTCAGGAGCATCCCATGGAGTTGCCGCAGTTAAGGCACTTGTAGCAGGCGCCATTGCGCACGGTAATCGCGCCGCAGGTGTCGCACGCGGGCGCATCCTGCATGAAGTGCTCGACGGTCCGGTTCAGCCGCTGCACGGCGGTCATCGCGCCGTGGTTCCCCGTCGGCCGGGCCGGTGCTTCCTCGGTCTGTTCGAGTTCAACGACGGGTTTGTTGACAATTCGTTTCTCCTGTTCCGCGACCTCTTTGAGCGGCAGTTCGGGTTGCCCGGCGTTCGGTGAATTGGCCTCGCGATAACCGGGGATGAACTGGCACCCGAGCCAGCGGAACAGGTAATCGGTGATCGACTTGGCGATCGGGATGTCGGGATTCTTGGTGAAGCCGCTCGGCTCGAAGCGCTGGTGGGCGAACTTGTTGACGAGCGTTTCCAGCGGCACGCCATACTGCAGGGCGAGACTGACCAGCGTGCCGATGGTGTCCATCAAACCGCCGATGGTCGAGCCTTCCTTGGCCATGGTGATGAACAACTCGCCGGGCATGCCGTCATCGAACAGGCCGACGGTGATGTAGCCTTCGTGGCCGGCGATGTCGAACTTGTGGGTGATGGCCCGGCGCGTGTCGGGCAGGCGATGCCGCGCGGGGGCGCCGAGCTTGGCGCGCAACTGCCCGACTTCTTCTTGAAGCTCCAGAATGCGCGATTTGAAGGACTCCACCTGCTTGGCCGCGACCTCGGCCGCTGTGGCACCGTTGTTCTTCGAGGTATTGAGCGGCTGCGAGCGCTTGGAGCCGTCGCGATAGATCGCCACGGCCTTCAAGCCCGAGCTTCCAGCCTTCGACGTAGCTCTGCATGATGTCCTCGACGGTGGACTCCTGCGGCATGTTCACCGTCTTGGAGATCGCCCCGCTGAGGAACGGCTGCACGGCGGCCATCATCTTGAGATGCGCCATGAAGTGGATGCTGCGTTCGCCCTTGGCGGGCTTGAACGCGCAGTCGAACACGGCGACGTGTTTTTCCTGCAGGTGCGGTGCGCCTTCGATCATGTCGTTGTCGTCGATGTACTTGACGATGTCGACAATCTGCTGCTCGTTGTAGCCGAGTTTGCGCAACGCCATCGGCACGGTGCGGTTGACGATCTTCAACATGCCGCCGCCGGCGAGCAATTTGTATTTCACCAGCGCGATGTCGGGCTCGACGCCGGTCGTGTCGCAATCCATCATGAACGCGATGGTGCCGGTCGGCGCGAGCACGGTGACCTGGGAGTTGCGATAGCCAAAACGCCGACCCAACTCGACGGCTTCGTCGCCGCAACGTTGCGCCGCGCTGCGCATGTAATCGGGGCAACTCGGGTGAATGCGTTTCACCGCGTCGCGGTGCATTTCCATGACCTGCAACATCGGTTCGCGGTTCTCGGCGAAACCTTCGAACGCGCCGATCTTCTCGGCGATACGCGCCGACTGCGTGTACGCGTGCAAGTGCATGATCGCCGTAATCGCGCCGGCAATACCGCGGCTTTCGTCGCTGTCATAGGGCAAGCCCATGGACATGATGAGCGAGCCGAGGTTCGCGTAGCCCAGGCCGAGCGGGCGGAACAGATGGCTGTTGAGCGCGATGGTCTCGGTCGGATAGCTCGCGTTGTCGACGATGATTTCCTGGGCGGTAATGAAGATCTCCACCGCCGATTTGAACCGCTCGATGTCGAATGTGCCGTCCGCGCGGAGGAACCTCATCAGGTTCAGCGAGGCGAGGTTGCAGGCGCTGTTATCGAGGAACATGTACTCGCTGCACGGGTTGCTGGAGTTGATCGGCGCGGTGGCCTTGCACGTGTGCCAGCGCTGGATTGTGTCCTCGTACTGCACGCCCGGGTCGCCGCAGATCCAGGTGCCTTCGGCGATGCCGCGCATCAGCTCGCGGGCCTTGTAGGTCGGGCCGGGCTTATTCGGATCCGTCACGAAGTGCGTCGTCCAATCCCTGTCTTCGAGGACGGCGCGCATGAAATCATCGGTCACACGCACGCTGAGGTTTTCATTCTGGAATGAAACCGAGCCATACGCGTCACCATTGAAGTCCCCCGCATACCCCTGCTCGATCAACGCCCAGGCTTTGCGTTCCTCCTGCTGCTTGGCGTCGATGAACTCCTTGATATCCGGATGCCAGACCTTGAGCGTGTTCATCTTGGCCGCGCGGCGGGTCTTGCCGCCGGATTTGACCACGCTGGCGATCGCGTCGTAGACTTTCAGGAATGACAACGGCCCGCTCGGACGTCCGCCGCCGGACAATCTCTCACGGCCGCTGCGCAAGGACGACAGGTCCGTGCCCGTGCCGCTGCCGTACTTGAACAGCATCGCTTCGCTGCGCGCCAGTTCCATGATGTCTTCCATCCTGTCGCCGACGGATTGGATGAAACAGGCTGAGCACTGCGGATACTCGTATTGCAACCGGGCGCGGTTGACGCTCCGGGTGGCGGCATCGAAATGGTAGCTGCTCGCGGCGCTCTGTTTGCCGACTCCGTACTGGCTGGACAGGCCGCAGTTGAACCACACCGGGGAATTGAACGAGCCGTACTGGTTGAGGCAGAGCCACGTCAACTCGTCGTAAAAAATTTCGGCGTCCTTGTCGCTGGCAAAATAGCCATCGCGGTTGCCCCAATCGGCAATCGTGCGGGTGACGCGGTGAATGAGCTGACGAACGCTCTGCTCGCGCTCGCCGGTTCCGTTCTCGCCGTAGAAGTATTTGGCAACGACGACTTTCGTCGCGAGGATGGACCAGGTTTTCGGGACTTCGACATTCTCCTGCTTGAAAATGACCTTGCCGCTGTCGTCCGTGATCTCCGCCGTCCGTCGGTCCCATTCGGCTTCGTCGAACGGCTTGACGTCCGTCCGGCTGAACACGCGTGGCACCACCCAACCGATCTTCCTCGGCGGCCCCGGCGGAACAACACGCGGGGTTTGGCTGGCGCGTCTGGCGCGCTTGCCTGGTTCGGTCGATACTGACGTGCTCACTGCAGAATCCTTCTGGGCTCGCCTGTCCTTACCCGCAGAAAGCTCCCCCACTCCTTGCTTCAAATTGATCACTGTCCCCTCCTCAAAAAGCTAGTCGGTTGCAACTTTTCGGCGGTCAACGTCGAGGTTGGAAACCACCGCTAATAGTGCGGGCGGGACTATATGCACCCCATATATTGTGTTTCAAGCTAAAACTACACCCGCCGCAACTTTTTTTCAAACTCGCTGATTTTTAACGAACTTTCGCCGCTCTCGTTCCCGACATTCCAACATAATTGGGCAACCGGTGAACGCCCATGCCGCCCGAATTTTGTCGATCAAGAACCGCTTGTAATGCGGCGTCAAACAACTCGCTTGATTTACGAATAGCCGAAACGTCGGCGGATGGGAAGCTTTTTGAAACGCATAGAAGATTTTAAATCTCTTGCCACCGGAAAATGGTGGTGGGTAGGCGTCGAGGGCCCGCATGAAGAGCTTGTTGAGCTGGGGCGTGTCGATATGCCGCCTCATTTCGGTCTCGATGACGGCGACCTGTTCGAACAATTGATTCAGGTTCTGACCCGTTTTCGCCGAGGCAAACAACACCGGCGCCCAATCGAGGAAAAACAATTCCTTCCGCAGCGCTTCCAAATACTTCTCGCGAAACGTTTTCTTCTGTTTGATCCCCCGGTTCTCGCGCACCCTGTCCTTGTGTTCCTGTTCCTCGGCGAGGTCCCACTTGTTTACGAGCACGATACAACCGCGCGCCGCCTCGGCAATCTGTCCCCCGATGGCCTTGTCCTGCCTTGTCACACCGGCGACCGCGTCGAGCACCAGCACGGCAATATCACATTCGCGGATGCTGCGCTCGGCCCGCATCAATCCAAATTGATCAACGGACGAAGTGATTTTGCCCCGGTGCCGCAAGCCCGCCGTATCAATGAGCAGGTACGGCTTGTCGTGCACGGTGAATGGTACATCGACCGAATCCCGCGTCGTGCCGGGTACGTCACTCACGATCGTCCGCTGGTCCTTGAGGATGGCGTTGATGAGCGACGACTTGCCGACATTCGGTCGGCCCACGATCGCAATGCGCGTTGGAGGCACTGTTTCTTGCTCCACCCCTGCAGAGAATTCTTCCGTGGCGGCCTCCAGCAACTCTGACACGCCGAGGCCATGCACGGCGGCGATGGAAAACGTCTTGTCGAACCCCAACTCGGAGAACTCGGCGTCGGTTCGCGCCCGGCGGTCGTTATCGACTTTGTTGACCGCGAGAAAGATCTTCTTGCCGCTGGTGCGCAGCTTTCGGGCGATTTCCTGGTCCAGCGGCACGACGCCTTCGGTCACGTCGACCACCATAATGATGGCCGTGGCCATTTCGATGGCGATTTCGGCCTGATGCCGTGTCGCGTTCGCCATCAGGTCGCCGCTTTTCTCGTCGTCCATGAAGGCGATGCCGCCGGTGTCCACCACCTCAAACGACTTGTCGCCCCAGCGCGCCGTGGCTGAGACGCGGTCACGCGTCACGCCCGGTTCCTCATGGACAATGGCGATGCGCCGTCCGACGATTCGGTTGAAGAGCGTGCTCTTCCCGACGTTGGGACGTCCGACGATGGCCAGGATGTCGTGTGCTTTTTCCATGAAACAGCAGGGCCGCTTCTACGCGGCGCCGCATCCTAGCGGAGTCGGCTGGAATTCGCCAGACGCGAATTGATCAACTAAAGGTGAAGTCCCGCAGCCCGAGCCGTCCGAACGCGGCGCTTTAAATACCCACCCCTTGTTCCCCTCCGGGGAGGGGATCGGAACGGCCGCAAGCGGGGACGCTCGCGCTACCAAGGGGGCTGGGTCAAATGACCTGGCGGCTTGATGAAGTGTATGGCGCGCCTGAGGATGGTGACAATCGCCGCTGGATAACTACGATTCGAATGCCGCGCGGGGTAATTGCGACTGGCGGATGATCGCGGAAAGCGTGCCGGGAGCCAATTCGCGGTGGTTGGGCACCGGCACGGTGATGGTGGAGTTGCCGATACGCTTCTGCATGATGACGTGGCTGCCACGCTGGCGCACTTGCGTGAAACCGTGATCAACCAGAA
The DNA here is from genome assembly GCA_963842185.1 of uncultured Verrucomicrobiae bacterium. Lineage (GTDB taxonomy): Bacteria > Verrucomicrobiota > Verrucomicrobiia > Palsa-1439 > Palsa-1439 > Palsa-1439. The sequence goes on from CAWJFL010000011.1 coordinate 144,721, forward strand.
TGGCGCAGACTTGTTTGCCCGAGAGGACGCGCCGTTTACCCAACGGCAACCTCCACCTGCGTGACGTACGTGGTTTTGTGCAGCCGCTCGCGCACCTCGGACGGCGAGGCTTCCTCCAAGAACAGCTCGACCGCTTCGCTGAGATTGCGGCGCGCGTCCTCGACGGTCTTGCCCTGACTAGCCACGTCCAATTCCGGGCAAAGTGCCACGAACCATTTGCCTTCCTGCTGGATAATCGCCGTGAATTGTCTGCTGGCCTTCATGGCCTTTCACTATGCCAGACCCGGCGTCGAAACGCAACCGTCCCCTTGACGGGTTTGTTCATCACCAGATGGCTGCCAACGTGGCCGACCGGTTGCCGCGCCGGCCACCATGCCGCGAACTTGAGATTCCAATTTGGAATCTCAAGTCTGCAACCTCTTGCCGCGTAAGCTGAAACGCAAAAATCCGCCGGAAACCGAGCACGGTTTCGTTTCACCGCCGTGTTGGGTCCAATCGAGGGCCTGTTCTTCTTCTTCGTTCGTCACGCGCAGCCCAGGGCAAACACGGAAGCCCCGGTCACCGAGTACAGCGGGGGGAAGTTGGCCGCCGGCTGCGATGTCGGGCGAATGGAAGTTTTGGCGAGGTTTTTTTGTCACGGTCGCTGCGAAGTAATTGTCGACAAAGCAAAGAAAATGGCCGAATATGGAGGAGGTCGCAGTAAGTATAAGTGAGAACTGGCAAAGAACTTATATTGGCAACCAAGCCGTACGCGTCGGATTCGTCGGCTCGGAGTTGGTGGTGTCTTCTATCCACAGCATTTTTTCTGGTGGTTTCCATTGTGGGGACTCTCTGGAATTTTGATTTGGCGGGCAAGATTGTCTGCAGTTGTCTTGCCGGGCTGCTCATTCTTCGCACGTTTGTGATTTATCACGATCAACAGCATCAGGCGATTCTGCCCCATTCCCGCCTGGCCGCTGGCTTGATGAAGATCTTTGGGATTCTGGTTCTCAGTCCCAGCAGCATATGGCAGAGCTCGCACAACCATCATCACACGCACAACTCGAAGCTCCGGGGTTCTCATATTGGTTCGTTTCCCATCATGACCAAAGCCCAGTACTTGAAGTCATCGAAGGCCAAGCGGTTTGAGTACCTGTTTATGCGGCATCCGTTGACCATCCTGTTCGGGTATCCGATTGTGTTTCTCTACGGGATGTGTCTTTCTCCGTTCGCCACCAATCCGCGGGAGCACTACGACAGCCTCATTGCGTTTGTGGTCCACATCGGCATCGCGGTGCTACTGACGTGTTTCGTTGGCTGGCCGGCGCTGTTGTTGACCCAAATCATCCCGCACTTCATTGCCAGCGCCATTGGCACGTATCTGTTTTACGCCCAGCACAATTTTCCCGGTGTTACCTTTAACGACAATGCGGGCTGGACGTACGAGAAAGCCGCAATGGAATCCTCGAGCTATATCAAATCCGGCCCGCTCTGGGCCTGGTTCACGGCCAATATCGGCTATCATCACATCCATCATTTGAATGCCCGCGTCCCCTTCTACCGATTGCCGGAGGTCTTCGCCGAGATACCCGAATTGAAGACGCCCAAGACCACCTCGCTCCGTCCGTTGGACATCATCCGCTGCCTGCGTTTGAAGGTGTGGGACGTCGAAGCCCAACAGATGGTCGGTCTCCGGAATATCTGAGCGGCAAGCACCTCCCCAACCCCATCGCGTCATGGCTTTCACTGTTTCACAGATTGCGGAACGAGTCCGGGGCGAAGTCCTCGGTGACGGCGCGGTGGAAATCACCGGCATCGCCTCGGCGGACCGCGCCAAAACTGGCGACCTCACCTTCGCCGAAAAAGAAACGTACTTCGCCGCCGCCGAGCAAAGCCAGGCTGCCGCCATTCTTGTGACGGGCGAGTTTACCTCGGCAAAGAAAGTCCTCATTCGCGTGCCGAATACGCGGGTGGCTGTGGCGCGGTTGCTGCCGGTGTTTTTCCCGCCGGACCAACTCCCGCCTGGTATTCATCCGAGCGCGATCATTGACGACTCGGCGCAGATTGATCCCACAGCGCACATCGGGCCGAACTGCGTGGTCGGCGCGCCGCGCGCGATTGGGCGCGCGCTCCGTGCTCATGGGCGGCAACCATGTCGGTCGCGACTGTCAGATCGGCGACGATGTCTGTCTGTTCCCGAACGTCGTTATCTACGCGCAGTCCCAGATTGGCCACCGCGTCACCATCCACGCCGGCACGGTGATCGGCTCGGACGGCTACGGCTACGTGTTCGACGAGGGCCGCCACCGCAAGATGCTGCAGGTTGGCCACGTGATCATCCACGATGATGTGGAGATCGGGGCCAACGCGGCCATCGACCGCGGAGCCCTCGGTCCCACGGTCATCGGCCAAGGCACCAAGATTGATAATCTCGTGCATATCGCGCACAACGTGACCATTGGCCGGCATTGCCTGGTCATGGGCCAGGTGGGTTTCGCCGGCAGCACGCGGCTGGGGGATTATTGCGTGATCGCTTCGCAGTCGGGAATTGCGGGGCATCTTACGCTCGGCAATCAGGCGACGGTCGGCGCGAAATCGGGCGTCATGCGCGACATTCCGGACAAGGGAACGGTGCTCGGCATCCCCGCCGCGCCGGACAAACAGGCCAAGCGGCAGATGATCGCGATTCAGCAATTGCCGGAGTTGATTCGCCGCATGCGGGAACTGGAAAAGCAGGTGGCGGAACTCACAGCCAAAACCAGTGGCTGAGAGACCCCCGGCGAGTAGCGATGGTCAACCCCGCACTCGCGACAAAATACAGTTGCCGCGTTCGATCCTCCATCGACGCGATCCGCCTCATCCACGTTGACGATTAGGTATGCGAGACACTAGAGATTGTACCCGCTTTCGCCGTGTTGGGTCCAATCGAGGCCCTGCTCTTCTTCTTCGTTCGTCACGCGGAGGCCCATGATCCTGTCGACGATCTTCAACAAGATCCAACTGACGACGACCGCATAGACAACGGTGGCGATGACGCCCGTGGCCTGGATGAGCACTTGTTTGGGGTTGCCCCGGAGCAAACCTTCCGCGCCGGCGCTGTTGACGAGCGTCGTCGCGAACACGCCCGTGAGCAGCGCGCCGAGCATTCCCCCCACCCCGTGAATCCCGAAGGTGTCGAGCGTATCATCGAACCCGAACTTGTTTTTGACGGTGACGCCCAGATAGCAAACCGCACCGCCGAGCAATCCGATGACCAGCGCGCCCCGGGTGGTCACGAACCCCGCGGCGGGCGTGATGGCCACCAGTCCGGCGACGCAACCGGACGCGATGCCGAGCACGCTGGGTTTGCCGCGGAACTTCCATTCCACAAACATCCACGACATCGCGGCCGCGGCGGAGGCGACGTGCGTGTTGACGAACGCCTGCACCGCCAGCGCGTTGGCCCCGAGCGCGCTGCCCGCGTTGAATCCGAACCAGCCGAACCATAGCAGGCCGGCCCCCAGGACCGTCAGCGTCATGTTATGCGGCTCCATTTTGCGGTCGCCACGCCGCGCGCCGAGCACCAACGCGCACACCAGCGCCGTGAAGCCCGAACTGATGTGGACGACGGTGCCGCCCGCGAAGTCGAGGGCGTGGAGCTTATGAAGCCAGCCACCGACATTCCACACCCAGTGGCAAATCGGATCGTACACGAAGGTGGCCCACAGGAGGGAGAACAGCAACATCGCCGAAAACTTCATGCGCTCGGCGACCGCGCCGTAAATCAGCGCAGGGGTGATGATGGCGAACATCATCTGGAAGATCATGAACGCTTGATGCGGGATGGTGGCGGCATAATCGGGATTGGGCGCGCTGCCCACGCCCCACAAGCCGGCCCAACTGAGATTGCCCATCACCGAGCCGACATCCGGGCCAAAGGCAAGGGTGTAGCCCCACAACATCCATTGCACCGTGATCACCGCCAGCAACGCGAAGCTTTGCATGATGGTGCCGAGCACGTGCTTGCGGTGCACCATGCCGCAGTAAAAAAACGCCAGGCCCGGCGTCATCAGCATGACCAGCGCGGCGGACGCCAGCACCCACGCCGTGTCGCCCGAATCCACCTTCAAGGCCGACCCCGCCATCGGCACCATCGCGCCGAAGGTGGTCGAAGCGGTTAATGCAAACAAGACACACCAGATCCCTGACAGAGTACGCCTCACGATTCTGCTCCTTCCGACATTTTCGGGGTGTCGCGGGGGATTGTAGTGAGGCGAGGTTTGAACACAAGTGGATTGTGCTAGCCTCACCTTTCCCCGACGGCCATCCTCGCGCGGCGCCGCAAGCTTGCAATTCCGCGCCCGGGCACTAGGCTTGGAGGCAAGTGATTACCAACCGGGCAAGCACAGGTTCTTCGCGCTCCGCGGCAGGAGGATTCGCGGCGACGCGGTGGACCGTGGTGTTGGCAGCCGGGCAGACTGCATCACCGCAAGCAGGTCGAGCGTTGGAGGAATTGTGCCGCGCCTATTGGTATCCACTTTACGCGTACGTGCGACGGCGCGGCTACGAGGTACACGAAGCGGAGGACCTGACGCAGGAGTTTTTCGCGCGGCTGTTGGCGAAAAACTATTTGGCGGACGTGGATCGCACGAAGGGAAAGTTCCGTTCCTTTCTCCTAACCTCGCTGAAACACTTCCTGGCCAACGAATGGGACCGCGCCCATGCCGCCAAACGCGGTGGTGGCCGACCGTTGTTGTCATTGGATACACAGACGGCGGAGACGCGATATCGGTCCGAGCCAGCCGACGACCTGACTCCCGAAAAGTTGCTGGACCGCCAGTGGGCGCTGGCGTTGCTCGGCCAGGTACTTGGCCGATTGCAGGCGGAATCTGTGGCGGATGGCAAGGGCGCGCTGTTCGAGCAACTGAAGCTGTTCCTGACGGAAGGGAAAGGCACGACCTCATATGCTTCGGTGGCGACGAAGCTGCAAACGACCGAAGGCGCAGTGAAAGTCGCCGTCCATCGCCTGCGGCGCCGGTACCGCGAATTGCTGCGAGAGGAAATCTCGCATACAGTCGCCACGCCGGCGGAGATTGAGGAAGAGATCCAGCACCTCTTCACGGCATTTGGTCGCTAGTATCGGACCTTCATTCACGCCGCCATGCTGGAATCTTCACGGGTTTTGTAACCTTCCTTGTCTTTTGCTTCTGTAACTAGAGCGGTTTAAATAAAACTGTAGCCACAACGCTTGGTCCCTGGTAGGGTGCGTTCATGCGAACCCTATCACTGGATCTGCGGGAACGGATCTTGGCGTCTTACGACCACGGCGAGGGCACCCGCGACAAGGTTGCGGCTCGCTACCAGGTTTCGCTCGGGATGGTCAAGAAACTCTTGCAGCAGCGTCGGCGCACCGGCCAGATCGGCCCGCGCCACCATTTCTCGGGACGCAAGCCGATGATTCTGGACATCCATCATCGCCAGTTGCGAGCGCTGCTGAGCCACAAGCCGGACCTGACCTTGCGCGAGCTGCGCCAGGCCGTGGCCCTGAAGTGCTCACTGCCGGCCATCCACTACGCCTTGGCGAAGATGGGGCTGACATATAAAAAAAGACGCTCCGCGCCAGCGAGCAAGACCGCCTGGATATCGCCCGCGCGCGCCGCACGTGGCGGCGCTACCAAACGGGCTTCGATCCCGCCAAGTTGATCTTCCTTGACGAGTCGGGTGCCACGACCAACCTGACCCGCTTGTGCGGCCGTGCGCCGCGGGGTCTGCGCGTCCACGCCAGCGCTCCCCAAGGTCATTGGCAAACCACCACCCTGATCGGGGCGTTGCGACTGGATGGCTCAACCGCCTGCATGGCAATCGAGGGAACCGCCGATACGGAGGTGTTTCGGGCCTATGTCCGCCACGTCCTGTGCCCCACGCTGCACCCGGGCGACGTGGTGATCTTGGACAACCTCGCCCCGCACAAGAGCCAGCCGACCCTCTCTTTGATCGAAGCGGCGGGCGCCGCGATTCGTTTTCTGCCGGCCTACTCGCCGGACCTCAACCCGATCGAGAAACTGTGGAGCAAAGTCAAAGCCAGCCTGCGGACAGCCGAAGCACGAACGCAGCCAACGCTGGTTCAAGCGATGGCGGTCGCTTTGGAGGGCGTGACACGCCAAGATGCCAGGAATTGGTTTGCCTCGTGTGGCTACAGTTTTATTTAAACCGCTCTAGTGGAAGCGATGCGGTAGAAAGGATTTGCCGATATGAGCGAGGAGAAACGATGTGCCCAGTGCGGAGCCGTTCTGCCCGCCGATGCACCCCAGGGACTCTGTCCCGCCTGCCTGCTGAAACGCGGATTCGCGACGAGCACGGGCGGGGGTGAGTCCAACAAACAGGGGGCGCGCACCGAGTACGTGCCGCCACCACCGGCCGAACTGGCCCGGTACTTCCCGGAGTTGGAGATTCTCGAATTGATCGGCCGCGGCGGAATGGGCGTGGTGTACAAGGCCCGTCAGAAACGGCTCGACAGGCTGGTAGCATTGAAAATCCTCCCGCCAAACGTCAGCCGCGATCCTGCGTTTTCCGAGCGATTCACCCGTGAAGCGAAAGCGCTGGCCCGGCTCACGCACCCGAATATTGTCACCGTCCATGACTTCGGTCAGGCCGATGGGCTGTTCTATTTCGTGATGGAGTATGTGGACGGCATGAATCTGCGGCAGTTGCTGGACACGGCGAAGATGGCGCCGAAAGAAGCGCTCGCAATTGTGCCGCAGATTTGCGACGCGCTCCAATTCGCGCACGACAAGGGCATTGTCCACCGTGACATCAAACCCGAAAACATCCTGATCGACAAAAGCGGTGTGGTGAAGATCGCCGATTTCGGCCTAGCAAAACTCGTGGGCCTCGAAGCCAAAGACCTCACGATCACCAGCGCCCGCGATGTCATCGGCACGCCGCACTACATGGCGCCCGAGCAGATCGAGCATCCGCAGGACGTCGACCATCGCGCCGACATCTATTCGCTCGGCGTCGTGTTCTATCAAATGCTCACCGGCGAATTGCCCATCGGCCGATTCGCCCCGCCGTCGCGCAAAGTGCACGTCGATGTCCGTCTCGACGAAGTTGTCCTGCGCGCTCTGGAGAAGGAACCCGAACTCCGCTACCAGCACGCGAGCGATGTGAAGACACAAGTCGAGACGATTGCGACAACACCACCGCCGCAAAGTGGATGTGGTGTCCCGCCAGCGCCAGCAGGTGCGCAGCCCGGAAGAATGAACAAAAAACTTCTATGGTTTCTCCGGATTTGCCTGCCGGCGATTTTCTTGATTCAAGCTTTTCGATGGTGGAGCACCCGCGAGTCCGCCGGTGTCTGGCTGCCAGAGCGCGTGAGCGATTCGATTGGTGAACAATATGGTGAGGCGCAGGTTCGGCTGACTGATGTAATCCAACGGGGGCAGGTTGTGCTGATAAAACTTGTTTGCGATACTGCATATCGCGACCACGAACTTCTTGTCCGATACTCCGGACCGACTTTTGACTACCCTGCGAATATTGTCTCACAAATCACGAACTTGGAACCCAAGGTGGATTGCCTGATGTCGCCGTCTTTCCTAAATCGTGGTCGTGGTCAAGATGTGTTGGCCGGCTCAAGGGAACTGAAGGATGCGCCCACCTATCAGATTGGCTTTGTGTTGCCTGACATGACAGTCGCGGCCCGGGTGGCTGAACAAGTGCGCCGGGCTCACTTGGGTAAACCGCGCGGGTTCAAGGACTCACCAAGCGCGTTACTCCTTTTTGCACTCCATCGGCGTTGGGGTAATGATGCAAATGGAAAACCAATTCTCGAATTGTTGACTGGTGAGCTGATTTGGCAGGCTAAGGAAACCGGCCAAGCTGAAGCCGGTCTGCCGTCCGTCGCCGGTGCCAGCCAGGTTCCGGTCAAATCCGATTACATCGGCCAGGCTTGGTTTCCGAAAGGTGATTTAATCGAAATCACGTCGGTCGTACGAACCGCGGACCGGATGTCTGTCAGAGGCCGCTACTCTCTCGTCAGTCACGACACCGCGCTTCTGGCGCTTTATCTGACCTCCGCGAAAAGTGCCGGTCCCGAAGAGGCCAGACAGCGGATGCAGATTTCGAAAGGAGCGGGGTATTTCGACTTGGTACATACCCATCTCGTTCCCGGTCTGCCACACGTTTCGATGTATGCCGATGATGGCCATCCATTTGCTGCGCTGTATTTTGGCACCAAGACGGAAGCGCTCGAAGAAAGCAAGTCGAGCTGGATCACAAACGCCCCATCCGCTGGAGCTGAAACTTCTTCAGAGGCCATGAGCGCGGTGAATTTGTGGCTGGGGTTGATGGACAATGGCGAGTACGCGCGGAGTTGGGAGACTGCCGCGCCGTATTTTCAGGCGGTGATGGCGAAAGACGAATGGATTGCGCGGCTGCAGAAAGTCCGGTATCCGCTGGGTAAGGCCATTTCTCGACAGTTCAGTTCGAGCAAGTTCACCATTCCCGGCACATGGTTGGAGGTGAAGTTTGACACGTCATTCGATAGGCTGCCGGCGGCGACGGAAATCGTGACGTTCGCCAAGCAGTCCGGCGGCGAATGGCAGGCCATCGGCTATCTTATTCTTCCGGTATACGCGAGTGATGCGCGACAGCTTCAACAGATCGTCGACGTGGTAAAGGAATGTCTGAAAGCTTCTGCTTACCTCGCCCTTGCCCTGTTTGTCGGCGGGCTGGTGGTAGCGGTTGTGCTGATCATTCGTCCGGCACGATGCGCGGCAAAAGAACGTCCGAAAGCTTTTGCCTCCCTCGCGTTAGGTTTATTCCTTGTTGGAGTGCTGGGGACGATTCTGCTGATGGGTTTCATCCGTAACGAGGCCTTGCCGTTCATCTTCGGCGGGATCGTGCTGGTGTTGGCGCTAGTGTTCGGGGCGATCGGTTGGCGAGAACGGCTCGGCAAGGGCATCGTCATCGGCGCGACTGTCATTCTCGCATCATTGGCCGTTTACTCCTTCCAGCAGATCAAGTCCGATTATATCGGCCAGACCTGGTTTCCCGGAGGCGATTCCATTGAAATCACTTCCGTGGTGCGAACCAAAGAGCGCTTGATGGCGAAAGGGCATTACAGTCTGGTTAGTCACGACAGCGCGCTGCTGGCGCTGTATATTACTTCCACGAACCGCGAGGCTACCGCCACAGATCCAGAGCAGGAATTGAGAATCTCCAAGGGTGCCGGAGATTTCGAGTTAATCCATCCGCATCTTGTTCCGGGCCTGCCGCACATTTCGATGTATGCCGACGGCCATCCATTCGCCGCGTTCTATTTCGGCACCAAGGCGGAAGCGCTCGAAGAAAGCAAGGCAAGCTGGATTACCAACAGGCCGCCTGCTATCGACCAACAAAACTGAAAGACGAAGAGCATCTGTTCGATTCCATCCGATAATGCTACGCTCGGCTTGTGAACGCGCGGGAACTTGCCCTGGAGCTGCTCGACCGCTGGCCGAAATCGCGGTTGTTGGCGGATGAACTCCTCGAACATTCGCTGGCGGAATCTTCGCTGAGCGGCCCCGACCGCGCGTTTGTGACGGAGTTGTTCTATGGTTGCCTGCGGCGGAAACCCTCGCTCGATTTTCTGCTGGCCCAATTAGCCGCCAAAGCGCCGCGCCCGATTGTCGCCAATGTCCTCATCCTTGGACTTTATCAACTGTTCTATCTCAAGACTCCGGCGCATGCGGCGGTCAACGAAACCGTCGCGCTCGCCAAGAGGCACGCGGGCGTGGCCGAGGCGAAATTCGTCAACGCGATCCTGCGCCGGGCACAACGGGAGTCCGATGCGCTTCTGGCGAAGCTCGGGGACACGCGCCGACGCGAACCATGGATTTATTACTCGCACCCCGAATGGTTGTGGAACCGGTGGGCGGCGCGGCTGGGCGGCGAGCAGACGGCGGCATTGTGCGACTGGAACAACCAGCCGCCAGCGTTGTATTTGCGGATCAACACGCTCAAAACGTCGGCGAAACCGGCGGATGTTGCCGTCGAACCGACCGACCATCCCTTGTGTTGGCGTGTGACTGATGCGACGGGACTGTTTCGGGCCAGGTCGTTCGCAAACGGCGAGTTCTACGTGCAGGACGCCTCGACGCTTGTCGCGGTGGACGTGCTGGATCCGCAACCCGGCGATGCGGTGTTGGATATGTGCGCCGCGCCGGGCGGCAAGACCACGTACATCGCACAGAAAATGCAGAACCGCGGTCGAATCATCGCCGCCGATTCAACAAGTTCGCGGCTCGCGCTCGTGGGAGAGAATTGCCGTCGACTCGGTGTCGAAATCGTGGCGACACTGGCCTGTGAAGGGACGCGGTTGGATCGTTGCTTGCGCGGGCAGGAATTCGACCGGGTGTTGGTGGATGCGCCGTGCTCGAACACGGGGGTGCTTCGTCGGCGAGCTGACCTGCGGTGGCGACTCACCGAAGAGGAAATCGCGCGGCTCGGGGCGCTTCAGGCGAAATTGATCGCGTCGGCAGCGAAGTTTACGAAGCGTGGCGGCGTTCTGGTTTACAGCACGTGCAGTCTGGAGCCCGAGGAGAACGAAGGCGTCGTGGAGGCATTTCTCAAGTCCCACAAAGAATTTGCGCTGGAGACGACGCGATCCCTGTTTCCCCCGCGCGATGGTGTGGATGGCGCGTTCGTTGCCAGATTTCGACGAACAAACGCCGCGCGAGCCTGAACGCGGCCCGCGCGGCGCATGATTCCACCCGCAGAATCTAGTTGTTTTGGGGAGGTGGTGGCTGCGGCGGCGGATTGCCACCGGCACCTTGGCCTGGCCCGCGATGTCCACCGCCGGGGCCATTTTCCATGGCCTGGGTTAGTTTGGCGTTTTGGTCCGCTGTCAGGAAGGCGCGCACTTTTTCGACGTAACTCTTGTGAAGGGTCCCGGAACGCCTCGCGACCGCCGCTCGGTGGCGCGTTCGTGGTCGGCCCGCCCGGTGGAGCGTTATTGGCCTGCAACTTGGCGACGTCACTTTTAAAACTGGCGTCCAGCGAGTTGTATTTCGTTTGTTGGTCGGCTGTCAGCGCCAGTTCTTCGAGGATGCGTGGCGGCAATATGTTACGCATCATCGGCCGCATCGGCCGTGGGGGCATGGGCGGGGCATTGGTCGAGTCATCGGCGGCGAGCACACCGGCGGCGATGACAACACTGGTCAAACAGGCGATGATCACTGTGCGTTTCATGTGGGTCTCCCTGGCTGGTTTGTTTGCGATTTGGTCATGTGGCACACGGTTGCTTGGCAACTTTCACGGCGTTGACGGCGGGGGTGGCGGCGGAGACGGCGTCCCGTTGTTTTCCGTTGGCGGCGGCGGGTTGGCTGGCGCCGCCTCGCCTGGATGATTCCGACGCCATTGCTGTTCAAATTCCTGTCGGCGGCTGCGGAATTCTTCCCGGGCCCGTTGTCGTTCCGCCGGGCGTCATCTGCTCCCATCTCTTTTTGTTCTGTTGCAGCTGGGCGCGTTCCGCCGGTGTCATGCTGAGAAACCGTTCGATGCGGTCATGGATGAATTTCCGTTCGTCGGGCGGCATCTCGGCGAGCGCACGATGGAGGCGCATCAGTTGCGTTTTGCCTTCGAGGCTCATTCGACTCCATCTCGCGTCCAGACGTTGTTCGGCCAAGGCCCGCTGCTCGTCGGTCATTGGTCTTTGCCTGGGCTTCGTCTGGTCGACTATCGGTGGAGGGGGCGGCGGCGGCGGCGGTGGTTGCTGTGCCTGAGCGCCTGTGATCGCCACGCCAATCATCAGCACCGTCAGGAAGAGGAGCCGTTTCACAGGTGACCGCCTCCCTTGAGCTGGTCAAGGTTGGCAATCACATCGTAATCTTCGAGGTAATCTCCTTCCTGGACGTGGGCATAGAGCTCGGCGTGTTTCCGGTCCAGCATGCGCTCGTGCCCGACCCAAGCGATGACGGCCAGAGCGACGACCGTTGTGGCGAGGGTCGCCCAACGGATCGAGGGTCGCCACCACCACGGGCGCGCGTTGACCCGGGGCTCGTTCAGCCGGCGCAAGGTGCGTTCGGCGAATCCGAAGGATGGTTCAATCCCCTCGTCGCGCGCGAGCGCCTGCCACGCGTTGGCATACGCCTCCCATTCCCGGCGGCAATCCGCGCAGCCGGCAAGATGCGCTTCGAACGCAGCTTGCTCGGGCCCGCTCAACCGCCCATCCAGGCGATGGTCGAACTGTTCTCTGACTGTCTGGCAGCTCATGTCCTTCCTGTCCATCTGGTTAAACACCAGATTTGGCGAATGGTTTCCATTAGTAATACCCTCGCAGTTTGTCTTTTAGCGTAAGGCGTGCCCGATGCAGGAGCGATTTGGTGGCCGAGACCGAGCACCCCAGCACCTCGGCAATTTCCTCGTAGGAAAGGCCTTCGTAGCGGCAGAGGATCACCGCGGTGCGTTGCGCCTCGGGCAGTTCCTGGACCGCTTCCCTGATCTTCTGCTGCAACTCGCGCTCGACGACTTCCTGCGCGGGATCGGGCATCGTCGTGTCGGGCGCCTGCCAACCGGCGGATTCGGCGTCGCGCGGTTCCTGCAACGCATCCAGCGATTCGGCCGGGTGACGGCTGCGGCGGCGATGCTCGTTGAGGATCGTGTTGCGGGTGATGGTGAACAGCCACGTGGTGAATTTGGCGGTGGGTTTGTAGCGTTTGGCCGAGCGATAGACCTGCACGAACACGCGCTGGGCCAGGTCTTCGGCCTCGGAAGCGTCGCCGATGGCCCGGTGGATGGTGTTGATGACGGCGCGCTGGTGGCGCTCGATCAATTCACGGAGCGCATCCATGTCGCCCTCGCGCACGCGCAACATGAGCGCCACGTCGGGATCGGTGGATGTCATCGCCGCAATGCTACTGTATGGGGTGAAACACCGCAACGCTGTCGGTGGTTCGCGCGCGGCGCCGTGGAGAATCAGGGCAGGCTGAGGCCGAACCGGTCGAAACCGGGGCTTGAAGTAGTGGTCGCGGCCAGGACCTCATCGTGGCGAAGATTTTCGACGATTTACCACTTTACCTTGACGTTGCGTTTTTGGCCAAGGCGGTCGATGTAGAAGACCTCGCCGTGGTCATGGCCGTACTCGTGGAGTTCCTTGGTGATTTTGACGTCGAAACAGCAGTACTCGGCGATGTCCATGATTCGGCCCTGTTTCCACCACTGGAGGGCCTGCATGCCGTCGGCCATTTTGGGGGCGGCGAGGGTGGCCTTGGCGAGCGAATCGAGGGACAGGCGATGGCCGAGTTTTTGTTCGAGGTCGGCCATCAGATCGAGCGTCGGCGTGTCGCCGAGGGCCAGCGGCGTGTAGCCGTGAAGGACTTCGTAGTCGAAATTGAGGATATTGAAACCGACGACGAGGTCGGCCCGGGTGAGTTGTTTGACCAGATCGTTGACCTGGTCCTCGGAGAAAATGCGGTATTGGGCGTCGCTCGTGCTGAAGGTGACGCCGACGGACATTTTCATGTCGCGTTTGCGGTCCCAGCCGCCGACGTCGGCGGCGCTTTTCTGGGTTTCCAGATCGAAGTAGATGATGTTCGGCATGATCAGAGGGACATGCGCGGCAACCCGAGCGTGCGCATGGTGTGGAGGCCGGGCGGGCATTCGACGAGCCGCGGGAGCGTGTTGGCGAGGATCGCGGGCGTGGCCATGTCGCCGGGCACGCCGCCTTCGATGACCAACCGCAACGGCGGTGCGCCGTCGATCTCGATGACGTCGCGCGAATTCGGCGCGCCGATGTACATTTGCAATTCGAGTGTGAGAACTTCCTTGCCGCCGCGCGTGCCGCGCGCGAATTGGTGCGTGCCGGCCACGGCGCCCTTGGAGACCGTGAGAAATTCGGTCTTGATGGTTTTTTTGGCGAGCACGGGCGCGACACTTTCATTCACCTCGTCCAGCGTCCAGCCAAGGCCGTCGGCCAGGAACACGAGGGATTCGGCGAGGCCGACGTGGCCGATGGTGTGTTGCTGGTTGCGGTCGTCGAATTGCTTTTTCGTCAGGGTCGCGCCGACCTTGCGTTGGAGGGCTTCGCGCCGGGTGGCGGCATTGACGACGCGGAGCACGCGCACGGCATCGACGCGCTGGCAGGCCATCGTCAACAGCAATGCGAGCGTGTCCATGACGAAGCCCGGGTTGACGCCGGTGCCGACGACCGCGACGGATTTCTGGATGCAGAGGTCATCGAGTTTGCCCGCGAGGAGTTTGTGGCGGTAATACGGGAACAGGGCTTCTTCGCAGGAGGTGACGCAATGCAGGCCCGCGCGGACGATTTCGGTGAGTTGGTCGTAGGCGTCGACGAAACTGGAGGTGGTGCAATGGACGACGGCGTCGGCCTGGGTTTGCGCGAAGAGCACGACGGGTTTGTCGGTGACGGTGATGTCGAGTTTACGGGCCAATCTGAGCACCGTGCCGAGGTCTTTGCCGGCGAGTTTCGGGTCGCGGTCGATGGCGCCGACGAGTTGGAGGCCCGGTCGGTCGAGGACGACGCGGGCGGCGGCGCGACCGATGGCACCGAGGCCGTATTGAATGACACGAATCGGATTGCTCATGATGATCTCTCGCCCCCAATCGGTACGGGGTGAACCGGATGACTTGTAGCGCGTCGGTGGGCGGGCGGCAACGAAAAAGGGCCGGGACGGGAAAGGGCGAGCAGCTAGGAGCTAGAGCAGTTCCATAAATCATATAGCGTAACGGGCATGTAAAAAGAAGCCGCGGCAGTCGGCGCTCGAAATGGCCTTGAAGGCCGTGTGTACGGCTTCAATGAGTTGGTCTTGGGTCCGTGGGGCAGCGCTACGCAGGACTTGCTTGATCTTGCTCCACATGTTTTCGATGGGATTGAAATCCGGCGAATAGGGCGGCAGATACAGGAGCCGGGCCCCCGCCGTTTCGATGGCCTGGCCGACGCCGGCAATCTTGTGCGTGGCCAGATTGTCCATGATCACCAGGTCGTGCTTTTGCAGTGTCGGCACCAATCCCTGCCGGACCCACGCCAGAAACATGTCCCCATTCATGGCACCATCAAAGAGCCACGGGGCGTAGGCCCCCGTCAGCCGGATCGCCGCGACCAGAGTGCTGGTTTGATAGTGTCCGTGCGGGATCGGCGCAACGAGCCGTTGGCCGCCCGGGCAGCGTCCGCGCCAGCGGGTCATTTTGGTGTTGGCCCCGCTTTCATCCACAAACACCAGCCGGGCCGGGCTGCCTACGGCAAGCCGCTCATGCCAGTGCGCCCTTTTTTCGGCTACGTCGGGCCGGTCTTGCTCGGCGGCGTGCAGCGTTTTTTTTATAGGTCAACCCCAGCTTGCGCAGCCACAAATCCACCGTCGAAGTCCCAACCGGGCGGTCCAAGCGCGCGCCCAACTCGGCCAGCGTCGCATCGGGCTGCGCGGCGACCAGTCGTTGCAGGCGGGCCTTGCGCCCGGCACTCAACAGCGTCTTGCGCCCGCACAAATGGGTTTGTGGCTGGAGGGTGCCGCGTTGCTTGAACTGCTGCCGAACCCGGCGCACGGCCGCCACGCAAAACCCAACAAACTCCGAGATGTCGCGGGTGCTTTTGCCCTGTTCGTAGAGTTGGATGACTCGTTGGCGTACCGGCAAAGGGATGGCTCGCATGCCCCCCACTTTGCCATATCGCTCCGCCCTAGTAAAGCTACATCATTAGTGGAAATGCTCTAGGAGCTAGTAGCCGAGTAGCCGAGTAGCCGGAAGGCAGTAGCCGAGTAGCCAGTAGCCAGTAGCCAAGTAGCCAGTAGCCAGTAGCCAAGTAGCAAGGGACGGATGCGGGTTGAACTAGGGTTAGGCGGGGGTTCTGGCTGGGGTGAGCTAGGGTCGGCTAGGATTGCTGGGGTTATCTGGGGCTGCCTGGGGTGGCTGGGGGTTGGTGGGGTTGAGTAAGGGTTGCGGGGAGGGTCAGGTGGGGGGGGTGCCGCGGTAGCGGATGATGTGGACTTTTTCGCGGGTGACGAGGCCGTCGCCCATCATCTTGTCGAGTTCGGGGAGGAAGGCGTCGATGCGTTCTTCTTTGTCGACGATTTCGATGAGGACGGGGAGGTCTTCGCTGAGGCGGAGGATTTTGGCGGTGTGGAGGTGGGAGTTGGCGCCGAAGCCCATGGGGCCGCGGAGGACGGTGGCGCCGGCGAGGCCCATTTCGCGGGCTTTGAGGACGATGGCTTCGTAGAGGGGTTGGTGATGCCATTTGTCGAGTTCGCCGAGGTAGATGCGCAGGAGTGAGCCTTCGCCTTCGAGTTTCATAGTGTGCCTCCGTGGAATCGGGATTGGAACAGGCGGCCGCCGACCCAGCCGAGATAGGTGGCGAGCAGGCCTAGGACGTTGGAGCCGAGGATGTTAAGGGCGACGCCGAGCCATTCGGCATCGCGCGCGAGGTTGAGGGTCTGGAGTCCGTAGCTGGAAAACGTGGTGTAGCCGCCGCAGAAGCCGATCATGAGGAAATCGCGCCATTCGGGTTTGAGCCAGGCGCGGCCGGTGGAGGGTCCGCTGATGGCGGCGATGAAGCCGATGGCGAAGCAGCCGGTGACATTGATGACGAGCGTGCCGAGCGGGAAGACGGCGACCAGCGGGTAGTGCTTGGGCTGATGGGTGGAGATGGCGCCGTTCAGCCCGTAACGGGCCAACGTGCCGAGCGCTCCACCAATGATGAGCAGCAACAATCTGAACATTGTGTCCTCTGTGCCATGGTAGGAGTCATCAGCGCCCTGTTGTCGCAGGGGCAGTTGCAGGCGAACCCCATCACCGCTCCCGAGCCTATCATCATTGGTGCGCAAACTTCACGAAAAAAATTCTGGCGGGCGGCGGCGCGCCCGCGGGACGGCTTCTGTATTTTTTTAATCACGCTGGCAAACAAACGTCTGACGGGGACGGCTCTCTCATCCCAGGCAATTCACGAAAGCCGCTGGCCTTTAACGAGTTTTTAATACTCCCGCTTTTACTGGCACAGCGGACGCTAAAGGCCCACGCCATGCGAGAGAGGCTATTCGCTCCGACGATGCGTGGCGCGATCAGGTGCCGAGCAACGGTGGCACGTGACAGTCGGCAACGAAGAAAACGTTAAAACCTGAGTCAGGAGAACATCATGGCAACAGAACAACAGGCGAGTGGGGGCGCGGCAAGGCCCAAGACGACAGGGACCTTGGGGCTAACGGGGTTGACGATCAATGCGATGGCGCTGATTGCGCCCGGAGCCTTTCTGTGGCTCACGTATCAAGAGCAGGCACTCTACGGCGCGCCCATGGCCGGCTGTGCGATGTGGTTCGGTCTATTCGCGGCGCTGCTGCTGTGCTTTGCGACGGCGGTGAGTTACGCCGAGTTGTCCAAGCTGTATCCGGGCGCAGGATCGTCCTACTTCTTCGCGGAGCAGGCGTTTCTGTCCAAGACTCACGCCTACAAATTCGCCCGTGTAATCAAGTTCTTCACCGGCTGGGCCAGCCATCTGTACTACTGGGTCTACCCCGGCTTGATGGTCGGCGTCACGGCGATTCTGGGCGGTTATCTGGCCAGCCAGTTCTGGCCCGACACGTTCAGCGGAACGTATAACAGTCCGTTGTTCATGTACCTCTTCTGTGTCGTGTTCGCGTTGCTGGTGGGCTACATCGCCTACCGCGGTGTGAATGGCAGCACGGCGGTCAACATGGCGATCAACGTCATCCAGATCACGGCGTTGATCGTCTTCACGATCATCGCCATCGCGTACCGCCTGCAACACCCGCAGGATTCGGTCGGCTACCACTTGTCCAACGGCACGCCGGTGAATTACCAGGTCGATCAAGTCAACCAGACGGATGACAAGGGCAAACCGGTACAAGACAGTTGGGCCGATAATTCCCCCAAAACCGACGACAAGGGCCAGCCAGTCTACAAGACGCAGGATCGTCAGGTCACCAAGGACGATTTGGCCAACAAGGATATCCCGCTTCCTGCCGGGCTGGGCGAAGGCGATCCCTATCCCCTGCTCCAGAAGGACGCCAAGGGCAAGTTGGTTTTGGACAAAGACGGCAAGGCTGTTCCGACACCGTTCCTGTTGAGCTACAAGCCCGAGGACGCCGTCACCGGCAAGCCGGGTGACGCCAAGGATCCGCAAACGTTCAACTTCCACACCAGCGCCAGCTCGGTGCTCGCACCGCACGGATTCAGTTTCGTCTTCATCCAGGCGTGCATCGCGATCCTCCTGCTGGTCGGTTTCGAGTCCGTGACCTCGATGGGCGAAGAGGCACAAGAACCCCAAGCGGCACATTCCGCGGGCGGTGCTGCTCTCGCTGGCGATTCAGGGCGCGTTCTGCTACCTGTTCGAGTATTTCGCGGCGAACTTACTTCCTGAACAGCGGTTACACGATTTCGAGCGCGGGCGCTTCCGGCGCACCCCTCGGCGACATGATGGTCATCGTCGGCACGTGGCTGTTCGGCAGCTATTCGGCGGGCAAGGCGTTCATGCTGATCGAGGCCTTCACCGTGTTCCTGGCGCTGATCGGCACCACGCTCTCGTGCATGAACACGGGCGCTCGCGTGACCTACGCGATGGGCCGCGACGAGGAAGTGCCGTCGCACTTCGGCCTGTTGCACGGCAAGACGCTCTCGCCGCACCGCGCGATCTGGACGCTGTCGATCCTGTCGATCTTCATCGGCATCCTTACGACGACGGTCTATCTCGGCGCGCAAGGCACGGACCTGGCGCCGCTGGACAAGCACAACTTCTGGTACAGCTTCGGCATCTTCTCGCCGCACGCCTATACGTGGCTGCCCAACTCGCTGGTCATCATCACGCTGATCAGCAACTTCGGCACGTTCCTGCTCTACATGACGACCTGCATCGTGGCGATCGTGGCGTTCAAGGAGCACCACATCGTTCAACGGGATCAAGCACATGGTCATCCCGGTGTTCGGTCTGCTGGCGAACCTGTGCTGCATGCTGTTCTATCTGGTCGGGCCGTTCACGGTCAGCGGCATGAGCTGGCACGAGCCTTACATCGCGCTCGGCGTTGTCGGCCTGTGGGGCCTCTATGGGGTGTTCTACTTCATGAAGTCCAGCAAGGCCAAAGGCCGGGAAGCGTTGCTGACCAGCAAGCCGGCTGATCGTCACTGTAGGCCGATACAGATCACGGATGATAGTCTCGAAACAGCCGCCTCTCTCACGAGAGGCGGCCGTTTCCTTTTGACTCCTTTCATCCGGCTTGCAACCGCCAGCAGTGGCGGGTAGCGTGTGCCGCTCGGTAGTTATGGAACTGATTTACGGAGAACTTTCGTCCGCGGGCACGGTCCGTCCACGGAACGAGGATTACGTTGGCTTCTGGCAACCGGAGTCGCTCGAGGAAAAGCGCAGCCGCGGGGCCATCGCGGTGCTGGCCGATGGCGTCGGCGGCCAGGGGCGCGGCGATGTCGCCAGCCGGTTGGCGGTGGAGGTGTCGCTGAAGGTATTCCGCGAAGCGAAGGAAGACCCGTCGCCGCAGCAACTGCTGACACAGGTGTTCAACGCGGCCAACCTTGCCGTTTTCGACAAGAGCATGGAAGACAAGACCGCCAAACGCATGGCCACCACGCTGGCCGTCGCCGTCTTCCGCAACGATCGTGTCACCGTCGGCAATGTCGGCGATACGCGGGTCTATCTCGCGCGCAAAGGCGAGATCAGGCAGGTCTCGACCGACCATTCGTACGTCGCCATGCAGCGCAAGTTCGGTCTCATCAGCGAGGACGAGGCCAAGCGCAGCGACAATCGTTTCATCCTCACCCGCAGCGTCGGGCAGGAACCCGTGATTCGCGTGGACGTCGAGGACGTTGCCGTTCAGAAGGGCGACCACATCGTGCTTTGTTCGGACGGGTTGCATTCCTGCGTGGCCGACGGCGAAATCTGCGACATTGTCGGTCGCTACGCGCCGGGACCGGCCTGCCGCCAACTCGTCGCGCTGGCCGAGCAACGGGGGACGGACGACAACGTCTCGGCGCAGGTGATCCAGATCGAAGAGATCGAGGCGGTGGGCTACTACCGCGGCGTCCCGATGTTTCACAAACCCGCGGAGAAGGCCGTTACCGGCGAGGTCGAAGCCGGCCAACTGCTCGACGACCGCTTTTTCATCCATGAGATGATCAGCCGTAGCGGCATGGCCACCATTTACCGCGCCACGGACCGCCAGACCAAGCAAATGGTGGCCGTGAAGGTGCCGTACATGCAGTTCGAGAGTGATCCGGGATTCTTCTCGCGGTTCCTGCGCGAGGAGGAAATCGGCCTCAAACTCCAACATCCCAACATTCTCAAGTTTTTCCCCGTGGAAAAAAAATCGCGTCCGTACATCGTGACCGAATACCTGCGGGGCTACACGCTTGCCCACCTGCTCAACAGCGTCCGACCGATGCCGGTATCCGATGCCTTGAAGCTCGCCAGCCACATCTGTGACGCACTCGCGTATCTGCACGGCGCGGGCGTCGTCCATCGCGACCTGAAACCGCAGAACATCATGATGTGTTACGATGGCACGATCCGGCTCATGGATTTCGGCATCGCCCGCAGCGAAGGACGGCGCATCACCTACACGGGCTTCACCCCGGCCCTGGGCACGCCGGATTACATGGCCCCCGAGCAGGTCAAAGGCAAACGGGGTGATGCCCGCACCGATATCTACAGCCTTGGCGCCATCCTCTATGAGATGTTGACCGGTCATACACCTTTCGAGGGCGAGACCCCGCTCATCGTCATGAACGCCCGCCTCGTTGGCGACCCCGTCGCCCCACGCCAGTTCGAGCCGAATCTCCCGCCCCAGGTCGAGGAAATCGTTCTCCACGCCATGGAACGCGATCCGGCCAACCGCTACCGATCCGCCGCCGAGATGAAAACCGAGGTCGACGACCCCGACAGCGTGACCGTGACCGGCCGCGCGGAACGGCTCCAGGCACCCACGCCGTGGAAGCGCGGCTGGAGCAAACATCGGAGGATGATTTTGTCCGTCCTGGCGCTCCTTCTGGTGTTCGCATTACTCTTTTTCCTACTGATCTTCCTTCACCCAGCCCATCACCGCTGATCGCAGCGTCGACACTCGACAAAAAAGCCGTAGGCTTCCCCATGTCGTGTCGCGTTTTGACCACGTTGGATAACGGCGGGCTGCAACGCAGCAAATTGCGATGAGTGGTAAAGCACGCAAGTCCTTGTCACACAATAAATTATGCCCCCGCTGCCGTTGTGTGGCATACACCCTGCAAACACGTTCGGCCATGCGAGGCTTGGATCCAGCAGCAGCGTGGTCGAGGTGCATCCCCATCCCGGCAAATGGCGGTTCACTCACGCTGTCCGCGACATCGGTTTCCCGTGGAAAATCACGGCTCTCGCGTGACACATCCACCAAACTTGCGTGGCGTGGTGATGGAGCGCCAGCGCGAAGTCGTACCAGACCAACATAAACTCAATAAACGGAGGATACGAAGGTGAGGATCAATTACCTGAGAGCCGTATGCATTTGTGCGGCTGCGGCAGTGCTGATGACGAGAGGCGTACCGGTGGCTCGTGCAGACGATGCTCCGGACTACAAGGCAATGTATGACGCGCAAAAGAAAGTGACGGACGACTTGGAAAAGCGGGTCGCCGCATTGGAAGCCGGCACCGGAAATGTCGCCGTCGCCAAATCGGACATCACGCAGAAGTCGCTGGATTTTCTCGGTCAGACCGAGATCAGCGGGTTCCTAGAGGCTTCGTACCTGTATGACTTTAACAACACGAAAGGTACACACACGGTCGTCGGTCGCACGTTTGACACTCATGCCAACCAGTTCGACGTGGACGACTTCAAGTTGGCACTCGAGAAACCCATCTCCGCCAACCCGACCAACTGGGCCGTCGGCTATCGCGCGGACCTGATCTTCGGTGAGGACGCGGCCGTCATCCACTCTTCGGGTTTCAACCTGGGGAATGATGGCGACCTGGAGCAGGCGTTCATCGATGTCAACGTTCCGATCGGCAATGGCCTGAAGGTCATCATCGGCAAGACGGTGACCCTCATGGGCGTGGAAGTCATCGAGCAGGTGTCGAACCCGAACTTCTCGGAAGGCAATCAGTTCCTCTACGTGGAGAACTTCACGCAGACAGGCGTCCAATTGGCCTACCAGTGGAATGATAAGATCGACACCGAATTCGTGGTGTTCAACGGTTGGGACCAATTGCCCGACAACAACTTCGCCCTGTCGTACATGGCCCGCATCGGATACGCGTTCGATTCCAATACCACCTTTGCCGCGCTGGGTTACGGCGGTCCGGAGCAGACAGCGGCTTCGCTGCCCGGCGGTACCACCGGCTTGAGCGCCAATTGGCGCGACGGGGTCGATTTGGTCGCCACCCGCAAGATCACCGACAAGTTCAGCACCGATTTGCAGTTCGACTACGGTCATGAACAAAGCGCCTTCCTCTCCGATGGCACAACGCAGGCCGATGCGGAATGGTATGCCGTCGGCGCTTGGTTGATCTACGACTTCACGGACAAAATCGAACTCGCGTTCCGTCAGGATTACCTCAAGGACAGGGAGGGCTCGCGAGTGGCAGCCGTATTTGGCACGACTGACCCGCTGCCAGTGGGTGTCACTCCCGAACTTTATAGCTCAACGGTAACTCTGAACCTGAAACCGGTGAATAACTTCCAGTTCCGTCCAGAATTCCGCTGGGACCACTCTGACAAGGATCTCTACAACGGCGTACACGACCAGTTTACGCTTGGCGTGGGCGTAGCGTATCTGTATTGATGTGCGCGAACGGAATTAGCGAAGGGTATGCGGCTTAAGAGCGATGTCAGCAACAAAACCTTGGCCATTGTGGCCCTGGCTGTGGCGCTCTCCGGTGTCCTGCCAGGGCCGCTCGCTCGCGCCGCCGACGTTTCTCCACCACCGCTGCCAACCCAGTCGGCAACCGCCGCCTGGCAATTGCTCGCCGCGGCTTTGATCTGGCTCATGCCGGCCGGTCTGGCGATGCTGGCGGCAGGCCTCACCCGGGCGAAGAATGCCTCGCATACAACCTTCATGACGCTCTTCGGGTGCGCCATCGCCGTGGTCGCCTTCTGGGGCGCAGGTTTCGCGATTGTCCATGGTGGAAGCGGCTTCTTTCTCAGTCATTCAGACGTCGGCTCGGGAAATTTTTCATCGTTCTTTTGGCAGGCATCCACCTTGTGCGTGGCTGTCAGTATCCCGGTGGGAGCCCTGGCCGAACGGTGGAGCCTCAAAAATTTCTATGTTTCGGCCTTGTTTATCTCCCTGGTGCTGTTCCCGTTCTTCACCTGTTGGACGTGGGGCGGAGGATGGTTGGCACGGCTGGGCTTTGTGGATCTTGCAGGCTCCGGCGTTGTCCACGCCCTAGCCGGTCTCTTTGCGCTGGCGGGGGCATCGATCTTGGGTCCGCGCATCGGCCGCTACAACCGTGACGGCGGGGTAATCCCGATACCCGCGCACAACATCCCGTTGACACTTCTTGGATCATTCTTGCTCGTCGTCGGTTGGTTGGGATTCAACATGGTGGGAGCGCCGGAGTCCGCCGCGGCAATTGCCACCGTCACCATCCTGGCGGGTGCCAGTGGCGGCATCACCGCCGCGACTTTTATGATCATGACCACCCGCAAGCCCGACCCCACGATCACCATCAATGGATTGCTCGCAGGACTGGTCGCCAGTTCGGCCGGAGCAGCCTGCATCAGCCCGGTCGCCGCCGTGATCATCAGCGTCATCGCCAGTTTGTTGGCTTGCGTGTCCGTCCAGGTCCTCGACAAGTGCCGCATCGATGATCCCGTCGGCGCAATCTCCGTGCACGGCGTCGGCGGACTATGGGGCGTGCTGGCCGTGGGCATTTTTGCTGATGGCAACTCGGTGACCGGCTGCCTGCACGGCGGCTGGGGTCAACTCGGCGCGCAAATCCTCGGCGCCCTGGTCCTGGTCCTGTGGGCCGGCGGCGTCTCCTGGATCTTCCTGAAAACCCTCGACTGGTTCATTCCGATGCGCGTCCCGCCGGAAGTTGAACTGGAAGGCCTGGATGTTTCCGAAACGGGACTGATCGGTTACCCGGATTTCCAAATCACCAGTCCACATACCAGCGGATTCTCCTCCAGCCTGTCGCGGCTGGCTTCCCGAAAAGAATACGAACATAAGAAAAATTGAGGCCATCAGCAAATCGCCAAGCTGATAGACACGCAACGCGCGCCAAGAGTTTGGGTTCGCCTCGCAATTTCCACCTTTCACGCGGCCCATGGTCTTGGTTGCGAGCACCATGGCAGACGCCTCCTACTCCCTCTTCAACGCCTTCACCGGATCCACATTCGCGGCACGGTTGGCGGGGAGCAGACCGGCCAGCAGGGAAACCACCGCCGCGCCGACGATCAGCATCAAACAAAACTTCAGGTTGACGGAAAATATCGAGTCGGGGATCAACAGCGCTTCTTCGGGGTCGAACACCGACCGACGCGCGAACCCGATGACCCAATGGCTGATGCCGATGGCCAGCACCCAACCCAACACCATCCCGACGATCGTCCCGAGCACGCCCTGCAACATCGCTTCGCCCAGGAACAATCGCCGAATCTCCCGTTTCGTCGCCCCGAGCGCGCGAAACAGTCCGATATCCACGCGGCTGTCGGACACGGTTTTCGACGTGGTGCTCCACACCAGCGCGCACGCCAGCCCCAAAATCAATCCGCCCAGCGCGAACGCGACCTGCTTGACCACGCGCACCGTGCTGTCGAACGCTTCCGCCTGATTCTCGAACGTCCGCGCCCGCGTCGCCACCGTAAACCCCATGTCTTCAATCCGCTTGGCAATCGCCTCAATATCCGCGCCGTGCTTCACCAACACCAGCCCTTCCGTGAATTCGCCCGGCTTGGGCTCGCGCCGACCCTCCACCCCGTAAACCACCTCGTCCGCCGCCCGCGGCGGATTCCGCGCCGCCAACCGATTCCGCTGGTCGATCCATTTCTCGCACAACACCGCCTCATCAAACGGTATCAACACCTTGTTGCCGGGACAAAAACCCACCACCCGCCCCTTCAAGTTGAGCGTGGTGTTGAAAATGGTCATGTCGTAGATCCCGCGGTAGCTGCGCTCGAACGAATCGCGTTGCGACGTGACCTCGTCGTCGCCCACGGGTTTGTATTCGCGTTTCGCGTAATCGTAATTGAACCGTGCCACCCGCGCGTAGTTGTCGCCGAGCACGATGGTCACGTCCCGCCCGAGCCACGTTTTCTCGCCGTTCGGGTCCTCCTCCAGTTTGCCGCGCTTGTCGTCGAACCGCAGCTTCACCTCGCGTTCCCCGACCACCAACGGGATGGCATTGGTCACGCCCGACACCAATGCGCGGTCGGTCACGTACCGCAACAGCAGCGCCTCGGGTACGCCCTGGAGTTCGCCGACTCCCCGCGGCCGTTTGTCGAGGGAACTCACGCTCACCGGTTGCACCGCCACGGGCCGGTCCGCCGCCTCGACACCCGACCAGCCGCGAATCTCGTCGAACACGGCCTCGGTCAGGAACTGCATCCGCTTCTTCGCCTTCTTCTTCTGTTCGTCGGCCGTCATGACGAATTCATACGGGTTTTCGCCCGCATACACGCGAATCACGTCGGGGTCGATTTCCTCCGTCCAAATCGTCTTGATCGCCACGTCGCGCACGCCCGCCAGCAACGAATTCACCGTGACGACAACCACCACCCCCAACGCCACGGAAATGATCGCGAATGCCGCGCGCTTTTTTCGCAGCCCCAGCTTCTGCGTCGTCAACCGCAAATAATCCCGCCGCCGGATCACACCAACTCCCCCTTCTCAATGCGGATGACGCGCTGGGCAAACGCTGCCGCCTTCTCGTCGTGCGTAACCACCAGCACTGTCACGCCACGCTCGCGGTTGATGCGCTGAAGCAGTTCCATCACGTGCGTCCCGGTCTCGCGGTCGAGGTTGCCGGTCGGTTCGTCCGCCAGGATAATCCGGGGATTGTTGATCAGCGCGCGGGCGATGGCCACGCGTTGCGCTTCGCCGCCCGAAAGCTGGTCGGGCTTGTGGTCGAGCCGCTCCTGCAAGCCAAACTCCGCCAGCAACTCGCGGGCACGCTCCCGGCGATGCCGTTCATCCACGCCCGCGAACACCAGCGGCAGCGCCGCGTTGTCCACGGCGTTGTAATAGCTCGGCAGGTTGAAGAATTGAAACACGAACCCGATGGTACGGTTGCGAAACGCTGAAATCTTCTCGTCATCCATCTGGCTCAGGTGTTCGCCCGATACGATCACCTCGCCTGCTGTCGGCGTCAGCAACCCCGCAATCAGTTGGATGAGCGTCGTCTTGCCCGAACCGCTCGGGCCCATGATCGCGTCGAAACCGCCCTCAAGGATGCGCAGCGTCACATCACGCAGCGCCTGCACGCGCTCGCTCTTGAGCCGAAACTCCACGCTGATGTTTTCCAGCCGAATCATTCAATACTCGCAGGGGCGGCCACTTGTAGGCGCGTGTCGCTAACGGCAGGCGCGACCCGCACCTACCGCTTCCCGCCCGTGAACCGTTCGACGCCAACATTCCCCTCTTCATCGGTCGCGCGAACGGCAATGAAATGCGGCCCGGCCGCCAGCGGCCCGATCTTGACCTCAAATGCCTCCTCGCGGCTGTCGAATACACCGTCCTTCGGAGCGAAGAATTTCCATTCCCCGCCGTCAATGGAGTATTCGAGATACCGGATCAAACTCAGGTTGTCGCGCGCAATGCCCTTGAGGATCCCGCTCGCCGCGTCATACGAGAGTTCCAGTACTTGCGGGCGTGTGTTGTCCACCTTGACGAGGTCGCTGATCTTCTCGTCCGTCAGCGCTTCGCCCGCGGGATTCGATTCCTCATCGCTCGCCACCACCTTGATTCGATACCAGCCGTCGGGAATGGATTCCGTGTCCCACGAGTATTCGGTCTTGTGAAGCGGCTTGTCCAGGAACGCCGGCACCCACGCGTCATCGCCGTCAGCCTGGTAATACAGCCGATACACAAGCGCGTCGCCGTCCTTGTCGGTGGCGCGCCAATGAATGTCCTTCACCGGGTTCGCCGGTTTCGGACGGCCACCCTCCGTCTTGGATGTCGACTCGGAATCGCTCGTCACGCTCGAAGCGGCGCTGCTTTCGCCCTCGCCGGGTTTCTGGTCCGCTGACGGCTCGCTCTTCGGTTTCTCCGTCGCCGGCTTCGATTTTTCCCCGACCTCGACAGACAACACCTCGGGCTTCTGGTTCTGCATCTGATAATACAAACTCAGCGACTTCAGTACGGGTTCGGAAGCCGCGGCGAGTTGGGCGCGCACCTGGATGAACCGCGCGCGCGGGCTGGCCACCTTTGCGGGCGAGATCTTCAACGGCTCGGACCAATCCGACCACGTCGCGTCGGGCAACGCCGTGTTACCCGTGCGCGTGGAGACCGAAATCGCCCCGCTGCCCATCCAAAACAGGTTGCCCCATGTCGTCAGGAACCGGCAGTCCCGCACCTCGCTCGTAAAATCGCCGTCCCGCGCCTTCTGCGGATCGATGCCATATCCGTTCCCAATGTTGCCGGTGCCGACAAACGCCAGTTTGCCGTCACGCAGCGCCAGCGTGAGCGCCTGTTGCTCCTCGAACGCGAAGAGTAACTCCCAGTTCTGGCCGTTCCGCACGCGGTACACGCGGCCTTTGCCCGGACATCCCTGCCAGGACCATGCCGTCGCCATCGACCTTCACATCCAGGATCGATTCATCGTTCCAATTCGCCAGCCGGTCGACGCGTCCATCCGCATGGCGCACGTAGAGCGTGCCGGCGAGCAGGTTCGCCAGTCGCGCCTCGGGCGGCGTCTCGCGCCCCGGCCCCGTGGTCTCGGCGGTCACCGCCGCTCCAAATTGCCCCGTCAGCCGCTGCGTGAGGTCCTCAAACTCGGTCGCGCTCGGGCGACGGGCGGCCACACCACGCGGTCGTCTGACCCGTTGCTTGTTCACGCCGATGTAGACATCGTCCCCGTTCACCGCAAGCGCCTTCACCTCATCCTCGGCAAATTCGTGAAGCACAACCCCCTTCCCCTTCTCCGTGATGCGGAACAACAGCCCGCGGTCGCTCCCGCCCGCCAACAACGCGCCGCTGGCGTCCAGCGCCAGGCTCAGGATATTGGAGTCTTCCGCGGCAAACCATTCCTCGACCTTTCCATCCGGGCTGATATGAAACACTTTTCCGTCGGGACCCGTGCCGGCGAAGATCTGGTCCTTCTTGTCCGCGAGGAGTGACCAAATGTACGGCGCGCGCAGCCGGCAATAGGCCTCTTCGGGTTTCGTGCTGGCGGCCTTGTTGCTCGTCGAAATCCTGTAGATCTTGCCATCGGGCATCGTGGCAGCGTACAGATTGCCGCGCGAATCCAGCGTGAGCGCCGTCACCGCAATCGAATCTGCCTCCAGAAGCTTTGTCGTCCGGCCATCCTTGCCGAGCGCATACACATCCGCTGGCGACCCCGTGCCGAAATAAATCGTCCCGTCGCGATCGACCACGGAACACCAAATCTCCTTGGCGAATTCACCGAGTTTCGTGGCGTCGTACCCCAACCGCAATTGGCCGTCACTGGTAACGATGAGCCGCCGCAGCTTGCCGGTCATGAAATCCTGCGGCGTCTTCAATTCCCACTGCTCGGTCTTCACGGCGAAGGCAGACGTGTAAACAAGAACGGACGATAGCAGAACCAGGGTAGATATTCTCATGCGCGATTATTCCTGTCGAATCGGGACGCGGACCGTGGCTTGACCGCTGAGCACCCAATCGGTCGGTTCCACCAGTTGCTGGAGATCGGCGGCGGGCGTCATGGCGCCGGTGCTCGAGTCCTCCAATATGCCGACGACGCTCGCCGGGAGATTCTTCAACAGCTTGCCGCGGTACTGCATCCCCTGGCTGGACGTCGGCATCAACGCGACCAGGTCCGTATTGTGATGTCCCTTCTGAATTACGTCGAGATAGTCATCCAGATTGTCAGGCGAAGCGGCGTCCGTCGGCGCTGAGTCCCCAGCCACAACGGTGACCGTGAGGAACCGCGTCGTGTCGGTGGCCGCCGGTACCCGGATGGGAATCGTTTTCGTGACCTCCGTCTGGCCGAACGGTTTGAGCACGACGGCCAACGGCACCGTTTCGCCGCGCTCGACTTCCGATTTGCTGAAGTACGCCCGCTTGATCTCGGCGGTCTGACGGCGGAGCGTTGCGTCCACCTTCACCGTGAGACGCTTAACGGTCGGGCTGCCGTACGGCGTATTGACCATCGCCACCAGCGGCATCAGCGCTTCCATGTCGAGAAGTCCGCCCCCCGCGTTGAAAAACGTATCGGCCACAGCCACGGTCCGCGGCGACCCGCCGCTTTTCGTTGGCTCCAGTTCGGCGCCCACGGATATCTGCGCGGTCGTGTCCTGCGACGAACCGGAAGCCGCGCTGACGGCCTGCGCCACCCCCACGATCACCAGTTGCGCCGTGAACGTTTGGTTGTCCATGATTTCCACGTCGTAATGTTCCGTTTGCCCGGTGTCGTGGTTGACCGCGTCAATGGTGAGCGGGATCATCCGGGCCTGCGTCTTCGTGTCCGCCACAATACAGCTCTCCCAATCGCCCACCATCGCCCCGATCTCGGCGACCGGCGTGGCCAGCTTGAACGACCGTTCCAGGCTCGACATGATCGTGTGCACCTCGGCCAGTACCGCGGGTGCCTGCACCGATCCGCCATCAAAAAACGGGTGGCCAAACGCCAGAACCCGGTTCTTCTCAACGTACGTAGCCGTGCCCACCGCGGTCATGTTCAAATCGCCGCGCATCAATTGCACGCCGATGGATCCACCGGGCTCGATGTCGCCGCTCCGACGTGGCAGCGCCCCACTCCCGGCGCCACCCGCGACGACCGGCATCATCCCGAAACCGGTAAATCTCGAGCCGAACCGCTCGATCACACGCGGACTGAAGCCGCCAAACGAAAGTGGCGTGAGCAACGGATGCGGCGTGTCGGAATCGCCCGCGCCACGAGAATACGGCGCGTTCGGCGGCGCGAACATCGCGGGTGCGGACGACGAGCGGCCCAGCGAGACCGAGGTCATGACCGTCGCCGGCGGTACGAACGGCCTCGTCAATTGGGCCATCATGTTCTGGATCGGCGTGACCCCGGCCAGCGGCTCGTTTTCAAACGTCCAGCCATACGCCAGCGCCCCAATCAGCTTGTCGTTGATGTAAATGGGGCTGCCGCTCATCCCGGCGATGACCTTGTGTTTCTCCAGGTCCGCCCCGCTCATGCGGATCAGGATCATGTCCTGCTTGGGCATGACGTTTTTCAACACGCCGATGATTTCGACCTGAAAGCGTTCGGGTTTGGTGCCTTGGAACACTGACAACCCGTACCCTTTCATGCCCGGCTGGAGCTGTTCGGGCCGCAACGTATCGATGGCCAGCCCGGGACGTAATACGCCGAGCAGGCACAGCAGGAAAAGCGAGAGCGACCGGGTCATGGCGTTGGTTCTTTGGACGCCGCCGCGTTGGTTTCTGTTGAAGAAACTGCTCCCGCAGATTTGTCCTTGAACTCTCCATGCACGAACTGATCGATCTTGTCGTAGTACGTATCGAACGATTTGACGAATGCGTCCCGGTGCGAACCATGAATCTCCACAAGTTCCTTCGGTTCATGCGCCAGGGCGTAAAGCCGCCGGGAGTCATTGAACGGCACCAGTTCATCGTCGCTGCTGTGGATCATCAGGACCGGTACGCGCACGTCGCTGATTTTCTTGATGGAATCGAATTGATTCAGCAACAGGTACTGCCAGGGGATCAACGGCCAGTCGTCCTCGATCTTCTCGAGGATAGACGCATTGGCTCCCTCGGTGATTAACCCCGCTGGCGCCACCCGCGTGGCCAGGTCGATGGCCACCGCCGCGCCGAGGTCTTCGCCAAAGATATACAGCCGCTCGAGTTTCACGTTCCGCTTGTCGACAAGGTAAAAATAGGCGGCCATCGCGTCGCCTGTCAACGCGCTCTCACTGGGGGCACCACCGCTGGCTCCGTAGCCGTGGTAATCAATGGCAAACACGTCGAGTCCCATATCATGGAAGAGATGGATTTTTTCCAGGCTGTCGCTCATGTTCCCCGCCCGGCCGTGGAAGAACAAGAGCGTGAGGGGCGCGGCATTGGTTGCCGGCGGCTGGTCCGGTGACTGGGCCGGGATGAACCAGCCCTGGATGGTCACGCCGTCGTACGACGCGAGCGCGATGCTGTCGAAGGGCATCCCGGTGTCGCGGGGCGTCTTTTTGACAAACGACGTGGGCGCATAGACGAACTCCTGCTCGTAGTCGCGCATCAGGAGATACACGCCACCCGCCAACAAGACCACCAAAACGAACCGGAGCCACAATCGTGTCTTGCGTTTCATGAAAGAATGCGCCTGTCCTTGGCCAACCCAGTACATACTGGCATCCGCCATGCCGCGCAACCCGAAAATCGGCGTCGTCGACATCCACAGAAATGACACAGGCACGAATGTCGATTCACACCGTCGGGTTGCCGTCACCATTCGAAGTTGAGGAAATCTCGCCGTGCCTGCGCACGATTGGGGCTTTCTTCTCAATTCTCAGAAGCGGCATATTCCTTGCTCAATTCTGTCTCGTACACGGTGAGGGCCTCCTCATGGCGCAACCTATCGTTACCAAGACTTACGCTGGGGAATGGTCACCGCGCGCGCGACTCTACGGGATGGCGCTGGTGATCACGTTGTCCTACATGCTCCTTGGGCGCCTCACCAACGACAACGATTCCTGGGTCCAGGTCAGTCTCCCGCTCAGCAGCGCCTCCCTGTTGCTCGTGTCGCTGGCTGCTGCGGAAACCTACCTGTACGTCCAGCGCGTCCAGAAAAGCCAGGCCGAACTCCAAGCCGCCCGCGCCCAGGAAATCGAGCTGTCACAACGCCTCGCTTTCCAGCGGCAATCCACGTTGAACCAAATCTCGCGCGCCCTGATCGACAAACTTGACGTCTCCCGAATCTCGACGGACGTGCTGGAAAAAATCGCGCAACTCTTTGAAGCCGACGCCGCGATCGCCTGGTTGACCGAGAAGAATGGGCAGACGCGATTCCTTCTCCGGGGAGCTTTCGGGTTCACCACCCAGAACCTCGAGCAGTTGGAGACGACGCACTGGACGTTCCCCGCGTTCGAGCAACCGGCCCCGGATGTCCAGCCGCTCGTCATTACCAATGTGGCGGAACAATCGCCACCGGCGCTCGCGAGGATGTGGGAGCGCGAACGCGTGGCCTGTGCCGTCCTCAACCCCGTTGTCTGCCGCAACGAAGTCGTCGGCCTCCTCGGTTTCTTCTACCGCAACCCCCGGGACTGTCTCGCCATCGCTGATGGCCGAGATGCAAACCGTCGCCAATATCGTGGCCGGCGCCGTGCAAGCCGAGGAGTTGTACTACGACCTCGTGCAGGCGCAGAAGATCGAGTCCATCGGCGCCCTCGCCGCCGGAATTGCCCACGATTTCAACAACGTGCTCGCGGCCATTCTGGCCTGCGCCAGCTACGTCAAGCAACACACCGAACGGTCCAGCCCCACCTACCGCTACCTGGAAGCGACGGAAGCCAGCGCGCACCGTGGCGCGGCGTTGACGAAACAACTCCTCTCGTTCGCGCGGCGGGAAGGCCCGCATCTGACCGTCGTCAATCCCAATGATTGCATCGAGCAGACGCTCAAAATGCTCGACCGCAGCTTCGACAAATCCATCCTCATCCAGCGCCAGTTCGCCAGGACCATTCATGCGGTCGAGGTCGATCCGTCCCAACTCGAACAGGTCTTCCTCAATATCGCCGTCAATGCTCGCGACGCAATGCCCGAGGGCGGCATCCTCACGATCACCACCCGCAACATCCTTCTGGACGGGGCCAACCCGTTCCGTCCCGCCGTGTCCCTGCCTGATGGCGATTACGTGCTGCTTTCGTTTCGCGACACGGGTTTTGGCATGGATGCGGCCACGCTCGCCCGCATGTTCGAGCCGTTCTTCACCACCAAGCGCCCCGGCAAAGGCACCGGTCTGGGCCTGTCGCTGGTGATGAACATCGTCAAGAGCTTCGGCGGCGAGATCCACGTGGAATCCCAACCGGGACAGGGGACCATGTTTGAGATCTTTTTACCCGCTTGTCGGAAGGCGATTACGCCGGCGCCGTCCCAACCGGAAAAGGCAACTCGTGGCGGCAAGGAGTGCATCCTGCTGGCTGAGGACGAGGAAATCATCCGCGATATGGCACAATTGGGGCTCGAATCGAAAGGGTACAAGGTGCTGACGGCAGCCGATGGCGCCACGGCGCTATCGACGTTCCGCCAACGGCAGGACGAAATTGATCTGGTGGTCGCCGACATGGTGATGCCGTGCATCAGCGGGGTCGAGTTATTCGCGCGCATGAAGGAGATCGACCCCGGCGTGCGGGTCATCGTCTCCAGCGGCTACAGCCACGACCAGGAAGGACGTCGGATGTTGCGCCACGGCTGCCTCGGCTACCTCCAAAAGCCCTACAACATGGACTCGCTCAATCAGCTCGTCCGCAACGTGCTCGACTCGGGGTTGTAAGGGCTCCCTCGGCGTTCCGTCGTTGCTCACTGGCTAATGTGCAGTCGCGCGAGTGCGCTTCTCGCCTCAGTAAGATCAGGGTTGCTCCGCAACGCCCGCTCATAATGTTGGATGGCTTCTTGGACCCTGCCGGCGCGTTCCAAGGCGACCGCCAGATTGTAGTGGGCCTTGACGTAGTCGGGGTTGAGACGCAGCGCCTGCTCGTATTGTTCGATTGCCTCTGGGACCCGGCCCGTCTGCTCAAGGGCAATGCCCAAATTAAGAT
The DNA here is from genome assembly GCA_963842185.1 of uncultured Verrucomicrobiae bacterium. Lineage (GTDB taxonomy): Bacteria > Verrucomicrobiota > Verrucomicrobiia > Palsa-1439 > Palsa-1439 > Palsa-1439. Next base: position 178,530 of record CAWJFL010000011.1, read on the forward strand.
GCGCCTTGGGGTAGTCGGGGTAGAGACGTAGCGCTTGCTCGTACTGTTGGATCGCCTCCGAAACTTTGGCTTCCTGAAACAGCGTAACGCCCAGAATATGGTGCGCCTCGGCGTGGTACTCCACACTCGCCAGGAGGTTGAACACCACCGAGAACCCCAGCAGCAGGCACCAAGCCGAGCGCGCCGCACGCCTCCAGGTTGGGCGGTTCGCCAGCGCATGTTCCAGCCCGAGAATACCAATCACGGCCAGCAGCAACAGCGCGGGCAGGAATTCTACTTCATAACGTACAGAGGTATAGTAGAAGAGGCCAACGGTCAGGACGCTGGTCCAGAACAGTAGCGCCACCGTCGCCACAAACCACCGCCAGAGTGAGCCCGCCGGCCCCGATTGGCTCCGCCATGTCAGTGGCGCGGCTAGCGCCAGCCACGCAAGGGGAACGTTCGCCAGGATACCGAATGGCGCTTCCACATTGCCGTGGCCCGGCGGCAAGGATGGCACCGCCATCTTCTGCACGTAAGGAAATTGACGACCCCAGCCTACTGACTTCAGGAAATACAGGCGGAGGTTGAACCAAAGATAGTGCAGATTGAAGCCGTGCACAGACGCCGGGTGACTGTCGCCGGCCAACAGGTACCGCACGCCAAATTCGAACGGACTCCCGAATCGCAGGGCATTGTAAAGCATCAGCCCCAACCCGATGAGCATGATCGGGACAGTTGCCGCCGTCAGCCGCGCACAAATCCGCTGCTGCCCGCTACGCCACGCTTGAATCACCGGCACCACCAAGATGACCGCGCCGAACAGCAACGAGGGCCGCGCTCCCACTGCCAGCCCGTAAGCCACGCTCGCTGCCATCAGCCACCGACAGTTCCGCTCCGGATCATGCAACGCACACCAGATGGCCGCCAGCGCCAGCATGGTCAGCATATACCCGCAACAGATCGGCACCTGGTAAACATCGGCCTGCGACAACAGTACCGGCGCACCGGTCGCCAACCCGAGCGCCAACGCACACGCCGCGACGACGACGGCGCTTACTTCAGCAAAGTAGCGCCGCCATAACGCGTACAGCAGGCCCACGCTGGCCAGAAATCCGACCGCACAAAAAATCGCCACGGCCTGACGATGAAACAAGTAGTGGCCGGTCATCGCGGCGAATGGCCAGAACAATATCAAGGCGGGCGTGACCCCGTGGTACAGGTAAAGCCGCCCATTATAGTAGCTCAGGTCGTGCAGCCGGTACGGCATGAGCCGATAGGGTGCATTCGCCGTCGCATCGTAGGGATCGGCAAGTTGTGCGAGCCCGGGCGGTACCTCTTTTTGCAAACTGAGATGGCCGGCGCGAAAACCGCGCACTAGTAAATTGTAATAAGTGTCCGCCGCACTCGGACTCAGCAACTCCAACAAACCCGACTGGGCCATGTACGCGTAGACCCCAATCACCAGCACACACACTGCAGCCAGTAATGTCCACGCCCTCTTCATTGCGCCACCGAACTTGGATAATGGATCTGTATTCGCTGCCAGTTTGACCCTGTCACGTTCCTGTTTCCCGCGTCAATGGCACGAACAACACGGGGATAACGTTGCCGGTGGAGATTTCTCCGTTGACGTCTTTCTCCACGAGCAGGAGCGATTGCTCGGCGTGCGGTTCGCCAACGGGTATAGCCATCCGGCCACCGGGCTTGAGTTGCTCGACCAGTGGGGGCGGGATGTGGTCCGCGCCTGCGGTCACAACGATGGCGTCGAATGGCGCTTGTTCGGGCCAGCCCAGATAGCCGTCGGCATACCTGACGTGCACGTTCTTGTAACCGAGCCGCTGGAGACGATCCGCGGCTTCTTTGGCCAGCGGTTCAATGATCTCCACCGAGTAAACCTCCGCGGCAATCTCCGCCAAAACCGCCGTCTGGTATCCGCAGCCGGTGCCGATCTCCAGCACCTTCGCCGCGGGTGTGAGGCGCAATAATTCTGTCATCAACGCGACGATGTACGGCTGGGAAATGGTTTGTCCGTAGCCGATGGGAAGCGGATGATCTTCGTAGGCTGCGTCCGCCAGATTCTCGGGCACGAATTCGTGCCGGGGGACCTTGCGCATCGCGGCAAGCACGCGGGCATCGGTAACGCCGCGGGATTCGATTTGTTCTCGAACCATCATACATCACTTCCCTCGCCACCGCGGCCCTGCGCCTATCCCAACATCCACCAGACGCGTCTACGTGGCGTCCTCTTCGGGCACGGTCGCCTGGCCGCCTTTGCGGGCCAGATACTCTTCGACGCGCAGCAGCCCGTCTTCGCCCGCGCGACGGATCACCTTGAGAAGATTGTCCATCGAGGAGACTTCTTCCAGTTGTTCCTTGACGAACCACTGCAGGAAATTGTCCGTGGTGTAATTAACTTCCTTTTTCGCCAGATCGACGAGCTTGTGAATCTGCTGGGTCACCTCGACTTCCCAGTCGAGCGAGAGTTGTACGGCTTCCTCGGCGGAGGCAAATTTGTTCTGCGGGGCCTTGACGGCGGGAATGACCACGGCCCCGTCGGTCTCGACGAGGAACTTCACGAAGCGCATGGCGTGGTCGCGTTCTTCCTCGGCCTGCTGGTAGAAATGGGCGGCCAACTGCGGCAGCGCTTCCTCGTCAAAGTGCGCGGCGATCGCCACGTACTGCAGCGAAGCGCCGAATTCATTTCCGATTTGCTGGTTGATCGCGTCGTTGATCTTTTTGCTGATGAGCATGATACCAACAACAATGGGACGGACGGAAAGCGAATGCAATTCTATTTTGCGCCCAGCTCGTCTTCGCGGATCGGCGGTTGAGCCGGTGGCGCCGGCTTGCGGGACATTTTGGTCTTGGCCAGAAACATGGACTGACGCGCAAACGCGATGGCGAATTCGCGGAACCCTTCCTTTTGCTTTATCTTGTAGACCTTGATGGCCTCAGTGACGGCGTCCTGGCCGACCTTGTAAAGTAGTTCGGGGTTCACCTGTCGCTGCGCCACTTCCGCGGTCAACACCCGCAGGTTGTGGTCGATCAATTTCAAAATCTCTTCGCGGGCGTGTCGGCCGAGAAAGCCCTTGGCCTTCTTGACCAACGCCGGGTCGATCTCGGCGTCTGGCGAACCACTTCCGCCCAACGACACATAATCGAGTCGAATCACTGTTTTGTCCGGTTTCGATGCCATACCAGAGCAATTCAAATGCCCGCAAACGCGGGAAATGTACAGAGAAAACGCATTCAGTACTCGCGTCAAGAAGCTTTTCGGGCCACCCATCGGATGGTGCGTTCCATGACCGGCATCGACATCAGCACGCTGATATGACCATGCCGTGGACGCCACAATTCCGGCCCACCCCATGCCTCGCACAACTCCTCAATCGTCGCGATCGGCGCAAACAAATCATGCTCGGAGGCGACGACGAGGATATTGTCGGGCGTCACCTTCGGTCGGCGGGCGGCGAGGTTCAATGAATCAAGCTGTACTTTCGCGCCGCCGAGACTGCGGCGAATCGGCGCGCAGAAATCAACCTCGGCGATCAGCCGATCCATTCGCGCCACCGGCGTCATCAACACCACAAAATCCACGCGCGATTCGGTGCACGCCAACATCCCGCTTAGCCATGCCCCGAGTGAGATGCCCCAGAGTCCGATCCGCGGAGTGCCTTGTTCCTTCAGCCACGCAATCAAGGCACGCGCATCCGCCATGGCTTGATGAGTGGCTTGTGCCACGTGAACCAGGTCACCCGACAGGAAATTGCGAATAGCTCGTCGACCGCGGGGTTTGCGCCGGCTGTGGTAGGGCAACTCGAACATCGCCACGTTCACTTCCCGCTTTGTCAGCCGCCGGGCGAGGTGGGGAAATAGCGTGCGATACGCCGTCTGCGCATTCCACCCATGGAGCAAAACAAGCGTCGGCTTGTCCTGCCATAGTTTGGATGCGGTATAGAGCCGACCATGCACCGTGTTGTTCCGTTTCCACGGCGACGGGACTGGAGACGTGAACTGAAACGCGCGCTTTCCGACGAATCGGAAATCGTTCGGGACTGTAGTGCTGCCCCTGAGGAAGTCGGGATGATCCAGCACCGCTTGGGCCCGAGCTGCCAGGCCTTCCGTGTCCGCGGCATTACGCACGTTCAAGCACGCCAATTGAATCGTGCACCAGTCCAGTGGTTTGGCTAGGGCCGCCCGCATGAGACAGTTTACCCCCGGTTGGTCGCCTTGACAAACCGTTCCAGACGCTCCCGGGCCGCGCCGCTATCGATCAACTCCGCCGCCAAATCCCATCCGCTGGTGAAGTCGGCGGCCTTTTCCGCAACCACCAGCGCCGCCGCCGCGTTCAACAGCACAATGTCGCGGCGCGCGCCGCGGTCCTTGCCGCCGAGCACGTCTCGGACGATGCCGGCGTTCGTCGCAGGATCGCCGCCCGTCAATTCCTCGGGTTTCACCGTGACCCCGCGCCACGAAGTGTGTGGCACCCGAAAATCACGCTCGGTCTGTTCGATTCGTCCCGCCCACAACTCCGCCATGGTATTGACCCCCATTGTGGACAGTTCGTCGAGGCCGTCTCCATGCACCACCAGAGCGTGCTTAAGCCCGAGCAGGCGGAGTACTTCCCCCAATTTCCCAACCAGCATGCGGTCGAACACGCCAATGAGCTGATGCGTGGGACGAGCCGGATTGACCAACGGGCCGAGAATGTTGAATACCGTCCGCTGCCGTTGTTCCGCCAACTTTCGTCGCACCGCCGCGATCGCCTTGAACGCGGGATGGTAGAACGGCGCAAACAGGAACGTCACCCCGGTGGTCTCCAGGCAATACCGCGCGGCTTCGGGGGGCAATTCGATCTTCGCACCCAACGCCGCCAGCACGTCCGCGCTGCCACACTTGCTGGTGATGGCGCGATTGCCGTGCTTGGCCACCGCCACGCCTGCGGCGGCAGCGACAAAGATCGTGCATGAGGAAATGTTGAATGTGTGCGCCATGTCCCCGCCCGTTCCGACCACATCCAGCACGACGCCGCCAAACTTTGCCGGATCAATCTCTGGATCGACCGCGCGCGCCCGAAGCTCCGTGGCAAATGCCGCAATTTCTCCGGCCGTCTCGCCCTTCCGCGCCAGCGCCGTGAGGAATTCCGCCTTGCTGTCTTCTGTCACTGCCTCATCGAGCAAGGCGCGCGTTCCTTCCGCCACCTCGTCGCGCGAAAGTTCCGCACGTGAACGTGATGTCAGCTTGCCGGTCAGTGTGCCCAAAGCCGTCATGGACGAAAAGTTTACCACAGATAACCCGATCGTGTTAAGCGGTCCGGTCGTAGCCGTTACGTGAAAACGAAAAGGGCAGACCTTCGTCTGCCCCGGAATCGCCGAGAAGTTGACTCGCTTACGACTTGCCGGCCGGAGCGGCGACGGGGTCGATGTTGACACGGCGACCGTTGCGGTCGAAGCGGACGTGGCCCTCGGTCAGGGCAAAGAGAGTCCAGTCGCGACCGATGCCGACGTTGGTGCCGGCGACGAAGCGCGCGCCGCGCTGGCGGATGATGATGCTGCCGGCGGTGACGAGTTCGCCGCCAAATCGCTTCACGCCGAGTCGTTTGCTGACGCTGTCGCGTCCATTGCGTGAACTACCTTGTCCTTTTTTATGGGCCATGACGGATTACTCCTGACGACGGTGCTACTATACAATGATTTCTTTGATCTTCAAAACGGTATGATGCGCACGAATACCCCGCTTGCGGTGGTACCCTTCACGGCGGCGAAACTTGAAGGCGATGACCTTCTTCCCCTTCTTATCGGGATCGACAACCTCGGCGGTCACACGCGCGCCTTTGACGTTGGGCTTGCCGACCTGCACCTTGTCGCCGTCCGCCACCAACAGAACGTCCTCCAACGCGATTTCCTTGCCCTTCTCGCCGTCGAGGAGTTCGACCTCCACCACGTCGCCGGGCTGGACGCGGTATTGCTTGGCGCCTGTTCGTATAACTGCGTACATGAATGTTTCCTCGTTCCTCTTGGGAAGGGGCGTGAAAAATAACGGAATCACGCCCGTCCGTCAACGATTATCTTACGCCCCTCGCCATGCGTCCGGCGAGGCCCAATTTATGGAAGTACATGCCCCGTAATTTGGCCCTGCTAGTGAGACTGCGATGGTGGCTCCGGGCATGTTTTGCAGCTGCTCGATTGTGTCCTGCGCGGACTGTTTGACGTCCTCGTCCGGGTCGTTCAAAAACCCTTGCAGAATCTGGATCCCGCGCTTGTCTTGCGCATCCCCCATACCATCAATCGCTTCCAGACGCACTTCTTTTGGTTGATCAGCCCGCAACGCGGCGCTGAGGATCGCCAGTTTCTTGTCGTTCTGGCCGTCGACATCGGTCAATGAGTTGACCAGCTCGATCTTCAGTTCCTGGTCCTTCTCATTCAGAAACAAATGCGCGAGCGAGTCGACGACATCGGCTGCGTCATCATTGGAGCTGAGCTCGTAAATGATGGTGACGCGCTTCTGGAAATCGGACGTATTCTGGTATTCGTTCTCCAGTTGTTTCACTTGCGCGGCCAACTCCGCCTGCGTTTGATCGCCTCCACCTGCTTGATTCGTGTCGGAAGCCGAAGGGGTCGGTGCGACGTTGGTCGTCGCAGGAGGTGGCAAGGCTGGCAGCGGCTGTGTCGCCGGGAGCGTGGTCACCGACGGCGGTGGCACCGGCGTCTCTGGGGATTCCTTCTTCGAACAACCGGCCATGGCCAACAGGATCACAGCCACCGCAGTGGCCGCGGCCGGTAGAACACGTTTGATGTTGTTTGTCGCCATTTCCATATCGTCCGGGAGAGCATACCTGTCAGCGCGGTCGCTCGTCCAGTCCGCGTTGCACCCCCGCTCCGGTCAATCTCGCCCTTGACTCAAACACCGTAACCGCGCAAGAGTAGCTGCGGTGATGAACATCGGTTTTGTATCAACGCGCCTCGCGGGCACGGATGGCGTGACCCTTGAAACCATCAAGTGGGCGCGCATTTGCCGCGACCTCGGCCATAACGCGTTCTTCTGCGCCGGCCAGCTCGACCCGGAAATCCAGCCGGGCTCCATCGTGCCCGAAGCGCATTTTGCGCATCCCGAAATTGTCGCGCTCCAGCAGAAGTGTTTTGGGACCCATACGCGCACACCTGTGACAACCGATCAACTCCACGACCTGCGCCGGCGCCTGAAGGCCGGCATCGCCGAGTTCGTGAAGCGATTCTCTATCGACATGCTCATCCCGCAGAACGCCGTCACGATTCCGATGAACCTGCCCCTGGGCATGGCGCTGACCGAGTTTATCGCCGAGACGGGCATCCACGCCATCGCCCACCATCATGATTTCTACTGGGAACGGCAACGGTTCATGGTCAACGCGGTGCAGGACATCCTCGACGCCTCGTTTCCGCCGAGCCTGCCGAGCATCAAACACGTGGTCATCAACACACCGGCGCTTCGCGAACTGGCGCAACGCAAGGGCATCGCCGCGTCGCTCATCCCGAACGTCTTCGATTTCGATACCGAACCGCCCGCAGTGGACGAATATGCCCGCGACCTGCGCGAGCAGATCGGCCTCTCGCCCGACGACATCCTCATCCTCCAACCCACGCGACTGGTCTCACGCAAGGGCGTCGAGCACGCCATCGAGTTGGTGCGGCGGCTGAAAGAGCCGCGGGCCAAACTCGTCGTGTCGCACAGTGCGGGCGACGAAGGACTCGACTACTATCACTGGTTGCGGGACCTCGCCCACGTCGAAGGCGTGGACATCCGGTTTGTGGCGAATCGGTTCAGCGAGACACGCAAGTTCGACGATAAAGGCCAGAAGATTTTTTCGCTCTGGGACATCTATCCGCACGCCGACCTCATCACGTATCCCAGCATTTATGAGGGATTTGGTAACGCCTTCCTCGAAGCGATCTATTTCCGCAAACCGATCCTCGTCAACCGCTACTCCGTCTACATGCTCGATATCGAGCCGCTCGGGTTCGAGACGGTCACCATGGATGGGTACATCTCCGACGACGTGGTGGAAAAAGTCCGCCACGTGCTGAATGATCCCGAACTGCGCAAACACATGGCCGACCGCAATTTCGCCATCGCCAAACAGCATTTCTCCCTCGCCGTCCTCCGCCGACACCTCCACAACCTCATCGAATCCGCCCAACAGACACCGCCGGGAGAGGCTGCGTAGCCGGCTCTTCTTCATGAACTCCGCGTCTTCACGGTGAACGCAGTGCGATTTATCTGCGAACAGAAGCCAATAGTTTCCGATATCGACGGGCATAGGCGCCGAGGGAATACTTCTTTAACACAACCTGCCGATTGTGCTCGATGAGTTTGTGCGGGGGGCGGGCCAAGAACGTCCCAACGTGTCGCACTGCCTCGTTATCAAGGTCGCGGTAGAGATGGTGCAGCTTCATTCCCGCTGAGACGAAATCCCGTGTGACCTCGGGAATGTCGCGGCCAATCACCGGCTTTTCGCACAACCAGCCCTCGACAAACGTGTACCCGAATCCCTCCGCCTTTGATGTCGTCAGAATCGCGCGCGCAAGATGAAAGAGGGGTAACGGACTGTCCAGTTCGACCCCGAACCCGATCACCACTGGCAACTTTTCCCTGCGAATCCGCTGTTTCAGCTGCTCGCCATACGCGCGGTCGGAGGCGGAGGATGCGTCGAGCGAGATGACCAGTTGATATCTCCGGAGGCGTTTGACCAGTTCGACCGCTTCCTCGTTGTTCTTGCGAACCATCACCTTCATCGGCGAAAGCAGAATCTTCTTTCGCGGGTCAAAGGGAAAACGATGGGCGCGGGCGAATGCCGCAAGTTTCTTCCTCACCTCGTCCAATTCGGCGCGCGGTGGGGGCGGCCGGGTAAAAAACTCGTCGTCCACGGGGTTGGGCAAAACGTGAATCTTCTGTGACGGAACGCCGCGGGCCGCGAGTTTTGCCGCATCGTGAGTGGTCAACGTCGCCCACACCACGTTCGGCGCGTCGTAATAACACATCCTGCGCCAGAATGCGTCGTCACGTTGGCCCGTGCAATAACGCAGTGCGCGCAACTGCGCGGGGCGATTGTCCTCGGGAAAATCGTGGACCTGATTGATGATTGTGATCCGGCTCCGACGAGCCAGCAACTTGACCGCGCGCGTCAGCCGCGGGTGCTTGCCGAGCCCGATGTTGTGCGTGTGCAAGACATCCACGCCCCGCAGCCGTTCGTGAAGTTGATTGGCCAATAGGTTCGCCCCGGCGAGAAACTTGGCCTGGCTTCGCGCGGGACGTTCGTCGTATCCGAAATCCACCAGCACGGTCACATCGAATTCACCGGCGAGGGCGCGTTGCGCGTTGCGGATAACGGTCGTGACGCCGCCCGGCCGCAAGTGATAATGCAGGATCGCGAGTCTCACACCCATTCCAGCAATTGACCGAGGTTGTGGATTACCAGATCGGGCTTGATGGCGGACTCGGGAACGGTTTCCTGTGCGAACAGAACCGTGCGGAACCCCATATGTTGCGCCGGCGCGATGTCGTTGGTCAGCGAATTGCCTACCAACACGCAGTCGTCGGGCATGATGTTGTCCTTTGTCAGGACCTCCACGGCGCGACGGAAAGCCGTGGGATCAGGCTTCGCCACGCCGAGTTCGAACGAGAAGAATACCAGTCGCGTATCGAACAGGGATTCATACGTGCGAATCGCCCCGTGACTCTCTTCGTCCAACAGGTCCGACAATTCGATGGGCGTGTAGAATTGCCCGTTGGAGATGATCCCGTGCCGCACGCCGCGCTTCTGGAGCGTCGTCAACACGTCGAACGCGCGGAATTGAAGCTCCTTCGGGTTGGCCTGGCGCTCGAAGAACAGCGCCACCTCGCGGGCGAAGCTCAACGTGGGCGGCTCGTCGGACTGGAATTTTTCGAGCAGCTTGAACCAGATTTCGTCCACACGCACTTCGGGATGCGCGCTGCCTTCCGCGATCCGCAGCTTGCGCTCGGCCTGGATACCGCGCAGGAACAATTCGTGCAACCGAGCGGGAGCCGCGTGGAGGCTGAAATTTCTTACCGTCCGGTCGAACGCCATCCGCAATTCGGTTTCGCGTTTGAGCAGCGAGTCCAGATCGCCGCGACGCGCGATGACCAGTGTGCTGTACACGTCCCAGAAGACGACTTTCGTGTCGCTCATGTACCCGTAAGTTTACAATCGAGCGACCCGGCCACGAAGCACTTTGTGCGACCCAAAGCGATTTCATAAATGCCGTGGAAACTCTATCCCACGAAGATCGCGTCGTCCGTCCAGTCGCCGCGCAACACGCCTTTGTCCATGTTGACCAGCGGCACGTAGTTGTGGAATACGCGGATGGGGCTGAGCAGGCGCAGGGTGGAAATCTCCTCGATCGAGTCGGGACCGTGGTTCTTGCGGAGCGAGGGAACGATCTTGCCCTGGACGTTCTCGATGATGTCGGCGTCGTTCTTGCCTTCGATGATCATGACCAGCGCGACGCGTCCGTCCATCTCGGCGATGTGCGATTCGTAGATGAGGTCGGTGAAAACGGAACGCACGTTCGGCTCGCTCTTGATTTCGTCGACGATTTGCCTGGTGGTGACGCCAATGCGGAACTTGATGATGTACAGGTGTCGCGCGCCGAAGTTGCCCGTGCCCGTTTCCTGCATGTCAATGGCCGCGAAGTAGTTGAGCAGTCCTTCGTCTTCAAGCCGCTTGCGTTTACGGCGCACGGTCGGGGTCGGAACGCCCGTGACTTTGCTGATGTAATTATCACTCTGGCGCGGGTCGCGGATGAGTGCCTTGAGGATGGCGCGCTCCTGATCGTCAAATGTGTGCATAACGGGACTCTCGTCGGCAGTTCAAGGAAGCCAAAGATTTCGCTTGTTTTCGTTCATAGTTTTGCTACTTTCTGATTAGAATTCAACATAAAAATGTCGTTTGTGAATAATTCAGTGCTGTAAGAGCGGCGAGAAAATCCCAAATGTTGCACCGAAGTTCACAAGGCATGAGGTGTAATTATCGCCCGTCGAGAGCGTGACCGAATACGGAGGGTGTGTCATGAAAATCGTCAGGCAACTCGCATTATTTCTGGAGAACAAACCGGGCACGTTGTCGAAGGTTTGCGAAGCGCTGGCTGTGGCAAAAATCAATATCTACGCAATTTCGGTTTCAGATGCGGTGGATCACGCGGTGGTGCGCATGGTCGTTAATGACTCCCACAAAGCCCTGCATCTTCTCGGCGAGCACGGTGTCCTTGTCATCGAGCGGGACGTGCTGATGCTGGAGGGGCGGAACAAGCCAGGGGAACTGGCCGACATCGCCGCCAAACTGGCCAGGAACAAGGTGAATATCGAATACGCCTACAGCGCTACGCCGACGAATGCCCTGACGGGAGCGATGATCCTCCGGGTGGACAACCCCAAAAAGGCGGCACGGATTCTCAAGGGGCACTGATGGGACAGCGGTTCGAAGGAATATAGCGCCAAGATGGACAATGACGTTGAAAGCGTGAAGCAAACTTGCCATATAATCGGGACCAAGGGCGAGTTGGAAGAAAGCACGCAATGAGTAACAGGAGCACATTCACACCGTATGGTTGGCCGGAGAAACAAGGCCTGTACGATCCACGGTTCGAACATGACTCCTGCGGCGTCGGCTTCGTCGTCAACATCAAGGGCCGCAAATCACATGAGATCGTCCGCCAGGCGCTCACGGTCCTCGTAAATCTGAGCCACCGCGGGGCGTGTGGCTGTGAGGCGAACACGGGCGATGGCGCCGGGGTTTTGATGCAAGTCCCGCACGAGTTCTTCAAAAAGGTGTGCGCGAAGGAAAAGATCGCGTTGCCCTCGTACGGCGAGTATGGCGTCGGCATGGTCTACCTGCCGCCGGACGCATCGGAACGGTACAAGTGCGAGAAGCTCTTTGAAGAGATTATCGAAAACGAAGGGCATCGGCTGCTCGGTTGGCGCACTGTCCCCACCTCCAACATCTCGCTCGGCGAGACGGCTCGCGCGACCGAACCGATTGTCCGCCAGGTGTTTATAGCACGAGATGCGAAGATCAAAGACGACATGGCGTTTGAGCGCAAGCTCTACGTCGTTCGCAAGCTGGCGGAACGCGGTATCCGTTACGCCGGCATCAAGGGCGGCAACCGGTTTTACATTTCGAGCCTTTCCTACAAGACGGTCATTTACAAGGGAATGCTTATGCCGGAGCAGGTTGTCCCATTCTTTCCCGACCTGGGCGATCCCGCGGTCGAATCCGCGCTGGCGCTGGTGCACTCGCGCTTCAGCACCAACACGTTCCCGAGTTGGGAGCGCGCGCACCCCTACCGCTATGTTGCGCACAACGGTGAGATCAACACGTTGCGTGGCAACATCAACTGGATGCACGCTCGCGAATCGTTGTTGAAATCGGACCTGTTCGGCGACGACATCAGGAAGCTGCTGCCCATTATCAACGAGGACGGCAGCGATTCAGCCATGTTCGACAATTGCCTCGAGTTTCTCGTGCTGGGTGGCCGCTCGCTTCCGCACGCCATGATGATGATGATTCCCGAACCGTGGTCGGGACACGAGAGCATGAGCGAGGAGAAAAAGGCGTTTTACGAGTATCACGGGTGCCTGATCGAGCCTTGGGACGGCCCCGCCTCGATCGCGTTCACCGACGGCCGAAAAATCGGCGCGGTGCTCGACCGCAACGGGCTGCGTCCCTCTCGCTATTATGTGACGAAGGATGACCGGGTCATTATGGCCTCGGAAGTCGGCGTGCTCGATGTTCCGCCGGAGCGCGTCCTGCAGAAGGGCCGGCTTCAACCAGGCCGGATGTTCCTGGTGGATACTGAACTTGGCCGGATCGTCGCTGATGAAGAGATCAAACAGAAGACTTCGACCGAACACCCCTATCGGCTGTGGCTGAAACAAAGTCTGGTGTACCTCGAAGACCTACCCGAACCGCTGCACGTTCACCAACCAGACCACGCCACGGTACTACTTCGGCAGCAAGCGTTTGGCTACACGTTTGAAGATCTGCGTATCCTGTTGACGCCCATGGCCAAAGACGCCGTGCAACCGCTCGGGTCCATGGGCACGGACACGCCGCTCGCGGTGCTGTCGAACAAATCGCAGTTGCTCTACAACTATTTCAAGCAGTTGTTTGCGCAGGTCACCAATCCGCCGATTGATTGTATCCGCGAAGAAATCATCACGTCGACGTACACGACCATCGGCCCGGAAGGGAACCTGCTGGATCCGCAACCGGACAGCTGCCACCAGATTCGACTGAAGGGTCCCGTCCTCAGCAACGAGGAGTTCGAGCGGTTGCGCCACATCGACCGGCCCGGCTTCCAGTCGATCACCTTGCCGATCCTTTTCAACGTGAACGAAGGCGGTCGGGGACTTGAAAGCGCGCTCGACAATCTGTTCGCCAAGGCGAGCAAGGCCATCCGCGAGGGCCACAATATCCTCATTTTGTCCGATCGCGGCATCGACCACGACCATGCGGCGATTCCCGCCCTGCTGGCTGTGAGCGGCATGCACCACCATCTGATCCGTGAAGGCACGCGCACGCGGGTCGGATTGGTGCTCGAATCAGGTGAGCCGCGTGAGATCCACCATTTTGCGTTGTTGATCGGCTACGGGGCGGGCGCGATCAATCCGTATCTGGCGTTCGAGACGCTGGACGACATGATTCGCCAGGGCATTCTCAAGGACATCGACCACAAGAAGGCCGTCAAGAACTACCTGAAGGCCGTCACCAAGAGCGTCGTGAAAACCATGGCCAAGATGGGGATTTCGACCATCCAGAGCTATTGCGGGGCGCAGATTTTTGAAGCCATCGGCCTCAACCATTCGGTCATCGACAAGTATTTCACCTGGACCGCGTCCCAAATTGAGGGCGTGGGCATCGACGTCATCGCCGAGGAAGTCCGTTTGCGGCACCGGCACGCGTTCCCAGCCCGGGCCGTCAACGGCGCCACGCTGGATCCCGGCGGGCAGTATCAGTGGCGGCACGACGGCGAATACCACCTGTTCAACCCCGAAACGATCCACAAGCTGCAGCTCTCGACCCGGACCAACAACTACAAGGTTTTCAAGGAATACACGGCGCTGGTCGACAACCAGTCGCAGGCGTTGTGCACGCTGCGCGGGTTGTTCGAGTTCAAGCTCGCCTCGGACCCCATTCCGATCGAGGAGGTCGAGCCGGTCGAGAGCATCGTCAAGCGGTTCAAGACCGGGGCGATGAGCTACGGCTCGATCAGCCAGGAAGCGCACGAAGCGCTGGCCATTGCCATGAACCGCATCGGCGGCAAGAGCAACACCGGCGAAGGCGGCGAAGACCCCGAACGCTACCAGCCGATGCCGAACGGTGACAGCAAGAACTCGGCGATCAAACAGGTCGCGAGCGGACGGTTCGGCGTGACGAGCCAGTACCTGATCCAGGCGAAAGAACTTCAGATCAAGATGGCGCAGGGCGCGAAACCCGGCGAAGGCGGCGAATTGCCCGGTGCGAAGGTGTATCCGTGGATCGCGAAGGTGCGCTACGCCACCCCCGGTGTCGGCCTGATTTCTCCGCCGCCGCACCACGACATTTATTCGATCGAGGACCTGGCGGAACTCATCCACGATCTCAAGAACGGGAACATGCAGGCCCGCATCAGCGTGAAGCTCGTCAGCGAGATCGGCGTCGGCACGGTCGCCGCGGGCGTAGCCAAAGCGCACGCGGACGTGGTGCTGATCAGCGGCCACGATGGCGGGACAGGGGCGTCGCCTCTCTCCAGCATCAAGCACGCGGGCACACCGTGGGAACTCGGCCTGGCTGAGACGCAGCAAACGCTGGTACTCAACAATCTCCGCAGCCGCATTTATGTCGAGGCTGACGGCCAACTCAAGACCGGTCGCGACGTGGTGGTGGCGGCGCTACTGGGCGCCGAGGAATTCGGTTTCGCCACCGCGCCACTGGTCACGCTCGGCTGCATCATGATGCGGGTGTGCCACCTCAACACCTGCCCCGTCGGCGTGGCGACGCAGGACCCGCAGTTGCGGGCGAAGTTCAGCGGCGACCCGCAATTTGTGGTCAATTTCATGCAATTTATCGCGCAGGAAGTGCGCGAATGGATGGCGCAACTGGGTTTTCGCACGATCGAGGAAATGGTTGGGCGCGTTGACCGTCTGGACGTGAACAAGGCGGTCGATCACTACAAGGCCCGCGGGCTGGATTTCTCGAAGGTGTTCCATCAACCGGTCGTGGCGGCGGACGTGGGCCGTCATCGGATGATCGCCCAGGACCACGAGCTGGAGCAATCGCTGGACAAGCAGTTGCTGTTGAAGGTGTGTGAGCCGGCGCTGACCAGCCGCCAGAAGGTTCACGCCACCCTGCCCATCAACAACACGAACCGCGTGGTCGGCACGATCACCGGCAGCGAGTTGACGCGCCGCTTCGGGCCCGAAGGCCTGCCCGAGGACACGATCACACTGCATTTCAAGGGCAGCGCGGGACAGAGTTTCGGCGCGTTCATCCCCAGAGGGATGACGCTCACACTTCAGGGGGACGCGAACGATTACGTGGGCAAGGGACTCAGCGGCGGGAAGATCATCGTCTATCCGCCGATGGGGTCAACGTTTGTGCCCGAGGAGAACATCATCATCGGCAACGTCGCATTTTACGGCGCCACCGCCGGCGAGGCCTACATTGGCGGCATGGCCGGCGAGCGGTTCTGCGTGCGCAACAGCGGCGTGCGCGCGGTTGTGGAGGCGGTGGGCGACCACGGTTGCGAGTATATGACCGGCGGGCGCGTGGTCGTGCTCGGCTCGACGGGGCGCAATTTCGCGGCGGGCATGAGCGGTGGCGTGGCCTACGTGCTCGATGTCGCCGGTGATTTCCCCCAGCGATGCAACATGGCGATGGTCGGGCTGGAAAAACTGGCGGACCCCGAGGAGATCCAGGAAGTGCGGGCGATGATTCAGCGTCACGTGGAATACACGAACAGCGAGCGCGGACGCAACATTCTGACGCTTTGGGAGGAGATGGCGCCGAAGTTCGTGAAGGTGATGCCCAAGGATTACAAGCGCGTTATCGAGGCGACGCAGCGGGTGAAGGCCGCCGGCTTGAGCGGCGACGAAGCCGTCATGGCCGCCTTCGAACAAAACGCCCACGATCTGGCGCGGGTGGGGGGGAATTGACGCGCTAAAAAGCAGCCATGGGCAAACCCACTGGATTTCTGGAGATCAAACGCGAGTTGCCGGCGGACCGTCCGTCGTCGGAACGCATTCGCGACTGGAAGGAGTTTCACCTGCACATGCCGGTGGACAAACTCCAGCAACAGGGCGCGCGCTGCATGGATTGCGGCATCCCGTTCTGCCACACGGGCACGTTGCTCAGCGGCATGGCGTCGGGCTGTCCCATCAACAACCTGATCCCCGAGTGGAATGACCTGGTCTACCGCGGTCTGTGGAAGGAAGCCCTCGCGCGACTGCACAAGACGAACAATTTCCCCGAGTTTACGGGCCGGGTGTGCCCGGCGCCGTGCGAAGGCTCCTGCGTGCTGGGCATCAACGAGCCGCCGGTCACGATCAAGAACATCGAGGTCGCCATTATCGACCGCGGTTGGGACGAAGGCTGGGTGACGGCCGAGCCGCCGAAGGCGCGCACCGGGAAGAAGGTGGCGGTGGTCGGTTCCGGTCCCGCGGGCCTGTGCGCGGCGGCGCAACTGAACCGGGCGGGCCACACGGTGACGGTCTTCGAGCGGGCGGACCGCATCGGCGGACTGCTGATGTACGGCATCCCGAACATGAAGCTCGACAAGAGCGTCGTCCAACGCCGCATCGACCTGATGACGCAGGAGGGCGTGACGTTTGTCACCAATACGGATGTCGGAAAGAATTATCCCGCGAAAAAGCTCCTGGAGGAATTTGACGCGACCGTGCTGTGCACCGGCGCGACCAAGCCGCGCGATCTTCCCATCGAAGGCCGCCAACTCCACGGGCGTTCATTTCGCGATGGAGTTCCTGACGGCGAACACGAAGAGTTTGTTGGACGGCCATCGCGACGGCAACTTCATTTCCGCCGAGGGGAAGGACGTGATGGTGATCGGTGGCGGCGATACAGGGACGGATTGCGTGGGCACGGCGATGCGCCACGGCTGCCGGAGTCTCGTCCAACTTGAGATTCTGCCCAAGCCTCCGCTCGAGCGGGCCGCCAACAATCCGTGGCCGGAGTGGCCGAAGGTCTACCGTCTCGATTACGGCCAGGAAGAAGCCGCGGCGGCCTTCGGGGACGATCCACGCGTGTATTGCCAGACCGCGCGGCGATTCATCGGCGACGAACAGGGCCACCTGAAGCGGGTTGAGATCGTCGAGATCGAATGGCGGAAGGACGACAAGGGCCGGTTCGCGCCGAAGGAAGTTTTGGGCACGGAAAAGATCGTGTCGTGCCAGCTCGTCCTGCTGGCCATGGGGTTCCTCGGCCCGGAAGACCAGCTCCTGCAACAACTGGGCGTGGAACGGGACGACCGCTCCAACGTCAAGGCCCGGCACGAGATTTACTCGACCAGCATCCCCGGTGTGTTTGCGGCCGGTGACTGTCGCCGCGGCCAAAGCCTGGTGGTGTGGGCGTTCAACGAAGGCCGTGGCGCCGCCCGCGAGTGCGACCGGTACCTGATGGGTCAGACTGATTTGCCGTAGCGCCCGGCGAATGCTTGCTGGATCAGTCGGCGCAACCATCGAGTGGGTATCCTGCCCGTTTCTTCGCGCAAGATTCGGTGAGTGTGGCGTCCATCGTTTGGTGCCATGCTGAATTGATCTCCCCGCAACGCCGGGCAAGCCTAGACTTGAACGGGTGGATATCGGAGTCCGGCGCGGTTTGCGGCTGAACCACCTCCTTCCCCGTCAGGGATGGACAAACCCAAACACCTGGTTCAAAGTGTGCGTTGTCGGACTAATACATGCCTGCCTCAAACAAACGGTTGGGTCGGCGGAACTGTCGCGGGAGCACGGGGATTGCGTGTGTAGAATGCCCTGTGTCTTCTGGGGAATGAGTGCATCTCGCCAACGGCAGCAGGGCATCCTGATTTGCGTGTGTCTGGCGGTGTTGATTGCCGCTGTGTACTGGCCGGTGAGGCACGCCGGGTTCCTGAACTACGATGACGATGAGTATGTGACGGCGAACCCGCATGTGCGGGGGGGATTGACCGTTCCGGGCGTGGTGTGGGCGTTCACAACGGGTTACGCAGCGAACTGGTTTCCGCTGACGTGGCTGTCGCTCGCGTTGGACTGCCAATGGTTCGGGATGAACGCGGGCGGACATCACGCGGTGAATGTGGTGTTGCACACGGCGAGTACGGTGCTGCTGTTCCTGGTGTTGCGGCGAATGACGGGGGCGACGTGGCGGAGCGCGTGTGCGGCGGCGTTGTTCGGGGTGCATCCGTTGCATGTGGAGTCGGTGGCGTGGGTGACGGAGCGGAAGGATGTGTTGAGCGGGTTGTTCTGGATGTTGGCGATGTGGGCGTACGTCCGCTATGTTGAGCAACCCAGTGGCTGGCGATATTTATCGGCCCTGGGATTGTACGCCCTGGGGCTGATGGCCAAACCGATGGTGGTCACACTGCCCTTCGTGTTGCTGTTGCTGGATTACTGGCCATTAGGCCGGACACCGTGGGCGAAATCGGCGGCCCGCGAGCATGTCTCGACGCATCCGAGTCAATTGATAAAAGAAAAGCTCCCGTTTCTCGCACTGGGGGCCATGTCGGGTGCGTTGACGTATTGGGTGCAGCGTGTCGGCGGCGCGGTGGCGCCGCTGGTCAGGGTGCCCATGGGAATGAGGATTGCCAACGCTTTGCTCTCGTATGTGGGCTACGTAGGCAAAACGTTTTGGCCCGTGAGCCTGGCCGTTTTCTATCCGATTCCCGCCGGGGTATCCATGGTGGCTGTCATGATCGCAGGCGCCGGACTGGTCGGGATAACGGCGGCGGTGATTTGGTGGGCGCGGCGTGGGCCATGGTTTGTCACCGGCTGGTTTTGGTACCTGGGAACCTTGGTGCCGGCGATTGGGTTGGTGCAGGTCGGGGCACAGTCGATGGCTGATCGCTACACGTATGTTCCCTCGATTGGGCTGTTCATCATGCTGTGCTGGTGCGTGCCGTCCCGCGCGATGAAGCGGCGGGACCTGAAGGTGATGACCGGCGTCGCGGCGGCGGCAGTGCTGGCAGTTTGTGCGGTGCTGTCCAGAGTTCAGGTCGAGTACTGGAAGGACTCGGAAACACTGTTTCGCCATGCGTTGGACGTGACCCAAGACAATTGGCTGGCGCACAACAATCTCGGGGTTGCCCTGATGGAATCGGGACGGATGCCGGAAGCGATCGAGCATTTGGAGCAGGCGCTACGGATCGCGCCGCACTACGCCCAGGCGCACAACGACCTCGGGAATGCCTTGATGAAATCGGGACGGATGCCGGAAGCGATCGAGCATTTGGAGCAGGCGCTACGGATCAAGCCCGATTTCGCCGGGGCGCACTGCAGCTTGGGGGCCGCCCTGGAACGAGCCGGCAGACTCCAGGACGCCATCGGACAGTATGAGCAGGCGCTACGGATCAATCCCGATCTCGCCGAGGCGCATTGCGACCTGGGGGCCGCCCTGGGGCGCGTGGGCCGGGTTGGGGAAGCGATCGAGCATCTGGAGCAGGCGTTACGGATCAGGCCCGATTTCGCCGAGGCGCACTGTAACCTGGGGATCGCCCTGGTCCAAGCGGGGCGGATACCGGAAGCGATCGCGCAATTGGAGCAGGCGTTGCGGATCAAGCCCGATCTCACGCCAGCACAGACCGCACTCGCGCGACTGCGAGCCCGCCAGTAAGCCGAGGCGGACGAGAGACGCGCCGAAGGTTTGCCGACGGCCGCAATGGCAGCCCTCGGAAGCTCAAACGTATGCGGCTAACGGAGCGCGTCTGGCTTCAAGCTGGGCCTCTTCTCAGGCACCCGTTGTATCTGGTCCATCCGTCGAATACGTCATTCGTGCCCGGGAAAATCCGACCGTTGACTCGCCAAACAAAAGCGCTGGCGCCTCCCGCTATCGGGAAGCGCCAGCGCTGGTTATTTCGATGCCGTGTTAGGGCAGCAAGACGCGAACGCGGTAGTACCGGTCGTTGGCTGGTACTGGCAGGTTCGATTCGATCATGCTGCTGACCTGACCCGCACCTGTTCCACCGCTGAGGATGTTGGTTGAGCCAGAGCCGGGCACGACCTGGAATGTGCCATTGTAACTGCCGTTGGCAGCGCCGGTGGAGTATTCCAGTATGTTGGTCCGCGACGCAATACCCGGTGTCCAAGTGCTGTCTCCGCTGGCGCCGAGATAGGTCACCGTGACGTTGGTAGCACCACTCTGCACCGCCTTGGAGACACTGATGACGTGCAGGTACGCCGCCGCGCTCGTGGGGTTGAAGCCCGCCAGGAACTTGTTGGTGTTGCTCATGCCATCACCCGTGTAGGAGGCGTTCCCGCCCGTTAACGAGCCGCTCAGGCTGTAGGCATTCGTCGCCCACCACGCGTATGCGTCGGAGACATAGATCACCGCTGTCGCCGGACTGGCGCTGCCGTCTCCGCACGAATTGGTGACCGACAACGATGCCGTATAGCTTCCCGGCGTCGCGTACTGGTAGGTCGGGCTCTCCGTCGATGTCGTGCCGCCGTCACCAAACGTCCAGACCCAGGTTGTGAGCGTACCGCTGTTCGCCGTCGATGTGTCGGTGAAGTTCACCGTCAAGGGCGCGGCTCCGCTGGCCGACGTGGGCGTGAAGCTCGCCGTAGGCGCAGAACACGCTGGTGTCGGATTGAGGAAGTTGTACACCTGCGCATAGTTCGTGGACGCGGCGACCCTGGTTACAAAGTAGCCCGGCTGAATGACGCTGGGGCAGGAGGCACTATACTGGCCGAGGGTTATGCCCTCCCAACCCTGCGCGGAGTTACCGATGCAATCAGCGGAGGGACAACTTGCCCCAATGCTGTGCACGGCCCCCACGTTCCCAGTGAAACAATTAGCCACCAAGGTGACGGCGTCGTTGACGCCGCCCGGCGGGCCCGGCGGGTTGACGAACACGTACGCGTTGGACTCAACGAAGTCCGTCACGAAGTACACCTGATACAGCTGGTTGAAGTTGTATATGGCGCTGCCCTCTGGCCCGCCGCCGGTTTCGAATTGGTCGAGTTCGGTGGTCCACGAGTACCCGCTGCCGTTTGCTATAATGCCGGCGTCGTTCCAGGGCAGGTACGTGTTGCCTTGCTCGAAGACGTAGTTGGCGCCGGAGGGGGCATTTGTGAAGACAACGTTCATACCGGTAATGGCGTACGTGGGAACGTTATTGGTGACGTTGCCGGAGATAAGGAAGGCGTTCGTAACCGGCCCGGCCGAGATGTACTGGTCCGGTTGCTGTGATGAACCAGTCGCATTCACGCAGCCACCCGGCACCACGTACAAGTTCGAGGAAATCGTGCCACCCGGGAGGGTGGTGTAGACGATTTGAACCGGGTTGATATCCGGAGGCACGGGACCTCCACCCCAACCGTTTTGACCGGAAACGTTGCCCACCGCGTACGTGCTGAAGTCATCGAAGACGCCGAATCCGACCTGAAGGTAGGTCGTGGGCTGGGTGGCGACTTGCGTGTTGGCGCCGACGTTGGAACACGTGAGCTTGTCGACATAGCTACCGTAAACGCCAACTTCAGCGGTATTGGCGCCATTGGCGTTAATTGACACGGTGATATTCGCCGCCGTGAAGCCGGGCACGCTGCCGGTCAAGGTGTTGTCACTGACCTGATCAATAGTTCCACCATTTATCACTGTACCTCTGAGAGTGGTCCAATTATTTGACGTGAACGCGCTAAAGCCCAAAAAACCGGGCGTCGCGTTGGAGAGTGCGTAGATAAAACCGGACGGCGCAAAGCTTCCGCTCCCCGGGTTCGATTCATAGAAAACACAGTTTGTGACTGGATTAAGGTAGAACGCGTCAACCACCAATGTGGCCAGGTTTGTATAATGGGCTACGCCAGCCGCGTTGCCGGTATGAAATATCAGCGTGCCCGTATACGATACTCCGCCATTTAAGCTGTTGGCATTCGAATTGGGTGTCATGGTTACCGTGGCGCTGCCACCATTGGCAGACAGCGTGGCGCTTACGGGGCTGACCGTCAGCCAGGTGCTTGCGCCGAAGCCGGAATACGTCACTGAATACTCCGCGCTCGCGGTGCCGAAATTGGCCACCGAATACGTGACGCCAGTGTGCGGGGTGAATGTGCCGCCCTGAGGCCCACGGAAATAGGGACCGTATGGCGGACCGACCTGGATGTATCCAGCAGCGGCGGCTAACGTGCCCGAGTCGCCTCCCTGCGGGACGACCGCGATGCCGCGGGTATTAACGAGCCCGCCCGGAGCGAGGTAGGACTCCAATCGGCCTGCCTCTGGTTCGCCGGTCTGGTTGTTGTACCCGCTCGCGTCCTGTTGGTAGTACATGTCGGCATTGGTTCCTTCCGTAATGTACAAACTCACAGTCTGCCCATTCTGGTATCCCGCCACGTCGAAAGCATCCTCCGCCCCAATGCTGCCTTCGTAGGTCCAGGCGGTGCCTACGTAGCAGTATTTCTCAACGGCGCCACCAAAGTTTCGATGCTCACCTGTGAAGTTCGCCGCGCTGTCGCAGAGGTACAGTGTATCGGGCGCGTTCCCGCCGTCATTTGCATTGTTCAGGTTGAACATCACGAAGCCCTCCATGGAGCCGTTTGTCACCGGGGCAATCTGGATATAACTCGCGTCGAAAGAGTTGGTCGGCAACGCGTCGCCAGCGATCAGGTTATGCGCCGCGCTCGTGTCCGTCGCCTGGCCGAAGGCGGTGTTCCTGTCAGTGAAAAGTGCGGCGCCGCCGGCTACATTACCGTAGATCCCGATTGCCCGCGGGGTGTTGAGTATGGCTGCCCCGCAGACGGCCGTCGATACCATCGATCCCCGCGTCGTAAACCGGACGATGCTTTTGGTTGCTTGCCGGCCGGCCACCCAGAGGTTGGTGCCGTCGATGCTCGCTCCGGCGGTGATATCGTCGCCATCTTCGTCCACGTTTGTCAGGGTCGTTGTCGTGTAGATGTTGCCGTTACCGTCCACCAACCCGATGACACGAGGAACATCGGCTTCCGTGACCGCGTTTGTGGTATACGCACCTGTAATATCGCCATTTGTAGCGCCTAGGATTGAGCCGAACGCATAGCCCGTGAGGTTGGTCAGGTATGCGACACTGCACGCGTAGCCGGGCACGACCAGGTAGCGTCCGTCCGAGGAGCGTGTCATGTAGCCACAAGCGTTTTCCGAGCCACTGGCAATCAGCGGGCCCTGGTTGCCGACCCAGTTGGTCGGCATCATGATGGATTGGACCGGGGTAAGAGGGGTACAGCTAAAAATGGAACATCCCGCCTGCGCTATAATCTGATTGGTCGTATACTCATCCAGAAAGACGGTCTGGCCGAGGTTGGTCACGGTTTGCACCCCATCGCCGATGCGGTAAACGACGACGTTGCCCGCCGTAAAGGCTCCCGCAAACGCGCTCGTTCCCAACGCCAATGTCACCAGCACTGCTATCAAACCAAATATTCTCTTCATTTCCTTACCCTCATCCTTTCCCGTCACTGCCCTGGTTGGTTCATTGTTAAATCTTTACTTCCGAACGTTCCCGCAAATTATCGCCTCGCTGCCTCGTCACGACTGGCGGATCGAAGTATCAAGTTTCTGCATTATTCGTGCCAGATTCCCCCGGTCATCCGCCTCACTGAGACCCAGTGCCCGCACCGAGGTATGGCCACCAGTGATACGGTATGCCTGGATTCCAGTCGCCATTAATGGTGCTATCAGCCCAATCAACAGTGCCCAGCGGGAAGGGGCAAACGTTCGCATTGCCCGACCTGCAGAAATTCCCAAAGGCGACCCATTCGACATGTCCATCACCCATAACAAAGTTCGATCCTCCGGAATGTCGCGTCACGGTGTCGTACTGGCCAGTGGTCTCGGAGAAGTTGTCTTCCGGTTCCTCGCAAAAAACAATCGTGTTGGCCGGAGCCGTCATCCGGTCGCGCCGGTATCCGATGCAGGTCGAGCCTTGTTCGTGCATGCACGCGCTCATCGAATAATAGAAAACCGGGTTGCCGATGGTGGGGTTTACGCTCTTGTTGGTGGCGCTGGGATCGACCCAAACGCTGTTTTCGCGCGGCGTCGGAGGGGTTCCCATGCTGTACAACGTGCACAGGGTTTTCTGCCCGACGTAGGGGGGAAGAACATTAAACCAGGCGTTTGTGTTGCCCGGAGCGCAGACCGAGTCGGGAGCGCCATCGTACGGGAAGTACTCGGTCCAATCATCGTTGTACATGTTCATCGCCAAGGCCCACTGGTGCTCGTTACTGACGGACCTCGCGTTATTGGCTTTCTCCCTGGCCTTGGACAGGGCGGGCAAGAGCATGCCCGCCAGAATCCCAATGATGGCAATCACCACAAGCAACTCGATGAGCGTAAAAGCGCGACTTGTTCTCCGTAACCAACCGACAATCATCTTCCGCATCTGAATATCTCCTCCGGGCTTTTGGGAATCCCCGCTGTGGCGCCATGTGCTCGCTGTTAGTGCGCTCTTGCTCTCCGACAAGTGCCTTTCTCTAGTCAACGATTATTGGACATCTTCGTCCGGGATGCAAGAAAAAAATGCACAAGTTTTGCTAACAGCCGGGAAATAGTACGGAAATGAACGCGTCGGGTTTCCAGCGGAGACCCGGCGATCTCTATTGGATTTGTAAGGCTCAGTCCTGCACCATGTTACACGGCTCCACATAAATCGCCTCTCGCTGCCACTGTCTTCCCGGCTGTTGCCGCGCCCCGGGTCGCGACACACTACCTGCCGAGATACACCACCAAATCAACTCAGTCACAGGCCCCCATACGGAGCCGGCGCATGCCCGTGGAAGCCGTCAGGACCCTAGCAGCAACAGGATCTGCACCCTCGTGCTAGGCAAAATCGGCACATTTTTCGCGTCATGATTTGCCGTATCTTCCCAGTCCGGCCCGCCATGCCTGGTCGTGATATGGTTGCCGCACACCTTCTGTGCGCGTGATTCCCGGATCGACGAGGTTTCATCCGGATCATATTTGTGTGGCGTTGTTGTCAGGCGGATGGACGGCGGTTACACTCCGTGAGAGAATTGCTGAAAGCGAGATGGAAATGCCTCAGGTGAAACACGCGCGACCGGGCACCGGCCTTCCGATCCGGGCCATCCTGCTCGTGGTTCTCACGGTCGCGACCTACACGCCGGTCCGGCGCAACGGCTTCACCTGGGACGATCACGCGCTGATCATCAACAACCCGATCATCCGGGACAGTGACGGGCTTCGCAAGATCTGGTTCACCACGGAGACGTGGAATTACTATCCGCTGACCTGGAGTTTGTGCTGGCTGGAGTGCCGGGCCTGGGGCAACAACGCCAGTGGCTACCACGTGGTCAACGTGCTGTTGCACGCTGTCAATGCCGTCCTGGCGTGGCTGGTCCTGCGACGACTGAAGATTCCGGGAGCCTGGCTGGCGGCACTGGTGTTTGCGGTGCATCCAGTCAACGTGGCGACCGTGGCCTGGATCACTGAACAGAAGAACACGTTGTCGATGCTGTTCTACGCGGCGGCGATCCTGCTGTACTTGAGGTTCGATGAAGACGGCCGCTGGCGGTGGTACGGTTTGTCGTTGGGAGCGTTTCTGCTGGCGCTGTTCAGCAAGACGGCGGTGGTCATGTTACCCGTGGTCTTGCTGGGGTGCGTGTGGTGGTTGCGGGGTCGGGTGCGACGGCAAGACCTGCTCCGCAGCGTACCGTTTTTCGTCCTGTCACTGGTCATGGGATTGGTGACCATCTGGTTTGAGCGCAATCGGGACCTGGGAGGACACGCGCCCCGAACGGAAGGTTTTCTTTCTCACCTGGCCGTGGCGGGTCGGGCGCCGTGGTTTTACTTGTGCAAGGCGGTCCTGCCGCTGGACCTGACGGTCATCTATCCGAAGTGGCAGATCGATGCGGGTCACTGGATCTCCTACGTGCCGGGGGCGCTGCTGGTCGTTTGCTTCCTGATTTTTTGGTGGAAGCGCAGGACATGGGGGCGTCCCCTGTTATTCGGCCTGGGCTATTTTGTCGTCATGCTTTTCCCGGTACTGGGATTTTTCTACCAGGGTTTTTACTACTACTCGCTGGTGGCGGATCATTGGCAGTACTACTCCATCATCGGCGTCATTGCCCTGGCGGTCGCCGCCGGGGACGAGGCCTGCCGAAAGATCGCCCGCCAGCATCGTCATTGGGGAACGGTGGCCGCGGTGGCGGTGGTAACGGTGATGGGTGGGGCCAGTTGGCAGCGCTGCCGTGTCTATGCCGCCGATGAAAGACTCTGGCAGGATAACGTGGCCAGGAACCCGCGGGCGTGGCTGGCCTGGCTCAACCTGGGCCTGATCAAGTACTGGGACGGGCACCCGGACGCCGCCATCGGATATTTCGAGCAGACGCTGCGCGTCAATCCCGACGCTGCCGACGCGCACAGCAGTCTTGGAATTGTTCTGTTGCAACTCGGCAGGACGCCGGAAGCGGTTTCCCACTTCGAGCGGGCGCTGCAAATCGATCCCGATCAAGCCGACGCGCACAACAGTCTTGCCCTGGCTCTGTTGCGCCTCGGCCGGGCGCCGGAAGCGATCCCCCACTTCGAGCAGGCGCTGCGAATCGATCCCAATGATGTCGACGCGCATATCAACCTCGGCAACGCCCTGTTCCAGACAGGCAAGGTGTCCGAGGCGTTCTCCCACTACCAGCAGGCATTGCGGCTCGATCCCAACTCCTCGCTGGCGCATGTCGATCTCGGAGTCGCCTTCGAGAAGTTGGGTCGGGTACCGGAGGCGATCGAGCAATACCAGCAGGCGCTCCAGCTCAAACCGGATTTGACCGCCGCCCGAGACGCGCTCCATCGACTGCAGGCGTCTCCGTGAGCGATTGAGGCCGCCGGCACAGGCGCTCACCGGCTGACTGCGAGCTGCTCTACGAACGCCACGGCAACGAGGAGGTCGCTCGGCGCGCGAAGCTCGACCGCCGCACCGTCAAGGCGTACCTGGAAAAAGCCAGCGGCGCCGGGTAAGTGTGTTGAAGAACTTGTCAGGATGAATGCAGTGAGACTGTCTGCAAATGGATAATGAACGAACCGTGACCCCTTACCGTTTGGGAATCCAATTGACACGCACGCAAGCGACCGCTACGCTGCGTGCGAGGAATGTTGGTGCGCGCGACGTTGGCTGTTGCTGGAAACTCTGTACCACTAAACCATGCTGGCTGGGAGGGTCGGTGGCAAAATGAGCATGAACATAGAAACATGCCCTGAATTGGATTTCCTTCGGGTCAACGCAACGGGCAACTTTTCGTTGGAGGAGGCCAAGAGGACCTTTTTGGAAATGCTTGAGGCTGTTGGACGGCACAAGGCCGAGAAAGTCTTGTTCGATGGCCGGAGACTTACGGGAGAACCCAATACTATGGAACGGTTCTATTACGGCGAATTTGCGGCACAGGCCGTTCGGAGGTTCGCCGATCGCGGTGTGTCGCCCGGCACACTCTTCGCGTACGTTCTTGAAGAGCCAGTGCTCGACCCACGGAGGTTCGGCGAAACGGTCGCCAGGAACCGGGGCCTGTTCGTCAAAGCCTTCGACAATATCGAAGACGCACTCGGATGGCTCGAAATCGCACCAGCCAGCAAGCCGGAAGCAGGCGGCGGCTAGCCGATCTTGCGTTTAAAGCGCAGGGCGCACAACGAGAAGAGCGCGGCGCCCATGATGGCGAGAATTAACAGGTGCCGCCAGAATTCCACGAAACCCGCCCCGCGCAGGATGATCGCCCGCATCAATTCGATAAAATACGTCGCCGGCAGCACCGTGCTGAACGCGTAGAAGATCCACGGCATGGTCTCGCGCGGGAAAATGAATCCGGAAAAAAAGATCGAGGGCAACGTGAACGTCAGGCTGATCTGCAGCGCTTCGTTCTGGCTCTGGGCCTTGGTGGACACCAGCAATCCGAGGCTGATCAGCGCGAAGATGTACAGGAACGCCGCCCCAAACAACATCACCAGGCTGCCGTGGATCGGCACGAAAAACACCCACCGCAGGATTGTGAACAGGAACAGCGCCATCGCCATCGAGATGCACAGGTAGGGCACGAGTTTCCCGAGCATGAGCCCCCACCGCGACATCGGGCTGACGAACAGGTTCTCCAGCGTGCCGCGTTCGCGCTCGCGCACGATCGACATCGCCGCCGCGAACACCGTGGCGATCTGGAGGGCCGTGCCGATGACGCCCGGCACGAAAAAGTTCGGCGCGCGCATCGACGGGTTGTACAACACCTGCGGCCGCACTTCGACCGGCAGCTCGCGCCGGCTCGTCTCGCCGAGAAGAACGTTCGCGGATTGGTGGAACGCCACCCCCAGGGCCGTGTTCAGGGCCTGCAGGGCAATCGTCGAACTCGAGCCATCGATCAGCACCTGCACGTCGGCCTTTTGTCCCGCCCGCAGTTTGCGGGTGAAATCCGGTGGAATCTCAAGGCCGACATACGCCCGTCCCTGGCGCACCATCGCCTCCAACTCCGCCCCGCTGTTGACTTCTTTCACCACGCGAAACGTTTGCGTGTTCACGAACGCATCCACGAGCTGGCGGCTCTGCGCGGTGCGGTCTTCGTTGTACACGGCCATCGCCATGTGCTTGACGTCGCTGTCGAGGGCGAACCCGAAGGCGATGATTTGCAGCAAGGGCGGGAAAAACATGAAGTACAACGTGGTGCGGTCGCGTAGAATGGTGATGAATTCCTTGAACAGGATCGCCCGGAAGCCGCGCAGAAATTTCGGCACGTGGAACATCAGGATCGCCCCCCCGTGAATTGTCCCGTCAGGGCCACGAACACGTCCTCGAGCGATGGCGCAATCGGCCGGATCTCCACCTTGTGAATGCCGACGGCCCGCAGCGTTTCCCGGATGGTTTCCTCGGGCAACGTTTCCTCGACCAACAAATGCATGGATTGGCCGAACACGGTGGCCGCCCGCACCCCGTCGACCGGGCGCATCGCCCGCAGGCCCAGCGTGACGTGATCGCAGCTGACCTCCAACCGACGGGTCCCCGGCGGATTCACCGCCGGCAGTTTCTTCAATTCGTACGGCGCGCCGCAGACGATCAGCTTGGACATGTAGATGTAGCCGACGTGGGAACAGCGCTCCGCCTCATCCATATAATGTGTCGTCACGAACAGCGTCATCCCCGTGCTCGAAAGTTCAAACAGCAAATCCCACAGGTCGCGCCGCGCCACGGGGTCGATCCCCGCCGTCGGTTCATCGAGAAACAGCACGCTGGGTTTGTGGACGAGCGCGCAGGCCATCGCCAGCCGCTGTTTCCAGCCGCCCGAGAGCAGGGCCGCCCGGCGGTCGACATACGGCCCCAGATGCGCGAGGGCGATCAACTCGTCGCGGCGCGTCTTCATCGCCTCGCCGTGAATGCCGTATAACCGCGCGTAGAACAGGAGGTTCTCGTTCACCGTCAGTTCGTCGTACAACGAGAACTTCTGCGACATGTACCCCAGCGAACCCTTGATGGCGTTCGTCTCGCCGGACACATCGTGGCCGCCAATCCGGCCCACGCCGTCGCTCGGTTCGAGAATGCCGCACAACATGCGGATGACGGTGGATTTTCCCGACCCGTTCGGGCCGAGGAACCCGAAGATGGACCGTTTCTGGACGGAAAAGCTGACGCGATCGACGGCCGTGAAATCGCCAAACCTCTTGGTGAGGTTGTCACACTGGATCATGACTTCTTGTGGCATGGGACAATCACTTCGGGAACGGCGGGACATTGGGAAACGACACGTCCACCGACATCCCCGCGCGCAGTTTGCCCGTGTCGCTCGGCAGGCGGACTTTGACGCCGAACACCTGGCGCACGCGGTCCTCGACCGTCTGGACGTTGCGGGGCGTGAACTCGGCCGAGCGGTTGACCTGTTCGACCGTGCCCGTGAATTCCTCGCCCGAGGAATCCGTGTGCACCTTCACCGTCTGGCCCAGATTGGATCAGCCCGAGCCACGGCTCGGGCACGTAGACCCGCACCCACAAGTGTTGCGGGTACAACAGCGTCGCCACCTCGTGATTGGCCGCCGAGTACGTCGCCCAATTTGACGCTCAGCACTTCCAACACGCAGTTCTCCGGCGCCGCGACCTGCATCTCGTCCAACTGCGCGTCGATTTCGGCCAGTTGTGCCCTGGTCTGTGCGATGCGCTCGGGCCGCGTGCCTTCGGCCAGCAGGTCGTACCGTCTCTTGGCCGCATCGGAGCTTTCCTGAAGGCTGTGTTCGCGGCTGGTGGCGTCATCCAGGTCGGTCGAGGAATTGACTTTCTGCTGGTACAACTCGCGCTGGCGTTTGGCCTCGGCCATGGCGAAATCGAGCTGCGCCGTGAGCGATTCCCAGTCGTGCTTGGCGGCGTCGATCTCGGCGGGGCGGGGTCCGTGCACCATCTCGTCGAGCAGCGCCGCCGTGTAATCACGTCGGGCGCGAAGTTCGGCGGCATCGAGTTCCACGATGGGTTGCCCGTTGGTCAGCGTGTCGCCTTCCTGGGCATTGATCTTCTCGACCCTCCCGCCGTACCGCGACGCCACGTGGGCTTCGTCCACCTCGACCGTGCCGGAAACCACGCGGGTTCCGGTCTGTCGTCGCGACAGCAGCCACGCCGCTGCCGCAATCAGCACCAGAATCAGTATCGTGTTCCAAATCGCCGGTTTCCGTATCGCCACTGTCTCCTCCGTCCTCCCCGTAGCTCCGGTGGCGCAACCGTCTCTGGTTGCGGTCGTCTGCCCTCCATGGGCGGCCAAAGCCACGCTATGCTAACGAGTTGCTAATACTTAGCACCCAGCGTGCCCAGGGTGTTTTGCGGGGAAATTCAACCGTCCGCCGAACGATTAGCGCCAACTTTCGCGGAAGCAGCACGCCGCTGACGTGTACAAAATCGTCACAGGATGAGCATGCAATCGCCGTAACTGAAGAAGCGGTACCGCTCACGCACGGCTTCCTCGTACGCCTTCAAGATCAGTTCCCGCGAGGCAAACGCGCTCACCAACATCAGCAGCGTCGAGCGCGGCAGATGAAAATTCGTCAGCATCACGTCCACGTGGCGAAACGTGTGTGGCGGGCGGATAAAAATTTCCGTCGTGCCGTCCCGCGCGGCTCACTTTCGGGTCACAACCTGCTCCCCGTCTATTGCCAACTGCTCTACGAGCGCCACAGCACGTACGAGGAGGTCGCCCGCCGCACGAAGCTCGACCGCCGCACGGTCAAGGCGTATCTCGAAAAACACGCGCCAACCGCCCCGTCCGGTTAGCTCCCGCTTGTCGGCAACGTCCGCTTTCCGCCCGCCCCCTCCGCCCATCCCGACCAATTGGCCCTGCCAAGCCCACCCAACGCCTGCGTCATTGATGCGCCAAGCCCGAATTCGCCGAGCCCCCGCGCTCAAAACCTTTTATCACCATACCGAAGCCGCTTGCTGGCGCGATATTCTTTTGCCAGCGAAAACTTCCTCACCGGGAAGGATAATGTAGCCCGTGCCCTCTCGCATCGTCGCAAATTTCTGGCCGATATATATCCCGTCCGCTAACCAGCACGGACGTGTATTGAACACCCACGGATATTCTTTCTTGATCAACGCGGGGTCAGTCGTTCGACTATCCACCAACGTCTTCATTGATTGCGGGTCAATTACGACGAAATAACGGAATGATAAGCTGACGAACCGGATAAGCAGCAGACCGTCGCCCTTGTTCCAGTTCACGGAATATGGATACTCCTCAGTTGGAAAGAGCCGAATCTCCCCGTCAAACTTACAGATCGCGACGCCCCGGTACCGACCTTTTGAGGCAACCACAAACTCGCTTCCCTCTGGTGAAATATCCAACGTCCCCTCTTGCGGTGTTAACCCTAGTGCGGAGCGAACCTCGTACCGATGGCATGCATGTGCTTCCAGATCAATTACCGCGAGATGGCCAAAAGGCGTCAGCACAACCGCCGATTTCTGTGAAGCCGATACCTTGAATCCAGAGATACGGAAGACGCGGCGATCATTAGCTGGCGTCAGCTCCAATGAATCGGAAGGGACCTCCATCATGCATCGTTTGTGCGACCCGTCAGAGTCCGCACAACAGAGGAATGCCTTTGTCCAAATCGCCTCTTCTTCATCGTTCCAGACGCCGGCAAGGACGACAGTATGGTAACGCTTGACGCTTCGTTGCTGCGTCACCGATTTGATAAACAGGTAACCGCTTTTATCAGGTAATAGGTCGGGGAGATGGTACTCCACGAGAACACTCGGGCGAGAGACATACGGAGGCGGAATTACCCCACAGGAGAGCATTAACCCGAGAGTGCCGATTACCGCGCACAGTCCCATGGCCCAGACGGTTCCCAGAACCCAGCGCCTTTTCATTAGCGATTACCCGCCGAACAGTGTTGATACACGCGGCTCCGTTCGCACTCGGACTGCCTCACATTCGCATTATTAACAATTCCCCAAATAGTGCAAGCGTCGACCTGCTTGGCGCACCAGCATCACCAGCCGCACCGGAGAATCCACCGCTCTCAAGCTTTACGCCTCCCCGTTCACTCAGCAATCCGAACCTGACGGCTTATCCTTCCACTTAATGATTAAAGTTTTCTTTGGCCTTCGCCAGCCCACCCCCGTCAGCAGAGATTCCCCATTTGAGGAGTCGTCTTAACCAGAATTGGCGGCGGGGGAGCCGGCATACGGGCGGGACCAGTTCTGACAAGGCTCGGTTCGACCCATTCGACAATCCACCTTCGCTGAAGCTTCGGCGGACAAGACTCAGAGTAGGGTGGCCAGTTGGCGGCGCTTCGTGCCGATGCGATACAGGGCTTGCAGCAGCAGGTCAATCGAGACAGTCGAATCGCCGGACTCCATCTTGGCGACGCGGGACTGGCTGGTTTCCAGCCGGGCGGCCAGTTCCGTTTGCGTCAGACGCCGTTTCACCCGCTGTTCGCGCAAACAAGCGGCCAGGGCACGCTTGGTTTCGATGTACGCCATGTCCGCGTCGGACAATCCCAAGAATTCCTGGGCCGAGCCCTGCACCCATCCGTTCTTCAATTTCTTCATGTTGCACGGGAAAGATATGTCAGAATTGACATAACATCAAGGCAAAGGGCGAAATAGAGGGTTTTTCCGGCGGTGACCGCCCGGAAGATTACCCGTGGAGCGGCACGCTGGAGAAGATATTGAGACGGATCGGTACCGGTTTGTAGGGCCGGATGCCCCGTGTCGTTTCGGGGTATCCAGCCGAAGCGGAAACCGGCGCGGCGCGATACCTACACGACAGGCATCGCGCCCTACAAGATGACCTGAACGCATCGAAACCGGATCGTAGGGCTGGTTGCCGCGCTCGCCTCACGCCGAGCCCCTCACAAGATCAGCATGCAATCGCCGTAGCTGAAGAAGCGGTACCGCTCACGCACGGCTTCGTCGTAGGCTTTCAAGATCAGCTCCCGCGAGGCAAACGCGCTGACCAACATCAGCAGGGTCGAGCGCGGCAAATGAAAATTCGTCAGCATCACGTCCACGTGGCGAAACGTGTGGGGCGGGCGGATAAAAATTTCCGTCGTGCCGTCCCGCGCCTCCACGTTGCCACAGGATTCCAGCGTCCGCGCCACCGTCGTGCCCACCGCCACCACGCGGCCTGCGCCACGGATGGCCGCCGCCGCCGCCGGCGAAATCGAGAACCTCTCGGCGTGCATCTTGTGCTCCTCGACGTTCTCAACCTTCACGGGGCGGAAGGTGCCAATGCCGACATGCAACGTGATGAAGGTATGTCCGATGCCGCTCGCCCGAAGTTGTTCCAGCACGTCCGTGGTGAAGTGCAGTCCAGCCGTCGGCGCCGCCACGGCGCCCGGCGCGCGGGCGTACACGGTTTGGTACCGGTCGCGATCCGCGTCGAGAGGGTGTGTCGGTCGTTTGATGTACGGAGGCAACGGCGCGGCCCCGTGCGCCGCGAGATACGATTCCACGTCGCCCGAAAAGCGCAGCGTCCGCCCGCCGAAATCCGTTTCCCCTTCGACCACCGCCGTCACGCCGTCCTCAAATTGCAACGTGGCTCCTGGTTTCGCCCGTTTGCCGGGCTTGACGAGTGCTGTCCAGCGGTCCGCGCCGATTTTTTCGACGAGCAACAACTCGACGGCCGGCGCGCGCGACCAGATCCGCGCGGGAATGACCTTGGTGTCGTTGAGCACCAACAAATCTCCCGCGTGAAGGAAGCGGCCCAGGTGGCGGAACACGTCGTGGCGAATCTCACCGGTCGCGCGGTCAACCACCATCATCCGGGACGCAGCCCGATCAGCCAGCGGTTGCTGCGCGATCAATCCCGGCGGCAAATTGTAGTCGAAATCTGATGTCTTCACCGAAATGACTTCCTATCCATCCTCTTGTAGCCGCAGGCTTTAGCCTGCGCCCCGGTCAGGTTCGCGCACCCTAAAGGGTGCGGCTACAAGAAAAACGAGCCGTGTTGATCGCTCACCGTTTCCCCAGCAGACGGAACAGCACCGTGAGCAGGATGCTGATGAGCAGGCACGTGGTCAGCGGGAAATACAATTTAAAATGCTCGCGATCGATGCGGATATCACCGGGCAGCCGACCGAACCACGGCAGCTTGCCACCCAGCCACAGCAGTCCTCCGAGCGCCACCAACACGAGCCCGACGAGGACCAGGATTTTGCCAATGTCATTCATGAAAACCGCCATGCGGATGCCTGTCACCATGATGGCGCGTAACCGCGCCGCGCGCAAGCGTCCGTCGACCCCGCCTCATTCGCGCGCGCCGAACCGCCGCAATCGTTCCGCCGTCTCGGTGCGTCCGTACTTCAGCGCCACGCGAAGCGGTGTCAACCCCCGCTGATTCACCGCGTTGACATCGGCCTTGTGCGCCACGAGCAATTCCGCGATGGTCGTGTGACCGTTGCGGGCGGCCCAATGCAACGGCGTCCAGCCGAGACCATCGCGGACGTTGATGTCCGCGTGTTGCGCGAGCAGGGATTCCAGCACATCCACCTGCCCCATCGAGGCCGCTTTATGCAACGTGCGCATCCAACCAAACCTTTCTTCGGATATTTTACCGGCAACGAAGCCGCAACGCAACTGGACCGGACTGTGTGCGGTCTTAGAATTGACACTCCAGCTTCAAGGCGTGTTCGAGCTGCCAGAGGTATTCGTGACGCGGGATTTCGCAGGCGCCAAATTGCTGGAGGTGCGGCGTGGTCCATTGCGTGTCGAGAAGCACGAAGCCGCGCGCGCGCAGCCGTTCGACCAGCGCCACGAGCGCGACTTTCGACGCGTCCGTCACGCGATGAAACATGCTCTCGCCGAAAAACGCGCCGCCGAGCGCCACGCCGTACAGGCCGCCGACGAGTTTGCCGCCGAGCCGTGTCTCCACGCTGTGCGCGTAGCCGAGCCGGTGCAGGTTGCAATAGCTGTCGATGATGCCCGGGGAAATCCACGTACCTTCCTTGCGTCTGGCACACTCGCGGATGACCGCTTCGAAGTCCGTGTCGGTGGTGATCGCGAATTTTTTCTGCTTGAGCGCGCGCCGCAACCCGTGCGGGATATGGAACCGCGCGTCGAGCGGGATGACCGCGCGCGGGTCCGGCGAGAACCAGCCGATGCGGCCGCGCTTGTCCACGGCCATCGGAAAGACGCCGCGCCGGTAAGCGGTCAATAACATCTCGGGCACGATCACGGGCGGATTGTACTCGCCGGTCGCAATCTATCCAAGAGCGGAGGGGCGAGAAGTCCAGCGCTACACCAAGCAGACGGTCATTTCAGCGCCACCTCCCCGCTACTGGCAAGGATTTGCTGAATATTGAACCCGTCGTCGACAACCGTGATTCCGCCACCCCACCCGCTGCACAGGAGTCCTCGTTTTCCCCAGTGGGGCATGACTACGCTAGAGTACTGTTCAATTGTCTTGCCGTCGGCATTGATAGAGCGGGGACTTTTCCGCAGGAGCGTGTTGCCGGTTGAAACCTCAATAACTCCTGCGCCTACAGCGTAGATCTTCTTCCCGTCGGGGCTCCAAGCAGGGTAGTCGCCCCCGTGGGTGTTCCTTTTATCGTCCGGATTCGGCAATGGCCGCGCATCGGATCCATCGATATTCGCCAGCCAGATATGGCGCCCACCCGGATAGCCATTCGGATACCGACTAAATGCGATTTGCTTATCGTCCGGCGAAACACTCGGCTGGCGGTATTCGATCGTGTCGGTGGCCTCGAAAAGCCGTTTCACCTTCTTGCCATCCGAGTCACAGATAGCGATGTTGAATCGTTCGGGGTGCATTCCCCGCATCCGTTCTTCAAATACAATGGATTGCCCGTCCGGGGTCCAACTCGCGTGGTCCACGCCGACGAGATGTTCGCCCCATTCGGGCTTGAAGATCTGTTTGAACTCGGAGCCATCCAGACTCATAGTCCACAATCCAGTGACGTCGCTGCCAGCGAACAGGATGGAAAGAACGATCTTGTGCGTTCTCGCATTCACATCCATCCATGTGCCCTCTCCGCCTTGCGTGTCGATGGGGTAATTCGGATTTCTCCAGAGTTGCTTGATCTCGGTCTTGCCGGTGCCGTCGGGCTTCATCTTGCAGAGGTAGATACTGACGTTCTTGCCGGCAGTGACCTGCTTCAAAAAGTAAATCTCCTCGTCCGTGTCGCTGATCTGCGGCTTGTCGCCCAGCTTGCTCGGCAATTTCATCGCCGGCCCCCAATCGGCGCAGAGGTACTCCACATTGGCGTATGCTGCAGCCGAAGACGTTAGCGCCGCGGCGGCAATGAACGACAAGATCAATACTCGCTTCTTCATAAGTCCTCCTTCGTGGCGTCACTGAAACTGCGTGGCTGTTTCCTCCATGGCTTTGCGCGCGGGTCCGGCGAGAACCAGCCGATGCGGCCGCGCTTGTCCACGGCCATCGGAAAGACGCCGCGCCGATACGCGGTCAATAGCATCTCAGGCTCGATCACGGGCGGATTGTACTCGCCGGTCACACCCGTTCCAAGTCCCCGCGCGCTCCCCGGCCACCGCGGGCGTATCTGAGTACTGCCACCGAGATCGAAGGGCCGGTGTAGCGTACGCTGTCTCCAGCGCATCCGGCCCGGTCGAAAACCTATCGGCTGGGGACAGCCGACGCTACAATAGTGACAGTGTTCAGACGTACTTGGCCATCGCCTGCCCGGCGATCCAGCCCGTGGTCCACGCCGACTGGAAATTGAAGCCGCCGGTGATTCCATCGATGTCGAGCAATTCCCCCGCGAAGTAGAGTCCCGGGCAGAGACGGCTTTCCATGGTCTTGAAATCGACTTCGCGCAGGCGGACGCCACCGCAGGTGACGAACTCGTCTTTGTTCAGGCTCTTGCCTGTGACGGCCAGTTCCGTGCGGGTCAACTGCTGGATCAGCCGATGCTGCGCCGCGCGCGTGAGACGCGACCAGCGCGTGTCCGCGGCGACGCCCGATGCCAGAACCAATTGTTCCCAGAGACGGGCAGGCAAGGGAGCGATGGGAGTATTGACCACGAGCCTGGCGGGTTGTTGTTTGCGACGCGCATTCAACTCCGATGCGACCTGTTCGGCGTCGAGGTGTGGGAGCCAGTTGATGTGAAGCGGAAACTGGTAGTCGCGGTCATGCAATTCGCGCGCACCCCATGCGGAGAGACGCAGGATTGCCGGGCCGCTGAGCCCGGAATGGGTCAGCAACAATGCGCCGTTCTCCCGCAATCCTGTGCCCGGCACGGATGCCGACGCTGACTCGATGGAGATCCCCGCCAGTTTGTGCAGCCCGGGTGTGGCCGTGTGAAAGGTGAACAGCGACGGCACGGGTGGTTCCAATGTGTGCCCGAGCGAAACCGCCAACTGCCCCGCGGCAGCGGTTCGACATCCACCAGTGGCTAGCAACACGTGATCGCATTCATCCATTTTGCCGGTGGACAGCGTCGCCTCGAATCCGCCTTCCGCGTGTTTCGACAAGCGTTGCACGCCGCAATTCGCCACGAGCTTTGCACCCGCAGCCTTCGCTGACTCGACGAGGCAATCGATGATCGTTTCCGACGAATCTGTGACGGGAAACATGCGCCCATCACTTTCCGTTTTCAGTTTTATTCCCCGCGCTTCAAACCAGGCGACCGTGTCGCGCGCCTGGAATCGTTGGAATGGGCCGATGAGCGGCTGCTCGCCACGCGGGAACCGGGTGGCAAACTCTCGTGCATCGAAGCAGGCATGCGTCACGTTGCAGCGTCCGCCGCCGGAGATGCGGACTTTGGAAAGAAACTGCGATGACTTTTCCAGGATGGTGACATCGGCGTCGGGGTTTGCCTCCGCGCAGGTGATGGCCGCGAAAAAACCCGCCGCGCCGCCGCCCACGATGATGACCCGGCGCGCGCTCACGCCCGGCCCGATCGCAACGTGGCTTCGAGTTGGCGCAGGTCTTTGGGCAGCGCCGCGGTCCAGGTCATCCGGGCGTCGGGTTTGTCGGGGTGGTCGAGGCTCAGGACTTCGGCGTGCAACGCCTGACGCGGGAAATCGATACGCGCGGTTTTCGGCGCGTCACCGTGATATTTAGGGTGATACGTCCGATCACCCACCAACGGCAAACTGGCGTGCGCGGCCTGCGCGCGGATTTGATGTTTGCGGCCCGTCTCGAGGCGCAGTCGCAACTTGGTCACGACCTGCCGGCTACCGGCCAACGGAAATTCCGTGAGGACTTCGTAGTGGGTGATCGCTTCCGATGCCTCGTCTTTGGCCGCTTTGGCTTCGACCTCGGAGATGACGAACTGACGCAATTGATCGTCGCTGAGTTTCAACCAATTCCGCCACGTCCCTTGTGGTTTCGATGGCCGGCCTTCCACGTAGGCGACGTATTCGCGCTTCATGCTGTGAACCTTCAACTGGTCGATCAGGTGTTGCCGCGCGGCCGGGTTCATCGCCATGCAGAACACGCCGCTGGTGTACTGGTCGAGACGATGAACGGGCAGCGGTTCCAGTCGGCGGTACGCGGGCGGCAGGGAATAGCCGCGTCCATCGACGCCGCGGTCGTACGCGCGCAGTTTGCCAGCGAGGAAATCGGCGAGAATACTGAGCGCGGAGAGATCGTCGGGTTCCGCCGGGACCGAGAGCAGGCCCGGGCCTTTGTTTACGACGGCGAGAGCGGCGTCGAGATAGAGAATCGCGACGCGCGGATGAATCTGCCATCCGCTCGGTCCGCAATCCAACGCTGTGGCGTGCCGGTCCAACAACTCCAGCGCATCCTTGGGGTCGGGAATCGACTGGTTGGGCTGGCGGATGATGACCCCGTTCACGCTGACCCGGCCCGCCATGATCCATTGTTTCGCCCGCTTCTTTGGCGTCTCGGGATATTTGGCCAGCAACCACTCCAGCAGTGGCCGGCTCGATTTCTCGGTGGAATCGGCTGTCGTCATGATTCCAAGTGAATGCGGCGTTTCGCGGGATCGGGCTGTTCGCGATACAACACGGCGACGTGGCCGACGATCCACACCAACTCGCTGTTTGTGCGTGTGGCGATCTCTTCGGCGAGAGGTTTCTTCGTGTCTTTGAACGCCGTGAACTTGATCTTGATGAGTTCGTGGTCGTTCAGCGCCTGGTCGACGCTGGCGACAAATGCGTCGGTCACGCCCGCTTTGCCGAGGTGCAGGATCGGATTGAGCCGTTGCGCGAGCGACCGTAATTGGCTGGTTTGTCGACTGGACAAGTTCATGTGGGACTACTGTAGATTGTTTCGGCGCATCATCCACGCAAAATTCTCGGTCGAACAAACCGCTTTGTCGGCTCCACATCCAACGGTACAATGACCGCGCCATGAGCGACAGCCCGTCATCCGAGCCAATTCCCTCTTCGCCGCACCGACGGCGTCCGCGTTACTCGGGGAAAAATCCGCGTCGCTTCGAGGAGAAATACAAGGAACACGACCCGCAGCGGTATGGCGAAACGGTTGCGAAAGTGCTCGCGTCGGGCAAAACGCCGGCAGGCTCGCACCGTCCGATCATGGTCGCGGAGATACTGGAGGTGTTGAAACCGCAGCCGGGGGAGGTCGCCGCGGATTGCACGCTCGGGTATGGTGGTCATGCGAGAGAGATACTGCCGAAACTGCGGCCCGGGGGACGCCTGATCGGGCTGGACGTTGATCCCATTGAATTGCCGAAGGCGGAGGCGCGGTTGCGCGAACTTGGATTTGGAACGGATGTGTTCGTGGCGCACCGCAGCAATTTCGCCGGGTTGGCCAAGATACTGGCGACCGAGCAGCTTTCCGGCGTCGACATGGTGCTCGCCGATCTCGGCGTTTCGTCGATGCAACTGGACGATCCGGGACGCGGGTTCTCGGTGAAGTTCGAGGGTCCGCTCGACATGCGGATGAATCCGTCGCGCGGCCAGCCTGCGAAAGTACTGCTGGAGAAAGTTAGCGCTGATTCTCTCGCCGCGCTGCTGGAAGAAAACGCTGACGAACCACACGCTCGCGTGCTGGCCGACGCGCTCGCCGGCAAGACGTTCCCGACCACGACCGCGCTGGCCGACGCCATCCGTCACACTCTTCTGCGCCGGGTGATGGACGAGGAACTCGACAACTCGATTCGGCGCGTGTTCCAGGCGGTGCGCATCGCCGTGAACGACGAATTTTCCGCGCTCGATAGTTTTCTGCGCAATCTTCCATCGTGTCTCAACCCCGGCGGTCGCGTCGCCATCCTGACGTTTCACTCCGGCGAGGACCGCCGCGTGAAGAAGTCGTTCGAGGCCGGCCTCCGCGACGGTGTGTACGCCGACATCGCCCGGGAAGTCATCCGCCCCACCCCCGCCGAACGCCACGACAATCCGCGTTCGTCCGCGGCAAAATTGCGCTGGGCGCGGAAGGGGGAGTTTTGTTAGGGCGCGCAGGCTAGAGCGGTTTAAATAAAACTGTAGCCACACGAGGCAAACCAATTCCTGGCATCTTGGCGTGTCACGCCCTCCAAAGCGACCGCCATCGCTTGAACCAGCGTTGGCTGCGTTCGTGCTTCGGCTGTCCGCAGGCTGGCTTTGACTTTGCTCCACAGTTTCTCGATCGGGTTGAGGTCCGGCGAGTAGGCCGGGAGAAAACGAATCGCGGCGCCCGCCGCTTCGATCAAAGAGAGGGTCGGCTGGCTCTTGTGCGGGGCGAGGTTGTCCAAGATCACCACGTCGCCCGGGTGCAGCGTGGGGCACAGGACGTGGCGGACATAGGCCCGAAACACCTCCGTATCGGCGGTTCCCTCGATTGCCATGCAGGCGGTTGAGCCATCCAGTCGCAACGCCCCGATCAGGGTGGTGGTTTGCCAATGACCTTGGGGAGCGCTGGCGTGGACGCGCAGACCCCGCGGCGCACGGCCGCACAAGCGGGTCAGGTTGGTCGTGGCACCCGACTCGTCAAGGAAGATCAACTTGGCGGGATCGAAGCCCGTTTGGTAGCGCCGCCACGTGCGGCGCGCGCGGGCGATATCCAGGCGGTCTTGCTCGCTGGCGCGGAGCGTCTTTTTTTATATGTCAGCCCCATCTTCGCCAAGGCGTAGTGGATGGCCGGCAGTGAGCACTTCAGGGCCACGGCCTGGCGCAGCTCGC
Source organism: uncultured Verrucomicrobiae bacterium (assembly GCA_963842185.1). Lineage (GTDB taxonomy): Bacteria > Verrucomicrobiota > Verrucomicrobiia > Palsa-1439 > Palsa-1439 > Palsa-1439. Next base: position 220,241 of record CAWJFL010000011.1, read on the forward strand.
GCAAGGTCAGGTCCGGCTTGTGGCTCAGCAGCGCTCGCAACTGGCGATGATGGATGTCCAGAATCATCGGCTTGCGTCCCGAGAAATGGTGGCGCGGGCCGATCTGGCCGGTGCGCCGACGCTGCTGCAAGAGTTTCTTGACCATCCCGAGCGAAACCTGGTAGCGAGCCGCAACCTTGTCGCGGGTGCCCTCGCCGTGGTCGTAAGACGCCAAGATCCGTTCCCGCAGATCCAGTGATAGGGTTCGCATGAACGCACCCTACCAGGGACCAAGCGTTGTGGCTACAGTTTTATTTAAACCGCTCTAAAGCCTGCGACTACAGGGTCACACATTTACTCATCGCCCGCAAAGCGACGGGCGTTCTTCTTTGCGGATTGATGATGCTTGTTCTCGAGCATGCGGGCTTTGGCGCGGCGGCTGCGTTTGCGTTTTTGGCGGCGGATTTTTTCGATGCGGGAACGCTCGGCATCGACGTAGCCCCTTTTGAGGGCTTCGATTTTGTCGAGGAGGAGACGGCGGGCGAGGAAGCGATTGAGACCCTGGGAGCGCGTGGTCTGGCATTTGACCTGGAGACGGGTCGGGTGATGGAGCAGCATGACGCACGTGGCGGTCTTATTGACGTTCTGGCCGCCGTGACCGCCCGAGCGGACGAAGGACTCGTCGATGTCGGCTTCGCGGACGCCGAGCGCGGCCATGCGCTGGGCGAGTTGGGCCTCTTTTTCCGGGCTGACGGGAAACGCGCTCATGGCGGGAGGGTAGCGGCGGACGGACGGGAAGGCAATCATTCAACCACGAAGTGCACCCACCGTCGCTGAAGCTATGGCGGGCACGCGAAGGACACCCCGACATCGGAGTCGGGGCAGGCTCCGTTCGGACAAGGCGGGAGACGGATGTTCTCACGCAGAGACGCAGAGATCGCTGAGAACGACCAAGCCAAACTTTGCCCGATTTGTTGAGGGGCCAAATCGGGCAAGGTTCTTCGCTGCACCGGCGATCATTTTGACGAGTTGATGACTCGCCGGATGCCGTCCTTCAGCGTTGGGACGTTGAAATTGATCAGAAGCCCCAAGGGCTTCTTTGCCAGACGCAGGTATGTGAGCAACTGCTTTTCGTGGACGGGGTGAAGTTCCTCCGCGGATTTTAGCTCGACGATGATGGTGTCTTCCACCAGCAGATCCATCACAAAACCTTCCTTCGTGATTGTTTGTCCGCGATATTCAATCGGCACCGGAACCTCCGATTTCACGTTCAGAGCCAGGCTGCGCAACTCAATCAGCAGGCACGAGTGGTACACCGATTCCAGCAGTCCCGGCCCGAGTTCCTTGTGTACTGTGATCGCTGCGCCAATGATCTTTGAACTGAGTTCGTTCGGTTCCATCGCCAAAGCCTTTGTATGGCTTCTGCTCTCCAGAAGCCATGCAAAAAAGGGTTTTCGCTCAGGGCAAGTTCCGGTCGCGAAGGGCAGGAAGGAAACGGCTGTCTCACGCAGAGACGCAGAGGGCGCAGAGGGTGAGTTCTTCGTGTTGCATCGTTGAGGGGGACGATGCGACACGAGGACGCTCTGTCCGGGCGACAACGCGAAGGGGAAACAGACAACAATACATTGCAGTGCCATGTATCATGGGCGGCGGGAGAGGCGATGATACCTGTCAGTGACAGGCATCGTGCGTCTGCGGCGACAACTTGAGGCGGGGAACGTGATGATACATTACTGAGTAATGTATCATGCATCGCGGAGGATGTAGCGGCCGCGGGGATAATTCGAGCAGCCCGAGGATTGGGGAAGGCGGAATATCTCACGCAGCCCCGAAAAGAATTCGGGGTAAAAGCCGCAGAGGGCGCAGAGGTTGAGATTCCTGTGTTGCATCGTTGATCCGCCGTCGCTGGGGCTTCCACCGTCGCTAAAGCTATGGCGGACAAGATGGCGGACAGGGGGGACGATGCAGCACGGGGGGCACCTACCGAATCTGACTCATAGTCTGTGGAGTTTTGGAGCGAGGGGACTATGACCGTGAGTCATGGCGAAGCGACATCCGGTTCTGACGGCGGTTGGGCGGCGTGGTCCAAGGATGAAGGCGGAAGGATGAGGGATGACGCGGCGGGAACAAATTGACGCTCAACGTCCGGCGACAAGGGGAGAGGGAACAAACAACATACATTGCAGTGCAATGTATCATGAGTGACGGAGGAAGGATGATGATACCTAGTAGTACTAGGCATCATGGGTTTCACAGGATGTAGGGACAACGGGGAGTATGCGGGCTAGGACATGTCACGCGGAGGGAGCAGAGACGCCAAGGTTGTCGTCCGCCGGATCGAACTGCTTGTCCATTCTGGCGAGCGCAAGGAACGCACGACTGATGGCGTCGATTTGCTGCTTGTTGAGTCTCCCATCGTTGTATTTGTCGGTGATGTAGTCGACGAGTCGCTCATCGGTTACGCAGTCAGCGTTTTTCACTGACCCGAACGGCGCATCAACACGAGCCGATGGAAATGCGAGCACTGCCCGAATAAAGATATCGCAGTCGAGCCGATTGGATTTGCAGAGAGCCATCACCTGTTCGCCGGCACCCCATGACTGTTCGCACCAGATTCTTCACTTCATCTTTCGTCGTTGGCTTGCCGTTGAGCAACAGTCCGCCACTGTCATCAGCCGTGACCACTCCCTTCCAATTCTTTGCGTCGACTGCATAGACGCCCGTTGGTCCCACCACAACGCTGTCGATATTGCCGAACGGTGTGCTCAGGTCGTTGATTACGACATAATCACCCGGCAGCCCCTGAAGAATGTAGGCAATGAGGGCCTCGCCGACAGCGCCCTTACGAAAAGAGATTCGCGCACGCTCGATGGCGTCGAGTTTTTTGTTAGCGAGCCGTTCGACCACGAATAGAAAGCCGATAACAATTGCACCGACAATCAGGAGCTTCACACTGGCAAGTCCGAGGGTACGCGCCACGCCAACGTAAAAGCCACAGAGACCGGAGACAACCGTAGCCGCAATAAACAGGCCGAGGAAGTATTGTCGACTCCTCTTTACGGACTGGTCTTCGACAAATCTGCCGGGCTTGCCAAGTACTTTCGCCATAGGCTTCTCCGTGGGCATCATCCTCCCGCACTCCGGCGGCGGCAAGGGGAAAGTCGGGGGTGCCGTTCAAGCTGGTGCACAAGACCATCAGTGCTCTGCATTTTGTCGGTGACCTCGCCCGCCAGCGACCCTGTCGGCGGGCTCGGAGGCAGGTTCGTCAGTGATACCCGGACCGGCGATATAGCCGGTGATCGGCACACCCAGCCCGATCGCGTTAGTCGTCGTGAATGAGCGGTTGCCATTGGCGTCGATGTTCGTCCCCAACACAGCGGCCACGCCGTTGATGAACACGCCGGTGATAGTGGTCTGCGTGGGCAACCCCTCATCGTAGAGAGCGCTGACATACCCGCTGACATGCGTGGTGGGCGAAGTGGCGAAGGCGCCAAACGCCGGCGACGTGATCTGGCAGCGGAAGCGATTCGAGCAAATGAGCGTGAACAGGTTCGATGACATATTGCCGGCCGCGTCCGAGGCCACCAACTTCATATGGTTCACGCCTCTCTCCAGTGGCACGGACCCTTCATAGTGGCTGTTCCGCATGTTCAAGGAATTGGTGGTGATGGCGCCGGAGGGGAAGCGCACGATCGCGGAGATGAGCGCGTTCGGATTGTCTACGTTGCCTTCCACCCAGATCGATCTCACGTCGGGCAGCGACATTGTCGGAGACAAATTGACGGAGAGGAACTTCGGCGCGGTGGTGGCCGTGCTGGTGTCGACCGTCCAAGTCTGGGTGGCTTGATTGGTATTGCCCGCCTCGTCGACAGCCAGAATCGTCACGGTGAACGAATTGGCCCCGGCCGGCACGGGAAACCGCTTGATGACAATGCTGGTGCCGGCTCGATCCCAGTATCGCTGTCCGTTGATCCAGATGCTCAACCGGCGAAACCCGTCCGGCTTAATCGGGTTCGGGTCAGCCGCGGTGGCCTCCAGGGTGATGAACGCCTGATTCAAGACGGCCGTGCTGGCCGGCGACGTGATGTAGACCACCGGCGGGGTGCGGTCGACCGTGACAGACTGCACGGCTCTCGTGCTGCGCGGCTGCCCTTGCGCGTCCGCGTACTTCAACCACAACATGTATCCACCATCACCATGGTCAGGCAGCGTGTATTCGATCTGCCCGCCCGGATTGGCCAGTAGCACGGCGTCCCTCATCGCCGGGTCCAGGCTTACTAGAATATTCGGATAGACCGTGCTCTTGGCCTGAATACTCACCGTCAGCGACTGACTGTAAGGCCGTCTCTCATTCACAACGAAGGCCGCCGGCACGTTTGATACATTCGGGTTGAGCCCGTTTAGATAATCCTCCAGAATGCTATATCCGTCGCCAGTGGGATCTTCCTTGGCAAGATGCGGATTGGTCAGCGAAAGGCCGTAGGCCGCCTTCCACCAGTCGGGAATGCCATCGCCGACGGTGCTGTAATTGTCGCCCTTCAGAACGCCGGGGTTCTGGTACACCTGCAGGTTCGTCAAACCGTGCGCCCGTGGATTGGCGGACGTGCACGCGGCGCAGGAGTCGGCATTCGTTGTGGTGCCATCGCCGCCAAAGTATTGGGCACGCCACTGATCGGGGATTCCATCGCCGACGCTGTCCTGCGCATGTGCCGCAGGGAACGCCCAGAGCAGCGCGAGCATCAGAACAATACCGATAACGGGACCGGCTGAGTCAAACGGGTCGGACTTCCTCTGCCTCGGTCGTCTTGCCATGGTGTAGCTTCTCGGCGGGCATCATCCACCCCTGCCCCGGCGGCGGCAAGGGGAAAGTCGGGCCTCCTTCGCGGAAGCGGAATGCTTCCGCTACGAAGCCCAAGGCGGCACGATGTGGCTCATGGTCTGTGGGGTTTTGGCGTCCGCAAGAATGTCACTCATCGTCGATAGACTGATTTCCGACAAACGTGTCAACTACGGGTCATGCGGGAATATGACTCATCGTCTGTGGTCATTTCGTGGGGAATCTCTACACTCGAACCTATGGCGAAGAGAAACGGCGCTGCGTCGGCACGCGGGCTATGCGTCCGCAAAAAGTATCGTGCGGTGGTATTCGAGGAAGGCCTGCGACGGCTCGGCGAGCTTTTCCGGAAGACGGATTGCCTTGCCCTCGTAAGCTACGAAGTTCTGCTTGAGCGCGGGCTGGGGCAAATAGCTCTTCAGATGCTTGCTGAGCACAAGACGAAACCGTTCATCCAGCGTGATCAAGCCGCCGTCGAACGCCGCGTCGTGAAGCGCCGAAAGGCACAAGCCGTTCTGCGGATCGAGGCGCTCTTTGTCAGTGCAGGCGCTCCACGGTTTGATGTGGCTGGCAACCAACAGGTCGGGAACGGAAATGCCAGAGATACAGCAGCAAACCCCATAGGTATTGAGGATTGTCTGTCGGAAGAATTGTTGGCCGCGCCGAACACGCACGGTCGCCTTGGATTGCGTCGGACCGGAGGGAGGCGTCAACCGCCGGCTCGGCTCAAGTCGAACCTTGTCCGGCTGGAGTAAATCAACTTCACGCTCATCGTTCTCCGTGAACGAATCATGAAGCAGTTGTTCGCTGGCTGGCGCGAGAGTGGAGAGATTGTTGTGAAACTCGTCCCACATAACCCTGTCCTGCTTCGAAGCGCCTGCGAGACCTTTGATGCCGCGTGCTTTCTGCACGGGGTCAAGCGACGCGAAATTGGACAGCTTCATCGCGAGGCTGTTCGGCGTACGTCCCATTTTCTGAGCCACTGCAATGATTATGGGATTGAGGCGGTGGAACTTTCCGAATGGCAGCTTGCAGTAAAGATTGAGCGCGATGAGCAGGTGCTCGCGCGTCCATTTTACGCTCGGGGCGTTGGACATGGCGGCAGCTTGCCACAAATGCGCGACACCGAGAAGAAGGAAATACCGTATGAAGAAGTACCGCGTTGAGTTGGAGGCCAACGACTTTGGCCAGATTCTCGAGGGACTGGAAGCGCGTGCCGAAGCATGGGAGAAAACCGCCGTCTACCACCGTACTGGCGAGTCGCCGCCGGACTTCATCGTGGAAGAGTGCAGCAATGAACATGAAGCCAACGGGATCGCGCGGCACTATCGCTCGATTATCACCAAGATTCGCAAACAACAAGAGGCCTAAACGTGAGCCAAGAAGTTTCACCCGACCTTCGGGCAGGTTTCTGCATTTACATCGACACGCTCTGCCAAGGGCCTGTGCCCGTTGTCAGTGATGGCGAGGGGAAGTACATCGTTTTTGAAACGGAATTAGAGGCGCAAAGGGAAGTCGTCGATAACGCCATGATCCGCCTCCACCAGTTTCTGGACGGCGAGCGGGATTTCGATGATGCCATTACCGTTGAGGAGTACATTGTCCCCGTAACCGTGCACCCTGACGGAACGGTTACCGACGAATCCGGGAACTGTTTCGGTCCGAATGTGGAATGAGTGAGCGGAAGCGGTCGGAAGTGATGTCGCGCATCCGGGGCAAAGGGAACAGGGACACGGAGGTTGCTCTCGCAAAATTGCTCCGCGCCAATCACGTTACCGGCTGGCGTCGACATCAACCCATCCTCGGCCGACCCGATTTCATCTTTCCCAAGCAGCGTCTCGCGGTCTTCGTCGACGGCTGTTTCTGGCATGGGTGCCCCGTCCACTCCAGCCCGGCCAAATGGCTTCGCAAAAGTTCGATGGGAAAGGCGGAAACGACAGAGACCCTTCGACAGGCTCAGGGTGACAAACGGGGGCGGCGAACCGGGAAGGCGTTTTGGAGGGAGAAGATGGCGGCCAATGTCGCCCGCGACAAATTCGTCACCCGTGCGCTCCGGAAACAAGGCTGGCGGGTGGTGCGGATTTGGGAGCATGAGCTTCCGCCTTCGCCAAGGCTTCCACCTTCGCTGAAGCTACGGCGGACGAGTCGGCGGACAGGGGCGAGCGGAAGGAGACAGGAGACAGAATTCAGGAGACAGAAGGTGATTGGAAAGATCAGGCGGGCGTTGGGGAGGTGACAGTAGCCAGTAGCCAAGTAGCCAAGTCACCGGGGGATGATTGGAAAGATCAGGAGGGCGTTGGGGTGAGGGGGTTCCGCCTACGCCATTCGGCTACGGCGCGACACGCGGTGGGGGACTGGGCGGGGGGATTCCGCTGGGATTGCGCCGTCGGCAAAGATTCGGTGCGTCTCGCTGACTCGGCTTCGGACGCTACACGGGTGATGGGTTCGTGAATGGGGCGGCGGCGGGCTGGAGGGTTGGTTTGGCGTGGCAATTGAAGGCTGAAGTGGTTGAGGTGAAGGTGTTTGCGTATTTGGGCGCGGGTGGGGCATTGAGGTCAGGCTTCGGCAGGTAGTGGTCGGCTTTGGGATACGGTGATCTGGGAAGGGTCAGGGTGGGCTGGGTGCAATTAGTTGTTGCTATCCGTGGGGGATGGGGTAGTGTTGGGGAGCTAGCAGATAGAAGCAGTTGCAGTGAGATTGGTAGATTGTCAGTCAGGCCTAGTTTGCTCGGTGACAGTCCGAAACCCGAAAACGGGAACAGTCACTGAGACCTCCTAACCGCAGCGGAAAGAATAAACATATAATGGCTACCAAGCTATTCGTAGGAAACCTGTCATTCAACACCAGCGAAGGCGACTTGCTCGAGCTGTTCAAACAGGCGGGGAATGTCACGAGCTGCGAGCTCATCATGGACAAGTTCACCAACAAGTCCCGTGGGTTCGCGTTCATCCAGATGGGCACGCAGGAAGAGGCCACCAAGGCCATTACCGATTTCAACGGTAAGGAACTGGATGGTCGCGCGTTGACGGTGAATGAAGCCAAGCCCCGTGAAGAGCGTCCCCGTGGCGACTTCGGCGGCGGCCGTGGCGGCAGCAGCCGTGGCGGTGGCAAGTTCGCCGGCAGCCGGTACTAACTTTTTTCAGAAGTTGGTTTTTAACCGAAAGGCGTCCCGAGAAATCGGGGCGCCTTTTTCTTTTTTGCGGAGAATCCCGCCGCAACCGATCCGAGAAGTGCGACACGCCACGAGAGATCGGGCTATTGTGCGGGCACGACGGAGACTTGCGCACTGGGCCGTCTTGACGCAGAATGGCTTATTGCTCAAGCAATCCAGGAGAGTTTCATGACGACATCAGGGACATTTGAAGTGGCGTTGGACAACCCCAAAACCAAGCTGCTCGACCAGTTGTGCATCGACACGATCCGCACGCTGGCGATGGACGGCGTGCAGAAGGCGAACTCGGGCCATCCCGGCGCGCCGATGGGCCTGGCGCCCGTCGGCGTACTGGCTCTGGGAGAAATTTCTGCGGCACAACCCGGACAATCCGCACTGGCCGAACCGCGACCGGTTCGTGTTGTCGGGCGGTCACGCCTCGATGTTGTTGTACAGCCTGCTGCACCTGACCGGTTACGACCTGCCGATGAGCGAGCTGGAGCGGTTTCGTCAACTGGGCAGCCGCACGCCCGGTCATCCCGAATACGGTCTGACCCCGGGCGTGGAAACGACGACCGGGCCGCTGGGCCAGGGATTCGCCAATTCCGTCGGGATGGCGATTGCCGAGCGCTGGCTGGCCGAACATTTCAATCGCGACGGCCACGAGATCGTCAATTACCGCGTGTTTGCCATGGGCGGCGACGGGGACATGATGGAAGGGGTTTGCTCGGAAGCGGCGTCGCTGGCGGGCCATCTTGGCCTGCACAAACTGCTGTGGATTTACGACAACAACAAGATCACCATCGAAGGCAAGACGTCGCTGGCGTTCAGCGAAGACGTCGGGGCGCGATTCAAGGCGTATGGCTGGTTCGTCCAGCACGTGGCCGACGCCAACGATCTGCGGGCGATCAACCGCGCCGTCAAACGGGCGCTCAAGCAAACCGACAAACCGTCGTTCATCGTACTCAACAGCCACATCGGGTACGGCGCGCCGACGAAGCAGGACTCGCGCGAGGCCCACGGTGAGCCGCTCGGCGAAGAGGAGGTCCGCAAGACCAAGGAACGGTACGGTTGGCCGCCCGATGCGAAGTTCCTCGTGCCGGAGGAAGTCGCCAAGCACATGCACAAGCAATTCCGGCGCGGACGGAAACTGGAAAAGGAATGGCAGACGAAATTCGACGCGTACGCCACGGCCAATCCGGCCCTCGCCGACGGAGTGGAAGCTGATGCAGGACCGCGATCTGCCGGCGGGTTGGGACAAGGACATCCCGACATTCCCGGCCGACCCGAAGGGGCTCGCCACGCGCGGATCGAACAACAAAGTGCTCAATGCCATCGCCAAGAACATCCCGTGGCTGCTCGGCGGCGCCGCCGACCTCGCGCCGTCCACCAACACGTTGACTGGCGAATGCGGCCGATTTCGAGAAAGGCTCGTACAGCGGCCGCAATTTTCATTTTGGCATCCGCGAGCACGCCATGGTGGGCGCGGTTAACGGCATGGTGCTGAGCAAACTGCGCGCGTACGGCGCCGGCTTCCTGATTTTCTCGGATTACGCGCGGGGCTCGATTCGGCTCGGGCGCAATCATGGAAATACCGGTGCTACACCTGTTCACCCATGACAGCATCGGCGTCGGCGAAGACGGCCCGACGCATCGAGCCGGTCGAACAACTCATGTCTCTACGCGCCATCCCGCACATGATCGTCATCCGTCCCGGCCGACGCCAACGAAGTCGCCGAGGCGTGGCGGGTGATTCTGGCGGAGAAGAAACATCCCATCGCCATGGCGCTGACGCGGCAGGCTGTCCCGACGCTCGACCGCACAAAGTATGCGCCGGCGACCGGCCTGCGGCAGGGCGCGTACATCCTCAGCGACAGCCAGGGACAACCCGACATCATCCTCATCGGCACCGGCTCGGAATTGCAGTGGTGCGTCGAAGCGGGCGAAAAGTTGAAGGCCGAAGGCGTGAAGGTGCGGGTGGTCAGCATGCCGTCGTGCGAATTGTTCGACCGCCAACCGCGCGAATATCGGGACCTCGTATTACCGCCGTCCGTGCGCAAACGTCTCTCCGTCGAAGCGGGTGTGACGCTGGGTTGGTCGAAGTACGTCGGCCTGGATGGCGCGTCGGTCGGTCGCGACGGATTCGGCGCGTCGGCCCCGGTCAAGGACGTGATGAAACATTTCGGGTTTACGGGGGAAAACGTGTACAACGCCGCGAAAGCGTTGCTGGCCGGGCAACCGGTGGTGGCAGCGAGCCCGGCTCACTGATTCGCGGTTTGGCGGCTCCGGGCGTTGGGGGACGAGGCGGCGCCATTGCGCCACACGTTCCCAAAACACAAACCTTTTCTGGTTGTGCGGTGTGCGGTGACTCTGGTATCCGTTCCCTCGGCACAGGAACACACCCTATGCTCTGTCGGTAATGAGGCCGGCGGGATGCCAAATGACGCGGATAGGAGAATCTATGAAGTCTTTCCTTGCACTGGTACTGGTTTCTTTGGCAGTTGGCTGCGCCCCTACAATGGTGACCAGGAGTATCGTCACAACGACTCGCGCTGACGGGTCCAAAGAAATTGTCGATACAAAGACGGTCACCCAGAACCTCAATGAGGTAAAGCCCAAGTGCATCCAACAAGTGTTGGACATGGAGTAGTCCACGTATCAGGAGTGGCCGACTTTTCTTGCATCGGCTAGAATTGAAGGTGGAGGTCGCTGCCAAGACGATCTCCACCTTGCATTTTGCACCAGCGCTGGCTCCACGTGGAAAGTACAGACCGGTGTAACACAGCGTGCATTGGGGTCGTCGATAAATAGCCCCGGTTGAAATGAAGCTATCCATTCTTCTGCTGTTCACGCTCTGCGCTTGCGGCTGCGCCAGCGACCGCCTGGCGGGATTGGCTGAGCACCAGATCAAAGACCAACACGAACTATGGCAGTGTCTTGGGCGGCCCGACAGGATCGTCAAGGTTGATGGCGGCACGAAGTGGACCTACCATTCACACGGCTTTCGACTCATGCCCCTCGAGTTTTGGGATCGGCAACTGACCTGCCTGATCGATGAGGCTGGGAAAGTGACCCGTCAGAATCTCACTGGCATATCCCGTCAGTACCACTTGACGATGTCCGCCAGCCGGCCCGAAGGATTTGATTGGATGTTGAGCCCGGCAGCAGACTGGACGGAAGATGCCTCATTGAATGCCCACCATCTCGCCGGAGCCGAATACGTTATGATCGGAGATATCGCTGCCCTCTACAACCTCGGACCCAATCGAAGTGGTTCGCGCACGCGAGCCATTTATCAGACAGCCTCCGCACAGCTTGCTCTCGAAGCCAACCACCACGAGATCCAGATCAACGGGGTGGAGCACCGGCTCAACACGCCTGTCCTATCCGCGCGCGGACAACTCTGGGTCACCCCGGAGGATGCGACAGAAATCATCGATCCCGTTTTCCGTGCAAGACCCTCGCGAAAGCCCCTGGTCATTCGCCCACCAGGCCGGTCGTGATCAACCCCTGTCTCGGATGCCGCGCCGGCGGCTGGCTAATGCCGCCCGCCGATATGATACTTCTGCTTGAGCGATTTCTCCAGGAGAGCCGCATCCAATGCCTCGCTACTGTCCGGTTTCGCCACGAAGCAACGGATCATCAGCGGCTTGTTGAACTCATAGAAGTCGTAGGCTTGCGACATATTGTAATAGGAACTGGCAACGGCTGGATTCATGATCGCAAAAAACGAGAAGTTATGGTCGCGGGCAACCTCCGCCGCTCGAAGCAAGACAAAGTCATAGGCGCGGTCTTTCGGCGTGTCGTGATCACCTTTGAAGTTGACCCGGAATATGTCTGACTGCATTTGCGTTTCACTGTAGCCTTCGTCGTCCGGCGAGGCTGCAAGCCGGTACGGGGTTGTCCCGCAGCCGGTGATGAACAACACGGCGGGGATGAGAGCTGCCGACATACCGAAACACCATCGTCTTGCCATTTCAATTCTCCTTTGCTATTGCCAATTGCACCGATATCTCCGATGGCGTTGGCTTCTGTGACGATCACAGGAGGTTGAGCTTCGGTGGAGCTCCTTTCTTCACCATCGTCGCAACAAACGGGGTGGCGCTAACAGCGTAGGAGTGTTAGGCTGAACAAGCAACGCTATTCTGCCCACCTCATCAACCGGCACCTGCGCGGCGTCATTGTTTCGGTGCTGGTGGCGGATTGGTCATTATGAACAGCAGGTGTTCTGGTGCCCGTTGATGAGAAACTAAGAACTTCTCCTGTGGGTACTGCCCCTGCGATCCATCCGCGGGATAGGCCTTGACGATAACCCGCTGTCGCAAGAGATGGTTCTCGCCCCGTTGAAACAGGGTCACGTCGCATGGCGCCGTACCGACCACATTCTCATTTACCTCGATGCGCGCGCCGGGCGGTTGCGAGTCGATGTGGGTGACGAGCCGCTCCGACGCGCAGCCGGTAAAGATTGTGACAAAGACGCAAAAAAGAACATTCCGCATAGGTGCTCCTTTCGGGTTGTGCTTCTCCACGGCGGAATGCTACTGCGGCTTTCGGAACCGTTCAAGACAAACGAACACGACCTGGTGCGCGGTGGCGGCGGCTGGAAACGGCTCGACTCGCTATCGCCCGAATGGCATTGCTCGGTATATGACCGACGACACGGTCAGCAATCAGAGGCAGCTTCCAGATCCGAAGATATGTCGGACTCGGGATCTGGGGCTCTCTCTCCCCTTCTCCGTTTGCCTGGTGGAAAACCCCGAAGCTTGCGAGTCTGCAATCATATGTCTAGGTTCTGGCTTCCTTTGATACCATCCTGATTGGCGTGGCCTTCGAGAAGGCAGATCCGCCCCTGATGCCTCCCCAATAGTCGTTGCCCAGCGAAGCCCCGCTGTCATCCAAACGCCTGCCTGCGGAACCTATTTGGCATACGATGGTTCGGCAGGCAATTCTGGCAAAGTAATTGCTTTTGCTTGACACATGAGTCCCGCCAATTTCAGTCAACAAGGTGGCATTTGGGCAATCGACGTCGACCAGGGGTTTCCGGGTATGCTCAAGGAGATGTTGGAATGCCCCATCGGGTGAATGGCGTATGAATCGCGATATTCTCAAACGGGATAGCCAAGGCTTTACCTTGGTAGAAATAATGATTGTGGTCGCTATCATCGGGTTGCTGACGGTGTTGGCGTTGCCCTCATTCGTGAAGGCCCGTAAACAGTCCCAAGGGCGTCGCATCATGAATGACGCGCGGCAGATGGATGCAGCGGTTGACCAGTGGGCGATGGAACTCTGCAAGGCGGACGGCAATACCATCGATACGGTGGGTGCCTCGACTTACCTGAAAACGGCATGGAAGTCGAACGACCTGCTTGGCCACGCCTACGTACTCAATACCGTTGGCACGGGCCAGATCACCATAGCGACAAGCACCAAGTCCGCATTGGCGGGCGTGGGGATTGATTGGGGCGTTTACTGAGCCGGCACAACTCTCGCCACCGGATCGGCGTAGTTTCGAGGAGACAGAGAAGCCCTGATGCCTCTCCAGTAGTTGTTGCCCGCCGAAGCCCCACCGTTGTCGAATCGGATACCTGCAGAAACCATTTGGGGATCGGCTCGTATAGCGGGCGGGTTGGACGGCGGAAAGCCTCGACTTTATCATAGCCGGAATGCTAGTCTGATTGCCGCATTGGCGAGATTCGCTCGGGTCCTGATCGCAGCAAGGCAACGGCTGGGAGAGGAATGTCGGGATGAACAGGCGGATTTTGGTCGGACTGACAACGGCAAGAATGCTCCGCTTTTCCTTTGCCAGCACCCTCTTGTTTCTGGCTGGCTGGGCGTCCGATACCAACGCACAGACGGAAATACCCCTCTACTTCTTTGGCAGCACTCTTAATGGTGGGCGTACTCCATCTGCCTCGCTAGTCCAGGGCAGTGATGGGAACTTCTATGGGACTACCGAATATGGGGGGACGAATAGTTGCGATTGCGGCATCATCTTTCGGATTAGTCCCAGCGGCACCTACACGACTCTTTACCAATTTGCTGGCTCCACTAACGATGGAGCCAATCCAGTTGCCGGGTTGGTGCAAGGCAGCGACGGCAATTTCTACGGGACGACCGAGTCCGGTGGTGCGACCAGTTGGGGCACGGTATTTCGGATTAGCATCCGTGGCAATTACACAAATCTTTACTCGTTCACCGGCTTCCCCAGCGATGGGGGGACTCCAGTTGCTGGGCTAGTGCAGGGCAGCGATGGCAATTTCTACGGGACGACCTCTGAATCTGGAGCGCACAATCTAGGAGGCACCGTATTTCGGATTACTGCCAGTGGCATTGAAGCGACCCTGCACTCCTTTGGCGGCTCCGGCGATGGGGTATTTGCATACGCCGGGCTGGTGCAGGGCAACGATGGGAATTTCTACGGAACGACCGAATACGGCGGGACGCCCCCTTACAACGTCGGCAGCGTGTTTCGGATTAGTCCCAGCGGCACCTACACGAGTCTATATTCGTTTGGCAGCCAACCCAACGATGGGATGATTTTACAAGCCGGGCTGGTGCAGGGCTGCGACGGCAATTTCTACGGGACGACCTATAATGGCGGGGCGAACAGTTGCAATTGCGGCACCACCTTTCGGATTAGTCCCAGCGGCACCTGCACGAGTCTATACTTGTTCGGCAGTACACCTAACGACGGTTACGCCCCACAGGCCGGACTTGTCCAGGTCAGCGACGGCAATCTCTACGGGACGACCGATAGAGGCGGGACGAAAGGCGCCGGCACCGTGTTTCGGATTACTATCAGTGGCAATTACACAAATCTTTACTCGTTTGCCGGATACCCTTTTGACGGAGCCGCTCCAAATGCTGCGTTAATCCAAGGTAGTGATGGCAATTTCTACGGAACTACATCCCAAGGCGGGACGAACAATGCAGGTACCATATTCAAACTAACGGTTCCCCTCAGCCCTTCGCCCTGGCCGATCAATCAAATTACCGGAGTACAGCCGTCAGGCAGTGACATGGCTTTCAGTGTCGTCTCCATGGGCAACGAGACGTATCAATTGCAGTTTAGCAGTTCGATGAACCCGACCAACTGGGTCAACGTCCCGGGCGTATTGGTCAGCAACAGCATCGGGGCTCTGCTGACGTTGACCAACTCCGGCGGAGCCGTTGGGCCGCAGGGGTTCTATCGGTTTGCCATCACGCCTTGAGGGCGACGCGGCGGGCAACGCCTTTGGTCTGGCATTATAACGGCTACAAAACGGCTTGAGGATGACTGGGAATGCGAGTAAACTAACGGGCATGAAAGCCAGGTTGGATGAAGTCGCCAAGAACGCCTTGTCGTTGCCGGTGGGTGACCAGGAAGTGCTGGCCGAAAAGCTCGTGGGCAATCTCGTGTCGCGCGTACCCGCGGAGCTTAAGAAGCGGCAGCTGGCCGAAGTCATGCGGCGGCGCGCCGACATCTTGAGCGGCAAGGTGCCGGGGATCGAGGCGGCACAGGTGGTGCGAGAGATTCAAGCACTGTTCGAGTGATGGATTCGTCTTCCATCCTGACGCGCTGGCGGAATTCAAGGCGGAGATCGCGTATTACGAGGGCAAGCAAGCCGGGCTGGGAGCCGCCTTTGCTGAAGAGACGTTGCGAATCATCGAATTGGTCTGTCTGTTTCCACGAATTGGGTCACCGGAAGAAGCCGGTGTGCGCAGCGTCATGACCAAACGGTTTCCATTCCTGATCTACTGCGAGGTGCTCGAAGATAAACTGTGGATTTGGGCCGTGATGCACGCCGCCAGAGAACCCGGCTACTGGAAATCGCGACAACAAGCATGACCAGTCTCCCGCAGGTTTTCCATGCGAGTCCGGTTCACTCCTTTTGACGCTTTTGTGCGGCGAGAACGAAGCGTTGCCACCACCAGACGATTTTGCCGTCTTCCTCGCCGAGGCGGAAAAGTGTTCGGGCTTCAAGCGGGGCGGTGCGAATCAATTCCAGGACCTTGGCGCGGTTTTCGGACGTTGTGTTGGCGGCTTCGAAGTACCAGGTCAGGTCCGGCTGCTTGAACGGCTGGAGTTCGGAAAATACCACGCGCAGGCCGGCGTCCTCGCACAGTTTCGTCCACGTGCCTCGGCTCAAGAACCGGTGATGGCTCGGATCGCGAAGTTTCTCGACGGCGTGCAGCCATTCCTCGGCCACGGGCTGGCCGTCCTCGATCGAACCGTCGATCAACAGAAACGCGCCGCCGGGTTTCAAGACGCGGGCGGTCTCGCGCATGAACGCCGGCGGATCGCTGAAATGGTGGGCGGCCACGCGGTAGGTCACGAGGTCGAACGCGCCATCGGGATAGGGAAATGTTTCAGCAGCATGCTGGCGGGTTTCGACGTGAAGCCCGCGTTCCCGGGCGGTGGCGGCGACGCGTTCGAGCATCGCCGACGAAATATCCGCCAGTGTGACCTGCCAGCCGACGCTGGCCAGATACAGGCCCGTATGCCCCGCGCCGGTGGCCACATCCAGCGCCCGGCCCGGTTTCAGCCAGTCGAGGTGCCCCAGCGCATCCCTGACGTCGGAGACATCGGACAGGATGTGACCCTTGCCGTAGCGTTCGCTCTGGCGGTCAAATTGTTGTTGGGCTGCAAGCTGGATTGGGTTCAAGTCGTCCATGGCCACAGATGGGTACGCATTGTGCTCTGAGAGTGGGACTAATGCAAGTGCACTCATATCAAACCATTGCAAATGGCCGACCCTTTCGTGTAGAGTCCCGCTCAATGAAAATGAAGAGGATACTCCTGTCGTGTCTCGTGTTGACCGTGTGCCTTTGTGGCATCACCCGTGTCCGCGCGGCCGAAGACCCGGGCGACAAATTTCTGGAGGCCTATTTTCTCATTCAGGACGGCGACACCGCTGAACACCACAGCGACTGGGTGAAGGCGAACGCGAAATTCAGCGCCGCGCACGAAATCCTCGACCAGATCAAGACACAAAATCCCGAATGGAACCCGCACATCATCGAGTTCCGCACGAAGTACGTGGAAGATCATCTGGCGGCCCTGAAGGCGAAAGTGGCCGCGCCCGCCGCGCCGGAAACGCCACCAGCGGCCCCGGTCCCGACACCGGAAGCACCGGCCATTCCCCATACGCCTGTCGTGCTGGCTCCGTCAACTGCACCCACGCCTGAGGCAACACCATCCAACGCATTGCCCCTGGCAGCGGCGGCTCCGACTCCGAAGGTTATATCCTTTGCCCCTGCGGCTCCCGTGCCGCCCGCCGAGAATGAACAGGTCAAGCAATTGAACGCGGAACTGGAGCGGGCCCGTCAGCAAATCGAACAATTGCAAGCCGCGCGCGACGAGTTGAACACCAAGCTCCAAGAGCAGCTCAGCAAGGTCGCGCCGGCGCAGACCAATCAGCAGATCGAAGACCTCCTGAAGACCAACCAGGTGCTCGCGGCCCAACTAGCGGCGGCGCAGACCGAGGCCGCCGAGGCCCGCGAGCGCGGCGCGCATGTTCCGCCCCCGGCGCCAACGCCGCCACCAACCCCACCGACGGAATCACCCGAGTTAGGGCAGTTGCGCACGGCACTCGCCCAAACCCGTGGCGAATTGCAACAGGCGAAGGAAGAACTCCAGCAGACGCGCGTCGAGTTGGACACGACCAAGGAATCGCTGGCGAAAGAGCAGGCCGACAACGCCGAGATGCGCCACTCCTACGATGCGGTCATCGCCCAACTCACGGACGCCAACAAGCGACTGGCCTCCGCCAAAGCTTCTGGCGACAAGGACGACGAAATCATCCGTCAGTTGCGCAAAGAGAACGCGCTGTTGCGGATCATTGCCGAGCGCAAAGCTTCCGCGTCATTTGTTGGCGGGGAAAGCGGGGAAAGCACCAACGGGCCGTCGATTCCCGAGCTTCGCGGCTGGCATCCTCATCAGCGCCCCACGGCGCTGGCCAAGGAACAATCCCAACCGGAAACAGCGACGCCTGCTTCCGCCATGGAAGAATCTGGCCGGGGCAAACTGGTCGCCACGTTAACATCCCCGAAGAAGGTCGAGACACCGCCAGCACCGGCGGCTACGCCACCCGCGAACACGCAGACGAACACGCCGCCCAAGCCCGTGGTAACGGTGAAGAAGACGCCCCCGCCGACGCCCACATTGATATCGACGAACGCACCGGCACCGGCTCCCAAGCCAAAGCCGCTACCAACGCCCGCATTGACTTTGACGAACACGCCGTCGCGAACTGTTACAAACGCACCAACGCCGGTACTGAAACCCAAGCCGACTCCGGCACCCGTGCCGGCGCAAACGTCTACTAACACGCCAGCACCGGCACACAAGCCGACACCGCCACCAGCGCCAGCACGGACTTCGACGAACACGCCGGCGCGAACAGTTACGAACACACCGCCACCGGCTGCAACACCCGTACCGGCACCGGCACCCGCACCGGTTCCGACAGCCACCGTGACGCCCGTGCCAACACCAGCGCCACCGCCAGCACCTGCACCGGTTCCGAAAGCCGCAGTGACACCGATACCCGCGCCCGCACCGGTGCCGCCAGCTCCTCAGCCAAAGCCGGTAGTAGTCACTCCGCCTCCGGCCCCGGTTGTGGCAGCCGCACCACCACCGGCCCCGCCGCCAGCGCCGAATGAGCGCCAATTGCTCAACGAGGCCCGCGCTGCGCTGGCCCTCAAACAACTCGATCGAGCGGGAATCAAGTACACCAGCGTGCTCGACATCGACCCGACGAACCTTGTCGCCCTGTCCAGCCTGGGAGCGATCCGTTACCAGCAGAACCGATACGACGAGGCGGAGGATTACCTGCGCAAAGCGGTTGCGGAGGCGCCCAACGATGCGGAAACGCGGTCCCTGCTCGGAGTCGTGTTCTATCGCAAGGGATTGACCGAGGACTCGTTCAATGAGTTGACGCGCGCCGTGGCACTCGACCCGCACAACGCCGAGGCGCACAACTATCTCGGCATCGTACTCAGCCAAAAAGGCTGGGGCGCCGCTGGTGAACAGGAAATTCGCCGGGCGATTGAGATCAACCCGCAATACGCCGAGGCGCATTTCAACCTGGCCGTGATCTACGCCAAACAACGCACACCCAACGTCGAGCTCGCAAAATATCACTACAAGAAGGCGCTCGATCTCGGCGCGCCCGCCGACCCCCAACTCGAAGCGCTCCTGAAGAAGTTGTCGGAAGCCCCGCCTTCACCTGATCCCGGGGACACGACAAAATAGCAACCCGCCGGGAACTGGCGTCGCAACGCTACACCGGCAGCAAGATGCGGAACGTCGTGCCCCGTTTCGGAGCGCTTTTGACTTCGATTTTCCCGCGATGAGCTTCGACGATCTTTTGGACAATGGCGAGGCCGAGGCCGGTGCCCTGGGCTTTCGTGGTGAGGAACGGCACAAACAGTTGTTTCTGTTTCTCAGGCGCCATGCCCGTGCCCGTGTCCGTGAACGTAAACTGAATGAACGATGACGAATGCAGCGCGGTGCCGACGGTCAGGGTGCCGCCGTCCGGCATCGCCTCCGCGGCGTTGAGGATAAGATTCAGGCACGCCTGCTCGATCTGACCGCGGTCGGCGCGCACCTTGGGCAGGCCGCCGCCGAACTTCCTCACCAACTCGATTTGTTGCTGGCGCAGCTTTTGTCTTGTCAGCAGCAAGACGTCGTCGAGCAGATCGTTCACATCCACGAGATCGAATGTCGGTTCGGTGAACCGCGCGTATCCCAGGAGATGATCGACGATCTTGTTCAGGTGATCCATCTTTTCGGACATGATCTCGGCGTCGCGCCCGCGCGGGTCCTCGGCGGGAAACTTCAGGTCGAGCGAGTGGAACGTCATTTTCATAACGGTCAGCGGATTGCGAATCTCATGGGCCACCTCGGCGGCCAGGAGACCCAGTGTGCTGAGCCGTTCGTTGCGCCGCAACTGCTCTTCAACATCCACGATCTTCTCGTGCAGCCGCGCGTTTTCGATGGCGACGGCGGCCAGGCTCGCGAGCGCGGACAGCGTCCGCACGTCCTGGTTGGAATAATGGTACGGGACCGCCGTGTACACGTTCAGCGCGCCGATGGCGGCGTCTCCCACCAACAGCGGCACGGACAACAGCGAGACCAGCCCCTCCTTGCGGGCCATCTCGGTGTGCCGATACTCGTCGTGTTCCTGCACGTTGAAGAGACGGAGTGGCTTGCGACGGCGAATCACGAAACCGACGACACTGTCGTCCACGGGTAACGGCGGTTTCTGGAGGTACTCGGCGCTAGCGCCGTGGCAGGCGCGAAGTTCCAGAAGGTCGCGCGCCGGATTGAGCAGCATCAGCGAACAGACCTTCGAGTCCATCAAGCGGCACGCGTCGCGAGTGACGCGTTGGAGGATTTCCTGCAGGTTGAGCGAGGAGATGATGGAGTGGGCGACGGAAAACAGCGATTCGAGTTGGCGGGCGTTGTGGGCGACGGCCTGGTACAGCCACGAATTCTGGATCACCTGGGCGGATTGATTGGCAATGGCGACCAGCAACTCCTCGTCTTCGACGCTGAAGGCGTTGTGCTCTTTCGAGTCAACATTCAGCACGCCAATCAACGTGCCCTCCACCAGCAGCGGCACCGCCAGCTCGCTGCGAATGTCCTTGCGCACGGAAACGTAACGGGGATCGGCCGTCACATCCGGCACGCGCAGCGGTTTGCCCGTTTTGGCGACCCAACCCGTGACGCCGCGGCCAATGGCAAGCTGGGTCTCCCGCGCCCGTTTGCTCAGGCCGATGGCGACTTCGATCTGGAGGAGTTGCGTGTGCGGTTCGATGAACACGAGCGATCCACTGGTGGCCTGCATCGCTTGCACGGCCTCGGCGATAACGCGATTGAGGACCTCTTTCGGTTCGAGGGTGGAGTTGATGACGCTGCTCACCCGCGCCAGCAACTCAAACTGGCGCAGCTTCCGTTCCTGCGAAGTTGCGGGGCGTGGCACAGCCGACCTGCTCATGGGTGGAATTCTAATCGAGCGGGAGGGAAGACACACGCGGTTTTTGCAGGCGGCGGTCGGGTGCGATCAGGCCGGATTCACCACCGCTATCGCAGCGTCCGTCAATTGCATAATGAATAGACTTGACCCGATGTCGGACCAATTCTGTCATTTACCCGACCAGAGCTTCTCAAATCTGATGCCTTTTAACCCAACAGTTTCAACTTGGGCTTTAAATTCGTCTTCGGGATCTTTTAGGCCGGCAACGCACAAGATTTCCGCCGCCGCTGTTTCTGGAAGTTTAAACAATGTTGACTCGGGCAGTCGGCTCTTATGGAAGTGGTATTCCTTGATCCGGACCCTGCTGCCCGTTGTTTTCCCAAGCACCCATTCAGTCTCCCGTTGATCCAGACAGTTCACACATTCCAGCACGTTAAGAAGGTAATAAGCCAAGCCTTCGCAAGCCAAGGGAAGTAGTTCTCCTGTCATCTCAAAAACTGTGCGTAATCGTTCTGCGGTCGCGGAATCCACAACAACCGCGCCCGAGCAGAGGTGAAAGAAGTTGCCTCGTTCTCGCTTTGGATTTTGAATATATACCTCTGGCGGCTTCCAGGTTGAGAGTTTTGATTTACAATCCATTTTCAAAACATCCGTTTGCCAAATGCTTGCGTCCACTGGAAGGAAGCTTTGAAATTCATTTGAGTTCAGGCGAATTCTAAAAATTTCCATATCGATTTAATGTGGGAATGTCCCATTCGCCAGCTGATCCGCCATGTCCTGCAAGACATCACCGACCGTCCCTAGTGGGCCATTACGGACCGCAGTAGGAGAGTGGCAATTGGAGTTGCTATTGGGGTCAGATGTATTCATTACGCAATTCAAGTCAACTCGCCAGGAGATTGATGGCGGATTCGAGTTTGGCCCCGATGCCGGACAGGCGGGCGGGATCGGTGATTTTGTTGCCGAGCTGGTCCTGCACGTAAAACGTGTCGATGGCCGCGCCCTTTTCCGTGGAGATTTTCGCGAAGCTGATGTCCAGGCCCAGTTCGCTGAGCGTGTGCGTGATCGCGTAGAGCAGCCCGAGACGGTCTTCCGTTTGGATCTCGATGATGGTCCGTCTTTTGCTGGTCTCATTGTCAAAGCTGATCAGCGTCGGGATGTGCACTTCGCGAATCCCCGGCGCCGGGCCGCGAATCGCGCGCAGGCGTTTCAGCACGTCGGCAAACTCGATCTTTTCGCGGTCGCTCAACATTCGTTCGAGCATTCCCTCCGCCGTCTGGATGGCGCGCTGGTCCGTGACGGCCGCGAGGTTCTTGTCGCAGACATCGAACATATCGAGGACGACGTGGTCGCTGCGCGTGTAGATGTTGGCGCGCAGGACGTTCAACTCCGCCGACGCAAACGAGCCGCAGATTTTCGAGAACAATCCAAGGCGGTCCCAGGTGCAAATGGATACCTGGGAATAACTTTGCGCGGGAAACGATTGCCAGTCGACAACCGGCACGAGCGCGTCCTCGGCTTCCTCGACTTCGAGTTGGCGCGTGAGAAACCGGTGGATGACCATCAGGTGGCGCGTGATCTCGGCGGCGCTGGTGTTGATATAGTAGCTGGCTGGCATCAGCTCGAAATGCGAATAGATCTCCTCCAGCGGCAACTTGTCCTTGAGCTCGGCGCTGACTTCGCCATAGAGCTGCTCGATGCGGCGGGAGAGAATGTCGCGCACGCGCTCGGCCCCGGAGAGCGTTTGTTTCGTCCGCCGGTACAGTTGCCAGAGCAGGGCTTCCTTCCATTCGGTCCACGTCTTGATGCTGGTGCCGGCGGCGTCGGCGAACGTCAGCAACATCAAGGTGTTGAGGTTGACCTCGTCCCTGACGATATGGGCGGCGGCGTCGATGGTGGACTGATCGTCAATGTCGCGGCGCTGGGAGAGCATCGAGAGTTTGAGATGATCGCGGACGAGGAACAGCAACTGCGAGGTTTCATCGACATCCAACCGCAATCGTTGGGCGACCCGGCGGGCCAGTTCCAAACTGGCCTCGGCATGATGTTCGACGTTGGCGGCCTTGCCGACGTCGTGCAGCAGCAGCGCCAGGTACAACACGTGCGGGCGCTCGACGTGCTGGAAAATCTTCTTATAGCTGGCGTGGGGCGGCTCGGTGGCATCGATGATCCGGTCGAGATTCTCGATCACCTGGATCGTGTGTTCGTCGGCCGTGTAGCGGTGAAAGAATTCGTGCTGGACCAGACATGTGAGCCGGCCAAACTCGGGAATATACTTGCCGAGAAATTCGACCTCATGCATCCGGCGCAGGATGCGGGCGACCTGTCCCTTGTGTTGCAGGATGGCCAGGAACACGTCGCGGGCTTGCGGCGAGCAACGAAACGACCGGTCGACCAGTTTCAGGTTCTGCCGAATCTGCGACCGCAGTTCCGGGCTCAGCTCGACGTCCCGTTGCTGCACGTAATGAAACACGCGGATCAAGCGCAACGGGTCCTGTTTGAAAATCGTCGGACCGCTCGCGGAGATCATGCCGTCGCGCAGGAGGAAGCCGTCGACCTCCTCCGGCTTGCGCGCGCGACGGAGCAAGGAACTGAATCGCGATGATTTCGCCGGTTGGAGCGCCATCCGGTCGGCCAGCGCGTTGGTGAGCAGGAAAATGTTGCGCGAATGCGTGTAATAATCGCGCATGAACGCTTCGGTGCGCCGCAGCAGGTCGTGATGGCGGTAGCCGAATTCCGTGGCGATTTGCGGTTGAAGCCCGATCCCGATGACATCGCAGGCGCGATTGGTCATGTAATGCATCGCATTGCGCACCCGCAGGATGAAATCGTAGGCGGCGTCGAGTTGGCGCTGCTCGGTTGGTTCGACGAAGCCGCGTTGGCGCAATTCGGAAAGTTTCCGGCAGCCGTACTTGAAGAACGCCATCCAGGTCAGGTTCTGGAAATCGCGCAACCCGCCGCAACCAGCCTTCACGTTGGGCTCCTGCAGGTACACCGTGTCGCCGAATTTCTCGTGACGGGACCGCTGGTCCTCCCGGCGGGCCGCAATGTATTCGTCCTCGTGGCCTTTGACGCAACCCTTGGCCAGCGCCTGCTGAAACGACTCGTAACTCTTCTCGTTGCCGACGAGCCATCGCGATTCGATCATCGAGGTCTTCGACTGCATGTCCTGGTTGGCTTGCGTGATCGCATCGTCCACCGACCGCGTCGAATGACCGACCTTGAGGCCGACGTCCCACAACATATACAAGACCTGCTCGACCATTTCCTTGAGGTAGGGATGGTGCGACGTCGCCTGCGCCGAAGCATCGTGCAGGAACATGATATCGATGTCAGAATACGGACTGAGTTCGCCACGCCCGTAGCCGCCAATCGCGACCAACGACACGGAAACCTCCGCGACCTCCGGGTGCGTCTGGCGATAGTTCTCGTCCGCCGCCTGGAACACATGCCGAAGCACCACATCCAACACATGCGCTCGGCCCTGGGCAATTTCGCGGCCCCCGCCCCCCGCGCGATGGAGCATCCGCAGGCGGTGTTCTTCGACCTTGAGGAACTTCTTGTAGAGGTTGAGTATTTCTGCCGGGCGGGCACCGGACTTCAGGACGAGCCGTTCTTCGGCATGCCGAAGCACTTTTTCGAGGTAGCCCAGTTCGCTCATGAGGCAACAATAGGGGACAACCTGAATGCGGGCAAGTTGAAATGCCCCCGCTGCAACTGCCGTGTTATCAACTCACTATGATTGCTGCCAATTTGTCACCGTGGGTCAGTTGACAAAGCGCCATCTTGGGTTACTGTAACGCACGTTTTTCACCCTTCGAGGAGGGGGTACAAATGACTTTACGTCACCGAAAACCAGATCCTCTCGCTGATGTTGTTCGATCCCAGCAAGAGGAAATAAAGAAGTACAAGTGGATCGAAAGCGAGAAGGTCGGTCGGGACATCGGTTGGGAACGCGCGTCGCGGGAGTGGATGCAAAAACACTTCCCCGATTGGAAGCGAGACAGTTGGAATCGTTTCGTGCAAGAGGCGCTCCGCAGCCAGAACTGCCTGAACTAACCTCGCCTCCATCCCGCGTTTCTTCGTCTGAGCGATCCAGTATTGCGGACAGGCGTGGAAATATGTACCCTGTCCGCATGCTCAAGCTCGGGGTCAACATCGATCACATTGCCACATTGCGGCAGGCGCGCTACCGCTCTGCCCAGGAACCGTTGGGCGCGATTCCCGAACCGGATCCCGTCTGGGCGGCAATCGAGGCGGAGCTGGCCGGCGCGCACTCGATCACCGCGCACCTGCGGGAAGATCGGCGCCACATCCAGGACCGCGATGTGCGATTGATTCGCCAGACGATTCGCACGCGGTTGAATCTCGAAATGGCGGACGTGCCCGAGATTGTCGCCATCGCCGAGGAAGTGAAACCGGGCGAGGTCTGCCTCGTGCCGGAGAACCGGCAGGAAGTCACCACCGAAGGCGGGTTGAATGTCGCCGGTGCGTCCAAATCGCTGGCGGGCACCGTCGCCCGGCTGAAGAAGGCGGGTATCGCAGTCAGCCTGTTTGTGGATCCCGATGAACGGCAGATCAAAGCGAGCGCGGATGCCGGGGCGGACATTGTCGAATTGCACACGGGCACGTATGCGAATGCGCGTCACGAGGCGGAGCACGCCGCCGAGATCCGGAAACTGGCCGCGGCATCGCAGTTGGCCCACAAACTCGGCTTGCGCGTGAACGCCGGGCACGGGTTGAATTACGAAAACACGCCGGGGATCCTTGCGGTCCCGCATTTGGAGACGCTGAATACGGGCCATTCCATCATCTCCCGCGCCCTGTTCGTCGGGCTGCGGCAGGCCATCGCCGAAATGCTGGCGTTGATGACGACGGATAGCGAAATGAAATCGGAAGGCACGAACATCCTCGGCACCGGTGTCGATATCATCGAGACGGCGCGGATTCAGGATTCCCTCGACAAGTTTGGCGAACGGTTTCTAAACCGTTGCTTCTGGCATGAGGAAATCGCCTATTGCAACGGCATGAAATTTCCAGCGTTACATTTCGCGGCGCGGTTCGCGGCGAAGGAGGCCATCTCGAAAGCGTTCGGCACGGGCATCGGACATCACCTCGGCTGGAAGGACATGGAGATTCGCAAACGCGACAGCGGCGAACCGTACGCGGTGCTCCACGGCAAGGGAGCGGACCTGGCGAAAGCGCGCGGCGTCACGACCATCTTTGTCAGTCTGTCCCATTGCAAGGAGTACGCCGCGGCGCACGCCGTGATCGCCGGGCACGCGCCGTCAACGGGCGCGGAACAGTAACACCGACCCGACGCAGGCAAAGATCGCGTTCGTCGTCCAAGCGGCGGCCACAGCCGGAATGCGGCCACCGTCTCCCAGCGCGAGCGTGATGTTGTTGAGGAAATAAAACACGACGACGAGCGTCAGCGCCGTGCCCACGCCGAGCAACGGTCCACTGCGGCTCACGCGCATTCCCAGCGGTATCCCCATGAGCACGACGATCAGGCAGGTCAGGGGAAACGCGTAGCGGGATTGGAGTCGGACCTCGTACTTGGCCAGGCCGACGAAATGATTCGCCGCCCGCTGGGTGCGGATATAGCGGCGGAGTTCGCCGGTGGTCAGGTCGTCGGGGTTCTTGCCTTCGACGGCGAGACGGGCGGGTGTTTCCTTGAAGGCGGGGAAGTTCGTTTCGGCGGCGTGCGCGACCGGGGCCTTGGCTTCGTTGTGGTTGTACACGTCCGCGTTGAAGAAATGCCATTGATGACCGATCCAGCGCGCGCTCTCGGCATAGACATCGACGTCGGGATCGCCGTTGTCCTTCCGGTCGTGGATTTCCACCGTGTCCATCTCGGAGCGGCGGGTGTCGAAGCGCCGCGCATACCAATCGCGCCGTTCCACGGTGTTGGCGAAAAAGAAGTTCTCCAGGACATCCGGTTGGCCCCGGCCCTTGACGCGCTGCCGCAACGCATCGGCCTTTTCATGCGCGTGCGGGACAAACAGATCATTGACGATGAAGACGGCGATGGTGGCGGCGGCGCCGATGGCCAGCAGCGGCATGGCGATACGCAGGAGGCTGATCCCGTTGACCCGCATGGCCACCAGCTCGTTGTACTTGCTGAGGTTGGCGAGGCAGAACAACAGCCCGAGCAGAAGGGCCATGGGCATGATGATCACGAACATTTCGGGAAACAAAATGAGATAATAGTGGACGACGGTGCCGAATTTGGCGTGGTACTGGATGAAGTCGTCCAGGGTGCCGAACAGATCGATGACGATCATCAACATCGCGAAGGCGTCGAAACAGTAGAGCAGCGGCCAGGCGTATTCGCGCAGCAGATATTTGTCGAGAATCCGCACGCCACGGAGAGTAGGGAAAGGACGGCGACGCCGCGAGAAAAAAGCGCGGTTCAGTCTTTGAGTTGGTAGACGGCGCGGGTGACCCGCCGGGCTTCGGGCATGAGGTTGAGGATCCGCAGGATGTAGCCGGTGCCCTGGCGGCTGTGGGGTTGCATGCGTTCGTTGTACAGGCGCGTCAGTTCATGGAAATGGATCGGCTCCTGGCGACTGCGCAGGATATCGACAAGGACCACGGGCGCCCCGACCATTGGGAGAAAGTAGCGGCGTTCCACCGTGCCGCTGATTTCCGGGTGATGATCCAGAAGCACCGTCACCAGCCGCGGGCGTTGGCCGTTGAGGAAACTGAGTTCATCGGAAACGCTGGCGAGGATTTTCTCAAACGGAACGGGCTCCCTGGACGCGTGGAGGAGTTGCAGGATTTGTTTTTCGACCAGATTCAGCACCGGCCCCGGCAGGATGGAGAAGTAATCGTGGCGAAAGGTAATCCGCTCGAGCGTCTCACTGACCAACAAGAGTGATCCCCACGGTTGATACCCTCCGAAGTTCTGGTCATCGGTCCATGCGCCCAACTCGGCGGATGTCACCACGCAACTGCCGGACAGGATCTGGTTGGCCCAATACACTTCCTGGGTCTCGGCCACGGCCCGGGCGAGATGCGACCGCAGGGTCGCAATGGCTGATTCCTCGATTTGGCGGACGCGTTCACGGGTAACGCGAATGCGCATGCGGGCGATCTCCTGCAGCGTGCGCCGCTTCATCTGAGGACGGAACAACGGGTCGGTCAAGCCGTAGCGCTGCTCGATCACGAACAGTTCCTGACTGTTGAGGAATTCCCGCAACAGCGCGCGAAAGTTGGCGACCTGGCCGTTACCGGCCTCGAGGCGGCGAGTCCAGTTGAAGAACCAGCGAACGTTTTCCAGAGAGGTTGCGCCGAAATTGGTGAGGTTCAGGAGTTGCTGATCGCTCCAGCCGCGGAGTTGGCCGATATTGTTGACGCCGGCCTCCTCCAGGCAGTGGACAACACGCGCACTCAGGCCCGACCCGGCCACAGGCCAGTTGTCGATTGCTTGGCGCGTAATCTTTTGCGTCTGAAACTTATCCATGGCCAAATGCTGCTTTTTTCTGCTGCGACCCGACTATAAGTAGTGCCCGGTGCGACCCGTCATCCCTACTGGTGGTAGCATCAAAGCCAACAGCCGATTAGAATGCAAGAAGAATTTTGTTACTGTGAAGCGCTTTACGAAGTGTGTGCGAAAGATGCTACTATAACTTTTCTCTTCGCATCCAACCGAAATCGCGCTAAGATACACGTATGGAATCTGTTCTGGCGAAAATCACCGAAGATGCCCGTCGTACACTGCAAGCATTGGCAGGTGAAGAGGGTGCCTTCCAAAAGATAGCGGCGGCAGCCGTCGCCTCTCTCCGGTCGGGAGGAAAAATCCTTGCCTGCGGCAATGGAGGTAGCGCTGCCGATGCCATGCACCTTACCCAGGAGCTCGTGGGTCGCTTCCGCGGCAACCGCCGTTCTCTTCCAGCGGTCAGCCTGGCGGCGGACCCAACGGCATTGACCTGTATCGGCAACGATTTCGGCTTTGAGAACGTCTTTTCCCGTCAGGTGGAAGGCTTGGCCAACCCAAACGATCTCCTCGTTTGTTTTTCCACGAGTGGGAACTCCCCGAACATCCTTCGCGCGCTGGAAGCCGCCAAGGCCAAAGGCGTCAAAACCGTGTCGCTTCTCGGCAAGGGGGGTGGAAAGGCCAAGGGGAAAGCCGACTGGGAGATTATTATCGCCAACTCGGACAGCGGGCGCATCCAAGAGGCGCACACGCTGATTCTGCACGCCCTCTTGGAAGTGATCGAGCGCGAGATCGCCGCCTGAATTATTTCCCTATTTCCCTGCTGGCGGCGGTGGCGAACCGGGAGCGGGAACACCCTGCACCGGATGCTGGGCAGCACCATCCGGCGGCGGCTGCGAGCGCTGCGACATCATTTGCCCGATGTCTACTACTTGAGCGTCCGGGGGCGGGTGGTACACAAATGTGGAGTCAGCCACGTCCTGATTGAACTTCAGGTTTTTAAACTCCATGGCCATGACCAAGTTCGTTTGGGACTTGTCATACTGTTCCAGCCGATGGACAAACCCGTCCGTTTGCCCGATGAAGACGCGCGTTTTGCCCACCAACGCGGCCAGCGTTGCCAACTGTTGGTTCGTCAGGGCGGCCTGCTTCAACGCGCCTTCCAGGACATACATCGGTTGACCATCGAGTTCCTTGGTCGCGCCGACATTGAGGTCGCACATTCCCTTGGTGGTCTCCAATTGCTTGGCGGGATCGAATTGATCGAGGGGATTGCCTTGCACGCCGGCCTGGGCCAAAACGTTGCTGCCGAGTTTGTTCATGTCCATTTTCATGATCTGCTGCTGCGTCCCCATTTTCATAATCTGCCACATGATGCCGTCCTGACCCAAGACCATGGTCATCTGGCTGTGCTGGCCCATGATCGGCATATCGAGCTGCATCCACACACGATGCGGCGGCTTCTGCACCACGGAGCCGTTGATCTGCATGCGGGTACCGAACATGCTCATGCTCTGGGTGTAATCCGCCGACCATGACTTGTAGGCCCCGGTCTTCGATTCCGCAAAATCGACAATCTGTTGCGTGGTCTTGAGCCCCTGCGCGGAAGCGACCACGGCGGACGCGGCAATAAAAAGACAGGCGGCCCGGGTCATCACGGTCTTATGAAAGTGTTGCATGAGCCTCTCCCTTCGTTTTGGTGGGCGCGACCTTAACACGCGGGCGGGCCCGGAGCAAGCGTGATGCCCTGCTACAGCGTATTCCCAGCGAAGACCTCGGGAGCGATGACGCCGTCCGCGACCCGGGTCACTCCGCCGGTCATCCGGATTGAAAAGTCCCCGCCAATCTCGATGGCAATGACGCCCCCGGGCATGTGAACGGAAACGGAGCGGTCGCAGAGGCCGATCCGATGGGCCACCGCCGCGGCGGCGCTGCTGCTGCTGCCGGACGCCAGCGTGTATCCCGCGCCGCGCTCCCAAATCTCGATCTGAATGTTTCGGCGGTCGCGCACCTTCAGGAACTGGACGTTGGTGCGGTTCGGGAAATTCGGATGCGTTTCCAGCAACGGCCCGAATCGCCGCGCCATCCCGGCATCGATGTCCGGCAGCGCCAACACGCAATGCGGATTGCCGATCGTCGCCGCGCAATACAGGAACGTGCGACCGCCCACCGTGATGGTTTCGTTGAGCACCTCGCGGCGCGGTCCCGTGACGGGGATTTTGTCGCTCCAGAAACTCACCTGACCCATTTCCACGCGCACCACGCGGCCGCCATCGATCACGGTGGCGCGCACCAGGCCGCCCGCAGTCTCGATGGCAAATTCTTCGTTGCCCACGAGTTTGCGGTCCCAGAGATAACGCGAAAAGATCCGCAACCCGTTACCGCTTTTCTCCGCCTCGCTGCCGTCGGGATTGAATATGCGAAGGGCACACTGCGCGCGCTCGGCCGGCAACGGGCCGAGCAGAATCCCGTCCGATCCGACGCCGAAATTGCGATGGCAGATGACCTTGATCTGGTCCGTCGTCAGCGGTGAACCGAGGCTCTTGGGGTCGATGACGATGTAATCGTTGCCCAGCGCGTGATACTTGGAAAACTCCAGTGCCATGGGGGGAGATTATCGCCCGCCGGTCGGGGTTCAAAGCCCAAAATGTCAGCTCGCTCGACACGAACACCGTCCTGCCGCAAGAGTTCTACCGCATCGACATCAGTTTGCCGTGATGGACCCAGGGGCGAGACCGCAGGGACGGCTAAGAGAATCGACTGTCAGCAAGCATCTCCGCAAGATTCAGCTGTCACTGCTCGTCTCACTCAGGTGCACTTGTCATTGCCCGGGCCGCCGACTATGAACGGCATCACAGTCCGCAAGCGCTCGCGTGAGTGGTACCGCGACAATGGGCCTATGGTTACCGTAACGTTTGCCAACTTTGGCTGCATCTTGTCCAAGCATCAGATAATGAAATGAATACACAGTGGTGCGCCCATTGGTCGGGCAACATTTGTCGGAAAGCATTACGGTAACCCCGGTAACCACTGGTGTGTGCAATCAAAGTGCACGAGGGCGCAAGGGCGAGGCAATCAATGACTTGCGTGTTGCCGGTGACGGTGTTGAAAACAGCCTGGCATTCGGTCTGCTAAGTTAGTGTGTCGACGTACGTAGAGGGTTGCAAACCAAATAACTGAATCGCGAGGGGTAAAGGGCATGAGTACACAGTTTCGCAGCAATCATGGTATTCGTTCGTTTGTTACCGTCGTGGTGGCGTTGTGCGGCATTGTCGGCACGGCGAAAAGCCAATCCTTTACCGTAGGAACGCCGATTCCTCTATCCGAAGCGGAACCGCTTATGGTGGCGGGTGGCGGCGACGTATCCGTGACGATTATCGCCGATTCCTCGAGCGCGGCAGACACGGACGTGTTGTCTCTCTACGCGGTCAGCCCGTCTAGTGGAATTGTTACCCTGGTAAACCCGCTGGGTACCGTTCTCGTGAACAACCACACCACTCCCGTGGGCACCACGGTGGACCTGGGCACATTCCTTCCAGGTTCCGAGTTGATTTTCCAGGTCTACAAC
This sequence comes from uncultured Verrucomicrobiae bacterium, assembly GCA_963842185.1. Lineage (GTDB taxonomy): Bacteria > Verrucomicrobiota > Verrucomicrobiia > Palsa-1439 > Palsa-1439 > Palsa-1439. Next base: position 252,176 of record CAWJFL010000011.1, read on the forward strand.
GAGAATACGGAAACAACCTTTTACAGCGGATCGGATTCGGGTTTGAATCCCGACGGTTACACACATTTCGACGTCCAAAGCTCTTCGGGCAGTTCGACGACGGTTGGGGTCGAGGATTTGGATCAAGCCCAAGGCTCGGACTTTGATTATAACGACGTCGTCTACACGTTCACCGGCGTATCGTCTTCGACCGTGCCGGAGGCCTCGTCGACCCTGCTGTTGTTCGGAATGGGACTTGGCGTCCTGGGTCTGTTCGCGCGGCGAATCAAGAAGTAGTCCGCCGCCACGATGCTCGCACATCGACGTATTTATACTCGGTCAACGAAGAAGATTGTTTACACAGGGAAGACCCCGCGACGGGCCTTCCCTGTTGGCTTTCCGGGGTGCCAGGTAGTGGCCGGCCGTCATCCGCCCTTTGCCTCTGCTTCAGCGGCAACCGGATAAATCGCGCTGTCGAGCGCAATCCATCTCGTGATCGCGTGGGCCGGTCACTTCTGGCCCGACTGCGTTACCATGAATGCCTCCCCGCCGATGGTCATCGAGCCTGTGCGCGCCACGGAATTGGTGTTGGACGTGACGAAGTAACTGACCGTTCCCGCGCCGACACCACTCCCGCCATCCGTGATGTCAATAAACGAATCGTTGCTGACGGCGGTCCACGCGCAATCGCTCAGGTTGGGCTTTACCGTCACGGTCGCCGACGCGCCGGCGGCCTTGAGTTTCGCATTCTTCGGGCTGAGCGAGAACTTACAGCCTCCCGCCGCCTGATTCACGATGAATGTCTGGCCCGCAATCGTCATCGAGCCGGTCAGGGCCGTCGTGTTCGTGTTGCCCAGAACGGTGTAATCGACCTTGCCGTTGCCCGTGCCGCTGCTGCCGGAGGTGATAATGATGAATGGATCGTTGCTCACAGCCGTCCATTCGCAGCCGGTCGCCAGGACTGTCACGCGCACGTTTTTCGAGCCGCCCTTGGCCGATAGCTTGACGCTCGTCGCATTCAGCGTGACGGTGCAGTTGCCGACGGTGGATGCGCCGAGCTGCGTGACGGTGAATGTTTGCCCGGCAATCGTCATCGTGCCCGTGAGAACGTTGGTGGTCGTGTTGGGCGCCACGGAATAGCTGACCGTGCCGCTGCCCACGCCATTGGTGCCCGAGGTGATGGTAATGAAGCTGTCGTTGTTGGTGGCCGTCCACGAGCAGCCATTGGACGCGATGACGCTGACGTTGCTCGAGCCGCCCGTGGCGTCGAACGTGGCATTGGTTGAACCGATCGAAAACGCGCAGTTGGTGCTGACGCTGACGAAAGTGAGTTCGAACACGGTGCCGTCGCCGTTGTTCCCGCCGTAACGGGTGGTCCCGTAAAAATTGCTGTCGCTGCCCTGCACCAGCCCGGCCACTGGATCGGCCCCATCGTTGGGGAAGCTACCAAATGAGTACAGATTCGAGTAGCCGGCGCTGGGACTGAACTCAAACACGGTGCCGACCCCGTTCGTCCCGCCGCTGCTGGTCGTCCCGTAGATGTTGCTGTCGCTGCCCTGCACCAGCCCGGCCTGTGGATTGGCCCCATCGATTGGGGACCCGATAAAAGAATAAAGATTCGTCTCGGTTTGTGCGTTGGCAGGGAAGGTTCGACCAGCCACAACAACCAAACCAGTGGCCAATAGAACGCGAAGAATCTTCATGGTGTTTCCTATTCCGTTTTTTATCAATGCCAGGTCCCCTTGAACGGATGATTCCTTCTCGAAATAACCGCCCTGCCCGACCAAAACTCACCAGTGGGTTGTACTGGCACGATTGGGGCCAGCAGCTGAATGACGAGGAGAAGGTTGACGCCCCGACGACCGCCGCCAACTCGCTTCAGCGGTTTCTTTTGCTAACAGCGCCGCGACCGCAAGTCAATGAATTTATGGGGAGTGGCCTAATTTGAAACAAGACAACTACTCAATTGGGCCTTGAACCAAGCCCCGGCTTTCGAGGAGTCGTAGCCAGTCGATACGAGAGAGTGGACATTGTGCTAAGAGGCGGGCATGCGTGTCAGCGATTCATGGGATGAATTCACGAAACTGGTCAAGAAGGCATACCCCATCATTGAAACGACAGAGCTTGGAATGGAGATCGAACTGAAAGAAAAGTGAACACAAAGGCTGGACTGAAATCTACGAATGAGAGAACACTGAGCAAGTGAAGTGGTGTTGTCACGTGGGCGCGTAGACTAACTGGACAAGTCGCTGTGGCTCTACACCCCGGAGATGCGAGTCCGAATCTCGTCGCGTCCACGTGACGGCATCATGGTAGCATGGTAGAGTGTTGGGAGCAAGGCGCAGAAGCGATTGCACCGCGCAAGAAGGGGATATTCCACATTCAATAGAGAGGAGAGCGTGAGGCGCTATGAAATGGGAATACAACATCTGGCAATATAAGCAGCCCGCCGGAATGGTATTCCGTGGGGCCGGAGATATACCAGCCACGGAAATCACGGACGCGCTGGACACTTTGGGTCAGGATGGCTGGGAAGCAGTCAGTGTCTTCCCTGTCTCGATGGCACAAGGCGCCACCAACATGGTCGGGGTTTTACTGAAGCGGCCAATCGGCTAGCAGGGATTTCAAATTAAGGCACCACCAATTTATGGGGAGTGGTCGAGCCGTCGGGCTAGGTGCGGGGACGCGGCGGGCCATGGTGATTCAGGGATTTGCGAATCCCGCCAATGAGGTCTCGCGGCGTAAGCGGTTTCTGGACGAAACCACAGAGTCCGCCATTGAGCAACTTGGGTGAGACGTCGTCATCACACGCGCTGGTTAACAGGACACGGACGTGCGGATTGATGCGTTGCAGGCGCTCAAAGACTTCGTCGCCGCGGAGGGTGGGCATGAAGTAGTCCAGCAACACCAGTTGGACTGTCCGCCAATGCGCCTCATACACCTGGAGGCCTTCCCGCGGGTCGGACGCGGTCCACACCACCCAGCCTTCGCGGATCAATAACCGGCGGACACTGTTCAGGATTTCCGTGTCGTCATCGATGGCGAGGATGACCTTTTGCCCGCCGCCCGCTGCAGACTCATTGGTGGTGGAATGATTGGTCTGAAGACCCGCCGGGTTCTCATGAGAGTTTGTTTCGGTTCCCATAATCTCACCATACCCATAGCGCCCGATGCCCATAGCCGTTACGGCATCAACTGTTATGCTCGGGGGCGCCAGCCATCCGTGCCTACGAATACTATCCGCCAAATTCGGGCAAAATGCAAGCACGCTCGGTTGTGCTCCTGGTCTCCGACCCAAGCCGGTGCGTCCATTGAGGACCGCCGCGACGCGCAACGGTCTCAGATGCATCGTGCGCGCGACATCCGATTCCGCGGCGAGCCTGTTCTGTTTTTTCGTAATGGTGACATGCTAGTATCGGCTCAATGACAGACCGGAGGCCCAGCGATGATGCTCCGCATCAACCGACGGCGATGTCGTCCCCCGCACCGGAAACTTACTTCGCGCACCGCCCTTGGCTCCTGGCTTTGGTGTTGGCGGTTGTCACGTTCGCAGCGTACCAGCCAACATGGCACGCCGGGTTCATCTGGGATGACGATGTTTGGATCACCCAGAACCCGATGATTCGAGCCAGTGATGGGCTTCAGCGGATCTGGTTTACGACGGAAGCCAAGGATTACTATCCGCTGACGGAGAGCCTGTGGTGGCTGGAGTGGCGATGGTGGGGCGACCACGCGACGAGCTACCACGTGGTCAACGTGTTGCTGCACGCCGTCAACGCCGTCCTGGTGTGGATGGTCCTGCGCCGCCTCAAGATTCCGGGGGCTTGGCTGGCGGCCTTCGTGTTTGCGATCCATCCGGTCAACGTCGCCACGGTGGCGTGGATCAGCGAACAAAAGAACACATTGTCGATGTTGTTCTACCTGGTGGCGATTCTTCTGTATCTGCGATTCGACGAGAAGCGCCGTTGGGGCTGGTACGGTCTGTCGTTGGCGGCATTCTTATTGGCCCTGCTGAGCAAGACGGCGGTGGTGATGCTGCCGGTGGTGGTGGTGGGCCTTGTCTGGTGGTTGCATCGCACCGTGCGGGTCAGAGACGTCCTCTCCAGTGTACCGTTTTTTGTCCTTTCGCTGGTCATGGGATTGGTGAACATCTCGTTTGAGTATTATCGGTCAATGGGAGGACACCCAGTTCGCACGGTTGGGTTCCCCTTTCGTCTCGCCGCAGCGGGCTGGGTGCCCTGGTTCTACCTGTACAAGGCCCTGCTGCCGGCCAACCTGATGGTGGTTTATCCCCAGTGGGAGATCGATGCGTCGCGCTGGGTGTCGTACGTGCCCGGAATGGTCTTGATCGGCAGTCTCGCCTTGTTCTGGTGGAAGCGGAACACGTGGGGAAGACCATGGTTCTTCGGGCTGGGTTATTTTGTCGTAGCGCTTTTCCCGGTGTTGGGATTCTTCGAACAAAGTTTCTATCGCTTCTCGTTGGTCGCCGATCACTGGCAATACTACGCCATCGTTGGAGCCATCGCCCTGGCGGTCGCCGCCGGCGAATGGATTTGCCGCCGACTGGGCAAATCAGGTCGGTATGCCGGAATCGTGGCTTGCGTGGCGGTATTGCTGGTGCTGGGAGCCGCCACGTGGAGACGCAGCGGTGTGTATGCTGGCGAAGAAACACTTTGGCGAGACAACGTAGCAAAGAACCCTGGTGCCTGGCAGGCGCACAACAACCTGGGGATTGCCTTGATGCGATCGGGCCGGCTGCCGGAGGCGATCAGGCACTACGAGCAGGCGCTGCGGGTCATGCCGGATTACGCCGCGGCGCACCACAATTTGGGAGTCGCGTTGGCACAACTCGGCCGGATGCAGGAGGCGATTGCGCACGACGAGCAGGCGCTGCGGATCAAGCCCGATTTCGCCGAGGCGCACTACACCCTCGGGATCGCTTTGGCGGAAACGGGTAAGGTGGTGGACGCCATCGACCACTACCAGCAGGCGCTGCGGATTAATCCGGATTACGCTGAGGCGCACGAGAGCCTGGGTGTTGCCCTGGTGCAACTGAGGAGGCTGCCGGAGGCGATTGTGCAGTATCAGCAGGCGCTACAGATCGATCCCGACAACGCCAAGACGCACTACAACCTGGGAAATGCTCTTCAACAACTGGGTAACATTCGCGAGGCAATCAGCCATTATCAAGAGGCCGTGAGGATTAACCCCAATTTCGCGGAGGCACACAATAACCTGGGGAATTTCCTGTTGCAAGAGGGCCGCGTCAGCGATGCCATCGCGGAATATGAGGAGGTGTTGCGAATCAACCCCGATTCGGCTGCGGCGGAGAGCGATCTGGGATTGGGGTTGGCCCGCCTTGGCAAACTCCAGGAGGCGATCGCTCACTACCAGCGGGCGCTACGGATCGATTCCAACCGTGCCGAGGCACACTACAATTTGGGGCTCGCCCTGGTTCAACTGGGCCAGGTGCCGGAGGCGATTGCCCAGTACGAGCAGGCCCTGCGGATCAACCCCGATGATGCCGATGCGCAGAAGGCGCTGGCGCGACTGCAAGCCGGCCAATAAGCCGCCGCCGTCTGAAGTTCAAACCGCCAGGTTCGCAAATCGTCCCAAGCACGGAGAAATTGCAGAACCAACACGTCCGGGCTATTATCCGAACCCAGTTGGATCACTGGGAGGCGAATCGACTGGCATCTCAAGGATCAAGTGCCGCTTCGGCTGACGGGGTCGGTGCGTTATCCTGCGACCAATGATAACTGCAGACGTGTGGGCCATAGTCCAAAGATGATTGACAGCAAGTTAGGTTGCAGAGAGGCGGACGTGACCGGAGGAAAGTCCCGATGGATGCAGCGCGGCGTCCTGGCCACGATGTGTGCGCTGGTCGTCGGGGTTTATGCGTACACGGGCCAGTCGGGCTACTCTGTCCCGTCGAAACTGGATCCTGCGTACGAGTACTACAATTTACTCGTACGGGGTTTCCGCGCCGGCCAGCTCAATTTGAAAGCCGACGTGCCTTCCGGGCTTGCGCAACTCGCCGACCCCTACGATCCCGATGCCCATGCTCCGTATCCGGTGTTGGACATGAGTTATTACAGGGGCAAGCTGTACCTCTATTATGGAGTCACACCCGCCTTGGTGCTTTTCTGGCCGTATGTGGCGTTGACCGGCCATTTTCTGATTCAAAAGAACGCCGTGCTTTTTTCTTGCGTTGTCGGTTTCCTGGTCAGCGTCGCGCTGCTGTGCGCGTTGTGGCGGCGCTACTTTTCCGAAGCCAGCGTTTGGGTTGTAGCTGCCGGCATACTGGCCCTCGGCCTGGTCACCGGCACGCCGTTCCTTTTGGCGCGGGCCGATGTGTACGAGGTGTCCATCGGTTGCGGGTATGCGTTTACCATGCTGGCGCTGGGGGCGGTCTGGTGCGCGTTGCATCAGCCGCAACGAAGGTGGCAATGGCTGGCGGCGGCGAGCGTCGCCTACGGGCTGGCGGTGGGGGCCAGGCCCAGCCTGCTGTTCGGCGCGATCGTCCTACTCGTGCCGGTGGCCCAAGCGTGGAGCGAGCGGCAGCGCGTTTGGACCCTGCTCATCGCGGCGATGGGTCCCCTCGCGCTCATCGGGGTCGGACTGATGCTTTACAACACGTTGCGATTCGATAGTCCATTCGAATTCGGTTTGCGCTATGCGTTGTCGGGAGACCGGCAGAACACGCTTCGACCATTCAGTCCACATTTTCTGTGGTTCCACTTCCGGGTTTATTTTCTGGGACTGGCGGGCTGGTGCGGTCGGTTTCCATTCGTGCGCGACATTGCGGTGCCACCCCTGCCGGCTGGCCATGGGCGAGTGGAGCATCCCTTTGGCATCTTGACCAACATCCCCCTGGTATGGTTGGCGCTGGCTGTGCCGTTGGCGTGGCGTGATCGCTCGGGCGAGACCCGTTCAACCCTGGGCAGGTTCCTGTTGGCGGTCGCCGTGCTTTGGGGGATAACCACGTTGACCTTGAGTCTCTTTTACGCTGCGAGCATGCGCTACGAGGTGGAGTTCCTGGAAACACTGGTATTGCTGGCTGTGATTGGCATCCTCAGCTTGGAACGTGCACTGACGCCGATCTCGGGGCTGGCACGTCGACTCGTCGTCTGGCGGTGGGCGATACGCTGCGGTTGGGGCGCGCTGCTGGGCTTCTCCATGGCGTTTAGCCTGTTGGCAAGTGTTGAGCGGTGTGCCGAGGCGCACAGGAACTTCGGTGTTGTGCTGTCGGCACAGGGCAGACTACAGCAGGCCATCGGCCAGTTCGAGCGGGCGTTGCAACTCAACCCTGATTATGCGGAGGCGCACTGCAAGTTGGGCAATGTTTTGCTTCGGGAGGACAAGGTGCAGGAGGCGATCGGCCACTATGAGCAGGCGTTGCGACTCAACCCCGGCTATCTAGAGGCGCACAATAACCTGGGATCCGCCTTGGTCCGTGTGGGCAAGGTGGCGGAGGCGATCAGCCAATGGGAGCAGGCCCTGCGGATCAAACCCGATTATGCCGAAGCGCAGTACAACTTGGGGAACGCTTTACTTCTGGAAGGCAAGCTGCGGGAGGCGATCAGCCACTTCGAGCAGGCCCTGCGGATCAACCCTAATCTCGCCGAGACCCACTACAATCTGGGGAACGCTCTGGAGCGCGTGGGCAGGGTGCCAGAGGCGATGGCGCACTACGAACAGGCGCTACGGATCAAGCCGGATTTCACACCGGCGCAGAAGGCGCTGGCGCAACTGCAAGCCAGCCAATAAGCCGCCGCCGGAAGTTCAAACGAGGCGGTGGGTGGTGGATCCGCCCGCGCCGGGCACGAGGATCGTCCTCTTTCGTGATTGCAACGAAATCCCGTTTCCCTGAAGATGATTTCTGTCAGTTGTATGTAAAGGGACCAACCATTGAGGACTCACAAGTGAACGCATCCGCCACCGACCTGGAACGCATCGCCAAACGCGTGCAGGAACTGCTTGCCGCCGGGGGCAACCCGCCCGGCGCCGCCACCGTCGCCAAGCCGAAGTTTTCTCCGTACGAGATCGCGCAACTGATCGATCACAGCGGGCTGCGTCCCAATCTCACCCGCGCTGACCTTGAGAAACTCTGTCGCGAAGCGCGCCAGCACAAGTTCTACTCCGTGTGCATCAATCCGACGTGGGTGTCATTGGCACGCGAGCTTCTGGCCGGCTCGAACGTGAAAATCTGCTGCGTCGTCGGCTTCCCCTTCGGCGCGCAACCCCCCGAGACCAAAGCGATGGAAGCTCGCGCCGCCATCCGCGAGGGCGCGAAGGAAATCGACATGGTCATCAATATTGGCGAGCTCAAGGGCGGCAACGACGAACTGGTGTTGCGGGACATCCGCGCCGTGGTCGAAGCCTGCCAGGACGGCAGCGCGAAGAGCAAAGTGATTTTGGAGACGTCGTTCCTGACCAACGAAGAAAAGGCGCGCGCGTGCGAATTGTCCGTGAAAGCCCATGCCGACTTCGTCAAGACCTCGACGGGGTTTAGTTCGGGCGGCGCGACCGTGGAAGACGTGTCGCTGATGAGCCGGATCGTTCGCGACAAGGGACTCGGCGTGAAAGCGGCGGGCAACGTCCGCTCGCTGGCCGACCTGCTGAAGATGGTTGCAGCAGGGGCGACCCGTGTCGGCACGTCGAGCAGCCTGAGGATCATGAAGGAAGCCGCGGGAGAAACCGTTTCGGGAGAAGCCGCGGGATATTGATCAGGAAGGGAACAAAACACGGCGGCCCCGCGCCCGTGCTGTTGTGGGATGACGCCATACGTGACTGAACGTCTCGCGCCGGTCAACGGCGTGATGGAAAAGGTTGGATCGGTTGAGACGCAGGTGTAGGGTCTCCATCAAACACCCGACATCGGAGGAAGCATGACTCTCAAGACACTCTCGGCGGTGGCGGTTCGCGTTATTGGCTGGCTCGTCATTCTGGAAGGCATTAAATCGGCTCTGTCTTCGGTGTTGTTCTGGCTGACGCGGGCCATGCTGACCGCAGCCATCGACTCGCCGCGTCCCGCTACAAGCATGAGTTATCTGACGGTGGTGTTTGCCGTTGTGGCTGGCTTGATCGAGCTGGGGGTCGGATGGACGCTGATCCAACACAGCGAATTCTTCGGGCGGATTTTCTCCAAGGGCCTCGACGAACGGCTCTGATAACGCGGGATGAGTAAAGGAACGGCTCCACTCGACCCGAATGCCGTCCTGCCACAGGAGTTCTAGCGCATCGACATTTCGAAGCCGTAGATGAGATTGGCCGTTGTGGCTGGAGTGATCGAGCTGGGGATCGGATGAACCCTGATCCAACATGCCCTGAGTTGTGACAATCTGCTACGGCACCAACTGCACGCGGTAGTAGCGAGAGGTGAAATTGGTCAGTGCGCCCGCGTCAGTGTAGTTGGTCACCGCGCCGACGGTGTTGGTGACGACGAAAATGTCGGCGAAATTATTGGTGTTATAGCCGCCGCTGGCGTCTCCCGTCGTCGCTTGCAGTGCATTCGTCGAGCCGATGCCGCTGGTCCAAGTAATGAGGATGTCGGAGCCTTGCGGCGCAATGCTGGTGATGTAAAAGTTCGACGATGTTTGCGATACTGGCGGCGGCGGCACTGTTAGCGAGAAGAGATAGTTCCCCGTTATGCCGTACAGCGTCGAGTCGGCCAGGATCAGTGAGCCGTTGGGATTGCCGGTATTACTGCCGACAAAGTTGTACAAGATTTGGTAACCGGTGCCGTCGGTGTTGATCTCGAACACCGTCCCGTAGCCGTTGGTACCGCCGTCGGTCGTTGTCCCGTAGAGCGTCGAGCCGGACAAAGTCAGTGGGCCGTGAGGATAGTAGCCATCGGCCGCGACCAGACCAAATCCATACAGGACGGCGAACCCGGTGCCGTTGGTGTTGATCTGATACACCGTCCCGTTGGAGCGACCGCCCCCTTCGGTCGTCCCGTACAGCGTCGAGCCGGACAGGATCAGTGGGCTGTAAGGATTGTAGCCATCGCCCGGCGCATCGGAGAACTGGTGTAGAATTGAGTAGCCACTGCCGTCGGTGTTGATCGAGAACACCGTCCCGTCGCTGTTACTCCCGCCGTAGGTTGTCGTCCCGTAGAGCGTCGAGCCGGACAGGAGCAGCGAGCCGGTTGGGGTAGTGCCGTCGGGAAAGACGTTCGTCACCGAGCCGACAACGCTGGTAATGGAGCCACCGAAGACATGAAGGTCTGTGCAGTCGCTGCCACCGGTGTTGATGCTGAACAGCGCCCCGTTGCCGGCGGTTGTCACTCCAAAAAGGCTTGTGCCGGAGTCGGCCAGCGCGCCGTAAGGGTTCTGGCCCGTCCCAGGGACAAATGAGTAAAGAATCGCATAGTTCGTGCCGTTGGTGTTGATCTGAAACACCGTGCCATATCCGTAACTGTTGCCGCCAGAACTCGTCGTCCCGTAGAGCGTCGAGCCGGACAGCGTCACTGCGCCCTGGGGTTTGCTGCCGTCGTCGTTGCCCCCGGCAAGCGAGTTAAACGAGTACAGGAATGTCAGGCCGGTACCGTTGGTGCCGATCTGGAACACCGTCCCGTCGTTGTAACTCCCGCCGTAGGTCGTTGTCCCGTAGAAGTTCGAGCCGGACAGCGTCAAATCGTTTGGCTCGTTGCCCAGCGGTGTGAAAGTCTGAGCACGGGCTGTGGTGGCGACGGCCAGCAGGAATGCCGCGCTCACGACCGCCGTGACCCTGAAAAGGAGTCCTCTGGCTGTACGCACAGCAATTGAGGGACGTACGATCGGACAACCTTCGAAGCTCGCCTTCATGATGTCTTACCCTTGATTCCTAGCCCCCCACCCTACCAGCGGCTGGGTTGGAAAGCAAGACATTCTCAGCCTTCCCGAGCCACGCAACTTATGCAGCCGCTTGTGTTGGCGGCATGGTAACCGCGCACCACGCCATGGCGTAACTGCTTGGTGTGGAAAGCGGTGGAGATGGGGAGATTTGAACCCCCAGACACGGCCCTTTCCAATTACACTACGACACTTGGAAGACATCCCTCAGCAGGGACAGCCGGCGACCGTTTGGAGCGACGGCAACGGCGGGGAATCGGCTTGCCTGTATTGTCCAAGGTGATAGTATGAGTGTTCGTCCCACCGAATGGTGAGCGATGAAACGCGACTCCAAACACGCCTTCATCACGTTGATCGAGTTGCTGGTCCTCGTCCCGGTCGCCGCCCTCTTGACGACGATGTTGTTCGCCGTGTCCAACGATGCGAAACAGCAACTTCAGGCCGCCGCCTGCCTCAACAACATGCGCCAGTGGAGTTTGGGCTTCATGTTGTACGCCAACGACCACAACGATTATTACCCCTACGACGGGTCCCCCGTCTCTCCCTGTGCTACGGTCAACACAAACGCTTGGTTTAATGTCGTTCCCCAGTACATCGGCCAACAGTCCCTATGCCAGTTGTACGCGGCCGGTACGCCGCCAACGCCCCTCACCAAGAGCGTATGGTCCTGCCCTAGTTCGACCAATGTCACCGTGCAGCCCACCATGAGTAGCCCGGTTTTCTATTATTCGATGAATTTATGCTGGCACGAGCAAGGCAGCACCAGTGTTGGATACCGGCGCAACCGGATGATGAGCCCTCGCAACACGATTCTCTTCTGTGAGGAGCAGGAAGACGTCTGGCCCAATCAGAATGGCGGATACGACTTGGTGACGAGACATTTTGGCGGCAGCAACTTCGTCTTCGGAGATGGCCATGCGGATTGGATCCACTTCACCAACTTCTGCCGGATGGGTAATGCCAATATTTGCCCACCCCCGCTCGGCGAAATTGATTCGTATGATAGTACCATTAACGCCGACTGGAATCCAGCCGTACCGTATCATTGGTGGCCCTTTCTGGATGCCGGGACCGGGGCCTATTGATTCGCGGCAACTTTGTTGTCACTTGAGTATTCTGCGGCCTCCGTGTCTCCGTGCTGGGAACTTCGTGAGCAGAACCACGTGCGGATGCCCAGGCCGATACTGACGACGCAACTGTTCAGTTTGATCCGCAGCGCGTGCTCGTAGTGGGCGATGGCTGGCTCGATCTTACCCGGCTGACAAACCGCAAGTCAAATCAGTAGTATCTTCCGACTCCACCTCCGTAAACGTCGCGGGCCTCGACAGCCCACAATTCCAGGTGGGGGTGGGTCGATTGGACGGCTGAATTTGGCTCGACTTGCCACGGTCGGAATACTAGTCTGACTTCCGTATTGGCGAGAGTCGCTCGGGTTCTGATCCAGTCAGGCAACGGCTGGGAGAGGAACGTCGGGTATGAGCAGGCGGATTTGGGTCGGGTTGAGGACGGCCAGGAAGCCCCATCAAGGGAAACACCTGAGAAGATTCCTGATCGCTGCTCTGGCGATTGCGGGGCCAATTTCGTCTGCTTTTGGCGAGTCAACCGTAGTTCTCAAATCAGGCGAAACTCTCCAAGGGGACATCATTTCCGATACCAACGATGTTCTCCAAATAAAGGCACATAATGCCAGCCGCTCAATTTCATATCAGAGAGATATTTCCCACGCTGACATCCAAAGTATTCAAACCGAAACTCCTGCTCAAATAGCGGAACGAACCGACTACGAAGCCTTGTCTGGCTTCCAATTGAATCCAAATCAGGAACAATCGGCGGACTATTCCGGCCAAGCGATTACAGCGCTCCAAAAGTTCCTGACCGATTATCCGAAGTCGGACAAAGTCTCGTTGATTCACCAACGGCTCGACGCTTGGCAGGCAGAACTCAAGCATGTGTCCGATGGCGAGGTCAAATTCGGCAACAAATGGATGAGCCCCGAGGATAAAAAACCCCTTGTCGAACACTGGCAGAAGCAAATGAATGTCCAAGCGGCTCAGGACAATCTGGAGTCGCTCAAGAAGAAACTTCAAGACCTTCAGAGACAGCGAGACGCGTTGGCTAAAAATATCGCACTGACACAAGCAAATCTAACGGCCTCTCAACAACAACTTGGAAGCCTTCAAGATTCGCAGGTGCCCGTCTACGGGACCGGCGCCGTGCAGACCCCGCACGCGGGGTCAGGGGCAAACTCTACGACAGTTCCAGTATACGCAGGCACCACTACAGTCCCCAATCCCCAAAGAGGCGCAGTACAGGGCGATATTGATATGTATCAGCAGCAGCTGTCCACCGGTCAGCACATGTTGGACACCCTTGACGCAAAGATTAGGGGTGTTATTCAACTACAGATTCCAAAGGCTGAACAGGATTATAAAATCGCAGTCGCACAATTGAATCCTCGACCTCCACCGCCTCCACTTCCCGTCGTCACACAAGTGGTTGTAAAGGCTGAACCTCCGCCAGCACCTCCGCCACCACCTCCGCCGCCACCGGAACCTGAGCGAGTGTCGTGGATCGCCGAGCACTGGGCGGGGCTTGCCATCGGCGGTGGGATGCTTCTGCTGATTTCTTTCGTTGGAGCGCATCTACTCAAGCGTAAACTGCAAAAGGCGGAGCAAGCCAACGCGGCTCGTGACGAGCAACAGCGTGTCGCCCGTCAAAAACTGAAGAAGGTCTTTGACAGAATCTTCGTTGAAGGGGAGAGACCAGCGGGCCAGAATACGCCGGAAGGCGAACTCGTTCCCATCGGCAAAGGAGAAGATGCCTACGGCGGAGGCCGCTGGTTCGTAGTCGGCGATTCTCACATCTGGGCCGTCCAGAATAACGGAGGCGACAAGGACAACTGGGAATATAACAATGTGATTACCAAAGGACGCGGAGCCGTCGGTGCCAGGATTGCAATGGATTCAGAATTGGCGGACTACATCAGAACGCAGGCGAATACTTAATGTTCTTACCCTACCCCCACCATCCTTTTCCGTGCCTCGACGGCCAACGCCCTCCGCAGAGGATCCAGCACCGCGAATTCTTCGTGCGGATTTTCTCCAAGGGCCTCGACGAACGGTCGTGACGGGGCGGGATGAATGAAGGCGCGGCTCGCTCCGCGCACGCGGTGGACTCCGCATCGACCTTCGCCCCGCCGGATTTCGCCCATGCCGACCAACTGCGCCGTCTGACCTGACGTATACGCCTGACCGGGCACATATGTTGAAAATGGTTTGTGCACGGAGGCGGCTTAGACGAGAGGATGGCCATGCTGAGGCGATTTTGGAGCGAAGGCAAAGGCTCAGAATCGGCTCGTCAGCATTGTCGAAGCTGATACGATGAGTGCTCGGTAGAGTAAATCGTCAACGGAGGCACGGAAGCGTAAGTCATCCATGAAGTGTCGGGCGAGAACTCAAGTCCCATGAGCACCAGCGTCGAAACCGCCGTTGGGACAAATCCCATCGGGACACGCAGGACCAACTACCTGCTGTACGGGATGTTGGTCGTCTTCGTGGTTTGGCGTCTGTTGTATCTCCACGCTGATCCCAACCCCTTCACTCCCTACCAAAACACAGATGAACAGCACCACATCGCCGACGCTCGTAAAATTGTGCTCTACGGCACGCCGTTTTACGACGCCTATAATCCGTCGGTTTTGATGCCAGTGTTCACGCTCGTTGAGGTGCCCTTTTTGGAGATCTTCGGTGTCAACCATGTCGGAATGCGCGTGGGCTCTATTTGTAGTGTCATGGGAGCGGCCTGGTTGATGTGCCGGTTGTTGCGGCGCCGTGGGGAACGTCTGGGGGCATTGCTGCTGATGTTCTGGATCGGGGTTAGCTTCTTTACCTTTTGCCACTCCCGATACGGCATTAACGATCCGGTAGTGATGTTTTTCTCGGCGCTGACTGTCTATTGGTTTTATCGGGCACTCGAGACCAACAGGGCCGTTCATTACGTGGTCGCATTTCTGTCGGCACTGGCTGTGCCGCTCACCAAAACTTCGGGTGTGTTCATTTACGGGATGATCGGTGGCTGCCTGCTGTACAAGGCGTTCGCCGACCGCAAAGCCGTGAACTGGAAAGGCGTCGCGGCCGGGGTGGCCGCAAGCGGCTCGGTGTTGTTGCTGGTGTTTCTCTTTTGGTTTCGTCCGCATTGGGACGAATTGGTTTTCCTGTTTAACAAGGAGGTGGCCGCCAGGCCAACGCCGAATGTGCTCGCGTCCATCAATCGGTTGATACTTAACACCGTGGATTTGGCGCCGTTTGTCACCGCGATGGGCGCGGCATTTGTCATTCGTTTTTTTGACCGTTTCTTACGCAAGCCTCGCCAATGCGACAATCTCGATCTGATCCTGCTTTCCTGGCTGGCGAGTGTGTGCGTGCTGCTGGGTTGTTCGAAGTCCTGGTATCCGCGATGGATGATGTGGCTTGTTCTGCCTCTGGGCATGACTGGTCTCCGTGAACTGGCACGGCTTACGACCAGGCAACGAACCGGCATTCAAACGGCACTCGTGAGCGTTTTCATTTTGGGCGTGGTCGCGGGCAATTGGTCCTTCTACTCCATCTACTATCGCACCATGAGCTTTCATCTGTATCGGCTGATTCCCTATGTTGAAAAGATGGTGGGCACCAATGTCATTTCCGGTTCCGGATTGCAGGATCTGACGTATTCAGCCAAACTAAACATCGTGTTCAATTACGAACACACCGATCGAAATCAGGATTGTGACGAAATCCGCGCGACGTACCCGACGGCAGACAAGACGCCGCAATACATCGGCTGGCATGTGGGCAATGATTCATCAACGTTTCGCGAGAAACTGCAAGATTGGTACGCCGCCTGCCGGGAATGGAAGCATCAGTATCAGCCCTTCCTGCTCAATCAACGAATCGATTTCGTGGACACTTGCGACATTTGGCTGGTGCGCACCAATGTGCCTTTGAGCGGCAAGCTCGCTGTAATCACGCCGCGATCCGATCTCCCTGTAATCACGCCACGATCAGTCCGTGGCGCCAATTAACTTCGGCTGTGTCTCCGGCTGAGGGAGTACACCTCCGCGGCAGAATCTCACCCGTCAAACTGGGCGTGCTTCGTCAGCTGGAACCTGACAATCCCACCCCCAAAGTCCACTCGTGCGCCTCGACAGCCCCACGCCCTCAGCAGAGGTTCCCCAATTGCGCCTTCTCAAACTGGCTCCCCGCTTTGGACGGTTTGCGAACCCGGCGGTTTGAACTTCCGAGGGTTGCCACTTACTGGCGAGCTTGTAGTCGCGCCAGCGCGTTTCTCGCCAGGGCAAAATCCGGCCGGAGCTTCAGTGCTTGCTCGTAGTACTGTATTGCCTCCGGCGCTCGACCCGCTTGCTCCAAAGCGTTTCCCAGATTGTAGTGCCCCTCGGCCAAATCGGGATTGATCCGCAGGGCCTGTTCATACTGCCCGATGGCATCGCTGACCTTCCCCTCCCGCAACAAGGCATTTCCCAGATTGTTGTGCGCCTCGGCATAATCGGGATTGATCCGCAGGGCCTGTTCATGCTGCCCGATGGCATCGCTGACCTTCCCCTCTCGCAACAAGGCATTTCCCAGATTGTTGTGCGCCTCGGCATAATCGGGATTGATCCGCAGGGCCTGCTCGTAGTGGGCGATGGATTCCTCGATTCTCCCCACTTGCTGCAAAGCGACCCCCAGATTGTAGTGCGCCACCCAAGCGTTTGAATTCTTGGCCAAAGTATCCCGCCAGAGGGTTTCAGTTGTTCTGTAAACACCGGCCCGTGTCCACGTGGCCACTCCCAGCATCAGTAACACTGCCAGGCTCGCCACCACCGCCACGGACCGGCCCGGTTGATCTACTCGACGGCGAATCGCCGCCGCCGCCGCGACCACCAAGGCGATTGCGCCAACGATTGAGTAGTATTGCCAGTGATCGGACACTAGAGAGTACCTGTAAAAACTTTGATCGAAAAATCCCATCACTGGAAACAGAGTCACGACAAAGTACCCCAGCCCGAAAAGCAAGGGCCGTCCCCACGTGTTGCGGTTCCACCAGAACAATGTGAGAGCGCCGATCAGGATCGCTCCGGGCACGTAAGACATCAAGTGCGAAGGATTGACCTCCCATTTAGGATAAATCACCATCAGGTTGAAGGGCAGCAGAGCTTTGTGGAGGTAGAACCAAGGCGCCCAGCCAGCGGTGGCGAGACGGAATGGGAAACCAACCGTACGGAGGTGTCCTCCCATTGACCGATAATACTCAAACGAGATGTTCACCAATCCCATGACCAGCGAAAGCACAAAAAACGGTACGCTGCACAGGACGTCTCTCAGCCGCACCCTGCGATGCAACCACCAGACAAGGCCCAATACCACCACCGGCAGCATCACCACCGCCGTCTTGCTCAGCAGAGCCAATACAAATGCCGCCAACGACAGACCGTACCAGCCCCAACGGCGTTTCTCGTCGAATCGCAAATACAGAAGAATCGCCACCAGGTAGAACAACATCGACAGTGTGTTCTTTTGTTCGCTGATCCACGCCACCGTGGCGACGTTGACCGGATGGATCGCAAACACGAGGGCCGCCAGCCAGGCCCCCGAAATCTTCAGGCGCCGCAGGACTATCCACACCAGCACGGCGTTGACGGCGTGCAGCAACACGTTGACCACGTGGTAGCCCGTCGCGTGGTCGCCCCACCATCGCCACTCCAGCCACCACAGGCTCTCCGTCAGCGGATAGTAAGTTTGTGCTTCCGCCTTAAACCAAATCCGACGCAGCCCGTTGCTCGCGTGAATCAGCGGATTGTCGATGCTCAGGGAGTCGTCAAAGACAAAGCCGCCACCCAGTGCCGGAAAGTAAGCCAGAAATGTGACGATCACCAAGACCAAAGCCAGAAGCCACGGGCGGCGCGCGAAGTGGGTTTCCGGTGCGGGGGACGACACCGCCGTCGTCGGTTGATGCGGAGCGTCATCGATGGGCTTCCACCTCGTCATTGAGCGGATAATAGCATGCTGCCATTAAGAAAAAACAGAACAGCCTTGTCCTGAGCGGCAGGATTTGCAAGCACGTTCCGGAGCGACCGCCCCGCGTCTATCGCGGCTTTCTGGCTGGCGACGGTTGCGGGCTGTGGTGAATAATTCCGAAGCTACGCGATATGGGCAACCACCCTCAATGTTGCCGACATTCACCGCCTTCGGCGAACCCACCCCCACCTGGAATTGTGAGCTTCGACAGCCCACACCCTCAGCAGAGGTTCCCTACTTCGGACGCTTTGCGAGCCTGGCGGTTTGAACTTCCGACGCGTGCCCTTGCGCCGTCGGCAAATCTTCGGCGCGTCTCGTCGGACTCGGCTTACTGGCGAACTCGAAGTCGCGCGAGCGCATTCTGCGCTTGCGTCAAATCCGGCTTGATCCGTAACGCTTGCTCGTAGTGCTGTATTGCCTCTGGCACTCTACCCGCTTGCTCCAAAGCCGTCCCCAAGGCGTAGTGCGCCTCGACGTAATCGGGCTTGAGCCGCAGCGCCTGCTGCAAATGCTCTATCGCTTCCGGTGTCTTGCCCGCCTGCGCCAAGGCGATCGCCAAGCCGTAGTGCGCCTCGGCGAAATCGGGCTTGATCCGTAGCGCCTCCTCATAGTGTGCAATCGCCTCCGGAACCCTGCCCAGTCGTTGCAGGACAACTCCATAATTGTGGTGCGCCTCGGCGTCATCGGGGTTGAACCGCAGGGCTTGCTCGAAATGCTCCCTTGCCTCCTGCATTCTGCCCGTTTGCGCCAAAGCGGTCCCCAGATTGTAGTGCGCCTCGGCATCGGGATACCGGAAGGTCCCCCCATGCGTCGAGGCAATCCGGGGATTGTTGTGCGTCACGCCAACCTGCGGTGTCGTTCTGACCTCCCACACCTGAAACACAAACGGGTCGTCTTGGAACGTGGCCAAGAGCTTCGCGGCGTCGGGAATCGACTCATGGTTGGGAATGGCCGAGATTTGCGAGCCTTCGGAGTTGAACGTATAGGTGGGCGTGTAGTTGCACCGGAGCAAGAGGCCGGGCTGGCCGATTTCCTCCAAATACGGCCGAACAATCGTGTTGGAAAAACCACCACGTTGATAGGTCCGTGGATCGATCTTGCCGTAGAAAAGAAGACTGGCGTAAACAAACCGTTTGAAATCCCTATCGATGAATTCGTCCGCAGCCACGCCGACGGAACCAGAAACGTATAGGGTTTGATTACTGCGGACATTGCTGAAGCAATACGTGAGCGCGTCCGCAAAACCGGTCTGGAACGCCCAGCGGCATCGCGTTTGATAGGGCCCAAAATAATCGGCAAAGTACATGCCGCTTTCGACAAGCCCCGCGACGCAAATGACAGCCAGCAGCTTCCGCCCTGTCGCTCTGTGCCGCCACAGCGCCTGGGCGCCCAGCAAGCCCAACAGCAGCCAAAAAACCACTCCATACAAGCTGCGCGTGCTGTGCATCGGGGCAACGGTCAAAGCCGCGGGCACTGGCGAAGCCAGAAGGCCAACGAGAAGCACCCGGTACCGTGGCTGGTATCGCCAATGGCGTATCGCGGCATAGAGTCCCACCAGAATCAGAGGCGCGAGCGACCAGTACAATTCCCCGCCGTGTCCCGTGTGGTGGCGCCGTTGGTCGTCGCCGGAGGCAAACAAAAAGCGCGGACTGAAATACTCCAGATAACGCCCCGCCCCGTTTACGGCCCTGTCCGTGAACGAAGCCGGTTCACGAAAGATGCCAACCTGTTGAAATCTCGCTGTAACCGCGGCGGGGAACCGCGCGATGCTGATGATCATCGGCAGGAGGACGACGAACGCAGCGATCATCATCACCAATACCACCCGCCAACGTCGTGCCAGGGGACGCCAGATAGCAAGGCCGCAGCCAAACGCCAGCAACACCAGCACCGGACGGACGCTCTGATCGGCGTAGAGCGCAAACGCCCAGATCACACCCGCAAACGCGGCCAGCCAGTTCGATCGCCGACGTAAAGCGGAGTCGGTGACAAGCAATCCCATGACAAGTCCCAGAAGTGCGGCGGTGTGACCGGCAAATGCGCCATTGCGCGCCAAGGGAAAAACCCAGGGGATTAGCGAAAAGGCAAAGCCACCCGCCAAAGCAAACCATGCTCCGAACCGCCACGCGCGTAGCAGGACGAAGAAGGCAACGCAGGCCAGCAGACAGAACAGGGCGGACGGAAGACGAGCCGACCATTGATGGAGTCCGAACAACCGAATTGGTGGCACCGCTGAATAAACATCAACGGGATCGGTGTAGGTGTCGAAGCACCGAAAGAAAACCGGATACCTCACCCCGTATTCGTCCGCTCCGGTGTTCGCGATGCAATAGGCGTTGTAGGCGATAGACGCTTCATCCCCAGAGAATCCCCTGGGGGCTATGCCCAGTTTCCAGAAGTGCAGGAAACAGACGGCGAGAAACGCCGTCAGGGCAATGAACCAATAGAAAAGCGTCGCGTGCGACTTCGTGCAATGCCAGCTGGCATCACGTCGAGGTGCGACAGATCGCTCGCTCATGGTTTGACCGGCTTATCGTCGCTGAGCATGAGTAATGTCGCAGGTCGGCTTCATCTCCTCAGCGGCCAATCATAGCAAGAAAACGGGGGCAAGACTAGATGAGCTTTCTTGGGGCGATCCACCCCCACCTCCTTAACCGTCGCGGGTCTCGACAGCCCACGCCCTCGGCAGAGGCGCCAACACAGCGAATTCTTCGGCCGGATTTTCTCCAAGGGCCTCGACGAACGGGTCTGACGGGGCGTGATGAGGAAATTAAATAACCGGCTTGCTCCGCACGCGCTGGATTCGCGCTACTCTCCGTCTGACCCCACCGCTACGCCCGCCGCATTTCGCCTGTGCCGACCAACTGCGTTTTACGCCGCGAACAACACCGAACTGTTCAACATGGCTCCCCGCTTTGGACGGTTTGCGAACCTGGCGTTTTGAACTTCCGATAGCGGCTACTCACTGGCGAGCTTGTAGTCGCGCCAAAGCGTTCTGCGCCAAGGTGAAACCGGGCTTGATCCGTAACGCCTGCTGATAATGCTCGATGGCCTCCGTCGTGCGACCCAGCTTCTCCACCGCGAGCCCCAGATTGAAATGCGCCTCGACGTAATCGGGTTTGATGCGCAGGGCCTGCTGGTAGTGGGCGATGGCTTGGTCGATTTGACCCGATTGCGCCAAGACGACCCCAAGATCGCAGTGCGCCTCGGCGTAATCGGGTTTGATGCGCAGGGCCTGTTCATAATGCCCGATGGCATCGCTGACCTTCCCCTCCAACAAGAAGGCTGTTCCCAGATTGTAGTGCGCCTCGGCGTAATCGGGTTTGATGCGCAGGGCCTGCTGGTAGTGTTCAATAGCCTCTTGACGCTTGCCGGTCTGATACAAAGCGGTCCCGAGGTTGTTGTACGCCTCGGCGTAATCGGGCTTGATCCGTAACGCCTGCTCGAGGGTGCGATGGCTCGGCGTAATCGGGCTCGATTCGGAGAGCGTTCTCGAAGATTCGGACGGCCTCAGGTACCCGTCCCTTTAGCGCCAGCATCGACCCCACCGAACAGCCCGCATACGCGTAGTTCTTGACGCTCACCAACACGTTAAAGACCACCGAGCAGCCCAAGAGCATGCTCCAACCCCAGCGCACCAGATGCCGCCGGACCGGCTGGTCACCCCGCCACAACCCCGGCGTAGTCAGCGCTCGCTCGAATCCGAGGATGCCAACCACGGCCAGGAGCACGAGTGCCGGCAGGAAGTCCACCTCGTAGCGGAAGCTCGCGCTCCAGAAGAGGCCAAGGGTCACCGCGCAAATCCCGAAGAGCAGGGCGACTGCCGTGACAAACCAGCGCAAAGCGCCCCGCTCCTGACCCGACCGACCCCGCCACGCGAGCGGCGCGGCCAGTGCCAGCCACGTCAGGGGAATGTTGGCCAGCACGCCGAAGGGTTGTTTCGGCTGTGTATCATAGCCCGCTGGTAGGGGTGGCACAGTGATGTCATGTACGAAGGGAAAGCGACCGCTCCAGTGCGCCGGC
The DNA here is from genome assembly GCA_963842185.1 of uncultured Verrucomicrobiae bacterium. Taxonomy (GTDB): domain Bacteria; phylum Verrucomicrobiota; class Verrucomicrobiia; order Palsa-1439; family Palsa-1439; genus Palsa-1439. The sequence goes on from CAWJFL010000011.1 coordinate 274,068, forward strand.
TCCAGAAAAAAGACCCGGAAATTGAACCAGAGATAACGTAAACTCAAAAATTGCCTCGTCACCTGCCGTTGTCCGGCCAACTGATAGCGCACGCCGAATTCAAACGGATTATCGAAGCGCAGGGCGTTGTACAGCATCAGCCCGAGCCCGATCAGTATGATCGGACCGGTCGCCGCCGTCAGCAAAGCCCAAATCTTCCGGCGCTCACGCCACGCTTGGACCACCGGCACCAGCAGGATGACCGCGCCAAACAACAGCGAGGGCCGCGCCCCCACCGCCAGCCCGTAGGCCACACTCGCCGCCGCCAGCCATCGGCACCGTCGCTCCGGCTCGTGCAAGGCCTTCCAAATCCCCGCCAGGGCCAGCATCGTCAGCATATACCCGCCACTGATCGCCACTTGATAAATGTCGGATTGCGGGAGCAGCGCCGGCACGCCCGTCGCCAAGCCGAGCGCCAGTGCACACGCCGCCACGACCCAGATGCTCGCCTCGGAATAGTAACGCCGCCACAACGCACGCAACAGACCCAGGCTCACGGTAACGCCCACGGCGCAGAAAATCGTCACAGCCAGACGGTTAAACAAGTAATGGCCGGTTAGCGCAACGAACGGCCAGAATAATATCAACGCCGGCGTAACCCCGAAGTACAAGTACAGCCGGCCCTTGTAGTAGCTCAGGTCGGTCATCCCGTAAGGCAGCTCCCGGTAGCGACAATTCGCGTCCGGATCGTAGGGGTCGGTGAGCTGTGTAAGTCCGGCCGGCACATCCTTTTTCAGACTGAGGTGGCCGTCGCGAAACCCCTGCACCAGTAAATTGTAGTACGTGTCAGCCGGATCCGCAACCAACGATTCCAACTTGCCTAACGGGGCGGTATATGCGTACACCCCGATGACCAGCAGACACACTGCGGCCGGTGATGTCCACCCGCTTTTCATTGTGCTACACCGACCAGCTCCGTGTAACGTTGTCGCAAAAACATCACCTGCCTGACGACATTTTATACACTTCTCCAGTCGAACACACGCGCTTTCTCGAGCGAGGAGGCGTAAGGGCTTGCCCGCCGTCTACACATGACATACCGTCTGCCCCCCCACCTGGAAATGCGGGCTTCGACCGCCCACACCCTTCGCAGAGGTTCCCCATTTGCGTCGGCCGGCACCACAGGGTCTGCAATCGCGCGCAAGGGAGGTGAGATTGGGGATGGGGCGAGGCGTGACCCACCGCGAGCGACCGGTTTTCCGTTTGACGGGTATGGAATGATGACTTAGGATTCCCGTGGCGTTGCGAGCTGTGGCAGTTCCGTGCCCTCTCTTGCAGTTTTGACCCGTAGTTGCGCTGATGAAGATTATTAAGGAGAATTATACATGGCAATCAAAGTAGGCATCAATGGTTTCGGGCGGATCGGGCGGCTGGTGTTCCGCGCGATTTGCGATCAGGGTTTGTTGGGCAAGGACATCGAGGTCGTGGCCGTCAACGACATCGTCCCCGCCGACAATCTGGCGTACCTCACGAAGTATGACTCGACCCAGGGCCGGTTCAACGGCATGGTTTCGAGCGAGAAATCCAGTCCGTCCGCGGCGGAAGACGACACGCTGGTCGTGAACGGCCACAAGATCAAATGTCTCGCCGTCAAGGAAGGCCCGGCGGCGCTGCCGTGGAAGGCGCTCGGCGTGGATCTCGTGGTCGAGTCCACGGGCTTGTTCACGGATGCCACGAAGGCGAAGGGTCACCTCGACGCGGGCGCGAAGAAAGTTCTCATCACAGCTCCCGCCAAGGGCGAGGACATCACGATCGTGCTCGGCGTCAACCACACCAAGTACGATCCGTCCAAGCATCACATCGTTTCCAACGCGAGTTGCACGACCAACTGCCTCGCGCCGGTGGTGCATGTCCTGCTGAAGGAAGGGTTCGGCGTCGAGGAAGGGCTGATGACGACGATCCACAGTTACACCGCCACGCAAAAGACGGTGGACGGCCCGTCGAAGAAGGATTGGAAAGGCGGCCGCACGGCGGCGCAGAATATTATTCCGTCCACGACGGGCGCCGCAAAAGCCGTCGGCCTCGCCATTCCCGAAGTGAAGGGCAAGTTGACGGGCATGGCGTTCCGCGTGCCGACGCCGACCGTGAGCGTCGTTGATCTTACCGTCAGGACGGTGAAGCAAACCAGCTACAAGGAAATCAGCGCGGCGATGAAGAAGGCCAGCGAGACGTACCTGAAGGGCATCCTGGCATACACCGAGGACGAGGTGGTTTCGTCGGACTTCATTCACGACGCGCACTCGAGTATTTTCGACGCGGGCAGCGGCATCGAACTGAACAGCCGGTTTTTCAAGCTCGTGAGCTGGTACGACAACGAGTGGGGCTACTCGAATCGCTGCGTGGACCTCATTCGCTACATGGCGAAGTAATTCGGCAACCGTGAGGGGACCGGGTATTCGCAACGGATACCCGGTTCCGCGTTGATTTTTCGGAACATCCGGGCTAGTCTGTCCCCGTGTCGCAGTGAGTGAAAACACCCCAGTATGGCGTGTCGGGCGCGCTCTGTTTCTCGCATTGGTGTTCGGTAACGCCACTGCTTCGTCCGTCTTAGCCCAACGACAGGTGCTGAGCGGCCACGTTCCGCCGATTATAAAGGACTTGAACCTGCAGCCCGTAGCGCGGCTGGCGGCCACGAATGTATTGCATCTGGCGATCGGGTTGCCCTTGCAGAACCAAGCCGCGCTCGGCGCGTTGCTCCAGCAGCTTTACGATCCGGCCAGTCCGAATTACCGGCACTATCTGACGCCTGCCCAATTCGCCGAGCGGTTTGGGCCGGCACCGGCGGATTACCAGGCGCTCATCGATTTCACGAAGGCGAACGGGCTGCGGATCACCGGCACGCATCCGAACCGCGTCGTCCTCGACGTGGAAGGATCGGTCGCCGACATCGAGCGCGCGCTGCAGGTGACGCTACGCGAGTACCAGCACCCGACGGAGGCCCGCACGTTTTACGCGCCGGATGCCGAGCCATCGCTCGATCTGGCGGCGCCAGTGTTGCACATTGCCGGTTTGGATAATTTTTCACTGCCGCATCCGGCCAACTTGCGGGTTGGTCCAGCCGCGCCCGCGATCCACGTCATCCCCCAGGCCGGCTCGGAAGGCGGTCAATACATCGGCAATGATTTTCGGGCCGCGTACGTACCCGGGTCACCGCTCCACGGCACCGGTCAATCTGTCGCCCTGCTGGAGTATGACGGCTATTACGCCAGCGATATCACGCATTATGAAACTTTGGCCAGTTTGCCGGCGGTGACGCTGACGAACATCCCTATCAACGGCGGCCCCATCACACCGGGCCCTGGCGATGGAGAGGTGTCCCTGGACATTGAAATGGCGATTTCCATGGCGACAAACCTGACGCAGATCCTCGTTTATGAAGGGACCAACGGCGTGACAACCTGGTTGACCATTCTCAACCAAATCGCCACCGATGATCTGGCCAACCAGGTGAGCTGCTCGTGGGGCGGGGGTTCACCCGACCCGAGTTCCGAACAGGTTTTCCAGGAGATGGCCGCGCAAGGACAATCATTCTTCAACGCCGTCGGCGACTCCGATGCGTTTACCGGCGCCATCCCGTTTCCAAGCGACAGCACCAACATCACCGAAGTCGGCGGAACAGCCTTGTCGACGACCGGCCCCGGCGGCAGTTATGTCTCGGAGATGGTCTGGAACTGGTGTGTCGAATTTGGTAAGGACTACTGTTCCGCCCAGTCCTTCCGCTGCCGGAACTGCCAGGGCCCAACGGGCAGTAGTGGCGGAGTCAGCACCTACTATTCGATCCCGCCGTGGCAACAAGGCATCAGCATGTCCGCCAATCAAGGCTCGACGACCATGCGCAATGTTCCCGATGTCGCGCTGACCGCCGACCATGTTTTCGTGGCTTACGGCAACGGGTTAACCAACTGGTTTGGCGGCACCAGTTGCGCCGCGCCGCTCTGGGCGGCGTTCACAGCGCTGGTGAATCAGCAGGCGGCGGCGAACAGCTTGGGGCCGGTCGGGTTCCTCAACCCGGCTCTCTATGCGATCGGCAAAGGCGCCAACTACACCAACTGTTTTCACGACGTCACCACCGGCAACAATGAATGGACTGGGAGCGAAACCAAATATACCGCCGTGACCGGTTATGACCTCTGTACGGGTTGGGGCACACCCACCGGCACGAACCTCATCAATGCCCTCAGCGGCGGCGGGGGCACCCCGGCCTTGCTGGGCGTCTCTCCCACGAGTTACAACTTCGGCACACTTGCCACGGGGAAGACCGCGCAAGCCACCTTCGCCGTGACCAACTCGGGCGGCGCGTCACTCAGTGGCACCGCCAGCGTAGGTCTCCCGTTTGCCGTGGTGACCAACGGCAGTTTCAGCCTGGCCGGTTTCGCGTCCACCAATGTCGTCGTGCAGTTTGCGCCGGTGATAACGGGGACATGGACCAGCAACGTCGTGTTCACCAGCACCGGTGGCAGTTCGACCAGCGCAGTCAGCGGCATCAGCCTGACGCCGGGCCGCATCGCGGTCACGCCCGCGACGCTGAACTTCGGGGTGCTGGCCACGGGCACGACGGCTCAAGCCAGTTTTGTGGTGACCAACTCCGGCGGCATGGCGGTCAGCAACGGCACGGCGACGGTGAGCGGTGGGCCGTTCACGATCGTGTCCGGCGCGGCCTTCAGCGTGTCGGGTCTGGGGTCAACCAACGTGGTGGTGCAGTTTGCACCGGTGACTGCCGGCGGGTTCACCAACAGCGTGGTGTTCACCACCGCCAACGGCGGGAACGCCACGAACACGGTGACCGGCGCGGGAGCGGTTGCGCCGGTGGCCAGCTTTACGGCTGCTCCCACCAACGGCATCGCCCCGCTGTCTGTGACTTTCACCGACACGTCGACGGGCTCGATCACCAACTGGTCCTGGAACTTCGGCGATGGCGGGACTACCAACCTTGCGACCAATGCCGTCGTCTATGCTTACGACACCGCCGGCTTGTACACCGTGTCGGAAATCGTCACCGGCCCCGGCGGTTCCAGCACCAACACCCAACCCAATTACATCATCGTACTGACGCCGTTCCAAGGCTGGCAGATACAATACTTCCACAGCACCAACAATCCCAACGCCGCCCCGGCAGCCGATGCCGATGGGACGGGCCAGAATAATCTGTTCAAGTTCGTCGCCGGCCTTGACCCCACAAATCCCGCATCCGTGTTCCTGCTCAACATCATCAGCGACACCAACCAGCCGAACGCGCAGGACCTGCAGTTCCTGCCGATGGTGGGTGGCCGCACCTACACGCCGCAGTTCAACACGGATTTGGTGAACGGCGTCTGGTTGCCGCTTGCCACCTACACCGGCCCCGTGACCAACGGCAACCAGATCTCGGTCACGGACACCAACCCCCTCCCACCGCAGGAGTTCTACCGCATCAGCATCTCGTTGCCGTAATTCGCGCCGTGAACTGCTTCTTGCGTTCGCCGGCCCGCTTTGGTAGTTTACCGCGCCTGCGAAGACGTGCGCTGTTAGCTCAATTGGCAGAGCAAGTGACTCTTAATCACTAGGTTGTAGGTTCGATTCCTACACAGCGCACCAACTTTTCGCCACCCACAAAGCGGTCTGGCCATCTTGGTGTAACGGTCTGTTTCCCTGCTCCCCTTCACGCCACCGCTACGCCCGCCGCCTTTCGCCCATGTGGGGTTTCCCCCACAGAAGAAAAAGGGCTTCCCCCCACAGACAGTCCGCGCTACAAATTGGCGTCGCTAGTGGTTCGCCCCGATGTTTTTTCGGATGCAGAAGGAGATTCTTTCTGTAACCAAACGAAGCGCGACGGCGTCTCGTCACAAGAGAAGGAGGCCCGTGAACTGTGCCAATGAATACCGCGACGCTTGCGGGGCGTACGCCATATAGGAGCCGCCGATGAAGAAGAAAATCGTTTATATCCTGAGCACGAATTTTTCAGGTTCGCATTATCTCTCGTTGATGCTCGGCAGCAACTCCAGGGCCTGTCATGCGGGTGAATTGTTTCAACTGGGCCGACCACCACAGAACCATCCGTCAAACGAGATCTTTCTGAAAGAGAATCCCGTGTTCGCGGGCATCGGCCCGGACAACATCGAGCAGGTCTATGACATTCTGTTCCAGCGAAGCGACCCGAACACGGAAGTCCTGGTGGACAGCTCCAAGATTGTTCGGGGGTGGGCGGATCGTTTTGTGGACAATGGCCAGTATGACCGGCTTTACATTCACCTGATTCGTGATCCACGGGCAATGGTACGCCGCTACCTGATGCTCCAGGGCCTCAAGCATCAGCTACACTACCGCTGGAAATTGATGCGTTCTTGGCGGCGGCTCCGGCCGTTTGCGGAATGGTGCTCGACGCCCACACTCTGGCTGTACCGATGGCTGCTGGAGAACCGCCGGATCACGGAGTTCATTTATGCTCACCGGCTGAACGCTACCTTGGTGACATACCACGATCTGGCGAAGGACAGCGGGCCCGAGGTTCGTCGGCTGACGGAATGGATGGGGCTGACGTACGAACCGGGCCAGTTGGACTACTGGAATTTCCAGCACATCGGGACGGAGAAACGGGCCTACGAATGGGTCAAAGAACGAAAGGTGCGTTACTTCGATTTGCGATGGAAAACTGACCTGCCGCTCGAATTGCAGGAACAGATTTGCCGTGATCGCCTGGCCAACGAGTATCTGCGGGAGTTCGGGTTGGCCTTTACCGACGAGGGTGTAACAAGGTCGCGTGATCCCTACGTTAACCGCTCGCTCCATGCCGACCAACTACGCTCAACACACACGAAACCCCGGCACCAACGTGCTATCTTCGAGTTTCTGCCCTCGCCTTGCCTGCGGACCTATCGTGAAGTGAGAGGTTCGTTTCTCGCCGGGCAGGTGGCGGTGTCGACAACTCGGCTTCCCCTCTGGCGACAATTCTCCGAGAACTGGGTTACGGTGCTGGTGAGTTACGCCATTTTGGCAATCGTCGCGGTCTTGGACTATCTCACCGGTCCCCATGTCTCCGTCGCACCGTTTTATTTGATTCCTTGTGCCGTCCTTGCCACGGTGATTAACCGGCGATGGGGAACCTGTGCAGCACTCATCGCTGCGGTGTCCTGGTCTGTGGTATGCAGCCTAGAGCAGAACCACACACTGGGTGGCGTGACTCTGTGGAATTGCCTGATGTACTTCGTTCTTCTCCAAATAGTGGTGATCCTACTGAGCCGTATTCAGATCGAAAGAGTTTCGAGGAGCGGCAGTGCCTAGAAGCCTCGCCGGGATTCGCGTCCAAACTTCAGGTCAGACTGTCCACCACTTTGTCCTCAGTTGCGTAGTGACAGCGTTCACGTCTCTGCGTAGGACACTTTCAGTGTTAAGCGTTGAGGCCCCGTCCGCGGGAAGTGGCCTAGACTATGGCACCGCTATGCCTCCGCCGCGCGATGGGCCTCGGCAGCGCACACCCTCAGCCGAGGTTGCCCGCCTATTCTCTCACCCACTGCGACACATCGCAGTTACCGGCGATTGCGCGTCCTGACTTTGCTCCGAGCGGGGCCGGCGATCAACTCTCGCTCCAGCGTCTCATAGCGATCGATCACCTGACGCACGAAATGGCGTTTCTCGCTGTAGGTGCCGGGAAAGAAGCTGCCTTTGAAACCGGCGATGACCACGTTGCGCAGTTCGCGCGGGGTCATTTTCAGTTTGTCGATGGCTATGAGCAGTTCCTTGGTCACGCTCGTGTTCGACATCAGCCGGTTGTCGGTGCAGATCGACACGGACAACTCGTGGTCGAGCATCTGGCGCAGGGGATGGCGAGACAGGTCCCGCATCCGCGGCAGGGTCTGCGCGTTGCTGGTGAGGCAGACTTCGATGGTGATGCGCTGGCTGGCCACGTACTCGGCCAGATACTGGCTGTACGCTTTCGGGTCGGGGATGTTCGGGTTCTGAATCATCTCGTGCGCGAACAGCCATGTCCCGTGCCCGATGCGATTGGCGTAGCATTTCGTGATCGCCTGGAAAATCGACTCGGGTCCGTACGCTTCGCCCGCGTGCACCGTCTTGCGGATGAAGTGGGAATGCGCGTACTGATACGCCGCGCTGTGGTCTTCGGCAGGATAACCCGCCTCGGCCCCGGCCAGGTCGAAGCCGACGACCGGCAACCCCTTGTTGTGCGCCAGATCCACCGCCGCTCGCGCCAACTCCATCGACGCCGCTGCGAACACCTGTTTCGGGGCCGCGTACGACATCACCTCAAACAACCGCCGATAGTACGGCGACATCGGCGGCACGAAAAACCGCAACGCGCAGGCGATGATGCCAAAGTGAAACGGCACGTCCGCGCCCGAGACGACCGCCCGCGATTGATTGTGGCGCCGGCGCGCGCGCTCCAGTCCGCGGCAGACGGCGCTGACCACCTCTTCCATGTTCAGCCGGTCGTTGACGTGCAACTGCGGCGCATACCGCACCTCGATGTAGCGGACGCCCTCCGCGAGATTGTCCTCGGCCAACTCAAACGCAATGCGTTCCAGGCTCTCGGCGGTTTGCATCACCGCGCACGTATAGGCGAATCCTTTCAGGTACTCGGGCAGACTCGCATACGTGTCTTTGAACACCAGCCGCCGCAATCCCTCTTCGCTGTGCGACGGCACCTTCACGCGATGTTCCTTCGCCAATTCGATCAGTGTCGGGATTCGCAGCGAACCGTCCAGATGCAAATGCAGGTCGGTCTTGGGAATGGCGCGCACAAACGCAGGCGAGATCGTCTTATTCACGGAAAACACCTCCGGTCGTTCCAGCAAGGCAAGCACCCTTGCATGGCTTGTTCTTTTTCATTCGCTTGTCTCAGTAACGGAAGCTGCTGTGGCCGATAAACTCCCGCAGGATCGATGTCGGCGGGACCAGATGATCGGAGACGCTGAGAAAACTGGACAGGAACTCCTGCAGCCGCCGCGCCTCTGCGTACTGCGGGTGGTGCGGTTTGACCTCGGCCAGCAACGGCTCGACCAGCGGTTTGAGCACGGCCAGTTCGTAGTCCAGGGCCGAGTTGAACGCGATGTCCGCCGCTTGTTGGTACGGAAATATCCAGGTCCTCTCGCCCTGGCGCACGCTCGGCCACATGCCCAGCGTTTTCAGCGCCGAATTGCCCCGGTAGTTGTTGTCGCGCACCAGCCGCCGCACCAGACGGTTGTCCGTCGTCGAGATCCGGTTGTTCGAATCGAGATTCAACTGGGTCAGCGCGCTGATGTAGATCCGCAATTTGTGCGCCGGCGGCACCGATTGCGTGAGCCGCGGGTTCAGCCCGTGAATGCCCTCAACGAGGACGATTTGGCCGGGCTCGATCCGCAGTTTCTCGCCGCGATACTCGCGGCAGCCCTTTTCGAAATTGAACGTGGGCAGGTCCACCTCTTCACCCTTGTCCAACCGCATCAGGTGGTCGTTGAACAGGGGCAGGTCCACCGTGTCGATGCTCTCGAAGTCTGGTTCGCCGTTTTTGTCCCGGGGTGTTTGCTCGCGGTTGACGAAGTAATTGTCCACCGAAATGGTCACGGGCCGCAGACCGTCGACGCGCAACTGCACCGCCAGCCGCTTGGCAAACGTGGTCTTGCCCGAGGACGACGGCCCGGCGATCAGGCACCACTTGATCTGGTTCCGGTGGTCGTTAATGTGGTCGGCAATCTGCGCGATCTTTTTCTCGTGGAACGCCTCGGCGATCTTGATGAAATCGCCGATCTCCCGCGTCGCAATGATCTCGTTCAGCCGGCCCACCGTGTTGACGCCGAGAACGCGGCCCCACTCTTTGTGCTCCTGAAAAATCTGGAATAACTGCGGCTGCGGCTCGAATGGCGGCAGCGTTTTGGGATTCGCCTGCTCGGGAATCTGCAGCACAAAACCGGGCGGGTACGGAATCAACTTGAACAGCGCCAGCGCACCCGTGCCCGAGGCCAGCGGACCGTGCGAGAGATCGGAAAAATTTTCGCACCACCACGTGGCGATCTTGGGCGGGTTGCGAAAGCGCAAGAGGTTGTATTTATCCCACTGTTTCTCCTGTTCGAACCGCTGAACCGCCTCCGTGAACGCGATCTTGCGCATCTCGATGGGAACGTCCCTCTCGACGATGGCCCGCATCCTCTGGTCGATGCTCTGCAATTGCTCGTCGCAAATGCCCGACTTGCCCTCCATCTCGAAACTACAAAAAAAGCCCGCGCCCAGCGAGTGCTCGACCGCAAAATGCGCGTCCGGAAACAGTTCCTTGACCGTCTTCGCCAGCAGAAACCAAACCGAGCGGCGGTATATCTGGAACCCGTGCGGGTCGCCCCGTGTCAGCAGCGTGACGTTGCTGTCGACCTCCAGTGGATAGGTAAATGAAACTGCATCGTTGTTGACCAGCGCGCCCACGTAGTCGAGCCCGTCCGGCGAACGGCGTTGAGAAACAACATCACGTACGGTCGTCCCGGTGGCGCATGGAATCCGTTCGCCATTGTCCAGCGTGACCGTAATGGTATTGAGATTGGTGTTCATCCCGGGCTTTCGCGACCACCGGGGAAATCTCTTGACCGTTGGGCATGCATGGTTGTTTCAAATCTTGGAGGAAACTGTCCTCTTTCGTTCAATGTCTTCCCGCTCTTATACACAATTTTTCATTGACGAGAAACATCTTTTCATCAGTGCCGCTGAGCCCTTAACTATTCGGCATGGCCTACTGGCCTGCGCGGCGCAACGACACGAGCTGTTGGCCGCCTGCGGGGGGCATGTGGACTGTGACGGCGAAGTGCTTTGTCGCAGGGTCATATTGCACTGGCAAGGGCTTTCCATCGGCGATAAAGCAACTGGGTGAGGCGTCAGTGAAACCGTGGAGTTTTACAACTTCCGCCGGCGCACTCAGGACGGTGACTTCCATGTTTCCGACGCTCTCGCGGATATCAGCGATCCGTTGCCTGCCAGTCGAGGCAATCTTGTCCTCGTCACCGAGAAACGCGATGCCCGAAGGACCAATCGGCGTAATGATGACAAATTCGTATTGGCCGCCCTCCAACGATGCGTGGTAGGGCTGGCCTGCCGTCACCAGCGTGCCCTGTTTACGTGTCACGTCATACGCATACGCGGGCGAACCGATGCCAAACGAAGCCGGCGTGATTTCCCAAGGGAAATCTGCGCTATCGGAAGAGCTTCTTCCCGGCGCAAACGCAAACACATAGAGTGTTCGATGGTCACCGTGATCCGCGCACGTCCACGCTGTCATTGCGCCATGGTCGCCACGCGCCTCCCGCAAATATGTCTCGTCGGTGGGAACCATTGGCCGGTCGGGTTTGACCAACACGCCATCCGCGCGCGCGGCCAGCCGGATGTTCTCCGGCGATTCCTTGTCCATCGCGTCGCCGGTGCCGACCGCGCCGGCGGAAAGCACGGCCACGATCATGTTGCCCGTCTCGCCGCTCTTGAACACGTCGCACCACGGCCAGATGCCCAATGCGGACGCGAGTTGAGATGTGTAGAGGAAAGGACGCCACTTCCCCGGTTCGAACCGGTCGCCACTGGTACGGATGGTCGTAAGGTTGGAATACTTCGCGCCCTGCAAGAAATGGCGCGGCAACCCCATGCAATACTGCATCACCAAACCGTGCTTGGTACTCGCCGCCGCCATGCCATCGGCAAACGCGTCGCCCGCGCCGATCACGCGCCCCATCTCGCTGTTGACATAAATTCGGTCCAGCCAATCCTGCTCGTAACAAACCACACCGTTGCTCACGAGATACGCCATCCGGTCCTCCCAGTACGCCGGATCAATCGGCGCCACGCCGGAGAATTTGTACTGTTTCTGGTAGGGGCTCTCGCGATCCACCCAGCGACCATGCACGACCAGCGGCAATCCCAGGTCCTTCTGAAACGCGCGCAGTCCCTGCGGAAACAAGTCGGGGTCGGCCGTGTAATCCATCGTGCCGCCGTATCGGTTCCACCGACCTGCCGGCAAATCCTGCACCTTTTTGTCCTTGCCCGGTTTACCGTCCGGTTCGTTGGTCGATTTCTGATACCACCAACTGTCGAGTTGGAAATAACCCAGCGCGATGTGTTCCTGCCGATAACGTTCCACCAATTTCAGCAGCGTCCCGCCATACCCCAGAGTCTTGTCATAGTGGTAGTAATAATCTGCGCCATTGTCCGTCCAGTAACCGTAATACTTCAGTGTCGGATCGCCGTCAGACGACGGACGTTTCTTCCCGTACAGATCGGTCAACGCGCGCCCCCAAGCCTCGAAGGTCTGGCCCACTCCGCGCCCGAGCACCAGCAGGCTCTGGTGCGTCAACGGCTTCGTCAGCGCGCCGATCTCGGGATTCAACCCGCTGACAACCCGCGTCAGACCATCGCCCGACATCCGCGCCACCAGGAAGTTCGCCGCCGGCGAAATCACGGCCGTATTCGCCGCGTCATCGAACAACAGCCACGGCGTCCCGTTTTGTTCGAGATCGAAACTCGGCGGCGCAAAATTCTTTTCGCCGTAGCTGAACCCGTGCAGACCGGTCGGCAATCCATCAAACGCTGGGAATGCCACGTTCGTCACGTTCGCCCCGGCGGGCGCGTCCACCGAGAAAAACACCGCGGGACGGTCGTCGTAACGACGGATGCTTCCCGAGAATTGTCCCCGCCAGCGGAACTTCACCTCTTGATACGCGCCGATGGCATCCCGGCCGGATGAGTTCGCAATCTCTTGAACCGGGCAGCCCGTGCTTCCGCGGAATGTCCATCCCTGCGCGCGGCTCCGGACGTGGTACTCACCGTTCGTCTCCACCTGAACACTGATCCCATCCCGCGACTCCGGCAATGCCACCATCGCCCGGCATTCGCCCGCGATGAGTGCTGCCGCCAGAACCGCGAGTCCGACTACGAAGTTCCGTTGGATATTTCGCATGAATCGTTCCTTTCCCGTCGCCGCAACCCTGCGCCAGCTTACCGACAACTCCGCGCCAATATCAAGCCGCTCGCGAGCCAACACGTTGGTGTCGCACGATGAGATTTTGCGCCTGACTTGCTGAAGCGAACGCCCGGGACCGAGGAACTGGTCAGAAACTGCCACTTCAGAATTGCTTGCGGTGAATCCGGAGCGTATAGAGAGCCACCATGATCCGACATGGCCAATCGCACTCGCGCAAGTCTCACCAGACTGCCCTGTCGACGTTGCGCAGCGGCGGGCTACGGGTAACGGGCCCACGAAGGTTGGTGCTCGACTTATTAATCCGTAACCACGGGCCATTTACGATTGACGAGATCCGCCAGCACCTCCATCGCAAGACGTGTGACCGCGTGACGATTTACCGATGCATTGCCGCCTTTGAAAAACTCCATCTGATCCGGCGCTGCGATTTTGGTGACGATAAAGGGCGCTACGAGTACGTCGACGACCAGCACCATCATCACCTCATCTGCAAGAAGTGTCGCCGGGTGGAAAACATCGATGTCTGCGTCGTCGACTGCCTCAGCAAGGTCGTGGCTGCGCGGGGCTACACGGATATCAGCCACAATTTGGAATTCTTCGGCGTCTGCCCGGCCTGCCAGAAGCGGCGTCCCTCCCGCCGTCGGAAGCAACGGTAAACCGGGGCTTGCGGGCCGCGCCGGATGCCCTCGGTTTGTGATGCTGAAAAAAGGGTTGCATTCGGCGCGCGCGCTTGTTTATAATTGCAATATAGTTGCAATAAGGAACTCGCGAGCTTGAAACAATTTGGCAAATGGCTGCTCATCCCGGCGATCGTCGGCGCGATCCTGCTGATCGATCTGATGGCGGCTTCACCCGCGTTGCACGAACTGATCCACGTTGATGCCGGCCAACCCGACCATCATTGCACGGTCACCTTGTTCGCCCACGGGCAGGTGGATTCCGCCGTCTGCGAAATAGTTGTTCCAACGATCTCGATCCGGTGGATCAATACATACCCGCCTGTTACGCTTTCGGTCGCCGATCCATTGGTTGCCCTTCTTCCACCGAGCCGCGCCCCTCCGGCTTCCCCGGCATAATTCAGGCATCCAGATCGCCCCGCGCGGATTGAGCGGGTGCGCATGCTCGCCAACAGAATTTCTGGACGAGTTGCGCCCTGATTCTTTAGCGTAGCGACCCGCGCCTTTGAGAAAGACGGGCCGCAGGAGCGATTTTCGCAGACCAAAGAATGCACGGGTTTCTCCTGCCCGCATTCCAAGTATGTGAACCTGTCAAGCCAGGAGAGGAAACATTTATTTATTGGAATAGGAAATGAAATTGAATCTCGAGCAATACGCTGTTCGGCGCGGCGAACGGGCACGCCCCGGTCTCGCCCGCGCCAGTTTCGCAGTGATCGCAATCGCCTCGCTGGCTTGCGCCCACGTCGTTCTCGCGCAGACCGACAATCCACCCGACGCCGCGGCTTCAGGCGTGGCGACGCCGACCAACAATCCGCCAGCGCCGCTTGCCGCCCCCGTTGCCGTTACCCCGACGGTGACGGCCCCACTTCCAACGAACAGTCCACCGGCCACCGCTGTTCCCGGCTCGACGGAAACGAACGCTCCTGTGCTCGCGTCCGCACCGGTGACTTCTGGTAGTTCCACCAATGTATCGACGCTCCCCGAGGTTACCGTGTATGGCAGGTTGAACCAGGCCCGCAGCCAGATTCTGCCGGATCTGGGGGCAACGGCCTATTCGATCAGCGACTCCCAAATCCAATCGGAGTCGCAGGGCGAAAACGCTCCGTTCAATCAGGTGGTTCTGCGCGCGCCGGGTGTCGCGGAGGATTCGGCAGTGAACGGAGACCTGCATGTTCGCGGCGAACACGCGAACCTGCAATACCGCATCAACGGAGTGCTGCTGCCGGAAGGAATCACAGGGTTTGGATTGGAACTTGATCCGCGCTTTGTCCAGAGCATGCAACTCATCGACGGGGCGTTGCCAGCCGAATATGGTTTCCGCACCGCGGGCATCGTGGACATCCAGACCAAGGACGGATTCCAGAACGGTGGCGAAGTGGACATGTATGGCGGATCGTACGAGACGCTGCGGCCGAGTTTTGAATACGGCGGCACGCAAGGGAAACTGAGCTACTTCGTGGATGGCAGTTACGACCAGAACGGCATCGGCATCGAGAACCCCACCGACAGCGCGATTCCGATCCACGATAACACGGCAACAATACAAGGGGTTCACGTATTTGTCCTACATTCTGGATGACACCAGCCGCATCAGCCTCCTGGGAAGCGCGTCGTACAGCACGTATCAGATTCCCAACTCGACAAATACCACTCCCGCGTTTGCGAGCGCGCCCGGTCAACCGGCGACGTTCGATCCCGGCGATTTGAACGAGAACCAGGACGAGCGGAATTACTACGGCGTGTTGGCCTACCAGAAATCGGCGGGTGACTTGAACTTTCAGGCCGCCGCCTACGGCCGCTATAGCGGCGTGCATTTCCTGCCCGATCCAGTGGGTGACCTCTTCTTCAACGGAGTGGCCACGGACGTGAATCGATCGCTTGACTCGGGCGGCTTTCAGGCGGATGGCAGCTATCTCCTCAACGACCAGCACACCTTGCGCGCTGGTGTGATGGTCTTGCAGGAATCCCTGGCATCCGACACGACAACGACGGTCTATCCAACCAACAGCAGTGGCGCCGTGTCGGGGGCGGCGTTTCCCATTGTCCAGGATAGCCACCAACACGCGACGTTCTTCGGCGTGTACCTGCAGGATGAATGGAAGATCGTGCCGAAACTCACACTCAACTTTGGCGGGCGCTTTGACTTGTATTCCTCTTCGTTCGACAAGGAAAATCAGGTCAGCCCGCGCGCCAACCTGATCTACCAAGCGACGACCAATACCACGTTGCACGCCGGATATTCGCGTTATTTCACGCCGCCGCCACTGGAAAATGTGCCGGCGACGGACGTGTCGCAATTCAAAGGCACTTCGAACGAGTCCGCAACGACCCAGGACGATCCGGTCAAGGCCGAGCGCGCGAATTACTTCGACGCCGGCATCAGCCAGAAACTCGCGCCGGGGCTGCAAGTGGGCGTGGATGGTTATTACAAACACGCCCAAAACCAACTGGATGACGGGTTGTTCGGACAGTCGCTGATTCTCTCGGCATTCAACTATCGACTGGGCCAGGTGTATGGGGTGGAAGTCACCGGCAGCTACGCGACCGGTGGCTTCTCCTCCTATGCGAATGTCGCCTACTCGGTGGCACAGGGGAAGGATTGGAACTCGGCGCAATTCCTGTTTTCTCCCAACGACCTGACGTATGTCCAAAACCATTGGATCTACCTCGACCACGATCAGCGTGTCAGCGGCTCCTTTGGCGCGGCGTACACGTGGAAAGAAGTGCACGGCAGCACGCACGTGTACATGGACGCGATCTACGGCAGCGGGCTGCGGCAGAATGGCGGGGGATTTGAATCCAACGATCCGACCGCGCCCATTCCCAATGGCTCCAACGTGCCGGAGTACTACTCGTTGAACATGGGTGTGGAACGGGACATGAAACTGGACAAGACGCGCGTGTTGAAGGCCCGATTGGATGTCGTTAACATCACGGACGATTCGTATGAACTCCGTAGTGGTACCGGCGTTGGTGTCAACGCTGCCCAATATGGCATGCGCCGTGGTATATTCGGCTCGCTCGGATTAGCCTTCTGAAATAGAGAATAGTCACTTGTGAATGCCAAGAGTACCATTCATTTCGTCGGGCCGCCGGTAACGGCGCGTCCGACAGACTCGATTGCTCACATCGGGATGGAGCCGAGTGATGACACGTCCCTCGTTCCCGTGGTGACCTTTGTGATCTGGACAGTGTGCCTGGCCGTGGGACTCCTCGGGTTCCTGATGCCGTACTCGCGTGTCCGCCGCTTCGTCAAGGCACTTGAACCGGTCAAGGTGGAAAAACTTTTTGTGCAACTGGGCAAGGAAACCATTACGCCGCTGGAAAACGAACGCCAGCCGGGTAACGGCGGGTCCTCGACGGTTTTGCCGTCCGATGAAATGGCTCCACCGGCAATTCCCGTTGCGGAACCGTCCCCCGCGATCGCGTTCGCCGTGCCCGTGGAAGGCGCCACACGCGTTGTTCCCTTCGACCAGGCGGCGTACGGTCGGCCGTCAAAGCCCGTCCCGACCGTACAACGACTCACGTTCGGCGTCGGTGAGGGTCAACAAGCTTCTCCGGAGTATCCTCGAGAGGCCATCGAGCAACACCAAGAGGGCACCGTGGTCATCCGTCTTGTCGTCGGTGAGAGCGGCCTGGTCACCTCCGCCGAAGTCTTCCAAGCATGTCCTTGGCCGTTACTAAACGAATCCGCTGTCCGGACTGTTCGCCATCAGTGGCGGTTTGCTCCAGGCGGCGTGCGCATTTACGACGTACCGATTCACTTTCAAATCACATCCCAATGAAAGACCTCCATCTATGATGCCGATCCTGCTCGCCAATATTGTCGTGGACTTTTTCTTCAAAGGCGGCCCGGTCATGTGGCCGATCCTCCTCGCCTTTCTGGCCGCCCTCGTGGTGATCGTCGAGCGCGCACTCTGGTGGAACAGTCTCCGCCGCCGGGCGAATTCCCGATCATTGCACGAGGCGTTCGACGCCATTGCGGACGGCGACTTCGACCGCGCCGTGCAGATGACGACCGCCACCGACGATCCATTCCTGAGCACGGTCCATGAAGGCCTGCTGCACGCGCATTCGTCGCTGCTCGGCGCCATGCAGTTGCGCGCCAACGACGAGATTGAGAAAGCAGAAAAATACGTCTGGATCCTCGGCACCCTGATCACGCTCGCCCCGCTGCTCGGGCTGCTCGGCACGGTCACCGGCATCATGCGATCGTTCAGCTTCGTCGGCCAGGAAGAGCTGGCGGCGGTGAAAGTCAGCGGCGGTATCGCTGAAGCCCTGATTGCCACGGCATGCGGGTTGGGCACGGCCATTCTCTGCCTGCTGCCATTTAATTTTTACAACCGCCGACTGGCGCGGTTCCGATCGCGATTGGAACAAACCATCAATCATGTCGAGTTGGTCGTCGAATCGGCCAAGCATCACGGCCACGACCTTGAAGAATTTGCCCGGCAACGCGCCCAGCGCGCACAAGCCGAAGGACGCCCCATGTCGACACCCAAATTCCAATCCTGAGTTGCGCCCATGCCACTGAAATTGGGTCCCAAACAATCATCCGAACCCGAAGCGCGAATTGAAATCATCCCGTTGATTGACATCATGTTCTTTTTGCTCGCCAGTTTCATGCTGGTGAGCCTGAGCATGGTCAATCTGAAAAGTGTCAAGGTCAACCTGCCGACCGCCACCAGAGCAACCCTCGATACGAAGAACGATTTTGCGAGCATCTCGGTGGACAAGGACGGCGCCGTGTACCTCGACAAGCAACCCGTCGGTTCAAACGAGTTGGTGCTGCGCTTGAATGCCTGGCACCACACGAATGAAAACCTCCGCGTGTTCATTAGTGGCGACCAGGACGTCCGCTATGGCACGGTCATCCATGTGCTCGATCTGGTGCGGTCGACGGGCATCCAGAAAGTCGCCTTTGAAATTCGTGAGCCGACTCCCGCACAACCATGAATGGCCAATTGAAATATCTGAATCTGGTCGGGGTTGTGGCGTTGGCGTGCCTCTGCGTCACTCAATGGCTGCATGACCGTCGGCTGAATCTCGAAATCAAACGCCTCGATCAGGTACGCTTGGAACAGTCCGCAAAAATCGACGAGCAAGCCAACCGGTTGAAAGGATTAAACGAGGATCTCGACCAACTCAAAACGTCGCTGGCCGCCGAGCGGGATCTCCGGTCTCAAATCGAGGAGAAGCTCGAGACGGCTGACGCCGCCAATGAAAAACTGGCCCTGGAACGAGATCAACTCAAGGGAGCGATTTCGAACTGGGCGAATGCCGTGGCACTACGCGATGAACGCATGAAGGAAGCCAACACGCGGATTGAAGAACTGGCGGCGGACTTGAATGCCAGTATCCGCAAGTACAACGAGTTGGTCACCAATTACAACGCTGCCGTGAAGGCACTCGGTGGGACGCGCGGCCAGACTGGCAAGCCGGAGTGATCCGGGGGTTGTATTGTCGGATAATTTACCGCCGGCGCATTTCCGCCAAGAGTAAAGCGTATGGTGTTCGCGCTTTCCGGATCGCCGGGAGGATCAGGTACTGGCTACCGGCTCGGATCGTGCCGGGAAAATCTGGCGAATAAGTTGCCGCGCTTCTTCTTTCCGTAGAGGTTTATGAAGGTAGCCCTCAATGCAATGCTGGCGGATGATTTGCCGCTGCCGCATTTCGTCCGCACCGGAAAAGAGGAGCACCTTGATCTCGGGATTGAGCTTTCGCAGGTGATCGATCGTCGCGCCACCGTCCAAGGTGGGCATAAAATAATCTACCAGCACCAGATCGATCGTGTCTTTTTCGCGTGCGTACTTCTCGAGCGCCTTTACCGGGTTGCATGAGATTTGGATGGTGCACCCCATCCGTTCCAGGACACATTTGGCCAACATCGCGTTGACGTTGTCATCATCAATAATCAAAATGCGGATTTCGGCAAGGTCCGCTCCGTTTCACGCTGGTTCGCTCGGTTCCATGATTTGCCTTTCTGCAGTGCGTGGCCCTTATATAAAGTGTCTTCACCTCAATCCGAGCACCTCGCGTGCCACGCAGCACCTTCTGCCACAACAACTTCGGTCGTATAAACACCAACGTGTCCATCCTTCGGTTCCTTTTTTTGACGTCGTTACGGTGGAATACCGCTTGCTTCATTTGTCGTCAGTTTATGGAGGCGCTCAATACCAGAACACGCGACGCCGTCCTGGCAATCGACGACGAAGTCGAACTCTTGGAGATCGTCCGCGGCTGCCTGGAACCCGCCGGATTTCAGGTCTACACCGTCTCCAGCGCCAAAGAGGGGGTCGATTTTTACGAGAAGAACTGGCAGAACATCCAACTGGTCTTACTCGACTTCCTGATGCCCGAGATGACCGGCGATCTGGTCTTTGAATGTTTAAAGCGCCAGAACCCCGAGGTGCGCACCATTCTGCTGACCGGCTGCGAAGACAACGTCGCGCAACGGATGTTTCAACAGGGGCTTTTCGGGTACATCCACAAGCCGTTCCATTTTCAGGACTTCATCCAGCGCGTGCACGAGGCGATTGACACGGTCTGAACCGTACCGCTTTCAGAAGTTCACGATAACCTGTACGGCCTCACGAATCGAACGAGTTGCCACACTCACGCGAGTTGTACGAGTGCTCTCCTGATAGTCTGCCGTGGCCCGCTTGCCGTTGACGGAAACGGCGTGTGGTTTACCAGTCTCAGGCAATTCCACCACATACGACCGCTTCTGAACTTGCCCCGCGTAGGCACCGCTTGATGGTGATACATTCAGGACAACTTTGTCGCCGGAACGCCGATACGTCAGCGCGGTTTGTGAACTTTCACCTTTCAAGTATCCGGTCGTCACACCATCATCCTCATAGAGCGTCGTGCTGCCGCTCACGCCATCCGGGCCCGGATAGCAGCGGACCACCAAAGTGGCCAGCGGAGACGTGGTCATCCGTGGTGAATAAGGTTGCAACGGAATCGGCACGCCGCCCTTTGCGTACAGCGGGAACCGATTGATGTCCGCCGAAACGGTCTCAGTTCGTTCTCCTGAAAAACGCTGGCCGCTGAACCAGTCGTACCAATCTCCCGACGGGAACCACACGACTTGCCGCGCCCGCTTGTCCGGCCCTTCCCCGGGCGTCGTGATGGGTGCGACCAACAGACTATCGCCGAAGAAATACTCTTGCGGGTGACGATAGGCTTCGTCGTTGGTGGGATACTCGATGTACATCGGTCGGTTCAGCGGCACCGATTCCGAGCAGCTTTGCCACACGCTCGAGTAGATGTACGGGAACAACTCCGACCGCAAATGAAACGCCAGGCGCATCGAATCCTCGGCTTGGCGGCCGTATGTCCAAGGGCGGCGATCCATGTCGGGTTTGCGCGTGGAATGAGAGCGCAGGGCCGCCGAGGTCGCGCCAAATTGGACCCAGCGCACATAGCTCTCCTCGTTGCGGCCGCCCGTGTGTCCGCCGATGTCGTGCGACCAGAAGAAGCAACCGATATTCCCGGCGGTGGACGTGAACGGCACTTCAAACGTCAGCATTTCCCAGCCCGTGTCGGCGTCACCCGAGAAGTGGATCGGATGGCGATGATCGCCCCAGCCCGCCCAACGGCTGAACGACTGGCCGCGCAGACCGCTGCGGCCGGTATGGCGGTAGTAATACTCATTCAGCCAGGACAGGTTGGTCAGGTGTGGCAGGCTGCGCGTGTAGGGGAATTGTTGCCAGTCCAACCACCAGAAGTCCACACCCTCACGTTCGAGGGGATCGTGTGTGTACTGGAACAGCGTATCGAGGTATTTCTTGTTGGCCGCATCGAACGGCAGTGTCGCCTGGGTCGCCGGATCCTCGCCTATCGCGCGCATGAACGGCTCATACATGTTCTCCTGCGGGCCAACACCATCGGCCGGATGCACATTCAAGGTAACATGCAGTCCTTGCTGGTGAAACCATTGCAACAACTCCTCGGCGTCGGGCAACAAGTCGCGGTTCCACGACCAGCCGGTCCATCCGCTCTTGTGCCAATCCATGTCCATGACGATGATATCGAGTGGAAAATCGTGCTGAGCGTACTCCTCGACGATCTCATGGTAATCCTTCGACGAGTACGGCCAATACCGCGAGTACCAGGCACCCAACACGTATTTTCGCGGAAGTGGCACCATCCCGCCAGCGCGCGTCAACGCTTTCAAGCCCGCCTTGTAGTCCGTCCCGTAACCGAACAAATACCAGTCCGTGTTCCCGTTGTCCGGGCGCTCCTCCACCCAATCGTCCGTCAGGAGGTCTGTTGACGAATCATCCAGCAGATACCAACCATCTCGCGCCAACACGCCGTCACCCAGATCGACCGGGCCTTTCACGTGATCCAGTGTGCGAATCGTCCCCCCGAGGTTCTGCTGGTTCCGCAGACCGGGCCACCAATCCACCCATTCGGCGCCCCGCGCGATGTGCGCCCGCAAATTCCCCTGGTTGAAGAGTTCATCGTCGGGTCGGTACTGCAATCGGATCTTTCCGGTGTCGATGGTTACGTTACTGCCGTCGCGGGTCAACTTGAAATCACGCCAGCCCGCATCACGTCCCACGGCAAACATGGATTTCGCATCCACGAATTTCCCGTCCGTCGCGTATTCGATCCGGATGCACTCGGGAGCAACGACCGTGAACCGCGCCTTGCCAATCACTATCTTCGGATCCGTCTGATCCGCACGCGCCAGGACCGCCGCCAGCAGGAACACAGAGACCAGAAGCCGTTTCACGATTCCCGGATTAGAACAGATCGGGTCGCCGGACGCAATTTCGCTCGACACCGTGTAACTGGACTTGGCTGCGGTGCGCCACGGCGTTACAGTGGCAGGGACATGAACCGGTCTTGGCTGGCAATCCTGTTCACCGTGGCCTTGGGGCTTGCCGCCAGCGGCTGCAATACCGCTGTGCCCGCTCCTTATTACAGCAGCCGCCGGGACCTGCTTGGGCAACCTGCAACAACAACTCCTCCGAACTCGACCAATCAACGCTTGTCCAGCTCCCCGCCGGCGCCGCCAAATCAGGACGCGGTGCCGTCAACAAACTCGCCGCCTCGTCAGACGCAGTGAAGCACGTTATGGATTGCTCGGTGCTTGGCGGGCGTCGGAGCCACGAGCCCGCCTTCCGCCCCTACGGCCATCGGTTTCCAACCAAGATTTGCCACATTGGAAGCCTTTGCGTTTTCCAAACCAATCATGGCCAGAAACTGCTCTCTTCCGTCCGGCATCGTACGTGTGGTAATTTTGGGTCGGGCCATGGCTATGCAAAGCGCACTCACTTCCAATCCACTTCGCGAAGGCATCAGCACCCGGCAGGCACCGGAACCGTGTGCGCTGGTCATCTTCGGGGCTACCGGCGACCTCACCCACCGCAAGCTCGTCCCGGCGCTCTATAACCTCGCCCACGAAGGCCAACTTGCGCAGTCGTTCGCCATTGTCGGCTTTGCGCGCCGCCCGAAAACGCACGATCAGTTCCGCGCCGAGTTGCGCGACGCCGTCGCGCAGTTTTCGCGCTTCCAACCGATCAATCCCGCAGTGTGGGACTCGCTGGCCCAGGCGATTTTTTATCATCAATCCGAATTTGGCGACGCCCAAGGGTATAAGTCGCTCGACGGATTCCTTAAGAAACTCGATGCCGAGCGTGGGACGGCCGGTAATCGTCTATTCTATCTGGCCACCGCCCCGACGGAGTTCATCGGCATCATCGAACAACTGGGGGCGAACGGCCTTGTCGAGTCGGGCTCCGGTCCGGGTGCACGGCAACGCATCATCGTGGAAAAACCCTTTGGCCGCAGCCTACCCACCGCGGAGGAATTAAACCATGTGTTGGCCGATGTTTTCGATGAACAGCATATCTTTCGCATCGACCACTACCTCGGCAAGGAGACCGTCCAAAACATCCTTGCCCTGCGGTTTGCCAACGAGATTTTCGAACCGCTCTGGAACCAGAAATACATCGACCACGTACAGATCACGGTCGCGGAATCGCTGGGCGTCGAAGGTCGGGGCGGCTACTACGACCAGTCGGGCGCCATCCGCGACATGGTGCAAAACCACATGATGCAATTGCTCTCGCTTGTGGCCCTGGAACCGCCCACCGCGCTCGAGGCAGACGTCATCCACGACGAAAAAGTGAAGGTCCTCCGCGCGATCCGCCCGATCACACCCGACCAGGTCCAGCAGTTCACCGTCCGGGGCCAGTACGCGAGCGGGTCGATGGCCGGGAAACCCGTGCCCGGTTATCGGGAAGAAACGAATGTCGCTCCCGGCTCGCGCACCGAGACGTTTGTCGCCTTGAAATTGTTTATCGACAACTGGCGCTGGGCCGGTGTGCCCTTCTACCTCCGGCACGGCAAACGCCTCCCGAAGGGCGTCGCCGAGATCGCCATCCAGTTCAAGGCGCCACCCGCAGTGCTCTTCGCCGCCGAATCACCCGAGCCGCTGCGACCGAATGCGCTCGTGCTCCGCATCCAACCCGACGAAGGCATCGCCATCCGCATGAACGCCAAGGTGCCAGGCAACGTAATCAATTTGCAGCCCGTGAAGATGGATTTCCGCTACGGCGGCAGCTTTGGGGCGCGCTCGCCCGAAGCCTACGAACGACTGCTGCACGACGCCATTATCGGCGACTCGACGTTGTTCACCCGGCGTGACGAGGTGGAACGTTCCTGGAAAATCATCGATGCGATCATCGCTGGCTGGGACGCGTCGCCCGCGCCGTTCCCGTACGAATCGGGCACGTGGGGCCCACCCGAGGCTGATGAATTCATCGAGCGCGATGGACGGGAATGGAGACGCCCCTAACCATGCCCAATAGCGCGCAACTCGAGACTTTCGCGGCCGGCGTCGAAACGGCCGTGGATGTGGCGCAAATCGAGCGCCAGCTTCACGAACTCTGGCAGCTCGCCGCCGAATCGGAAAAGGACCCGACGCAACGCCAGATCACCCGGGCCTGCTTGTTCAACTTCATCGTGCTTGCGGAAACCGATGCGGAGGCCGCGCACGCCAGTGAAGCGATCAGTACGCTCACAAGTCATCACCCCTGCCGGGCGATCGTGCTCTCCGTGGCGTCGAACACATCCACATCGGAATTGTCCGCCTCGATCTCAGCCCATTGCCATCTTGCCGGCACGGGGCAGAAGCAGGTGTGTTGCGAGCAAATCGCCATTCATGCGAGCGGCCAGAGCGTCGCGCACCTTGGCTCGGCGGTGTTGCCGTTGCTGGAATCCGATCTCCCGACGATTGTGTGGTGGCAGGGCAACTTCCTGACACGAATCGATCTGTTTCGCCGCCTCGTCGCGGTGGCCGACCGGATCATCTACGACACCTCGGCCTGGCCGAACCCGCAACCGCAGCTTGCCGGTCTCGTGCGCGTCCTCACGGAATATCCGCGCTGCTGTTTTACCGACTTGAGTTGGACCCGGCTGGGGTTGTGGCGCAAGCTCGCTGCCGAGTTTTTCGACGAACCGCACTGTTGCGCCGAACTGGCACAGATCCGCGCCGTCGACATCGCGCATGGGCGCGGACCGGGCGCCGGCTTACGCGCGTTGCTGTACGGCTCCTGGTTCGCGGCCCAACTCCGATGGCCGCTGCCAGAAGCCAGGGCCCGAATCCATCTGTCCGAACGCGACGACCGTGATGCGACGTCGGTGGGGATCTTGTCCATCGCCATCAAAACCGGCGACGCGACATTCTCCATCCGCAAGAATCACGGCGAAAGCACCGCGAGCGCGACTGTCGACATGCCCCACGCGTGCGGGTTGCCGCGCAAACGTGCGTTCTGGTCCACGGACGACGCATCGCTCTTGTCACAGGAACTCGACCGTCCCGCTCGGGACCCGGTCTACGAGAAGGCGCTGGCGATCGCCGCGGCGCTGCTGGAAACCGATCGCCGGTAAACAAAGCCGACGCCTCCAGGTTGTGCGCGTTGGGCAGAGGGAAAATCTGAATACTGTAGACCTCCCACAGTCCAGCCGTCACCGCACCCGTCCTTCTCGGCATTTTTTTGCGTTGCCCTGCAACGGAGAATGCGTTAAAAATTCGCATTGGGGACGTTTGTAACGAAAAGGAGGAGGTAATGAAGCGGTCGTTCTTGATTTGCGCCCTTCTTTTGGGCGCTTGCGTCAGTCAACCCGCGCTCGCGCGAGCAGCTACCTCACCGGTCGGCACGTGGCAGCTCAGCATCCCGGGCTCGCAAAAGGGCATTCTGATGATGACTTTTTCCAATGATTTCACCGTCAGCGGCTACGGCATCACCCGAAAAGAATTCGGGTTCATCACCCTGGCGGGCAATTGGAGCTTCAACAACAAGGGCGACGTGGTCGCCGCCTACATCCAAACGGTCAACGGCGCCGGCACGGCGTTCACGCTGACGGCTCACATGCTCTCGGGCAACCGGTTCCGCGCCAGTGCCACCACTCACGGTGGCGGGTATACGTGCAAAGGCGAGCAGCCCGAAAGCCTTCCCAACCTGACCGGTTCCTGGAACGCCGGGCTCAAGCGAAACGGGAAACCCCTCGGCGAGACCTTTACCGCCACGCTTTCTACGAATTATCCGGCTGTCTTCGACGTCACCGGCCAGGGCTTGAGCGAGACGGGTTCGTTCACCCTCACCGGCGAAATCATTGTTTCGTCGCACGACGCCGTCGCCGCGTCTATCGACCGCACGTTTGGGACCGACACCCAGCACAGCTCCCTGTCTGGGGTGTTCAAGCCCGCGCGGTCCCAAATGAAGCTGCAGGGCAGTGACGACACCGGCGCGCACCTCTCCGAGACCGCCTTGCGGTAATCCAGTTCTCCGCATCTTTGCATTTGGGCTGCCGCTTCCGGCATTGACCGTCTCGGAAAGTTTCACCTACAGTGCCGACTGAAGTCGGCATGAAAATCCTGGTCATCGGAAACGGCGGGCGCGAACACGCGCTTGTCTGGAAACTCGCCCAAGAGCCAGCGGGTCACGAAACTCTTCTGCGCCCCCGGCAATGCCGGCATTGCCGAGCTGGCCGAGTGCGTGCCGATCGCTGCTACCGACATTCGCATCGTTGGCTGCATTCGCCGCCGGCGAGAAGATCGATCTCACCGTCGTCGGCCCCGAAGCGCCGTTGTGCGCCGGCATCGTGGACATTTTTCAAACGTGCGGCCTTCGCATTTTCGGTCCGAACCAGCGCGCCGCCCAACTCGAAGGCAGCAAGGTCTTCGCGAAGCAGCTTCTTCTGAAATACAACGTGCCGACCGCTACCGCGGCAATTTTCGACAGACGCCAACGCCGCCCGCGCCCACCTCCGCAAGGTCGGCGCGCCGATTGTGGTGAAAGCCGACGGCCTCGCGGCGGGCAAAGGCGTGATCGTCGCGTCGTCCGTCGAAGAAGCCGAACAGGCTGTCACGGAAATCATGGAGGAAAAGGTCTTTGGCGCGGCCGGCGCGCAAGTCGTCATCGAGGAATGTTTGCGTGGCGAAGAACTTTCCGTCATGGCCCTCGTCGACGGCCAATCATTCCAGCACGCTGGCCTCCGCGCAGGACCACAAACGGGCGCTCGACGGCGACCGCGGCCCGAACACGGGCGGGATGGGCGCCTATTCGCCCACGCCGGTATTGGACAACGAAACTCGACGCGCAGGTCGCGGACATCTTTCAGCGCACGCTGGCGGGATTGCAGGCGGAAGGCATCGAATACCGTGGCGTGCTCTATGCCGGCTTGATGATCACCGAACGCGGCCCGCAAGTGCTCGAGTTCAACTGCCGTTTCGGCGACCCCGAGACCCAGGTCGTGTTGCCACGGTTGGAATCCGACCTGGTGGATGCGGTGGAAGCGACCATCGACGGCTCCCTGGACCGCT
Source organism: uncultured Verrucomicrobiae bacterium (assembly GCA_963842185.1). Lineage (GTDB taxonomy): Bacteria > Verrucomicrobiota > Verrucomicrobiia > Palsa-1439 > Palsa-1439 > Palsa-1439. The sequence goes on from CAWJFL010000011.1 coordinate 301,546, forward strand.
TGAAACTGGCTTGGAGGCCGGACGCCGCCGTCTGCGTCGTCATGGCGGCGGGCGGGTATCCGGGCCCGTATCAACGGGGCCAGCCGATTGCGGGGTTGAAACAGGCGGCCAACTCGGATAAAGTGTGCGTGTTTCATGCGGGCACGCGGCGGTCGGATGACGGACGGACCGTCACGGACGGCGGACGGGTCCTGGGCGTGACGGGGCTGGGCAATACGATCGAAAATGCCGCCCGCCGGGCGTACGAAGCGGTCGAACAAATTCACTTTGACGGCGCCCATTTTCGCCGCGATATTGCCGCCCGTGCGACGCGGAAGTGATGGTGTTGCGGCGGGTCAGTCAACGGACGTTGTCCGGTAACGAGGAACGATGAGAATAATGGCCATAAGAATTCACACAGTTGGTTTGCTGGTGATTGCCGGCGGGGCATTGTTCTGCCGCGCGGTTGCCGCCGATTCGTCGTTGCGAGAGACAACCGAGGTCATCAGCGTCCTCAAATCGAACTACGTCGACCACGACCAGCTCAATGATAAATTGCTAAACGAAGCCACGGTCGACGGCCTCATCAACGCTCTCGGCCGCGGCGCGGTGATTGTCTCGCCGCCAGCGCCCTCGACAAACGCCGCCAAAATCGTCGCCGCTGAACCCCATCCGTCGCCCGACCTCGCTCGCGCCGAGGTCATCGATCCCAACATCGGCTACATCCGCTTGAGCGACGTGACAGACGGGACTCCGGCGGCGCTCGATGCGCAATTGAAAAAATTCGGCGAAGAGAAAGTCACGGGCTATGTGCTCGATCTGCGATTTGCCGACGGGACGAATTATGCGGCGGCTGCGGAGGTCGCGGGCCGATTTCTGGCCGACGGTCAGGAGTTGTTCACGCTGAAGAGTTCGGAAAAGGGTGCGCAGATCTTTCACGCAAGGTCGGCGGTCAAATCCGGCCTTTCCGTGGGCGCCGATCTGACTTCCGCGCCGCTGATGTTATTGGTGAACGGGCAAACGCGGGGCAGCGCCGAAGCATTGGCCGGCGCACTGCGCGCGCAGGATCGCGGGATCGTCATCGGCTCGGAAACCGCAGGCTCCGCCGCCGCCTGGCAGGACGTGAAGTTGGCGGATGGCCGGACGCTGCGGTTGGCGACGGCGAAAATCGTGTTGCCGCCGTCCACAGCGGGAGGCCCGCCCGTTGACCTGTTTCCCAACGGGATTACGCCGGATGTGGCCGTGAAAATTGACACGCAGAAGGAATATGATGTCGTGTTCGCCCCGGCCACCAACGAGACGCTGACCGTCAGCCTTCAGCCGCGGGTGAAAAAGAAGGACTTGACCGAAGCGCAGTTGGTCAAGGTGTTTCATGGACAGTCGATCGACGTAGACGAGCCGTCGACCAATAAACCCTCGCCACAGATCCCCAGCCCCGGAGGTGTTCACAGGCAATCCGTCGATGGGGACGAGCCGTCGTCCGACGAGGGGCATGAAGAGGAAGGCGAAATCCAAAACGTGCGTGACGTGGTGCTGCAACGGGCGGTGGACATTTTGAAGGGTATCCGGGTGCTCTTGTCCTGGCAATGAGGCGCGCCGGATGGCACGGTCGGCCCGCAATCGGCACACTGTAAGGATTCGATGAAGAAGATTCTCTTCGTTTGCACAGGCAACGTTTGTCGCAGCCCGATGGCGGAGGGCATGCTTCGTCACATGCTGCGGGGCCGCGATGACATCCAGGTCGCCTCCGCGGGCCTCGGCGCATTGGACGGCTTGCACGTGACCGATGTCGCCGCCGAGGTTGTCGCCGAACTTGGCGTCGACATCTCGTCGCACCTCAGCCAGTCGTTGAACAGCGACCTCGTGAGACAGGCCGATTTCATTTTCGTGATGACCCGTCAACATCAGGACGCGCTCCAGACATTGTTCCCGTCCGCATCGGAAAAGACGTTTCTCCTGCGCGAGTTTGAAGGGTCGAGCGCGGGGGAGAACAAGGACATTGCCGACCCGATCGGTCAGACCGTCGAAATTTACCGCCGCACGCGCGACCAAATCCGCGATGCCCTGCCGAGCCTGATTGTGTTTATCGACCAGACCACGGCCGCCACGCGCAAGGCGACCACGGAGGCCGCGGAGCCCGTCACCAACGAGGACGCCCGTCCACTACGCATTGCGTTGGCGGGCGATCACGGCGGCATCGAGATCAAGGCGGCGTTGAAGGACTGGCTGGCGCAGCGTGGATATCCATTTGCGGATTTCGGCACGCACACGACCGACCCGGTGGATTACCCCGAGTACGCGTTCGTTGTTGCGCGCGAGTTGCTCGCGGGGAACTTCGACCGCGGGGTGTTGGTCTGCAAGAGCGGCATCGGCATGAGCATCGCCGCCAACCGGTTTCCCGGCATTCGCGCGGCCATGGTCAGCACGGATCACTGGGCCCGTCTCAGTCGCGAGCACAACGACGCCAACGTCCTCGTCCTGTCCGGTATCGACACCAATGCCGAGCAGGCGAAGGAACTCCTTGATGTCTGGCTGCATACGGCATTTGGCGGTGGCCGCCATGCGCGTCGGGTCGGCGAGATGGATCATCCACCGACGATCAGCGCCGCCGACTCGCCCGCGAAGAAGACATCGGCGCTGGCGGTGACCGATCCCGGGATTTTCGATGCGATCCAGCGCGAGAAGCAGCGCCAGCAGGAGAACATCGAGTTGATCGCCAGCGAGAATTTCGTGTCGCCGGCTGATCCTCGAAGCCGCCGGCTCGGTGCTGACCAATAAATACGCCGAAGGTTACCCTGGGAAACGCTATTACGGCGGTTGCGAATACGTGGACATCGCCGAGCAACTCGCCATCGACCGCGCCAAACAACTGTTCGGCGCCGAGCACGTCAACGTCCAGCCGCATTCTGGATCGCAGGCCAACATGGCGGTGTACTTCGCCGCGATCCAGCACGGGGACACGATCCTGACGATGGAACTGGCCCACGGCGGCCATCTCACGCATGGTTCGCCGCGCAATTTTTCAGGCCACTTCTACAAGGTCGTGCACTACGGCGTGCGTCCGGACACCGAAGTGATCGATTACGATCAGTTGGCAAAACTCGCGCAGGATTGCCAGCCGAAAATGATCACGGCCGGCGCGAGCGCCTATCCGCGCATCATCGATTTCCAGCGGATGCGCGAGATTGCCGACAGCGTGAAGGCGCTGTTGTTTGTCGACATGGCCCACATCGCGGGATTGGTGGCCGCTGGCATTCATCCGAGCCCTGTGCCGTATGCCGATTTTGTCACCACCACGACGCACAAGACCCTGCGCGGTCCGCGGGCGGGCTTGATTTTGTGCAAGGCGAAATACGCCAAAGACATTGACAGTTGGGTGCTGCCGGGCATTCAAGGCGGCCCACTCATGCACATCATCGCCGCCAAAGCCGTGTGTTTCCTCGAGGCGATGAAGCCCGATTTCAAGGACTACCAGCAACAGATCGTGAAGAACGCCAAGGTGCTTGCGGCGGCGCTCGCGTCGCGCGGTTTCCGCATTGTCAGTGGCGGCACGGACAATCATCTCATGCTGGTCGATCTTCGCCCGAAGAAGCTCACCGGCAAGATTGCCCAGGAATCGCTCGACAAAGCGGGCATTACGGTCAACAAGAACCTCATCCCGTACGATCCCGAAAAACCGCTTGTCACCAGCGGCATCCGCCTCGGTTCGCCGGCTGTTACGACGCGCGGGATGAAGGAAGCCGAGATGGACCGAATCGCCGCGCTCATTGCTGAGGTGCTCGAAAAGCCCGATGACGCGGCCCTGCAGGCGAACGTGAAGGACAAAGTGCGGGCGTTGACGGCGCGGTTTCCGCTGCCGTACTAGCGTCGGTTCCCCTTCCAAATCAAGTTTGACGGCGTGGGACGCGTCCGCTAGTGTTGGGGCGATGCGAGTAGCTGGTCGCGCACCGACCCAATTGATGGGCTGCGTTGTTTCAATGAGGAGAATTTGAGATGATTTGTACCACCGCACAACTGTTCAAGATCGCCTATGGAAAGTACGCCTTGGGCGCGTACAACATCAACAATTTGGAGCAAACCGTTGGCCTGTTCAGGGGCAACGTCCAGAGCAAGGCGCCGTTCATCATTCAGCTCAGCAAGGGCGCACGCAAGTACACCGACAAGCGGTATTTGGAAGCCATGATTCGCGCGTCCGAACAGATCTTTCCAGAAGCGATTTTTGCGGTGCATCTCGACCACGGGGACGAGCCGACGTGTTACGACTGCATCGATTCCGGCTTCTATAGTTCGGTGATGATCGACGCCAGCCACGAACCATTCGATCAAAATGCGGCCATCACCAAGCGCGTCGTCGACCGCGCCCACGCGCGCGGCGTGTCCGTCGAAGCCGAACTCGGGATGCTGGGCGGCGTCGAAGAAGATATTTCCGGCCACGTCTGCCTGACCGACCCGGATGAGGCGCAAAAGTTCGTCAAGCTGACGAAATGTGATTCATTGGCTGTCGCGATCGGCACGAGTCACGGCGCTTACAAGTTCAAGGCCGAGCCGGGCAAGAAGATGGGGCTGCACTTTGAAGTCATCGAAGCGATTCAGAAACTGTTGCCAGGCTATCCGATGGTCATGCATGGCAGTTCCAGCGTACCGAAGGACGAAGTCGACCGCATCAACAAGGCGGGCGGCAACATGCCCAACACCAGCGGCGTCCCCGAAGAGGATTTCCTGCCGGCGGCGAAGATGGGGGTCTGCAAGGTCAACATCGACACCGACGGCCGCCTGGTGTGGACACGCGTGCACCGCGAGTTCTTCCGCGACCATCCCGAGAAGTTCGACCTGCGCGACCCCGGCAAGATTTACATCGAGGAGTACGCCAAGATGATCGCGCACAAGAACCAGGCTCTCGGTTCCGCCGGTCAACTCGATGATGTGCGCGCGAAGGTCGGCAAGAAGTAAACCTACCATATTCCGGATCTCGTACGAAGGGCGCGAAGCAACGCTTCGCGCCGTTTGTTTGGCGGAAAAAAGGATGGGCCTACTGGTGCTTAGTGTTCTTGTGATACGGGAACCGCCGCTGGCTGTGGCGCGGATGGTCCCGGGGGGACAAATTGCGGAATCGGCACGGAGCCGAATGGTTCTTGCGGGGGACGGCTGCCAACGGTCAGCACAATTTTTTGCTCGAATCCATTCCGACGCACCGTGAACTCCACTTTATCGCCGACGCGATAGTAGAACATCGTATCGAGGACATCCGCGGACCGGCGGACTTCATTGCTCGTGATGCTGACCAGAATATCGCCGTTGCAGAACCCCGCGGCAGCCGCGGGCGTATTCGAGAAGACCTCCTGAACGAAAACCTGACGTTGATCGGACGCAACGGGATCGACGGCGGGCGAACATTCGGACACGTTCAAGCCAACCCATGGGTGCTGCGCCTGGCCAAACTCCAGGATGTCCTCGCTGATCTTGCGGGCGGCGTTGCTCGGCAGCGCGCAGCATTGACCGTCCGCATGCGCCGCGACCGCGATGCCGACAACCTCCCCATGCACATTCAACAGCGGACCGCCGCCCTGTCCGGGACTGAGCCGGCATCCCGCGCGAATATGGGTGGTGGGAAACACATGCCCATTGCTTTGAATATCCAGCCCGCTGACAAACCCGACGACCGGCGCACACGGCAAATCATAGGGAAAGGCAACGGCGATGACCATCGAGCCAACGCGGAGAGCGTCAGAATCGCCCTGCGGCAGGAAGGGTGTCGGGGTCCCGTTTTCGGGATTGATTTTCAACACCGCGAGATTGGTCGAGGGATCCCGCCCGACGATGCGGGCGCTGATTCTCTGTCCGCGCCAATCGATCCAGCAGGCATCCACGTTGTCCACCGCCGTGGCCGTGGTCAGGATGTGACCATCCTTGTCAATAAAGAACCCGGTGGCGATATGGTAGGAGGGCGTAAGCAGTAAATTGCCGATTTGGAACTGGCGTTGCGCGTGGAGCCTGACGACGGCGTCCCGGGATTTCTCGTAGATGGAAGAGACCTCCTGGTCCATGGTCTCCAGCAAGCTTTCCCCCCAGACTGTTGAGGTGGCGACGGCGATGAGAAAGGCGACGCACCAACCGACGCGCGGCTTAAAAATGGGAACTGGCAACTTCATAACTGGCAGGCGTGTCCGCGATGCGGTCCAGCACATAGTGCGGCGCGGTGTAATCCGCCCGCGCGGGAGCCTGGACCAAGTCCACACTGCCAGCCGACGGGGGCTGGTCATCACCGGGTACAGCTTCCAGCGAGGGGGAAATGGACGCCACAATGGCGTCGGGGGCGGAATGGGACGGCGGGGGCGTAACCTGCGAATCGGCGAGCACCAACGACGGATTGGCGGCGGCGGTCTGATCGGCGGCGCTGTCTGGAGCGGTCGCCTGACGCACGCTCATCCACATCACGCTCACGACGACGGCCACGCCCATGGCGCTGGCGACACCGTAACGCCACACACGCATCGTCCCGACCACCAGAAGACTGTCGATGCGCCCCAACGCGCGCTCCCACCACGCGGGTTGCTGCGTCTCTGCCATCAATCGGCTGTGAAATTCCGAGAGGAAATTATCCAGATAGTCCGGAGCCGGCTGCTCGTAACGCTTGAGCGCCAGGAGCCGCTGCAGACGAGCCGCGCGTTGTTCCAACACACGGCAGTCCGTGCAATCGGCCAGATGTTGGCGCACCTGCAGAGCGGTCTCGGAATCGAGCCGGTTCTGCGAGAGCTCGTCGAACAACGTTTGTGCTTTCTGGCAGTCCATGGTGGTTGTCACAAATAATCGCTGAGTAATCCCTGCAGTTGTTGTCGCGCGTAAAACAGCCGGGAGCGGACGGTGCCTTCCGAGCATTTCATGACGCGGGCGATGTCGGCGTGCGTCATCCCCTGAATATCGTGCATGGCAACGACCGCCCGGTGCGGTTCCGACAAGCGCTGCAGGGCTTCGTTCAATTTCTGCTGGAGCTCCGACAGGGCCACCTCGCGGCGTGGCGTGACATGCGACATCAGCTCCACCAGATCGGGGTCGGTCTGGATCGAGCTGTCCATGTCGTCGAGGCTGTATTGGTTGCGGTTCTTACGGCGCTTGATGAAGTTGATCGTGCGATTGACGGCGATCCGATAGACCCATGTGTAAAAACTCGACTGTCCGCGAAAGCTCTGCAGGCTCTTGTACGCCTTGATGAAGGTGTCTTGCACCAGGTCATTGGCGTCTTCATGATTCGACGTCATATGGTAGACCGTGGCGTAGAGGCGTTCCTTGTAACGGCCAACCAAGACATCAAACGCCGAGCTGTCGCCCTTTTGGGTGCGGCGAACCAGCGCTTCGTCATCCTCATGCTGCAGGTCGATCTCACGCTCGGTCGCGGGCGCCGGCACCGGGGCGGATGAACTTGTCCGCCGCAGCAACTGGCTACCGAGTTTGATTGTTTCCTTCAGCTTCATGACGATTCGAGCCGATGCCCTTAAGTCCCGCGAGCTAGGCCGCAACCGCTTCCCGAAGGAGCGATCGGCTTTGCCCCGAAAGATATTCTGTCAGTGATCCGAGTGTGCTGCCGTAAATGTTCGCTGGTATTGTGGAAAGATTGGCCCGGGCGCGCCCGATATACTTGTCAATCGCCGCCAGTGACTCGGCCACGACGCCATTGCCGAGTACCAGCCGCAGCAACCGCTGTTGCTCCAGTTGATCATTTCGGAAAATCATCTCCCCCAACTCCTGGCGACTGTCCGAACCGACGTGTTGAAGGAGCAGCAGAAACGGTAGCGTCAGCTTTCCCTTCTTCATGTCTGTCCCCAAAGATTTTCCGGCCTGTCGTTCCTGGCCGAAGATATCCAGGCAGTCGTCATAAATCTGGTACGCAATCCCCAAATTAGCCCCGTATTCATACATGGATTTGACAACCGGAGGGGGTGCACCGTTCAAAGCGGCCCCCAGTTCGCAACTGACAGCAAATAGCGCTCCCGTCTTCATATTGATGATATCCAGGTATTGATCAAGCGTCAGATCAAGATCAAATCGGCGTTGTGTTTGGACGATTTCTCCAGAACACACGGTATTTGTGGCCTCACTAACCCTGCGGCAAACGTCTGTTGTGGGGTACCCAGCGGCCAGCCGCAGGGCGTGTGCGAACAAACAATCCCCCAATAAAACGCTTATCTCGTTGCCCCATCGAGAGTTAGAAGTTTGGACCCGATGTCTAAGGTCGGCCTCATCCAATACGTCGTCATGGACGAGGGTCGCGACATGGATAAGTTCAACAATGACGGCCAAAGTGATGTGTTCGTCCCGGATACCGCCAGTCGCACCGCCCGCCAATAACGCGAGGCTTGGGCGAAGGCGTTTTCCGGTGCCCCCCAGGATATACTGGACGTAATCCCCCAACCGCGGGTCAAAACTGCCCACCTGGCTGGCTAGTGCCATTTCCACCCGAGGCAATTCGGCTGCAACTGGTTCCAGCAAATCCGAGAGGTTTTGCTCGGAAAGCGATTTACGGGATGATGTAGCTCCGCTCAATGTCGACCCCGGCATAGTACCGCTTAGTCTACGGGCCATGAGAAGGGGTGTCAACCCCGAAGCCCCGGGGTACCGCGCAGGTAGTCCCCTAATTTGAAATTTTCCCTAACCGAGGCGTTGGATAATGCTAGGAACAAAGCGAGTTTTTACACCACTCGGATACCAACCGCATGAGGCCGAGCAATAGGGCGTTTCACTATCGAGTTGAACTGGCAAATGACATTTCGGACAAAACGGTTGCCACCTATGGGTCGTGCGAATACCCCTCCTAAATTCGATGCCTTCCTCGATTCGCACCTCTTCCTGATGCGCCTCTTGGAGATCGTGCAACTCACGCTGTGCCTTGTCGCGGTCAGACTGCTCACGCTCCAAAGCCGCCTCAAGACGGGCTACCTGCGATTGAAATTGTTCATTCTTCTTCTCCGACTCCGCAAGCTGGTCAAGCGCAAGCGATAGTCTCTCCCGCATGATGTCCGTTACGGGAAGGGTTTTCAGCGCATCTCTGGCACTTTCAAGCAGTCCCAATTGCCGATACCGTTGAGAATACGTTTCACTCCAACGGCATCGAAGCCATGAGGGAATTGACTTTGACGCCCACGACGCCAGACGACGACGAAAAGATTTTGAATTCCGTTAAGGAGATTCTCAGAGATAAGTCCAAACGGATTTCGGAACTGGCGGAACTTACGGGCGCACGATATAGGCGGCTGGAGAAATTGTTGACGCCCGAAAAGGGTTTCACCATCGGCAAAATGGGGTGGGTATCTTTCGGGGAAAACGATTAACAATTTGCTCGGCGAGACACTTAGTAAGCCGGAGTTTCACATGACTGAAAGTGTGTCAGCGGGGAGCGGCTGCAACCGTCTCCCCGCGCCGGGCGCCATTTGAATGTGGAGGGTGTTCCTTGTACTGGGTACGTGCGGGGTTCTACATCCCTAGGACTCGCTGCTGCAACAGCGATGGGGTTCGATTCCTACACCTTCCGCATTTATGTGTGGCTAATATATCATGGCGCGGTGTTACGTCAAGCCCAAACGCGACCTGACCCATTTTGATTGAGTCATACCAGCGTTTTTAGCGTCTGTGTCGATCTTCTGTTTCTCAGCCTTGGTGATACGGAGATCGAGACGGTCTGTACGCTTTTCAGCGTCGAGCTTCTTTGGGCGGCCACGTCTTTTCACGGCGAAATACTGCCCTGAAAAATCTTTATTGTACAGACAAAAAGTATTTGACTTTCTATTTTGTGTGTGTACAATAATTCCAAGATAAGAAACGGAGCGCGATATGGCAAACAACCTGAAACTCGAAAAGAAGATCGCGGCAATCTCAATGCTTTGCGAAGGCTCTTCCATTCTGGCCGTCGAGAGAATCACCGGCATCCATGAGGACACAATCGGCAGACTGGCCTTGCGTGTGGGGCAGGCCTGCAAGCGCATCATGGACGAAAAAATGCGGAACCTTGACTGCCAGCAAATCGAGGTCGATGAGATTTGGGGATTCATTGGAGCCAAACGGAAGAACGCACACCGTACAGGCAACTATGGCGACGTTTGGGTTTATATTGCGCTCGATTCAGTTTCAAAGTTGATTCCGTGCTTTGTTGCGGGCAAGCGCGATTTCACGCATACGCGATGGTTCATGGAAGATTTAGCAAGCCGTCTTTCCCGTCGTATCCAGCTTTCCACGGATGCGATGCACGCCTACCCGGAAGCGGTTGAACGCAGCTTCGGTGTTGGAGTTGACTACGGCCAGATCGTAAAAACCTATTCTGTTACGCAACTCACGAAAGAAGCGGCGTCGAGGTACAGCCCGGCAGAGGTCGTCGAGGTCGAGAGGAAAATTATCCAAGGCAACCCGTTGGTTGCCCGAATAACAACTTCGCACGTCGAGAAGCAGAACCACACCCTGCGAATGCATTGCCGTAGGCTCACCCGGTTAACCAACGCATTCAGCAAGAAGTTTGAAAACTTTGAGGCTGCGGTCGCGTTGAATTTCTGCTATTACAACTTCTGCAAGACGCACAAGGCGCTACGCATGACACCAGCGCAAGCGGCAGACATAGAAAGCAGCGCCTGGACGGTGGAAGAACTGGTCAAACGTTGTGGAGAATAAACGGTACATCGAACGCCTACAGATGGTCATAGCTCAGTTGCACGGATGCGATTCAAAACACGTTGAATCGGTGCCGGTGCATGAGGTCTTTCGCGGCAGAACCCTTTGGGAAGGCGATGTCGAGGTCTTTGAACTGATCGGCCATCCAAAAGCCAAGCGATGCTACGGCTGGACGTATGGCGAGCCAGAGGAATTCATCACGATTCTGGAAATTCCACCCGTGGTAGACGCTCAGAGCGCCGTCAAGGTCGGCGTGTCCTACCAGATCAAGAAGGCGAGAGGCAAGTGACCAAGCAGGCAAATCCACAATTTCCTTGGAAGCTGGTTTTGATTTTCACCTTGTTTGGCATCTTCTCGTCAATTGGATTTGTGTGGCGTCACCGGCCCTCGCATCCTGACCTTTGGATTATTTTCAGTTCACTCTATGGCCTGTTGGCCGGAACGGGACTGAGTTTTTGGATTTGGAATGTCAACCGCCGTGCCATCAAACGGAGTGAGAACAAGGACAGCCCCGCACCCCCAAAAAGCTCAAATTAGGGGACTACCACCGCGCAGTTCACTCTTGACCACATCGCCAGTCGCGACAAAGATGCAGCCAGTATCGACTCCGGGAAGTAGTTCATGCTGACGCAAGCCGGAGCGTATTTGGTCATTTACGATGCCACGTCTCGTTACATTGATCCTGATTGTTTTGTTCGCTGGCTGCGCAAAGAGTCCTGAACGCGCCGCCCTTGATAAGGCAAACGCTTTGCTGGACCAAGGGAACATCCAGGCCGCCCAGGACACGGTCGAGCGCTACCTCCGTCAACATCCCGATTCCGCGTTGCTGTTGCGGATGCGCGTCGTGGTTCTGCTCCGTGAGGCACACCTCGATCAGGCAGCGCTCGCAATGCAACAAGTCCCCCCGGCTGGTCGATCGTCCCCGAGATCTTGCGCCACCACGACCGGGTTGTTCGGGAGGGCGCGGCCAAACTTATTTCCGACCACCCCCGTGCCAACGATTTCCACGAACTCGTCCGCGCTTTGGACGATTCCGACTTTTGGGTGCGGGGCTACTGCGCCCATGCCCTGGGTCGAGTGGGAAACCCTGCGGCGCTCAAACCGTTGTTTCGGCTGCTGACGGACGATAACTGGTTCGTGCGCGCCGAGGCTGCCGCCGCCCTCGGCAAACTCGGTGACGTCCGAGCGGTTGGGTGGCTGGTTCAATTGCTGGCGGATCCGGATGGCAACGTGCGGTACAGCGTCGCCCGGGCCCTTTACGAACTGGCTACGGAGCCAGCCCGCCCTTCGCTCCTGCGCGCGCTCGAATTGGCCGCTCCGCCGCAACAATTCGACATCGCCGTCGCGCTGGCCAGGATCCACGATCCCGCGGCGCTGAAACCATTGGCCGACGCTGTTCAAAACAAAGACCCCGAAGTCCGTCGCCTGGCCGCTCGGTCACTCGGCGAATGTGGGCTGGCGGAGGGCACAAATGCGCTTACGGTGTTGCTGGGAGATACGGATCCAACGGTGAGAGAGCAGGCCGAAGCGGCCATCGGCCAAATCGTCAGCAGGGAAAAGAAGTAACGGCGCGAAATTGCGCGGAGCGCAACGGCCCCGGTTTCTCGTTGAACCTCGCGGCGTGACCCCCGAAAGCTACGGTTTTGGTGTGAGAGTCTTGCTGAACTTGATAACTTCGTTCAGTTGATCGCGGAAATCTTCAAGTCCCGTCACGGGGATAATGATGGCGTCGCGACGACCATTAACTTCCTCGATGATTCTCAAGAACCGTCCCCGCGGATTCTCTCTGAGGTCGAACGTGAAATGCTTGCGTTCGACCCTCATGCTCTGATTCTGTAGCTGCGTGTCCACGCCTGACGCGCCTCCCGTCCCTGGCTGTGCCATCGTTCGCATAAACTAGTCGTATTGCCTGCGTTATTCCCACGTGCGACTACCCGATACTAGACGAACTTGTAACAACTCTTTGCAATAACGTCAACACTTTCAATCTCTTAGGTGAAAAACCACCATCTTCAACTCCGTCATTTCCTCGACCGCGTAGCGTGGCCCCTCCTTCCCAAAGCCACTGTTTTTCAGGCCTCCATAGGGCATCAGGTCGGCCCGCCATTGGGGCCCCCAATTGATATGAATATTTCCGGTTTGAAGCCCTCGGGCGAACTTCATGGCGGTGTCAAGGCTCTCCGTGAACACGCCGGCCGCCAGCCCGAACCGGCTGTCATTGGCCAATGCCAGCGCCTCCTCAACGTCACGAAACGCGGTGAATGCCACCACGGGTCCAAATAATTCCTCACAGGATATGCGCATCTCGGGTTTCACGTCCGCTACGATTGTCGGCGTGTAGATCGCGCCGCGCCGTTCACCGCCCGTGACGACACGTCCCCCACCCTGTACCGCTTCCTGCACCCATCGCTCGACCCGAATCGCCTCCGGCTCGCGTATCATCGGTCCAACGTTCGTCTTCTCATTCAGCGGGTCACCTGTCGTCAATTCTTCGACCCTGGATTTTGCCGCTGCCAACACGCGCTCGTAAACATCCCGTTGCGCGATCACGCGCTGCGTCGAAATGCAGACCTGGCCCGCATTCGAATAACCCGTCGCCGCCACCGCTTCCGCCACCTTGTTTACATCCGCATCCGGCATGACGATGATTGGCGAGTTGCTCCCCAATTCCATCGTCACCTTCTTGATGCCCGCCATCTGACAGATGCGCTCTCCCACGGGTACGCTGCCCGTGAACGTGATCTTGCGCACCCGTTCGTCGCGACAAAGCGCATCCCCGAGTTCTCCGCCCGGCCCGGTCAAACACGAAATCGCTTCCGGCGGCATTCCGCACTCCAACAGTAATTCCGTGAGCTTGAGCGCCGACAGCGGCGTGCTGGATGGCGGTTTGATAACGATTGCATTGCCCGCGGCGATGGCTGGCGCCACTTTGTGGGTGACGAGATTCAGCGGAAAATTGAATGGACTGATCGCCACGACCACGCCGCACGGCACCCGCAAGGTAAACCCCATTTTGCCGGCGCCGCCGGGCGACGCATCCAACGGCACCGTCTCCCCATGAATCCGCCGCGCCTCTTCCGCCGACAAGCATCAGCACCTGCACCGCGCGCCCCACCTCGAAACGTCCCTCCGCGATGACCTTCCCCTCTTCGAGGGTGATCGTGCGGGCGAATTCTTCCGTGCGCGCCTCCAGTTTCTCGGCGGCTTTTTTCAAGATCTGGTAGCGATCCCACGCCGTGAGCTTCGCCATCGTCTTCGCTCCGCGCACGGCGGCGGTGAGGGCCGCATCCACATCCGACGGACCGGCGTGGGGCACGGTATCGACGACGGAATTGTCGTACGGATGCACGACCTCGATCTTCTTCCCGGTTTCAACCCACCGACCGCCTACGCACATTTTCATGGCTTGTTCGCTTTCAGCACGATTTTCATCCCGCGGTTGTGCAGTTCGGAAAAAAACGGCTGAACGGGCACCGCGACCTCCGGCGCCAACACTCCGCGCTGCACGATCTTCCCCGTCGCAATCATTTGCGCCACAATCGACGGCGGGCAGCCGGTATCCACGTCACCGGCGCTGGCGTGCCACGCTCGATTGGCTCTCGCGTGGCAGTCCACCGTGATTGTCTTTCGGTCGCCCGTGACTATGACACGCGAAATCTCGTAATCGTTCGGCTTGGCGCGTGGCGTTGGCAACTTCGCCAACTCCCGGACCGTCCAACCGTTCTTCAATCGTTTGACCACTTCGCGCACGAACCCGCGATCAAACGATACAGCGAAATCGCAGTCGGACAAACTTTTGTGCGCAAATGACAACGGGATCGTGGCCACTTCGCTGTGCCGCGTGCGCACGACCCACTGCGTCCCGACAGGCTTCGGAAAGCGGACCCGTTCCCAACCCGTCCGCGGCTTTACTTCGCGAAATCGGCTGCATTGGAACACCCATGGCGCCAATGTCAGTTCCTCCACAACCGTCTGCGCCGAGTACGGAAAAAAGAAATCCGTCGGCCGCGCGTTGAAATCCTTTCCGCCGACTCGTATCCGGACTGAGTCAACGTGCGCCAGTTCGTCCACGGCCGCGCGCGTCATGACGTTGGTGATGCCCGGCGAACAGCCCATACCGAGGATGGCCGTCAGCTTGGCATGTCTGAACTTTCGGTCCAGCTTCAATTGCTTGCGCGTCCAGGAAAACAATCCACCGAGATCGAGATAGTGGACTTTCGCGGCCAATGCCGCCCGCATCACATTCAGATTAAAGTCGTGCTGGGTGCAGTTGATGACGACGGCGTGGCCGCGCAGAAGCCCGGCAAGCGGCTGGGGTTTGCTGGCGTCGGCAAAGGCCGCCGTGACACGACGACTACGGAAAGAACTCGCATAATCGCGGGCCGTTGTCTCATTGAAATCGGCGATGAGAACCCGGTTCCGTGGATGCGACTCAAACAAATCGCGCACCACCACGCGTCCGATCGCGCCCACGCCACCGAGAACGACGAAGCAACGACCTCGATTGTTGTGCTTTCTTGTCATGCTTCGCTATCGCTCAAGGTGACATTCGACGGACTCAGTACCACCCGATGGGCGCTTCGTTGAGGTTGATGTGGACCTGCTTGGTCTCTAGGAATTCATCGACTGCCGTGGAGGGAGAGTTCGCGGCCCTGACCGCTGGCTTTGTAGCCGCCCCACGGCGATTCGACGTAGCAGGGTTGCATGGTGTTGACCCAGACGATGCCGGCGCGGAGATTCTTGACGACGCGCAGGCACTTGAAGATGTCGCGCGACCAGACGGCGGCGGCGAGTCCGTAGGGCGTGTCGTTGGCGATCTTCAACGCGTCAGCTTCGTCCTTGAACGGTATGCAGGCGACGACGGGGCCGAAGATTTCCTCGCGGGCGATCCGCGTGGTGTTGTCGGTTGCAAAAATCGTCGGCTCGACGTAATAGCCCTTCTTCAGGTTCTTGGGTCGACCGCCACCGGCAAGGACTTTCGCCTCCCGCTTGCCGATCTCGATGTAGCTCGTGACTTTCTCCAGATGTTCCTCGCTGACGAGCGGGCCCATCTTGGTTTCGCGCTTGCGCGGATCGCCGAGCTTGATGCGTTTGGTCTTTTCCTTCATGCGATCCATGAATTTCTTGAAGATGTCCTGCTGCACGAGCACGCGCGAGCCGGCGCTGCACACTTCGCCCTGGTTGATGAACACGCCGAACAACGCGCCGTCGGTCGCGGCGTTGAGGTCGGCATCGGCGAAGAAAATGTTGGGGGATTTGCCGCCGAGTTCCAGCGAGACTTTCTTCAGGTGCGTGCTGCCGATGCTGCGCAGGATCGCTTTGCCCGTGTCCGCGCCACCTGTAAATGCGACTTTGTCCACGAACGGAGACTCGACTAGCGCGCGGCCGGCCACCGCGTCGCCGGTGATCACGTTGAACGCGCCCGGCGGCAACTCCGGTATGTTCTTGTGGACCAGCTTCGCGAATTCGAGCGCGGTCAGCGGCGTTTGTTCGGCGGGCTTGAGGATGACCGCGCAACCCGCGGCCAACGCCGGGCCGAGCTTCCATGCGGCCATCAGCAACGGGTAATTCCAAGGAATGATCAATGCCGCCACGCCGACCGGCTCACGCAACGTGAAATTGAGTGCGTTGTCCGGGACCTGGAGCGTCTCGCCATGGATCTTTGTCGCCAAGCCGCCAAAATACTCGAAGCATGTCGCGACGTCGTTCATGTCGAATTCGCTTTCGACGATCGGCTTGCCGCAATTTCGCGTTTCGAGTTCCGCGAGCATGGCCGCGTTCTTGCGGACGAGTTCCGCCAGCTTGAACAGCACGCGACCGCGCGCCATTGCCAGGGAAGAATCGCGCCAGTTGGCGTTGTCGAACGCTTCGCGGGCGGCCTGCACGGCGCGGTCCACGTCGGCCTTGCCCGCCTCGGGGACGACGGCGAATGCTTCTCCGGTGGCGGGGTTGAAGATTTCGCGGGAACTGGCACCGCCCACCCATTCCTTGTTGACGTAATTCTTGTAAGTCTTCATTGCGCGCGCTCCTTTCGGCACAACGGAAGCCAAGAGAATATACAACACCTTGCCACAATGGAACAAGCAAGGGTGAAAGACTCCGGCAGGTCAAAACAAGACAAAATCTATCCGTTTTATGTTTGACATGTATAACGTGTGTATTATAGACAAATCACAAATGAAAACCGCTAAGAGTCCGACACACAACCTCATGAAAAACAGCATTCTGACCTTCGGCTTCCTCATCGTGGCCGCGTTCGCCGCGCACCCGCCCCTGCTTCTGGCGGACGAACCGCCCCAGCAGGTACCCGCTGTCGCAGCGCCATCGGCGGACACGCGGTACGGGCTGTTTGACTGGCTCGACCATCGCAGCGCTTACGGTGAGGGTGTCTATCCCGAGCCCTTTCTCGTCGATGACTCGGACTTGGAAGTCAATGAAGCGCGGTTGGATTGGCTGCACACGCAGGCAATTCGCGAGCGGGATGACATGGTCACGGTGGAGGTCGAGAAGGGGTTCGGCCTGCTGACGTTGGAAATCGAGGTGCCCTATGAGGTCGACAACGACATCGCCTCGGGCAGAACCACAGACGGCTTCGACAACATCGATCTGGGCGCGCGCTACCCGATTTATCAATTCGTCTCGGATGCCAAATTCGTCGACTCGACCTTTGGCGCCGCGCTCGAAGTCGGCATTCCGACGCGCTCGTCGCTCAGCAAGGACACGGAAGTTGTCCCGAAGATTTTTGACGATCTGCGGCTTGGGACGCATTTCACGCTCCAGTCCATCGTGGGACTTTCGATGTTGTCCGGGAGCGACGACGACAACGGGTTGAAGACATTCGAATACGGTTTGGTGTTCGGCTACACGATCCCGCGCAAGGAACTGCCATTGCCGGATGTGCTGCAGTTCATTCCTGTCTTCGAGTTGATTGGGGACACCGAGTTGAACCATGCGGATCCCGGACACAACAGCCTGATGGGGAACGCCGGTTTTCGCGTCGACCTCAAGACCATCGGCAGCGTGCAGCCGCGGCTGGGGGCCGGGTACGTCTTCCCGATCGACAACGGCGCCCGCGAAGACATGCGTTGGGGCGTCATTACCAGCCTCGTATTTGAGTATTGAAGCCATGACACCAAAAACGGATACGACAACGTGCATCAGCCGGAGACGGTTTTTGTTTTTGACTACCGCCGCGTTGGTCACCGGCTGCCAGGCAATGGCCGAGCAACACACCGATGACGCCGGCGGCACCGCCACCAACCGCCACGAGCGGGTGGTAAACGCGGGACCGGTCAGCAAGTATTCCGCCGACGGGCTTTACGACGGTTTCCGCGACCAGGGATTCTTTCTGGTCCGCAAGGGCGACAAGCTGGTTGCGCTTTCCTCCTATTGCACGCACCGGAAATGCAAGCTCGTGGCAGAGTCGAATCGTTCGTTTAATTGTCCCTGCCATGGATCGACGTTCGATCCCAACGGAAAGGTGACCGAAGGTCCGGCGAAACGTGATCTGCCGACGCTGCCGTCGTTCACGAATGAAACGGGAGATTTGTTCGTCAGGGTTCCCAATCTGTAGTCGTCATCACCGTCAAGGGTCAAGCGCTGATCCCCGTTGTTGATTGCGTTCTCAACGCGAAAGGCTATGCTCATGAACCGTTGGGGTTGCGGTTCACATCGTTGTTCGGAGAACGAGAAGTTTTCAACGCCTCCAAGAATGAATGCTTTGCGACGACAGAGTTGGGGCCTCACGCCCGGCCAATGGCTTGTCATTCTCGCCAGCCAGTGGCTTGCCTGCACGGTTTGGGCTGATCCGCCAACTGCCGTCGACGACCTGGCCACCACCTTTCAGAATCAGACAGTCACCATTTCGGTGCTGACGAACGATTTCGACACGGAGACCAATCAACTGGGGATTCTGCAGGTCAGCGCGCCGTCCCACGGAACCGTGGTCATCAATACAAACGGACCGGTGACCACCGCCGAGCTGTCGCGCCTGTTCCAATTTTCCGCCACCCAACTCAGCAACACCGTCCTGCAACTCGGGAACACAAATCTTTACCCGCGCAGCACCGTGACCAACGGCACCTGGGAAACCGTCGACGAGTCGGACTGGACCAGCGGGTTCTTCCCCGGCTGCCTCTGGTATATGTACCAACAGACCGGCGATCCCCATTTCGAAACGTGGGCGCAGCAATGGACTTCGGGCATCGCCCCTCAGCAATTCAACACCAACACGGATGACGTTGGGTTCATGATCAACACCAGTTTCGGGAACGGGTATCGATTGACCGGCAGTTCCAGCTACCGGTCGGTCGTGCTGCAGGCGGCCGCCTCGCTCTCCAACCGGTTCAATTCCATCGTGGGCTGTCTGGCCGACGACCTGTTGCTCGCCCCGCCACAGTTCCAGGTCATCATCGACACCATGATGAATACCGAACTGCTCTATCATGGCACCGATATCGACGGGGACACGAACCTGTCCAACAAGGCCATCAGCCATGCGGAACGCGCGATGATCAATCAGATCCGCACCAACGGCAGCACCTTCCAGCTTGTTCTCTACAGCACCGTCAACGGCATGCTGCTGTATCAGGGCACCCGCATCGGGTACACGAACACGTCCACGTGGGCGCGGGGCCAGGCCTGGGCCATCTATGGCTTCACCATGGCGTATCGGGAAACGGGCAACGCGTCATTCCTCAACGCTGCCGAGCATCTGGCCAATTACTATCTCGCCAATGTCCCGTCGGATTACGTGCCGTATTGGGATTTCAATGATCCGGCCATTCCCAACGCGCCCCGCGACTCCTCGGCGGCAGCGATCACGCTCTCCGCCCTCGTCCAGCTCAGCGAATTGGCCACCGACATGCAGGACAGCGCCACGCTCTGGACCGGTGCGCACAACATTTTCGAGTCGCTGGAGTCCACGAACTACCTCGCCCAGGGGACCACCAGCAGCGGAATCCTGCTCCACGGCACCGGCGGCTCGCCCGAAGATAACGACTCGGAAAACGACTCCGAAGTGGATGTTTCCCTCATCCACGGCGACTATTATTTCGTCGAAGCCTTGCGGCGGTATGCTGAATTCTACGGTCGCACCAACGTCACCTATACTCCCAATCCCGGCTTCACCGGCACCGACACGTTCACCTACCAGGTGTGCGACAGCGGCGGGTACTGTTCGACGGCGACCGTGACCGTGGTGGTGGTGGGCACCAACGCGGTGCCGGCCTTCAACCTGCAATTGTCCCTGGCGCCGGTCACGCGCTGGGCGACGGCTTCGTTTCCGATCATTTCCAATCATGTATACGAGGTGGACTACGCCAACAGTCTGACGCCGCTGCCAACACAGTGGAACGTCCTCGTCCCGTATTTCACCGGCTCCAACTCCACGATTTCGGTCACCGATACCAACCTCATCCCCCAACGGTTTTATCGGGCAAAGGCGTGGTAGCCGAAGGGCCGGCGAAACGGGGGTCTTTTCATGATCTATTGCCAAGGATTGCAGTTGACAACCACACAACTGTGTCTCCCCGCTGTCGCGGCTCGGCTTTATCGTGGGGGTGCGCCGCGTGAGGGCGGGCGGCCGACAGCGACGCCGCCCACACACCATTGAGACATCACTCGGACGTCAGCTTGTTGTACTTGGAGTAGGGGTACCAGTAGGGCTTGAGTTCCTGGTGGTAATCGAGGTGGACGTGCTTGGTCTCGCGGAACTCGTCGAGGCCCTCCTCGCCGAGTTCGCGGCTGTGGCCGGTCTGGCGCATGCCGCCGAAGGGGCCGGCGTCGTTGTCGGTGAGCGGGTCGTTGATCCAGAACGTGCCGGCGGTGATACGGTCCATCGCCTTCATGGCCCATTCCATGTTGTTGGTGTAGATGTTGGCGCCGAGGCCGTAGGTGCTGTCGTTGGCGAACTCGATGGCGTGGTCGATGTCCTTGACGCGCATGATGGGGAGGATCGGGCCGAACGTCTCGGTGTGGACGAGACGCATCTTCTGCTTCACGTTCACGACGACGGTCGGCTCGTAGAAGAAACCTTTCTTGAACTTCGGGGGACGGCGTCCGCCACAGAGGATCTTCGCGCCGTCGCGTACGGCGTCCTGGACGCGGGCGTGGACGTCGTCGAGTTGCTTGCGGTTGATCATCGGGCCGATGTCAGTGTTGGGGTCGAGTCCGTTGCCGAGCCGGAGCGATTGGGTGTGCTTGACGACGCGTCGGGTGAATTCGTCGGCGATGTCGTCGAAGACGTAGATGCGCTTGGCGCTGGTGCAGACCTGGCCCGTGTTGAGGAATGCCGCCCAGCAGCAGGCGCGGCTGGCGATGTCGAGGTCGGCATCGCTGCAGACGATGAACGGATCGTTGCCGCCGAGTTCGCCGTGGAACTTCTTGACCTGCACGGCGCAGAGTTGGCCGACGCGTTTGCCCGTTTCGACGGAGCCGGTGAGCGCGATCAGATCGGTGCCGGGATGCTTCACCAGCGCCTCGCCGATTTCTTCGCCGTAGCCGGTGACGATATTGACGACGCCCGCGGGCAGATGCGCGCCGAATATGTCGGCGATGTCGAGGGTCGAGAGCGGGGTCTCCTCGCTGGGCTTGAGAATGATGGTGTTGCCCGCGACCAGCGCGGGCGCGACCTTCCAGACCATCAGCAGGAGGGGATAATTCCACGGGATGATGCCGACGACCACGCCGTAGGGCTCTTTGACAGTGAAATTGACCTGATGATGAAAGACAGGAGGGAGCGACGCGCCGCGCGAGTTGCGGCCGATTTCGGCGTAATAGTCGAAACAGGCGGCGACCCATTCGACTTCGTCGCGGTTTTCGCAGAAGGGCTTGCCGCCTTCGTGGGTCATGACCGTGGCGAGCTGCTTCTGGCGGGCGCGCAGGTCGCGGGCGATGGTGTGGAGCATTTGCGCCTTTTCGATGGCGGGCACCCAGCGCCACGTGCGGAAAGCTTCGCGGGCGGCTTGCACGGCGCGGTCGGCATCGGCGGCAGTGCCGCGCGGAACATGGTCGATGATCTCTTCGGTGGCGGGATTGATGACGGCGATGCGGTCGCGCTTGGATTTGAGCCACTGGCCCCCCACCCATTGCTGTCTCATGGCCTAATCTCCTTTGCCGTCCTTCGAGTCTTTCGGGTCCTTGTCCTTGGAGGACTTTTCCTTGGCTTCCTTCTCGACCTGCTTCTCAACCTGCTTCAGCGCATCAGCCAGTTTGTCGAGCATCTGGTCGAGAAGTTCGTAACTGATGTTGAGGGCCGGCTCGATGCGGATGGTGCGGGCGCTGAGAAGCGTGCCCGCGACGAGCACGCCGCGCTTGAATAGCGCCGCGGCCACGCGATAACCAATGAACCGATCGCTAAATTCGAGTCCGATGAGCAGTCCTTTGCCGCGGACCGCCTTGAGAGTGTCCGGGTGCAACTCCTGCAACGCACCCAGCCGCTTCATCAGGTATTTGCCCTTCTCCGCGGCCTGCCCGGCCAGGTCTTCTTCGAGCATTACGTTGATCGCTGCAATACCCGCCGCGCATGCCAGTGGATTGCCGCCAAAAGTCGAACTATGAAGAAATGGATTGTCCTCCAGCACCTTCCAGATTTTTGGAGTGCTCATGAAGGCGCTGAGCGGCATCACGCCGCCGCCGAGCGCTTTCCCAAGGCAGAGGATGTCGGGCACGACATTCCAGTGCTCGCAGGCAAACACCCTGCCCGTGCGACCCATGCCCGTCTGCACTTCGTCGAGGATCAACAGGACGCCATATTCGTCGCAGAGCTGGCGCACGCGCGGCAAATAATCGTCCGGCGGCACCACCGCGCCGGCCTCACCCTGCACGGGTTCGAGGATGATCGCGGCGATGTCCTCGCCCAGATCCACGAGTTTTTTAAGTTCACGTTCGAGGTCTTTGGCGTCGCCGTAGTCGACAAAGTAAACGTCCGACAACAAGGGCTGGAATGGTTTGCGGTACACGGCGCGGCCCATCACCGAGAGCGAGCCCATCGACTTGCCGTGGAACGCGCCCGTAGTGGAAATGAAACCGGTTTTTTTGGTGTAGAGTCGGGCTAGTTTCAGCGCGCCCTCGACAGCATCGGTGCCATTGCTGATGAAAAAGCAATCTTGCAGGTCGCCCGGGGTGAGTTCACCGAGCAATTCCGCGAGAAATCCGCGCAGGGGATCGAGGAGTTCCTGCGAGGAAAGCGGCATGCGTTCAAGTTGCGCTTTGACCGCCGCGATGATCTTCGGGTGGCGGATGCCCATGTTGTATACGCCAAAGCCGCCGAGGCAATCGATGAACTTGCGCCCCATGATGTCTTCGATGATCGAGCCCTGGCCGGTCCATTCGATGGCGGCGAAGTCCTCGGCTTCCGCGACGGACTTGCGATAGTGAAGAAAACCGCGATTGAAGTAGTCGTCGAAATTCTCCAGCGTATGCTTGATGATCCAATTCTTGTCCTCGGGATCGAGTTTCTTACCCCCGCTGACGGCATCGAGGTAGTCCGCGGATTTGCGGCGAAGCTCTTCAATTTTATTGGGCTTGGCCGCCTCGCGAGGCGCAGGGGTGGCGGCAGGCGTCGCAACCGCCGCCGTGTCCTTTGTCTGCGTGGTCTCTGTTACTTTCTCGTCCATCACGATCTCACTCTCGGCTGGTCAATTATAGCATAACACAAGCCCAGCAAGCCAGCCAGTCGAACGGGCAACCACTTACAGATAAACGACTTACAAGCACACGCAAACAGAAGTCATGTGGCGCTTCTCTCAAAAACCGGACGAGTTTTTGTATCGAGCCGTTACGAGCATCTGCTATGGTTCGAGCCCGTCGAGCCTGGGGAGTTAACAATGGCAAGTGAGACTGCAGCGATTGAGGTGGTGAATCTGGTACGACGGTTCGGTGGCGTCGAGGCACTTTCGCGTGTTTACTCATCCGTCAAACGTGGCATCACGCCGGACATCAACGTGCTCTCGACATTGATCGTGCTGGCATCGATTATCGGCACCTTTGGCGTTTCGCTGCTTCAACGCCCGCGCCAGCCAGCCTGAGGACCGATGTGTTGAAACGATTCGTCGCTATTATTCTTCCACTGCTGTTGTGCGCCGCCGTCGCGCGGGCCCAGAAGAACAAGCTGAATCTGTTCATCTGGAGCGAGTACATCGACCCCGCGGTTATCCAGAGTTTCGAGAAGGCGTACGATTGCAAGGTCACTATCGATTTGTACGAAGACAATGAAAACATGCTTGCCCGGTTGGAGCGCGGCGGCACATCCCTGTACGATGTCGTGGTCCCGTCCAATTACATCATCCCCTCGATGATCAACCAGAAATTGCTGGCACCGCTACGCCACGAGAACATCCCGAACATCAAAAACCTCGATCCGAGGTTCGCCGGGCGCGAGTACGATCCCGGCAACAAATACACGGTTCCGTACCAGTGGGGGACGGTCGGGCTCTACGTCCGCAAGAGGCCCGGCGAAACGATCGACGAAACGTGGGGATTGATCTTCGACGCCCGGAAACAAATCGGCGCGTTCTTGATGATCGACGACGCCCGCAGCGCCATCGGCATTGCGTTGAAATACAAAGGCTACAGCTTTAACAGCGCCGACAAGAAACAGCTCATGGAAGCCCGCGACCTGCTCATCGCGGCCAGGAAGCGGTCGCTCGGATTCGAAGGCGGCGTCGGCGCGAAGAACAGAGTCCTCGCCAAAGTCTGCCGCGTCGGCACGGTCTTCAACGGCGACGCCGTCCGCGGCATGCGGGAAGACCCTGACACGTACTATTTCGTCCCGCGCGAAGGCAGCGAGATCTGGCTCGATAACATGGCCGTGCCCGCTCATGCCCCGCACCGCGAGATGGCTGAAACATTCATCAATTACATCCTCGACCCGAGAATCGGGGCAAAAATCTCGAATTTCAACCAGTACGCCACTCCCAACAAGGCCGCGCTCGAATTCGTCAATCCCGATGATTTGAAGAATCCGGTCATCTACCCACCGCCCGATGTGATGAACAAACTGGAGTTCGTCAAAGACCTCGGTCCCCGCACCGCGTGGTACGACGAATTGTGGTCCTCGATCAAATCGAAATGAGCAACTTTCTCGCGATCACCTGCCCGCATTGCGGGGAGGACTTCGAGGTTGCTTTCGATCCGGGCGAAGGCGACGCCGAGTTTATCATCGACTGCGAGGTCTGCTGCCGACCGATGACGGTGAGGATTAGCGTGCGTTCCGGCGAGATTGATAGCGTTCAGGTGCAACCAGCGTGAACCAATGGGTGCCACGCATGAGCCGATTCCGACTGCCTCTGCAACTGACACGAGTGCGTTCACGCGGCGGCAGAGGAAGAACCGAGTTCAGTTCTTCAAAATGATTTCGTGCTTTAATTGCCGCATCTTTTTTGCAAGATTTGCGGCGTTTGGGTGAGGCAAGACCGGGTCGGCAAGTTTTCGCGTCCCAACCAATGTAGATCCAGATACCGACGATGAAATCGAAGCGAGATCGAATTGCGCGCCTTGTGGTCAGTCTGGCCCTGGCATTGTGTGTGGCCGGTCCGGTCCGTGGCCAAGACACGAACAATGCCGCGGGCTCGACGGATGCGGACCGCATCCAAAAGCTGGAGGACGCTGTGCGTCAACTCAGCAGACAAAATGAACAACTCCAACAGGAGATCAGCGACCTGAAATCACAGAAGTTGACGCATCTCTTTCAGCCCGCCGGGACAAATGAACCGGCGCTGTTTGTTATTCCGGGCGGCACGGAAGGCAAGTTGGTCCTGGGCGGCTATTTCCAAGGTAACGCCGAGTTCGGTGACGTGGATGCGTATCGCGGCTCCTGGGCCGGCGTCAAGGGGCACAACGAGCGCGTCTTCGACAGGTTCGAGATCCGCCGCGCCCGCGTTGGCGTATGGGGCGACTTTTTGGAGAATTTCGACTTCAAGCTCATGGGCGACTTCGGTCAGGGCGATGGGATCAGCCCCCGCACCGCCTTTTCCGGGACCGACATTTACCTCAACTGGCACGGCCTCCCCGAGGCCAACATCAAATTCGGCCAGTTCGATACTCCGTTCGGGATGGAATAGTTCTCGATCCCCGACATGCTGACGTTGACACCCGAGCGTTCCGAAGTGACCGAAGGATTGCGGGCCGAACGGCAGCTTGGCGTGATGGTGTGGGGAAAACCGCTCGCGGATGAGTGGCCCGAGGAAAAGGATCTCCTCGCCTATTTCTTCGGCGTTTTCAACGGCAACCTGAGGAACATGACCGTCAACGACAATAACAACTTCATGTACATGGGCCGAGTGGAAGTGCAGCCGTTCCAGGGCGAGCTCTTTGGTCAACCGACCACGTGGAAGCTCGGCGTGGACGGGTATTATTCGGTAGATGCCAGCAACACATTGGTCAGCCAAACCGGCAATATCTGGACACAGCCCAACGGTTCGCTGGCACCGTTGAACGTACAAACCAAGGGCGATCAACGGCTGGCCAGCGGCGTGGACCAAATGTTTAACTGTGGACCGCTCACCGTTCAGGCCGAATACCTCCAGACCCGTTTCCGTGATGCCCTGGCCACCATCCGCGATTTCACGGCGCACGGCTATTGGGCCGTGACCGGCTTCCAGATCATCCCAAAGAAGCTCGAACTCGTGGGCAAGTACGAATACTTCGATCCCGACCAGTTGCCCAGCGACGACCTGCGGACCACCACGGGCGGGATTAATTATTACCCGAGGGGGAACGGGCCCGGGGAGATCTCTCTGATGCTGGACTACTTGCATACCTGGTCGCACTTCCGCGAGTTGAACCCTGACTTCGGTCGCGATCAATTCGACGAGATCATGACCCGCGCCGAGTTTGCGTTCTAGATTCCCATCTCGCTCGTGCCGGAGTTGACGAATGCAGCCTGAGTGCTACGGTCGTGTCGATGGGCGTAAAGCAATCCATTCACGGACGCGGGGCAGCGGAGAATCCGCCGAATCGGTTCGAGCACACCGCGTACGAACGGGATGCCGACTGGGACCAGCCCGACGATCCCGCGCCGAAGACGCAGTTTTATCGGGACGCGAGCGCGTCGATCATCACCCACAACGACAGTCCCGACATCGGGTTCACGTCCAGCATCAATCCCTACCGCGGCTGCGAACACGGGTGCGTCTATTGTTACGCGCGGCCATACCACGAATACCTTGGCTTTTCCGCCGGGCTCGACTTCGAAACGAAAATCGTCGTCAAAGAGAACGCGCCGGAGTTGCTGCGCCGCGAATTGTCTTCCCGAAAATGGAAACCGCAAGTGCTGGCGATGAGCGGGGTCACGGATTGCTATCAACCCATCGAACGTCGGTTGCAGATCACACGCCAATGCCTCCAGGTGCTCGCCGAATTCCGCAACCCCGTCGCCATCGTCACAAAAAACCTGCTCGTGACCCGCGATATCGATCTGCTCGCCGATCTCGCGCGCGACAATGCCGCCGCAGTGTTTCTGTCGGTCACGACCCTCAACGCCGATCTCGCCCGCTTCATGGAACCGCGCACGGCGCAACCCGCAGCGCGATTGCGGGCGATCAAGGAATTGGCCAACGCCGGCGTCCCGGCGGGCGTCATGGTTTCACCCGTGATTCCCGGCCTCACCGATCACGAGTTGCCCGCGATTGTGAACGCGGCTGCGGAAGCCGGCGCGCGATTCGCGGGAATGGTGCCCTTGCGCCTCCCCTACGCGGTCAAAGACCTGTTTCAACAATGGCTGGAGCAGCACATGCCCGACCGCAAAGAGAAAGTGCTCGCCCAAATCCGCGCGATGCACGGCGGGAAATTGAACGATTCGGATTTCGGCACGCGCATGACGGGCACAGGAATTGTCGCTGAGCAGATGGCAAAAATGTTTGCCGTGGCCTGTCGCCGCGCGGGCTTCCCGGAACGTGGGCCGCAGCTTTCGATCGCCGCCTTCCGCCGTCCTTCCGGCCCGCAATTGGAATTGTTGTAACGCTGCTTTAGCAAATCGGTGGACTGCTTTTTGGCCCATTTCTTGCACTTCTTGCCGCCGGTGACAGGAATGCCGTGCAACGAATCGGGTGGCTTGGTGTTGAAACCAACAGCTATGGGCACAAGTCGCAGCATCCATCTGGCGGGTGCGATTCTCATTTCGTGTGCAGTCATCGCACGGGCCGCGGTGCCGCCACAGGCCGCTGATGATCAGCCGCTGACCGACCGACAAAAAACCATCCACGTCCTGGACCGACTCGGCTATGGTCCGCGCCCCGGCGACGTCGAGCGGGTTGCGAAAATGGGGTTGGACCGGTACATCGAGCAACAGTTGCACCCCGAGCGGATCGACGATTCGGAGTTGGAGTCCGACCTGGCCAAATTCGACATCCTCACGATGGATGCGGCCGATCTGTACCAGACCTTCCGCGACGAGCAGCAGAAGCAGCGGGAGCGCCAGCGAGAACAGGCCGAAGCCGCGAAGGCCAGCCAGACGGAAACGAACGTGGCCTCCGTCGGCGTGCTCGCCAACGGGAACCAGCGACCGGTCCAACCGAAAGTCCGGCCCGAAGGCCCACGCCGCTCATTTCTCGCGGTGGCGGAACTCCAGAATGCCAAAATCATCAGCGCCGTCGAATCCCCTCGCCAATTGTACGAGGTGCTGGTGGATTTCTGGGGCAATCATTTCAACATCGACGTTCGCAAGGGGCCGTGCCGCGTCCTGAAAGTCACCGATGACCGTGAGGTCATTCGCCCGCACGTGTTCGGCAAATTCCGCGACCTGCTCGAGGCCTCCGCGAAAAGCCCCGCCATGTTGCACTACCTCGACAACTTCCAGAATTCCGCCCCCCGCCAGCTTTCCCCCAACGAACTGCGCCGCCGCGAGCAAGCCCTGCAACAGAGTGCCGTGCCAGCGCAACCGGCGGTACCGGCGGGGACGGACAACCAATCGCGCACGGTCGGCGGCCTCAACGAGAATTACGCGCGCGAAATCATGGAACTCCATACGTTGGGCGTGGATGGCGGCTACACGCAGAAGGACGTGCAGGAAGTGGCGCGCTGTTTCACGGGCTGGACGGTCAACCAGCAGACGGGTGAGTTCATCTTCAGGCCGCGCGCTCACGACAACGGCCCGAAGACGGTATTGGGTCACGACATCCCGGCCAACGGCGGCATCCGCGACGGCGAGATGGTGCTCGATATTCTGGCGTCGCATCCGTCGACCGCCCGATTCATCGCCACCAAGTTGTGCCGGCGGTTTGTCGCTGACGATCCGCCCCCGGCGCTGGTAGACCGCATCGCGAACGTCTTTCTCGAAACCGGCGGTGACCTGCGCCAGGTGTACCAGGCGATCATTTACAGCCCGGAGTTTTTCTCGCGACAGGCCTATCGGGCGAAAATCAAATCGCCATTTGAATTCGCCGTGTCCGCCGTCCGCGCGACCGGCGGCAAGATCGTCAGTGACGATTTCCTGCCCCTCGACAAACGGCTTGGCATCGAAGCCGGCGCCACGTTCGGACGCGGCATGGACCGGATCGCCTCGGCCAAGCGCAAATCGCTGAATATTGAGATCATCGAAATGGGCGAACCGTTGTTTGCGTATCAAGCGCCCACCGGCTACACCGAGGACTCGCGCAAATGGGTCAATACCGGCGCGTTGATCGCGCGGATGAATTTCGCGCTGGCGCTGGCCGAACACAAAGTTGTGGACGTATCGGTAACCCCATCAGACCTGATTCACGGCGTCGATATCGACAAGCCCGGCCTTGTGTTCGACCGATTGAATGAGGCATTCCTCCAGGGAGAGATGACCGCACCGACTCGCGCCACGCTAGAAAAACAGGTTACGGGAAGCGATGGTGGCGAGGCCAGCACAGTGAACGCCGCGGAGCTCACGGCCCTCATTCTCGGCTCGCCGGAATTTCAACGCCACTAACGCCAGGAGACGCACGTATATGAAACTCACACGCCGGGCATTCCTCAAACGCGGTGGACTCGCGCTCGTGTCGGTCGGCACCATGCCGCTGTGGGGGCCATCGTTCCTGCAGCAACTGGTCTTCGCCGCCGAGCCCGCACGCGCGACCAACGGGAAAAAGGTCCTGATTTGCATCTTCCAGCGCGGTGCTCTCGACGGGCTTTCCATGGTCGTCCCCTACGGCGACCCGCATTATTACGAAGTGCGGTCCGACATTGCGATCGCGCAGCCGACGCAGAGCGCCGGCCCGTCGGGGGTGATCGATGTGGACGGGTTCTTCGGTTTGCATCCGAACATGGCGGCGCTGCTACCGATGTACCAGAGCGGGCATCTTGCCCTGATTCAGGCGTGCGGTTCGCCAAGTTCCAGCCGCTCGCATTTCGACGCGCAGGATTTCATGGAATGCGGCGTGGTCGACGACAAATCGACGCGCACGGGCTGGCTGAACCGCGCGTTGCTGGAATGTCCCGAAGACCGTGCCAAACTTTCGCCGTTCCGGGCCGTGTCGATGACGGCCATGTTGCCGCGCACTTTGCAGGGCGACCAGGAAGCGCTGGCGATTGCGGATCTGAAAACGTTCGGCGTCGGCGCGGGCGCCGGTGGGTTCACACCGAGCAGCACAACGAGTGGGGCGGCGACCGGGTTCGAGGGCATGTACCAAAGCGCGGTGGGCGACCTGCTGCGTGGCACCGGCAAAGAGGCGTTCGACGCCATCGGGATGCTGCAGTCCGCGGACCCGACGAAGTACAAGCCGCAGAACGGCGCGTCCTATCCGAACAGCGAATTTGGCCGCGCGCTTCTGCAGATCGCCCAGATGATCAAGGCCAACATCGGCGTCGAAGTCGCGTTTGCCGAGGTCGGCGGCTGGGACACGCATGCCAATCAGGGCGGCGCGACCGGTCAACTGGCCAATCGGTTCACGGATTTCTCGCACAGTTTGGCGGCGTTGTACCAGGATCTTGGCGACCGGATGAACGACGTGGTGGTGCTGACCATGAGCGAGTTTGGGCGGACAGTGCGCCAGAACGGCAACCGCGGGACGGATCACGGACACGCGACGTGTTTCACCGTGCTCGGCGGTCCCGTGCGGGGCGGCAAAGTCTACGGCCGCTGGCCGGGGCTGGCCCGCGAACAGTTGTTTGAAGGACGCGACCTGATGCTGACGACCGACTACCGCGACGTGTTCGCTGAACTGGCCCAGAACCACCTTGGCGCGCGGGATGTCGGCCAGATATTCCCGAACCACCGTGTCAACCCCGACAATTACCAGGGCTTGCTGTCCGTTTAGGCGTCTATCCGTTTCCTGCGCCAGCGAACTTCGGGGATCCGTCGCGTTGTCACCAATTTGTTTCCATTCCGAACCATGATTGCCGCCTGCATCGGCTAGTGTTTTGATGCTGCCAATCCTCCTTGGCTGCTGCGCGGGAGCGGTTTCTTACCGCTTCATCCTCCCCAAAGCACCTCCCCGCGCCCTTCCTTCGGTCGCCGCGGTTGAGTCGGACGGAAGCTTTAGAATCGGGCATGGCAGGCGATTTGGCCGTAGGGGGCGTTGTAGCTCCGATAATTGATGTTAGGATCGAAGAAGTCGAACCATCGATACGGCATGTAGCCCGCTTCTGCCTCGATGGCGACGCTGGGGGTGATTTTCCAAGAGGCACCCGTGTCGAGGCGCAACTCGAAGAAATCGACGATGGCGCCATTCAGCTTGGGTTCGCCGTGCTCGCTGCCGAACGTCTCGCCGGTGGCAAACGTTCCCGCCTCAACCCCCGTGCCCGCGTACAACGTGAGTCGATTATTCGCCTGGTATTCCACCCGCGGGCTGGGCAGCATGAGATTCAGCGTCCACTCGTCGGAGAGTTTCCAGCGGACGCCCGCGACGGGCAGGACGGGGTATTCGCACCGCACATCGACTTTGATTCCGAGAAACCATTGCACGTCGGCGGACGCCAGGTAGATGCCGCCAATGACCAGCGGGGCGTTGAAATCGCGCCAGTTGATGTTTTCAAAATCGCCGTAGATGCCCGGTTCCACCTCGACGCGCATCAGCCATTCGTCCGCGACCTGATAATCGAACCCCAACACCCCGCTGGCCTGCTGCAAGAGACGGGGCACGGCGGACTGGTTGGGCACATCGAACGAGTACCGTTGCCATTCGGCACCGAACCGCAACAGCAGGTCCTTGTTGACCTGCGGGGACACCACGTACTTGATGTCCGTGCTCTGTTCGTCAATCTCGCCGTGCTTGAGGCCCGCACCCTGTGTATTGGCGTCGCCAACGTAGCCGTACACGGCATCCAATTCTTCCGAGACGCTCATTGGATTGGCGGCGAGCGCGGCACAGGGCACCAAGGCAACAAGAATGGCGACGCATCCCCTCTTCATCGCCTGGTCTTCGCCTCATCCTGCATGCAGTGGATTTCTTTCTTGATGTCCTGCAACATGAGGGCGCCGTAGGCGATGCGCTCGGTTCCCTTGGTGAACCGGAGCGTCGGGGCCGCGAAGAAGTCGCCGCGCCACACGAGCGCCATGGACTTGCCCTGGGCCTGAATCGGCCAGACCTCGTACAGCGTCGCCGAGGTATAGTAATTCGCGTTCACGTAGTATTCCATGTCGACGATCTGAAAGTGATTGCCCACGGGCAGCAGATACACCGCGCCCAAACTGATTGTGCCGTGGTAGTCGGCGTCAAACAGTGACCAGTCATAGAACGGCGTCAACGACGGTATGGTGTCTTTCCCCAACAATCCGATTCCCTTGAAAATCGGCAGGAATTCGTGCGAGATCGGTATTTGTTCGAGCAAGATGCTGCGAATCTGGTCGGCTGGAGAGACGGTTTCCCCCGCGACTTCATACGGCATCATCCCTGCGAGACCCTTTTGCTGGAACGAGGACGCGCGGGCCAGAAGCAATTTGGCCCAGCACTCGGACACCTTTTGCGGGGCGGCCTGTTTCGACAGACACCCGGTTAGTTGCGGGGCTTCGTCGCGGGTCAGATTCAATTCCGATTTGGCCGGGGTGGTCGCGACCGTCTTGTCCAACAACCATCGAACCGGTTTTTGGTGGATTTGGAAATCCAACGTTTGAAAATCGGCCGGTTCACACGGCGTGTGGAGTGCGTGGAATGCGAACACCTTCAATTCGGGATACGTCGATGGATCCCAGAGTTGCAGATGCCTGGCGGCCTCGTCGGCGGGCAACGCCATGACGTAACATGTTTGCGCGGAAATCCCGTTCGGGAAATTCATCAGCGAACCACGCTCGGAAAGGACATCGCCGTTGAGGACGCGGCCCAGATCGATGGCGGCAAAATCGCTGTAGCCCTTGATGGATTCCACGGGGTCGGTAGACTCCGGCGCCGCAGCCACCGAGAGCAAACACCCCGCGCCAAACGACAAAAAAAGGCACGCCATCCCCCTTGTCATAAGCCCCTACGTCTGGTGTAAACAGACGACAAAATCAACGCAAATCTTGCAGGGCGCAGGATGCGCAGAGGAGCGCAACCGCGTGTGAAGCAGGCGGTGGACGGAGATC
This sequence comes from uncultured Verrucomicrobiae bacterium, assembly GCA_963842185.1. Taxonomy (GTDB): domain Bacteria; phylum Verrucomicrobiota; class Verrucomicrobiia; order Palsa-1439; family Palsa-1439; genus Palsa-1439. The sequence goes on from CAWJFL010000011.1 coordinate 334,640, forward strand.
GAGCGGGAGGTCGCGGAATTCACCATCGGCGCGCAGTGTAGTCAGTCAGCGCCCCGCTACAAGCACGGCGTGACATGCCGGGAAGGGGCCGAGCCCGTCGCAGGGCGCCTCGCTCCTTTGCTCAGGGCACCATTTCTCTGCAATGTTCAAAGTGGTGGAGGCGGTGGGAGTTGAACCCACGTCCTCTGCAAAGCGTACGTGAATGACTACATGCGTAGTCCATCTATGGGTCTCGCCCGGCGCGCTGCCGATGGACAGGCCACGCGCCGCGCCAGCCTCCAGTGAAAGATTCGCCCGTGGACCTGAAGACACCATCCACGAACTAACCTGCTATTGTCGTCTCAGCCAACCAGCAGGTGTCGCTGGTGAGACGTCGCGGTCAATTAAGCCGCGAGTGCGAGTTCTTGGTTCGCAGTTATGTTTTTGTCAGGTGTTTAACGAGGCCTCCCGACAACCTCGGCATGCCGCTCACGCTCACCCCACAAAGTCGAATCCGTTTCGCCCCCATGAGAATATTGCGTTGTCTGGCGGGGTCAATATAGGCGGACGGCGGGGAGAAAGCAAGCCAGCGGAGTGCAGAAACGGCGGCACAAAAATGCGCGCGCGATGGGAATCCACCGCGCGCGCGGGTTGAGAGATCAGCCTGTTCTTCGGTCGGAGGAGGCGCCGACCTTGATGGCGTTGGGGGGATTCGAACAGTTGACTCTCAACCCGTGACGCGCGGAAGGACCGGGTCCCCGGTGGACCCGTGTCTCTCCGCTGTAAAACAGGCGCTGGCCCGCCATGAACGGTATATCCTGCGCACCCCGCGCAGCCTGCTTCATAGCCAACCCTAGAGCCAGCGCCATAAACGGGTTAGTTTTCATTCTGTGGTGCACGAATCGGCGAGCTCGAGAGCTTCGCCAAAATTGAAGGGTTGTCTCAGGGCGCTGTCGCCTTTCTTGGAACGACCGGCGGCATCCCACGGCTGAGACAAACGCCCCGCACAGACCACGACGTGCGCGTGCGGGCAGCGTTTCTTGATGGCATCGGCCAGGTGTTGGGCGGACGCGTTGGTGAGCGCGGCGTCAACGAAGGCCACGTCGATGGGATTGTGTTGGACGAACTCCAACGCCGCGCGGGCGCCATCGCGCACTTCGACGCTGCGATTCGGCGCGCGGAGCAATCCGGCCAACATCTCGCGCATGGCGGCGTTTTCATCCACGATGAGCACTCGGTAAATTGCCTCTTTGTTGGCTTCGATCATTTCCTGGTCCTGCCTCTGCCTAACGCCTATCTGACTAACGCCTGACTGTAAGCCTGAATAGCAGTGGGTATGCCAACCGCCTTCCAGAGGCCAAAAATCAAGGAATCCCCATGGGGTAGAACTCCGAGGAATCTCAAAAAGGAGGAATGCGGCGGCTGAAATACCTCGGCAGAATCATCAATGCGGCAAACCGAAGATGTAATAGATCAAACACAAGAAACCGAGCGAAACAGCGCCCCAGCTCAATTCGCAGTAGCGCCCGGAGGCCAGTTTAATCAAGGGATGGACGACCAGTCCCGCCGTCAACCCGTTGGCGACATTGTAGGTGCAACAACATCATAATGATGGTCACAAACGCCGGCACCAGTTCGGTCAGGTCGTCGAATCGGATCTTTTTCGCGGAACCGAGCATCAAGACTCCGACCGCGATGAGCGCGTTCTCGCCCATATACGGCGCGACCGCAATCGGGCGGTTCGCGTACAGTCCCATGAGCAAGCTGCCTAAGACCGCCGACAAAATAGTTGCCACCGTGCTGGGCCCTAGTGGTATCCCGGCAAAGCTGAGAATCGCCGGGTTCACCACAAGAATGTACGCCATGGTGACAAAGGTGGTCACGCCGCCGAGCATTTCGGTGCGGGCGGTCGTTCCGTGTTCGCGCAGCCTGAAAAGCCGCTCCAACATGACGGCGAGAATACCGTGCCGAAGTGCCTCTGGAAAGCGCATGCCCCTTGGGAGTGGGGCGTTTTCTGCAGATCATCCCGCTACCACTTGACTTGCCCCGACCCGCGATGCAATATCGCGCGCCGTGAGAAAACCATCCGTTACCGTTCGCGTGCCAGCCACGACCGCCAATCTCGGCCCTGGTTTCGACACGCTCGGCGTCGCCCTCAAGCTGCACAATCACATTTCCATCCGTGAGTCCGACGGCCTGAACATCGAACGAGTTGACGACCAGAGGGGGTCGCCTTCCGCCAACGCCATGTCGCGGGAAGCGGTCGACGCTTTTTTCCGTCGCAGCAAGGTCAAACCTCACGGCCTGCAAATCGAAGTCAAAGGTGACGTGCCGGTCACGGGTGGACTCGGCTCCAGCGTCACGGTCCGCCTCGGCATTACCTACGCCCTCAACGAACTCAATGGACGCCCGCTTTCCGACACGGCGCTGCTCGAAGTCGTCACCGAACTCGAGCACCATCCCGATAACGCCGCGGCGGCTCTATTTGGCGGCTTCGTGGTGTCTGGTGTTGTCGACGGCACGATTCGTTACCGCCGTTTCAACGTGCCTGCCTCGCTGAAGTTCGTCGTGTGCGTCCCCGATTTTCCCGTGTCCACAGAAAAGGCCCGCGCTTTATTGCCGAAACAGGTTTCCCTCGCCGACGCCGTCGAAAATATGAAACGAGTCGCGCTGATCACCTCGGTGTTCGCGACGGGGGACTATTCCCTGTTGCGCGGGTTGTTCGAAGACAAGTTGCACCAGCCCTATCGCAAGAAACTGATTCCCATGCTTGACGATGTGATCTCGGCGGGCGTGGAAGCCGGTGCCCTCGCCGGCTGGCTGAGCGGCAGTGGCTCCTCGATCATGTGTATTGCCGAGCAAAAAGAAAAGGCCGTGGCCGAGGCCATGGTCAACGTGTTCGCCCGCCAGCAAATCCAGTGTGAGCCCCACATCCTCGTCGCTGACAACGATGGCACCCGCGTGAAGCGGGCTTGATCGCGAAGTTTCGGTGTATCAGGGAGTCGATGTTGGACTTGCGTTAGGGCTTTCCTTGAGAGCGGGCGTCGCACACCGTTGTGCCTCGACAGACTCGCGTTGCGCTTCGTCGTGGAGTCCTTGCCGCTCCAACACTTCGGCGAGAGCGCTGTGAATCTCGGGCTGTTGCGGGCGGAGGCGCGCCGCCTCGCGGAAGTGTTCGGTGGCTTGGACCAAGTCCCCGCGGTTGGCTAGGCCGATGGCGATGTTGTTGTGGGCCTCGAACGCGGTGGGATCCGCACGCAACGCCTCCGTGTAGGCGGCGATGGCTTTGTCCCAACGGGCCTGTTTGAGGAACAGATTGCCGAGGTTGATTTGGATGCGGGCGTCGTTGGGAGCCAGCCGCGCGGCAGCGGTATAATGGGAGACGGCTTCGTCATCGCGACCGTACTCGGCGAGGAGATTGGCGAGATTGTAGTGGTCGCTGGCGTTTTTGGGGTCAACCCGCAGGGCTTCTTCATAGTGTTGGACGGCTTCGACGAAATTCCCCTGTGTCGCAAGGGCGTGTCCCAGGTTGACGTGTGCTTCGGCGAAATCGGGCCGCAGTTCGATGGCCCTCTGAAACTGCGCGATGGCCTCGTCGAGCTTTCCCAGGGAGGCGAGCGCAGTTCCCAGATTGTTGCGCACCTCGGAAGCGTAGGGCTCCAACCGAAGCGCATCCTGATACTGTTCGATGGCTTCAGCGAACTTGCCCTGGGAGTCCAGGATGCAACCGAGATTGTAATGCGGGCGAGCCAGGTCGGGTTGCCATTCGATGGCCTGCTGGTATTGCTGAATGGCTTCTTCGATCCGGCCCTGCAACTGAAACGCGCAGCCAAGATTGTAGTGGCCAAGCCCGTATTTCGGATTTGCCCGCAAAGCCTGATTGAACAGATCGATTGCTTCCGTCAGCTTCCCTTCGGACGTGAGCACAAGGCCCAAGTGATCGCGGGCGACCCAGCTGTCCGGATTTCCAGCCAGCGTGGCCCTGGCAAACGTCCCCAGATCCACGAATGCCCGGCTGTGTTCTCCGGTAAGAATCGCCAACGTCGCCAGGACCGCGACACACAAGGCGATGCCCGTGAAACGAGGAACCAGCCGCCATCTCCCCTGCAACCGCACGCCACTGGCGGCGACCAGTGTGATAACGCCCAGACTCGCGAGGTACTGGAAGTGATCAGCCACAAAGGAATACCGCAGATACGAGAACGAGAAGATGCCGAGAAGCGGCGAAAGTGCGCCGACGAAAAAGAGCAATGCAGCCAATGGGGCCCGGCTTCTCTTCCGCAGGGTCCACAACACGACCAGCAATGCCAGAATACCGATGGGGTAGAGATAGTCGATGGCCGTCAGGTGGTCGATCTGCCAGCGGGGGTACATCGGGCACAGGCCAACCGGCCAAACGAGCTTTCCCAGATAAAACCAACAGGCGTGACCGGCGATAACGAGCCGTTGCACCAGCGAGAACTGTAATGGCCCGCTCGCATTGCCCACGGCCTCGCGTTCAATACGAAGCGCCACCCATCCGTCCAGAAAAGCGAGCGCCGCAAACGGGATGAGCGGCAGCACATCGCGCTTCCAGGAGAGGGTGCCGCGTTTCCACCACACGATCACGATCATGCCGATGGGCCATACAACCGTCGTCGTTTTGCACAGCAACGCGCCGAGAAACAATCCCGTGGCCATGGCGAACGATGCCGGGGTTCGGGTCTCATCGAATTTCAGATAAGCCAGGACCGTGCCGAGAAAGAAGATTCCCGACATGGTGTTCTTAAGTTCGCTGATCCAGGCAACTGATTCGGCGTGAACCGGGTGCAGCGCGAAGATCGCTGCGGCGAGCCAGGCGCCTTTGACGTGCAAGCGGCGCAGGACCGCGACCAGTAACAGAGCTGCGCCGACATGGCAGGTGATACTGACGAGGTGGTAGCCCAATGGGGCCGTCCCCCACAGCTTCTTCTCGATCCAGAATGCCGTATCGACCAGCGGGTCGAAACGCTGCGTTATTCCGGGCTCCAACCAAATCCGTCTCAAGCCATTCAGGGTCCCCAATTCGGACCGGGTCATATGCCGCCAATCATCCCAAATCGGCAGCCCATGCCACACCGGCTGATACGCCAGGAACGTCGCCGCCACCAAGAGGGTGGCAAGCAGCCAGTCGGGCAGGCTGAAAGGAACCTTGGGTTCATCGAGCCGGCCCGGTGCTGATGGAGGCTGGTTCGAGGTCATTACTCGCCTATTCAACCAGCAATTCACTGCGGGTTCAAGCAGGGGGGCACCGCCAAACAGACGCCACCTTGTCCTCTCAGCTCTCGGCCAACGAGCGGAAGTAGCTGAGGTTTTCCAATTCGATGGCGAGGTTGACGTTGCTGACGACAACGTTGCTGGGTACACGCAGCACGTTGGGCGCAAAATTCAGGATCGCGTTCACGCCGGCGGCGACCAGCCGGTTCGCCACATCCTGCGCGACGGCGCTCGGTACGGTGATAATCCCCATGCGAATGTTGCGCGCGCGGACGAAGTTTTCGAGCTTGTCGAGTTGCAGAATCGGCTGATTGTACGTCTTGCGGCGTTTGCGTTTCACATCGATATCGAAGCCGGCGACGATCTCGAAGCTCTCTTTTTCAAAGCCCTTGTAGGCGAGCAATGCCGAGCCGAGATGGCCGACGCCGACGATCACGACCGGTTGAAGTTGTTTGCGCCCCAAAACCTCGGCAATCCCTTCGTGCAGCTTCAAGACGTCGTACCCCAAGCCGCGTGTGCCGAAATGACCAAAGCTGGTCAGATCCTTGCGCAACTGGGTCGGCTTGACGCCCGCCGCCAGCGCGAGTGCCTGGCTCGATGCGGTCTGCACGCCGTCTTCCGCGAATCGATCCAGACAGCGCAAGTATACGCTCAGTCTGTAGACCGTCTTTCTGGGAATCCCGACCTTCATGGTTCCGTTGCAATTGTCAGTTTAGCGGGCATGGCGCGAAAAGTCAAAGGGTTGAGGCAATGCCCTCATGGCGTGCCTTCCTGTTGAATGTCCTGCCGAAGAGCACGGGCGACCCGGCTGTCCGGCTGGAGCTGCAGGGCGCGATCCAATTCTTGCATGGCTTCCGCTCTCTGTCCAACATCCCGTAACGCCATGGCCAGCGCCACACGGCGATCCACGTTATACGGGTTGATTTCCACAGCGCGCCGCAGGCAGGGAAGTGCGCTGGTGACCTGGTTGGCTGCCATGTATAGCTCCCCCAAATTGTAGGTCACGTCAGCGTAATCGGGCGCGAATTCCTCGATTTGCCGACATTGATCGACGGCCCTCCGGCGTGTTAGCGCGTCGGGTGAACGGGCCAGCACGCCGGCCAAAAGGTATCGCGTGCTCAATCGAAAGGGCTCCAAGCCGAGCGCTCGTGACGCGTAATCGGCCGCAGCACCCATATCGCCCCCTTCCTCCGCAAGGCGCGCCCGGCGATCCAGCCAATCCGCTGCCATCGGGTGCACGACGGCTGATGAGATGATTCCGATCCCCAAAACCAAGCCTACCACTGCGGCACACCATTGCAGTGTCTTCGAGTGAATCGTGAACGGAGCGGAGTCGGCTAGCGTGGCTCTCCTTCCGACCAGCAATCCCATGAGCAACCAGAGCAAACTTTGGTTGGGGAGATATCGCAGGTCCACGTCCACCAAGCCGTGGATCATGAACACCAGCATCGCCGCCAACAACCCCAGCGTAGCGCGGCGCTCGGGTCCATCGGATTGCCGACTAGCGCGCAAACCACACCACACAGCCATCCCCCAAAGCCAGAGTGTGGCACCCAACCCCGCCAGCCCCTGTTCCGCGGCGATTTCCAACAGCTCGTTATGCGCATGGTCGGTGACGTTGGTCGCTTTCCGTCGCAGGAAATACTGCGGCAACCGATACTGTGGATACGCGGCTACATACGTTCCGAAGCCGTGTCCCAGAAGCGGCCGCCGGGCAATCATGGAAATTGTCGCTTTCCAGATCGGCGGTCTCACATCGGTCTGCCATTGTTCCCGAACGTAGGACCACCCCGACAAACTTGCGATCACGAGCGCCAGCGCGACGACGATGGCGCGTGCCTGCCAATGTTGCAAAATCCGATTCCCAAACCCAAGAAACCAAAGGGTGGACACGGCCCCCAACGCCAGCCACGCTCCCCGCGAACGGCAGAACAACATCGCCGCAATCAGGACGAGGTTGCCGAGAAGCGGCCACGTTCCGCCGACGGATGCGCCAATGACCAGCGACGTCGCGAGGTACACCCCGAGGAAGTCCCAGTTCCCAAGCGTCGACAGGAACTCCGGTTCATACTTCAGCCGAACCAGACCATTCGCTGCCACGATCACGGCCATGGCGATCCATAGTTGGCAAATCCGTCGGCTCGATTCACGTGGTGCGCTCGCCGCCAGAAAAAAGATCGCTGCGTTTCCGCAAAGCCGCGGGAGCAGTCCAATTCCAAAATACGAATGCTCGCTGAACCGCGTGGAGACGACCGCGCTTGCCATAACCGCCAGGACGGGCGCAATCACCCATTGATTGGCAGCGAAAGCGGGGAGAGCCATCGCGTTGTCCCCCCCAAGCGCTTTTCTCAGAAGCCGAGTGCCGCCCAGAACCGCGCTCCCAGCCAGGATAATCTCGGGCAGAGGCACCGAGCAGTCATACCGAAAGTGGGCCCAAGATCTGGGGAGCCAACTCAACGGAAAGGCGAACAATGGCAAAGCAAGGATGAACGCCAAAACCAATCCCCGGCTCTTGCGATTCCACATGCGTCGAACCCGTGTCGTCTGCCGTTTGTCGATGAACGAATCTACCAGATCGGGCAAGGGACGAAACAAAAAAACGAGCCCCGGCGCCACGGCGCCGAGGCTCGTTCGCTAGTGTCCAGATGTTGATCCGTTAATACGATGGGGTGACTTCGGCGCGCAGCACGTTCGACGAATTCGGCGAGTCGTTGGTGCCACACGTGAATGGCAACGTATTCTGCCACGCGACGTGCCCGTCATTGAACAACACATTTCCACCCTGGTCCTTGTGCGGAGCGATCGGCGTATTAGCGCCGCTCCCCTGCCAACGCGCCCCGATGGTGTACTGTGAGGACACCACATTATTGCCCATGCGATCCAAGGCAATGATCGAATCGGGTTGATCCTGCCAGAACAGTCCGGCGCAGTAGGTGTAGCTAACGCAAAACGGGCCCGTATTATTTGTCAGTCCGTAACTGGCTTGCGCTTTCGCCGCACTGTCACTGGGACAGGCGAACACCTTCGCCGACGTGACGACATTGCTCAACAGGTTGAACGACGAGCAGAGCGGATTGTTCACCGTCGTCAGCGGCATCCGGCCGTTGTAATTATCCGCGTACATGGCGATGCCCAGGCCGATCTGTTTGAGGTTACTCAGGCAGTTCGCCCGCCGCGCCTTTTCCCGAGCTTGATTCAGCGCCGGCAGCAGCATCGCCGCCAGAATCCCGATAATCGCGATAACCACCAGCAGCTCAATCAGCGTAAAGCCGCCAATTCTATGTTTCAGTAACCGTCTCATGTTTTTGGTAATGCCTCCGTGCAGTTGATTAAGATCGTAAGCCTTCCCGCGTTGCTCGGGACTACCCCGCTTCACGGCGGGTACGCCATTAGTATTTGATCACGTTTGAAACTACCAATACGGCCAAATGCTGTCAACATAAAGTAGAAATCTTGTTCGCGGTGTTCACCCTCAGCCTTATGAACCACGGATGCGGTTCCTGTTCGCCTGCAAACAATTGTGGATGCGCCTGCCGAGCCGTCAAATCATCTCGTCGAGCCCGGGCAGCTCTTCATCACGATTGTACAAATGTGGCGACAAGCGCAGACACTTCCTGCCGTCTCGAGTGTAACGTAGCGAGGTGACAACATTGGCCGCGTTCAGCTTCGCATGCAACTTCGCCATGTCCGTAGTTTCGGCTGCTAGCGATACGATCCCCGACAACCCCGCGCCTTCCGTCGGGCCAATGACCGCAAACCCGGCCCGGGCGGCCTGTGCAATGATCTGTCGCGCCAAACCGAGCACCCGAGCCTCTACCGCTTCCATCCCGCATTCGAGAATCAACTGCATTGCCGCCCGCAACCCGACAATGCCCGCCAGATTCAAACTGCCCGGCTCGTAACGACGCGCGTCGGGTTTGAATACCAGCGACTCTTGCGCGATGAAATTCGGACACGACGCACTGTGCCACCCGACGAGCGGCGGATGGAACCGGTCGTAATGCTCTTTCCGCACGTAGAGGATGGCGGTCCCCAGCGGTCCCAACAGCCATTTGTGAGCGTCCGCCGCGGCGAAATCCACAAACTCCACCGACGTTTGCAACGCGCCCAGACTTTGAATGGCATCGAGGCAGAATAGTATCCCCCGTTCCCGCAGGAACTTGCCAATTCGATTCACATCCAGCCTCCAACCGCTTTGAAAATGCACGCTGGCCAGCGATACCAGCCGCGTCTCGTGCGTCACGACCCTTTCGACGTCGTCGACCGTGATGTTCCCGAACCGACGCGGTTCCACAAACTTCACGTCCACCCCCCGTCGCACCAGGTCCATCCACGGATACACATTCGCCGGGTAGTCGTCCCGGTAACACACAACCTGATCGCCGCGCTCCCACGGCAACCCGGCCGCCACCATCGCCAGCCCCATCGATGTCGAACCCACGAACGCGATTTCTTCCTGCCGGGCATTGATGAGACCCGCCGCCAACGCCCGCGTCTCGCCGATCACCTCATCGGACAGCACGTTCTCCTGATTATCACGTGATGCTGCTTCCACATACTCCTTCATCGCTTCCGCCACGCGGCGCGGCAACGGGCTGACACCCGCATGCGCGAGAAAAACCTTGTCCTCACAGACAGGAAACTCACGACGTCGCCGCGCCTCGTCTCGCAGCAGGTCGGAAATGGTCAGTGGATTCATTGCGACTTGAATTCTAGTTTGGGTGCCGTTACAAAGCAAATGCGGTTTGCCTCCCGGCCCCAAATGCCCAATCATGCGGAGGCATGACCCAAGGCGCCCAATGACGAGATTTCGATGGTGGATGCCCGTGCTTCTCGCGACGTTGTGCGCCGCCGCCTACGCCAACACGTTTCACGTCCCCTTCATCTTCGACGACTTCTTCACCATCGTCAACAATCCCTCCATCCGCCGCCTCTGGCCGTTGTCGGACGTCACCGCGACCTCCTTCCCCGCGCTCTGGGGTCGTCCCCTGCTCGGTCTGTCCCTGAAAATCAACTATGCCCTGGGCGCCTACAACGTCGTCGGCTACCATCTCTTCAATCTCCTCGTCCATCTCCTCAACGCGCTGCTGGCGTTCGGCGTCCTCCGACGTACGCTGGTCAAATTCCCCGACCCAAATGCGCCTCGCGAGGAAACAACCTGGCCCGCGTTTACCGTCGCGGCCCTGTGGATGTTGCACCCCCTCGCCACCGAGAGCGTCACCTATGTGACCCAGCGCACCGAGTTGCTCATGGGCCTGTTTCTTCTGCTGACGCTCTACTGTTTCATCCGCGGCACCGAGTCGCCTCATCGAACGATTTGGTTCGGCCTCGCCGTGATCACCTGCACGCTCGGCATGGGCGCCAAGGAAGTCATGGTGGTCGCCCCGCTCCTCGTCTTCGTTTACGACTACGTCTTCGGCGCGTCCTCGCTGCGCGCCACGTTCCGCCGTCACGCCGCGCTCTACACGGGGTTGGCCGCCAGTTGGATCGTGCTCGCCGCGCTCCAGCTCACCACCAATCTCCAGTGGAAATCCGGCCTCGATGTGTCCCCGATCCGATGTTGGGATTATCTCGCCATGCAATGCGGCGTCCTCACCCATTACCTCCGCCTCGCCGCCTGGCCCAGCGGACTGGTGCTCGATTACTCCGACCTGCCCCGAACAATCCCCGTCTCGATCCTGTTGCCCTGCGCCCTCCTCCTCTCATCCTTGTTGGTCGCCACCCTGTGGGCGATCCGCCAACGACGCTGGTGGGGATTCTGGGGCGCGTGGTTCTTTCTGTTGCTGGCGCCCAGTTCCAGCTTCCTGCCGCTTCCCACCGAACCGGCCGCCGAACGCCGCATGTACCTGCCCCTCCTGGCAATCATCGCCGTCACGCTCGGTGCCGCATCCCGCTTCTGCCGCCGCGTCTGGCCCCGGACCAACGCGCGCATCCGGCTGGAAACCGCCATCGCATCAGCACTGGCTCTCGCGCTCGGCGTGACGACCTTCCAGCGAAACGCCCAATATCGAACCGCCGAATCCATCTGGGCCGATGCCGTGGCCAAGCGCCCCCACAACGCCCGCGCCCAAACCTGCCTCGCCCTCGCCCTCGTCGACGAAGGCAAACCGACCGAGGCCATCCCCCATTATCTCGTCGCGCTGCGGCTCGACCCGGACGAGCCGATCATCCGCAACGACTACGGCACCGCGTTGCTGGACCTTGGCCGGGTCGACGAAGCCATTGCCCAATACCAGGAGACACTCCGCCGCGCTCCCGATTACGCCCCGGCCCGCAAGACCCTCAGCCTGATCTCCCAGCACCGATTCCGCGCCGAACTCGAACACAGCCAGGCCGCCCTCGCCGCCCACCCCGACGACCCGGCCGCCCACGTCACCTTCGCCCAACTCCTCGCCGACATGGGCCGCCGCGACGAGGCCATCACCCATTACCAACAAGCCCTGCGCCTCGACCCGTCCAATGCCACCGCCCACTACAATCTCGCCAATCTACTCGCCGAGTACGGTCGCAACGACGAAGCCCTCTCCCATTATACCGCCGCCGCCCGCCTCGCCCCCAACGACCCCCGCATCCAAATCAACCTCGGCAATCTGTTCCTCAAACAGGCCCATTGGGACCAAGCCATTGCCGCCTACGCCGAGGCTCTCCGCGTCGATCCCGCCGCGTTCGAGGCCCACAACAACATCGCCATCGCCTTCGCCAACCGCGGCGACGTCGCGAAGCCACCGCCCACTTCCGCGAAGCCGCCCGACTCAGCCCGCAACAGCCCGAGATTCACAGCGAGCTGGCCGAAGTCCTCGAACGCCAGGGTCTCCACGACGAAGCCCAACGCGAGTCCGCCGAAGCCCAACGCCTCCGTGTCTCGCCAACTCGTCCGCCGTAGCCTTGGCGAAGGCGGAAGCTTTAGCGACGGCGGACCTGTCTCGCCGTAGCCTTGGCGAAGGCGGACCTGTCCCGCCGTAGCCTTGGCGACGGCGGAACCCCCGCGCCCAAATGCGGCGTCAGCCTTCACGGATCGTAGCCGCACCCTTTAGGGTGCGTGAGAACCCGTCCCCTCCATATTGTAGGGCGGAATGCCCCGCGCCGTTTCGGGGTATCCCGCCGCCGTCGTCCTGTAGCGTCGCCTGTCCCAGGCGAAACGTCCGCCACCGAGCGCCTGCTTTCGCCAAATGCCCAGTTTCCGAGCCGCAAACAAGGCTTGTCGGCCGCCTCAGACGTAGTACCATTGAGGCTGGTTCGACAAAGAGCGTACGTCATTTGGGAACTGTCGGAAAATGGAAAGGAGCGCCGATGTCCACTCTATCCGCCGCGGGCGTTAGCCGTTGCCGAGTCTTGCGCGAGTTGCCTGCACAGGCCCGAAAACAATCTATTTACGGCAGCAAGATCGTGAGGTGCTTGCTGCTGTCAGCTCTGAATACCTGCCTTGCGACTGTCGTGTTGGGGCGCCCGGCTGCGCCCGACCTGCGCTACAGGTTTCCGCTCGGACAAACGAACGTGTACCACGTGGACGTGCAGGTACGCGGCGAATCGGGACTGGAAACTACCGCGGGGAATGTCTTTCTGGTGCCGCTGGAAGCCGGGTCGAATGTCGTCCGGTTATCATATCGCGCGAATCTGGAGGTCAAGCGCGACGCGGAGGGTTCTCCGTACGGTCCGAACGGGGGTTTTGGAGGAATGTTCAGGGGACGCACCCCGGTCCCGCCGCTGGATCGGTGTGAAGTCCAGTTTGATGATCGCGGCCGCCTCCTCCGTGATGCCGGGGACTATCCGTTGCCCATCCCATTCGGCGCGTTGATGACCGCCTTGGTGGAACCATTGCCCGAATCCCCGTCGGCAACGAAATGGGAATCGTCCGGCGATACGGTCGTGATCGACGCTCCCTACTGGCTCGGGCCGGTGTCTGAATTCGCTCCCCAACAATCTGGTCCGCCGTTGTACATGAACTACGGCCCGCGCGGAACGATCGCGGTCCTGGCAGTTTCCCAGCACGCGGTTTATCGGGTGACCGCCACAACCCCGGAGACCGTGACGATCCACAAACAACTGACCCTTCACAGCCTGCTTAAAAACAGCGGGGATCCCCGCGCCAGTTCCACGGTCGAGGGCGACCTTGTTTTCGATCGCGCCGCCGGGATGCTCCGGGAAATTGAAGTCCACGGCAACGCGCTCGGGTCGACAGAAACCGCGTCCCGCAATGTAAGAGTCGCTCTCAAATGTCAATTGCTCCAGGGAGCGGACCTCGCGGCAGCGTTCGCGCCGTCCGCGCCGGCATTGACCCCGAAGCCAACCGCCGAGGAATTGCAGAAGCTCATGACGGATCTGGCGTCGAATGACGTCGGGGTGCGCCGCAGCGCCGCCAACCGCTTGGGCAATGCGACGCTGGATTCGCCATCGCCGGAATTATTGAACCTCATGACGTCGCTGGCCACCGACTCAGAGAACTCGATCCGCGCGTCCGCGGCGAGTTTTCTCAAGACCTACGGTACGACAAATGAGGTGCCGGTGTTGATCAAGTTGCTCAGGGATTCGGATTGGAACGCGCGCCAAAACGCCATCAAAGGGCTTTCTCGCATGAAGGACGAACGGGCCATCGACCCGCTGGTTGACGAACTCATGCGCGGCGGATCACCGGGACAGCAGGAGGCCACCGCTGCGTTGGTTGCCATCGGTGCTCCAGCGGAAACAGCCGTGTTGCAGATGCTCCAGCAGAAGTATCTCGAGACCCGGCGCGAAGCGTGTCGAATCCTCCAACGCATTGGGACCAGCAAGAGCCTCGAGCCCTTGCAGGAGATCGTTGGCGACCCCGACCAATCCTTGAGCCAGGCAGCCGGGGAAGCCATCCGCGCGATCAAATTCCGGCAATAGCACGTAGTCGTCTCTCCCTCGCAACACTCGACCTGAGGCGGCTGACGTCAATGGAACTTTGACGAGGCACTTGGGCACTCATGCACTTTGGCACCAATCTCCCCGCTCCCCGCCTCCTTGTCCCGCCATAGCTTTAGCGACGGCGGACCTGTCTCGCCGTAGCCTTGGCGAAGGCGGACCTGTCTCGCCGTAGCCTTGGCGAAGGCGGACGTCCGCTTCCACGATTACGCCCTTTACTCAGGCACGAATGTCGCGTAAGCTCTCGCTCGTGTCTCGAGGGTCCAGTCCCCATTGCACGATCCGCGTCAGCTTTGCGACCGCGTTCCGCAACTGGCGCCTGAAAAACAACGTCCCGCTCAAGAAGATCGCCAAAGACCTGGGCCTTTCCATCGCCACCGTCAATTCCTGGGAAGCGGGCAAGCGGTTTCCCACGGGCTATAACCTCGAGATGCTCTCGGAGTATACCGGCGTGCCGCCGTGCCGGCTCTTCTGCATCATGGCGGACAAGTGTATCCCGTCCGACTGCTTGCTGGCACCGCGGAAGAAGCGATCAAACGCCCGCCTGCCCTGAGCATCGTCGAAGGGCCTACCCTCCCGCCCGTTACACTTTAAGTAGAAAATCACCGTTTGCGCAAATCAAGCCACGTCCATTATATTACCATGTAGACTGCATTGCGTAGGGTGGCCTCCAATGAGCGAGTACGATAACATGCGAACCGCACCGACTATCTTGCCGGCGGCGCAACGCCGTGCGCGAAAGGTCGTCGAACCATGATCTCCTGCGACGTGGCTCTCGGTCGGACAAGTGCCGGCGGAAGCGCGACTCAACTCCTGTCGCAGATCATCGACCGACGTAACAGGGGAGACAACTATGTCGCCGAGGAAGTCCTGAATTTCCTCGATGCGCTGACCGTTCTGACGGCGCGAGAACAAAGCCGGATTCTATATGGCTTGCCCGGAAGTTTCTACTTCGTGGTCGCGCAGGAGCCGATGGAAAGCCGCCTGGAGTTGTTCCTGCAAGAATACGCGGAGTTTGTCCCCGCCGCGGTGTCCACTCCCAGCTACGCGGATACGGTGGCGGCCAACATGGGCGAGGTGTTTCGCCGCGCCAGGTCAAACCGGCACAAGGCTCAAGCCCTCGGGTGCGCTGTCAATGCGGCGATTCTGGCCAACCGATTGGCCGCGATGAACACCTGCCGCGAGATGATTTACAGCGTCCAAGACGAAGATCTCGGGCGTCTTGTGGCAGAAATAATCCGCGAGAATCCAGGCTCGTTTTGGAGCGACGCGGTACCATCGTCAAGCAGGTGCGGTGTGGTACGAAAAGCCCTCTCCGAAGCCAGGATCAGCCTGCGCGAACCAGAACTCTGCCCCAACGCACTCGGCAGTTATGCCTGGTTCTGGGGCTTGGTCGGCGCGAGATAGTCAACTCGCTGCCCGTGCAGTCAAAGTAACCCCATCCCGGTTCAGCCTCTCGAGACGGTTGCGCCCCGGTCGCAACGCCCTCCCCCGCAAAATCCGCCACCGTCAGTTTCGCCAGGCGTTGCAGCCGAGAAAAGCCTTGATGACACCGTCAGAAATGATGCTATGTTGGTCAATGATATTGCACGGCCGGCAATGGACGCGGGCCGTGGATCGTATAATCGTGAAACCCTACATCTACCTGACGGCCAGCTTGTTGCTCCTCGCCAACATCGAAAACGCACTCGGCCAGTACGACGTGGGTACGACCGTTTTCGGCAATGTTACCGTCGGAACCACCAGGTCGTTTCCCACAACCTGGGACGGCGGCCTATCGAATGGCCATGAGTTCGTGCAAAGTGAAACCATCACTGGCGCGGACGCAGCCGATTTCTCCGTCAATCCGAATCTTGTGGGGACGCGTTTGGCCGCCGGACTCAAGAACCCGTTCGTGCTGGCGTTCACACCACGCCATGCCGGCGTCGAGACCGCCACCATCAATCTCTCGGTACTGTTCCCCGGCGCCGTCGTCGCCACCCACACGTATCACCTCACCGGTGTGGGTGTGGTGCCCGCCTATGTTCCGGGGCAGCCTCTCGATCTGAAGTTCAAGGCCGTCGACGGCACCGATGTCGACCTGTCGAAGCTGCGCGGGAAGGTGGTGTTGGTGGATTTCTGGGCAACGTGGTGCGGCCCGTGCCGCATGGAAACCCCCAACGTCGTCGCCACCTACAACCAGCTTCACAACGCCGGGTTCGAAATCGTCGGCATCTCCCTCGATCAGAGCCGGGAGAAGTTGCTCGCGTACACCAAACAAGCCGGCATGACGTGGCCGCAGTACTTCGACGGCAAACAATGGTACAACGACATCAGCAGCCGTTTCGGAATCAACGCGATTCCTACCGCCTGGCTCGTGGACAAGAAGGGGCTTGTGCGCACCACCCAGGCCCGCGGCGCGGACCTCGCCAGGCAGGTCAGGGCGCTCCTCGCCGAGTAGCCGGGCCGCCCACCCCAGCTGCCCTATGTTCGTTGCCCTGCTACTTGGAATCCGCCCGCCCCCGATAGGGCTGGCCGTCGCGGAATAGATTGATCTGGGCCTGGACTTCGGCAACCAACTGCGTTTGCCCGGCCGCGCGCGCCATCGCCATGGATTCCTCAGCGGCGTGGATCGCCTCCTCAAACCGACTGTCCGCCGCGTACGCGACCGCCAACGTGTCGAGCGGAACGGCCATGCGCCGCCCGGTCATCTCGCAGGCCCGTTGGGCAACAGCCACCGCCCGACCCGGGTCACCGCCCTGCTCCGGCGGCACGGTGGCCAGAAGCCAGGCCAGATTGTTCGGCGCTTCGCGGTTGTCGGGCCGCAGTCGCAACGCCTGCTCATATTCCGGGATCGCCTCTCGAACCCGGCCAACGAGCGCCAGCGCCGTCCCCAATTTATTGTGCGCCTCGGCATCGTCGGGTGAAAACTCCACGGCCTGCTCGTAGTGCCCAATGGCCTCTTGCACCCGGCCGACATGCAGCAACGCGTTGCCCAGGTTATACTGCGCCGCGGCGAGGTTCGGCTTGATCCGTACGGCCTGCTCGTAATGCCCGATCGCCTCCGGCACCCGGCCGATCTGGAACAGGGCGTTGCCGTAATTGTACTGCGCCTCCGCGTTGTCCGGCTTGAGCTGCACCGCGCGCGCGTATTGCTCGATGGCCTCCTGGGGCTTTCCCGTCTTGAGAAGGATGTTCCCCCAGTTGTCGTGCGCCGAGGCGTCATCCGGCTTGAGTCGCAAGGTCGCCTGGCATTGCTGGAGCGCCTCCGCGTAGTTGCCGCGTTTCACCAACAGCGCCGCCAGATTGCCATGCCCAATCGCGCCACCGGGATTCCGGGCGATGACGTCGCGCCACAAGGTCTCCTCATCATGAAACACCTGGCAATGCCGCCAGCTCAGCACCCCCAGTACCGTGATGGCAATGGCGCCCGCCGCAACCTGCTCCGACCGTTGTCGCACCACAACCCCAACCGCCGCGACGGCCAGCGCGATGATGCCGACGCTGGCCAGGTATTGAAAATGGTCGGCGACGTACGAGTACCGGAAGAAGTAGGTGTCAAAAAAGCCAAGCACCGGCACCAGGGCGATGACGAAATAGCCCAGACCAAACATGGCCGCCTGTGCCCAGCGTACGTCTCGGAACCGCCACAGGACCGCCGCCACGAGCGCCAGCCCGGCCAGCGGCAGCCACGCCGCGATCGAATGCACCGCCAATTCCCAGCGCGGATAGACGAAGCACAGATCCGCCGGCCACAACACTTTGCCCGCATAAAACCACGGCGCGCGCCCGGCGAGCATCACGCGTTGCGCCGCGGTCAGCGTCCACTGGGATGCGCCTTCCTGCACGATCTCGGTGCGCTGCTCGACAATCGCCACCAACGACATCGCCGCCCCGAACGCCACCAGTGGCGCCACGCGCAGGAAATCGTTTCGCGTCCACCGCCCGCGCTGCCACCAAACACACAACAACATCACCCCGGGCAGCACGACCGTGGAAGGTTTGCTCAACATCGCCGCCGCGCCTAACACGAGCGCCGCGGCGTACTGGCGCTGACTCAGCCCGTCCTCAAACCGCAGGAACATCAGCAGCGCCAGCAGGAAAAACAGCCCGGATTGTGTGTTCTTTAGTTCCGTCGCCCACGCGACGGTTTCCGTGTTGACCGGATGCAGTGCCCACAGCGCTGCGGCAACCCAGGCGCCGCGAATGTGCAAGCGCCGCAGCACTCCCCACAGCAACACCGCATTGACCGCATGCAGCGTCACATTGACGGCATGATAGGGCAACGGATGCAACCCCCAGAGCCGGCGCTCCACCCAAAACGACGTGAGGGTCAACGGAACGAACCGGGACGCGACCAGCGACGACCAGATTTGTCCCAGCCCCGAGACGGAAAGCATCGCCGGATTCTCGGTGAAATACGAGTCGTCATCCCAGTTGAAGCCCGCGTGCCAGGTCGGCTGGTACGCCGCGAACGTGACGACCGCCAACACCAACGCCAAAAACCACGGGCGGTGCGCCCAGCCGGTTTTCGCTGCCGGGGACGACACCGCTGTCCGCTGATGTGAGGCGTCATCCATTCGCTTTCGTCTGGTCATCCTTGCTTCCGCTCAAGGCATCTTCACTGTGAAATCGGCCACTGTCAGTTTCGCCAGGCGTTCGTAATCGGCGTACCGCATTTTGATCGCGTCGCTGTGCGTGCCCGCCTCGAACACGATCTTCCCGGCCTCGGCCAGGCTCGCGTCGATATACCCCGCCACGCCATATAACCCGCCAAACGGCGGCATCGTGCCCACCGCGCAATCGGGGAACAGCGCCTGAAAGTCCGCTTCCGTGGCCAGCGCCGTCTTGCGTCCGGTCGCCTTGTCCAGTTTCTCCAAATCAATGCGCAAGTCCGCCGGCAACACCGCCATCAGCACCTCCCCGCCGGCCTTGACCATCACCACTTTCGCGTGGCTCCGGCCTTTCACGTGCTCGATCGCCGCCAACTCCTGCGCCGTGAACGCTTCGGGATGATGCAGCACCTCGTACCGAACCTTGCTTTGGTTGAGAAATTCAATCAGTCGCGCCGGCACTCCCATGTCGCACCTCCAAGCCCACTATAACCCGCACCCGTCCCCTCGCAAACATTCGTCCCTCAATTTTTCGCCGCACCGATGAGCTCACGAAACCTCGCCCCGTACTCCGGATCATCGCGCAACGTCGCCAACTCGCCATCGCGCACCGCGAGGGACGCGTATTGTGGCTGCTTCGCCAACAGCGCCTCCAGCACGTCGTACGCTTCCGCCAGTCGGCCCGTCCGCGCGTAGGCGCACGCCAGATTGTATCGCGCCGCCCACAGCGCCCCATCCGCCGCGATCGCCTGCTGCAATTGCACGATCGCCTCGTTGTACTCATGCGTCTTGAGATAAATCACGCCCAGCGCCCCACGCGCCATCGGCAACTGGATCGCATGCGGATCGGAATGCGTCACCGCCCGCTCGACCGCCGCCCGCGCTTCCTCCAACCGATGTGCCTTCAGCATCGCCAGACCCAAATCGTAGTTCGAATGCGGATCGTCGGGGAAATGTTCCAGCGCCGCGCTCCACAGCGAGATGTCATCATGCCACACCGCTATCTGCTCCCGCGTCCGCGAACCAAGAAAAATCATCCACGCGCCCAGGGCGACACAGAACGCCACCTTGACCCCCACCGGTCCGCGCCGCCACATCCACAGTATCCCGGCCACAAACGCCAACAGCACCGGCACCATGGGCAGATACGCATAACGGTCGGCCACCGCTTGCCCGCCGACCTGCACCAGCCCGCACACCGGCAACAGCAGCGCCAGATAACTCACCCACGCGGCCAGCAGTACTGGCATCCGCTTCCACCCCCACACCGCCACGACGGTCACCCCGACGCAGAACAGCACCGGCACCAGAAATTCCTCGCTTCGCAGGCTGACACTGTCGCTCAGCGGGTAAAACGGCGACAGCCACGACGGCCACACCAGTTTCCACAAATAAAACACCACGCCGCGTGTCGCCACCAGCAGCCGCGTGGTCAGCGCGTTTTCGGCCAGTCCTTCGAGTTGCTGCCGGGCCCCAATCGCGCCGACCGATACCGCGGCGCTCAGCGCTATCACCGCCCATTTCTCCGCCACCAACCGCCGCATTCCCCGCTTCCCCTGCCGTCGCAACGGAAAATAATCCACCACCAGCATCACCACCGGCAGACTCACCGCAACCGGCTTTGTCAGGAGCGCCACCGCATCCAACCCCACCACCGTCCACCACCAGCGCCGGTTCAAGACACCATCGTCCCCGCCTGCGCGGACGAAGCCGCTTCGGCGCGGCGAAGGCCCGGCCGCGCGGACGTACGCGCACAAGGCCGCCACCATCCACACCGAGCACAGCAGCCCGTTGCGCGCCGCCACCCACGCGACCGATTCCACTTGCAACGGATGTATCCCGCACACGAGCGCGATCAACACGCTCATCACCAACCGTTCCGTCGGTCGCACGTTCCCTGCCTTCCCGGCCAGCAGCCACACCAGGACGCCCACAAGCGCCACGTACACACCGTGCAGGATCCAGTTCGTCGCGTGATGCCCGATCGGGTTCAATCCCCAGATTTGGTAGTCCGCCAGGTGCGTCATCCACGCGATGGGTTGCAAATAGAACGGCTCCAGCGACGTCCACATCCACCGCAGCGACGACCACGAAAACCGCCCCATCCGCGCCAATTCCCCGAGATAAATATGATCGTCCCAGTCGACAAACCCGTTGGCCAGCACGGGCCGAAACACCCACAGCGACAGGATCGTGACCAGCGCCAGCGATGCTGCGACGACACGAACCGGGATGCGCGGGGAGGAACCCGCCAGATCGTCGTCGCTACGCTGAGAGTTCATGACTACCAAAACTTCCAGTCGCCCCGGGCCAGCACCCACGCCGCGAGCGCCGCGTTGCTTACCGCGTGCGCCACAACACAGGCGAACACGTCCTTGCGTTTGTAGTACAACCAGTTATAAATCGCCCCGCAGATCAGCCCCGCCAACCATTGATAGTGTTCCCCGCCAAACAGCGCCACCGTGACCGCGAACGACATCCACGTGAATGTCCCGACCGCCACGCCCTTGAAATCCTCGTTCACCAGCCACCGAATCAAAAAAGCCCGCCAGAACAATTCTTCCATCACCGGCACCACGATCACCGCGCCGAATACACGAAATGCTAGAAACACATCCCGCTGCGCCACCGACTGTATCGTCGTCGGATCAAACGGCGCCGCCTTCCCCATCTTCGGATAGTACGGATCGATCCCGATCCAGATCACAATCGCCACTAGACCCACAAGTATGGCCAACGCCCACGTTGACACGCCCCGCGATACTCGCAACTCCACATACTGTTTGCGGAAATAGAATAAGGACGCCGCCACCGCCAGCGTCTTCACCGGATACATCCACAACAGGTTCGCATCCGACTGCACCAACAGAAACGCCATGTAGATGCCCATCGGCACCACATACGCCAGCCACGGTCTCGATTTCAATGTATCACCCACAAGCGGTGAGCCAGCCTAAAACCCCATCGTTACGCTGTCGAGACTCAAAGAGGCCGCATGTCGTGCTGTAGCCGCGGGCGGCGACCGCGGAAGTGTAGCGTCGGCTGTCCCTAGCCGACAGCCTCTCGCAAAGCCCGGATGCGCTGGAGACAGCGCACGCTACACCAGCGCCTCGACGCCGGCGGCAATATCAAGATGCGCGTCGCCGTACCTGGTCGAGAAGCTTTGGCTTGTGACGCCAGAGGCCACGTGGTAGCGTGCCGGCGATAAGGGGAGCGCCGTCAAATGCGGACTCGAACTGCAAACGGAAATGGGCGGCTTATGCGCGCATTCCAGATCTTGCTAGTAATGGGATTGGGCGCGGTCTTTATCATCGGTATCATCGGATACGTTGGGCTCCTGCCGATGTTAGTCAATCCACAGTATTTCGGATTGAAACACAAAGGCGCCAAGTACTACGCCGATCTTACGGGAGCGTGCGACTCCATCTTGACGGAGCATCCCCTCGGCACGAACGAGGTCATCAAGATCGCCGTGACAGATCCATCACTCCCCAAAATAATCACGAATTTGCATCCTATTAAGATTCGGGTGAGCCCTCAACGCGTTTGGCTTTTACTAGGGAGCGATAGCCATGCTGGGTTCGGTCTAGCATGGGAACCACAATACGGGCAAACCAACATGTGGGTTCTCCACACAATTGCCGAGGGCCTGGATACGGTCATATATGTTTCCAAGCGATAGATAGTACGCCGCCTAACACAGCGCCGGAGCCAACTCCGATACACGGCACCGCGAGCAAGCAGGTCCACTCACTCCGCAACCAGCGCACCGTACCGCAGATTGCGAATGCTGACGGTCAGTTCGCTCGCCTCCAGCACGTCCATCGCCACGAGGAGCACCGCGCCGCCCGCGACGATGATGTCCGCCCGCTCGGGAGGCAGCCCCGGCACCTTTTTCCGTTTGGCCAGCGGCATCGCCTCCAACTTCCGCACCAGCGCCTGCAATTTCTCCCGCGAAATCGTCGCGTGATCGACCGCGCCGCATTCGATTCGGGCCAACGTGACCATCGTTCCACCCGTGGCAATCACGCGGCATCCGCTCGCATGGTAACCCGCCAGCGCCTCACGCAATGTGACTCGCAAATACTCACACAGTTCCGCAATCCGTCCTTCGCCGAACTTCTCCGTGAGCCGCAACGCCCCCAGCGGCAAACTTCGGAAGATCTCCATCTCCCCGCCGGCCCCTTGGATAAACTCCGCGCTGCCGCCGCCGACATCCACGACCAGGATCGCCGCGCTCGACCACTCGGGATCGCTGGACACGCCTCGAAAAATCAGTTCGGCCTCGCGCTCCCCGGAAATCAACTCCACCTCCAGCCCGCACTCGTGGCGCACCTGGCCTAAAAACTCATCGCGGTTCGCCGCCTCGCGGGCCGCGCTCGTCGCCACCGCCACACAATCCGTGGCGCCCAGTCCCCTCGCCTCGGCAAGAAAATCCTGAATCGCTCGTATCGTCCGCGCCATCGCCGCCGGCAGGAGCCTCTTGCTGTCATCGACTCCCTCGCCGAGACGAGTGGTCCGATCTTTCGCGGCTACCGGAACCATCTGTCGCCCAGACACATCCGCAACAAGCAGTTTAACAGTGTTGGTCCCGATATCGATGACGGCGCCGCGCATTTTTCATCTCTCCGGCCCGCGATTTGTAATCGTGACCGGCCGCAAATGCAACACGCTCTTCCGGAAAAACCACGGGGTTGCGCTCCGCATTGCCCCCGTGATAGTTTTCGCACGCGGAATTGCTATGGATCCCAAAAAGAAGCCGGGTGGAGCGTGGAGTTACATGGGCGTTGGCTCCCAGATGGTTGCGGCAACGTTCGTCGGCGCGGGCATTGGCTGGTGGCTGGATAAACTAACAGGAATGTCTCCGCTGTTTCTGGTTATTTTCTTCATGCTCGGCTCAGCCGCCGGATTCATCAGCGTCTACCGGGCCTTTCATAACGGCGAGGGACCTCCATCGTGACGCTCGACCGTCCAGCCATCGTGGGGATCGTCTTGGGGGTCATTATTGGCGGAATTTATATCGCATTACAGCGCAATGCCCTGCGACAAGGAAATGCGCCGCCTCCTCCGCGCGGAGTGGTCGCATTTGTGCCGGGAGCGGCAGCTCGACTGGTGTTTTTGGTCGTGGCTTGGTGGCTGGCGTTTGAGTTCACGGACGCCAACAAATACTGGTTGACGGGTGCTTTGGTCGTTACCTATACTGCGCCGCTCTTGAGTCAGTTGAAGGAGTTTATTTTCCCGAAAAAGTGAGCGAGTCCCCATGGGCGAGCAACATATAATTGTGCACGTGCCGATTCAGTTGTTTGGGATCAACCTGAGCATTACGAACTTCGTGATCATGCTGTTCGTGGCTGCCGGGTTGACGCTTGTTTTCTTGGTGGGCGCGGCGCGGGCCCTCCGTCCGACGGGCGAGGGACGTTTCCCCAACATGGTGGAAGCCATGCTGGAATTCGTCCGTGAAAACGTGTCCGACGCCTGCATGGGCGAGCACGGCGCGAAGTGGTTTCCGTTCGTGGCGACGGTGTTCTTCTTCGTTCTCTTCAGCAATTTACTCGGCTTGGTGCCGTTTCCGGGCTATTTTCACGCAGCGACGAGCAATTTGAATGTAACGGCAACGCTGGCCATCACGATTTTCATCGTTGTGCAGGTGGTCGCCCTCAAAGCGCATGGGCTGAAGTATTATTGGGGCGTTCTCTTCCCAAAAAGCGCGCCATTTTGGCTGAAGTTTATTCTTCCGTTAATGCCGGTTGTCGAGTTTATCGGCATCGTTGCCCGGCCATTTTCACTGGCCATTCGTTTATTTGCCAACATGACCGCCGGCCACCAAATTATTCTCGTGTTGTTGTCCGGCGACCTGATCGGGGTAACCTATCTCTTAAAGCAGGGCTTTCTCATGAAGATGCTCGCGCCCGCGCCATTGGTGGGTGTGATCGTGATGGATGGCTTCGAGATTTTCGTGGCTTTCATTCAGGCCTTCATTTTTGCTCTGTTAACGGCGTTGTACCTGGGCGAAGCATTGGAAGAATCGCACTAGACCTATCACACAAACTGTCGGAGAAAATGGAATGGACACAAATACCGTAGCGCAAACATCACAAATGATCAGCCCGCACGCGCTCGCGTGGCTGGGCGCGGGTCTGGCCGTCGGGCTGGGCACGCTGGGATCGGGCGTGGGCATCGGCATCATCTTCGGCAAGAGCATCGAGTCGGCCGCGCGCCAGCCCGAAGCCGCGCCGCTGATCAATCGTATGATGTACACCGGCTTCGCCCTCGTCGAAGCGCAGGCGCTGTACGCCCTGCTGATCACGTTCCTCCTCCTCGCCAAGAAGTGATCCGCCCATGAAAAGAATTCATCGAATCACCAATGGACTCATCGCCGCGCTGACTCTGGTCGTTGTCGGCGGCGCTGTGGCTTGGGCGCAGGAAGCTTCTCCACCACCGGGCGAAGGAAGCCAGCTCCCGCCCACCGATTGGGGCCTGCAAATCTGGACCTTTGTATCGTTTGTGGTGTTGTTGGTCCTGCTGAGCAAGTTCGCCTTCAAACCCATCGCCCAGGCGCTCGATCGTCGCGGCGAATCGATCAAGAAATCCATCGAGGACGCCGAAAAACAGCGTGCCGACGCGAAGAAACTGATGGACGACTATCAGAAGCAACTCGCCGAAGCCCGCAACGAAGCCGGCAAAATCATCGAGGAAGCCCGCCAACTCGGCGAACGCGTCCGCAAGGAGGTCGTCGACAAATCCAATGCCGAAGCCTCGGCCGCCGTCCAGCGTGCCCAGGAGGAAATTCAGCGACAAAAGGAAAAAGGCATCCAGGAGATGAAGGACACGGTGGCCGCGCTGTCGGTCCAGATCGCCTCGCGCGTGATCGAAAAGGAACTCAACGAAGCCACCCATCGTCAGCTCGTTGACACCCTGATCAAAGACCTCAGCAAAGTCCAACGCGCCTGAGCAACGAGTTATTCCGCCATGCCGCACGATCCCATCAATAGTGGTTATGCCCGCGCCCTCTTCGAGATGGCCCAGCCCGAGGGCGTCGTCAGCCGCGTCGAGGAGGAATTGTTCCGCCTCCGCGAATTGCTCAAGAAGAACCCGGACCTGCTGGAGTTCCTCAAGGACCCCAACATCCAGCATGAAGGCAAACGCAAAGCGTTGAGCGACCTCTTTCAAGGCCGCGTCCACCCGCTCGTGCTCAATCTGTTGCTCACGTTGAGCGATCAGGACCGCGCGGGCCGCGTCCTGAATGTCATTGAGGAATTCAGCGCCCAGGCCGCCAATGCAACCGAAAAGGTCAGCGGCGAGGTCACGACGGCCATCACGCTCGATGACGCGACCCTGGGTCGTCTCGCGACGGAATTGTCGCGCATCACCGGCAAGAGCGTGCAGCTGTTTCAGAAGGTTGATCCGGCGATCCTTGGCGGGGCGATCATCAAGGTCGGCGAGCAGATCATCGACGGCAGCCTTCGCCGCAAGCTCAATCAGATCAAGGAGCGGTTAGCGCAGTAACGAGGTAGACCATGCCAGACACTCTCACATTCGACTCGAAACAGATTTCCGATGTCCTGAAACGCAGCGTTTCGGAGTACAAATCCGAAGTCAGCGTTCAGGAAGTCGGGGAAGTCATCGACTGCGGCGACGGTATCGCCCGTGTCAAGGGCCTGCCCAACTGCATGGCCGAAGAAATGTTGGAGTTCCCCAAGAACGTCTTCGGCATGGCGCTCAACTTGGAAAAAGAGCAGGTCGGCGTCATGATCCTCGGCGATTTCACTGAGATCTCTGAGGGCGACCTTGTGAAGCGCACCGGCCGCCCGTTGTCCGTGCCCGTGGGCGATGAGTTGCTGGGTCGCGTGGTCAACGCCATCGGCCAACCCATCGACGGCAAAGGCCCGATCAATACGAAGAATCTTCGCCCGATCGAATCGCGCGCGCCCAGCGTGATCGAGCGCGAACCCGTCAAGCAACCGCTGCAAACGGGTCTGAAGGCCATCGATTCGATGATCCCGATTGGCCGCGGCCAGCGCGAGTTGATCATCGGCGACCGTCAAACGGGCAAGACCGCCATCTGCGTCGATACGATCATCAATCAAAAGGGTGGCGATGTCGTTTGTATTTACGTCGCCATCGGGCAGAAGAAATCCACCGTGGTCAGCGTGGTCGAGACGCTGGAGAAATACGGCGCAATGGATTACACCATCGTTGTCAGCGCGACCGCCGACAACCCGGCCCCGATGCAGTTTGTCGCTCCTTACAGCGGCTGCGCGATGGGCGAGTATTTCCGCGACCTTGGCCGCCACGCCCTGATCATTTATGACGATCTTTCCAAGCACGCGGTGGCCTACCGACAGGTGTCGCTGCTGCTGCGCCGTCCCCCGGGCCGCGAGGCATTCCCCGGCGACATCTTCAACCTACATCAGCCGGTTGCTCGAACGCGCCGCGAAACTCAATTCCGACGCGCCGAAGTACAACCCCGTCTATCCGAAGGGCGGCGGCTCGCTCACGGCCTTGCCGATCATTGAGACGCAGGAAGGCGATTACTCGGCGTACATCCCGACGAACGTCATCTCGATCACCGACGGCCAGATTTATCTCGAAGCCGACCTCTTCTACGCGGGTGTTCGTCCCGCCGTCTCGGTCGGTCTCTCGGTCAGCCGCGTCGGCGGCAACGCGCAAACCAAGGCGATGAAGAAAATCGCCGGCACGTTGCGCCTGAGCCTCGCGCAGTATCGCGAACTCGCGGCATTCGCCCAGCTTTCCAGCGATCTCGACAAGGCCACCAAGGCCCAGCTCGACCGCGGCCAGCGCATGGTCGAATTGCTAAAGCAGCCGCAGTATCAGCCGATGGCCGCGGAAGATCAGGTGGCGGTGATTTGGGCTGCGACCAGCGGCTATCTCGATGGAATCCCGGTTTCGGCCATTCGCAAGTACGAGGTCGAGTTCCTGCAATTCCTCAAGAGCAAATACGCCACCGTAGTCAGGGGACTTCGCGACCGCAAGGAAT
This sequence comes from uncultured Verrucomicrobiae bacterium, assembly GCA_963842185.1. Lineage (GTDB taxonomy): Bacteria > Verrucomicrobiota > Verrucomicrobiia > Palsa-1439 > Palsa-1439 > Palsa-1439. Next base: position 362,327 of record CAWJFL010000011.1, read on the forward strand.
TGACCGAGGAAATCGTGACCGGCCTCAAGAAGGCTGCCGACGAATTCAAGGGTCTGTTCTCCGCGAAGTAAGCTGTCATGGCCAGTCTCCGCGACATCCGCCGCCGTATCAAGGGCGTCAAGAACATCCGCCAGGTCACCAAGGCGATGAACATGATCGCCGCGGCCCGGCTGCGGCGCGCCCAGGCCAAGGCGGAGTCCGCGCGGCCCTATGCCGAGCGCCTCTCCGAGATCCTCAAGGACGTCGTCGCCTCCAGCGGCGGCGCGTCGCGTCATCCGTTGATGGCTCAACGCCCCGTGAAAAGCGTGGCGCTGGTCCTCGTCACCGCCGACCGCGGCTTGTGCGGCGCGTTCAACGCGGGCATCATCCGCGAAGCCCAACGGTTCCTGATCGACCAGACCGTGCCCGTCGAACTCATCACTGTGGGACGCAAAGGACGCGACCATTTCCAGCGATTGGGCTACACAATCTCGCAACATTTCCCCCAGCCATCGCGCGACGTGCGCCTGGAAGAAATCGGGAATGTCAGCAAGCGGATCATCAGCGATTACGGCGCGGCGAAATACGACCAGGTTCATCTGGCCTATGCGAAATTCGTCAGCGTGCTGAAATCGGAGCCGATGTTGAGCCAGTTGCTCCCGCTCGGCCAGGGCGATGACGCCGCCAAGGGCGCGAAGACACCGTATCAATTCGAGCCGGAAGCCGAAGAGTTGCTCAACACGTTGCTGCCCCAGTACGTGGAGGTCCTGGTGTACCGGGCGCTCGTCGAATCGCTCGCCAGCGAGCAGGCCGCGCGCATGGTGGCCATGAAGGCCGCCACCGACAGCGCCTCGGACATGATTACCGGCCTGACCCGTGAGTACAACGGGGCCCGCCAGACTTCAATTACGACGGCGCTGCTGGAAGTGGTCGCGGGCGCCGACGCATTGGCCAAAAAGGAATAGGGACGTTAAAACCGATAGAACCGGCAAAACCGCTATAAAGGTACGTTGTGAGTCAAGGAGCGTTTAAGACATTTCAGGATTTGGACGTATGGCGGGCAGCACGCGATCTGCGCCAACAGGTTTATGCGCTTGTGAAAGTCTTGCCACCAGAGGAAAAGTATAACCTTGCCTCGCAAATGCGACGGGCGGCGTTATCGCTGACCAACAACATTGCCGAAGGACACGGCCGTTATCATTACCAGGAGAACATACAATTCTTGCGACAGTCTCGTGGCTCGCTGGAGGAGTTGCTCGACGATCTGACCCTGTGTGTTGACGAGCATTATTTGCCAGAGGCGGAGATCAAGGCCATCGAGAACGCGCTGGGGCGGGTGCGGGCGCTGCTGAATGCGTACATTCGCTTCCTGAAGGAGCGCAAGGCCGCGGAGCCGGGCACATTGCGAGAAAGCGCAGCCGCATATAATGCAAACGAGGTAGACACCTTTTAACATTTTACCGGTTCTTGACGGTTCTAACGGAGGTTATGACATGAGCACAGGCGAACATCAAAAGGGCAAGGTCGCACAGGTCATCGGACCGGTGGTGGACATCGAGTTTTTCACGGAACATTTGCCGCCGATCAACAACGCCATCACGATTGATGACAAAGAACACGGCATTCACCTCACGTGCGAGGTCGCCAGCCATCTTGGTGACGACACCGTTCGCACCGTGGCGATGAGCCAGACGCAAGGCCTCGTGCGCGGCATGGAAGCTGTCGACACCGGCGGGCCGATCACGGTCCCCGTTGGCGCCACGTCGCTGGGACGCATCTTCGATCTGCTGGGCAACGTGATCGACGGCAAAGGTCCGGTGAACGCCAAGATGCGGCTGCCGATTCATCGCCTCTCGCCGCCGTTCGAGGAGCAGGTGCCGGCCACCAAACAGTTCGAGACCGGTTTGAAGTCCATCGATCTGCTCGCCCCGTTCGCCAAGGGCGGCAAAATCGGCCTGTTCGGCGGCGCGGGCGTCGGCAAGACGGTGCTCATCCAGGAATTGATCCGCAACATCGCCAAGGAACACAGCGGCTTCTCGGTGTTCGGCGGCGTCGGCGAACGCACCCGCGAAGGCAACGATCTGTACCTGGAAATGACCGAGTCGGGCGTCATCGCCAACACCGTGATGGTGTTCGGCCAGATGAACGAACCGCCCGGCGCGCGACTGCGCGTGGCGCTCTCGGCGCTCACCGAGGCTGAATATTTCCGCGATTACGAAAACAAGGACGTGCTGCTGTTCATCGACAACATCTTTCGTTTCACCCAGGCCGGCTCGGAAGTGTCCGCGCTGCTCGGACGCATGCCCAGCGCGGTCGGTTATCAGCCCACGCTCGGCACGGAAATGGGCGACCTGCAGGAACGGATCACGTCCACCAAGCGCGGCTCGATCACCTCGGTGCAGGCCGTGTACGTGCCCGCCGACGACATCACCGACCCGGCGCCGGCGACGACGTTTACCCACCTCGACGGTTCCATCGTGCTGTCGCGCCAGATTGCCGAGTTGGGCATCTACCCCGCCGTCGACCCGCTGGCTTCGACCTCGCGCATTCTCGACCCGTTGGTGGTCGGCGAGGACCACTACAAGGTCGCGCGCGGCGTGCAACAGGTGCTCCAGCGATACAAGGATTTGCAGGACATTATCGCCATTCTCGGCATGGAAGAGTTGAGCGAAGAAGACAAGCTGACCGTCGCCCGCGCCCGCAAAATCCAGCGGTTCCTGTCGCAGCCATTCTTCGTCGCGCAACAATTCACGGGCTTTGAAGGCAAATACGTCCGTGTGGCCGAGACCATCCGCAGCTTCAAGGAAATCCTTGACGGCAAGCATGACGACCTGCCCGAGCAGGCGTTCTACATGGTCGGGCACCATTGAGGAAGCCCGCGCCAAAGCCGAGAAAATGAAGGCGTAATCGCGCGACTCCATGGCCGACGAGAAGACATTCCCATTCGAGATTCTCACGCTGCAGAAACTTTTTCTGCGCGATGATGTCCGTTTCGTGATCGCCCCGGGTCAGGAAGGAGTTTTTGAAATTCTCGCCAACCACGCGCCGTTCGTGTTTGCGCTGAAGCCGGGAGCGTTGCAGATGCGCATACCCGGCGGCCAGGACCAATATGTCGCCGTGGGCACGGGTTTCCTGATCGTGCAAAAGGACCGCACCACCGTGCTCACGCGCAGCGCCGAGCGACCCGAGGAGATTGATTTGGAGCGGGCCCGTCGCGCCAAGGAACGCGCCGAGCAGCGATTGCAACAGGCAGCACCAGATTTCGACCTTGATCGCGCCCAAGCCTCCCTGCAGCGCGCGCTTGCGCGTTTGAAAGTTGCGGAGTATGTTGGCGCGGTGAGGAAATGACGCGGATTTCTCAAGGGTGGGTTGGATCGGACGTGGAATCGCGAATTGCCGCGCACGTCCACGCTTGGGAAAAAATCAAACCCCTCGGTGACAAACGACGGTTGGAGACCTACCCGTTCGTCGCGATCTCCCGCGAATTTGGCTGCGAAGCCCTGCCGCTCGCCCAGCAACTCGTTCAGACCCTCAACGAACGCTGCCACCCCTCCATCCCGTGGGTGTCCTACGACCGTGAATTGCTGGACAAGGTTGCGGAAGAATTGCACTTGCAGCGCGATATCCTCGACATGCTGGACGGCGAACGACGCGACGAGATGAGCGAGTTGTTCGATAATATCATCAATCGCAAGGTTGATGACGCTGTCGTCGTGCGCAAACTCGCGGAACTGATTCGCACACTGGCCATCCACGGACACGCCGTGCTGGTGGGTCGCGGAAGCTGGTTCGTGACACAGGACCTCCGCAACGGGTTGCACATTCGATTGGTCGCGCCCCGCGAATGGCGGATCCACACCATCGCCGCCAACCGCAATCTGTCAATTCCGGAAGCGCGGAAAGTTGTCGCCGAGGGCGAAAAGCAACGAAATCACTATCTCAACACTTTCTTCGTGCTCGATCCCGAGTTCCCATTTCACCACGATCTGGTGATCGACAACTCGCGGTTCAATCTGGTGCAAATCGTCGAGATCGTGTTCGCCGCGCTGAGCGCAAGGTTCGGCCAGACGCTGGTGAGCGCGTAAAGGCCCGGCGAGATTCTTCGCGGAGTTCACCCTGAGCGCAGCCGAAGGGCTCAGAATGACGAGCTGGCGCTCGTCACTTCTTCCAGTACGTTTCCTTTACACTTGCCTTCTGGTTGCTCCACCGGGCCAGCATGAACAACGCGTCGCCCAAGCGGTTCAGGTAGGGAACCACCAACTCGCCAATCTTCTCTTCCTGGCGCAACCGCACGCAGAAACGCTCGGCGCGTCGGCAGATCGTCCGCGCCACGTGCAACTGCGCGCCCGTCGGGCTGCCGCCGGGCAAAATGAACTCCGTCAATGGCCCCAGTTCCTTGCTCAATTCTTCGACCAGTTTCTCAAGGCCGGTAACATGCGACGGCTCGATGCAGGGCATCCCTTTCTGGAATTTGTCCGCGGGCGTGGCCAGTTCGGCGCCAAGATTGAACAGGTCGTTCTGGATGTCGCGCAGCCGCACGTCGAGATCGGGATCGGCTCGCAACGCCCGCGCCAATCCAATGGCCGAATTCAACTCATCCACGGTGCCGACGGCCCAGATGCGCGGCGAATCCTTGCTGACGCGTTTGCCGCCGGCAAGTCCCGTCGTTCCGTCGTCGCCGGTGCGGGTGACAATTTTGGTTAGTCGCGCCATGTGCGTCTAGCATTTCTGGAATTTGGCCGGAATCAGGCACATGAACTTGAAGGGCTTCTCCGCCGCGTTCTTGAACTGGTGCTGTTCGTCCGCCGGGATGTAGAGCACGTCGCCCGGTTTGATCGGCACTTCCTTGCCCTCGCGCCAGACCGTGCCCTGCCCTTCCATCACGTAAATCTCATGCTCGTAGGGATGATGATGCAGCGGCGTGTGCCCGCCGGGCGCGACCTCGAATACGCGCATCGCAAAATTCGGCGCGCCATCGCGTGCCGTCACGGCGAGTTTCACCTGGCAATCCTTCGCGCCGTCCATTTCCACCTTGTCCGAAGGAATCTCTTTGACACTGGCAATTTTCATCAGGCATGCTCTCCCATATCTTTTGCTTTTCTAGCATAAACGCTATCATGGAAGCCATGAAAAGCTATCGCAAGGAACTGTGGTTCAATCTTCCCACACGACGCGGATTCGTCAACATCACCCCGGACGTGGAGACCTGCTTGCGCGAAAGCGGGGTCAAGGAAGGACTCGTTCTCTGCAACGCGATGCACATCACCGCCAGCGTGTTCATCAACGACAATGAATCCGGCTTGCATCAGGATTTCGAGCGTTGGCTGGAGAAACTGGCGCCCGAGAAGCCCCATTCCCAGTACGCCCACAACACGGGCGAAGACAACGCCGATGCCCACTTGAAACGCACCATCATGGGCCGGGAAGTCGTCGTGGCGATAACAAACGGGCAACTCGATTTCGGCCCGTGGGAGCAAATCTTCTACGGCGAATTCGACGGCAAACGCCGCAAACGCGTCCTCGTGAAGATCGTCGGGGAGTAATTAACTGGTTTTTGAGTACAGGTGGATCGGATAGGAAATATGGAGCTTCACGCCCGAGCTTCTGTGACCAACCAGTGGGTGCGTTCGCTAGAAGCGCGGCGCAATGCCAGGGCCGATACCGCAAACAACGTCATGAATCCCCAGTCGCCAATGACGGTGCCACGGAGGAATGGAAGCCCGGCGACATAGCAATCCATCAAACCGGACAATGTTTTGGCATAAGGCGCGTTCGCCAGACTCATGCCGAAGAGCCACACGGCAAAGTTGCTGATGAGGTAAAACAGGAACGGTGTGGCGATCACAGTCCCGATCTTGCTGCCGAGTTTTCGGTCACGCGCCCACAGGCCGAGCAGGCCAACCAGCAGGAACGCGCCGTAGTCAAACGCCCGCGGCCAGTAAAACATCGGGTAACCCATCCACACGTTGAGCAGAACATCTGTCACGGCGAGCACGGCGAGCGGCACCCACAACGCGTAGCGCCGTCCCATATACATGCCGCCGAGCAGGGCCATGGCGCCCACCGGCGCGATGTTCCACCAGTGGAATTCATGCCCCGCCAGCCGAAAAACTCCAGCCGCTATAACCATCAAGATCGCTAAAATCATAAGTGTGTTCTCCGACCCAATCTGTGTCGATTCTGGGTCTCTCGTACATGAAAATCAACTCGAAAAGTGGTTGTGTCAACTGCTTGCGTGTGAACCGTTAGCGCGGTAGGCTGACTTGTGCTAGGGTACAGGGTGTTTCCAAGCGAACAGGCCTACAGTCGAATTCAACGCCGCGTCGATCGCCTCGCCTTTCTCATCGTAGCGACGGACATTTCCGAACGCGATATCTCCATCGAGCGCCTGTTCCTGAAAACCGAGGCGGCCCGTTTATTTCCAGATCGCTTTAAGTTCTACGAGATGATGTACGAAAGCCGGTTCGACCGACTCGTCGAGCAGTTTCGACGGCACCATTAGGGCTTGGCCCGCGGGGCCAGCAGTTTTTCCAAACCATCCGCCACGGAGTCGGCATACTCGCGAAAAATGCTCTTCACTGGCGTACCGTTCACGTCGCGCGTCCCCTCGTAATCGCCAAGCTGGATACGTTCGTACACGACGCGATTGTTCATGTAGTACGGTTCGAGAAACACGACCGGGCCATTGTAGAGCCGGTTGGCGGCGAGGTTGCGGGCGAAGACGTACGGGTTGTCGCCGACATGGATCGCACCGCCGGCCGGACTGTATTCAACGGGCGGAAGTTTGGTCGCGTTGGCCATGGCGGTCGCGATCGCTTCGGCGACCGTCTGTTCGACCGGATGGGAGCGCTCCAGCAGTTTGGAAAACAACCGCAGCTTTTGGTCGTCGTCCTTCAATTCGGACGCAAGATAGTCGCCGTGAACGAACACAACGAGACGATTGTCATCGACAAGGCTCTGGCATTCGTCCCATTCGACCGCGTTAAAGTGCATGCAGATGGTGAGATCAGGCTTGATCTGCTCGTTGATCAGGCGCGCCCGTGCCGCGATTTCCGAACTGCGATAGAAGAGCTGTTCGGCCCGCTTGCGAACGGCATCGGCCCGGTCAGCTTCGCGATCCAGCGGCGGGAAGGCGTCGAACCGGGTGAGCGGGATGTCCTGTTCGGCCTGCGCGCGGAAGTCGTCGGGGCGCTTGTCGGTGACCGGCTCGAAGTTGTCCTTCGTAAGAAAGACCTGCACCCCGGCGGCTTCGAGCCGCGTCTTTAGCAATCGGGCTGCCGTGAGGTTCAGGACGGCTTCCTGCACGGGGCGATCCTTGCCGCGCTGGAAGAAGCGCTCCTCCGTGCGCGCCCATTCGCCGCCGATGTGACCGGGGTCGAGAGCGACACGGCGAAAGGAGGAAGGATGAGGGATGAAGGATGAAGATTTGTCGGAGAAACGCAGCGTAAAGAGAGTGTTCGTCCTTTCCGGTGTGGAAAAGACTGTGACCGAATTAGTGCCAAAGGTCAGGTAATTCGTGAGCGCACCGGACGGACAATAGACGCTGGCGAGCAGCCCGTCGAATTCGGTGCGAGAAATCGTCTGTTGGTAGCGTTCCAGCGCAGACCAATCCGCCGCATAACTGGCTGTACTCCAGGCAGTTGCGACAAGCAGCGTTAAGAGTCTTGCTCGTCCCATTCCGCAGGGCTCCATTGGAGGATCTCATTGATTTCGTCAAAACAGTGGATGTTTTCCGACGCAAAGTAGCGGTCGCGGTCGAGCGCTTCGAGTTCTTCGGTCATGTCCAACTCGGTGCAATTGCGGGCGTAGTGGTGCGTGGAGTTGAGTTTGCGAATGCGGGCGATACTGATGGCATCGAGGAGATCGTAGTACGCGCCCGTTTCCTCGTCTTCGATCAGTGGCAACGCAAAAATCTGCTCGTTGGCAGCGCCAAAATCATCCCGATCGACGGGCGCAAGCCTCACTCGTTCGTCATCGATCTCGGATTCCAGTTGAAAGAACTGGAAGGCGACCTCGAGGAGATGACGACGGAAACCAAAGGGTTGATACTCGTCCAGTATTTCAACGATATGGGCGATCTGGCGCGGATCAAGCAGTCCGCGCATCCCGTCGTCCCAGTAGATGTCCTGGCTGGATTCCGCGACCGACCAGTTCCCATCGTCGCCGAGGCGGGCGATGATCCAGTTCGGCGGAGTTGGTTTTGCCATTGCCATAGGGTCGAGGGAATACTGCAAAACTGCTTTGCATTTTGCAACGCGCATCGCCAGAATTCGCTTCGTGGCCAACGTCCTGGAATATCTTGGAAAGCGACCGCAAATCGGCGCCGGTGTGTTTCTGGCCGATAACGCGAGGGTAATCGGCGACACCGAGATCGGCGAGCACGCCAGCATCTGGTTTGGCACCGTCCTGCGCGGGGACATCAACCGCGTCGTGATCGGTCACCATACCAACATCCAGGACAACAGCGTATGCCACGTAGCCGACGAATTTGCGTGTGTGGTGGGCAATCACGTCACAGTCGGGCATCGCGTGATCCTGCACGGCTGCACCGTGGGCGACGAGGTGCTGGTCGGAATGGGGGCCGTGTTGATGAATGGCGTTGTGGTGGGCGAGCAAAGCATCATTGGCGCGGCCGCATTGCTGACCGAAGGGCTGCAGGTGCCACCGGGGTCGCTGGTGTACGGTTCCCCCGCGAAAGTGACCAGCCAACTCGGGCCGACGGAACGGGCCAAGATCAAGGGTTGGGCGGAGAAGTACTGCCGTGTGGCGGGGAATTATCTCGGACTCAGCCGCTGACCGAGCTGGCTTACGAGCCGGAGGGGATCTGCTCCGTCGCGGCGATGCGGGTGCTGGTCGTCGTGTCGTTATTGGCTGTGCGGATCTGGATTTGGTCGCCCTCCTCGGTGTGAGAGGAATCGAGCGCCCCGACGGGGACTTCCAGGACGTACACGGCCTTCTTGACCACGCAGGTGCGATAGGGCGGCAGGGCCTTGACGGCGCGAATCACGTGCAAATCCTTGTCGAGAAAGAGCACGTCAATGGGGAACCGCATCCCGAACGTGTGGATGCCGTAGCAGCGGTCCAGGAGCAAGCCCTCGCCCGTCTCAAATCGGCCGCGGTTGAGCAACCCCACCATGCGCTTGAGCACCGTATTGGCGAAATGGCACTTGTCAGAGACAATCGTTTTCTTGGAGGCGTTGACCAATACCATGACAATCCGCTCCTGCGCCGATTATTGCCCCAATTGGTTGTAGACGCTGACCAATGCGGGGCCAAGCAAAACGATAAACAGCGCCGGGAAAATGAAAAATACCAGCGGAAAAACAATTTTGATGGGCGCTTTCATCGCCTGTTCCTGGGCGCGCTGGCGGCGGCGCGTGCGGATCGAATCGGCCTGGATGCGAAGCGTGTTGGTAATGCTGCCGCCCAGACGGCTGGCATGCACCACCGCGGTAATGAACGTCTTCAGGTCGTCGACTCCCGTGCGATTGCCGAGGTCATCCAGTGCTTCCAGGCGGGGCTTTCCCAGGCGGATCTCGTTGAGCGTCTTGGAGAACTCCTCAGCGAGGGGGCCTTTGATTTTGCGCATCGTGTATCCGACGGCGGCGTCAAACCCCATGCCCGCCTCCACGCTGATCGAGAGAATGTCGATCGAGTAGGGCAGATTCACCAGGATCTGTTCCTGCCGGATCCGCACTTTTCGGCCGAGCACGAACTGTGGCAGGATGTACCCGCCAAACGCACCGATCAACAGATAGGCAACGTTCCACGGATCCGTGTACTTGAAATCGCCTCCGGGCGTCGTCCCCAGCGCCAGAATCGCCAGGAACATCAAAATCACACAGCCCGCCGCGCTGAACCAGCACAGCCCGATCAATTGCACGGCCGTCACGCGGGGAAACAAGCCTGCCATCACGAGCTTCTTTTGCGTGCGTTCGGCTACTTCTGTCGGTGTGTATCCGCGGAACAATCTCGCCACGGAATCGCCGAGCGGCAAGAGCACGCGCTGGACAAACGGTTTCGCCAATTCCTCCTCGGGCGTCTCCGCATCGGCCGTCATGATTCGTTCGATACGTTTCTCGACGGCGAACTGGGAGGAGGTACGGTAAAAACCGACAGCGCCCAGAATGACGGCAACGAAGATGGTGAAAATGGCTAAGATAAGCATGGGTTACACCTTGATGTTAATCACCCTGTAAATGATGTAGGCACCGATCACTTGAAGGCACAAGCCGATGACCAGTAACACCTCACCCATTGTGACATTGTACCCCCACAGGTGCCCGATAATCGGGGGACCAAACATGGATCTGAAATAATCGGGTGCATACAGCGATAGAACCCCTACCACCGCAAACGGCAACAACCCAACGACCACTCCCGAGAGTTTGCCCTGGGTGGTCAACACGCGGATGTCGCCCTGGATGCGCAACCGCTCCCGGATCGTTTCCGCGACCTTTTCCATGATTTCGGTCAGGTTGCCACCGACATCTTTCTGAACCAGATACGCGCCGATGACGATGTCCAGATCCTGGCTATTCACGCGCCGACCGAGATTCAAGAGCGCGTCATCAACGGTCACGCCGAGGTTGACCTCCCGCAACATGCGGTTCAATTCCTTCGAGATCGGATCGCTCATTTCCTTGGCAACGAGTTCCAGACCCTTGACAAACCCATAGCCGGACCGCAAGGAATTGGTGAGCAGCATGAGCGCGTCGGCGAGCTGTTTGACGAACTTGGCGCGCCGTCGGGTTTGATTCGAGCGAACCACGAACACCGGGACCACAAAGCCACAAACCGCGAGAATAATACCGCTATGCAGGTAGCCGAGGGCGTAACGACCAACCAAGAACCCGAAACTGGCCAGGACCACCCGCAACAACAAATACTCGGATGGACGCATCGGAATGTCTGCGCGCGCGAGTTCGTCTTCCAGGTGGGTCATGTAGCCCGGCCCCAAGACCATGCGAAACAGCCGGGGGACCTGACTGGACGGCCGCAACTCAGCCTGGGCCGTTCGGGCGGCTTCTTCCTCGATGGTGGCGTATGTTTCTAACCGTTCCTCGATGATGGCCCGCCGGCGGTTCGCCCGCAAATAGAGGCCGTAGCCGAGCAACCCGCAGGCTGCCACGGCGAGGAGCACAATGATCAGGAGGTTGTTGTCCATACTACCGAATCTCACTTGTTCTCTTGAAAATTTCCGGAGGCAAATGAATCCCGGAAGCATTGAAGCGGTCAATGAACTTCGGAACCATGCCGGTGGCCTGCATTGTTCCCAAGACCTTGCCCCCTTCGCCGATGCCCTTTTGCTGGTACGCAAACAGGTCCTGCAACACAATGACGTTGCCTTCCATGCCCTGGATTTCGCTGACACTAATGACCTTGCGGCTGCCGTCGCTCAGACGACCAATCTGCACGATCAGGTGAATCGCTGCGGCTACCTGCTCGCGGATCGCGCGTGAGGGCAGGTCCATCCCCGCCATCATCACCATGGTCTCGATACGGGCCAGCGCATCGCGGGGCGTGTTGGAGTGAATCGTGGAAATGGAACCTTCGTGGCCGGTGTTCATGGCCTGCAACATGTCCAGCGCCTCGCCGCCACGCACTTCGCCGACCACGATACGGTCGGGGCGCATACGCAGGCAGTTGCGGACGAGGTCGCGAATCCTGATTTCGCCCTTGCCTTCGATGTTGGGCGGGCGCGATTCCAGCCGCACGACGTGTGGTTGGTGCAGCTTCAATTCCGCGGCGTCCTCGACGGTGACCACGCGCTCGCCCTCGGGAATGAAGGAAGAAAGCACGTTCAACAGCGTCGTTTTGCCCGCGCCCGAACCGCCGGAAACCAGGACGTTCAGTTTGATCTTCACACACGCGGCCAGAAACGCCGCCATGCCCTGGGTCATCGTGCCGAAGCCGATGAGGTCTTCGACGGTGTAGGGGTCAACCGAGAATTTACGGATCGTCAGCACCGGGCCGTTCAGCGAGAGCGGGGAGATGATGGCGTTGACACGGGAACCATCGGGGAGGCGCGCGTCGACCATCGGGCTGGACTCGTCCACGCGGCGGCCGAGTGGGGTGACAATTTTGTCGATGACGTGACGGATATGTTCGAAGTCTCGAAATTGAATGTCCGTCAATTCCAGTTTGCCAAAGCGCTCGCAGTACACCTGGTCAGGTCGGTTGACCATGACTTCGGTGACCGTTGGATCGCGCAGCAGCGGCTCAATGGGACCGAAGCCGAGGATTTCGTCGGCCATGTCGGAGACGAGCCGGTTGCGCATCTGACGCGAGAACGGCAATTTCTCCGAGCGAAGTTTTTCTTCGACGAGCTCTTCGACCCGGCGGCGCAATAGCGCTTCATCCCCTTTTTCGAGCAGCTTCTGGTCGATATTCTGGACCAGATACGCCAGGATCGCGTTCTTGGACTCCGAATATAACTGGGCACTGATTTCGGGGGTAGTTGCCATAATATGTCACGCTCTATTCTAGCTAGAATTCATTGCATGAACGAAAACCATTTCCCCGTCCGCCTCTTCTCGAGAGAGGCGCCCGGTGCCATCGCCTCTGCCAGACCCAACAACGCCTTGGTCACCGGCTTGTTTGGGCTGGAGCTGACGAAGGTTTGTCCCAGGTTCACCGAGGAACCCACGAGCACGTCATCGCTCGGGATTTGAGCCGTCACCGGAAACTCCAGGATGGTCTCGACCTCCGCGGAAGAGATTTCCTTCGAGTTGGTTGTCCGATTGACGATGACACGGATTTTTTCTTTCGGGTAGTTGGCGGCCAGCAGGTTTTTCAAATACAGCTTGCCATCGCGCAGACGCGGCAGATCCATGCCCACCACCACGAGGATCAGGTCCGAGTAATCCATTGCGGCGAGAGTTGATTCCAAATTGGCGTAGCCCGTATCGACGATAATATATTCGTAATGTTCCCGAAGCGCTTCCAGGATGCTTTGCACCATGTAGCGGGAAAGCGTTGATCCATCGAATGTCCCGGTCAATGGCGCGGGCAAGACCGACACACCGCTCGGGTGTTTCGACATGACACTGTCCACGACATCGTAGTCGATGCCCCCGAAGCCGGGAAGGAGGTCGCCGAGTGTCCGTTTCGGTGACACATCCAAGAGCATGGCGACATCCCCGCCCCAGAGGTTCAGGTCCACGAGCGCGACATTCTCACTGGTCCTGGCGAGGGCGACAGCCAGATTGGTGGCAATCACGGTCTTCCCGCAACCGCCACGCGGACCGGTGATGGTAACGACCCGACGCTTGGGGGCTTCGGGTTGTGCCACCGCCGGGGTGGGGGCCGTCGTGCCGGCTCGCTTGGACGCCTTGGCCTGGATGGCCGCCACTTTGCGGACTTCTTCGAGCAGACGGTCGGCTGTGAGCGGGCGGGTAACGAATTCCTTGATGCCGGCACGCAGCATTTTATGCCAGACTTCCTGACCTTCCGAACCCGTGAGAATGAGGATAACGCCCACCTCGGGCAGATCCGCGCCAATCTGTTCGGCGGCTGCCAGCCCGTTGACCACTGGCAGATCCTCCTTGATGAGGACGACGTCAGGCCGGTGGCGGCTGACGAGTTCCAGACACTCCTTGCCGTCCCGCGCTTCACCGACAACCTGAATATCCGATTCGCCCGAAAGCAGGCTCTTCAGTTTTTCCCGTTCGCCCAACTCATTTTCGGCGATGATGACGTTGATGTGATCCATGTCTCTGGCCTACATCCCCTTGCCGGTAACCTAGCACATTCGATACCGGCAATCCTCCTTCATCACTATCCCTGATTCTACTCCGCCGGCCGGGCCGGAGAGACGTTCGTTGACGTATCCGGTGCCGGAGCTGCTGCCGGGGCCGCGGTTGCTGCCGCCTTCGAACCACCACTCGCCGGCTTCGCCGATGACGATGGCGCGGACGGCTTGGCGTTCTTCACCCTGGATTTGGCCGGCGAATCGTCGGATGAATCGTGATGGGGGAATCCGAGAAGATCGGGATGATGCAGACCCCAGTCGTCCTTGATGGCATTATCATGCTCGCGCTCGTCGGCCTTGTCCTCATCCCGACGGCCAATCACGCCTCCTTTATGCCATGTGGTCACCCACTGTTTCATTGCGGGCGACTGCGCACCGGTGGCCACGAGATTGTCTTGAGAGTCTCTCAGGATTTCCGGCGTCATAAAGAACAGAACTTCTCGCTTGGCCTGATCGAACTGCTTGTCGCGAAACAGCGCGCCAAGCACCGGAATGTCACCCAACCAGGGCACCTTCCGCATAAAGTCCTTGCTGACGTTGTTCTCCAGCAAGCCGCCGATGACGATCGTCTGTCCGTCGTTGACTTGCAGGACCGTGTCCGCCGATTTGTCGGCGATGACGGGAAGCCCACTGAAGCTTTGTCCGGTGAGCTGGCTGACTTCCGCGTGAATGGTCGTGTTGATGCGGTTTTCGCTGTCGGCGACCGGCTTGATCTTCATGCGTACGCCGACCTCCTTGAATTCCACCGTGAACGATTGGGGCAACTGTTCGACAATCGGAATCTGCGACCCAACAAGAAAGCTGGCTTCTTTGCCGCTGAATGTCACCAACGTCGGCTCGGAAAGCAGTCTCGCGTAGCTCTTGGAAATCAACACATCCAACAGCACGTCCATGGTGACGATATTGGGCTGAAAAGTGGTTCCGGGCGTTCCGAATTCGCTCGCTGTGGGTATAAAGCCACTGACGATCGAACCGCCACCCATGTACTGCATGGCGTACTGCACCTGACCTTCAGGCCCAAACCACTGGAACCCGATGTTCTTGATGGCTTCCGTATTTACTTCCGCAATGCGAGTGCGCACCTTGATTTGGCGGGGCTTCGTGATCTCGAGCAGATTGACGACCTGGGGCTTGAAGGCGGTGGCCACCTGCACAGCGCGTTGCGCCGCGAGTTCGTCGTCCACCTTGCCGTCGAGCACCAACGAATCGCCAATGGCTCGCACGGTAATGTTCGAGTTGCCGATCATCTCGCGAATGGTCAGCGCCGCGGCGTCGTTGATCACTTCGATGCGCGTCAACTGGGTCGGCGAGCCGTCGTTTTTGACGATCGTCAAGCTGGTGACACCGGCCTTCTTGCCGATGACACTGAGTTCCTTGTCAGAAAGGGGTATCACGTCCGCGCAGGTTGGGTCGGCGATGGCGACCTTCGCGATATTCTCGCCAGGAATCGTGACCGCCTCGCCGACGCCCACTTGAATGCTCTGCTGAGCATGGGCGTACGGAGCCGAGAACAGTCCGAGAGCCAACACCATCACAATCGTCCCCACCACTGCGCTCCATTGGTTTTTCTTCATCTTAATGTGTCCTTTCGGTGTGTCCTTTTGTTTCGAAACCCCAGCGGGCGGTTCCTATTGTGTCGGCACGGTCTGCTGTTGCGTGCCTCGGAAAATTGTGATTTCCGAACTCTGTCGGTTTGACGGCGAGATGATGATCGGCGTGGATGGCGCATTCGGATTGCTGCTGGCCACTTCAAATGTTTTCGCGCCCCCCGGGATATCGCGCACGGTGACGCCCTGGCTGTCAACGATCCTCTTGTCCGTGGGAGCGCGAAGCATCACGCGCAGCACGCCCGCGCGCTCGGCGGCTATGAGCAGCTCGGCATCTTCGGGCTTGACCGCGAGCGTCATCGAGCTCTTGGCACCGGTGTTCCCTTGGGGATTTGTTTCGGCTTGATTCACAAATAACACCAGAACAGCCTGAAGGACCAGCCGGGTTGTTTCCTGGTGCGTGTTGGGTTCGGAGTATGTCGCCAGAATGTCTACGTGGTCGCCGGGCTTGATGGCGCCACCGGCCGCGACGATTTCGTTGGCGCCAATGGCGATGGCCCGCATGCCTACGGGAATATCATAGGAGATGCTCGGAGACTGCCCTTCCGCCAGAAGGTCTGATGATCGAATCTGCTCTTTGGCTTTGAGTCGGACCATGGTAACACGCCCCTCCACTTCCTTGCGGTCCTGCACGGCTCCGGGGGTGAGCAGGTCTTTGGGATAGGGCATCAATGTAACCATGTCGCCGGTGACCTTGGTGCGCGCGGGAATGTCCTCCCGTGCGACCACGATCGGAATCCAGTGCTCTTTGGCCTGTTTTTCTCGATTGCTTTCGAGCCGGTAGATCATGTAGGCCGCGATCAGCCCCAGGGCAACCGCCGCCAGAATAATACCACCAGCACTTGGTTTCTTAGCCATTGAGTCCTCCTTGTTCGACTTTAATTGAACTAAAGGCAAGCAAATGCTGTGCCTTCAATGGGTAAAAAGCAATATCAAAATTGAGAAAGGCGGCAAGTCATAGTCCAATTCCACCCCACGACGTCGTGATAGCCAGGTTTCCGAGCCATTGCCCCCCAAACATTCGACGGATCCTCATGTGAGCATTATCTATCACGAGCGATCCGCCCACCAGCTTCATTTTTACAGTGCCGGTGGCCATCTTCACGCATGTGAGTCCGCTAATTTATGGGACTGAATTACGCATTCGTGATGACATCTTCTCCCACGAAACTCTGGTGATTGTCAAGGACGTCACCCAAATGCTCCGGGGTGGTAGTCTGGAAAGGCGCTGCTGAGTATTCCATGCGAAATGGCCTCAAGAACTGAACGCCAACCCGAGCACTGCCAAAAACGTTCCGTCGATTGAACCCGAGGTGCACAATCTTGGTTTCCCCGAATCTCTGCGTCGACGCAGGTTCATGACCATCAGTGCGTTAGGGCCACTTCTTGCAAGCCGATGAGGCCGTACCAGTTAGTCCAAAGAATCCGGCCCAGAAACTCAACACGACGCGTCGATTGGGCCGCCACTTTGGGATCATGAATGTGCCAAAGCCAGGAGTTAACAAGCGAGGGATAGAAAAGCCAAGGGGGTGAAGAGGTTGCTACCTACTTCACCCCCGTCTTGGGCATGTTTTAGTTGCCAAGTTACGGCAAGTTCGCATTCACGCTCGACAGCGTGTTATTGATGTGTTGGCCGAGACCCTTCAGCACAATCACCGCCACGACAGCAATGAGCGCCAGAATCAGCGCGTATTCAACCAAGCTCTGGGCCTTGCGCGACTTCAAACCGGCGTACAGTTTTCGGAGAGCATTCTTCATCACATTCACCTCCTTCGTCTGATATCTGATTCTCTTCTTCATCTACCGACCCGACGGACTTACGTTTCTGCCCAATCATGCCAGCAGCATACGTGCCACTGTCTTGGTTCCAGTAGGCATGCATAGACGATGTCCACTGTAATATTTATGCAACACATTATTCATGAAGATATTAAGGTACACACTCAATTTGCAGTCTGCGACAAGCCTACCGAATAGTTACTACGCCGAATTCCCATCCCTGACCAACGGTCCGAACATGTCACGACGAAGTGTTCAGTTTCTGGACACCTTTCTCTCACGGATGCAAAAGGTACAATTTCACTTTGGATTCCAAGAATAAATGCGCATCACGAACATCAAACTTGTCTTCAAAAAGATTTGTCGTTTCCCCGGGAGGCACGACCAAGAGGATGTCGTCACCGGCTGGAATCGGTATCCCGGTTTGAAAAGTGGTCTGCCGCTGGTAGCCAATCCATTCCTTCGTACCCGGAGTACCTGGCAGCGAACTGTCGGTAACCAAGAGCAAGTTCGTATACTCAGGCAGATAGTATTCAAACTGGCGAAATCCCCAGTAAAAACTTTCGATGCCGTGACAAATTACGACCTCCCGGGTTGACCAATCTCTTCGAATCGCTTTGAAACACGCGGACAGATCAGCATCATGCTTTTGGATTTCAACGCCTGTCATTGGTAAGCCCACCAGCAGTCGCTTGGTCCAGAATGGCTGGGAGACGAACACAATCGAGTTGATGGTCATGACCGCGCCCAATATGCCGCAAAAGGCCCAGCCTCGAGGCACCGCAAAACAGTTTGACAGGTGTTCCGAGTGCCTGACGAGTCCAAGACTGGCGAGTATGGCAACTGCCGGAAAGAAATTGAGCACATATCCGGGCATCGTTACATACATGAGCATCCAGAACATCGCCATCGGAGCAATCCAAAGCGTCAGCACGCAAAGCTGAGATTTGTGCGCTCGGTAAAATCGATCTTTGGCCGCGGGTTTCTCGAAAAGGCTCCACGAAACACACTCGAGCACACCAACCAGTCCGGCGGCCAAAAGCCCCACCCAAGTGGCTGTGCTCATCCCGCCAATACTGTTCCAGAGCGCCTTCAATCCACCACCCCCCCACACAGTTTGGTGGGCATCCAGCTGGTTCTTCAGCCGCAGCAGGTGAACATACGCCTCGAAACCGCCCGCCGACTTTACGGTGGGCACAAACCACAGCAGTGAAAAACAAACGGTCAAGCCAGCGGCCCCCAAAATCTTCCAAGCGCGATGCCGTGTGGAGTGCCACAGAACATACAGAGCTAATGGAATCAGGCATGGTGCGCTTTGCTGGCGAACGCCAGCGACCGCCGCCAACTCCGCTGCCAATGCGGCCGTTTGGAAGCAGGTCGCTCCCGACTGAATTGCTCGCCAGGACAGAAGTGCGAAACTGGTTACCAGCGCACTGTCCACAATCGTCGTTAATGCGATTTCACTGTGGAACCAGCACAGCGGGCTTGTCAGCAGTATGAGCCCCGCCCCGAGGCCGCATTTGCGTCCAAACATTGAACTCGCCAGCAGATAACCCGCCGCAGCCAGGTACGATCCCGCAGCCACACTCAACCACACCAGCGCGGCATGCGGTTCTCCAATAAACCGGCTTACCAGCCGGCCCAAAACCACA
This sequence comes from uncultured Verrucomicrobiae bacterium, assembly GCA_963842185.1. Lineage (GTDB taxonomy): Bacteria > Verrucomicrobiota > Verrucomicrobiia > Palsa-1439 > Palsa-1439 > Palsa-1439. The sequence goes on from CAWJFL010000011.1 coordinate 381,097, forward strand.
TACAAATAATAACCAGGCGCCTGGGGTTGGCCGATACGAAGGTTGTACTCGCCAACTGCCAGAGCAAATTGGGCGCTGTCCCAGTGGTATGCCAAGTGGCTGCGGAAGGGGATGCGCAACGCGAGCGCCGCCACAAACAAAACCACCCCCCAGCACGCATCGGCCCGTCGAAAGCCGGTCTCCGCTCTTGTTTGCGCCTCCATCATGGCTCAACACCACTGATTATTTGTTTGGTGCTTCCCGCCGTACCTCCGCCACGCCGGACCACGTCCCGTGCTCGGCCTGTTGCGCGTACATCCATAACAATCGAAATTTGCCCACGGCGAAATACAACGCCCCGGCGTCCGGAAACCGGCTCGTGCGCAAATACACGCCCCAGCAGAATGATCTCCGTCAGCCATCCAATCACCACCAACAAACAGTATTCGCGGATTCGGGGGGAACGTCGCCGCCGCCAAACGCCACATTGGCACGCGGTCACTCTGTGCAGTTTCGCTTTCTCGACCCACGGTCATTTTTCTATGCTGCTCCTTCGATAAAGTCGAGTTGGGATATTCCATCTTTCCGAAACACGAATAGGAGACTTGACGCGGGGGTCACGGCGCTGTCCCCGCCCGTCAGGGTCGCCAGGCATTGCCGATGCCCGAGCCGGAGGATTTCATTTCATTTGCGGGGAGAAAATACAGGTTGTCGGTCTTCTTTGACAACGCCTTCAGGCTGGCCATGGACAGGTAGGGGGCGAAAACTTCAACGCGTTCCCCCGGCGGCACCGACAAGATGACGCCTTGTTTGTCCTGTAGGTCGGGCTTGTCCACGAACCCGAGGCGTCCGTCGCGCACGTGCCACATGGCCATGCCCTTCGGATGAGGCACCGTTGTATCGATCACCAATTGGTACTGGTCATATTCGGGAAGATAGATCTGGAAATGCCGGATGCCCCACAAATAATCCTCTTCGGCGTAGCAGACCACCACGTCCGCTGGCGAAAACGAGTGCCGAATCGCCGCGGCCGTTTCGGACAATTGCGCATCGTGCCTGGCAATCTCATGCGCTGTACGCGCCATTCCGAAGAAAACCCGGTCCCACAGTCCCGACCAAGCGACAAACGAAATCACGTTCACCGCGCAGATGACCGCGAGGGTGGCTCCTCGGCGCCAGGCGTCCTTTAGACTGGCGACCACAACCGCTGTCAACAAGAACAGTGCCGGCAAATAGCTCAACACATAGCCCGGTTGCTTCGTAAAGCCGATCACCGTCCCGAAGATCACCATCGGCACGACCCACGCTGCCAGAAATTGAAACGCCAGCGCGTTCTGGCTGTCCCACGCGCGTTTTTGTTCGTTAGTCATTCGAATCGCGCGATAAGAAAGTGCTGCTCCCAACACCACCGCGGCAAACATCAAGCCGTTCAAACAGAATCCCGCCACGTTTGCCACATTCTGCAGTAGCGCCCCCCAACCATTGCCCCAGACGGTCGCCGACTTATTGGCGATGGTGTGGAGCCGCGTAATCGCGAGATAGGTGCCGAGTCCGCCGGACGTACGCAACATCGGCACGAACCACAAGAGCCCCAGTCCGACCGCGACAACTGCTGCCAGCGCCAGTTTGGCGGCCCGAGCGCGTTGGAACCGCCAAAATCCGAACAGGACGAGCAGCGCCAATCCCGGCACGCTCTGTTGCCGAACACCGCCCAGAACGCCCAACAGCGCGCCGATGATGACGGCGTCTTGCCACGTACCTCCTCGTCGCATAGCCAGCCACAGGGCGAGCACGATGGCGCAGATCAAGAAACTGTCTACGATGTAAGTCAATGCCACACAACTATGAAACCAGAATTGCGGGCTCGTTAACGCCATCGCGGCCGCTGCCGCGCCTGTCCAGCGTCCGAACATGGTCGCTCCCAGCAGGTAGAGCAATGGGGGCAGCGCGCTGCCAAATATGACACTGATCCACACCAAACTCGCGTGCGGGTCACCCACAAGATGATTCACGAGGCGTCCCAACATTACATACAGGAAGTAGCCGGGAGCGTGCGGCTGGCTCAACCGAATGTCGAATTGCCGGATCGCCAGCGCGAACTGTGCGCTGTCCCAGTGGTACGCAAAGTGGCCGCGAAACGGGATCCGCATCGCCAGGGCAACCAAAAAGAAGGCGACCGCCGTCCAATAATCGCGCCGTTGTCGCGCCACTGCATCACCTCCACCGCTGGATTTCGGCTCTTGTGGTGTCATGGAATCATTGATCGCACCCCGCTATTTCGCCTGCGCGCGTGGATCCGCCCTCTGTGCTGCGCGATAGACATAAAATGCGTCACCCAGTCCATCTCCCTCACAGCGTTGCTCCATTACATACCGCCGGCCTGCCGCTTCGAGCCAGCGCACTGGAAATTGTCGCGTGGGCACTTTCTGCTCCAATGGGCAACTGGCGATGATGGCGTCGAAGCGCCCGTCCGCAATCTGCCGCACCAAATCTGAATCGTTGAACAGACCCGCGCCGCGAAGCGCTTCGAGATGGCGGGGATGCACAACGCATGGTGTCGGACATTGACGAACAGCGAGGTACAAATCCTCCACGAGCACCCGCTCGTTTAATTCTCCCAGACAAGCCGCCAGCCGCTCCCAATTTCGCGCTTGTTGGGCGCGCACCGCGCCATGATCAAGCGCGTCACGGTACCACGCCGGAAAACGCGCCACCTTCCACGACAGGTTGGCGGCACATGCCAGGATCGCCAGTCCCAACCACCCGATGCGCAATGGCACGGCGAACCGGCTGGTTGCCGGTGGAGCCTCGTCCCGCAGCAACCCGGCCGCCAATACACAAGCCAGGGCCAATGGTTCGAGATAATAGTTGAGCTGTGCCCCAGCCTTGGCTGTGGTCACCAGCGCCAGCATAACGCTGATAATGAAACTTCGCCGCAGCAACGCCAACCGTCCGTCGTGGCAGAACAAAACGTAACTCAACACGGCACCGGCAAACACCGCCATGCCATGAATCATCGCGTCTCTCAAAAAACCCCACGTCTGACCCGACCCAGCCCACACCGCCACGGCCTCAAACGCATTTTCCACAAACGCCCCCCTGCTCAGCCACTGGGTGACCGCGACTCCAGCGATCGCGCAGATCGTCCAGCCTCCAACGACCGTGACGGCGCGTCCGAACCGTCTCCTCTCGATCTCGGTGATCGCAATCGCCAGCAAGACGGACACGGCGGCAGTCTGCTTGTGTAAAAACGCCGCCACGAGCAACGCCACGGTCAAGACCACGGCCCGCCTGGATTCCCCGCGTTGATATACCCAGAGCGCGCCGAGCGCCAACAGGATCGCGGTCGCATCCGGCCGATAGGCGACGGCCCAACCCGACGCCAGCGTCCCACTCAGCCACAGCAACGCGCCCGTCACCGCTGCCGGCCCCTGACAACCAATCCGTCGTCCCAGCGCATAAATCACCACGGCCACGCCAAGCCACGACAGATACGTGTACAACCGGCCACAGACAACCGTGCCGATCCACGAGGTGTGGAGTACGCGCGCGATCGTGCCCGGCACCACGTAAAACAACGGGCCGTACAACGCCACCGCATACGGCGCATGAGAGAAATCGTGGTACGGCGACCCGCCATCGCGCGCGCACCGAAGCCCGTACAACGATTCGGCATCCGTGGACAACAACTCGCCATCGAAGTCCAGATACCCCACGAGATGAACCTGCCACAGCGTCGTCGCCGCCAGCAGGATGGCCAGCAAGAACCATATCGGCACGCGGACAAGCTTCGCGATCCATTCCCCCCTCATGGTCTCCGCCTCGTCACAGCTCCCGACGAGCGCGCATCTCGCGCCAAAAGAAGGCCCCCAACCCGAGAACTCCATACAGCGGAATGGCGCAAACAAGTAAAAACAAATGCATGTGCCGCATAAGAAAAGGCCAGTCAGGCACGCTGAAATAGCTCAGAGCCAGCCCCAGCAACACGAACAGAATCAGACGCGCCACCGTGGGGTTCGCGCCAATTCGTGCCGCTGCCAACGCCATGGGAAAAATCAGAAACACAAAATAGTGCGGCCACACTACCAGCCCGCCCGCCAGCATGGCGGCCGACAGCAAACAAAACTCCGCCTCTGCGTCCCCGCGAAACCAGTGGCAACTCGCGTAGCAGAATGCGATAAATACCGGCCCCAGCAGCGGGCCGATCACTCTCAAGCCCGGCCCGCATTCCGCCGCCAGCGACCCGAGACTGAAACTGTTCGAGGCGTGTTCCGAATACCACACGAGCGCCGGGATCGCGTCTCGAGAAAAATCCAGCCACCGGCCAATCCCGGTGAGCCAAACACAAACTGTTATCGTCGCGGCGACCAGCGTCATCCGCAGCGCCTGCCTCCCGTTCCCTCCTGCGCCTCGCCACAAAAACCATGGCAACAAGAAAAAGGGAAAGAGTTTCAGAAGTCCTGCCGCCGTCACCAATAGGCACGCGACCGTATCCTTGCCCGCTCTCTGGCACGCGAACGCCGCGAGCAGCAGCGCGGCGAGTGGTAATTGCGCTTGCGACGCATAAAAATGCCAATACACCGCTGGCGAGACCAGCGCGCCAACGCAGACAAACCGCCAACCACGGGCTGACAGTTGCCCTTCCAATAACCGTCGGGTTAACCACAGAATCACCACCAGACTCGCCGCCTCGACTCCCACCCACAGGCCAAATGCCGCCGGCGGAGGCAGCAACCCCAGTGGTGAGAACAACCACATCAGTGCCGGAGGTTCCGTGGCGTGCGGCAACCTGTTCTCACTCACGAACCCGTGTCGTGCGTACAACGCCGCCAACGGCACCGTGTATGGATTGTGTTCCTCGAACAAGAGTTCTCTGGCCACGTAGTAGTGCACGAAGTCGTCCTGCTTCGCGCGCGTCGGCACCACCGCGACGATCCGCGCGATGCCCAGCACCGCAATCACGGCCGCCCCGAAATCCCACAATCGGTTCTGCCCCAACCGCCTCAACCAGTTCATCGCTTTCGTCACGCGCGTCTGTCCACTAGCAGATTTTCCATGGCGCCTCCAGTCCAAACAGCGCCGCACGGCACGGGAGCGAACCGTGTTATGGTTAAATTCGATCAATCGTAGTGCCGGGAACCATTCCTCGATGGCCCCGCAGTTCCTGCCAGAAAAACACCCCCAACACGAGAAGTCCATAGAGCGGCAGATTACTCGCCAGTAGGTACAAGACGATATGTCGCCCAAGGAAAGCTGAATCCGGTGGATCGACACAATTGAAAGCCAGTACCAGCAGAACCAGGCAGATGACCTGGCCTCCGGTCGGTTTCGCCGCGATGCGGAGCGCCGCCACCGTCAACGGAAATACCAGGAAAACAAAATAGTGGCCTTGTACGGTGACTGTCCCGATCAGCATCGCCGTGCATAACAGGCAGAACTGTGCTTCCAAATCGCGCCGCGATGCCAGACAGACGCCGTAGGCGGCAGCGATGATCGCCAAGCCCGCCGCGGTTCCCACGAACCACCACAATTGTCTGGCTTCCGGAGTGGGGTGGAAGTCGTTGCGCCAATATCCAAGATTCGCCAACAACGCCGGCAAAGAGAATTGAAACGTCCTCCCGGCTGCTTCCCACCCCGCAATTGTCGGCATCCCGTATCGAAAAAAGTCCCGCCAGAGGCCGGGGCCTGTCATGGCGAACACCGCCAGGACAAACCCGATCACTCCGATCAACCGACGACATCGCCCGCGCGCGCCACCCTCGCCGGACCACACGAACCATGGCAACAAGATGAATGGATAAAGTTTGAGAACCCCGGCCGTGGCAACCGCCACGCACGCCCAACCCCGCCGCCCCGCACGCTGTGCTGCGTACCCTGCCAGAACCAAACCTGCCAATAGCAACTGTGCCTGCGAGTAGTAGAGATGATAGCTAACCGTTCGTGAAATGATCGCCAGCGCGACCACGAACAGCCAGCCCCGCGCGGACAATCTTTCTCCAAGCAAGCGGCGCACCAACCATAAAATGGCGGCCAGACAGATAAGTTCCACCCCCACCCAGACGGCGAATGCCGCCCGAGGCGGCACCATGGCCAACGCCGCGAACATCCAGACAAACGGCGGTGGATACGTTGCAATTGGCAGGTCCGCGCTGTATCGGAAACCCAGAGCATGGCTCTCCGCCTCCAGTGACGTCGTATATGGATTCTGCCCCTCCAACAGCATCCGGCCGCTGACGTAATAGTGATTGAAGTCGTAATCATTCCATCGCGGGGGTAGGACCACGGACCACCAGACGAGAACCGATACCGTGAGCGCAACGGCCCCGACATCGAGTATTCGATGCGCCGCCAGCCGACGCCACCAGCTCATCGCCCGCTCCGCATGCTGCCCAGAAAAGAACGGGCGCTCCCATCCTCAGAATCCGTCCTCAGCCATGCGACAAACAGGCACCCCAGCGCGATCAAACCAGCCAGTGGGATGTAATTGGCAATGAACACGAGCACGGCCCTCCGCTCCACCCAACTCACCGCTGACAAGCCTATCCCGTCCAACGCGAGGATCAGCAGCCCGAATCCAATGATACGGGCCGCCGTCAAGCCGTCCCGCAACCTTGATGCCGCCGCCGCCACAGGAAAAATCAAAAACACAAAGTAATGGACCCACGCTACCGAATTCCCCGCCAGCATCGCCACTGTTACCAAACAAAATTCCGTCTCCAGATTTCGCCCCCGTTCCCAGACCAGCCAATAGCTGACCGCGACGATCATCAGACCCGTTGCGCCCGCGATTGCGATCCAGGCGCTCAATGCTGTCACGCTCGCGCCTCGCCCCACCGTCAGCGCGTACGCATTCAAGATCAGCGATGGAATCGAAAAGTTGAACGGACGCCGGACGGTATAATCAGCGAGAATCGGCGCGGCGAAACGGAAGTAGTCACGCCACAACCCCCACCCCGTCGCCGACACGACACCGAGCCCCACCACAATCGTCACGCCTGCCCGCCGCCACAAGGCGCGCCCGCCTTCACCGCCGCGCCACAAAAACCATGGCAACAACATCAACGGAAACAACTTCAGCAGCCCGGCCGTTGTCACGAGCGCGCACGCCGCCGCCCGATGACCACGCTGCAAGCAGGCGAACCCTCCCAGCACCAGCGCGGCCAGCAGCAATTGCACCTGCGAGAACCAGAAATGGTAGTAGATCGTCGGCGACGAGACCACCCCAGCCAAAAGAAACCACCAGCCGCGCGCCGACAGTCGTCCGTGCAACAACCACCGCGTCAATCCCAACACGATGACCAGGCACATCACCTGCAACGTCGTCCAAGCCCAGAACGCCACAACCGGCGGGGCCCACGCGACCGCTGCGACCAGCCACACCAGCGTGGGTGGATTTGTCGCCCGTGGAATCTGTTCGAACCCCACGAACCCCCATCGCCGCGATTCAGCTTCCAATGTGCATGTATATGGATTCTGCCCCTCCAGGAGCAGCCGGCTGGATACGTAGTAATGCGAGAAATCCAGTTTAGACGCGCGTGACGGCAGCGCCCAGGCCAGCCGTCCGAGAACCAACAGGGCTAACAGCCCCGCTCCCACGTCCAGCAGGCGATTTCCCGCCAACCGTCTCAGCCAGTTCATCGTTCCAAGCACGTGTCTGCCTCCATTAGCAGAGTTCCCGAGCTAGCTCTAGCTCAAATCAAAGAAACCTGTTTGCGGCCAGCGGATCTCTTCTACTTGACGGCGCCCTGACTACACCCTTCGGCTGCTCTCGCCGTTCATAATCCACTGTTCAGCGTGGGCGGCGACGGCGGAAGGTAGTGTTCGTAGTACATCGGGAACCGGTAATAGGCTAACTGCCTCCGCCGCCACATCTGCGTGATGTCCCGCAATGAACGCAGCAGCCCGGGATAACGCGCGCTCAATTCGTCCGCCTCGCCGGGATCGGATTCGACGTCGAACAAGCTCTCCTCCTCGTGGAGACGGTCGTGTATGTATTTCCATCGTCCCATCCACAGCACGCCGTCCGTGCGGGTCGACGGGTTATCGGAGTGAAAAAACAGCAGTCGCCGACTCAGTGGCGGCCGATCGCCGGCCAGTACGTCGATTCCCTGAAAACCCGGATGAGCCGGCAATCCGAGCCTCGCCAGTATGACGGGAAGAATATCAACGAGTTCCACGGGATAATCATCGATGCGCGGTGAGATCACACCCGGCGCGTACAGCACGCACGCCGTGCGAATCACCGGCTCGATTGGCTCGCGCGCGTGCGTGACGTAACCGCGTTCATGGAATGCTTCACCGTGGTCGCCGGAAATGATGAGAATCGTGCGAGACAGTTGCCCGTCCCGGCGCAACGTCTCGATCAATCGTCCAATCTGATGGTCGCACTCACGCAGCGCGTTGTAGTACGCATTGCGCATCACATCGACTTTTTCAACGGGGTAGTCGAAAAACCCGACGGGAAAATCAATCGTCGCCGGCTCGAAAACCTTCTTGGCATCAGAAGGCAACGTGTAGGGGAAATGCGAGGTCTGTAGGTTCAATCCCAGAAAGAACGGCGTGGCACTCGCACGTTGCTCGGCAACCCAGGCAATGGCCCGATCCACCGTCTGCGCATCCGGAAGATTGTCGAAGTTTAGCGGGCCCCGCGGCAGCCCGCCACCGTGTTCGGGATCATAAAGCAAATCCAGTCTCGAGCTCTTTAGAAAATTGTCCATCCGACCCCATTTCCCGTTTTGCGACGAAATAACGGCTGTGGCGTACCCCGCGCCCTTCAGAACATCATACAGCAAAGTTTTCGGCCAGGGATCATCGTCGTGATAGTACAGATGCCGTACCGTGCGCAACGGGAAGAGCGAGGAATACAGCGCGGTGAAGGCATAGTCCGTGTGCGTTGACTGCGAGTAGGCCCGGGCAAAGCGCACACCGTTATTGGCCAGTTCGTTCACCGTGGGCGTCACCTCCTTCCCCTGATACCGCAAGCCAACGACATCGTGGCGCATGGATTCGACAGTGATCAAAATCACATTCGCGCGGTTGGTCACCCGGGCGGTTTGGTTCCACGCCTCGACTTGCGACAATGGCCGTAATTCAGACGGATCGATGCAGGGCTCAACGCGCTCATACACCCGCGACCTTATCCAACTGCTCGCCATCGTCACCACGGGGTCCAGATAATTACGCAGCGCATCCTGCTCGCGCCATACCATGGCGATGTTTGGATTCATACTGCTTTGCACGAACAGCAGCAGGATCGCCAACCCAAGACAATACCAGGTGGCTCGTTGCGCCCGGCGCAGACCCGCCCCGTTGTCATCAATCGACCATTTTCCCTCGATCAACCACCTTCCACCCATGATCACCGCCCCGCCCGCCGCCATCAGGGTCGCCGCTGCGCCGTACCACATCCCGTGCTCGGCTTGCTGAACGTACATCCACAACAACCGAAAATTGCCCACCGCGAAAGACAATGCCTCCCCATCCGGAAACCGGCTCGTGCGCAAATATACGCCCCAACTCAGCCCGTACAGTCCGAAAATAATGGTCAGCAGTGTTCTCCACATCACCCGGGCCCACCATCGCCTCAGTCGATTCGCGCCCCACCATACAATCCAGCCGATCGTGACCCAAAGCCAGGCCGTGACTGTCACTGCCAGCCAACCAGCCCGCGAGGACACATCGTAAATGTTGTTTCGGGCATAACCCAGCAACACCAATTCACCGATCCACCCGATCATCACCACCGCCAATATGCGCGGGTTCGGAGCGAAATTCGCCGGCAGCCAACACAACCATCTGCGGCTATTCCTGCTGACCCTGGCTTCCCAGCTCATCGTCGCATTTCTACGGCTCATATCGGACAAAGTCGAGTGCGACCTAGCGTTTTATGTCGTCAGGTGTTTCCCGTTCGTTCTGTCGTAATTCTGCGTTGAACATTTCCCCGCGGCTCCGTAAGCTGCCGCAAATGGCGGCGAACGCAAATGTTCCCGAGACGGAGGGTCGTCCCCAACCAAACTCCGGCCCGGTATCGTATGGCGGCATCCTGCCGTGGCTGATGCCGTCGCTGACACAATGGTTGTGGCTGGTTATCCTGTTGATCCTGCTCGCGCAACCGTGGCGCACGATGATGGCCACCAGCGATGGCGATACCTGCATGCATTGGCGCGTCGGGAAATACATGCTGCAAACCGGCCACATCATTCGCACCGATGTGTTCTCGCATACGCGTTTCGGTGAGCCGGTCATCTCCAAGGAATGGCTGTCGGAAATCATCTTTGCCGCGGCCGGCCGGGTGTGGGGACTGTATGGCTTGTGCGTCGTGACCGCGCTGTTGATCGCCACGACGTTCGCCCTGTTGCACCGCCAGTTGGTGCGGGAAACCGGCAATCACGCCGTGGCGATCCTGGTCGCCTTCATCGCCGCGTGGGCAGCCTGCACGCATTGGCTGGCGCGCCCACATGCCTTCAGTTTCCTCCTGGCAGTGTTATGGTCGGACGCGCTCCGCCGCTTCGACCGCGGTGAATCCGCCCGCCGTCTGCTCATCACTTTAGGCGTGCTGACACTTCTCTGGGTCAATCTGCATGGTGGCTATCTGGCTGGTTTCATCACGGTGGGTATCTATTGGATCGGCACGGTGATCGAACCTGTTTTTGGCCCGCGCCGACCAACCCCGATCAAGCGCCGCGCGTCAAAAGCTCAAGGTGTTCACCGTTGCCATCGCGCTGTGCGGAGTCGTCTCGCTCCTCAATCCGAGCGGCTATTATCTCCACGTCCACAACCTTCACTTCCTTCGGTCCGACTACCTGACGAACTGGCTGGCCGAGTACGCCTCGTCTGATTTTCATGCGTTCGACTCGCATGGGTTCCTCGCCTGGCTGGCGTTGACGTTTCTGACGTTGGCGTTGGCGCGACCACGCCTGTCGGCGACGTCGGCGCTGCTGCTGATTGCGTGGACGTATTGGGCTCTGTACGCCGTGCGCAATATTCCGCTGGCCGTTGTTTTCGTGGCCCCCATCCTCGCAACCGCCCTCGCTGACGCCGCGCCCTCATGGGTGCGGAGAATGTCGGACCGGATGCGTGACATCTACGAGATGTCCCGGGCGTGGTGCCTGGTCGCCGTGGTGGCCATCGTGGCGATTGTCGCGTTTCCTCACCCAACGGAAATCCCCGCGAAGAAATGGCCGGTCGACGCCGTGGCCTATATCCACCAGCATCCCGACCTGTTCACGGGAAACATGTTCAACTACTACGTGTGGGGCGGCTATCTGATGTACGCGTTGCCGGAACACCGGGTATTCGTCGATGGCCGCACCGATTTCTACGGCGAATCGCTGATTCACCAGTACGATGATACGTCCCTCCTGCACACGAATTGGCAGCAGGCCTTGGTGCAATATCACGTCGATTGGACGCTGATGCCCGCCGATCATCGCCTCAATCTCGCGCTGGCGCTGTTGCCGGGCTGGCACTGCATGTATTCCAACGAAGTGGCCGCCGTGTTTCTCAAGCAACCGTGAACGACGCTTCGCCTCATCCGGATGCGCCCGGCCGTGGGTGGCTTCCATCCATCGGCGCCATGATCTGGGTTGTCCTGTTTCTGGGTTTGAATCTGACGAGTGCCCGCACCGTGCTCATCAGCGGGGACAGCGATCCCGGCTGGCACCGCCGGCTCGGTGACTGGATGATTCAGCATCGCGCCGTCATCCACGAGTACACGTTGCTGCACACCCGCAGCGGCCCGTTGGTTGCGAAGGAATGGCTCAGTGAAGTGTTGTTCGCCGGCGCCGGCCGGTTGTTCGGTTGGAACGGCGTCGCCCTGCTTGCGGCCTTGATTCTTGCGACATGCTTCTGGCTCCTGCACCACCAGTTGCTGGCGGAGGGCTGCCATGAGATTCTTGCCACCGGCCTGGTGTTGGCGGCCATACTCGCGTGTTCGATGCACTGGCTGGCGCGACCGCTCTTGTTCACCCATCTGCTGGCGCTCGTGTTCGCCTGGCAATTGCGGTGGTTTCAGCTTGGCAGGGTTTCGGCGCGACGATTGTTCACAGTCCTTCCGCTGTTGATGGTCCTTTGGGCCAATCTGCATGGGATGTTCGTGACCGGTTTCATGCTGATCGCGATGCACGCGCTCGGCAGCGCCATCGACGCACGGCGTGAATCCGCCCCGCAAGAGAAATCGAAGCGGCTGGCCGTGCTGCTGCTGGTGTGCGGCGGGGCATCGCTGGTGAACCCGAACGGCTGGGAATTGCACGCCCACATTCTCGGCTTCCTCCGCTCCCGCGAGTTGGCAACCCTGACCACCGAGAATCTGTCGCCCAACTTTCACACGGTGGGCATGCACGGGTTCCTGCTCTTGTTGTTGCTGTTGGCAGTCGGGTTGATCGTCGTTCGTCCGAAACTGACTGCGACCGATGTTCTGCTCGTCGGCGGCTGGGGTTACTCGGCGCTACTTTCGGCACGCAACGTGCCCATTTTCGCACTGGTCGTGACCCCGATACTCGCACAATGGCTTATGGAGTTCATGCGGGCCAATCCGGACTCGCCATGGGTTCGACGATACCGTGATTGGCCCGTTGGGATATCCCATGCCGGCCACAAGGCCGATGCCGCCGTCATCGTGACTGTGGTGATTGGCGTGCTGTTGGTATTGGCCAAACCCGCGATCGCCGGCGGCGCATCCCTCGTCCCGACCGATTTTCCCCCGGACCGTTATCCAACCGCCGCAGTGGCCTATTTGCGCGCGCATCCGGAGTCGGTTCATGGAGAAATGTTCAACTATTTCTTGTGGGGCGGGTATTTCGATTACGTGCTGCCCGAAAGAAAACCCTTCATTGACAGCCGCAATGATTTCTACGGGCTTGACCTCGTCCGCGAATTCCGCATCGTCGACGGACCCAAGCCCGGATGGGAAGCCGTGTTTGCCAGGTACGATGTCAGGTGGACGATCCTGCCGGTGCAACATCCACTGAATCGAATTCTGGAACTCAGCCCGCAATGGACGCGGGTGTACTCGAACGCGTTGACGCTCGTTTTCACGCGTGTATCATGACTGACGCCACCCTCCAGGATCCATCGTCCCCGCGACGCTCGCGGTGGTTGCCATCGCTTAGCCAGTTCATCTGGATCACGCTCTTTCTGGGAATCCTGTTGACGGACTGGCGACAATCGCTCATCAGCACGGATGGCGACCCGTGCTGGCATTGGCGACTGGGCAACTGGATGATCGAACATCATGCCATCGTTCGGAACGATCCGTTCTCCCATACACAACCCGGCGCCCCGATGATCACGAAGGAATGGCTGAGCGAGGTGGTCTTCGCCGTGGCGGGAAGGGCTCTGGGCTGGAACGGCATCGTGTTGATCGCCGCGGTGTTGATTGCCACCACGATGGGGCTGCTGCATTGGCAACTGGTGGCCGAAGGAAATGACATTCTTGTTTCAACGCTACTCGTCCTGCTCGCCGCCATGGCGTGCCTAGTCCACTGGGTGGCCCGACCACATCTCTACACGCTGCTGTGTGTCGTCATCTTCGCGTGGCAACTGCGATGGTTCGACCGTGATCGCCTAACCGTGCGGCAGCTTTTCATGCGTCTCGTCCCACTGATGGCGTTGTGGGCCAATCTTCATGGGGGATTTCTTTCGGGGTTTGTGCTCATCGGTATCTACCTCCTCGGCAATACCGTGCGCATCATCACGAACGAGGCTTCCGCCCGTGTGGCCCTGCGCCGCAAAATCATCACGCTCGGTGCTCTCGCTTTTGCCTGCGTCCTGGCAACACTCCTGAATCCGAACGGCTGGAAACTCCACCAGCATCTGTTGACGTTCCTGCGGACACCGTATCAAGCGCACTTCACCAGTGAGTGGAATTCGGCCAATTTTCATTTCGGCGGGATGCGCGGCTTCGAGTTGCAACTTTTGCTACTGGGCTTCTTGCTGATCGTGGTTCGACGGCCGCTGGCAACCACCGATCTTCTTCTCCTGGCCTTTTGGTTGTGGTCAGCGCTGTACGCCATGCGCAACGTGCCCATCTTCGCCGTGATCGCAACGCCGATTTTCGCCGAGCACTTGTCCGCCGCGTTTCGGGAGGCGCACGAAACCACCTGGGGTCGCTGGTTTGGGAGAATCTCGAAAGACGCGGGCGCCATGAACCTCGCGGCAGGAGGCCGCAGCCTGGTTGTCGCTCTCGTGATCGTCATGGTGGCGGTTTTGGCGAAGCCGGTGATTGCCGGCGGCCGGCCGGTGCTCGAAACCCAGGTTTTATCCAGCCGTTTTCCGTCGGCGACCGTAAGTTATCTGCGCGCACATCCGGAGGCCGTCCACGGTCAGATGTTTAACGAGGACAGCTGGGGCGGGTACTTTCTGCTCTATTGGCCCGAACGAAAGGTGTTCATCGACGGTCGTGACGACTTCTACAACGAGGCGTTCTTGCACGAGTTTGTCGATGTCTCCCAGTTGCGGCCTTCCTGGGAGAGCGTCCTGACGAAGTATCACGTTGGCTGGACGATCCTCCCCGGGCAACATCCGCTGAATCGGATTCTGGAACTCAGCCCGCAATGGACACTGGCGTACTCGAACCAGTTGACGCTCGTTTTCACGCGTGTGCCATGACCGACACCCCGCTCCAGGACCAATCGTCGCCGCCACGCCGTTGGTGGCTGCCATCAATCACCACAGTCCTCTGGCTGGTGTTCTTCCTGGGGACGATTCTGTCGCCGAACCGCGCGATGCTGGTGGCGTCCGACAGCGATCCCTGTTGGCACTGGCAACAGGGCAACTGGATGCTGCAACACCACGCCGTGCTACGGACTGAATTGTTCTCGCATACGCGCGGTGGCGCGCCGTTGGTGGACCTCTGGTGGCTAAGTGAGATCGTGACCGCAGTCGCTGGCAATTGGCTTGGCTGGAACGGCATCGTGCTCGTGGCCGCCGTGTTGTGCGCCACAAGCGTGTGGCTGCTGCACCGACAACTACTTGCTGAAGGCAACGAGATCGTGCTGTCCACTGTGCTCACGTTGCTGGCGACAGCCGTGTGCGCCATTCATTGGCTGGCGCGGCCGCATTTGGCCACGCTACTCCTAGTGCTCGTGTTCGCCTGGCAATTGCGATGGTTCTCCCGGGGACGCACGACGACGTGCCAACTGATGCTACTTCTGCCCGCACTAACAGCGCTCTGGGCGAATTTACATGGGGCTTTTGTTTTTGCGTTCGTGTTGATCGGTATCTACTGGACCGGCGCGCTGGTGACGTGGATCCGCGCGACTCCGGACGAAAAGCCCGGTCACCGCCGTCAGGCTGCCGTATTCACGGGGCTGGGGTTGGCCTGCTTCCTGGCTTCGCTCCTGAACCCCAACGGCTGGCGATTGCCCGTGCAGATCCTCCACTACATGAGAAGCCCGTTGCTGATGGGTCTGGCGCTGGAATATCTCCCACCAAATTTCCACGACCCGGGCAACCTGCCATTGGTTCTGGAGTTTGTTTTGATATTGCTCATGCTGGTGATCGTGCGGCCGCGGCTGACGGCGACGGACGGACTGTTGTTGATTGTGTGGTTGGTGCTGTCACTGCGCATGGCACGTAACGGGCCGCTGTTTGCGCTCGTCGCCACGCCAATCCTCGCGGAACACTGGAATGCATACCTGCGCGCCGCATCGCCGTCCCGCATCATCCAACGGTACCGAAGTGTGTCCGCAAGACTGACGTCGACCAATCAAATGGCCGGGGCTCGCGGCCTGCCGATGTTGGCCGTGCTGGCAATGATTCTGGTCATGGCCAAGCCGCAACTTCTTGGCGGCCAGCCCTTGTTGACCACCGAACTGCCCGGCGCAGCGATTTCCGGTTGCCGCCGTCGAATTCCTCCACCGCTCGCCCGATGCGGTGCATGGCGAAATGTTTAACGAATACACGTGGGGTGGATATCTCGCCTGGGCGATACCCGAGCGAAAGGTTTTCATTCATCCCAACCTCGATGTTTACGGAGAAGAACTCGTGAGGGAGTTCATGCAGGTGAACGACGCAACGGACGGTTGGGAAACGATCCTGACAAAATACCATGTCGGTTGGACGATCCTCCCGCCCGATCATCGGTTGAATCACATTCTGGCCCGACGCGCCGACTGGAAGCTGGTCTATTCCGATCCGGTCGCATCGATTTACGGGAGGACCCCATGAACGGACGCCACCGGTGGCTGCCAACCATCGGGTTGTCGTTATGGCTCACTTTCGTCCTGGGGCTGATGCTCTCGCAATGGCGGCTGGTCATGATCAACGCCGACGGTGACGTGTGCCTGCATTGGCGGATCGGCAACTGGATGATCCAGCATCGCGCCGTGATTCGCGTCGACCCATTTTCTTTCACGCGTGCCAACGCGCCGCTGATTTCGAAAGAGTGGTTGAGCGAACTGCTGTTTGCCACCGCCGGCGATGCGTTGGGATGGAACGGCATCGCGTTGTTGGCGGCGGTGCTGATCGCCACGTGTCTGTGGCTCTTGCACCGCCAATTATTGATGGGGGGGTGCGACATCCTTCCGGCCACGGCGCTGACGTTGCTGGCGGCGATGGCCGGCACGATGCACTGGCTGGCGCGACCGCATTTGTTCACGCTTTTGCTGGCGGTCGTTTTCACCGGGCAATTGCGACTCTTTGATCGGGCGCGCCTGGGAACGAGTCCGTTGCTCTGGCGGCTCGTGTTGCTGATGGCGTTGTGGGTAAATCTACACGGCGCGTTCTTCGACCGGTTTCGTCATCATCGCCACGGTTTTCGTGGGCAATGCCATCACTTTCATGACAGCGCCGGCCGATGCGCGGCCTGCAATCCGAAGCAAGCTCGTCAGTCTCGGGTGGCTTCTGATATTGTGCGCGCTGGTCACGCTTTTGAATCCGAACAGTTGGCAACTCCCGGCGCATATCGTCGAATTCCTTCACAATCCCGTGCTCGCCCGGTATGCCAACGAGTTTCGGTCCCCGAATTTCCACTCAGGCGCGGCACACGGACTTCTGGTTGAGTTCGCGGTAGTCGTGCTCACGTTGGTAGTCCTGCGGCCGGTGCCACGCGCGACCGATATCGTTGTCATGGGCACGTGGGGATTGCTGGCGCTATTGGCCACGCGCAACATACCGATCTTCGCTCTGGTCGTCACCCCCATCCTCGCGGAGCAGTGGCAGGGCGGCCTCGCCAATGCCAGGCCCGGCCGTCTGCTCGATTTCTATCGCCGACTCTCGGAAAACGTGACCATGCTGAATCGTGCGGCAGATGGACGGGTGACGGTCGCGGTGGCGTTCCTCGCGCTCGTGGCCGTCCTAGCCAAACCAAATCTGGTTGGTGGCGTACCCATTGTCGCCAGCAACGTGCTTTCCAACCGCTTCCCCGTCGCCGCCGTCCAGTTTGTGACTGCCCATCCTCAAGCTGTCCATGGCGAAATGTTCAACGACTATGGTTGGGGAGGTTACCTCATGCTGACAATGCCCGCGCACCGGGTGTTCGTGGATGGTCGCAACGACTTCTACGGTCCCGATCTCATCCGCGAGTTCAGCAGTGTCAACGCGGTTGAAACCAACTGGGAAACGGTCCTGAACAAATACGGTGTCGGCTGGACGATTCTTCCGCGCGCGCATCCGCTGAATGTGTTGTTCTCGTTACGGAGGGATTGGAACCTGGCCTATGCCGATGACGTTACCGCCATCTACGCCCGCCAGCCCGAGTGAGGCGCTCTCAGCGAACGAAATCGGGGTCGATCTCGTACTTCTTGAGTTTGGCGTAGAGCGTCGTGCGGCTGATCTGGAGCGTTTCGGCGGTGCGCTTGATGTTGCCGCCGTGTTGGCGAAGGGCGTTGACGAGGATCTGTTTTTCGGGTTCGCCGAGTTGATCGGACAGCGCCGCCGACGGAACCGCCAGCAAGGGCTTGGCTTCCGTTATCCGTCGAGGCAGGTCGGGAGCGTCGATGATCGATGACTTGGCCAGCACCACGGCCTGCAACACCACGTTCTCCAGTTCGCGCACGTTCCCGGGCCAGCCGTAGCCGCACAGCACGCTGACCGCATTGTCGCTAAACCCGCGCAAGTCCTTGCCGTTTTGACGCGCAAACCGTCGCAGAAACTCCATCGCCAACAGCGGGATGTCCTCCGTGCGTTCGCGCAGCGGCGGCAGGTCGATCTGGACCACGTTGAGCCGGTGATACAAATCCTCGCGAAACGTTCCATCGGCCACGACCGCTTCCAGCGGTCGATTCGTTGCGGCGATGATCCGCACGTCCACCGAAACCGGCTTGGAACCGCCCACCCGTTCAAACGTCCGTGTTTGCAGGACGCGCAATAACTTGGCCTGCACGTTGAGATTGATATTCGCGACCTCATCCAGAAACAGCGTGCCGGTGTTGGCGCGCTCGAACCGCCCAACATGCCGATCGACCGCGCCGGTGAAGGCGCCCTTCTCATGACCGAACAATTCGCTCTCTAAAAGCTCGCGAGCCAGGGCGGAGCAATCCAGCGTGACAAACGGTTTGCCGTGCCGTCCACTGGCTTCGTGCACCGCGCGAGCAACCAGTTCCTTGCCTGTTCCCGTTTCGCCGTGAATTAATACATTGGCCCAGCTATCAGCGATGGTCTGGATTAACTCAAAAATCTCCCGCATCTGGTTGTTCTGGCTGATAATCCCGTAGAACCCCTGCACAGGCGTCGCCAACATCCCCCGACTCCGCGGATCCGCCACCACCGCACGGATCATCGTCCCAATCTCCAGCACCGCCTGCCGCACCCGCTCCCGCAACTTCGCCAGCTCCGCCGGATCATCCGACTTCTGCAGGTAATCAAACGCCCCCAGCTTCGTCGCCTTCACCGCCTGCTCCACCGACACTTTCGCCGTGTACACGATTACCGCCTCCTCCGCATACACCTGCCGCATCTCCTCCAAAAACGCCGTCCCATCCACCCCGGGCACATTATTGATGTCGGCGATCACCACGTCGATGTTCCGCGCATCCAACAGCAGCTTCGCATCCTCAACCGAATTCGCCGAAAACACCTCGCAATCGTCCTGGATCAATAGCTCCGACAGCTTCAGCGTCCACGACACCTCATGATCCACGACCAATATTTTAGCCCTTGGCATGTCCAGCGCTCACTCCTGACATGTAAATGCGATAAGCAAACGACCTCAGATCATCCGGTTCACATGTAAACCATCTCCCGCCATCATAAGCAACTCCCACGCCAGCGGAAAGTTGCCAGCCTCCTCCACCCGCATCAAGTTGAACATGTCAAAATTCACGCCGGAACCCAGTTTTGTCAAGGTCCTAAGGCAGGCTACCACAAAGCACTGAACATGGCAAATCCCGCTGACTGAACATGTCAGCAAAAGCCCAACTGATAGTCGTCAACCACCAAATCCCGCGAGCTCTCGATGAAATCCACCACCTTGGAGAGAACCTGATTGGCAAACCGCTTGTCGTTGCTCACCAACGCCACCGCCAACACCGCGCTTTGCCACCGGTCATTATCGCCCACCTCGGCAATTGACACATTGAAGTTCTTGCGAATGCGGTCCTTGAGACTTCTCAGTACCATCCGCTTCGCCTTCAAACTGTCCGCCGATGGAATTGTCAACTCAACCTGAAGCAATCCCACTACCACCGCCACCTCAATACGTTACAAATCTATCTGCTGCTTCGTGATCTTCGTGCCCTTCGTGGTGACAAGCGCCTTTTTACTTCCTCCCCACAGCTGACAGCTGAATGCTGAACGCTGAACGCTGAACGCTTTTCTGCCCCTACAACCCCATGATCTCATACCCGCAATCCACGTATACCACCTGCCCGGTCGTCGCCGTCGACATATCGCTCGCCAGAAACAATCCCGCGCTCCCCAGCTCCTTTGGCTCCAGGTTCCGCTTCAATGGCGACCGCTCCTCGTAATGCTTCAGCATCTGTGTAAACCCCGAGATACCCCTCGCTGCCAACGTGTTCACCGGCCCCGCGCTGATCGCATTCACGCGTATCTTCTTCGGCCCCAAGTCATAAGCCAGGTACCGCACGCTCGCCTCCAGCGACGCCTTCGCCACCCCCATCACATTATAATGCGGAACTACCTTCACCGCACCATGATACGTCATCGCGATCACCGATCCACCCTCCGTCATTAATGGTGCCGCTCCTCGCGCCAGTGCCACCAGCGAATACGCGCTCACATCATGCGCCACACGATACGCCTCCCGCGTCGTATTGATAAACTCACCCTCCAACGCCTCCTTCGGCGCGAACGCCACCGAATGCAGCAGCACATGCAACTTCCCAAAATCCTTCCCCACCTGCTCAAACACCCGCGCAATATCCTCATCCCGCGACACGTCGCACGGATACATCGGCGTATCCGACCCAAATTCCGACACCAACTCCGTCACATTCTCCTTCAACCGCTCCCCCTGGTACGTAAACGCCAGACGCGCCCCCGCCTCATGCCACGCCTTCGCGATCGCCCACGCGATCGACCGCTGATTCGCCACCCCAAACACAATCCCCAGCTTCCCCGCCAGCAATTTCACATTTGCTTCCATATCCCCGCGATACTCATTAAACCCCTCCCGACCGTCAAGCCTCAAACTCTCTCCACCGCGTCGGTAGGCTTGCCCGACTCTGGCGGGGCACGATTCGCCTGTTTCGGGGATCCCCTTCTCCGCGCCCTCCTGCTCGACGCCATCGTGAACCTCCGCGACGACAATAAAAGCCCCGACAAATCATCGAACTCGTCAACGCCTGGGCCAAAATCCGCTAGCCCGCTGCCGTTGTAGCCGCGCTTGTTTCCACGCCCCCGAGGGGGAGTATCGCGAGGCGCGCCCGTGCTGTAGCCGCAGGCTTCAGCCTGCGTCCGCGTGCCCATCCGCAGGCTCGACATTTCGACCTCAATCCAATACCTGTTTACGCCAAATGCGCGCCACAATGGAATCGCACACGAACCACAAACACGCATCGAGGGTCAACGCGACATGCGAAACCTGCTGAGCCAGTTCACCGGCCGCCAACACTCCCCGCTGGTCCAGTTCATCAAGTACGCCATCGCCGGCGGCATCGCCACCCTCGTCAACATCGCCCTGTTCTACGCCTGCGCGCTCAAACTCATGCCGGCCCTCACCGCCGCCGACCCCGTCGCCAAACTGCTCCACGTCCACGTCGGTCTCGTGTCCGATGCCGTCCGCGCCCGCAATTCCATCATCGACAACGGCGTCGCCTTCCTGTTCTCGAACCTCACCGCCTACCTGATCAACATCTTCTGGGTCTTCGAGTCCGGCCGCCACAACCGCGTCCACGAAATCCTCTTCTTCTACCTCGTCTCCGGCATCAGCTTCGCCCTCGGCAGCGCCATCATGGGCTTTCTCATCCATCACTTCCGCATCATGACCACAACCGCTTTCGGAGCGAATATCATCGTCTCCCTCCTCATCAATTACGTCCTCCGCAAATACTTCATCTTCAAAGGCTGATTGCGCCGACTTCGGCATCCCCGACGAGAAGTAAGGTAGGGCGCGACCGCCGGGCGCGCCGTCACGTTCTTGTAGGGCGGGATGCCTGTCGTTTAGGTATCCCGCCGTTGTCCGGACAACCTCGGCGCGAAACCCTGCGGGCTTCGCGCCCTACAATTCTGCACCGGTTACCATCTGTTTCAGACCAGCTCCCGCAACACCACGCGCGCGGGCGCGCCGTCGGTCCCCTTCAACCTGAGCGGCAGCGCGATCAATTCGTAGTCCCCCGCCGACACTTCCGAGAGGTTCAGCGCCTCGATGATCACCACGCCCGCGCCCAGCAACGTGTCATGCACCGGGTGCGTCTTGCTGCTGTAGGCTTCCACCGACAGATAATCCACGCCCACCAGCGTGACGCCGCAATGAACCAGATACATCGCGGCATCGGCCGTCAGCGCAATGAAGTTCTTGTCGAACTCAGTGTCATTGTTCGCCCAATGCCGCGAGTTCCGCGTCTTGAACAGTGCGCGCGTCACGCCTGCTCCGAAGGAACCCGTTCCTTCGGAGCTTTTCAGGTCGCACGCCTCCAGCGTCGCCGCCGAAATGTGGCTGGTGATGCCCGTCAAATCGAACACCCGGCACGTGCCGATGAGCGCCTCCAGCGGCAGCTCGTCAACCCCCGAACCATCCCGGTAAAAGTGAACGGGCGCATCCATGTGCGTGCCCGTGTGCGCGCCCATGTCGAGGTGCGTGAGGTTGACCACGCCGCCCTTGGCAATGCTGCTCGCCAGGTTCATCGAAAATTTCGGGTCCCCCGGCCACGTCGGAATCCCATTCTGCACCAAAACGCTCACGTCATGGATTTTCATTTGGATTGTCCCAATCTCGCCGATCTCGCCATGCCCCATGCATCCCTTTCCCTCAGTGGGGGAAGATGCGGCCCCATTTCATTTGATCTGTGATCCTGCCCAAAGACGAATGCTCATCGTCGTTTCGTTCTGATGAAAAGCCATATCCCGAAAACAACGAGAAGTACCGTGTTAATAAGAAACGCGTTCGAAGTCAAAAACGGTGGCGGCGAGAAATCAGAGAACGAAAGTATAACGAATATGACAAAGATGACAACGAACGTCCAGCCTAACGGCAGCCATGGTTTACCAAATTTTACTCTGGCGACCACCGAACCGGCTGCTACGACGAATACACAAAGAACGACAGCTAACGCAGCTGGAAGTTTTGGCACACTTTGGAAGGACACAAACGATACGAATTGCAATACGCCCAATATTACTCCGACGATGAGCGGGGCGAAAAACAGCCTTAACTCTTTTCTCATGATTGTCGATGGTCGCTTGAAACCACTCGACCGCGCTCCAAACTCAGAAGCCGGCCACTCACTTCACATGCGTATCATACACCCGCAGCAATTCGCTCACGCTCCACGCCTGCGCGAAGCAGCCCACGGGACGATGCGGCGGGTTCCCGTCAAAAATTTCCGCGACGCTCCCCAATCCCGCCTCTTCCATGTGATGCAACAGCGGCGCGATGATCTTGCCGATTTCCTTCCGCTGCACCCTGCCCGTCCCGTTCACCTTCGCATACGCGTCGCAATACGGCCCGATCAACCACGGCCAGACCGTCCCCTGATGATAGCAGCAATCGCGTTGCCAGCGGTTGCCCGTGTACTTCCCGCAATACCGCTGAGTCCTTCGGCGACAACGTCCGCAACCCGTACGGCGTCAACAACTGTTGCGTTACCACGTCGAGCACTGCCTTCTGCTGCGTCTTGTCCAGGGGCGAGTACGGTAAACTGACCGCAAAAATCTGGTTCGGCCGCACGCTCGCATCGCGCACGTCTCCCTGAATCACGTCGTAGAAATAATCACCGTCGCGATTCCAAAACGCTTTCACGAAATTCGCCGCCACCTGGTCCGCCAGCTTCCGCAGGATCACCGCCGAATGGATGTCCCGGGCCAGTTTCTCCTCCATCTCGGCCAGCATCAGCAGCGCGTTCAACCACAGCGCATTGATCTCCACCGGCTTCCCGTGCCGCGGCGTCGGCACGTACCCGTCCACCTTCACGTCCATCCAGGTCAACTGCGTGCCCGGCGTGCCGGCCGTGATCAGTCCGTCGCCGTCCGCGTGGATGTCGTACCGCGTGCCGTCCTTGTAAAACTTCACCACGTCGGCCAGCGCGGGCAACAGTTGCCGCGCCCCGTCGTCGTCGCGGCTCGCCTGCCAGTACTTCCAGGCTGAAACCACGAACCACAGCGAGGCGTCCACGGTGTTGTATTCGGGCGTCTCGCCCTTGTCCGGAAACACATTGGGGATCATCCCCTTGTCGCAGTACCGGGCAAACGTCAGCAGAATCTTCCGCGCCACGTCGAACCGCCCGCACGTCAGCGTCAGCCCCGGCAACGCGATCATCGTGTCGCGCCCCCAATCCGTAAACCACGGAAACCCCGCCAGCACCGTCAGGTTGTCCTTCCCGCGTCGTGCCAGAAACGAGTCCGCCGAAATCAACAAGGCCTGCCGCGCCGGGTCCCGTTCGCGCTCGAACTCCTTGCGCCGCGCCCGCTCCCGCGCCGCCAGGTCCTCGGGGTTGACCGCCCCCTTCTTCTCGATCGTCGCCACGATGTACGCGGTCTGACCTTCCGCCAGCCGGTACGTCAGCTCGAACGGGGTGAACAAATCCTCCTCGAAATCCAGCCCGCGCTCTTCCTCCACCGGATACGTGAACTTGAGATACCAGTCCCCCTTCGTATCCACCGCCTCAGGCTTTGTATGGAAATACAACCGCGGTTTGTCCGCGAAGGGTTGAATGGATACCACGCCGTTGGTGCGCTCCACCTCGAGGTTCACGTCGTCATCGCGCTCCGCCAGCGCATTGTAATCGCGGAACGCCAGCAACGGACGCACCTTCAACTCGATGGGACCGCGCGACCGCCGGTTCCGATACCCGACCACCACCGTGTTCTCGCCGGCCACGAGAAACACGCTCTTCTCGATTTCAAAATCGTTGTTCGCGTACCGGAACACCGGCCACGGACGCAGCCGAAATTCCATCTGGATGTTGAACCCGTGCGGAAATACCGTACCGGGGTACAGGTTCGTGCTGATCGACGACTCGTGGCCGTCCACCACCACGTGCTCCTCGAATTTCGCCAGCAATACGTGCCGCTCCACCGGCGGATGCAGCGACGCGACCAACAACCCGTGCTGCCGTCGCGTGTTCGCGCCGATGATCGTGGACGAAGCGAATCCGCCCAGGCCATTGGTCTCCAACCATTCCTTGGCCAGCGCGTTCTTGAGATTCTGGCAGTCGCACTGATCGAAAACAGTTTTCATGTCGCGTCTCGCCCGCGGCAGCGTCCAGTCGGACTGACTGTAACCGGTGATCGCGCCCGCGAAAAGAACATTTCGCTAGCATCCTCACAAACCAGAAAAAACAATGTCCCCACGACGAAACAAAAAACGCCACTCGCGCACATCAGCCAGCCCAACCCCGGGCCCGCGCCACCGCTTCCTTCCACTTCGCGTACAAGCTCTCACGCGTCGCCTCCGTCATCTTCGGCTCGAACACGCGCTCGACTCGTCGATGCGCCAGAAAATTCGCCGGGCTCGACCACGCGTTGGCCGCCAGCCCCGCCAAACCCGCCGCGCCCAATGCCGTCGTTTCGATCACCGCCGCCCGCTCGACGGGCACGCCCAGAATGTCCGCCTGGAACTGCATGAGAAAATTGTTCGCGCAGGCGCCGCCGTCCACTTGCAGCTTTCGCACGGGCGCGCCCAGTTCCGCGCCCATGATGTCCGCCACGTCCCGCGTCTGATACGCGATCGCTTCCAGCGCCGCCCGCGCCAGATGCGCCCGGCTCGTCGCCCGCGTCAGGCCGACGATCGTCCCTCGCGCCGCCGCGTCCCAATACGGCGCGCCCAGTCCCGTCAACGCCGGCACAAAATATACTCCGTCGTTCGAGGACAGACTCGCGGCCAGCGATTCCGTCTCATGGGACGTTTTCACGATTTGCAAACCGTCCCGCAGCCACTGCACCGCCGCCCCGCCGACAAATACGCTGCCCTCCAGCGCGTAATCCACCCGCTCGCCGATCTGCCACGCAATCGTGGAAAGCAGGTGTTCGGAATCGCGCGGCTGTTCCCCCGTGTTCATCATCAGGAACAGCCCCGTGCCGTACGTGTTCTTGATCACACCCGGCTCATAACACCCTTGGGCAAACATCGCCCCCTGCTGGTCGCCCACCACCCCGCAAATTTTCGCGGAAAATCCAAATAACCCCGGCTCTACCACGCCAAAATCCCCGGCACTGGCCCGCACTTCCGCCAGCGCTTCCGCCGACACGCCAAATTGCTTCAGCAGTTCCGCGTCCCACCGACGCTCGCGCAGATGGAACAGCATCGTCCGCGAGGCGTTGCTCACGTCCGTGGCATGGACCCGTCCACCGGTCAGCTTCCAAATAATCCACGAATCAATCGTCCCGAAAACGCCGCATCGCGTCGCCGGCACATTTCGCAGCAGCCACTCGATCTTCGTCGCCGAGAAATACGGATCGCACACGAGCCCGGTGCGCCGGTGGATTTCCGTGGCAAACCCGCTCCGCTTCAGTTCCTCGCACCGCCCGGCCGTGCGACGGTCCTGCCACACGATCGCGTTGTGCAGCGGCTTTCCCGTCTTCGGGTCCCAGCAGACAATGGTTTCGCGCTGGTTGGTCACGCCCACCGCCACAATCTCGTCGGCGCTTACCTTGGCGACGGCTTCGGCGATCACCGCGCGGGTCGTTTCCCAAATCTCCTCG
>CAWJFL010000012.1:0-12241 GCA_963842185.1 uncultured Verrucomicrobiae bacterium
GGTCGGCATCCGCCGTCGCTATCCGCCTTCGCTGAAGCTACGGCGCGACAAGGGGGAGGCGGCACGACAGAGATCCCTCGACAGGCTCGGGATGACGGCCGGCGGACACCGCGACCCCGACAAGGGATGTCGGGGCAGGGCGGATTACAGGGAGCGGCGACGCCGTTGCAGACCGCCGAGGAGCGCGACTGCGCCCAGAACCAGCAACGACCAAGTGGTTGGTTCGGGAACGGGCAATGTTACGCCTTGGAAGGCCAGACTAGAAGGTTGATCCACCCCGGCTGGAGACAAACGCGCTTTTTGCCCCGCCCGGCGTGAATTCGTTGATGTCGCCGTGGCCGGTGCCGGGGCCCCCGTCCGCCTCAAACAGAGTGCCCGCGTTGTTAAAAGCCAGGCCATTAGGGAAACTTAACCCGGAGGCAAACGAGCTTTGCGCTCCGCCCGGGTGAATTTATAGATGCCGAAGGTGCCCGCATCCGTCTCGAACAGATTGCCGGCGCTGTCGAAAGCCAGATTAATCGGGATCAACCCGGAGGCAAACGTGCTTTTCGATCCGCTCGGGGTGAATTCATAGATGTTGCCGCTGCCCTGATCCGCCTCGAACAAATTGCCGGCGCTGTTAAAGGCCAGACCAGCCGGGTGATTCAGCCCGGAGGCAAACGTGCTTTGCGATCCGCTCGGGGTGAATTCGTAGATGGTGCCGCTGCCGCTGTCCGCCTCGAACAAATTGCCGGCGCTGTCAAAAGCCAGACCGGAAGGGTAACTCAACCCGGAGGCAAACGAGCTTTGCGATCCGCCCGGCGTGATTTCGGTGATTTGGCCGCTGTCATTATCCGCCACAAACAGATTGCCGGTGCTGTCAAAAGCCAGACCAGAAGGGTAGTTCAACCCGGAGGCAAAGGTGCTTTTCGATCCGCTCGGGGTGAATTCATAGATGTTGCCGCTGCCGAAATCCGTCTCAAACAGGGTTTGACCCTGCACGTTACCGGCCAGCAGTAGGATTGCTCCCGCACAGAGCACCGTGCTCACTCCAAGCGTGGTTTTCATCCTTGGGCTCCCATACGAGTCGCACAAACGTAGTGACGATCCTCACTATAGGAGGGAGCGACCAGACAGGCAAGCCAATAATTCTCAGGCACGCCCACCCCCACTCAGAATTGTGCGTCTCGACACTCCGCACCCGCCGCAGAGGTTCCCCGATTGCGTCAGGTCGGCATCCGCCGTCGCTGAAGCTTCCGCCTTCGCCAAGGCTACGGAGGACAGGATGGCGGACAAGATGGCGGACAGGGGGGAGGCGGCACAATGGACGGCGGGCAAACCTTGTGGGTTGGATTTCCGAGGGGTGCCGCGTAGGGAAGGGTTTCTCTCGTCTTGAGGCCACCCGTTACGTCAACCCGGCGGTTGAAACTGGCCCCCAATCTTGCTTTTGCAAAACGGACATATTTCCGCGTCCGCAGGTATGCTCTCAGCACACTTCGGGCATGCGATGCGACGCTGATCGACGGATCGCCTTTTCCCTATTTCGCGGCGTATTGGCCTTGGTTCTCGACCGAGAATCTCGTTCAGGTCCCTTGCGAACATGAGAGCAGCAAATGCAAGGACCAACACTATGACCAGTACAATCAGAAACATGGATCCGATCCGTTTTCTTTTGCGTCCACTGATGAAGATATCACCGACATCTTCTGCTTGAACTCAGCGTCTATACTGCTTACAAGCGAAACTTTTTCGCAGCCGTTTCCTTGAGGTGCATTTGGGTCGGCCTGATGGTGCCATTCTTCGCTCTACTTCAGCCTCCCGCATCGCTGCTCCTACGGCCACATTACGTCCTTATCCACTCCCAACGTCAATTCCAAAACATTCAGCGTGCCAGCCTCGTCATCGAAGGGGCACAGAGAACCGAGATTCCGGCCGTGAACGAGCGCCGACGGCCTCGACAGCCCGCATCGTCTGCAGAGGTTCCCCAATTGCGTCAGGTCGGCATCCGCCGTCGCTGAACCCAGATCTCGCGCAAGAGGGGGGATTGGGGGTGGGGCGGTGAGGCGCGCGCGTTGGACGATTTGCGAACCGTGCGCTTTGAGGTTCTGAGGCGAATTACGAAAGGCGGCGACGCAAGCGACGACTGCCAAGGAGCATGCCGCAGCCGAACGCCACCAGGGCCCAAGCAGCCGGCTCAGGAACCTGAATGGCGATAGACACCGGCCCGTTCACGCCCGAACTGGCGAAGACGGAAACGGCCCCGTTCGTTCCAACTTCCTCAACCGTGCTGCTAACTTCGTTCACTACGAACAGATTGCCACTGCTATCAATCGCCAAACCTCCCAGCCCGTAACCAAGGCCTGAGGCGAACACCGTGCCGACTCCGTTGGTGCCGAATTCCTCAATCGTGCCGTTGTCGTGGTTTGCCACGTACAAATTGCCGCTGCTGTCAAAAGCAAGTCCAAACGGGCTGTCCACACCCGAGGCGAACACCGTGCCGACTCCGTTGGTGCCGAATTTCTCAATTATGCTGTCGCCGGGGACACCCACGTACAGATTTCCGCTACGGTCCATGGCGAGGGAATAGGCGTTGCCGAAGTCGGCAAAGACCGAGCCGACCGCATTCGTGCCAAATTCCTCAATGGTGCCGGTTCCAGCATTCCCCACAAACAGGGTTCCGCTGTTGTTAAATGCCAAGCCGACCGGCTCATTCACACCCGAACTCGCGAACACCGAGCCGACGCCATTGGTAGTGAATCTCTCGATGTTGCTATACCCATTATTTGCCACGTACAGATTGCCGCTGCTGTTGAGCGCCAATCCGTACGGCGCGTCCAACCCTGAAAGGCCATTCGCAAAGACCGAGCCGACACCGCTGGAGGTAAACTTCTCGATCGTGTTGTTGCCGACGTTCCCGACATAGATGGTATCGGCATGTCCCCAGCAGAGCGCGAGAAAGAAGCAGGCGAACACGATGCTTCCGCGAAGAACTCCCCTGACAGCTCTAGTCATCCTATTTGTACCGAGCGGTGTAGCATTGAGCGCGACCCCTGCACCCGCTGAATCCATGACCAAATCGTCCGTGGTTGCAGAGAGCGATTTCTATCGGCCATTTGCTGAATGGTTAAAGAACGACCTCGATGAGGTAACGGACGCCGCCGCCTTGGGTGGAGCTAGTATGGGGAAGAAATGGGGCACACCGGATGTGGTTGGCATTTACACCGACATTTCCCATATGACCTGTTCCCGCGACCCTCGCGGGATGTTGAACTTCATTGAGTGCCATTTTATTACCGCTGACGGTGTCTGCAAGCTTAATTCTGCCATGCCAAGACCCGATTTCTGACTCGGGCGACCTAGTTTCTGCCCGCAACCGGGTGTCGCAGCGAATCGTAACCGAGCATCAACACAATCCATCTTCCAGCACACGCCCATTCCAAAACCTTCAACCGGCGGCGGTCAACCCGCCTGCGATGTCGGCAGTCGCAGCCACCCAATCCTTTCCAAGATGGCTCGGAACAGTTCCCGCGAGACCGCCACCTCCGCCATCTGGAAGATCACCTGCCGGGCATGGCGCACGACCTTCGCTCCGATTTTGATCAGTTTCTCCCGCAGCGTCGTCAGCGTCCAGTGCCGCACCTCTCGGGGCAACACGGCCTGTCGCAGAAAGTTGCCCAGATTGTACGCCAGCACAAATAGCTGCAACCGCACTTGGTTGTCCACAAAGTCGTGACAGGACAAGCGTGTCCACTTGACGGCGTTCTTGCCTTCCTTGATCCACTGCTCCGCCGTGCCCCGCTGGTTGTAGAAGCGCACGACTCGTTTGGCTGGCCGACCCAGATTGGTCACGATGAACCCGACGCGGGGGAACAATTCGCCCTTGTGCCACTCCACCTTGGCCACCACGCGGCGGGCGCGCTCCCAACTCTGCGCCTGATACAAAAAGTCATCATACCAGACCACCGGTGCGTTCGAGGGACGGCCCACCGGACGAGTCAGCAGCGGCTCGATTTCCCGCTGCAACACCTCGTTCGCTGGCAGGCGGATGGCGTACCCGTAGCCTTCGGTTTCCAAGAACTCATACACCTCCGGGTTGGCAAAGGCCGCATCCGCTCGGAAGTAGCGCGGCAACTTCTGGCCGCGATAGCGGGCCACCACCGGTTCCAACACGGCCAGCCAATCGTCGGCGCTATGGACGTTGCCATCACGCAACAGGGTACGCTCCACATCGCCAAACTGATTGAAACAAAACAGCGGGTGGTAGCAGGTGCAGCCGAAATGCCCGTTGTACGCCGTGCCTTCCTGCTCCCCATAGGTTTCGCTGACCGAACTATCCAAGTCGAGGATGAGTTCCCGCATGGGTTGGCGATCCCGCAACTGCTCAACCCATAACCCCGACAATCTCGTCAACTCCGCCAGATTCCGCGGCTGCGTCAACACTTCCGTCTCGAAGCGACCCATTTGGCTGGTGGAGGCCGCCGTGCGCTCCGTGGCTCGCCCGCCCACGACCTGTCGCATGGTGGGATCAACCGCGAGCCGTTCGGCGTCATTGGTGTCTTCGTATCCCGCCAGCCGACTAAAGATCGACTGGCGTAGCAGTGCCACCAGCGAGTGTTGCGTGTTCTTCCCCGTGCGCCAATCATCCAACAGGCCACCACTCCTTGCGGTCAATTCCAGCGCCTCATCCAGTTCCCGGTACGCGAGCAGGCCCGCATCGGAGGTAACCTTGGAACCATGAAACTCCAACCTCAAACGATTATCGAAAGTCAACAGCAGAGCCGATTTGTTAGTTGCACCCATTAAATCCCCCGCTTTTTGTCGCTTCAACATCGACCAGATCCTTTGTTTATGCGGCTCCAGTATATGTCACTAACGTTGACTTGTGAAACGAATCCGGGAAATATGGGGTCATATCATAAACCATGCTACCCACTCACACCCAAGGAAAAACCTGAGCTTCAGGCGTTATCTTACAATGTACCGATGCAGGATTGCAAGTGAAATCCTTCACAACCTCTCGCCCTACAATCCGGAAGGCGTCGAGGGTCGATATTATGCGTTGACGTGGGTATCGTGTTGTGATATCGGTTGGGCGATAGGGTTCTTTGATATGAGGGAAGAGGGGAAATAACCGATGGGGGATGAGGGATGAGCGTTCGAGGGGCGACGACGAACGGCAAAGCCGCGACACGGCGTTTCGCCTGGAACCCGTTCGACGGGCTCAGGGCGGGCAGGCGACGCTACAGAGGGGCAGGGAGGGGGCCGCGAAGAAACAAAAAATGCAAACGAACCCAAGTTTGCGCAGGCCGGCGTGGAAAATTGTCCGGGGAAAGCCAAAAACGAACCCAAGTTGCGGCGGTCGATAGTGCGTTTGGCCCTGTAGAAGCTTGGGCAGGATGGGCACGGGAGACCATTGCGGGCTGAGCTTCGGGCTCGTTCCGTGTGGGAGTTGTTTTCTTGTAACGTATTTGGCGACAAGGCGCTACAGGGGCGCGCCGATCTCTGGTGGCGCGGTTCGGTTTGATTTGTGCTAAATAGGGGGGTGGATCTTGGCCCTTCGAAGGAGGGGGGCGTAAGGTGAAGAGTCTATTGGAAACCAACAACCTCCTCGCTGATGAGTTGATTCGATCCCAGCGAGAGGAAATTGAAAAGTATCGGTGGATCGAGAGCGAGAAGGCGGGGCGCGATATCGGATGGAATCGGGCCAGCGAGGAGTGGAAGCAGAAGCATTTCACGGGCTGGAAGCGCGATTTACGCGAACGCGGTCTGGAGCCGTCGCTGTTTGAAATTTTGTGGTCGCAACAGGAGGAAATCGAAACGTACAAGTGGATTGAGAGCGAGAGGAATGGGCGGGATATTGGTTGGGAACAGGCGGTGACGGAGTGGCAGGACCGGCATTACCGCGCATGGAAGAACCACTTGTTGACGACCCGCTCCGAACCTCGCACGAGTTTCGGAGCCAGCTCGAATGAACCCGGTCAGGCGCGTCAGCCCGCGACGGGTGTCGGTGCCGGATCGGTATCGGCGAAGCGGCGGCGGTCGTTTTCAGCCGAACATCGGGAGAATCTCGCGACGGCGATGCGGGCGTGGCACGAAAGGAAGAAGGCTCGACGGGCTGGCGAGAACTGAGGTCAGAAGTTTCCAGCCGCGCCGGTCACGGTGCGACTGGTCTGCTCGTGGGCGTTGCGGGACCAACTTGATTTGAAGGTGTTGATGTGATAGAGGTGTCAGAGCTTTTGGATCGCGCGTGTCGGGTGGTACTTGAGCGCGCGGGCGAAGCGGGTCGCAGATTGCCTCGTGACGGGGCAAAAAAACTAACAACCTTCAACCAACAGGTTAGAATGAAGAAACTGTTCACAGTGGCCGCAACACTCCTTCTCGCTGGCATCGTTTACGCGGGCGAGGTGCAGGACATTACCATTCCGGATTTCAAGGCAGCGATTGACGCGAAGAAAGTCACGCTGTTGGACGCCAACGGCACCAAGTCGTGGAAGGAAGGCCATATCCATGGCGCGATCGACTTCAAGGCGAGCACGGACAAACTGGCGAGCCTGCTGCCGTCCGACAAGGCGGCGCTGGTGGTGGCGTATTGCGGCGGACCGAAGTGCATGGCGTACAAGGCCGCGGTCGAAGCCGCCCAGAAACTTGGTTATACCAACATCAGACATCTTCCCGCGGGCATCTCTGGCTGGACCAAAGCCGGCGAACCGACGGACAAGGGAAGTTAGAACGTAAGCGTTTGAGGATATCGGGCGCCTCGTGCATCGCGCGCGAGGCGCTCGAGTCTTTTGGGTTGTTTGCCGGTGGCTCCGGTGTTCAGGCTTTTCCGCCGAAGCTCACATAGTCGTCGAGATCAAGCAGATCGGACCACGAGAGAATGTCTTCCCGCTCCTTGCTGAGCTTGGCGAGCATGGCGTTGAAATATTCTCGTGATTCCAAATCCGCCGGGCCGCGCTGGTTGTGGAGCGCACTCCACTGGGCGATTTCCCACGGTTCGCGCTTGTGCTTGGAATGGGCTGTGACCCATTCCAGAATCTCGCCATCGCCTTTGCCGAGAGCCAATTGCTTCTTGAGGTCGGCGGCCTTGATGCCCACGAATTCGAAGAACCTCTGGTCGAGTGGACAGGCGAAATGGTACTCGCCGTTTTTGCCGACGAGTGTGGCGCGGCCCTTGTCGAGGCAGCGCGGCAGAATGGCGAAACCTCCCAGCGTCGCGCGCGGGCTGCGAGGCGGACGTTGTGTCAGGTCAGGTGCATGGATATTTTTGGATTTCATGGTTCCTCCGCGAGCTTCGATGCACGGACGAGGCGATCGGTTTCACGGACGCTACGCACTCGATCCCTGAGCCCTTGGTTCGCGACGTTACATCACGTCTCATCAATCCTGCGGTTGCGACCGCGACAGCATTTTGGTATGGAAAGCCATCGATGAAAGGAGTGTCGGCATGCATGGGAGGTTTTCTGTGGCTGCGGTCGGCGGCGTGCTTCTGGCTCTCGCTGTGAATTCACGCGCTAACGCCCCAAAACCAGTCGTGCTCTGGCCCGAAGGCGCGCCGGGGGCACTCGGCACAAATGACTGGGACGTTCCGACGCTGACGCCGTATCTGGCTGATCCGAAAATCGCCACGGGCGCGGCGATGGTGGTTTGCCCGGGGGGAGGTTACGGCCATCTCGCCGATCACGAAGGAAAGGATTACGCGTTGTGGTTGGCCGAGCATGGTGTCAGCGGTTTTGTGCTGAAGTACCGACTTGGCACACACGGTTATCGTCATCCGCGGATGTTGGAGGACGCGACGCGCGCGGTACGATTGACCCGGTCGCGGGCGAAAGAGTGGGGGATTGATCCGAAGCGGGTGGGGATCATGGGGTCATCCGCGGGCGGGCATCTCGCGGCGACGTTGCTGACACACTTCGATGCGGGAAAGGCGGACGCGACCGATCTGATTGAGCGGGAGAGTTGCCGGCCGGACCTGGGCGTGCTGTGCTATCCCGTCATCACCATGGGCGAAAAGACGCATGACGTGTCGAAGAAGCTTTTACTCGGTGACAACCCGTCGCCCGAATTGGTGGAGATGCTGTCGAACGAACTGCACGTCACGTCGCGGACGCCGCCGTGCTTTATCTGGGCCACGGATGAGGATACGACGGTGCCGGTCGAGAATAGCCTGCTGTTTGCCGAGGCACTGCGGAAGGCGGGCGTGCCGTTTGACCTGCATATCTACCAACACGGAAAACACGGCATGGGGTTGGCGGGCGGCCATCCATGGACACGGGATTGCCTGTTCTGGCTCCAATCACAGGGATTCGTCAAGTAACCGGTCGGACGTCATGCGAGAGCAAGCCGAGGCTCTCGAAGCGCAGATACAATTCGCGGCAGGCCCACGCATCGGTCGCTGCGTAGCAGAGCTGGTTCGGCGAGAGAATGATTCGCGCCCAGTTCGATGTTTGCGGCCCTTTGGTGATGCGCCCGCCGAGGAATAACCCGGCCAGATTCCGCAGGCCCGTCTGCTCCATCCCGCGGCGTTTGGCGATCTCGCCGAGGTCCACCACATTGGCCGGCGTGAACGGGAAGAGCTTCTGCAGTTCCGTCAGATCACGCATCAACGCGACCCCGGCCTTGATGATCGTCGCATTCCCGAGCACGTCGGCGAGCGCCCGCGAACAATCCAGTCGCGCAAGTTGGAACAGGTACACGGAGTGACTCGTGGCGATTTGCACGAGGCTGGGCGCGTGCGACTTGCCCTTGCGAAACGACGGACGCGATTCCGTGTCGAATCCGACCACGCGCTCGGAGCGGATTTCCTGCACCGCGCGACGCAAATCCTCCTCGGTGGACGGGGACCGGATTGGACCACGATACCGAACGACCGGCAGGCCCATCAATTCTTCGTGCGGAATCGTACGGCGCGATCCCGGCGGCGGATCGGGCGCAGTTGACAGATGACGGTCGGGGCTCACATCTGACACTTTCGTTGCGGCACGGCGCGCGGACTCGACGAGCCGTTGGTAAGCCGAAAGAGACCTTCCGTCAGAATCATGGCTGCTGGCCTGCAGAAAGCTGCTCAAGTCCCCGGTAGTTCATGTGCGGAACGTCAGGTTACTTCATCAAACCAGCGAGTGTCTCGCCCATCTCGGCGGGCGTTTTGGCCACGGCGATGCCGCAGGATTCGAGGGCCTTGATCTTGTCGGCGGCGGAACCGCTGCCGCCGCTGATGATCGCGCCGGCGTGACCCATTCGGCGGCCTTTCGGCGCCGTCGCGCCCGCGATGAACGCGGCGACGGGCTTGGTGAAGTTATCTTTGATCCAGCGCGCCGCCTCTTCTTCCGCGTTTCCGCCAATCTCACCGATGACGATGACGGCCTCGGTTTGCGGGTCGGTCTCGAACATTTCCAGGAGATCGATGAAATCGAGTCCCTTGACCGGGTCGCCGCCGATGCCGATGCAGGTGGATTGCCCGAGGCCGCGCGAGCTGAGTTGCCACACGGCCTCGTACGTGAGCGTGCCGCTTCGGGAGATCAGCCCGACGGGGCCGGGTTTGTGGATGTAGCCGGGCATGATGCCGATCTTGCACGCGCCCGGCGTGATCACACCGGGACAATTCGGGCCGATGAGTTTGATACCGGTCCCTTGCAGCGCGCGTTTCACACGCACCATGTCAACCACGGGAATGCCTTCCGTGATGGCGACAATCAATTCAATCCCGGCATCCGCCGCCTCGAGAATCGCATCTGCGGCGAACGCCGCGGGCACGAAGATGCAGGAGACGTTGGCGGCGGTCTCGCGCACGGCTTCGCCGACGGTATTGAACACGGGGATCTTATGCGAATCGAGTTCCACGACTTCGCCGCCGCGGCCCGGGGTGACGCCGCCGACGAGCTTCGTCCCGTATTTGAGGCATTGCTCCGCATGAAATTTTCCGGCGGAGCCGGTGATGCCCTGAACGATCAGGCGCGTATTGGCGTCGACCAGAATGCTCATGGACGCACCGGGGCGTGCTTCTCGTGGACGACCGCCATCAATCCGGCGATGCGGAAGCCGGAGTTCTTCCACTGGAACGTCTCGACGGAGGTGTCATGCAGCGCTTCCTCGTACTCCTGCAAGAACCCGTCGACTTCGTTTTCCGGTATCTCGACCACCAGCGGGCGGTCCACGTTTTCATAGTAGAGGTAGAGTTTCATGTTGTTACTTCGCGGCTTTGACGATTTTTTGCGCGGCATCGGCCATGGAATCCGCGGGGATGATGGCCAGACCGCTTTCCTTGAGGATCTTCTTGCCCAGTTCGACATTGGTGCCTTCGAGACGCACGACGAGCGGCACGCGGACGTTGACCTGCTTGACGGCGGTCAGAATGCCGTTGGCGATCACGTCGCATTTCATGATCCCGCCGAAAATATTGACCAGGATGCCGCGCACGTTCTTGTCGGCGCACAGGATCTTGAACGCCTCGGTGACCTGCTCGGTGGTCGCACCGCCGCCAACGTCGAGGAAGTTGGCGGGCGAGCCGCCGTAGAACTTGATGATATCCATCGTGGCCATGGCGAGGCCCGCGCCGTTGACCATGCAGGCAATGGTGCCGTCCAGACCGATGTAATTGAGGCCGAACTTGCTCGCCTCGACCTCACGCGGATCTTCCTCGTGGAGATCGCGCATGGCCTGGATGTCCTTGTGGCGGTACAGGGCATTGTCATCGAAATTCATTTTGGCATCGAGCGCGAAGACCCGGTCGCGCTGGTCGATGATCAGCGGGTTGATCTCGATGAGCGACGCGTCGGTCTCGATGAACGCACGGTAGACGTTGAGGATCAGATTCACCGTTGCCTGCAGATGGGGGCCGCCGAGACCGAGCGCGTAGGCAATCTTGCGCGCCTGGTACGGTTGCGCGCCGATGGCCGGGTCCACCGGTTCCTTCAGGATCTTCTCCGGTGTCTTCGCCGCGACGGCTTCGATGTCGACGCCGCCCTCGGTGCTGGCCAGAAACGACGGACGCGCCAGCGAACGGTCGATCAGAATGCTCAGGTACAACTCGCGTTTCGGGGTGCTGCCGGCTTCGATCAACACCTTGCGTACTTGTTTGCCGAGCGGGCCGGTCTGGTGCGTGACCAACACTTTCCCGATGAGCTCGCGTGTCGCTTTCGCCGCCTCTTCGGGCGTCTTGACCAGCTTGATGCCGCCGGCCTTGCCGCGGCCGCCCGCGTGAATCTGTGACTTGACGGCGATCACATCGGTCTTCAACGACCGCGCAACCGATTCGGCTTCCTCGGGTGTGGACGCGACGCCGCCATCGGCGACGGGGACACCGAACCGGCGGAAAATCTCTTTGGCCTGGTATTCGTGGATATTCATAAGTTGAACTGGCCTATGGAGGCTGCCACGCGCTGACAATCGACTGCTTCAATATGACGCGCTAAGGAAAAACCAATGTTTACGGGTTAAAATGATGATTGTTTCAGGCTCTCTAAATGTTTTCATTTTCGGCGTCACCCAACCTGTCGTCGATTATGCGTCAGGCAAAGACGGCAGTCAAGGCGTTCACGGCGGGATGCGGGCGGCTGGAACTAAAGCGGCGAGATGGAGCGTATGGCTGGGCAAATCCTCATCTATTAACCACAGTCTTTTCTGGAACGCTGGCGGCCTCCCATGGGGCTCTCGCCAATACCATGGTCTTGTCGCCCAGATGATAGCATCCCAAACCATAATAGGTCTTGATGGGTGCTGAATCAGCAAGATGAATTATCAGATATGCGGTGATGCAGCGTTCGTATGGTGCCCCGTATACAGACCGAACGTCTCGCACCGTCACAAGGGTGCCGGACGGGATGATGCGATGAGGAACCTCGACCAACTCGCCGTTTCGATACGACTGCTGCACGTCGTCGACCGGCCAGAGACTGGATGACTCGGGAGGTACTTGGATTGGGTAGTAAAGTTTCGTATCACGCTTCAGTGGCACGGTCTGCCCAATCACCGGCCTGTAGCGGGGATTGTCGCCAAGCGAATAAAAGCCCGCTGGTAGCGGGACCAGATACTCGCATGAGGTCATCAGCGGTAACAAAGTCAGCAATATAAACAGCCGTATTCCGCTCATATGTGTTCCGCCCAAATGTTCAATAGCTAGCACGATTTTGCAGCCTATCCAACGCAAATTGCGGTAGGGCTATCCCGCTATGGGGGACGGATTCAGAGGGCAACGGCGGCTGATGGCGGCTCAGTGTGCCACACGCGAACTGCCGCGCGTCTCACGCACTGCAGCGGACGCGACGGA
>CAWJFL010000013.1:0-491897 GCA_963842185.1 uncultured Verrucomicrobiae bacterium
AGCGGAAGCACGGATGGGCGGAGGATTCCGCCAAGTTGGTGATGGCGCGACTGGAAAGACATATCTTCCCTAAACTCGGCCAAAGGCCGATTGCTGACATCACCGCACCAGAGGTTCTCTCCGCACTTCGCGTCGTCGAAGGCAGCGGCGCTCGATCCACCGCGCAGCGGGTCAAGCAGATATGCGGGCAAATCTTTGATGTATGCCATTGCCCACGGGTCGCGCGGAGCGCAATCCCGTTCCCGATTTGCACGGTGCGCTCAAGGCCCCTGTTGTCAAACATAACCCTTACCTGAAAGCCGTCGATCAAAGAAATTCCTGAAAGCGTTGGAAGCCTATGACGGGGCTGCGATTACCAAACTGGCGCTTCGCTTCCGCCGCTTACCTTCGTCCGCACAGGCGAGCTACGCGGGGCAAAATGGACGGAAATTGATTTCAAGAAGGCCGAGTGGCGCATCCCCGCCGAGCGTATGAAAATGAAGGAACTGCATCTGGTGCCCTTGTCGCGTCAGGCTGTCGCTGTCCTGCACGAATTACAGAGGCACTCTGGCGAGAGGCAGTATGTTTTTCCGAATCAGCACAATCTCTCAACTTATATGAGCGAGAATACGATGCTTTACGCGCTCTATCGCATGGGCTACCACACCCGCACTACGGGGCACGGTTTCCGTTCCACCGCTTCCACCATTCTCAACGAGAATAAATTCCGTCCTGACGTGATCGAGCGGCAGCTTGCCCATGCCGAGCGCAATAGTGTGCGCCGTGCGTATAATCACGCGGAATATCTCAAGGAGCGCCGCAAGATGATGCAATGGTGGGCGGATTATCTCGACCGTGCAGCAAAGAAGCGTTAGCTGCCGCGTCCAATTCCGTAATGTTGTGACATAGCAATCAGGCTTTCCTCGTCTGCCGCCCTTCGCGTGGCCGTGATCAACGTCTAGCCAGTTACGCAGAGCGTCCAAGGCTGTGCGCTTCCGCGCTGGCGCTTGTGCAGCTTCACCCCGCGTCCTCGGCGCTTCGCGGCCTTTCCCGTTCCGCAATCCTCAGCACCGGCTTTCAGCCTCACTCATGTCACGCCATTCGGGCGGAACAAACCAGGAGAAAACCATGACTACTATCAATTTCACATTACTGCTTACCGCACTAGCACAGCTTCTTGCCGCGATTGCCGCACTCATCACGGCGACCCGTCATCGGTGAGACGGCACATGGCGCTTGAATTCTTTCGCTTTCCTGCTCTTAGAAGGTGGGATGCTTCCCGCGACCGAAATCTATACGCGTCGAAGCGATCGCTCAAACGGCTACTCTACAGGCTCGGCGAACGTCGCCGCGCTAGACTGGCAGCGCAAGCTGTGTGGCTCACGAGTCTGGGGAAAGAGGAAGATTATCGCAATTTGCTTGGTGAAAAGGGCCATCGGTATGTCTGCGAGATCATTGCAAACTCGCATAGTGAAGCCGATGCTTTGGTAGTACAATCGCCGATTTTTTGAGTAATAGCGGACTGCCTGATGAGGCGGTGCGGGTCTATGAAACCCTGCTTTCCACGCGCATGATGTTTCCTGCGGCGGATCTGGTATTCTGGAACACTGATGCTTCGCACTTCGCCAGACAAATACAGCCATAAGTATATTTATGATGCTGCTGTCAAATTGGGGAAAACGCTAATGAGCGGTCCGCCCTATGATCGCTGGCATGATAGCGGTTCGCCTGAGCGCAGAATCAGGGTCGGGTATGTCTGTAGTTACATCACGATCTTCATCTCTCTTACAACGTCGATTCTGTATCCTCAAGGCGCACCATCGAGATCGTGTGGAAGTGTTTA
The DNA here is from genome assembly GCA_963842185.1 of uncultured Verrucomicrobiae bacterium. Taxonomy (GTDB): domain Bacteria; phylum Verrucomicrobiota; class Verrucomicrobiia; order Palsa-1439; family Palsa-1439; genus Palsa-1439. Next base: position 1,823 of record CAWJFL010000013.1, read on the forward strand.
TGTACTCGCATGATGACCCCAAACGAACCAGCGATAAAACACGCACGATTACTCAGCACTGGCGCGATGTACGCGGCCTTGACGACGATGCGTTTGGCGAACTCGTGCGCAAAGATGAAGATCCATGTCCTGCTTGAACTCAACGGCCATATCGAACTGAATCGCTATCGGGCATTGACGCGCAAACCCGCTCCCATTCAGGTGAGTTATTATAATTGTTCTGCAACCTGCGGCGTACCCAACATTGACTACGCGCTGATCGGTGAGGAAATAAACATCGAGAATTTGCAGCCGTATTATTCCGAAACCATATTTCACAAGAAGGGCGTATTCATCGGTACGCCAGTAGGCGCGCACTTCCCGCCAGTCAGCCCGCCGCCATTCCTAAAGAACGGATACATCACTTCGGCAGTTTTGGTCAGGCGCACAAACTTGATGCAATACATTTATGGTGCGAGGTGTTGAAACGGGTGACAGGCAGCCGCCTTTACATGAAATCGGGCGTTCTTATAATCCTGCCATCAACGCAGTGTTTGCCAGACATTTTTCCGACGGCGGCATTGATATGTCGCGCGTTACGCTCGAAGGAGCCTCGCGCTATTCCAACTTGCTCAAGCTTTATTCACGAATGGACATCACGCTTGATACCTATCCTTACGGCGGCGGTACGACGCCGATGGAGTCCCTGATTCAGGGTGTTCCCGTCATCGGCCTAATCGGGGAACGGTTCTGCTCACAACATGCGCATAATAACATGGGCAACACGGGACACGGTGAGTTGATCGCACACTCAAAGGCTGAGTTCGTCGATAAGGCAGTGGCGCTTGCATCAGACCGTGAACGGCTGCTCCATCACGGAAAACGCTCCGCAACGATGTCGCCCGTTCCCGTCGAGCGGATATGGACGGTTTCGCCAGCGACATTGAGGATGCTTACCAGAGAATGTGGGCCGCGTATGTAATACGTCGTATGGTAACGACTGGTTAACCATCGTAACCAACCAGAGAATATCGTAGCGGTACTTTTTTGGTTACTGCGTGCCGTTTCGGTATACGGCTAAGAGTTGTCGGTCTTTTCCACCGGGCCATTATACCTTATGAAGCGGCTTTCCCTGTGTATTGCTGGAAAAAATAGGATCGCTGTTGAATGTCTGCGGTATGTGGTAGAGCACTATGGAGCGCGTGCCGACATCTATGCGATCTGTAACTCCGGCGATAATGGGATGGACAATTGGCAGCCCTCACTTCGGAAATACGCAGCCTCCTTGAAGAACGTTGCTGTCATTAACCTAGAGGAAGCTCAAGACATTTCGGATGTCTATTTTTTCTCGCTCGAATTTGACCGCATCATCAAACCAGAGCGCTTCAATTCCAAGAATTTGTTTAACCTGCATTTCTCTCTTTTGCCGAAATACAGAGGGATGTATACCTCTGCTCATCCGCTTCTTAACGGAGAAACGGAGAGCGGCTGCACGTTGCACATTATTGATAGCGGCATTGATACGGGGGCAGTTATAGCGCAGCGTGCGTTTCCCATCGGCCCAGATGACACGGCAAAGGATTTGTATCAGAAGTATCTGAGCCAAGGCGAGGTACTATTCAAAGAACGGGTGCAGACACTTCTGGACGGCGATTTTGAGTCTCACGCACAGGATAACGCAAGTGCTACGTATTACTCGCGTTCTTCAATAGATTATTCGAGCTTGGCCCTGAATTTTAACAGCACTGCCCTTCAACTGCATAACCAGATCGAGCGTATTCCTTCCGTGATTTCCAGTTGCCAGTCATCGACGGGAAGAGAATTTCTGGCAGCAGAATTACGAATGTTAGATGCTCTCAGCCATGCGGCGTTATCACGCAGGAAAATGCCTACACCTTAAATTTATCGACAGCAGATTATGTCGTGATTGCGTTGATAGATCGTTTTGTCGAACTCATAGAAGCGGTAGAGGCCAGCGATATTGAATTGATCACAGAAATACTGAGCCACAACCCCCGTTTGATAAATGAAACAACGAAAGAAGGGCAGACTCCGTTCGCGCTGGCCTTGCGTAGCGGCAATGATGAGGCAACAAATGCCATGTGGAGGCACAAATGACCGCAATCACCATCATGCTCGGCTGCCGCATGGGAGGAAGCGACACCTGTCGTCTGCGGCAATGCCTGACATCGCTCATCGACAACGCCACTGATGTGGGCAATTTTGAAATCCTCGTCAAATGCGATAATGACGATCCCGCGCTCGATGAGATTATTCACACCCTCCACCAACTCGGTTGTCGCGCCAATATACGCTGCATAGTGACGCCCCGTGGATTAGGCTACACCGATCTGCATAAAGCCTATCTCGATTTGCTACGCATTGCCAATCCGACGAGCGAGCTTTACTGGGTCATTTCCGATGACATCGAGATGCAGACGCCCGGGTGGGATAATAAAATGCTGGCTGCGGTTAGTCGCCACGCTGATGCGCCGTTTGTCCTCATCACCAAAGAATTTGACCACACATCGATGCGCGACGCTGCGGAGAGGTGCGACCCATATCCGGTACGGTCGAGATGTTGGCTCGGGCTGCAGGGTGGGTTTGGTTTACAGTTCTCGACCGACGGGTGGACATCGATGTTGTGTTATTTGCTGCGCGGCACGTATTCATGCGAGATTCGCGTCTATGTCGATGTAAAAATAAAGCGGTTTATGGGCCCGGGTGATGCAAAAGACGCTGCGCGGTGGACTGGGATACGCAAAGAGACGATTGACCTGATGCTGACCCCGCAAATGCAAACCCTTCTGCATTCGACCGCCCGGGCACTTATCTGCTACGTCAAACAGCAGGGGGGATTTACCGGCGAGCTGCCGCCGCCGCATCCTCGGGTGCTCGATACGATACCACTGGTCGAGCTGGTCAAGGCGGTCGGGGTGCGTCTATGGAAGCGCATTTTAAGAAAATGACTAAAGCAGCTACAAAGGCGCAATGCGCCATCTGTTCTGTCTTTCTTTGGCACGGGTTGGGTGAGGCTTTTCGGACCTAGCTCGGCGTTCTTCCCGCGCTTAAGGCTCCGGCTCTTGGCGGCTCCGGCTGCTTGGTGGGACTTTCAGGCTCGACAGTTTGGGTCTGTTTGGCTTGCTGCTCCTGCTCGTATTCGCCGCGAACGGCGTCTTGAATCGTTTGAAGGTGCAATCCGGACAGGGGATGGCTTTTGGCGTAGGCAGCACGATACGCCACACTGAATTCGTGCAAGGCCAATTGATCTCTTTGTGATAGTGCAGCCATGTCAGGAAACGAGCGCCTTGGCTTCCTCCAAGCATCGCCCGATCTTCATACGTACATTATCATACTTCTGGTTGCTTTCTTCCGCAAGTTCCGCGTAGTCGAGACCGATCACGAAATGACGCCATAGCAAGTCGCAGCATTCGGGCTTGGACGCGGTGAGTAGTTTCATCGCGTATTCGAGATCAAGCCGTGTCTGCGGCGAGAGCGGCGACTCCTGCGATGCCTCTATCAACCGTAACATCTCCTCTGGCGGCATGGGCAGCGTTCGCTCGGCTGCCTTCTGGCGGTAGTGGTCGCTCAACTTGTTTCGGGCTATGCGGTAGCACCATGCCCAAAATTCCTTCGGCGTGTCGCCCTCAAATTTTTTCAGGCTCTTGGCGACCGCCGCCAGGGTTTCCTGCAAGGCGTCCTCGGCGACTTCGTGGGAAACGCTGCTGTAAATGAACAAGCGCAAATCAGGCTCAATGCGGCGGAAGATTTCTTCTGCGAGCCGGATGCGCTCGTCGATTGCATCGGCAAATCGGTAGGTTCGGACAAGTTTGATGATCTCGTCCATTGCCCAGCAATTAAAGGGCTTCCGCTCATGGGATGCAAACCATTTCCGGCGCAAAATCGCTGTTCGGTTTTGAGGGCGAGGTGCGACTGTTCTTGTGATGATAACGCTGACTTGCAAATCGTACCGAGCGCGAACGGAAGGCGAAGGCATCGTTCTTGATATTGACGATGCACGGCCAACGAATTTCGTGCCTCAGCTTATGAGCAGAACGGATGTAGCGAGCCGTCTGCATATCAGCGTCCGCAAAGTTGCGGAGATCGCGCAATCGGGTCGCCTGCCTACCTTGCGCGTGGATGGCGCTGTCAGATTCAAGGAAGAGGATGTTCTGCGCCTCTTGACCGAGAATCAAGGGCCGAAGCCGCGTTTGCTCTCCTTGTCATCCTCACGTATGCGGTCGTAACCACGGCGGCTATGCCGCCGCGATTTTTTTGCGCTGTCTCCATCATCCTGTCACGCCACATTACGGCGGCTGCCTATCGGCACTACGTTCGCCGCCTGTGTGGGGATGATGCTCCACCACACTGCCGCTTCTTTCGGCGTCACTACTTCCCTATAGTGTCGAAAGACCATGCTCGGTGTGTTTCCCATTTCAAGCGCGACCTTCGCCGCGTCCTGGCACTCTGCCAGGCGGTAGGTCGCGTATGAATGCCGCAAGCCGTTGCTCGGCCAACGGATGCCAAGTTCCTTCGCCAGCACGGACGCCTTGCGACCGATGCGGGACCAAACACACACTGGCCCTGTTTTCGCGCGGTACGGCGCAAGCCATGCCTGCAAATTCGGCTGGATGGGTACGAGGCGGCGCTGCGCGGTCTTGGCTTTCTTCGCCTTCACCTCAACAAACCCTTGGGCAAAGCGAACGTCCTCCCATTCCAAGCGGAGAAGCTCCGCGTGGCGAAGTCCCGTAAAAGCACCGATGGCAAGGAATGGCACCAAGTTCGCATCCGCCTTGGCGATTAGCTTCGCGAAGTCTGCGGGGCGGAATATCTCAATCTCCCCGCCGTTGTCCTTCGCGCGAGGCAATGTGTCGGCTTCCGTGGAGCGATCACGCAAGAGATACCCGCGCTGCCGCGCAAATCGCCAGAGGGTCACTACAAGGCTTCTGTAGTTGTTTCGTGAGCGCAAGGCACAGGGCAACGACCGCAGCCAGTTCTCAAGCTGGCCTTGCGTCACTAGCCCGATGGGGCCTGAAAACGCAGCGGCGATATGGGGCAAGCGAGTTTTCAGGTCTTTCAGGTAGGCGGCGCTCACTCCGTCTTGCTTTTTTGCTGCCAGCAATTCGTCCGCAATTTCCTTCACCGTCTTGGCTGGCAGGTTCGTCGGATGATGCCGCAGGTAGAAGTCCACCGCCTCGTTCAATGACGCCTTCTGTAGCTTGTGTCGTGTCTTGGCGTAGGCGTCCACGGCGTCGTGCAGCGTCACGGCGAAGGGTTTAAGCACCTCAAGGGAGCGTGCGTAGGAATCGCGGTCTGCGCCCGTCAGGGTGAGGCCAGCGGCTTTCTGGCCGTGGATGGCTGTCGCTACTTCTTCGGCTCGTTTGGTGGCTTCCTCGCGCGTTCCGCGCGTCTCCCTGCGGCGCTGTCCGTCTTGGTAGAAGCTGATGCACCATCGGCCACTAGAGAGTCCGTAGACTGGAATCTTGACCGATCCAACGCTGACAAGGAATGAGCGTTTCATCGCGCACCCCAGACTACCAAGGTTGTCACGGCTTTGTCACGCCAAAAGCAAAACGTTGCATTTTGCTCAGTAAAAGTGGAGCGGGCGATGGGAATCGAACCCACCTCACCAGCTTGGAAGGCTGGCGCATTACCACTATGCTACGCCCGCGCTCGCGCCCGTCGGCGTTCCGACAAATGCGCCGTCAACGTACACCAGCGGTTGCCACAGCGTCAAGCGTAAGCCCCGCAACTCGGGGCGGCCGGTTACCGTGCGTTACTGCACGCGGCACGGCGCCATCACGGCATCGGGCATTCCGTGAAGGATCTTCTTGTTGGCCGGGCAAATGGTCGCGAGGATGCCGCCCAGTTTGGCGTCGTCGCCCACCACGAAGTAGTATGGGCACAAACGCACGCGCGCGCTGAACGGACGCAGTTCATTCGCCTCAAAATCGAGGTACTGCGCGTCAAACAGTTTTGATTTCTCGAATCGTTGGAGAATGAACGGGTGATTGGCGAAGCCGCTCAGTGCCCGCTCAATCGCTTCCGCCCATTCGGTGGCCGGCAGATCGTGGCCGACATACACGCCGCGACTACCCCACGCATGTTCGCTGAAGCCGGAGATTTTCAGAACCAGTTCGCGCTGTTTCTGGGAGAACTTCGCCATGTCGCGCCAGTCGTGGATGCCGAGTTCGGGAATCACCGCGTGCGGCGGCAGCGGCGCGGGATCAAGAATCCATGTGTACGGCAACACTTCACGCAATGCCGCCAGCGTCTTGTCACCGAGTTGCTCCCGCCAGAACGCGTGCAACTGTTCCATCCACAGCAAGGCGAAGAGCATCTTCTCCTCGAGTTGCGGTTTGAATGGCGGGGTCACATGCACCTCGCCGCGCGCCGCGGCGTCCATCAATGCCCTGGCATTGGGCACGTTGGGCAGATCGAATAGTTCGAAGAAGCGGTAGACGACCGCGGTCTTGTCGAAGCTCGTCAGTTCTTCCGGGCGCACGACGCGGAAACCGACCTGCTGGCCGAGCCATTCCATTTCGGGGCGATACGTCGCGGCTTCATCGGACACGACGACGACCGCCAATGGCTCGTCGCTTTTCGCCTCGGCGCGCAAGATGGCGTCGAATCCTTCCATCATTCCGTGCGCGCCGCCGACGATTGGATCGCCCAGCTCGGCATACGTTTTCCCGAGCCAGCCGGTCAGGCCGATGCCGCCCGGCACGGAATCCAGTTCGGCGACGAAAAAATGGTCGTTGGTGAGAATCACGTCGGGACGAATCACGCGGGGGACATGACTTTTGAACCGGCCGAGGCGGGAGAACTCGATCAACTCCTTCGGTTTGCCCGCGTCGAGATAGCCAGCGATCCACGGCGGCAGCTTGCCCTCGACGCTGTGGCGGTACATCACGTTGCAGGCGTGGTAAAACGCGAGCAGATGCGGGCCGAGTGCTTCGAGGCGGGCGACGATGTCCTGGGAGAGCGGGAAGGCTTCCGGGGAAATCCGCCAGGTCGCGCCGGCGAACAAGCCGCCCGCCGGCAGTTGATCGCGGACGTATTGCGCCCGCTGCGACGGTGTGGCGGTTGTCATCATTCCCGCAATTGGCCGTCGCCAACGACAACGAACTTGTAGCTGGTCAACTCCTCCAGGCCCATCGGGCCGCGGGCGTGGATTTTGTCCGTGGAAATGCCGATTTCGGCGCCGAAACCGTATTGGCCGCCGTCGGCGAGGCGCGTGCTGGCGTTCCAGAACACACTGGAACTGTCCACTTCGCGCAGGAATTTTTCGGCGGTGGCCTTGTTGCCCGTGACGATCGCGTCGCTGTGGGCGGAACCGTATTTCGTGATGTGATCGATGGCTTCGTCCACGCTCTTGACGACGCGCACGGCGAGGATGAGATCGAGGTACTCCGCGTACCAATCGTCTTCGGTCGCGGCGCTGGCACTCGATACGAGCTGGCGCGTCCGCTCATCGCCGCGAAGCTCGACTCTGTATTCGCCAAGCGCCTTCGCCACGCGCGGCAGAAACTTGTCGGCGATATTTTCGTCGATGAGCAACGTTTCGATGGCGTTGCAGACGCCGGGGCGCTGGCATTTGGCGTTGATGACGATTTTTTCCGCCATGTCGAAATCGGCGTCGCGGTCGACGAACACGTGGCACACACCCTTATAGTGTTTGATGACGGGGATGCGCGATTTTTCCGCCACGGCGCGAATCAGCCCTTCCCCGCCGCGCGGGATGCAGAGATTGATCAGGTCATCGAGTTTCAGCAACTCGTCGATGGCCGCGCGGTCCGTCGTGGGAACGACCGTGATGCTGTTGGGAGGAATCCATTTCAGGTTCATCGCTTCAGCAATGGCGAGGTTCGAGTGAATGGCTTCCGAGCCACCGCGCAGGATCACGGCGTTGCCGGTCTTGTAACACAAACACGCCGCGTCGGCCGTCACGTTCGGACGCGATTCGTAAATGATCAGGATCACGCCGATGGGCACGCGGACTTTCTGGATGCGAATCCCGTTCGGGCGCGTCCATTCGCTGATGACCTTGCCGACAGGATCATCGAGGGCCGCAACGTCGCGGACGCCCACGGCCATCTCCATGATCCGTTTGTCCGTGAGAATCAGACGATCCAGCATCGCGGACGACAACCCGGCCTTGCGGCCGGCTTCGATGTCTTTCGCGTTGGCCTTTTTGATGGTCGCGAGGTTGCGCTCGATGGCGTCCTCCATTTCCAACAGGTCGTCGTTCTTCTTTTTCGTGGTGCGCCTGGCCAGCACGCGCGCGGCATCCCGCGACCGCTCGGCCAGTATTCGAATTTGTTGTTTCAAATCCATTTTAGAGAATCACCATGTCGTCCCGATGAATCACGACACCCGTGGCGGACTTTATTTGGATGCCGCTAACCTTCGTCAGGCCGCGCGCAAATTCAACCTGATTTTTGTCGCGGATACTGACGAGGTCGTCCTCCTCGAATTTCCCCTCCGAAGAGACTATCCCATTGGCCAGCAAGCTCTTACCCTTGGCGCACAGGGCCTCTTTCGCGCCGTCATCGACGACCACGACCCCGGCGGGATGCTGAAAAAACGCAATCCAGCGCTTGCGGCTGGCCAATTTGTCCGCGTGCGGCAGGAAGATCGTCCCGACTTCGTCGCCAGCCAGGATGTCGCGGAGGACGTTCGCGCGCTCGCCATTGGCGATGACGAGCGGAATGCCGGCGCGCGTCACGATCTTTGCCGCATCGATTTTGGACTTCATCCCGCCAACGCTGGTTGTGCGATCCGTGTCACCCGCGAGGGCTTCGATCTCGCGCGTGATTTCGGGCACGGCGGGAATAACGCGCCCTTCCCCGCCCAATAGCCCCTCGACATGCGAGAGGATGATGAGCAAATCCGCGTCGATGAGCGTGGCCGCCAATGCGCCGAGTCGGTCGTTGTCGCCGAACTTGATTTCCTCGACCGCGACCGTGTCGTTTTCGTTGATGACCGGCACCGCGCCGTGCGCGAGGATCGTGGCCAGCGTGTTATGCGCGTTAAGGTGACGAGCGCGGTCCTTCAAATCATCATGGGTCAACAGAACCTGCGCGACGGTGATGCCGAATTTCCCGAACAACTCGTCGTAGAGGGCCATCAACTTGCTCTGGCCGATGGCGGCGGCGGCCTGAAGTTCGTCGAGCCGTTTCGGGCGTTGTTTCAAGCCGAGTTCGGCCATGCCCGCGCCGATCGCCCCTGAGGACACGATAATGATCTGTTTTTTCTGTTCGTGCAGCGTGGCGATTTGCGCGACGAGTCCTTCGATCTGCCGCACCGAAAGATGGTTCTGCGCATCGGTCAACAAGCCCGTCCCGAGCTTGATAACGATGCGGTTGACCTTGGCGAGTATTTCGTGGCGGAGTTTCACGTGAGGAGACATCCATACCAAAACGGCGGGCAAGTGTCGAGGAGGGAGGTGATGATGACCTGCACAGCAAGGACTTACAGATTTGAGGTCGCAAATTGCGACCTCAAGTTTGGAAGCTGATTGAGGGGTCGCGCAATGCTTGTGAACACAGTGGCAATTCGATAAGCTCAGCGATTAAATGAGCGACGACAAGGCGATTGTGCCCGTCGAACGAATCGAACGGCTGATCTATTTGATTCGCAGCCAGAAGGTCATGCTCGATTCTGACCTCGCTGAGATTTACGGGGTCACGACGAAGCGCTTGAACGAACAGGTCGGGCGCAACGCCGATCGCTTCCCTCCTGATTTTGCGTTTCAGCTTACGCGTCAAGAGGTTGCACACTTGAAGTCGCAAATTGCGACTTCAAGTCTGGAAGGCCGGAGGACATCCGTGGGCACCTATCAGCATGGAGGGCGGCGAAAGCTTCCGTATGTTTTCACCGAGCATGGCGCGATCATGTTGGCCAGCGTGCTCAACAGTCCGGTGGCGGTGGAGGCGAGCGTTCGGGTCGTGCGCGCGTTCGTGCGACTACGCGAGATGCTGGCGTCGAATCGGGAACTGGCGCAGAGGCTCGACGAATTGGAACGCAAATTCGAAGGCCACGATGATGCCATCCGTAACCTGTTCGAAGCCATCCGCCAACTTCTCAGTCCGCCCGACCCGAAACGCCGCAAGATCGGGTTTCATGTGAAAGAAACGACGGGGCCCTATGCGGTACGCAGACGCGGTGGCAGGAATTCGCGACCGCGGCGGATGTGATAGCCGCCCGTTCGGCGAAAGTCCTAGTCGGGTTCCCTATTCTCCGAGTTGCTGGTCCTGCTCCAGTTGCTTCAGGTAACACTCAAGGTTGTTTGCAATCTTCTCGAAAACACTGGGCAAATAGCCAGCCAGTTCTCGCATGTCTGGATTGTCATTGCTCGGGCCGCCATGGTAATGGCGCATGTGCGCCAGAACATGTTGTTTTTCGTCGTTACCAAGTCTTTCAAACGGGTTCTGCGTAAAGTGATTGTGGAAATCGGAAAGGTGAACAAAAGCACACCCAAAACGATAAACAGACTGTGTCCAACCTTGAAGCTGTTGAGCAAGGTTCACCATCTCGCGGTCAGTCACGAGCCGATGCTTCCCTTTCGTCGTGGGAACCTTCCATTTCTCACCTCGCAAGGTTGCATTGATCAGCCTTCTTCGTTCGGTGATGTTATTGATCTTCAGCAGGAATATCACACGGACCATCGAGTCCAATTCCTGCCGGAGAATCGAGAATGCGGGACTCATTGCCTCGTGAGGTCGCGTGAAGCAAGCCATGGCTCGACGGTTCTCGGCCGACCGGTTGCGGATCACGGCGCAGAATTTGTGTGTGTCAGTATCCATGCTTGTGCCCAATGTGGCTGAGTGGCAAGCGGTCCTTCTTCACTTCAACGTTCATTTTAGAAGCAATGGAGCACTCGGCAAGGACAAAGATGCTATCGAGGATTTAGGCTGCCGGGCGGCACGTAGCAGGGTTAATGCCGCTAGCAACAGCGGCTTTGCGTAGCAAGCGATCTGGTAGTAGTCTAGAGGGCGACGAAAGGATGTTATGAGTGACATGACTACCATCGGTGCCGTTGTTTCCAGCGTGAAGGCGGCGGTAGAAATCGCTAAGACGATCAAGGATCTGGACGCGAAGGTGCAGCAGGCCGAATTGAAATTGAAAATCGCGGAGTTGCTGGGGGCGCTTGCCGATGCAAAGATTGCAGCAACGGAGCTACAAGACTTGCTCGTGAAGAAGGAAGAGGAAATCGCGGAGTTGCGGAAATCGCTCGCGATCAAAGGAGATGTGGTGCGCAGTGGGGACGCATACTACATGAAGGGCAAAACCGGCGCAGCAACAGGGGATCCGTACTGTGCGCGTTGTTGGGGAGTGGAAGGAAAATTGTTCCAATTGGTTAGGCACCCGATGAGGCCGGACCGGGTGTGTCCCGTGTGTAAGACGATGTATGATTTCGGAGCGGTAAGGACAATTACGGAATAGGGCCACGGCAGGGCGAGAATAGGAATCCTCCCCTGCCCCTTTGCCGCCAGGCGCTTGAGGAGTCTTCGGATAAATCGTCCTATCTGGCACGGATAAACCGGCTGGATTTGATGGGGCATTTGTGGTAAGGTCGGCACGCTATGGAAGAAGGACGATGGGAGATGGGGGATGCGGCGACTGTGAGCCACAGATTCACACAGATCTACACAGACGTTCACCACGAAGGGCGCGAAGCACGGCGACGGAGCGCCGTGGCCACAGTACGACGGCATGGGGTGCGGTGGACAGGGCTACGGCTGCACGGCAGGGTCAGGGCAAACAGGGGGGAAGAGCCCCGAAGGGGTAAAATTACCAAACGAACCCAATTTTGACCAAGCCGGCATTGAAAAGTGAGACAAACGAAGCCAAAAACGAAGCCAAGTTCCAAGGGTGGCAAAGCCTGTTTTGGAGCTCTGGAAGGGGCAAAATGAGCCGGGTTCGTCGCTGCCATGGCTGGCCCGAGCCGCAGCTCGGCAAGCGCCTAGCCGGATGCGCTGGGGACAGCGCACGCTACACCGCCGATGCCGAATGGACATTGACAGGGGGGGCGTGTTTGATAGAGTGCGTCAGGCGTTTCCCCCGTTGATTTGAAAAGTTGGCTCCTGCCTCTGATCAGGCAGTACAAACTCACATAGAGGACGTTCAAAAACATGGCTACGAAATCGAAAAGTTCAGGCAAGAAGACGTCGAAGTACGTGTATTTCTTTGGTGGTGGCAAGGCGGACGGCAATGGCGGCCAGAAAGCCGTTGCTGGGCGGCAAAGGCGCGAACCTGCATGAGATGACGCGGATCGGGTTGCCGGTGCCGCCGGGATTCACGATCACGACGGAAGTCTGCACCTACTATTACGCGAACAAGAAGACGTACCCGAAGGTATTGACCGAGCAGGTGAACGTGGCGCTGGCGAAGCTCGAAGCGGTCACGGGCAAGAAATTCGGCGACCGGGAGAACCCGCTGTTGGTATCGGTGCGTTCGGGCGCGCGGGAATCGATGCCCGGGATGATGGACACGATTTTGAACCTCGGGTTGAACGATGAGACGGTGGAAGTGCTCGCCAAGAAATCGGGCAACGCGCGCTGGGCGTGGGATTGTTATCGCCGGTTCGTGCAGATGTACGGCGACGTCGTCATGGGCGTGCAGAAGGTCGGCAAGGACGACCACGAACCGTTTGACGAGGTGATGGACCATCTCAAGGAAGAAGCCGGCGTCAAGGAGGACACCGAACTCAGTCGCGAAGGAATTGCGACATCCTCGTCGACCGGTTCAAGGACCTCATCCAGAAGCGCACGGGCAAGGAATTCCCGCAGGAACCGGTCAAACAACTCTGGGGCGCTGTCGGGGCGGTGTTTGGTTCGTGGATGAACGATCGGGCGATCGTGTATCGCCGCAAATACCATATCCCGCACGAGTGGGGTACGGCGGTCAGCGTCCAGACGATGGTGTTCGGCAATCTCGGGGACACCAGCGCGACGGGCGTGGCGTTCACGCGCGACCCGGCCACGGGCGAGAAGGTGTTTTATGGCGAATACCTGATCAACGCGCAGGGCGAAGACGTCGTCGCGGGGACGCGGACGCCGCAGCCGATTGCGAAATTGAAGCAGGAGATGCCCAAGGCGCACGCCGAACTCGTCACCGTCTGCAAGACGCTGGAGAGCCGGTTCAAGGACATGCAGGACTTCGAGTTCACCGTCGAAGACAACAAGCTGTACATGCTCCAGACCCGCAACGGCAAACGCACGGGCCTCGCGGCGGTGCGTATCGCCGTCGAGATGGTCGAGGAAAAGGTCATCGACTGGAAGGAGGCGGTGGGCCGCGTGCCGGCCGATTCATTGACACAGGTGCTCGCGCCGATTTTTGACCGCAAAGATCGCGATGCGGCGGTGAAGGGCGGACGGTTCCTTTGCAAAGGTCTGCCGGCCGGTCCCGGTGCGGCCTCGGGCAAGGTGGTGTTCAATGCCGAAGACGCCGTGGCGCGGGCGCAGAAGGGCGAACACGTGTTGCTCTGCCGCGTGGAAACGAGTCCCGAAGATTTGCGCGGGATGATTGCCGCGGACGGGATTCTCACGGCGCGCGGCGGTGTGTCGTCGCATGCGGCGCTGGTGGCACGTCAAATGGGCAAAATCTGCGTGTGCGGCGCGGCGGAGATTGTGATCGACTACGGCACGAGGGTCATGAAGGTCGCCGGTCACACGATCAAGGAAGGCGATTTCATCTCCATCGACGGCACGCTCGGCGAGGTGTATGAGGGCGAACTCAAGACCGCGCCCAGCGAAGTCGTGCAGGTGTTGATCGCCAAGACGCTCGATCCGAAGCAGGCCCCGACGTTTCAGCGGTTCGAGAAGCTGATGAAGTGGGCGGACAAGATTCGCCGGCTCGGCATCCGCACCAACGCGGACCAGCCCGACCAGGCGGCCAATGCGATTGCGTTCGGCGCGACGGGCATCGGGTTGTGCCGGACGGAGCACATGTTCTTCGAAGGCGACCGCATCTACGCGATGCGCGAGATGATTATTGCCGAGACGAAGGAGGCGCGGGAAGAGGCCTTGAAGAAGTTGTTGCCGCTGCAACGTGACGATTTCGCCGGCATCTTCCGCGCGATGAAGGGCTATCCGGTGACCATCCGCACGCTCGATCCGCCGTTGCACGAGTTCCTGCCGCACGATGAAGAGACGCAGCGCGAGACGGCGCACAAGCTCGGGATCAGTCCCGGAGAAGGTCGCCGAGCGCGTGGCGGCGTTGCACGAAGCGAACCCGATGCTCGGCCATCGCGGTTGCCGCTTGGGCATCACCTACCCCGAGATCACCGAGATGCAGACGCGCGCCATTATTGAGGCGGCCATCCAGGTGCGCAAGGAAGGCATTCCGGTCAAACCCGAGATCATGATTGTGCTCGTCGGGTTCCCGAAGGAATTGCAGAACCAGTTGGAAATCGTCAATGCCACGGCCAAGAAGGTCATGGAAGAGAAGAAGACCCGGATCGAGTATCTGGTCGGCACGATGATCGAGATCCCGCGCGGCGCGCTGTGCGCCGATGAGATCGCGAAGGACGCGCAGTTCTTCAGCTTCGGCACCAACGATCTCACCCAGACGACGCTCGGCATGAGCCGCGACGACAGCGGTTCGTTCCTGCCGCAGTATCAGGAACTGGAAATCATCAAGCGCAACCCGTTTGAGGCGATTGACCAAGCGGGCGTCGGCCAACTGATGCAGATCGCGATTGAGAAGGGCCGCAAGACGCGTCCCGATATCAAGCTCGGCATCTGCGGCGAGCACGGCGGCGAGCCGTCGTCGGTGGAGTTCTGCCACCGCATCGGCCTGACGTATGTGAGCTGCAGTCCATTCCGCGTTCCCGTGGCACGTCTTGCCGCGGCGCAGGCGGCGCTGAAGGAAGAAAAGGCCGGTAAGTCGCGAGAGATCAGCTAAACGACTCGAAAACCGCCGAATTACCGCAAGGCCGGGGCCATCCCCGGCCTTGTTGTTTTTTGGCGCAGGTGTTGCTCTGAACCAAATGGCGGCGCGGTGCATCTAATTAACAGAATGGGTGAACGCGGTGGCAATCCGGTTTGAAAGTGCTTGCGTAAGATGAAGTGAGGGCATAGCCTGCGCTAAAGGCCGACGAGTTCGGTCCTCGGGCTCAGCGTGAGAACAACATGGTGATTGATCACAACCGAGAGGGTGAGAACGGGATCAAGATCTATCTGCGCGAGATCGGGCAGATCGCTCTGTTGACCCCGAAGGACGAAATCCGTCTCGCGGCGCGCATCAAGAAGGGTGACAAGGCGGCCCGCGCTCAGATGATCAAGGCGAACCTGCGCCTCGTGGTCAAGATCGCCCACGATTATTCCAATTTCGGGCTGCCGTTGCTCGACCTCATCAGTGAGGGCAACATTGGCTTGATGAAGGCTGTGGAGCGCTTCGATCCGAAGAAGGGCGGAAAGCTTTCGACCTACGCCGCGTGGTGGATCAAACAATCCATCAAACGCGCGCTGGCCAATCAGGCCAAGACGATTCGTCTTCCCGTCCATCTCGTCGACAAGATCAGCAAGATGAAGCGGGCCGGCCACAAACTCAGCGAACAACTGGGGCGCGAACCGACTGATCAGGAATTGGCCGACGTGCTTGGCGTCACCCGGGCCAAGGTCGCGCAACTCCGCACGATCAGCGTTCGTCCGGCCAGCCTCGACGCGCCCATTGGCGACGACGACGCGACCGAATTCAGCGAAATCGTCGGCGACGAAGCCGCGCTGACTCCGTTCGAATTGTTGCGCGACAAGACGTTGCGGCAGGAAGTGCGCGACATCTTGGAAGAACTCGACCCGCGTGAAGCCGAGATTCTAACCTTGCGTTTCGGTCTGGACGGCAGCAAGCCGAAGACACTCGAGGAAGTCGGCCGGAAATTCAAGGTGACGAGAGAACGCGTCCGCCAGATCCAGAATATTGCGTTGACCAAGCTCCGTCACGTCATGGAGAAGCAGGATCGTCCGCAGGCGGTTTCACGGAACTAGCCCGCGCATCATATTCGGGCTTCCCTTCCGTTGTTGAATTCGCTACAAACACGCTCGCCGTCCATTGGGTCATCTATCATGTACGACGAATTGAAAGCGGCTGTCCGTGATGTGCCGGATTTTCCGATCAAGGGAATCCTGTTCAAGGACATCACCCCGATTCTGCAGGACGGAAGGCTCTTTCGAATCGCCGTCGACGCCTTCGCTGACCGGCACCGGGGCAAGAAGATCGACGCGGTGGTTGGCGTCGACGCGCGCGGATTTATTTTCGCGGGCGCCGTGGCATACAAGCTCGGCGTTGGATTCGTTCCCGTGCGCAAGAAGGGCAAGCTTCCCTACAAGACGGTTGTAACAAGCTATACACTCGAATACGGCAGCGAAACCAGCGAGATGCATGTCGACGCCATCAAGAAAGGCGGCAACGTCGTCATTGTGGATGACCTGCTCGCCACTGGCGGGACGGCGATGGCCGCGGCCACGCTGGTCAGGCAACTCGGGGGCAATATCACCGAGATTGATTTCTTGATCGAACTCAGTTTTCTCAAAGGCCGGGAGCGCCTCAAAGGCCTTCCCGTTTTCGCTGCCATCGCGTATTGACATTGATTCGTCGGCGAAGATCGTGCCGGCCAGCAGACGTCGCTTATAACGAAGATGCCGACTTCAGCCAGCGAATGTCTTCGGTGTGGAGTTGACGAACCAGCGACAGTGCCGCGCGGTAAGGCTTCAACTCCGCCTCATCAATCACGGTATCCACCGCAGCCACAATGTGTTCTTGGGCAGATTCGGCCATGTTCAGGCTGTCGGCCAGCGATTCGTCGGAAAGCTTCAGCGAGAAGCGTGGACTCGGGATGTCCGTCGGGCCACCGCCCAAGCCGCGCACGACGTTGGCGAGGCTGACACAATTGATACTGCAATCCTTGCGCACCCGCTTGATGACTTCGACCTTGCCGGGATCGTCACAGAGCGACTGGGCGCGGCGCAGGGTGCGGACGCAGGCCCATTCGTCGGCCAAAATCTCATTTAGTTTGGCAACAATCTCAGCCATGTCTCTGGCGATACAGGTTCAACCAATAAAACCCACCGATCACAATCCCGTGGGTGATTTCGCCCTTCTCGATCAAGCACGGCACTTCCACCAGCGGAACCAGTTTCACTTGGATGTCTTCGGCGTGGTCGAGGTTTGGCTCGGCGACTTTACGGCAGTTCTTCGCGAGGAGATAGTGCTGGACATTGGTTTGAATTGCCGGGTTGGGATGCACCGTCCCCAAACGGACGACCTCACTCGTGTCGTAGCCGGTTTCCTCCAATAGCTCGCGTCGAGCGCTCTGTTCCGGCGTCTCGCCGTCCTCCATCAAGCCACCGGGCGTCTCAAGGTGGATCGAGCGCGTACCGTGACGCCATTGCTCGACCATAATGACCTGTTCGTCCACCGTCAGCGGAATGACATTAACCCAATTGGGCTGTTCGAGAACGAACAACTCATGGGGCTGGCGCGTCCGCGGGTTCACACTCACATCCCTCCGCACCGTGAAAATGCGGCAGTCAACCAGCTTCTCGGAAGATCGAACGCGCCAAGGTTGTGGACGGCTGCGGGTCACTTCTTTGACGCTTTTTCGGTGGCCTTCCGCAGCTCGTCGCGGAATTGGTCCGCGGGGACAAAGCCAACCATCTCCGAGAGCTTCTTCCCGTTGGAATCGAAGAAGATAATATGCGGAATCGCTTCTGTATTGAGCTGGATCGCCAGGTCGCGGTTTTCCTTGCTCCCTTCGATGTTCACTTTTACGACGACAAAATCCTTGGACAGTGCGGCCTGGACATCGGCGTTGCTAAAAGTGAGCCGATCCAACATCTTGCAGGGACCGCACCAGTCAGCGTACAAATCCACCATCACGAGTTTTTTTTCTTTCCCCGCCCGATCGAGCGCAGACTTGTAATCCTGGGCCCAATCAACCGCCGCATCCGCGCATACTCCCAAGGCCAGAAAGCCCACTGAAATGATTGAGATGAATCGTTTCATAAACTTCTCTCTACTGCGCGCTTAGTGCCGCTTCCTTCCGCTCGGCCTTGGCGGGCGGGTCAATCCATTTCCCGTGCTCTTTGATCAACGTGATCAATTCGTCCACAGCCTGTTCTTCCGGAATGTGCTGTTTCACCTGCGTCTTGCCCACCCAAAGTGAAATCTTGCCCGGTGCCGTACCGACATAACCAAAGTCCGCATCGGCCATTTCTCCGGGGCCGTTGACGATGCAACCCATAACGGCAATTTTCACACCTTTCAGATGCGAGGTGCGTGATTTGATGCGCGCCGTCACGGTTTGCAGATCGAACAGCGTGCGTCCACAACTCGGACAGGCCACGTAATCGGTCTTGAACGTGCGCGCGCCCGCCGCCTGCAAAATGTTGTAGGCCAGCTTGACTGATTTGAGCAAATTGTCTTCTCCCGTAACTTCCACGGCGTCCCCGATACCGTCACAAATCAACCCGCCGATGTGCGTGCTCGCCGCAATCAACGCGTTTTGTTGTGCATGGTGCGCACGTTGCGAATTGACCCGGTCACGGATTAGAATCGGCAAATTCAACCCGCGTTGATCAAGGGTTGCCGCCAGAATGCGGTACGCCGCGATCACGTCGAGTCCCTCCGCATGACCGACCGCGAGAACGACCTGGTGTTTCGGGAAGAGATTCAGTACGCCAGCCAGTGTGGCGCAATGGTTGGCAAATTGCTCAGGCGAGTCACCCATCACATCGAATTGTACCGTCAACTCGACAGCGTCCGTCAGCAGCGCGGTCACATCTTCTTTGCCGTTGTACGGAACATTGATTTTTTCCGCAACATCCGCCACGGGCAGCGTCACCTCCGCACTGTCCAGTTTCACCGCAATGGGCGTGTGGATGTCCCGCTTCCGCAATTCGGGCTTCAGCGCCGCAATCTTGCCGATATCGGCCATGGTCTTGACGTGAAATTGCAGAATTTCGGCGAATGTGTCCGGCTCGGCGGTCGTGATCCGTTGGATGTCCCCGATGCGCGCGGTCAGCGGCACGGGCAATTCGACACGCTGCGGATGGTCCTTGCCCATCCGCAGGCGCAATTCGCCGATAAAATACTCGCACGTACGGCGGCGCGTATACACAAACGGATCGCGCTTCTCGACGACATGGATGGCCGGCCGCGTGGGCAACTCGCCCTTCCGTTGCAGCTCCCAAAGTTCATTGTACTTCTTGACGAGCTCCTGACAGACGGGAATTTCGTGGACGCTATCTTCCGTGAGCGATACACGCACGGTGTCCCCGATGCCATCTTCCAGAAGCGCGCCGATGCCGATGGCCGATTTAATGCGACCGTCCTCCCCTTCCCCGGCTTCGGTGACGCCCAGATGAAGCGGGTAATTCCAATCCGGGCCTTCCCGACCCATCCGCGCCACCAGCAGACGGTACGCTTCGATCATCACCTTGGGGTTACTGGCTTTCATCGAAAGGATGATCTCGTGGTAATTGTGTTTGCGACAAACGCGGACGAATTCCAACGCGCTCTCGACCATGCCCAATGGCGTATCGCCGTACCGATTCATGATCCGGTCGGACAACGAGCCGTGGTTGGTGCCGATGCGCATCGCGCGGCCCAGTTCCTTGCATTTGAGGACGAGCGGCGTGAACGCCTTCTCCAGTCGTTCCAGTTCTTCCGCGTATTGGTCGTCCGAGTACTCGCGCGTGGCAAATTTCTTGCGGTCGGCGTAGTTGCCCGGGTTGATGCGAACTTTTTCGCACCAGAGCGCCGCTTCCATGGCCGCGGCCGGAACGAAATGGATGTCTGCGACGATGGGAGTGTCGAAACCGCGCTTCCGTAATTCGCCGACGATGTTCTTGAGGTTCTTTGAGTCGTTAATACTTGGCGCCGTAATGCGCAGGATCTCGCACCCAGCCTCAATAATCGGAATGGCCTCATTTACGCAGGCCTCCGTCTTCATCGTGTCGGAAATCAGCATCGTCTGGACGCGGATCGGATTGTCCCCGCCGACGCCGACGCTGCCGACCTTCACTTCACGCGCGATGCGCCGTTGCCAAAAGAATGGGTTGCCACAGTAGTTCATGGGTGTGCGGCCGGTTCCGTAGGCGGTGCGGTTTCCTCCGTGCCCGGTTTTGGCGACGTCTTGGATCGGCCGAACGCCAGCTTCTGGATGTCGAAATACGTAACGCATAACATGAAAGCGATTAACAGAACGGCAAATGTCATGGAGGCTGCGTGCACGAGCCGCGCGCTCAGCGGTTTGCGGCGCACGGCCTCGATCGCGGCAAAGAGGATGTGTCCGCCGTCCAGCACAGGCAGAGGCAGCAAGTTGATGACGGCGAGGTTGATGTTCAGTAAAACCGCGATATGCAGTCCCTGGCGCAACCCGCCGCTCACGATGGCGTACCACCACCACGCCAAGATCCCCACCGGCCCGCTCATGCTGCGGGCCGTCATACCGGTTTCTTTGGAATGAGCCAGTCCTTTGACCATGCGCCCCATCGATACCAAGACCTCCCGGAATTGGGCCAGGGGCGTCAAGCCCGGCCGGACAATCTCCATATGATCGCCCAGTTCCACACCGATGCGCACGATCTCGTATTTGGGGTCCATTTGCGGAACCACCACCAAGGATTGCATTACACCGGCGCGACGCACCTTGAGTTCGGTCGGCCGATCCAGACGCTTGCCAAACAATTCATGCAACTGGTCCGAGCTATAAATTGGCACACCTTCGACGGAGACGAATTCATCTCCAGGCACCAGCCCGGCTCGCTCCGCCGGCGAACCGGTGTCCACGCCCCTGGGCGAACGGATGTTCACGAGGCCAGATGTGATCCAGTGTCTTGATGCTGAACTGTTCATTCAACTTCGTCTCCAGAAGAAAGTCCCTTTGCTCGCCGTTTCGGTCGACCACCACGCGCACCGTCGGCTCGCGGCTGAAGGCCACGACTTCCATGAAATCGCTCCACGTCTTCACCTTCTGATCGTTCACTTCCACGATGCGGTCGCCGGGGCGCACACCAGCCAGTTCCTCCGGGCTGCCCGAATCGACCCAGCCGACGACGGCCAGGTTGGTCGGCATCCCGACGTACCACAAAACCACCGCCAGCACCACGGCCAGACCGATGTTCATGAGCGGGCCGGCGATCGCCACCTTGAACTTGGAACCAGGCGGGACGGGAGGAAGATCTTCCGGTTTTGACTCCGTTTCCCCTTCGATCGTTTCCATCGGCGACATTTGCGGCAGCGCCACGTAACCCCCGAACGGAAACCACGAAACTCGATAGTCGATCCCGTCCTTCGTGTATCCCCAAATTTTCGGGCCAAATCCCACCGAGAATCGCTCGATTTTCATTCCGCAGCGCTTCGCAACCAGAAAATGCCCCAACTCGTGGATGAAAATCGTTAGACCAAAAAAGAAAAGGACAAGAAGCGCGGGATACACCGCGTTCGTGATAAACACCACGACTGTATCAGGAGACATTGCCTGCTTCCTTCCTGGCCCAAAGGTCCGCCTTCAGTATAACATCCAATGTCGGCGTTGCAACCCAGGAAGCCCCTGCTGGCCCGCCTTTGTGATGCGCCCGCATGACCCTTTCCACGGTATCGAAAATCTGCAGGAAGCCGATTTTCCCGTCCACAAACCTCGCCACCGCCACCTCATTGGCCGCGTTGAACACCGCCGGCATCGTTCCACCGGCGCGACCGGCTTCCTGCGCCAGCCGCAATGATGGAAACTTCTCCCGGTCGGGGTTTTCGAAGGTCAGCGACCCAATCTTGGCAAGGTCCGTTGGGGGCATGGAATTCGGCAACCGATGCGGCCACGTCAACGCGTACTGAATTGGATAGCGCATATCCGGTACGCTCAACTGCGCCAGAATCGATCCATCCCTGAATTCGACCATGGAGTGCACCACGCTCTGGGGATGAACCATCACGTCCACCCGGTCGACGTCGATGTCAAACAGCCACCGGGCCTCGATCATTTCGAGTCCCTTGTTGAACAATGTGGCGGAGTCAATGGTGATCTTCTGGCCCATGTTCCAACTCGGATGCTTGAGCGCCTGCGCCACCGTGATCCCGGCAAACTTCTCGCGCGGCGTCTGCCGAAAGGGTCCGCCGGATGCCGTGAGAATCAGCCGTTTCACGTCGTGCGGGTCGCGGCCTTCGAGACACTGAAAAATGGCGCTGTGCTCGCTATCCACGGGAAGCACTTTCACACCGTGCTTGCGGGCCTCGCCCATGACGAGTTCGCCAGCCATCACCAGGATTTCCTTCGAGGCAACCGCCAAATCCTTCCCCGCCCGAATCGCCGCCAACGCCGGCTCCAACCCTGCTGTGCCAACAATTGCCACCAACACGATGTCGGCTTCCGGCATCGTCGCCAATTCAACCAGCCCTCGTTCTCCGGCGTGCACGGGGATTTTCCCACCCACGCGCCGCTTCAATTCTTCCGCCTTCTCACGGTTCGTCATCCCAACAGCCAGCGGCTTGAACTGGCGGATTGCCTGTTCCATGCCGTCGACGTTTTCACGCGACGCCATGCCGACAATGCGGATTTGATCCGGCAAGTCCGCCGCCACCTTCTGCGTGCTCACGCCGATCGATCCAGTGCACCCGAGCAAGACCATATTCTTTGGTTTCATCACCGGAGCACCAGCCTCATGTACACGTACAACAACGGCGCAGTGAAGAGGAGGCTGTCGATCATGTCGAGGCAGCCGCCGTGCCCGGGAAGGATCGTGCTGGAATCTTTGACCCCCGCCTCGCGCTTGACGAGCGATTCCGCCAGATCACCGATTACGGCAGCGCTACCGAGTAACAGCCCCAGCACAACCATGTGAAGAAGGTTCAATCCGTCCCGGGAGAGCTCCGGCAGCATCCGGAAGCACAACCATGAGCCGCCGATGGCAAACAGTATTCCACCGATGGTTCCTTCCCACGTTTTCTTCGGGCTGATGCGTGGGATCATCTTGTGGCGACCGAGGCTTGAACCGATGAGGTAGGCTCCGATGTCGGTGAATTTCGTGACCACGACCAGATACATGACCCAGTACCGACCGTTGGCCGTGACGAAATTGACGCGCGTGACGAAGTTCGCCAGCCACGCCACGTACATCAGCCCGAACAGCGTCACCGCCATCGTCTCAATGCCGTGCACATTCAGCTTTTGCGGGAACTGGCGGATGAACACGCCCAAGGCAAACACCAGAAGAATGCCAATATCGAAATCATAAGACAACGCCGCGAAATCAGCGGTTGGTCGAGATTTTCTTATGCCAAACACAAACCAGCTTCCCGAAACCAGCGCGACCGTGCCGATCACGCCCCAGACCTTGTACGAGGGCAGCCCCTTGGCTTCGCAAATCTTGTAGAACTCCCACACCGCGCGGGCGATGACCACATTCATAAAAATGTACATCGCGGTCGGCGGGAGCCAGAAGACCACCGCCAGCATGATGGCCCAGAGCGCCAAGGAACTGATCAGCCGCCATCGGAAGCCACTGCGTGATGGCGGCAATGTCGTAGCGACAGCATTGCTCGCGACATGGGGGGAAGGCTCACCCGAGGCGGGCTCGACGACACCGGAATTGCCGGAGGCGACGCTCACGCGGCCTCGTTCGGGCTGACCCGGCCGAACCGGCGGTCCCTGCCCCCGTAGTCCGCGAGCGCCTTCAGATACTCGGACCGGCGGAAATCGGGCCAGAGCGTTTCGGTGACGTAAATCTCCGCGTACGAAATCTGCCACAGCAGGAAATTGCTCACGCGCATCTCGCCGCTGGTTCGAATCAGCAAATCCGGATCGGGAATCGTGCGGGTGTACAGGTGCTGCGAGATGACCTTTTCATCCACTCCGGACGCGTCGAGCCTCCCGCCCTTCACTTCCCGACAGATCGACCGCACCGCATCGACGATCTCCGCGCGTGCCCCGTAGCTCAGCGCGAGCACGAGCGTCAGGCCAGTATTTTTCTTCAACGCATCGATGGATCTTTCCAGTTGGCGTTGTGCGCGCAGCGGCAACTCGTGCAAACGACCGATGGCGGTGAGCCGCACATTGTTCTTGTTTAGCTCGGCAATTTCCTGTTTCAGATAAAACTCGAGCAAACGCATCAATGCCGAGACTTCAGCCTTCGGGCGGTTCCAGTTTTCGACGGAAAACGCATACAACGTCAGATAGTCGATGCCCAACTCGCCGGAGACGCGAACGATCTCACGGACGCTTTCCGCGCCACGACGATGCCCCTCGATTCTGGGCAGCCCGCGCTCACGCGCCCAACGTCCGTTGCCGTCCATGATCACAGCCACATGGCGGGGGATGTTTTTGAGGTGTGAAGTCACTTGCTCTTGCAGTTATGCCAAGCGTCTCGGTGTTGATGTTTCAAACAGGCAAACAAATTGAGCCGTCATCATCATATACATCACAAGAATATCGTCTCCTCGCGTCGGGCCCCA
Source organism: uncultured Verrucomicrobiae bacterium (assembly GCA_963842185.1). Taxonomy (GTDB): domain Bacteria; phylum Verrucomicrobiota; class Verrucomicrobiia; order Palsa-1439; family Palsa-1439; genus Palsa-1439. The sequence continues at coordinate 26,255 of CAWJFL010000013.1, forward strand.
ACCGACACGAGACTGAGTTTCGCGCCGCTGAGCTGGGCCAGTTTCTGGAGGTAAACACGAGCGCGTTTCGGCAATTGGTCGAAGTCCTGTGCCTGTTTCGTGGACATCTGCCAGCCGTCGAATTCCTGATACACGGGCGAGCACCGCTCCAGCACGTTGATGTCGTTCGGGATGGTATCGTAAATCCGGCTGCCCACCTTGTAAGCAACGCACACCTTGATCTGCGGCAACGCGTCGAGCACATCGAGTTTCGTCACCGCCAGTTCGTCAATACCGTTGACCATGACCGAGTACCGCGTCGCCACGGCGTCAAACCAGCCGCACCGACGCGGTCGGCCCGTGGTCGCGCCAAATTCGCGGCCCGTCTCGCGCAGCAGCAAACCCTGATCGTCGAGCAACTCGGTCGGAAACGGCCCTTCGCCTACTCGTGTCGTGTAGGCTTTCATGACGCCGACCACGCGGTCAACCCGGTGCGGCGGGACACCCGTGCCGATGCAGGCCCCACCGGCGGTGGCGTTTGAACTGGTCACGAATGGATAGGTCCCAAAATCAATGTCAAGCAGAGTGCCCTGCGCGCCCTCGAACAGGATGTTTCGTCCGTCGCGCACGGCGCGATTCAGCAGCATCACGGTGTCGGTAATGAACGGCCGCAATTTGCGTCCACATTCCTGGTATTCGTCGTTGATCTTCGCGAAACTTAGCGGCTTCGCCCCGAATGCCTTGAAGATCTCGTTGTTTTCCCGAATCTTTCGACGCAGTTTCTCTGAGAACCGTTCAGGCGAAAGCAAATCGACCAATCGCAGGCCAGTGCGCGCGACCTTGTCGGCGTAGGCAGGGCCGATACCGCGCTTGGTAGTCCCAATCTTGCGCTTGCCCTTTTGCTCCTCGCGAATCTCGTCCAGAAGCTTGTGGTACGGAAACACGAGGTGCGCGGTCTCGCTCACGTAGAGATTGCCGTCGACGGTCACGCCGCGCCCGCGCAGGTGCTCGATTTCACCCAGCAACGCCGCAGGATCGACCACGACGCCGTTGCCGATCACGCTGATCTTGCCGGCATGGAGAATTCCCGACGGAATCAGGTGCAACACGTACTTCTGATCGCCGACCTCGACCGTGTGGCCCGCGTTGTTGCCGCCCTGATAGCGAACCACCACGTCCGCCTGCTCGGTGAGCACATCGATGACCTTGCCCTTGCCCTCATCGCCCCACTGCGCCCCCACTAAAACCGTCGTTGCCATAACCACGTCAACATAGCCGAACCGCAAACCCGCTGGCAAGCCGAACCGAAGGTGGAGCCGAGCCGGATGGAGCCGAGTCGGACGAGACGCGACCTCGCCGTGCCTTGGTCGCAAACGCCGCTGTTGTGTGCGGCAAACGCGGTACAGACTTGCCGGTACCGCAAACGCAAGCGCACCGACGACGGGCGAACCGTAGACGTCTGTTACTGCAGCGTCAAATTCACTCGATTCGCACCCTGAAACGATGCATCGACGGTCTTGGAAGCGGCGACCGTGAGCCGCGTGGGTTCAACCTTGCCGCTCTGTAACAAATAGCTCTGCACGGCAGCCGCGCGGTCATCCATGAGCTTCTTGAAATCGTCGGGGCTGACCTCCGTAACTTCGATCAATTTCGTTTCCATATCTGCCAGGCTCACCACACCGCCGGGGGCTCCGCCCTTCGTCTGCTCCGCGCTCTTGACCGGATGCAACGGCTCGAAATTGGTTTTCGTCTGCAGGTGCGCCAGGACCGTCTCGGCGCGCGCACTGGAGGCCTTGCTCGAAACCAATCCCATCGCTTCCGCATACGCGAGTTTCACCAGCCGCTGTCGGTCCTCCGGGGTCAACCGCACGGAATCCACCGATGTTACCTTCTGTCCCGCCGCCTGCAACTCCTTGACGCGCATTTCGCCGAGCTTGTGCTCCAGCTTGAGCTTCGCCAATGCCTCGCGGTCCTTGACAGGGTCAATCGAGCCCGCGATGCCGAGCTTCAACGCCGGTCGTTCATAGAGCGCCGTCGCCAGCGTGTCCAATTTGCTCAACTCCCCTTCCGCGAAATCCGCCCGGCCCGTCTCAAACGTAATGTGGTCGAGGTCCTCGCCCCCGCCAAACATTGATCCGAGCATGGCGAATGGTTTCGTAATGGCCTTGGTGATGATATTCATGAACACCTGCATGATGACAGGGCCGAGCTTGAATTTTGGATCATCGAGGCGGCCATTCACGGGCACGTTGAGCGCGATCACGCCATGACGATCCTGCAACAATGCGATGCCGAGTTTCACCGGCAGTTTGATCGCATCGGGACTGTTGCTGGCCTCACCCAACCGCAACTGATCGACCCGCACCTTGTTCTCGGCCTTCAACTCCCGCTGGGTGACGTAGTAGCGCAGGTCGAGCGACAATGACCCGTTTTCGAGCGGGAACCCGACGTACTTCGAGGTGTACGGAGACGCGGGCATGAGCGCGTCGTTCTGCAAGAGAATAGCCACATCGACAAACAAGTCCGATGCCAGCGGGTTGATCTTGCCCTTGATCGAGAACGGCGCGTACTTGTTCACCTTGCCCGCAAAATCCACCGCGGCAACCGTATTCATGTCGGAAGTCAGCCCTTTCACGCTCCCGTTGAATTCCTCGACCGTGGATTCCACGTGGGGCTCAACTGATTCATCCGTGAAATGGAACGAGGCATTCTCGAGCGCAACCTCATCAATCTTGATCTGGAACGCGTTGGTTTGCGTCGCCGCCGGTTTCGACTCCGTCGGGGGCGCGGATGCCACCGAGGCAACCGTTTGAGTCGCGCGAGCACCGGGCAACAACGTCACCCCCGTCGTGAGGTCCGTCAACCGAATCTCCGCGACATCCAGTCGTTTGGTTGAGGTATCCAGCGCTACGCCACCGATTAAGAGATGCAATTTGTCCAAGCGGGCCTGGGCAGGTATTGGCTGCGCCGTTGTCACCTGGACGTCGGCCAGGTCCACGGTCAAGTTGGAAACGGTGGCGCTGGCTTCTTCGCCCGTCACGGCCACCCGGTAATCCGTCTGCAAATCCACGCGGCCCCCGTCAACCCGGATGGGCACAACGTCCTCGGCATACGCGGCATATTTGTCGATGTGCAGCCCCGTCAACTTGAACGTCCCCGCCGAATACAAGGGCGCGATTGACACATCTCCCGACCAGGCAAACGTCTCGCCGTCTTTCGTGCTGACCACGACGGAATACGGGCTGCCGGTCTTCGGACGGGTGGTAAAATCGGTCAGGGTAACGTTGATCGGCCCAAAGCGCCGCTGGAATGGCTTCTTGCGGTCAAGGTCGGTGAACGAGAATTGCCCATCCTCGATCTTGAGTGCCTCAACAATCACCAGCGGCAACTCTTGTTTGCCGGAGGACGGGGCGGCCGGCTTGGCCTCTGACGGCGCCACGTTCGTGCCGGTGACCAGGTTGGAAAAGTTGAAGGTGCCGTCGGCCAATCGAATGATGTTGGCGGAAGGTTTCTTGAGATGGATCTCGCCGAAGACAAATCCGCGTTTGAGGACCGAGATGAGCTTGAAATTGATATACAGCTCGTCCAGCGAGACAAAGTCGTCACCGTTGGATTCTGTCAATGAGAACCCGCGGAGGGTGAACGAAAACGCATACGGATTCAGCCTCACTTGCTGCACGGCGACATGGCGATGCGTCAACGCGGGCAATCGCTTGAGCATCTGTGACTTGATGATCGCCGGGAGAACGAAAAACGCGAGAATGTTGCACAGCACGAAAGCGATGCCAATGGCCATCGCCCATTTCCTCATCTTGTGATGCCGTCGCTCTGTCATGAACCTCAATCCACCATAGCGAATCCGGGCGGTCAAGTCAGCCGCAAAACATGGCAAAGGAATTGCTGAAATCCAGGGGTGAATCACGAGGAACTGACACCGATGACTTCGATCCGCCCGCTTGGTCAGGCAGTCTTGGCCACACTGGCCCTGCTCCTCTGCTCCTGTTCGAGGTTTGTCGTCGACCAGACGAATATCAACCGTGATGCCGTGTCGCGTTGCGTCCGGAACATCGACGCGTGGAAGAAGGACCTGGCCAGGCTTGAGATGCTCGAGGGAAAGTTTGATCTCATTTCCGATCAGATCCGCCGCGATTACTCGAAAGCCGCTCCGGACGAGAAGAAAAAACTGCGCGCGCGGTTCGCTGATGTTCTCTCACAGACGGATCAGACCGAGACCGACGCCGACGCGTTATTCCGCGAAATCATCCGGGAGCTGGAATACGTCTCCCGCGACAAGCGAGCGCGTGCCCGGATCGCCGTGGTGACCACCCCGTTGCGAGACGCGGAAGGTATCCGCACCCCCGAGATCCAATACGCGATGGATGCTGTGTCATCCCAGTTGCAGATCCTGCTGCGCGTGGATTAGGCGGGCTGCCGACAATGTGCGCGGCGTCGAGGTGTTTCGTCGTGCCGCAGTTCTGGCACATCCAACTGTCCCGCTCCATGACTGCTCTTGTCCAACGTTGATCTTTGTTCATCGGCTCTACTCCTTTATTTTGGCCGCTAGGAGCAGAGCGGATGAACGGTCGTTGTTAGCGGCGCTGGGGGTCTTTGTCGTTTCGTGTCTTTGGGTTGTCTCTGCTGAGGGTGTGGACTAACGAAGGCCAGAATTCTAGGGGCGGTGTGCGTTTTTGGGCGGCGGAAAGGCTTGTACTTTCATCAGCAACATTCTATAGAGACGCAGGAGTATCAAATAATGCAAATGGCCAAGGCTCTGATCCTCGCCGGTCTGGTGGCGTCTGTGACTTCCACCAAGGCAATTTCGGTCTACGATAACTTGGGAGCAGTCTCAAGCGGCGTCGATTCTGCGGGGGGGTTCGGACCACTCTATGATTCGTTCACGTCAGCTGAGTCCGTGCAAGCGGTCACCGACCTGCAGCTCGCATTATATGGGCAGGGCGGAATAGGCACCACCACCGTGGGGCTATTCAGCGACTCCAGCACAGTACCGGGAGCATTTATCGCGACGTTGGCAACGATCAACGACACAACAATAAGTGCGGGAACCAACGATTACACACTCTCGCTTCTCACCGAGCCAGTGCTGGCGGCAAGCACTCGCTATTGGATTGGTCTCTTGGACACTAGCTACTCTACTGAATGGTCTTGGTCGCTTGATGTGTCTGGAACAGGGGTCTCTGGAGAGTATTTCGCAAATCAAAGCGGCGTTGCTAGCAACCGCAGCTTTGGGCCATACCAGATGGCGCTTTCTACAAGCTCTGTTCCTGAGGCTTCGAGCTGGGCGATGGTCGCCATGGGTATGGGCGTAGTCCTCGGCGGGCTGCGATTGCGCTGCCGCTCGTCGTAATCCGCCCCGGAAGTTCAAACCGCAAGGTTCACAAAGCGTCCAACGCGGGGAGCCAATTTCCCGCTGACGGAATTCTGTTGTAAGCCGCGCGCCTTCACGCGGCGACCCCCACGTTTTCAATTGCTGTTAGCGCCCGGCTTTCGGTGAGATGGCGCTGTGGGTCGAGTGCGATCTTTGCGGTCGCGCGTTCGGTGGGCCAGGCCTGACCAAGGCGATTGTCGCGGTAGGACACGTCAACGTATGCGTCGATTGCCCGAGCACGCCAAGGGGGATTGCGAACGTAGACGACTTGCAATTGTTAAGGGGCGAGCTCATGCTGTGCGGTCGTAGAGTGCAACATAATGAAGATTGCTAGAGTGCCTAGGAAGAAAGCAAGTGCTTTGGCTTGTTGGTTCCTGGTCGTCTCCCACGTCTGCATTACGGTCGCAGATGCTGATCCGCTCTTTTCTTTCACCATGGCTGGAGGCGTTAACTATGATGTAATCTCCTCCAATCTGTTTCTGCCCATTGGATACACAACGAACCAGTTGCCGAACCTCTTGTTCACTCTCTTTGCTCAGCCATTCACTACTAATGATGTAGGAATGACCCGAATTGAAAATGATACAACAAGCACCAATTTCATTCCCTTCACTGCAATGATGACCGATGGAATTCCCGAGCAAATTGGGTTCACCGCTTCAGTAGTTTCAACCGACCGCCTAACGTTTTTGGACAGCGAATCCGATGTCTTTGGTCGTAGTCCCGATCTACAGGGATATCGAATAGATAGCCTGAGCCTCACTCTGAATTCGCTGTCGTTTACCAACCCCAGCAGCGGCAGAACTGATGCGTCCTATTCACTCACTTTCTCAGGCGACGGTGCCGCTATTCCTGAACCATCATCGACTTGCCTAGTCATCCTCGGTGCAGCCATTTCGTTGGTAATGGTGCTCCGCCGACGTTGGAAGCTCTTACATAGTTGACTTCTCTCCGATGTGCCGAATATACGAGCACGGTCTGTGATTTTCTCTCGAAAGTTCGAACGGTATGGTTCGCAAACCGTCCAAAGCGGGGAGGCATTTATGATTGGTAGACGAAACGGGGGTGAGATGCGCGGAGTCTGTGTCGTAGTTGCCAGAGCACGAGAGCGCTAGCGTCTCGTAACGCCGATGAGCCTGTTCAGGCTGGCGGATACGACACTGTTAGGCCTGTTTGTTTCCTCTTCTCGATCTGTGTGTAATGCTGCTCGCGCGCTCCGACGTAGACCTGCCGCGGACGGTAGATGCGACTGCTGGGCTCGTCCATGATTTCCTTAACCCAACAAGTGTCCGCTTCATTGACAGTCACTGAACACCTGTGTTCAACATGCTGGACAGTCGGTTACCGCCTCCCGAGACGCACTGGAATCGCGTCGTCTCAGGAATCGGTTGATACGCCGAGCGTTACGTGCGTACGGAACTCACGCCCTCAGTATCGTCACCTGTTGGCACACCAACTGCCCTACCGTTACACATGCAAAAAATCGTTCAAGTGGTTAGAAAGCAATCAGGTCAGAGCTTGGTTGAATACGCGCTGATTCTGGCGCTCATTGCCGTCGTGGCGGTGGTAGTGCTGAAGGGTCTCGGTCACAGCATTAACAACACGCTGTCGTCTGTCAACGCGAACCTGCCGTGAATCGAGAATGCGGGACTCATTGCCTCGTGAGGTCGCGTGAAGCAAGCCATGGCTCGACGGTTCTCGACCGACCGGTTGGGGATCATGGCGCAGGAGGTGTTTGTGTCAGTATCCATGCTTATCCTACAGCGATAGCGAGCGTTGAGCAGGTGTCGTTTCCTGCGACAGTAGCCAGAGTCTGTTTGTGTTAGGCCTGTTTGTTTCTCTTCTCGATGGGCACGTAATGCTGCTCGCGCGCTCCGACGTAGACCTGCCGCGGACGGTAGATGCGGCTGGTGGGCTCGTCCATGATTTCCTTGTAGTTCGCAATCCAGCCCGGCATCCGGCCAATCGCGAAAATCACCGTGAACATCTCCACCGGTATGCCAATGGCCCGCATGATGATGCCGCTGTAAAAATCCACGTTGGGATAGAGCTTGCGCTCGACGAAATACTCGTCGTGCATGGCCGCCTCTTCCAGCTTCTTCGCGATGTCCAGCAGCGGATCGTCAATGTGCAGCAACTGCAGGATCCTGTCGCACTGCTCCTTGATGATCTTGGCGCGCGGGTCGTAGTTCTTATAGACCCGGTGCCCGAAACCCCATCAGTTTCTTGCCGCTCTTCTTGTCCTTGGCGGCGGCGATGAACTTCGATCCGTCGTCGCCATCGCGGTGGATCTGCTCCAGCATTTCGATGACCGCCTGGTTGGCGCCGCCATGGAGCGGCCCCCACAACGCGCACACGCCGCCCGCCGCACAGGCGAACAGATTCGCGCGGCTCGAAGCGATCATGCGGACGGTCGAGGTCGAACAATTCTGCTCGTGGTCCGCATGCAGCAGAAAGATCAGATCGAGCGCGCGCACGACTTCCGGCTTCAGATCATAGTCCTGATACGGCTCGGAGAACAGCATGTGCAGAAAGTTGGCCGTGTATTTGTAGACCGGCTTCGGATAGATGATCGGCAGCCCGCGCGATTTGCGATAGGAAAACGCGGCAATGGTGCGCACCTTGGAAATCAGTCGGGCCGACTGCAGGTCGAACCTGTCGGGCTTGTACCCCTCCATCAGCCGCGGGTGAAAACAGCTCGCCGCGTTGATCATCGAGGACAGGATCGCCATCGGATGCGCGTTGGGCGGGAAAGCCCTCGAAATGAAACTTCATGTCCTCGTGCAACATCTCGTTTTGCGTCAGCAATTCCGAGAACCGGTGCAATTCCTGGCTGGTCGGCAGATGGCCGTAGATCAGCAAATAGGCCGTTTCGATGAACGTGGATTTCTCGGCCAACTCCTCAATCGGGATGCCGCGATACCGCAACATCCCCTTCTCGCCGTCGATGAACGTGATCGCGCTGCTGCACGAGCCGGTGTTGGAATAGCCGTCGTCGAGCGTGATCAGCCCGGACTCGTCCCGCAATTTCGATATGTCAACCGCGTGCTCGTTCTCGGTTCCAACGACGACGGGCAGTTGATAAACCTTGCCGCCGACTTCCAGTTTCGCCTGCTCGCTCATAGCGCCTTCCTCCATCGAATCATTGTGGTCTTTACACCTTATCTTTACCGTGATTCAGCCCGCGCCGCCACTGTTTTTCGCGCCGAGTGGATCATGAAGACAATGTTGGTGCTGCGTCAGAATTCATTTACGACGCCGTGGAAGGTTCGCCCTTTCAGTCAGGGTTCGGCCAGAGCTAGCCGGAAGACTCCCCGTTTTTCTGAAATACGTCCAATCGGGCGGGTGGCACGTTGGCCCAGACGACCGTGGTGCGGATACGCTTGAAGCCAGACAGGCTCGGATGCGAGGTCTTGCCCAGATTGTAGGTGTACTGCACCAGCTTCCCTTCCTTGGGCAGTACGGCGTACACCTCGCGGATGATGTTCGTCACCACTTTCTCGGGCAACGACCGCAACGGCAGACTGGAAACAACGTGGCTGATCTCGATGTTGTCCTTCGCCAGGAACGTTCGGAGCAGCGCACGAAGTTCGCTGGCGTCGCCGAGCGCGATTTTCAGGGACGGAAACCGCCGCTTCAACAATCGCACCATCGTTTCCGAGCGTTCGACCGACACGATCTGTTCGGGTGGGATTCCGCGCTTCAGCAGGGCGGCCGTAATCGCGCCCGTCCCCGCCCCCAACTCGATCACATATCCCCGTGGCGCCCGTGGCAGGTAGCTCGCCATGCGCCGCGCCAAAAAGGGAGAACTCGGCACAGCCGACCCAATCGGCCGCGGGTTGTTCAGCAACTCGCTTCCGAACGCCACCAGCGATGTGACAGCTTCTAATGGCATAATGAATCAGCCACCTCGTTCCAAATCACAAGGCCATCTGCGACCCCGCAGCGTAACAGGAGCAGGCCGCAGGCCATGCGCGTTCGCGCCGCCTTCGGTCAACACGTGCCTCCTTGTCATCGAACAATGGTAATCTATTCCACATCTTCATCGAAAAAAGCGACATATCTTTTTTGTCACTCGCCGCCGGGTTGCAAACCGCCTCAAAATGCCCTATTCATTGGCTCATGCCGTTCGCCCTTGGCCAACTGTCACTCGATTCCAATCTGTTCCTGTCTCCGCTCGCGGGCTATACCAACCTGCCCTTCCGTCTCATCATTCGCGAAATCGGCGGGGTCGGCCTCTGCACCACCGATCTCGTCAACGCCCGCTCCTTGCTGGAGAAGAATCGCAAAGCGCTCCAACTCATCCAGACCCGGCCACAAGACCGTCCGCTCGCCGTCCAGCTCTACGGGACCATCCCCGAAGAGATGCGCGATGCCGCCGCGTTGCTCGAATCGCTCGGCGTGAGTTCCGTGGACATCAACATGGGTTGTCCCGTTCGCAAAATTTGCAAGAACGGTGGCGGCTCCTCGATGATGGCCGATCACGCCAAAGCCGCGCGACTCGTCAGCACGATGGTCAACGCCGTGAAAATCCCCGTCACCGCCAAAATGCGGCTCGGCTGGGACGATGAAAATCTCACCGCGCCCGATCTCGCTCGCGCGCTCGAAGATGCCGGCGTCGCCGCCATCGCCGTCCACGGACGCACCCGACAACAGGGCTTCAGCGGCTCGGTGAATCTCGCCGGCATCCGCGCTGTCGTGCAAGTGCTGAAACGCGCACCCGTGATTGGCAACGGCGACATCACGACGCCACAGACCGCGAAGATGATGTTCGATGAAACCGGCTGCGCCGCGATCAGTATCGGCCGCGGCGCGTTCTATAACCCGTGGATTTTCCGGCACGTCGCCCACTTTCTTTCCACGGGTGAACTACCTCCCGAACCCGGCTTCGAAGAGCACATCGCTGTGATGAAACGTCATCTCGATTTGATGGTGGACGTCTTCGGCGAACGACAGGGCTGCCGCATGTTCCGCAAAGTCGCCCTGCAATACTCGCGAAGCCTCGGCCCGACCAAGGAATTCCACAAGCTCGTCGTCCGCCTCAGCACCCGCGCCGAGTTCGACGACATCCTCGCCGCCTATCGCACCTGGCGCGCCCAGTTCCTGGACGCCGATGGCGATCTGCTCCCGCATTACAAACCCCACCCGCTCGGCCTCGCCATCGAACCCGCCACCGCCGTCAAAGTGCCCGCCCGGGCCGAACGAGTTGTGGTAGCGCTTTCGATGCCCACGTGAGACGATGTACGCCGTGGGTGGGTCCGCGTTCAGATCTTTTTGACCGATGACAGAACTTTGTAGCCGTGATCCTCGCATTCGACGCGGAAACCGCCAAAACAATCTCGGATCGTGTTCTCGTACGGCAAGCGAACGTTCGCCACAAGGTACAACCGTCCACCGGGCTTCAATACCTCCCAGGCATCCTCGATAAACTGGTGGGCGATGTCGAACTCCGCGCGTCGTCCCACGTGAAACGGCGGGTTCGTGACCACGACATCGAAGGACGATGTCTTCACGGCGCTTCCCGCGTCACTGGGCAGCACCGTGCAATTGGTCAGCGCATTGGCCTCGATAGATCGCGTTGCCGACCGAATGGCTTCCGCATCGCTGTCGAGCAGGACCACGTTTCCTCGCGCCGCCATCGTCGCGGCCATGAGTCCGACAATTCCATTGCCACACCCGAGATCCAGCACGGAGTCGCCCGGGTTGATTCGCATTCGTTCCACCAACAGCCGCGTGCCTTCGTCGAACCGATCCCAAGCAAACACTCCGGGGCGGGAATAAGCGGCCACGGAGTTTCTCCCGATCTCCGCGGAAAATTCCAGAAAGGCCTTGTGGTCAAGCCACTTCGCGTCAAAGGCCCTGGAATCAACGGGTGACGACGTCTTCTTTTCCGAGCGGGCAATCCGATGTCCGCCCCCGTACCCCATGACCGTTGCATTGCCGAAAAGCTGCCCCATCAGGTCAATCCCCGTCTTGATCCCTTCCCGATTGGCGCCCGCCACATAGCACGCCCCGCCAACCTGAAGCGCGTGGAATCCGTCCCAGAGCAACTGCAGCAGGGGAAGACGTCCCTTGGGCAACCGGATCACGACGCAATCGACCGGCTCAGGCGACGAAAGGCCGCACAAGCCATTGGAGAAATGCACCTCAGCTTTCTTCAACTGATTGGCCTCAACCGTCCGGCGGGCGGCCAGCACATTGACCAGGTTCCGGTCCGTCATGATGACCGTGACCCCGGTGGCGGCCATCGCCAGCGCCGCGCCCGCCAACCCGGCCCCGGCGTTCAGGTGCAACACGGTCGAGTTTTCCGCGATATCGACGTGCTCCGCCAGCAACGTCAAGGCGGGATCGGGAGCATCCGAACAAGAGACCCCCGGCTTCGAGACGAGCTTCACCACCCGCTGACGCACCGGTACGTCAGCCTGTCTCCACGAGTAATACTGTGAATCTTCCTTCAATCGCGCGCCTCGGTCGCATTATCGCAGACGGTCAAAGCGCTTGGGAAGTCGGAACTGGCGGAGATCCACGGACTTGCTGCTTGCCACGCCGCGCCTTGTCGCGCTCGATTTCGTCGCGATTGGTCGCTACTCCTCGGTTTCAGGATATTGCGGCGGCGACTGGCCGTGCTTTTCCATAATGAACGGATAGCGACGTTTGGGTTCCAGCGATTGCCCGGCAGCCTCCACGGTCAATTCGTGCTGCCAGGAGTCGCCAAAGTCAAAGAGGTAGTGCAGCCCGTCACCGGCTTTCAATCCGAGCGAGCCGATGCTGGTCTTCGAGGCATCGTGAACCTCACGATAATCAAACGGTTCGGGCCCTTCCTGCATGTTCGGGCTTGTGTATTCAACGTCATCACCCCCAGCCCCGCGACGACGCAGCCACGGAGGCGTGCGGTAAAAGGAATACAAGTGCTCGTCGAATCGATCAAACGCGGTGAAAATGATCGCGTGCAGGTCGTCCAATGTCTGGTCAGAACGGATGGCGATGCGCCGCCAGATCTTCTTCGCATCGGTCAGCGCCACCTTGAAAACATAAGCGGTTGCGTTCGAATCGGGCTTGGGACGGCGTCCCGTTGCATGTCTCGGCATCGTTCTTTGCTCCTTTGATGACGGCATTTGATAGCGTATCGATGGGGAGTCGGCCAGCACAAAAACCCAGTGCGCCGTCAAGTCGAGACCGCGCTTCAACAAGAAAAGGTGTGGGAGTTGACGCCGATGCTACCAGCCGTCGCCTCGAGGCCAACAATTGCTTTCCCTCATCTCATCGGTACAATGGCGACATGGTAAATTTCTCCCAATCACTGGCCCGCGGCAAGGTTAGAAGTTGGTATCAAACGGAGCTGAATACCAGCCATCTGATACGGACTGTTTTTGGTTACGTTGAGGGCGACGATCTGTCCGGCGAGGCGATTTGGCGTTTGCTGACACTCACTTGGATAACCGTGCATGACGGCGAAGCTACCCATTCGCACTGGAAGAAGTACAAGGTCCCAGCATTGGCCTTCCTGTTTGGAGTCGAGGTACCCGACGTTCGGGAAAACCTGTCTGCGACTCTGAAGCAGATGATCCTGCCAGAGAACGTACGGCAGGCCGCCGATTGCGATACCGGAATGATCAACTACCGGGGTACCTGGCGGAATTCGTCACAACTTTGGTGTCAGAAGAATGTCGTCATTCTCAGAACTCTTCTCAATCGAGCATATGGCTTGTCCTCAGATGATCAACGCCGCTTCGAGCTTGCCGCCGAAGTCGCAAAGCTAAGGAAAGTTCCATCTCCAAACGGCAAGGCGACTGTTGGTGCCGACAACACGCTGACACCACTGCTGGCCTGTCTTGATCCAAGGTGTCGCTTCCCCATCGTCAACGCTAGGGAGGGGGTCAAAAAACTGTTGCGCTCATTGGAGCTTGCGCGTGGATCGCTTTCAGTCCAAGTGAAGGGTTTGGTGGGGGTCATCGGGCAGTGGGGAATACCGGATGCCTTTGCATTAGACGTGCTCAGTGATGAGGTTGCAAAGATAGGGTCAGCAATGCAGCCGCCCGTAATTCCAACGGAGCGTGGCGATGACGTCGGTTCAAAACTTCGGACATTTGACGAGGCAGAACGAAAGGCGACCACAAACAGACCGGACAACTATTTCACCGGAATCGTCACCGGAAGATGACAAATGCCCTGAACCGAATCTTTGGGAAAGAGAAGTTGGAGCAAGGGAAGAATAGGTCTTGTCTGTTTGACGTCCTATTCAAAAATTACGACAAGAATGGACGGAATCTTTTGATTGAAGTGAAGCCGGTACCGGACAAAGGCTCCGTCCGAATCGCTGTCGGTCAGTTGTTGGATTACAGGCGCTTCCTGCCAAACCGCGCAGGAACGGATTTGGCTCTGCTTACAATTGCGCGTCCCCCGAAGATGTATGTTGACCTCTTACTGGACCTTCAGATCACAGCTTTATGGTTCGCGGATGAAGCCTGCACCATACTCATGGGTGTTGGGAAGGCATGGCAGAATTTGAGCGACCGGGACATCAAGAGGTGACTGGCTCCATAAAAAGTCGCTCCGATGCTTACGGGGCTCCACGTGGCCGCCGCTTACGTTGTGGGTCGCTCAGGTACCTGCGGCACGTTCGGGTCGATGCGCTCGGCCCAGGCGTTGATGCCGCCGGCGACGTTCTTGAGTTTGCCGTAGCCCTGCGAGCGAAGAAATTTCAGCGCGCGACCGCTGCGGCCACCGGACTTGCAGTGCAGGACGATGAGCTTGTCCTTGGGCAGTTCCTGGAACCGCTGCGGCAATTCGGGCAACGGGAGCTTCACCGAGCCGTCGATGATGCAGATGTCGAACTCGTCGGGATTGCGGACATCGACGAGGACGAAATCGTCCTTGCGGTCGCGCATCTTCTTGAGCGTCTCGACGCTGATATCGTCGGGGCCGAGGCCTTCGTCTTTTTGTTCCACGATGGAATCTCCTGATGAACCGCCGTCCTCGCCGCGGCCAATGCCGCAGAATTCGAGGTAATCGATCAGTTTCGTCACGGTCGGATTCTTGCCGCACACGGGGCAATTCGGGTCGCGCGGGATCTTGTACTCGCGGAAACTCATGTCCATCGCGTCGAACCGCAGCAACCGCCCCATGAGCGGTTTGCCCTTGCCGATGATGAGCTTGACCGCTTCGTTCGCCTGAATGTTGCCGATGATGCCGCAAATGACGCCGAGCACGCCGCCTTCCGCGCAACTCGGCACGAGGCCGGGCGGCGGCGGTTCGGGATACCAGCAGCGGTAGCACGGTCCGCCGAGATGCGGCGCGAACACGCTGGCCATGCCTTCCCAGCGGAAGATCGAGCCGTACACGTTCGGCTTCTTGAGCATCACGCACGCGTCATTGACCAGGTAGCGCGTCGGAAAATTGTCCGTGCCGTCGATGACCAGATCGTAGTCCTTGATGATGTCGAGCGCGTTGTCGCTCGGTGATCTTGACGGGGTGGGGGATGAAATGTCAGGTTCGGATTGATCGCCTTGAGTTTTTCCTCGGCGCTCTTGAGCTTGTGTTTGCCCACGTCGCCCGTGAAATGAATGATCTGGCGCTGGAGATTGCTGAAATCGACCGTGTCGAACTCGACCATGCCGATCGTGCCCACGCCCGCCGCCGTGAGATACAGGGCAATCGGCGAACCGAGTCCGCCCGAGCCGATGAGCAGCACTTTCGCCGCCTTGAGACGTTCCTGACCTTCCATGCCGACTTCCGGCAGAATCAGATGACGCGAGTACCGTTTGATCTCTTCGTTCGTCAGTTTCGCGCGGTCTTTGATGATCGGATCGAGCTTGGCGAGGTTGCCGCCCGCAATCGACGGCACGATGGAAATTTCATCGCCTTCGTTGACTGGCGCGTCGTCACCCCTGGCGCGGATGTCCTCGTCGTTGACGTACACCCGCACGAAATTGCGGAGTTTGCCGTCGTCGCCGTACAGATGCGGACGCAGTTGCGCGTGCTCGGTGGTCAGGTTGCCCAGCACTTCGCTGATCGTCCCGCCGGGCACTTCGACCGTCGCTTGCCCATTGGCAAAGCCGCAGCGCCGTTGGTATCGTGACTTTAATTGCCATCTTGTTCTCCTGAATCAAGTCTGCGACCCGCGAAGCGTTAGTCTATCGCATTACTCGGAAATTTCAATAGCCTCCTGGTCGAACGCCGAGCGGTCATCCCGTAGCCGCCAGGAGTTGGATTCGACCGCCTTGCCTTTCACCACCGAGACAATCAGGTACGAGAAATTCGGCCACGCGTGATCGAGGTCGAATTGCGACGGACGCGCGGCGACATCCGGGTGCGAATGATAGATCCCCAGCACGTCCATCCCGCGTTTGTCGGCTTCGCGCTCGATCTTCATAGTACGCCAGCGGATCAATGAGGTAACGGTTGCGCGCGCTCTCCCCACCTGAGGCGGGCAAGTCGGTCCGCTCGTTGTCGGCGGAGACGATCTCTGTAATCACGCCGCCTTTGCCCAGCATCACGCCGCACGCTTCGTTCGGATAACCTGACTCCAGGTGCTCGTGAATTTGATGCAAGAGCTGTCGGGAAGAGTTTCATGCCGCCTCCCAGAACTTCTCACTTTGGTAGCGCGCGCCGGCGTCGGGACAGATGGCCACGATCACGCCCTCCTTGATGGTTGGCCGCGACCTTGAGCGCGGCGCAAATGGCAGCGCCCGCGCTGACACCGACGTACAGACCTTCCTCCCGCGTCATGCGCCGCGCCATTTGCTGCGCGGCTTCGGTTGAGATTCCGACGATCTCGGTCTGGAACCTTCGGATCGTACAACGCCGGCACGTGCGACTGCCGTTTCCATGTGCTTGAGCCCTTCCAAGCCGTGAAACGGCCCCTCGGGTTGGACGGCGACGAGCTTGATGTCGGGATTGAATTCGCGGAGCCGCTGGCCCGTACCCATCAACGTGCCGCTCGTGCCGAGCCCGGCGAGGAAATGCGTGATCTTGCCCTCAGTCTGCTTGAGAATCTCCGGCCCCGTGGTTTCGTAATGCGCCCGTGGGTTTTCGGGATTGCCGTATTGGTCGGGGTAAAAATACAGGTCGGGCTGCTCCTTGTACAACCGCTGCGCCGCGTAGAACGCTCCATCACTGCCTTCCGCCGGGTCGGTGAGCACCACTTCCGCGCCGTAGGCCTTCAGGAGTTTCTTGCGCTCGGGACTGGCATTCGCGGGCATCAGCAGCTTGCAGCGGTAGCCGCGCCGCGCGGCGATCATGGCGTACGCGATGCCCGTGTTGCCGCTGGTGGCGTCGAGGATCATCTTGCCGGGCGTAAGCTGGCCGGACACTTCCGCGGCGCGAATCATGCGGTACGCGGGCCGGTCCTTCACGGAACCGCCGGGATTGTACCACTCCGCCTTGGCGAGAATGCGGACCCGGGGGAATTCGCGCCCGATGCGCAGCAGGGGAATCAGCGGCGTGTTGCCAATCGTGCGCAACAACGCGTCCGAATCCGACGACGGCAGGAGCGAGGCTTCACCCATCGTCAGGCCGGCTTGTCACCCTTGATGATCGGTGCGTTGACCAGATTGCCCCACTCGGTCCACGACCCATCGTAATTTTTCACGCTCGGATAGCCGAGCAGATACTTCAGCACAAACCACGTGTGCGCCGACCGTTCGCCGATGCGGCAGTAGGCAATGGTATCGTCGTACGGGGTGACCCCGCGGCCGCGGTACAATTCCAACAGCGCGTCATGGTCCTTGAATGTGCCGTCCTCGTTGACCGCCTGCGCCCACGGGACGTTCAACGCCGTGGGGATGTGGCCACCGCGTTGAGCGGTTTCGGTCATTCCCGGCGGGGCAATCACCTTGCCGGTGTATTCGTCCGGCGAACGCACGTCCACGAGGTTGAACTTGCTCTCCTTGATCGCCTGCGTCACATCGTCGCGGAACGCGCGCACCGAGGTGTCCGCCGGGTGGGCGCGGTAGTCGGTTGCCGGGTACTTGGGCACGTCTTTGGTGACCGCGCGGTTCTCGGCGAGCCATTTCTTGCGTCCGCCGTTCATAATGCGGGCGTCGCGGTGGCCGTACAGCTTGAGTTGCCAAAACGCGTAGCACGCGAACCAGTTGTTATTGTCACCGTACAGGACGACGGTTGTCCCCGGGTCGATGCCGGACTCGCCCATCAACTTCTCGAATGCTTCTTCGGTGAGCACGTCGCGGCGGATGTTGTCACAGAGCTGGCTCTGCCAGTTCCAGGCGATGGCGCCGGCGATGTGCCCCCGCTCGTAGGCCGACGTGTCAACGTCCACCTCGACGAGACGCAGATTGGCGTCGTTCTTGTGTTGTTCAACCCAATCGGTTGAAACCAGAACATCGGGATGTGAATACGGCCTCGTCATGGAAAGTCCCTTTTCGTTTTGTGCTATTCGAGCCAGTTGTGGAATGTGCCGCCCGCCAACACCAGCGTGATTATACCACGAAGATGCGGTGGGGCAACCATGGTTTCGACGGCGCGGAGGTCATATGAGGAATGGTGGAGATGAGGGGATTTGAATGCGCCTGCGGCGCACAAGCCCATCATGCACGGGCGCAGCCTTGCCCGCCGCAGGCGGGCCGTGACCGAGGGTATAAGGAATTCAGCCATTCTCTGCCCTTGCCCGACTTCAAGAACTTCTCGCGAGTACGAGCGGTCGTATAATCCGGAAATTGTTCTGTATGGATCAGTTGAAATTGGCCAAGAATCTGGCCCGCTTTGGACTCGTTGCATCGATGCTCATTCAAACGCCGAGGAAGGTCATTCGTGATGCCCACGTAGCGCTTGCCCTTGGCTTTCCCCTCGAGGACATACACAGAGATCATAAGAAATTGGTGGAGATGAGGGGATTTGAACCCCTGACCTCCTCGTTGCGAACGAGGCGCTCTCCCAACTGAGCTACATCCCCAACATTGCGCTTACAACACTATAGCAAATGCTTCACTTTCCCCAATAAATCCAGCAGTCGAGGGCCGGTAGCGCGGTGCGATTATGACCGAAGCTCCGCTATCATCACCGACCGAACCGAGTAACACATGGCATTCGCGATACTTGATAATAATAACTGGTGCGTAGACTTTACCGGACCCGACGACCGTCGTCAACGACGGATCGTCGGTGACAGTTCCAACAAGGAGGCTGCTGAAGACCAGTCTCTTTGAGATGATCGTCCCCCGTTCAGCGGTGGCCTTTGTTTGGCCACCCAGGCTCAACGGAAGTACAGGTTCTCGATGATCAGTAGAGCCAGCGCAAATCCCAATCCCCAGATGGAAACACAGAACAACAACCACAGTAGTCGCGTCAGTGGGCGATCTCCCGTCAGAAACGCGTGTTGGACGCTACGCACCTTCATCCCAGACCTCTGAGAAAATGTAGTCCCTCGCTGGCGGAAGTCAACTCGCTGTTGTCGGAGAGGGTGGCATTAACGGCAGCATTCCTCGAACTATTTGCCTTTTCGGAATCAAGGCTTAGGTTATCTGGGGCCGAAAACAAGCCCCTCAGCGTGGCGGTAAGGCGAGATCGAGAACGCATTCGAACCACCGCTGGAGGAAAGGTCACCGTGGTAGTCATCAACAGCATGGGGCAACTGGCATTCCACCAGTTGCTGCCAGCGAACGCAGTCCCTGAGATGGCTGTCGGCGAAGGGGTCGAATGGTTTGCTGACGTGGCGGAATCGATCATCGGCAATATCGGATTTGACGCGAAGAACAAGGGTTGGAACTACGCCATACTGACACGTGATGCGGGGGGAGAGTTCCGAATTTCCGAGCGGCATGGAAATTTCCCCACCCGCCACGGGGCACGGATCGCATTATTGCGCCGGATGGTGGAGGCCGAGGCGGCAGAAGCGCGGCGGCTTGCGGCGTAGGGCGGGCGGGACAGGCGGTTGTGGCATCGACATTTTTCATGGGAGTTGGGGCCGTCGGAGTTGCTCTGGCAAGAGTGGTAATTTCCCTGATTACCGGGCTGATCCGTTTCCTAATCGGTTTGGCACGGACAATTGTGGCGATGGCGTGGGTCTTGTTGAGGGCAATTTTCGGCAGGCGGGATTAGGTGAGCACGTTCGATTGCGTGATGGCTTCGGTGTATTTCCTCGCTGCTAGAGCGGTTTAAATAAAACTGTAGCCACAACGCTTGGTCCCTGGTAGGGTGCGTTCATGCGAACCCTATCACTGGATCTGCGGGAACGGATCTTGGCGTCTTACGACCACGGCGAGGGCACCCGCGACAAGGTTGCGGCTCGCTACCAGGTTTCGCTCGGGATGGTCAAGAAACTCTTGCAGCAGCGTCGGCGCACCGGCCAGATCGGCCCGCGCCACCATTTCTCGGGACGCAAGCCGATGATTCTGGACATCCATCATCGCCAGTTGCGAGCGCTGCTGAGCCACAAGCCGGACCTGACCTTGCGCGAGCTGCGCCAGGCCGTGGCCCTGAAGTGCTCACTGCCGGCCATCCACTACGCCTTGGCGAAGATGGGGCTGACATATAAAAAAAGACGCTCCGCGCCAGCGAGCAAGACCGCCTGGATATCGCCCGCGCGCGCCGCACGTGGCGGCGCTACCAAACGGGCTTCGATCCCGCCAAGTTGATCTTCCTTGACGAGTCGGGTGCCACGACCAACCTGACCCGCTTGTGCGGCCGTGCGCCGCGGGGTCTGCGCGTCCACGCCAGCGCTCCCCAAGGTCATTGGCAAACCACCACCCTGATCGGGGCGTTGCGACTGGATGGCTCAACCGCCTGCATGGCAATCGAGGGAACCGCCGATACGGAGGTGTTTCGGGCCTATGTCCGCCACGTCCTGTGCCCCACGCTGCACCCGGGCGACGTGGTGATCTTGGACAACCTCGCCCCGCACAAGAGCCAGCCGACCCTCTCTTTGATCGAAGCGGCGGGCGCCGCGATTCGTTTTCTGCCCGGCCTACTCGCCGGACCTCAACCCAATCAAGAAACTGTGGAGCAAAGTCAAAGCCAGCCTGCGGACAGCCGAAGCACGAACGCAGCCAACGCTGGTTCAAGCGATGGCGGTCGCTTTGGAGGGCGTGACACGCCAAGATGCCAGGAATTGGTTTGCCTCGTGTGGCTACAGTTTTATTTAAACCGCTCTAGATACTACTCCCCACGATTCTCGCGGCAAGGAGGAATGCATGAACCAAACCTCAAAACCGACTGCCGTACAGCCACCAATCTTGGCACACGATATGCAATGTTGGTCAAGCATGGCACGCGCCTCTCAGACATTTGTCGAAGGGAACAGCAATGGGCAATAGACCAGCACGGGGCATGAGCAATTATGGCAATCGAAGAAATTCCTCACAACGACCCTGACTTGCCTCAGCCCAATCATTCCACAACCGGCGGGCCTGCCAAGGTCGGGCAAGATGCCATCCTCTTCATCGACGATGACACGGAAGTCTTGAACAGCGTCCGCAGGTTGTTGAGACGCGAAGGCTGGGTGGTGCTGACCGCCTCCGACCCGCTCGAAGGCCTCGTGTTGTATGAGGCCCATTGGCGGGAAATCCAACTGGTGTTGTTGGACTATTTCATGCCCATCCTCCGCGGCGACGAAGTCTTTGAACGCCTGCGACGCATCAATCCGCACGTTCGCGTCGCGTTAACAACTGCGTGTGACGACGATGTTCCACAAAAGATGCTCCAGGGTGGACTTTGTGGTTTCCTCCAGAAACCACTCACGCCACGAGCCCTCATTGGCGGGATTCGCAAATCCCTGAATCACCATGACCCGACGGGATCCCACGCACCTGGCCGAGACGGCTCAAATCGATCAGACCAGTTGAACCCACGTTGTTAGGCCGGTACGCTTTCCCAGTAGCCTCCCATGCTTCTCGTTGACGCTTGACTGGGCCGCTTTCCAAACACGTCGGCTCCGTTTCGACCCAGCGGAGCTGCCGTCTTGGCGGGTGGATTCTGGCAGCGGAGTTGCGGCCGGAAAATGGCAAACTCCATGCTTCTCGCGGTCGTATCATGAGCAGCGCTCGTAACACGCAAACCGGCTTCACCCTGGTTACGGCACAGCAAGCCAGCAAGAATCAACCTCAACCGTCGCTGGTGGGAGAGGCATCTGAGTCATTTGAAAGCATACGCAAGGAGAGGTTCGACCAGTTTCGACCGCCCCCTCTTGGATTGGAGAGTTTGATGGCGTGGCAGATTGAATGGTTCGCCAACAAGGCGGGAACGACGATCGGCACCCTCGCAAAAGGGAAGGTGACCACGGGTTGGGATTACGCCGTCTTGGAGCGGGAGCAGACGGGCAACTTCCGGGTCCGTAAACTGGGCGGGGACGCGTTCAGTATCGATGATGCACGGGCGGACCTCCTCCTTGAAATGGCGGCGGTAGAGAGAAATAAAAGCGGCCTGTCTCGTGTTCAAAAGCTCTCAGGTGAGACGGCCGAGCTAAATCGCATGAATCAAAGCTTACCGTTGAAGGCGCAAACTCGGCTCGGAACGTAGCGCCTGGCGCAGAAGAAGTTTCCGTCTTGGGATCGAGGCGTAAGCTAGTACAGCCCGCCGAAGTGTTGCACAGAATTGTCCCCGCAGTCGCCAAAATTGTATCTCCAGCCAGGTTGCGCGGTTGAAAAGCCCTCAGCCATGAATGGGGGCACATCCGGGACAGGTGCTTGAAGATGGCCGCTTTAATACAGACGCAGTTTCGAGTAGTCTGATTCGCAACCAGAGGTTCCCGATGCCCAAGCAATGGACTGCCGATGAGATTCTCGACCTCGCCCGAGGTTTTCAACCGGCCTGCGTGTTGGCCGCCGCCGCCGATCTCGATCTCTTTGATGCCGTCGGCACGGCCCGCCTGACCGCTGATGCCATCGCCGCTCGCCTGCACTGTAACAAACGCGGCATCACGATCCTGCTGGATGCCTTGGTCGCTTTGCAGATGTTGAACAAGCAGTCCACCCGCTACTCGGTGCCTGCCAGCATCGCCAAACTCCTAAACCAGGACGAATCGGACAGCGTTCTGGCCATGGCGCAGCATCAGGCGAATTGTCTGCGTCGCTGGGATCAGTTGGCGAAAGTCATCAAGACCGGAAAGCTAGCACAGCGCATCCCCAGCATTCGTGGCCGGCAGGGGG
The DNA here is from genome assembly GCA_963842185.1 of uncultured Verrucomicrobiae bacterium. Classification (GTDB taxonomy): domain Bacteria; phylum Verrucomicrobiota; class Verrucomicrobiia; order Palsa-1439; family Palsa-1439; genus Palsa-1439. The sequence goes on from CAWJFL010000013.1 coordinate 48,719, forward strand.
ATACGGCTTCTTTCATCGGGGCCATGCACGCCATCAATGCGCGAGTCGCTGCCAAGGTGGTGCGTGACATTCAGCCATTACGTTTCCACCGTCTGCTCGACGTCGGCGGGGCTTCGGGGACTTGGACCATTGCCTTCCTGCATGCCAACCGTTCGGGCCGCGCGACCATCTTCGATCTGCCGCCGGTGATCCGTTTGGCAGAAAAGCGACTGACGGAGGTGGGATTGAGGCGCCGCGTCAACTTGGTCACCGGAAACTTCTACACCGACCAGTTACCGAAGGGCTGTGATCTCGCTTGGGTCAGCGCCATCGTCCATCAGAATTCCCGGCACCAGAATCGGATGTTATTCCGAAAGGTGCATCGGGCTTTGGACCACGGTGGGCGAATTGCGATTCGGGATGTCCTGATGGAAGAGTCTCGCACGGCTCCGATCTCGGGGGCGCTATTCGCAGTCAACATGCTGGTGGGAACGGAGGGCGGAGGGACGTTTACCTTCGAGGAATTGCGGGACGACCTGAAAGCGGCAGGCTTCGACAGGGCCAAGGTGGTGCGGCATGACGAGGGGATGAACTCGGTGATTGTTGCTAGAAAGCGATCATGGCGACCGACGACCGATTCACAGCTTTCATCGTCAAGAGGAACGATTAGTGCCTTGGAAGTGAATGCCGGCCTGCACCACCGGCCGCGTCAACGAAAAGCCGCAACACCCGGTGGATCCCTGCCGGGATCTCGTCACGCCGATGCGTGACGTAGATGACCGTTGTGTGCCGCAGCAACGCCTCGACCGTTCGGATGAATCGCGCCCGGTGCGCTGCATCGAGCCCTTGGCACGGCTCGTCGAGTACGAGCAGGGTAGGCCCCTTCACCACCGCCCGCGCCAGCAACGTCATCCGTTGCAATCCCGCCGACAAAGACCCGAACGACCGCTCGGCACAGCCTGCCAACATGAAACTCGCGAGCCACCGTCTCGCGATCTTGCGTTGCCGTCCCGTTGGTCGATGGTAACAGCCGGTCGCATCGTCGAAACCGGAGAGCACGACTTCGAGGCACGTCTGCGCTTCCGGAAAATGCAGATGCAACTCAGGCGATACCCAGCCAATCCGCCGCTTCAATGCCCACACGCTTCCCCCATCGCCGCGCCGCCGCCCGAAAACGCGCACGTCATTGGCGTAGGCCTGCGGGTTGTCGCCGATGATCAAACTCAGTAAGGTGCTCTTGCCCGACCCGTTCGGCCCGAGCAACGCCCAGCTCTCGCCGCGACGGACAACCCAATTGATGTTCTCCAAGATCGTCCGTGCACCGTACCGCACGGTCACGTCGGTCAGGCGGACCAGCTCTGGTGCTGCTCGCCCAACCGTTTTGGCTGTGGTCGTTCTCAGACAGGGTGACGCCCGCACGCGAGACGCGTGCGCTACCGTCAACGATTCGCGTCCGCGCCGCTTTGTGAACCGACCTTGTTCCACGACCCGGCACCGGCCGACGCGCAACAAATGCGTAATGCCGCGAGGCAATTCGTCGGGATGTGTCGCGATCAACAGCAGATGCACCGCCCCGTGCCTCATCAGCTTCTCCAAAATCTCCTTCAAGTGCCTACGGAACCGCACATCGAGCCCGCTAAATGGATCGTCGAGAATCAACAATTGCGGCTGCCGCAACAGCGCCCGGGCCAGCAAGACCTTGCGCATCTCGCCATTCGACAGCGACGGCACTGGCTGCTCCAGCAGCGGCGCAATGCCGAGGAGCCGGACGACCCGCCGTTGGTGTTGCGCGAACGTACGCGCCGCCGCCTGTGAGCGCAGAACGATTTCGAACGGGTTGATATCCTCGACACTGTCCTGTGACAGGAACTGACGCACCGGTGGCGCTGCGTCTTCTTCGAGGCTGAACCACCGGGCCGCTGCTGGCGCGTTACCGGCAAACAATTTCTGTTGTTCGAACGACACGTGCGCTACCGCACCGTCGGGCACGCGGAATTCACCACGGACGACCGGTATCGCGCCGGTCAAAGCGCTCGCGAACAGCGTCTTGCCTGACCCATTGGGTCCCACCAGCGCCCACTGCTCGCCGCGCCGGAAAATCCAGTTGGTGTTGCGAAACAACAACCTTTCGCCAACCCGCAGGCTGGCACCGGCTAGTTCAACGAGCGGCGGTGAAACGGTTTTGGCCATCGCGCTGCATCATGCCACACAGCTTGGTTCGACGCAAAAGCAGTCTGGATGTTTGTGCCGTATCGGACCCCCTTATACGGTTGCATAACTCATCCGTATCTGTGACACACTGAATTGCCAAATGATGCATGGTACTCAGCAGAAACCCCAGTTCGTCACTTGAAGGCCACCTTCCATGTGGCGGGCTTCACAACAGGGAAAGAGCGTCTGAAAAACCCGTTTTTCAGCCGCCGGATGAGTGGCAAAACCCTGAACAATCAATCGTTACCAGCGTTTTGGGCTACTTTGAAATTTGAATTCCAAATCGGAGGCATCGGTGGCAGTCTGCGCGCATGGCCCCAACAGTTATAACCACTGGAGAGGCCGTAACTGTTCCCGGAATTTATCGTTCATCTGGCTGCGATCATCCAGTTGAACGCACACTTCTGAGGGGGCACTACGCGCCGCCTTGTGATCATTGCCGCTCGGAAGTCACCTGGACTCTCCTGCGAGAGACTCACACAACGTAGTCGCCAACTCAACCGCCCCGGTTGGCGAACCGATGGAAAGTTCTGATGCCCTGGTTGCCCCGTTTCCGCAGTCAACGGCAGTCGGGTAAGCCGTGCATTTTAGAATAGGCGACATGTGCAGAGAGAAAGATCCATTTTACGGCCTTTTCTGGGGCTGCCGATGTCCCCACTGTTTACACTCCCTAAAAATATCGGCCCGACGATGGTGGCTTAACGGCAGCCCGTGTCTCAGGAATGACGGCCAGTTTTCCATCGAGCAACTTGACCGGGCCTGTGATCGTGAGGGTTTGGCCCGGCTGTAGTTTGTCAGCCGACAGCCCCCCCAACACAGTCTGGCCCAGCAAGACCTGGATCTCACCGGTCGCGTCCCGAAGGCTGAACCGACGACCTTTGTCGGTGGTGCCGCCTCCTGAAATGGTGCCGGAAATGACCACCACGCGACCTACCCAATCCTCCTTGATTTTCCCGATGTCGGTTGCCACGGGTGCGGGTGGGAAGCTGGTTGTCGGAGCGGCGTTGGCGGATGGAGCGGACGCAGAAGCACCAACAACCGTCGTGTTTGTCGAAGCCGCGGGCTTTGTTCGCGCGGCGTTGGTAGATGGAGCGGGCCGGAGAAGCACCGGCAGCCGGGGTGTTTGTCGAAGCCGCGGGTATGGGGGCTGTGCCCACCACCCGGATCGCATCGTTGCTGGAAATGCGCAGTTGTATATTATGGCGATAGGTGGACACCTTGACCTCGGCGTTGATGATATTGCCGAGTTTCACCTTCGAGGAAAGTTGCGGTTGCATGTCCGACCAATACACCAGTGGGACTGTCGCATTGCTTTCCGTGAGGGTGACGATGTAGGGCGAACGCGGGCCGGTCGGTTCCCGGATGTTCGTGATGAGAGCTTGCACCGTGATCAGTTGGTTGGTCAATGACAGGTCAATGCTGGGAATCGGCGTGAGAGGTGCGTCCTCCGCCAGGGCGGACGCCAAGCCCACCAAATTCGTGCAGACGATCGCGACAAAAATGCGCAAAAGCCTGCGCAGGCGCCTGTTTTCCGCAGAAGCGATCCCGGTTCCTAACCGGGGACAATCGGGCTTTGGCATCGGCATTTCCTCTCCTTCTCCAAACATGTGCAAAAGGCGCTCCTCTACGAGCCGGATGGATTCTTTCAGTTTGTGGCAGGCGGATCAAGAAAAAACTTGCCACCTTGGCCCATTGGCTGACGTGGCAGCCGTCTAGTTGCTGGCCGAAGGAGTCGGTGTGTCTTCAACCACGATTTGCGCGGGGTCGCTGACCGCGATCTGCGCCTTGCCGCGGTAGTCCATCGTGATGACACCGGTGACACAAACCCATTTCCCCCAGAACGCCGTTTCGGGAGCGACCTTGAACTTGGCACGCCTCGCCTCGGCAATCACGACGGAGCAACTCTGGTGGGGGTAGGGACGGTCGAAGTTCAAATAGGTGGGATTCCCCGGCGCGCCTACCGCGTATTTCGTGCTGGCGATCAACCCACAGACGGTATTGGTCTCCCCGAGATGCTGGAGCGCCTCGTCTCCGCTAAGCGTCTGGGCGACCTTGACACCCGCTGTTGCGAACAACGAACCGAGTCCGCAGGCCCCGATGATTGCCAGCAGGTTAAGACGCACACGATGAACACTCTTTATCACAACCCAAGTTACCATACAACGCGACCGCATACAACTTATAGCCTTGGCTCCACGATCAATTATTGTTAATCAGATGAGCCGACGGTCATATCCTCTACTATCAGAGGGACTCATGCCCAACACAGCCATCTCCGCAAATTCGTTGGGGTTGCACAGCAGTAGAGCGGTCACATTTCTTTCAGAACTCCATGACAAGACGGCAGGGGAGTTAGGCTGGGGGAACTCCCGTCCAGATCGGCTTTCGATCATAAGGGGTGTGGGGGAGTCAGCCGGCGTAATGGCAAACTGTGAACGAACAGGCGCCACTTCCGTTGTGAATCACCTGTTGCCCCCCGCTTTGGACGCTTTGCGAACCTTGCGATTTGAACTTCCGAGGGCAGGCACTTACTGGCCAGCTTCCAGTCGCGCCAACGCGTTTTGCGCATCGGCGTAATCGGGCTTGATCCGCAGCGCCTGTTCGTACTGCACAATCGCCTCCGGCAGCTTGCCCGCAACCATCAACTTCTCCCCGCGAATGGCGTGGGCATCGGTGTAATGGTCGGCGTTTGCGAGCAGATTGAACGCCACCGAGTAGCCCAAAAGTGTACCCCAAACCACAGCGCGCTGCACACCGCCAGCATCGGCCACACCTGCCGCCGTTCACGTCACGCTTGGGCCACCGGCACCAGCAGGGCGACCGCGCCGAACAACAAGTTTGGTCTTGCCCCCACTGCCATCCCGTACGCCGCACTCGCCGCGGCCAGCCACCGCCACCTCCGCTCCGGCTCGTGTAACGCGCACCAAATGCCTCCCAGTGCCAACACCGTTAACATGTACCCGCAACTGTGCGCCACTTGGTAAAAGCCCGCTTGCGACAACTGTGCCAGCGCACCTGTCGCCAAGCCGAGCGCCGACAACCCACCCTCTCAGCAGAGGTTGCCCATTTACTTCTTCACTTCCGCAAGCACGGGCCAGGTGCCGATGCGGAGTTGACCCGTTTACTCGATTCCCCACGCATGGTGCCCCCAAAAAACCCTCCCTGAGTCAAGCCGATCGAGCCAGACCTGCGGACCATGGCACGTACCCTGCTTAACATACCGTCCATGAAACGCAATGCGCAGAAGGGTAACCACAAAAACCCCCCAACGCTGGCGGATTTGATCGCCACCGTAAACCAACTCACGCGTGACGAACAGCTTGGCGCATACATAGTTGCCGATCTGATTAATTCACGTAAAGTCCGTCTGGAAGGCCAGTTCCAGGGACATAACGTGATTGTTTCGGACTAGTCGTAACCGCTGGGTTGGAGGACGGCGGGGTCTTACCCTTGCAAAAAAGTCCTGCCCTTTTGCGCTCATTTTTGCCACACTCGCGCAAAAATGAGCGCCCTATTTCGTCCCCACCATAAATCTGTCATTGGCGTCGTTCACCTGAAACCTCTCCCCGGCTCCCCCAAATGGGGTGGCAACCTGCCGGCCGTCATCGACTTTGCCCTCGCCGACGCCCGGGCCTACGAACGCGGCGGCGTTGACGCGATCATCATCGAAAACTTCGGCGACGCGCCGTTCACCAAGTCCTGTGTCGGGCCTGAAACCGTCGCCGCCATGGCCGCGGCGGGCACGGCGGTTCGCGCCGCAATCAAACTGCCGTTGGGATTCAACGTTTTGCGCAACGACCCGCAAACCGCGTTGGCGCTGTGCGCGGCCTGTGGCGGGAGTTTCATGCGGGTGAACGTCCATACCGGCGCCATGCTGACCGATCAGGGCATCATTGAAGGCGACGCTTACGGAACTGTCCGTTATCGCAAACGAATTTGCCCGACCGCGTCCATTTTTGCCGATGTCCACGTGAAGCACGCGGTCCCGCTGGGTAATTTTGAAATCGAAGACTCGGCGCATGATACGCTGGATCGCGGGTTGGCCGATGCGCTGATTATTTCGGGAACGGGCACGGGCAGGGTCGCGGACATCACGGACGTGCAGCGGGTTCGCAAAGCGTGCCCGTCCGCGAAGATTCTCATCGGCAGCGGTATCAATGTCGACAACGTCCGCGAATTCCTCCGCTTTGCCGATGGTGTGATCGTGGGCACGTCGCTCAAGGTCGGCGGCAAATTATTCAGTGCGGTCGATCCCAGGCGCGCGGCCGCGCTCGTCAAAGCCGCCCGCGCGTGAACACGATTCGATTGAGCCGCGAACATCCCGCGGTTGAAATCCTCCACGAAGACGCGGCCATTCTGGCGTTGAACAAACCGGCCGGCTTGCTCGCAGTCCCGGATCGTTTCGACAAGACCAAACCCGACCTGATCTCGCTGCTCCAGGCGGCCCGTCCGGGCGAATCGCTGGCGAACGTCCATCGCCTCGATTTCAACACCACCGGCGTGTTCGTTGTGGCAAAGACCCAGGAAGTCTTTCGCGATCTGGTCCGCCAGTTCCGCGACCGCGTGACACGAAAGGTATATGCGGCGCTTGTTCGGGGCACACCCGACATATCACCGCTGACCATCGACCTTCCCATCGGGCGACATCCCAAAGTTCCCGGGTTGGCCAGAATCGATCACAGTCGCGGCAGCGACGCGCGGAGTATCGTCAACGTTCGGGAGAGATTCCGCGGGTATGCGTTGCTCGAAGTCGTCATCGAAACCGGTCGGATGCACCAGATTCGCGTCCATGTGCAGGCCGTTGGTTGCCCGCTGGTCGGTGATCCTGATTACGGCGGCGCGCCGCTGCTGCTGTCGCAGTTCAAACCCAACTACAAGGCGAAGGACGAGGAACCCGAGCGTCCGTTGCTGGATCGGCCGGCTCTACACGCAGAGCGATTGACGTTGACCCAGCCGGCGACGGGCAAGAGTCTCACCGTCGAAGCCCCGTGGCCAAAAGATTTGACCGTGGCGTTGAAGCAACTGCGCAAGTACGCCGCATTTTAGCGCGGCTTCAGGACGCGTCATAGCCCCCCCGCGCGAGTTGGGTCCACACCGCGGCGTTCGCGTCCCACATCCGCCCGACGTCATGATCGTCCATAGTCGATCTCCGTGGATTACTGCGTCAGTTGCGCCCACTGGAGCGACGTTGCCGTGAACGGATCGCTTCCAGCTGAGCCACCGCCTCGCGGTCGCGCGGACGGTCCATCGCGACTTTTGCCTTGATGAGAGCGTCAAGCCCCAGAACGCGGCATTCTCCAAAGTCCAAACTCGTCATCACGCTCTGCCGTTTCACGGCAGCATAATCGCCCACCCCCAGCACATTGCTCAGACAATCGAGGACACCCAAATCCGTTTCCAAATAAAGATTCTTTAGGCCGCGACGGTTTTCGCGGGTAAGCTGCAGCGGCAGACGTTTTGGCGTGAGACGGTGAACGGGACGCAGATCGGCTAAGGCATTCCGCAACTTCAGGAGGTTTCTCGACGTGAATGGACAACAAATGTCCACATCGTGAGTCACGAGGGTCGCGCCGTAGACCACGGATGCATAGGCCCCGATTAGGACGAACTCAACCTCGCCATCGACCAGTCGCGCCAGCAATGCTTTAAGATTTGACATTTCGTCGCCTGCCCGCGGCCTGCAGCGCTTCGACAAGTTCAAGGGCACTCTGATGGACCCGTAAACGCTCGGCCGGTGTCCTGCGCAGGCTCAGTTCCAGCAGGTTCATATCGCAGCCGTATGCCTCGGCCGCTGCCCAAGCGTCTTTCTTTGCCTTGGCAGCGGCCTTCGAACGTCTCGTGGCGCGGGTCTTGTTCACAATGTCGGTTTTTCGGTCTCGGCGGATTGGCGTTGTTCGTAGAGGTAGCGGTTGAGGGCGTTCAAGTACGCGAGGGCGCTGGCTTCGATGATGTCGGTCGAGGAGCCCTTGCCGGTGACGATGCGGCCCGCGTCGCCATTAAAATGGACGCGGACGGTGACTTCGCCGATGGCGTCCTTGCCGCGCGTGACGCTGTTGACGCTGTAATCCGCGAGGCTGCCTTTGAGACCCGTGATGCGGTCGATGGTCTTGAGCATCGCATCGATCGGGCCATCGCCGGTGCCGGCGTCGGATATCGGCTCTTTCTTGTCAGCGCGGATGAGGCGCACGGAGGCGGTCGGGATTTCGCCGGTGGTCACGCTAAGGTAACCCAATTTCCACACCTGCGGCACCTCGGTGAACTGGCCTTCGACGATGGCCATCACGTCCTCGTCGTACACCTGCTTCTTCTTGTCGGCGAGGGCCTTGATCTGGTCGGTGATGCGGCGGACTTCGTCCTCGCTGAGTTTGTAGCCCATTTCGTCGAGCTTCTTGCCGACGGCGTGGTGGCCCATGTGTTTGCCCCAGGTGAGCTCGCTGGAACGGCCCACGTCCTCGGCGCTCATGATTTCGTACGTCGCGCGATTGGCCATCATGCCGTGCTGGTGAATGCCGGCTTCGTGGGCGAACGCGTTGTCGCCGACGATGGCCTTGTTGCGCTGCACCACCATGCCCGTCATGTGCGACACGAGACGGCTGCTGCGGTAGATCTGCGTGCTGTCGACGTTCGTTTGAAACCCGCCAAACGCGTCCTTGCGGACCTTGAGCGCCATGACGATTTCTTCGAGCGAAGCGTTGCCGGCGCGTTCGCCGATGCCGTTGATCGTGCATTCGACCTGGCGCGCGCCATTCTGGACGGCAACCAACGAATTGGCGACGGCGAGGCCGAGATCGTTGTGGCAATGGACGCTGATGACGGCGTTCTTGATGTTCGGGACGTGGTCGAAGAGATGTTTGATGAGCGCGCCGAACTGATGCGGCGCGGCGTAGCCGACGGTGTCGGGGATATTGACCGTTGTCGCACCGGCTTCGATGACGGCCTGCGTCACCTCGGCCAAGAACTCCGGCTCGGTGCGCGAGGCGTCTTCGGGCGAGAACTCGACGTCTTTACAGTAGCCGAGGGCGCGTTGGACGCCTTCCACGCTGCGCTTGAGAATCTCGCTCTGGGCCATCTTGAGTTTGAACTCGCGATGGATGGCGCTGGTGGCGAGGAAGACGTGAATGCGCGCGCGGTCGCCCGCAGGTTTCACGGCTTCGGCGGCGCGGTCGATGTCTTTATCGACGCAGCGGGCCAACCCGGCGATGCGCGGTCCCTGGATTTCGCCGGCAATGGACTTTCACGGCCTCGAAATCGCCGTCGCTGGCGATGGGGAAGCCCGCCTCGATGATGTCCACGCGCAACCGCGCCAATTGCCGCGCGACCTCGAGTTTCTCGCGGATGTGCATGGACGCGCCCGGGCATTGCTCGCCGTCGCGCAACGTCGTGTCGAATATCAATATTTGCTCACTCATGGCCTGATCCTTTCGATTCTAGCCGTGGACAGGGGGCAAACAACAAAAAACCCACTGTCGCGCGGCGACAGTGGGTTTCGATTCCTGTCTAAAGATCTCAACCCGCCGTCTCCGACGCGAGTCGGAGCAGTCCCAGCAAAGCCAGCAGCAGGTTGAAATTACGATTCATCACAACTTTATACGTAGCAGGTCGCGGGCCGTTCGTCAAGAGCGACGTCAGGCACGCGGCGCAGGCTCGTAAGGCGGCTAGAATTACGCTAGATTGTTACCGAGGATTGGCCATGAGAATTGAGGTTGAACGCGAAGATGATGGTCGTTGGTTGGCGGAGGTGACCGAATTGCCCGGAGCGATGAGCTACGGGCGTACTCGGAAAGAAGCTATTTCCAAAGCGAAGGCGCTTGCTCTTCGTGTCATTGCGGATCGACTGGAGCACGGCGAAGAAATTCCTGAGTTGCGTGGTGTTTTTGCCGTGCCAGCATGAGCCAGTGGCCGTCAGCCAAAGCCCGGCGAGTATTGGCGGCACTATTGCGAATAGGCTGGACTATCAAACGTTAATCCGGGACTTCCCATCGGGTTCTTGCGCGAGACGGCTGGCCAGATTACGTATTTGCGTTTCACGATCGCGTGGAGATCGGCCCACATATGTTGGCGCGTATTGCCAAGCACACCGGGCTCACACCCGATGACTTGTGAGAATACCTCTTTGCTGATGCAACCCCCTACTTCCTGACCGCCAGCACCACGCCGCCGGCGAGGAAGGCGACAGGCAGGATGATGGCGAACGTCATCTCGTGCTTCATCCACTCGCCGAACAGATCCTGATTGATGAACGGATTGCTGATGGTGGTGCTTTCGTGTTTACCAAAGGGATTCGTGAGCGTGGCGCTGTTCTTGTCGGAATAATCGTACCGCGCGTAGGCGAAGCTGATGATCGCCAGCACGATGCCCACCGCGAGAAAATTGAATCGTTTCCGCATAGTGACCTCCTATCAAATAGCTTGCACGGTACTCGATTTGCGTTTCAGCGAATTCGCCACTCTGAATTTTTTGATTCTTCTTCGATCAACCGCCGCGACCGACAAGACCCTTGGTCCCGCGGGAAATCGCCCGGGCTTTCTCCGTCGGACGCAACGCGCGGACAGCCGCGCCGGCGCGCCACATCTCGGAGTTGCGCATGGCGGCGAGTTCCCGGGCGACGCGTTGCGGATAGTTCTTCGCGCCGCACACTTTGATCACGCGCTCGGCCTCTTTGCCGGACGACACGCGCCCATAAAGTTTCTTGAAGACCGGCAGGACGGCCGCCTTAAACTTCGGCTTCCAATCGAGCGCGCCACGTTGGGCTGTGGCGGAACAGTTGGAATACATCCAGTCCATGCCCCTTTCATCCACAAGGCGGATGAGGCTCTGGGTGAGTTCTTCAACGGTCTCGTTGAAGGCTTCACTCGGGGAATGGCGGTGGGCGCGCAGGACGTCGTACTGTGCTTCCATGATGGCCGCCAGGCACCCCATCAATACGCCGCGCTCGCCTGTCAGATCGCTGTTGGTTTCGTGTGGGAACGTGGTGGGAAACAGGTAGCCCGACCCAATGGCAATACCGACGGCCAGGCAGCGCTCCTTGGCGCGGCTGGTCGCGTCCTGATGAACGGCGAAGCTGGAATTGATGCCGGCGCCGGACAAGAAATTGCGGCGCACGTTCAGGCCGGACCCTTTGGGAGCGACCATAATCACATCGACATTCCTGGGCGGAACGACGCCGCTCTTCTGGCGGTAGGTGATCGAGAAGCCGTGCGAGAAATACAAGGCATCGCCCGGTTTGAGGTGCTTCTTGATTGTCGGCCAAACCGCGCGTTGGGCCGCGTCGGAAACGAGTACTTGAATGATGGTGCCCTTCTTGACGGCAGTTTCGATGTCGAACAGGTTCTTGCCGGGCACCCAGCCGTCGGCAACCGCGCGATCCCAGTCACGCTTGAACTCGCGCGCTTGGCCGACGATCACGTTGAATCCGTTATCTTTCATGTTCAACCCCTGGGCCGGGCCTTGGACGCCGTAGCCGATGACAGCGATGACCTCATTCTTGAGGACGCTGCGGGCTTTGGCCAGGGTGAATTCCTTGCGCGTGACAACGTGTTCTCTTACGCCGCCAAAATCAATAATCGCCATGATTCATATTCTCCATTGCTGATTTTCTGTGCTGAGATCCTGCATTCGTCAAGCGGCTTCCGGGTGGCCACGCCGGGTCACTTGCGCGGCATCGCGACTTTACCGGTCCGCGTGATGTCGCGGACGCCAAACGGTTCCATCAACCCCAGAAACGCGCTAATTTTCGATTCGTCGCCGGTGATCTCGATGGTCAACGCCTTGTGGGCGACATCGACGATCTTCGCGCGGAAAATATCGCAAATCTGCATGATCTCGGGCCGCGTCTTGTTGTCGGCGCCGACCTTGATGAGGACGAGTTCGCGGTCAACGTACTCGCCTTCCTTGAAATCCTGCACCTTGATGATGTCGACGAGCTTGTTGAGCTGCTTGGTGACCTGCTCGAGGACGGTATCGTCGCCTTTGACCACGATGGTCATGCGGGACTGGGTCGGGTCCTGCGTCGGGGCGACGTTGAGTGTGTCGATGTTGAACCCGCGGCCGCTGAACAGCCCCGAGATGCGGGTCAACACGCCGAATTTATTCTCGACCAAAACTGACAGGGTATGCCTCATAGAGCGTCCCGCTTATACGGCAATCCGCGCCGTCAATCAACCCCCATTTCCGGTGCCTTGGCGCAAGGTGGCTCACGACGTGCTTTATCGAAAGGAACTCGTGATTTCGCAAGTCGAGGCGGATCGGCCGCCAAACGCCACGAAGGACAACCCCCTTTTGGCCGTACCTCGCGAAGCAGCGATGGAACGGCTCATGAATGAGATAGCAGTTTCAGTTTCGAGACAATTCGACCCACCACGATGGTGTCTTTCCGGTCTTTCACGGCAAGGGGCGGTTGATTCTCTTGTGCGGGTTGTGCGCCGGGGCGTTTCTGCTCGCGATCCCAACGGGACGCAATGCCGATCAAGTGCCCGCCCCGGCGCCGGCACGCGTCGTACGGGTGCTTGTCGCGCCAGACGGCGACGGATCGCCGTTCTCGCCATCGGAGATCGCCCGGGAGGCGGCGGCCCGTAGCGCAATGATGCGATCGAAAACGGACTCGGCGGGAGTTCGAAATCGATTCGAGCCGGAAACGGCGGGTGACGGTCGACGGCAGGTGGCCGTGGTCTGCGACCCGGCGCGTCGGGGCTTTGACGGTCCGATGTGGAGATTTCTCCTGAACGAGCCCGTGCGGCCCGACATCGACTTCACGCACAACCAAACGTACTTTGGCGTCACGGTGACCCTACCGTTCGGGGGCTGAGAGGCGGGTAAATCAGGTCTTGTTAAAGGCGCCGGTGGCCCGTACCATGCCCTATGCCTTTCAAACAACTTGGACTTTCTGAGGAAGTACTTCGCGGCGTGCAGGCGGCGGGATATACCGAGCCGACGCCGATCCAACTACGCGCCATCCCGCTCATCCTCGCCGGCAAAGACGTCATCGGTTCGGCGCAAACCGGCACCGGCAAGACCGCCGCGTTTGCGCTGCCGATTCTCACCCTCCTGAAAACGCACGGCAAATGCCGTTGCCTGGTGCTGGGACCGACCCGCGAACTGGCGGCGCAGGTGGAGACCGCCTTCCGTGATTACGGGCGGTTCACCAACTTGAAAACCGTTGTCATATTTGGCGGCGTCGGTTACGGCGATCAGAAGCAGGGATTGCATCAGGGCGTGGACACGATCGTCGCGACGCCTGGTCGGCTGTTGGATTTGATGGGACAGGGGTTGGTGAAGTTGCAGGACGTGAACCTGCTCGTGCTCGACGAGGTGGACCGCATGCTGGACATGGGATTCCTGCCCGACGTGCGGCGGATCGTCGACCGCTGCCCGAAGCAACCGGCAGACGTTCCTGTTTTCCGCGACGATCCCGCCCGAGATCGAACGGCTGGCGGCGTGGGTACTGCGGCAACCCGAAAAAATTGAAATCGGCATCAGCCGTTCGCCCGCCGACACGGTGACGCACGCGTGTTACCCGGTCGCGACCAGCCAGAAGTTCCAGTTGCTCGCGGCGTTGCTGCAGCGGACCAATTTCGACAGCGTGCTGATCTTCTCGCGCACCAAGCACGGCGCGGACAAGATTGCGACACGATTGCGGGCGGAGCGGCACTCCGTGGCGGCGTTGCACTCGAACCGCACGCAGCGCGAGCGGGTCGAGGCTCTGGATGGTTTCAAATCCGGCAAGTACGAAGTGATGGTGGCGACGGATATTGCGGCGCGCGGTCTGGACGTGGAAGGCGTCACGCACGTGATCAATTACGACGTGCCGCAGCATCCCGAGGATTACGTGCATCGCATTGGCCGCACGGGCCGCGCGCAGAAGGTTGGCGACGCGTTCACGCTCGTGACGGTCGAGGAACTCGAGTATCTGCGGGCCATCGAACGGTTCATTGGCCAGAAAATTCCCCAACTCAAGCTGGAGAATTTCACTTACGTTCTAACCCCGATGTTTGAAGGGAAGCAAATCTCCGGGGACCGCCGCAGCGTCCGCGCCGTCCGCACGATGAAAGGCTACTCGTTCAGCCCGAGTCGGCGGAGACGGTAGGGCCTGGTCGCTCGCCCTCAAGGTCAACCCCGATTCGGCGGTCGTAGACCGCGGCCACATGGTTTGGTATAGTCGCGGCATGTCGATACATCGGACAGCCATCATCAGTCCAAAGGCGGAACTGGATTCGTCCGTCGAGGTGGGGCCGAACGTGGTCATCGAAGAACACGTGAAGGTCGGCGCGGGGACGCGGATTTGGGCGAATGCGTATCTGACGGGCCACACGGAGATCGGGCGCGATAACGAAATCCACATGGGCGCGGTGATCGGGCATGAACCGCAGGATCTGAAGTTTGACCGTGCCTGCCGCTCGTATCTACGGATCGGCGACCACAATGTCTTTCGCGAGTATTGCACGGTGCATCGCGGGACGGAGCCCGAGAGCGCGACGGTGATTGGCAATGGGTGTTATCTCATGGCGGCGGCGCATGTCGGGCACAACTGCGTCGTCGGCAGCAGTGTCATCATCTGCAATTGCGCGTTGCTGGGGGGTCACGTGCACGTGGGCGACCGCGCGTTCATTTCGGGCGGCGTGGTGATCCACCAATTCACGCATGTGGGACGATTGGCGATGTTTTCCGGGAATGCGCGGGTGTCGATGGACGTGCCGCCGTTCACGCTGGCGGCGGAGCGCAACGAGATCCACGCGCTGAACCTGGTCGGCCTGCGGCGGGCGAAGATTTCCCGGGAAGCGCTCGGCGAATTGAAAAAGCTCTATCAGATGTTTTATCTCTCGGGGATGAACGGCACGCAGGCGTTGGCGGAAGCGTCAGGGGACGGGGCGTTCACCACGCCCGAAGCGCGGGAGTTCATCGAATTCGTGCGGAACTCGCCGAATGGGATTTGTCCGCCGGCACGGGCGTGAGCGGGACAGCTGTGGCGAGGCTGTTCTGCGAAACGAAGCTGATGAGCATGAGTGTTAACCAGTGGCCCGACTTGTCGCAAGCTCGTGATGCCACCAAGTGTCCCGTAAGCGGCCGATAACACGATGATCCACGTGAGAAAATCGCTCTCTGGCGCCGCCCTGATCGTGCTACTGACGATCGTGGTGTACCTCCCGGCCCTTCGCTGCGGGTTCATCTGGGATGATAACGACCATTTCACCCGAAATCCCGCAATGAATTCCGTGCACGGACTGGAACAAATCTGGTCGTCGCTGGCCGTGTCGCGGTACTACCCGCTCACGCTGACCACATTCTGGGTGGAACGCCGCCTCTGGGGATTGCATCCCCTGCCCTATCACGCAGTGAACATCGCGCTGCAGGCGGCCAATGCCGTGTTGTTGTGGACCCTACTGCGGCGCTTGCGGGTCCCGGGCGCGTGGGTCGCCGCCGCGCTGTGGGCGGTGCATCCCGTTGGCGTCGAATCGGTAGCGTGGGCGACAGAATTGAAGAACATCCAATCGGGTTTCTTCTTCTTTCTGTCTGTGCTGTGCTTCCTGAGGTTCGAAGCCGACAACAAACGCGGTTCGTACGCACTTGCGTTCGCGTTCGGCGCCGCAGCCATGCTCAGCAAACCGTCGACCGTGGTGTTGCCGCTCATCCTGCTATTGTGTGCCTGGTGGGAACGCGGACGTTGGCAGCGCGGCGACCTTCGCCGGATTGCCCCGTTCTTTGGGTTGGCCGTCGGGATGTCCCTGTTGACGATCATCGAGCAGCGTGGCCATGTCATGAGGGCCGGCGCAGCGCAATGGCAATTAGGCCCGGGGGAACGGCTGGCCGTCGCCGGGAGAGCAATCTGGTTTTACGCCGGGAAGGTGCTGTGGCCGGCGGGTTTGACATTTGTGTATCCGCGTTGGGATGCGGGCGCGTCGAACTGGTCATCGTGGGCCGCATGGGTCGGACTGGTGGCGGTCAGTGTGACCTTATGGAAGTTCCGCAGGCGGGTTTGGTGTCGACCCGTGTTGTTTGGAGGCGGGTTTTTTGTCGCGGCCTTATTGCCCGTGTTGGGATTCTTCGACGTATTCTACTTTCGTTACTCCTTTGTCGCTGACCACTTTCAGTATCTGGCCAGCATAGGGATTATTGCCCTAGCCGCTGGCAGTGGAGCCGTTCTCTGTGAGCGGACCGGTTCCGTGGCCCGATATGCTGGCGCGATGGTCGCGGCGATCGCGCTGGTGGCACTGGGCGTGTCCACATGGAAGCGAACACACGTCTACCAGAACATGGAAACGCTCTGGCAAGATACTGTGACGCGGAATCCGGGTGCGTACATGGCACACAACAATCTGGGAGTTGTCTTATCCCAAGCAGGCAAGGTACAGGAAGCCGTCAGGGAGTACGAGCAGGCGCTGCGGCTCAAGCCCGATGACGCCCAGGCGTACGTCAATCTTGCATATGTCTCTTTGCACACTGGCAAGGTACAGGAAGCCATTGGGCAGTACGAACAAGCGCTGCGGCTTAACCCCAATTCCGCCGGGGCGCATACGGGTCTGGGGCTCGCCCTGGAGCGAACGGGCAAGGCACCGGAGGCGGTCTGGCACTACGAGGAGGCATTGCGGCTTAAGCCTGATGATGCCGAGCCACACAACTTCCTGGGGCTCGCCCTAAAGAGGATGGGCAAGGTACCCGAAGCAGCGGGGCAGTACGAGCAGGCGTTGCGTATCGACCCCGATTATCTTGAGGCACTGAATAATCTCGCGTGGCTGTTGGCAACGCGTGCGCCGGCGGAAGGCGCGGATCCTGTTCGGGCGGAGGCGCTGGCCGAGCGGGCGTGCAAGCTTACTGACAATCGGGTGGCCACGTATCTGGATACTTTGGCCGCTGCGTATGCCGCCGCCGGCCGATTCGGCGATGCTGTTGGCACGGCCCAGAAGGCCATCCCATTGGCTGATTCCGCCGCGCAAACACAGTTGGTCAGCAAGATCGAAATGCGGTTGGAACTCTACCGGGCGAACCGCGCTTATTACGAGCCCAAGAATGTGACGGATTCCCGCAACCCATGAGAGAACGAATCGTCAGTACAGATCTTTCTGTTCGGGGCTGAAGATGGGGAACGTGAACAGCTCCGAGGACTTGAAGCCTTCGGGCGGTTTGGCGGTCCGGTCACCGAGCGTCTGCAAGGAGTCAGCCGCCACGGCGCGCACAAAGGCGCTGTCGTCCTTCAGCAGCGGACGCAGGAGCGCCACGCCGGCCGGGTCGCCCATCAATCCGAGTCCATACGCCGCCGAACCGCGGACATGATCGTCGGGGTCCTGCAAGGCCGGCTGCAGAGCGGCCAGCGCTTTTCGTGCGTGAAGTTTTCCGAGCGAGATGGCCGCTTCGCCACGCACCAGCGCGTCCTTGTCCTTCAGGCCGTCGATCAGCGCCGGAACAGCGGACGCATCGCCATACTTGGCCAGAAGATACATCACGATGCGGCGCGTGGCGGGCAGGATGTTGTTGCGCTGTGTGAGCAGGAGCGGGATGACGGAAGATTTGTCGGCCATGGCGTCGATGGCCAGGAGCGCGGAACGTTCGCGAACGGAGTTGTTGTAATCGCCGAGGGCGTGAATGGCGACCGGCAACGCGGATTTGTCGTGAATAAATGCCAGGCCCCACACCGCGCGAAACCGCACGATGCCGGAGACGTCGTTGGTGGCCAACTGCACGACGTCTGGGAGCACCGCCTTGCCGCCGATGTGGCTGAGCGTCCAGATTGCCGATGCGCGCACACGGTCGTTGTCATCGGCCAGAATCTTGCGCAGGGCGTTGATCGTCTCCGGGTTCGAAGGTGCCAGGACCAAGCTCCAAGCGGCGTCGGCGCGAATGGCGGCGTTGGTGTCCTGGAGGCCATGGCGCATCAAGGAAAAAGCTTCCGCGCTGTGCATGTCCGCCAGTTCGCGGATCGCATCCTCGCGCTCGCCTTCGTCCGGGGATTTGAGCCAGCCGGCGAGCCGCTCCAATTGTTGCCTGGACGAATTGGTTTCCGCCGCGCCGAGGCGGCCGGCCACCAGCAACGCCCCGGCGACGCAGCCGATGGTGAACGATACAAAAAGGCGATACCGCGATCGTTTGTTCCGAGCCAACGCTTCTCCCCCCGCCAGCACGCTTTGAGTTGAACCCAGTTTACGAAACCGGGCTGTGAATCATTTTCCGCCAGATGATCGCCCAACAAAAGCCGAAATCGTTCTTCGCCGCCACCTCAATGTTGGCCATCGTCGCCCTCACACGGGCCGCACCGGTCACCCTGGGCGATGTGGCCCGCGACATCCTTTGGCGAGTAGCACATGGTCTGTTCGTGTTGGTTGTCGATCCGATGGCACATGCACACTTGATCCCGACCGCAACGGCCTCCCGGCGGACAACCGGCGCCGTGGCCGGTAATTTCCTTCGAGGCGCGGACGACGGTGCGCGAGTCAACGGCAGCGGAGGCCAACACGCGATTGGCCACGACCTGGACCGTGCTCGCCTGGAGCGCCTGACGAAGTTGTTTTCCCGAACTGTAGCTGGCGAACGTGTCGGCCAGTGACACGGCCATATCGCGCCAGGCAGACACGATGGTGCCGACCTGCTCGGCCGACTCGCCATCACTGGTCACCATGCCGATTTGACCGCTCCAGGTACCGAACTCCAGTGTGGCGTTGAGAACCAGACCGCGGACGCGGGACCGAAGGCTCGACGGGAGAAACGTGCCGCCATGAGGCATCACGACGAGGAGACGCAACGGATCGACCGTTTGCTCCCGCAGTAAAGTCATGTCGCCGTTGATGGCGGCCTGGAAAGCACGCTGTTCGTGCGCCACCTGGTCCTTCGGCCCGAAGTACACGACCTGATCGTACATAAGGCCAAGAAGCTGGTTCGCGGAACTGGACAATTCGCCTCCCAACCGGGCCCGAACATAACCGTCGGCGTTCAAAGTACTGACATCACCGCCAATTGGATTGTAGTAGGCTTGGACGACGATGTCGCGGACCTGTCCCGCGTTCTCGCGCCAGGTCACAGCCATGAGCGATGGCGGCCTCTGGGGGACGGCCTGAGAAGCCTCTTCCGGGTGGTTCAAGAGTTGGGCGACGGCCTCGACGAGGACAGGGCTGACCCGGTCGGTTTCCTGCAAGAGCGTGAGGCACTCGGAGTAATTTGCCGGGGCGATTGTGGACGCCGGTCTCGTGGAGGGAGACGGTGCGACCACGGCGTTCGGCGTTGGGGTCGGTGAATCGGGTGCGAGCGCTGCCGCGTGGCAACGCGTTGACAGCGAGATCGCGGTGAAAAGGCAAAGAGCGACGTAACCAACGTGCTGGCAGGGTGTTCCGGCTCGTCGGATATTAAAAATTTCATTCATGACGCCTCTCAAATATGCAAGTTCGGTGCCAGCCTTCTCTTTGGGGGATACCGCGAAAGTCACAATCTGAAACGACCCACAAACAGCCCGTTTTCGGCAAGTCCCCAACGACCGAACGCCATGTGGAAGATAGACCATCGCCCCGCAAAGTCAACCCAAGCCTGAGCGCGAGGCGCGGACGAATTTGGGCTATCAGCGCGAATGTTCACCACGAAGGCCACGAAGGCAGCAGGAGAGAGGACGCGCGGCCCTGCCGAGCGGCCTTAGTGTGCGGATGGGGTGGTGGCCTGGCGTTCGGCGAGGCGCTCCTGTTTCTCGCTGATCTTGGCGAGGGCTTCGGCGGCGGCATCGCGGACAAGGCTGTTCTCGTCGTTCATGGCGCGTCGGAGGATCTCCTGGGCGGACGGATCGGCGATCTGGCCCAGCGCCCAGGCGACGGAGGCGCGGACGCGGGATTCTTTTTCCTTGCGGATGCGCGCCGTTTCGTCGACTTGTTGCCCGGACGAAATCGTGACGCCCTGGCTATCGTCGGGGGCGGTGTCGTAATAGGGACGGACGGTGGCTTCCAGCGGTTGGACCGCGCGCGGCTCGGCGATCTTGCCCAGCGACACGGCGGACTCCGCGCGAAGGCCCGGGTCCTCGGCCTTCAGTCCACTCTCGATCAGGGCGTCCACGGCGACTGGATCGCGAATATCGCCGAGGGCCTTGGTGGCGATGATCTTTTCTTCAACGAGCTTCAATTTGGCGAATTCAGGCAACGCGCCCGGTTGCGCCGAGATGACCAGACCATCCTGCCCCGACGCCCTGAGCCGGGCGCGGCTTTTCGCCGGTGAGTACCTGAATCAAGAAGGCGGTTGCGGTGCGATCCCCGAGTTGGCCCAGGGACTCGGCGGCGGCGCTGCGGACAAATCCGTTGTCGTCACTGCGCAGGAGTTCGACCAGGTTCGACACGGCTTTGCGATCGCCGATGGTGCCGAGAGCGCGGGCGGACTCGGCCCGGACGTTGGGGTCGGGGTCGTTACATTTGGCCTCGAGAGATTCGAGCGTGCCCGCGCCCTGAAGTTTGCGGAGGGCCTGAACGGCGGCGAGGCGAACGACCGGATCCGGGTCGTTCAGAGCCTCTGTGACGTAGGGAACTTGGTCGCTGCCGCCGATCTCCCCAAAGATGCGGACGATTTTTTCGCGGACATCGCGGTTCACGTCGTGAACGTGTTTGGCCAACTGCGGCAGCGCGGACACCGCCTTGCAACTGATGATCGCTTCATGGGCATGAAATCGGGCTTCGCGATTTTCGGAAACAATCGCCTGCACGAGCGCGGCGACGGCCTTCTCGTCATTGGGGCGGGCCAGCGCATCGGCGGCGCGGTCGCGAACGAGGGCGTATTGGTCATCCTGCAGGCGGGCGGCGATGGGGTCGATGATTTTGGCGACGCGCTCCTTGTCATTGGCCAGCGAGGACAACGACATGATGGCCGCCGCGCGAACATGCCAGTCGGAGTCGTTCAAGGCCGCGATGAGCGGAGGAATCGACGACGGATCGTCGAAGTGCGCCAGCGAGCTTGCGGCGGCGGTTCGAACCAGCGCGCTATCGTCCCGCAACGACTCGACGAGGGAGGGAACGGAAGCACCGGTTCCACAAGCGCCGAGCGAGCCCACCACTTCGGCCCGAACCGAAACGTCCGGGTCGCGGATGTCCTCGATCAACGCGGGTTCGGCCGATTTATCGGATGCCTGGCCAAGGAGCGCCGCGGTGAATTTGCGGACGTCCGGGCGCGGGTCCTTGAGGCCTTCCCGGGAATTCACAATGGGCGTCAAGCTCGCCAGTCGCACCAGCGAACCGGCGGCGGTCGTACGCACGAATTCCACGTCGTCACGGGTCAGATGCCACAGGGTCTTGGCGCCGTCGGGTTCGCCCAGTTCACCCAGGAGCGTGGCCACGAGAACGCGCACATCGGCCCGTTGATCGGAGGCCAAATCGGCGAGGACATCCACGGCGCGGGGCGCATTCTGCAACTTGCCCTGGATGAACGACACCGCGTCGGCCGGGTAGAGGCGGTCAAAGTGGAGGTGTTGATACGCGGCCTTGAGTTTGGGATCGATGGGGGTCGACAGAGCCTGCTGAGCGCGCGACGGCCCGGACAGCACAAGCAGGCTTGCCATCCCGAGGACTGCCAGCTTGAGTCGTTGTGTTGTCATGTTCCTCGCGGGCGCACAGAGCCGAGGATCCACGCCCTAGCTGGGGTAACCCGGGCCACGTTGGATACGCCCGATTCCCTTGGCCAACGCGCGGATGACTCGGGGCAGACCCCGTTCGATTACGTTAGACGGCAGCATCACGCTCATTTTCACAGCGGGTCCGTCCGCGACAATCTCTGCGCGGGACAACTGCTCGAGAGCCGATTCGGCCGCGGAACTCCCGTATCTAACGCGCGCGATGCCCACCGCCATCATGCGCATGTCGGACAACAATTGCGCCAGCTCCTGGGCTTTTTGAGGATCCATGCTCAGCGCAACCATTTCGGCGCGGCCTTCATCGAGCGAAATCTTTCCTTTGACCAACGCGGCGGCCATGTAGGGCCGAAACCGATCCGTGAACAACAACCCCGGCTCGGGAATGACGGCAATAAACGAAACCGGGTCGTGGAGGTAATTCTGGACCGTGTCATATCGATTATTCAGGATCGCCTCCAGAAGGTCCCGTTGACGTTTTTCGGCCTCTGGGCTGGCCAAAATCACGACTTCCCGCCCCAGGGTGGCCAGCATCGATTGCCCCATCTTGAAGAAGTTGTCGGGGAGTTGCGATTTCCAGTAGCCTTCGGAGCTGAATGCCGGCAGTTTCTCGGGCTCCAGATTGCCGAAGATATGGATCGCCACGTCGCGCAGCTCGCCCTCCGCGCGGTAGGTCACCAGCATCATGGCGACGTCACCTTGCGCCAGTGTTGGATTCTCGCCGAGCGCCTTGCCAAGAGACTCTTTGATCTTATCCAGGAGCTGCGGGTTATCACCGAAAGCCATTTGGAGAAATGCCGCGGAGAACTCCTTGCGGGCGGGCGCCTTGACGATCATCTCCTGGCGCTTGACGGCTTCCTGGACGACCGTGCGCACCTGGTTCGTCTCCTGGACGACACGGTGGAATCGCTGCGTCACATTGAGGGCCAAAACCCCCGCTGTCAGAATCAATACGACCAGCAGAGTCCAGACAATTACGTTGGCCTTTGTCCCTCTGCCCTTCCCTTTACTGCTTGTGCTTCCAGACATAAAACAATCCCTATTGGGTGGCTATCGCGGTGCCACCCTCCCCAAATTTGATTGGTTCATCGATCCCGAGCAGTTCCCAGCCCGTGTCGAACCCAGCCGTGTCGGCAACCTGCCGTGCCTTGCGAAATATGTTAAAGCTATCATCTCTGACCAAAAAAGCAATGTATTGGTTGGACTTAACCAACTGGGACAAAATCGACTGAAACTTGCTGCTCGGGTTTTCTAGTTCTTCCATCGTCTCTCCTGGAACGCCGGGGCGCGCTTCCAAACCCACTTTCCCTACCAAGAGATATCGCGGGTCAACCTTGTAATATTCATTCCCAACTTCCTGCCCCTGAAGCGCCTTCAAAAACGACTCAATGTCTCCACTGCGAACTCCTGGATTCAAGGTCGACGTCAGTTTGTCCACTTGATCCTGCAGCCCGGCATAGTCGACATAAAACAATTGATTCGTCCGACATTCGAAGAATATGCCTTGTTTGGCGGTTATTTTGGCGCGGGGTGTCGGACGGAAGACAGGGATTTTCACCGACTCTTGGACAGTGACCAACAAACAAAAGAAAAGGGCCGCCGTCGTGATCGTCACGATGTCGCAGAACGACACGATCAGCAACTCCGGCTCGCCCTTCCTTATTCTTCGCCGCGCCATGTTGTCAGTCCGGGGAAATGGCTAGCGCCTTCTCTGCCGCATCCCAGTCGACCTTAAAATTGGCATCAATCGCATCGTAGCCCATATCAATCGGACGTTTCTCAATCAGCTTGCACACGGTGCGAAAGAACTTCACCGACTGGGGGCGCGCCATCACCACGACGTACTCTTCCTCTTTGTGTTGCTGGACCCTATCGAGGAGGCGTTCGACGGCGTTGTCCGGCCGCTGGAGGTCATCCCACGTCACCTGCACGCCCGCCGGCATGTCGCTCGAATAGAGAGTGAGCCCATCCGGATGGCAATCGATGTACGAAGGTATCTTCGGGTTCACCGTGTTCCCGTGCCCGGAATACAACCCGGGAAAGGCAACAATCCGTTTGCCCTTTGGGTTCATGGCGATGCGCATGACAATGACCACCAGGATCAGCGAGATCAGCTTGAGTACAATCGCCATGATGGACAGGAACGGCTCGACGTTGATGCCGATGTTCTCGTACGGTTTCCGCCGCGCCATAAGGGTGTCGCTTCCGAGTTATCGAGTCGTGCGTCGCTCGCTGTCGCACTACATACTGTCGTCACCGCGGGCTTCCTGGAAGACCACCTTGCGCGGACGCGACAATTGTTTGAGCAGCTCATCGCTCGTGTTCAGGTGATTGCGCAAATTGGCCAGTGTCTGGCGGAATTCATCCGAACTGCCCACCTGACGCAACGTCGTCTCCATTGCCTGCGTGGTCCGCAGTACCTTGTCGATCTCCGTGCCCAACTGCGTGACCTTCTCCAGCTGCTCGTTTAACGATTCGACCGACTGCTGGATGCGTTCGCTGTACCGCGTGGACGCGCTCTCCAGCGTCGTCACCGCCTGCTTGAAGGTGTCGGCCAGCCGTACCGAGAGTTGGCTGAATTCCTGGACCATTTTCTCGAACCGCGCGATTTCCTTCTTGTCCAATTCCTGGATCGCCTCGACGTAATTCTCGTGGGCTTCGCCGAACTGCTCGGATTGCTCCTTGGCGATAGTGGTCAGTTGCTCCGTCAGTTCCTCGAACTTCTCCGCCAGTTTCTGCTCGTTCTTGGAGTAAATCTCCAGGTTCCGCTCCTGGGTCTTGGTCAACTCGGACATGATCCGGTGTGTCCCGTTGCTGAAGTTGCTGGCCACTCCCTCGAGCTTGCCGCCAAGCTGGGAGCCCAGTTCGCCGATGCGCCGCTCGTAATTCTGGGCAAATTCATCGTACTTCTGGTTGATGACATCGCCGGCCTTCGCGATCGCCCGCGAAAACACCTCTTCATACCGATCCGGGTTCGGCAACCGCCGGAACCCCGCGTCGATGGCCTGCGCCAATTCCTCCATCGGGAATTTCGATTGGGTCTGCAGACCGTCCATGCCTTCGCGGATCGCCGCCACCATCTGTTCCACGGGAAACTTCTTCGATTCTTCCCCAGCCGACGATGGCATCCGCGACAGCAGCCGGTCCTCCACCAGCTCCTCGATCTCCCCTAGCAGCCTCTCTTCCCGGCGTTCCGCCATCAAATTGGGAAATGCCGCCAACCCCGCCGTAAACAGACCCAGCAGCGTACACATAAACGCCACCGCCAGTCCGGTGGTGATGTCACCGATCGCCACCTTGATTTGATCCATCGACACGTTGGCCTGGTGCAGAAAGCCCGAGAAACCGCTGATGCCGTTGGCCACGCCGTATACGGTCCCGACGAACCCCAGTAGCGGCATCGCCCAAATGAACAAGCGGATACGGCGAAACGTCGCATCGGACTCGGCGGCGTCAAGGTCGGCTTGCTCGCGCGCGTACTGCGCCGTCCGCTCGAAATCATCCGTGTTGATCCACATCGCCAACACCCGCGCGATCCGTGTCAACCCAAGACTCTCCGAGATCGCAGGCCGCAACCTGATCCGCTCATACAACAGGATCAAGGCATCCTTGTCGCTCATGTCGAGATTCTCGGGCAGGCCGCTTTCCTCAACCGCCGCGCGCTCTTTGTTGAGTCGCACCATCTTCAGCACGACGTTGGCCATGGACAGCGCCCAGACAAGCGTAATCAAGCTTTGGAAGAAAACGCGGTCGAGAAGGATCTTGTCGCGGCCCATAAACAGGTCTTTGGGGAACCCACCGACCAGAAATGCGATCCCAAATACCACCAGCGTGATCACAACGGCAATGCCGATCATCCGGATCGTGCTGATTTCGGTCTGAGGCCTTTCGTGGGCAGGAAATTCGACTACTTGATTGGCCATGGCGTTATTCACTCCTCATTGGATGCTCGTTTGGTTGGCTCGCTACGCGCGCCTGCTTCATGACAAGCGTTTTTCATGCTTACTTCGTAGGGAATAACATTCCTTTCCTGCATTTTGGTGCAGTCTCACGCCCAAGATGGCCAGTATCCCTACGCCGCCTACTATATCGAATCGCTTCACCTGCGTCAATTGTGCATTTTCCTCAGCAGAAACTCTCGCGTCCGTGGTGCGCGACCCAGATGCTCGTCCCAAAACCGCCATAAAGCTTCCCGTCCAGCCACAATCTGCTCCCCTCTAAGCCTCACTCGCCCAATACCTTCCAGAGATGCTCCCGCAATCGATTGCAGCACCCGTCCCACACCCGTCTTTCCCTCCCAGTTCGGTTTCCAGCCTGCCGCTGCTAGCAATCGCAGCTCGAACCAAATCAGCAAAACCCCATCCCAACGGCCCCCCAGCGCCTCCAAAACCGCCACCAATAGCTCGTAAATCCCCTCATTCGGATCTTCGCGCTCCGTCGCAAGTTCCACCAGCTCACACACATACGACGCCGCCGTCAACAATTCCACCGATTTGCGCAGCCGCGCATGCGCGTTTTCGAGGAAACAGTCCTGCAACAGATGCAAATCGCTACGCTTACTGCGCAAAAACACGATCTCATCCCGATAAAACAGGTCGATCTTGCCCTGAAACGGCCCCTTGATCCGTCGCGCCCCCTTGGCCACCGTCTTCAGCTTCCCAAACTCCCGCGTGTACCACGTCACGATCAAACTGGATTCCGTCACTGTCTGCCGTCGCAAGACGATCCCCTCGGCGCGCTCGGTGTCCATGCGACCCTACGGCTGTCCCAGCTTCAACGTCTCCTGCCCCGCCGGCGTGTACCCAGGCACCACCGTCCCGCCCGAAATCACCATCTTCATCCCCTCGGCCACGCTCATACTCAGGTCCACCAACTGCCCACGCGGCACCAAAATCAAAAAACCGCTCGTCGGATTCGGCGTCGTCGGCACAAACACATTGATCATCGTCTCCCCCGTCTTCGCCTGCGCCTCCCCTACCGCCTCGCTCGTCACGAACCCCACCGAATACACCCCCGCCCGCGGAAATTCCACCAACACCACCCGCTGAAACATCGTCTTCCTCCCCGACAACAGCGTCTGGCTGATCTCCTTCATGAACCCGTACGTCTTGTTCAACAGCGGCACCCGACCAATCATCGCCTCCGTCCCCGACACCATCCGCCGCCCCACCACATGCCGCGTGATCCATCCCACACCCATCGTGAACACGATAAACACCACCAGCGCCACGATCCGGTACAACGGCGTCAACATCTGCTTGTGGAACGCATCCGGCAGCATGAAATCCGTCACCCACGTGAATACCGCCAGCAGAATCAACACCGACGCCGCCACCGGCACCACCACCAGCAACCCGGCAAAAAACGAATTCCGCAAATCTTTCCACAGCTCGCTCATGCGCCCGCCCATCGTAATCGCCCCCCACCCCCCTGTCAACGCACCGACGCCGCTTCCTGTCCCTTCCCCTCCTGTGTAGCGTCCGCTGTCCCCAGCGGAATGCCTCGGCTCCGTCGCCGTGCTGCCTCCCGCCGTCTACTCCCCCTCGCCCTTTCAAGCGGAGTCCGACAACACGCGCCGCAGATTTGCCGGTGGCGCAATTCCCCCCGTGTACCCTCGCCCGCTGTAGCGTCCACTGTCCACAGCGGAACACGTTGGGCCCGCCTCAGGCAGTGCTTGCTTGCAGAATGAGCCGCTTGCTACACTCCGCCCGCACGCCGAACAAGCCGGCGATGATGCCCACAGGTGAGGATGGATTGTACGATGTGGTAAGGCAGGTTCCAATGAACAAGCCGTTATTCAGTTTCCTCAAGCCTCCGACTGGGCCAAGACTGCGGCTCATCATACTGTTCTTTGCCCTGTTGTTCAGCCTGAGTGCCCTTGCTCAATACCTGTTCATCAGGTACCAACTCGACCGAGCGAGAACGTCCCAGGCGGAGACTTGGGCCGCTGAGATTAACCGGGCGATTGGCTACTCGACCAAATGGAATCTCAAAGAGTTTCGGCAGGCGGACTGGGAGGCTCCCAGCGCGTTCATCTTTGCAACAAACGGCGTGTTGGTCGATATGGAGGGATTTTCCCCAGGCCTGACGCCGCTCGTATCGGTTCCAAGCGGTCTGGACTATGAGCACCCCAAGGACTACGTGTCCGAAATCGGGGAGACGTGGCGTCTTCTTGGCAAGAGAATCCTGGGCGGGACCGTTATCCTGGGGATTTCATACGTCTACAACATGCCGATTGACGATCAAACGTTGCTTGAGGACGCAAAGAGTTTTGGCACCACCCTGGAATCAGCCTCAAACGTTCGCCCCCGAAGCATCTCATCAGAAATCGAGTATTGCGTTGTGGACGACTTCGGGAAATTGCAGTACGCAATTGGAGGCATACCGTTAAAAGCGAAGACGCCCATTCCGCCAATCACTTCGACACAGCTTCGGGATGTTGTTGTGGACGGACGTTCCTATTCGCTTTACACCATGCCGATTTTGGATTCGTCCAACTCGCCGGTAGGGATGATCACCATTCCAATCAATACGACTTCGGAGCATAGGACCCTGGGAAAGGCAGTTGCATTCAACATGATTCTGGCGGGGGTTTCTTGGCTTATTGTCGGCATCCTGACCGCCAGCTACTTCAGCAAATTAGAAGCAAACAAACGAGCAGTTGACATAATCCTTGGACGAGGCCCTGCGGTCGCCGGAATCAGACACCCTGGAATTCAAATCCTCTGTTCGCTGGGATTACGCCCGCCAACAAGCGAGCAAAGCTCTTGAGGACGTGATCGTCAAAACAGTCGTGGCTTTCCTGAATACGTCGGGAGGCATCCTCGTAATTGGAGTAACGGACGACAAAACGATCAGCGGACTTCAGCCTGATTACGACTCGTTAAAAAAGAACAACAGAGACGGCTTGGAGTTGCATCTCCAGCAAATCATTTCTGATAGGATCGGGACTGATCGATACCAACAGTATGTCTCCGTACAATTTCACGACAAAGACGGGAAGGACATATGTATGTTGCGTATCAGACCTGCTCCAAATCCCGTTGTCATGAAGGAGCAAAATCAGCCGTGTCTCTACGTCCGGGCGGGCAATGCGACCCGATCCCTCAACGTCGAAGAAACCATCCGCTATGTCCAGGAACATTGGAGCGGGTATTTGTGACCAAAACAATGAGCCTCCCAACCAACGCCTTTAAACGGGGTCAGACCTATAATCATGACATCCTCGCTTCCTGCCCCGAAAGTTTTCAGCGTGAACGTCTGACCATGCCCGCCCGCCTCCCTCCCGGCGACTGGCTACTCCTTTCGCCGTCCCCCCGCCCTCCAATTTCCGGACCAGCCGTTCCCACGCGCGGCTCGCCCGCCTCCGAACGGATAACCCTCGTGTTGCATCGTCCCCCCCTGTCCGCCATAGCCTCGGCGAAGGCGGATCAACGATGCGACACAGAGATTGCACCTGTCGTTCTCTGCGCTCTCTGTGATCTCTGCGTGAGACATCCGACCCGTATGCTCCCCGCCTTCCAATTTCCAGCTCCGACCTCCTCCCCGGCTTCGCCCGCCTCAGGCGTGGCCTTGTCCGCCTCGGGCGGATTCCCACGCGCGGCCTTGCTCGCCCCCGAACGGAGAACCCTCGTGTGGCATCGTCCCCCTCAACGATGCCACACAGGAGATTTCACCCTCTCTGCTCTCTGCGCTCTCTGCGTCTCTGCGTGAGAAACGCCTGTCCTCTTCGTGCCCTTCGTGCTCGGGAGCCGAGTCCTCGGAGCCGCAACGAAGTGGAGACGCAACCGTGCGTGCCTGGGTTGCAAACGCGACCACGTAGTATCCCAAGTCGCAATTATACCCTGAGCGGAGCCGAAGGGTGGCGAACTTCCGCGCTCATCCGTGCGCGACATCGCGAGCGGAGTTTCCTGAATGCCGCCTGCCGGCTTACGGCAACAACACGCGCACGCGGAAGTACAGCTCGGGACTGGCCGTCACGTTCGAGTCCGTCATGCTGGTGATCGTGCCGGACCCGTTCCCGCCACTGAGAATATTGGTCTGACCCGTGTCCTGCCAGCCGCCATCCGTGTAGTCGCCGTTGGCGTCACCGGTCATGTAATCCAGCACGTTCGTCCGCGACGCAATCCCCGGCATATAGCTGTCGTCCCCGTTGGCGCCAAGATATGTCACCACCACGTTCGTATTCCCCGCCACCAACTGCTGCGCGATGCTGATAATGTGCAGGTATGCCGCCGCGCTGGTGGGACTGAAGCCCGCCATGAACTTGTTGGTGTTGCTCATGCCGTCGCCCGTGTAGGAAGCGTTCGGACCGCATAACGCGCAGTTGTTGCTGAGGCTGTAGCTCTGCTGCCACCACGCGAATGGATCGTACACGGTGATCAAGTTCACCACCGTGTCCGTACCGGACCCGCTCGCGCTGGTAACGATCTCCTGCACCGTATACGTGCCCGGATTTACGTAGACGTCCGCCGGGTTCTGGTTCGTCGACGTGTTGCCATCGCCAAACGCCCATGCCCAGCCCGTCACTGAACCGCCCGACCCGTCCGCGAAGCTCACGCCCAATGGCGCCGCCCCGTTGGTCGGACTGGCGCTAAAGCTGGCCGTCGGCGGCTGGGCCCCGCCCAAATCCGTGTACACGATCGCGAAGTTGTCGTTGACGACGACCCTGCCGATCGTGCCACCGGCGCTGGGGATCGAGCCGCTATCCAACTGCGAGATCGCGAACGAACCCACTGAGGCTCCGGACGAGTAGCTATTCTGCGCGTACGGCGTCTGCGCTCCGAGAGTGCCGCTGGTCGGATTGACGTACAGCATCACATTGGTGCCGGCCGCCTCGACGATCACGCGGTACTGGGTCCCGTAGCTCAGGCCCGTGACGCCGAACGTGTAGGGGT
Source organism: uncultured Verrucomicrobiae bacterium (assembly GCA_963842185.1). Taxonomy (GTDB): domain Bacteria; phylum Verrucomicrobiota; class Verrucomicrobiia; order Palsa-1439; family Palsa-1439; genus Palsa-1439. Next base: position 79,376 of record CAWJFL010000013.1, read on the forward strand.
CGCTCCCCGACAGCGAGACGCGCACGCCGAGCACATAGTTCGTCTTGGCCGGGTCGGGTGACTCCGCGGCCAAACGATAGAACGACGTTCCTGTGCCGTTGGTGGTGTTATACATCGTCGCGAAGTACGGGACGCCGTTGGTGTTTGGCGCGTTGGTCACGGTCAGGGTGAGGCCATAGAACACGGTCTCGTTGGTCAGTGTGAAGCCTTTGTATGCCGTTTGGTCGTTGGCGGTCAGCCCGCCGGTAAATCCCGCCTGGCCCCCGCTGATCTGAATCGGCGTACTGGATATCGTACCCACTTGGGTCCAAGAGGCCTGCCCGACAAGGTTGCCGGACGCAAACGTGCTGAAGTCGCTGAAGAATCCGAAGTTGCCGACGCCGACACTGAGGCTGACCGCGCGCGTCGTATTACCGGCTCCGCCGGAGGTGTTCGTAAATCCAATCGTGTCCGAGTAAACGGTCGCCGACAGGCTGTTAGCATTGGCATTAATGGTGGCGGTGACGCTCGTGCTGGCACCCGACTGCCAGCGTCCCGCTCGTGGCGGAGAGCGTCAGCCATGTGGCGGACTTGTTCGCCGTCCAGTTCATTGATTCGTTCCCAACGTTGGTCAACGTGTAGGTCTGGCTGATCGGGGTGAACGGCCCGCCCGGCGGGCCTCCCGAGACGAGGCCGGACGACGGACTCACCGCGAGTTGCGCGGCTGGATTGCTGACGCTCAGGCTGACAAGCCGGGTTGTATTGCCGGAACCGTCCGTCACATTCACGAAGGAGACCGTGTCAGAATAGCTGCCCGCGGCCAGACCGTTGGCGGTGGCGTTAATCGAAACGGTGACATTGGTGCTCGCCGCTGCGGCCAGTGTGCCGTTGGTGGCGGAGAACGTCAGCCAACTGGAAGAGTTCGTGGCGATCCAACTCAGAGAGGCTCCCCCGGTATTATTGCATACACGTAGGTTTGACTGCCAGGACTGAATGGCCCGCCGATCTGCCCGCTGGAACGTCAGATCCCGATGCCGGCGTTACCGACAATGCCGCTGGCCCGAAGGCAAACAGGTCGCTCAGATCCGTGGCGTTGGCCGCATCGCCGAGCAACGGCCCAACATTGAAGATTTCCTCCATCGTGAGCAGTGTGGAGCTGTGTGTGTAGTGGACGCTATTGGAATAGCCGCCGCCTTTGGCCAGCGGCGATAAGACGATCATGCCAATCGGGCCGTCGCCACCCTCGCCTTCATCCCACGTGACAAAGATGACGCCGTTGTTACTGTACGCTTGGGAACTTACGATGGTCGCCACCGTGTTCGAGAGCCAGGTGTCACCTGCTGTTAGCAGCGCATTGCCGGTCAGACACCCTGTGTTGCCGTGCATGTCGTCGCAGAGGTCCGGCGTGATGAAGTTATAGCGCGTAACCACATTGCTTTGGAGGTCGCCCGCCAGATCGGTAAACGGTCGCACATTGGCGATGCAGTAGGCGGAGTTGCTGCTGTTCGTGTTCGTCACGTCATCGAAAAACACCATCGGATTGTGCTTCGGCGCGTACTGGTCGACGTCCGTGAGCGGGCAGACGCCAGTAGGCATGTCTTCCTGATACGACGTCCATGAAATGCTCGCGTTGTTCAGCAGCGTGACCAGGTGGTTGGTGCTGGTTTGGGAGTACTGCGACGGGTCACCATCCGCCGTGACACCAAAGTTCGTGCCCGCCTCCAGCCACAGGTAGTTCGGCAGGCTGGGATGGTTGCCAGGCGGGTTGTAGTACTGCAGGGCATACGAAGACATCGGCAGCAGGCCGTTGTTGATGTACGGGCACGCCGCATTACCGCTGATCGATGCCCAGTTCTGGTTTTCCTCCAAAATGATGAACACCGTCTGGACATTCAGGAACGGGCTTCCGGAAACGGTCAGGTTGACGGAATTCTTGGCCCCGCCGCCGCCATTGGTCGTGTTGGTGAACGTGACCGTGTCAGAATACGCCCCGGGAAAAAGGTTGTTGGCATTGGCGTTGACGGAGACTGCGACATTCGTGTTGGCGCCGGCGGCCAGAGTGCCGCTGGCGGGCGAAATCGTCAGCCAACTCGTGGTGTTGGTGGCGCTCCAGGTAACCGACCCGGAGCCAATGTTCACCAGATTGTATGAGGTGCTGGATGGATTGAACGGCCCGCCCTTGCCGCCCGTAAATGAACTGTTTCCTGCCGTCGGCGTCACATAGAGATACGGCATCGGTGACGGCCCGGTCAGACCCAGCAGGATGATCTCATTTGGATATGTAAATGTGGTGCCTTGGTTCGCCGATAACGAGGCGATATGATTGGAAACACCGATCATGTCCGTACGGATTAGCCCATTGACGACGCTGAGCGCCTGATTTGACGACAACCCCGTGGCATTCATTGCCGCCGCCGAGTTGGTGATGACGCGGCAGCGCACCGCCACGCCGGGCACACTGGGACTGGTGGGATTGAAGTAAAAATACGGACTGACTGCGTCAACCAGCAGCGGCGATAATGCCGTGCCGCCAAATTGAACATAATTCACGTTCGGGCTCGGCCAGGTGAAGATGACGTTCGTACCGTCGGCCATCACCTGGGCCGTCACTTGTTCCGAGCCGTTGAACGCCTCTTGCAGCGTGCTGCTGGCGTGTGTCGTCCCGTTCGGATCAGCAACGATGTTGCCGTGATAGTCGCTGTCGAGCACAAATGTGCCGCCGGTGTTCCACGTGTCCACCTCGGTGATCGGGTGTATCTCAAACTGCCGTTCCCCCAGGTGCTCGGTGTAAAAGCGAAAGATGCCGTGCGTCCTGGCTTGCTTCCCGCTCAGCGAGTTCAGATGCGAGACCTGCGCGGACGTTATGTTGATGATCTCGGTGTGGATCGGTGAGTAGCCTTCGTTTCCGCCGTTATCGCCGGTGCCCGACGAATTGATGGCCATCTCAATGTCTTCATCGCCATCGGAGTTGATGGAGCCGCTGGGGAAGGTAAACTGCCACAGGTTGGTGCCGCCGCCGATCGACGGATATTGCCCGTTGGCCAGAGGAGAGACCTGAAGACTGTCGACCTCCCACAAAGTCGCCATCAGATTGACATCAGCAAAGGTATTGGTCTCAACGGTTTGCGCGCGCGTTACCCCGACGCACATAGCCATAGCGACCCCAGCCATCACGAGCTTTTTCGTCACCATTTGGTGAGCATCTCACAGATGCGCCACAAACGCAAGGAAAACTTTGGCTAAAAAGATTGTTTCTGCGTGGTGAATCACTTGTGCGCGGCCGGCACGGCCGCCGCGTTTGTGGAGCTACCGGCGTTCGAGTCCGCTGTCCCATTGAAATAGTACGACATCCTCGTGCCATCCTTCTTCACCCAATGCACGCGACCGCCGACATGGTTGCCCTGGATATTACCGAGCCAGTTGACCACCTCGCCAACGCCGTTGGTCTGTTCGACTTCAAACTCGGCTTCGTTCTTTTCTCGTTCGCCATTGTAGAGCGCGGGTTGGAATCCCTTGGCGAGGAACGCCGTCGACGAGAATTTCCCGTCGGCAAAGCTCAGCGTGTCGTCGAATCCTTTCTTGTCCTGATCCGTGGACGCGTCCGCCCGAGCCACTTTTACCTGGGCCCGCGTGCCGTCCAAGGCCCCGGCCCAACCGTCCATCGCACTGGCAGTCAATGCCACAATGCCCAGTGCGCAGTGGGTGAGCTTCCTAAGTAGGCTCGTCTTTGTTTCGTGGTGCATGCCCTGTCCTCCCTTCGTCATCCGCTACTTCATGTGCAACGATGCCGGGACGACTCCCTCCGAAGGCTCGGAGCCCGGACCGAAGTCGACGCCGAAAAATACGAAGCTTTCGACGTTCGGCGCCCAGACGGTGACGCCGAAAAGGCATTCGACGGTCAGATGTGTGCGCGGTGTCGGACGCCAGAACACGCTCGGACCCACTTCCTGGTTCAAGAACGGGTGGCGGCTCGTTTGATCGTTCTCGCTGTCGGTTCTCTCTTCCACGCCGATGGCGAGTTTTTCGTCGAGCACCGAATAATTGACGGCCACGCTGATCGCCTTCTCGGTATGCAGGTTGCCGTCGACCCCCTGCTCCCAGAAGAAATCCGAGCCCCAATGCCAGCCCTTCGTCAACTCGTCGCCGAGCAACAGGTCGGTTTCCCACGAGTCTCCTCCGCCATTCACATGTTTCCACTCGGCCTTCAACGTGGGATTCGCCGGGATCTTGCCCCAGTCGGCCACCGCCCACCGCAATTCCCATTCGCTGTCGGCGTAATTCCAGCGACCGTGACCGGGAGGACCAGGGTTGGGACCAGCCACATCCTGGGCATCCACGAAATTGGCCCCGTGAATCTCATAATCGACCTGAAATCGGTACGGCAAGCCGAGTTCAAACTCCTGCTGGATCTCGTCCTGGGGCGAGCCGCCGCGGTCATACATCCTGTCCCAGCTGAATTCGGTTTCCATTTGCCACGGCGGATGGACGTAAACGCGCGTGATCCCAAACGGCCGCCGCGCCACCCACTCCGGCTCGTTGTACGGCCCCATGGGCTTTTCCTCTTGAAGCGTGTTCGTTCCGATCACCGTCACGGGTTCCAGCGTCTCGGGAGTCGCGTTGGAAACTTCGTTGGTTTGGGCCATCGACCAACTGGCCAACCCCAGGAATGAAACTCCAACCACCATCAGTCGATATCTCACAAAGGCGCTCGCTTTCTTAACGTCGGTATCCGACATTTCCCATATGACCTGTTCCCGCGACCCTCGCGGGATGTTGAACTTCATTGAGTGCCATTTTATTACCGCTGACGGTGTCTGCAAGCTTAATTCTGCCATGCCAAGACCCGATTTCTGACTCGGGCGACCTAGTTTCTGCCCGCAACCGGGTGTCGCAGCGAATCGTAACCGAGCATCAACACAATCCATCTTCCAGCACACGCCCATTCCAAAACCTTCAACCGGCGGCGGTCAACCCGCCTGCGATGTCGGCAGTCGCAGCCACCCAATCCTTTCCAAGATGGCTCGGAACAGTTCCCGCGAGACCGCCACCTCCGCCATCTGGAAGATCACCTGCCGGGCATGGCGCACGACCTTCGCTCCGATTTTGATCAGTTTCTCCCGCAGCGTCGTCAGCGTCCAGTGCCGCACCTCTCGGGGCAACACGGCCTGTCGCAGAAAGTTGCCCAGATTGTACGCCAGCACAAATAGCTGCAACCGCACTTGGTTGTCCACAAAGTCGTGACAGGACAAGCGTGTCCACTTGACGGCGTTCTTGCCTTCCTTGATCCACTGCTCCGCCGTGCCCCGCTGGTTGTAGAAGCGCACGACTCGTTTGGCTGGCCGACCCAGATTGGTCACGATGAACCCGACGCGGGGGAACAATTCGCCCTTGTGCCACTCCACCTTGGCCACCACGCGGCGGGCGCGCTCCCAACTCTGCGCCTGATACAAAAAGTCATCATACCAGACCACCGGTGCGTTCGAGGGACGGCCCACCGGACGAGTCAGCAGCGGCTCGATTTCCCGCTGCAACACCTCGTTCGCTGGCAGGCGGATGGCGTACCCGTAGCCTTCGGTTTCCAAGAACTCATACACCTCCGGGTTGGCAAAGGCCGCATCCGCTCGGAAGTAGCGCGGCAACTTCTGGCCGCGATAGCGGGCCACCACCGGTTCCAACACGGCCAGCCAATCGTCGGCGCTATGGACGTTGCCATCACGCAACAGGGTACGCTCCACATCGCCAAACTGATTGAAACAAAACAGCGGGTGGTAGCAGGTGCAGCCGAAATGCCCGTTGTACGCCGTGCCTTCCTGCTCCCCATAGGTTTCGCTGACCGAACTATCCAAGTCGAGGATGAGTTCCCGCATGGGTTGGCGATCCCGCAACTGCTCAACCCATAACCCCGACAATCTCGTCAACTCCGCCAGATTCCGCGGCTGCGTCAACACTTCCGTCTCGAAGCGACCCATTTGGCTGGTGGAGGCCGCCGTGCGCTCCGTGGCTCGCCCGCCCACGACCTGTCGCATGGTGGGATCAACCGCGAGCCGTTCGGCGTCATTGGTGTCTTCGTATCCCGCCAGCCGACTAAAGATCGACTGGCGTAGCAGTGCCACCAGCGAGTGTTGCGTGTTCTTCCCCGTGCGCCAATCATCCAACAGGCCACCACTCCTTGCGGTCAATTCCAGCGCCTCATCCAGTTCCCGGTACGCGAGCAGGCCCGCATCGGAGGTAACCTTGGAACCATGAAACTCCAACCTCAAACGATTATCGAAAGTCAACAGCAGAGCCGATTTGTTAGTTGCACCCATTAAATCCCCCGCTTTTTGTCGCTTCAACATCGACCAGATCCTTTGTTTATGCGGCTCCAGTATATGTCACTAACATTGACTTGTGAAACGAATCCGGGAAATATGGGGGTATATCGGTTGTGCCGAGAGACTCCCAAGAATTGGTTCGTGCAGGGACTCTCCTGTCCGTGCGGATGATAACGAATCCTCAACCCAACGCAAGAAAAAGGAAGGTGGATTGGACGAATGCCGCCGTGAGGCGTCAACTGGCAACACCGTCTGTGCGCCGTTAATACACGCTCGCGGACGGCTCACTGTGCGTCGAGATACGGGAATGCGTTGGTGCCGCTTCCGTCGTCGATGTTGTAGCCGGAACCGACAATGATGTAGCGGACGGAACCATCGGCAAACAACACGTTGAGACCATCGGCATGGTTTTTCACGCCTGTTGTCGACTGAAAGTAGTCCGCGATCAATGAAACATCCGCCGATGCACCGAGGCGCACCGGAGCGCCGTCCGGCGGCCCACGAAAGAAATAACTGCTCTGGCAAGTTTGGCCGGGTACACCGAAATTTTGGTGACCGTATGTTGGATCGTTATATGTGTTGACCTTGGCGCTTGGGCAATAAAAGACCTTCGGGTCGCTCGGCAGATACCCTTTCTCGATGAGATGAGCATAATGGCCGTAAGCGGCGCCGTCCCAAAGGACATCGCCGCTGTCGTCCGCGTTAATCGGCATCACCGTGAAGTCGTTGACGTACATGTGCGTAGCCTGGCCGATCTGGCGCAAATTGTTGACGCAGTTGGCGCGTCGGCCTCTTTCTCGAGAGGCTCCGAGCCCAGGCAGGAGCAGGGCTGCGAGCAGGCCGATAATGGCGATGACAACGAGCAATTCGATCAGCGTAAACGCGCAGAGACGCCTGGCGCGGCCGGCCAAGCGCCCGTCACGCATCAAGGAACGTTGATGGGAAAGACATTTCAGTACTCGCAATATAGCGACGCGACATCTCCTATATGACTTCCACCCTGTGATTATGGCCAACCATCCAGTGTGACGGGTACTCATCATCTCATCTTTGACATAGTTGACAAGGCGATTCTGAGTCTTGGCCTTTGCTCCAAGATGGCCTCAGCATTGCCGTCTCCGCTTGAGCCGTCAGCCCTGGAGCCAATCTTGATCCACGCGGTCTGTCAGGCGGGTACGAAACAACAACCGAAGCCGTGTTCACGACTCGGTGAACCATCCTCGGCTGCGCTCCTATGCCGTGGTCACGGCAACAAGACGCGGACGCGGTAGTACCGGTCGGGACTGGCTGTTATGTTCGAGTCCGTCATGCTGGTGATCGTGCCGGACCCGTTCCCGCCACTGAGTATGTTCGTCTGGCCGGTGTCCTGCCAACCGCCACTCGTGTAGTCGCCGATGGCGTCACCCGTCGTGTAATCCAGCACGTTCGTCCGCGACGCAATCCCCGGCTGGTAGCTGTTGTCCCCGTTGGCGCCCAGATATGTCACCACGACGTTCGTATCCCCCGACACCAACTGCTCCGCGATGCTGATAATGTGCAGGTATGCCGCCGCGCTGGTGGGATTGAAGCCCGCCATGAACTTGTTGGTGTTGCTCATGCCGGTCCCGGTCGAATCCCCGCCGGGCCCGGTGTTTGCGCTACTGTTGGTGCTGCCAAAGTACTGGAGTTGCCACCACGCAAACGGATCGTACACGCTGATCAAGTTCACCACCGTATCCGTACTCGACCCACCGTTACCAGTCACGATCTCCTGCACTGTATACGTGCCCGGATTCACGTAGATGTCCGACGGGTTGGAGCTGATCGACGTGTTGCCATCGCCAAACGCCCACGCCCAGCCCGTCACCGAGCCGGTTGAATGGTCCACGAAGCTCACCGTCAATGGCGCCGCGCCGTTGGTCGGACTCGCCGTAAAAATTGCCACCGGTGGCGGCGTCCCGACCGTCAGCGTCACGCCCACCGGGAGAGATACTCCCGTGGCCGTGTTGCTGAACGTGATCGTGTCCGTGTACGTCCCCGCCGTCAGCGAATTGGCCGCGGCGGTGATGGATGCGGTAATGTTCGTGTCCCAGCCGGCGCCAAGATTTCCCACCGTTGAAGAAACCTTCAGCCAACTGGTTTGGTTCGTGACGGACCAAAACAACGGGATCGTATCGAAGTTCGTCAGCACGCAGATCTGGCTGGAGGGAGTGAACGGCCCGCCCGGACTTCCGCTCGCCGTGAGCGAGGTCGGGTTGACGCCAAAATTCGTCCCGGCGGTCGGAAACGAGTAGGTCACCATGACATCGTAGTGATCGTCCGCCGTCAGGCTGTCGTTAACGAGATTCTGCGGGCTCGCGTTGGTGTACAGGCCGTGCGCGGCCCAGTCGAACGTGCTGAACACCAGCCCGGACGCGGGGGCGAGCCGGTTGGTCGCGGCAAGAATGCGATCGAACATGTCGGACGGCTGACCAGCCGTTTGGTCCGTGCTCCATGTCCGCCATGAACCGACCGCATTGGTTTCGAGCGTGGTGGGGGCGTAATCGACCAGCCCGCCCACCTGTTCGAGGGTGGTGATCGGATGATACGTGCTCGACACCGGGCACTCGGGCGTGGTGTACGGTGCCGTGTAACCGGCGTCGCGTGGGTCCTGGTCCTCGTTGCAGTCGCAGGTCCAGATATACGGATACTGGTTCGTGCTCGCCCAGTTCATCATGTTGGTCGCGTCGGTCGCGGCCTCGGCCTGTTTTCTTTCGCAGTTGGAGTTCGTGTCGAGGGTCCCACCACCCGCTTTCAGTTGGGCATGGAAAATCTGGAGGGTGTTCGTCCCGCTCAATTGGATCTGGATCGAATCCATCCCGCGCAGGTTGGCAAACCCGCCTCCGGCATCGCTGTACGTCGTGCCACTGACAATCGGATAGCGGCTGATTTCGCCGTTGCGGTTGTATCCATCCCCCACGTTGGCGATGTAGACCCAAAACGTGACGCCGGTCTTCGTTCCGAAGATCGAAGCCAGATTGTTCGTCACCCAGTTGACCACGCCGCTGGTGACCAGCGAAACGGAGCTGCCATCATTTAGTTCGGAGAAGCAGACGATATCCGGTTGCTGGTACGCAATGACGCGTGTGAACGCCGCCGATTGCGGTGTCGGATTGGTGTTGGCGCCGATCTCCTGCGAGGCATCGTACTCCATCACCTTGACTTGCTGGGCCCGCGCCGCCAGCGCGCCAAACAGACACGCCACGCCGACCGTCGCCACGCGGCAGAATCGCAAGGTTCGCATCAGTATCGGTACCGCCTATTTTGAAGCCGCGTTACGGCAACAAGACGCGGACGCGGTAGTACCGGTCGGGACTGGCTGTTATGTTCGAGTCCGTCATGCTGGCGATCGTGCCGGAGCCGTTCCCGCCACTGAGAATATTGGTCTGGCCGGTGTCCTGCCAACCGCCACTCGTGTAGTCGCCGATGGCGTCACCCGTCGTGTAATCCAGCACGTTCGTCCGTGACGCAATCCCCGGCTGGTAGCTGTTGTCCCCGTTGGCGCCGAGATACGTCACCACGACGTTGGTATTGCCCGCCACCGACTCCACGATACTGATGATGTGCAGGTATGCCGCCGCACTGGTGGGATTGAAGCCCGCCATGAACTTGTTGGTGTTGCTCATGCCGTCGCCCGTGTAGGAGGCATTCCCGCCACTCAACGGGCCGCTGAGGTCATAGAACTGCTGCCACGCCGCGAATTGCGTCTGTACCGTCACGCTGTACGCCTGACTCCCCGGGCAGTTGTTGGTGTCCGTCGCCGTGACGGTAAACGTGTACGTGCCCGCCACCGGGGACGCACCGGAGAGCGTGCCCGCCGATGACAATGTCAGGCCCGAGCCCGCCAACGAACCCCCCGTTACGGTGAAGGTGTACGGCGCAGCTCCACCGCTGGCCGTGATCGTCTGGCTGTTGTACGCCAGGCCCTCCGTCCCGCCGCCCAACACCGTCGGATTCGCTCCATTGGGTGACAGCGTGATCGCCGGGCAGGACACGGTGATCGTAACCTGATCGGTGCTGGATCCGCTCGCGTTGGCCACAATCTGCGTCACCACGTAAGAACCCGGAGAGGTGTACGTGTAGTTCGGGCTCTGCGACGTTGACGTGCCGCTGCCGTCACCAAACGTCCAGCTCCAATTCGTGGGCGAGCCGGCCGAGGTATCGTAAAAGTACACGGTCAGTGGCGCCGGCCCGCTGGCGGGATTGTTCGTGAAACTGGCCGCAAGCGCCGTGCTGATGGGGATCGTATAATCCGCCACCGTGGGCAGGTGATCGCGTGGCGTTGGTGAGGTCGATATAAACCTGCGTGGCGCTGAGCTTGTAAAGATTCGTCAGAGTCGGATCCAGATCGTTCAGCGCGGTATTGATATTGGTAGTCACACTGGTGCCCCAGCGGATCGACGCATTGTTGCCGAACGACGTGATACGAGCCTGGAACGTACTGGAGGCCGCCGGCCACGTCGTAATACACGTTGCTCGTCATCACCTGGAGATCGTCCCGGTATCGGAGTTCGTAGCTCTCTTCGCTTAACATGAACAGGATATTTGTGTCGGTCGTGCTCGAGCTCCAGTTGATGTTGGTCGACGCGTCGGTGTACGGACCATACGTAGAATATTGAGAGGGTCGACCCCTGGCCCTGCCCTGTCGCGGAGTTGGCAATGCCGGGTACGCCGTTGGAGCAGATGAGTCTGGTAGCCGGCTTCGACCGCTGTTATCGTCGGGATTGTAATCGCCCATGTAGATGACCCGGGCGTTGGCGGGTAAGTTGAGGTATTCGTTACTGCGGATGATGCTGGCCTCACCGTAGCGAGCTTTGTCGTTGCTGCTACCCGAGCTCGCTTTGTAGTGGCTCACGTAAATGTAAAACTCATTGTTCGTCCCGGCCGTCACCCCCGCCGGCGCAAACTCGTACCGCACCACCTCGCGATACTCGCCACTGGCAGACCCGAGTTGGTTCGTACCGCCGGGCGGATCCACCGGGACGGAGGCGAGAAGCTGGAGGGTGTTGGTGTTGTAGACGAGGGCATTGGGGCCGCCCCCCGAAGTGGGAGTGCCGCAGCAGTTGAGCGCTTGGTAGGGGCTCATCGCATACCCGGCGGCGTTACTATAGTACGCGTAGAACGCATTCAACCCGTTCACGATCGGTACAACCGTGACCGCGTTGCTGGTCGTCTCATTCAACGCCAGAATATCGATCGGCTGGGCCGGATCGCCGTTGACAATCTCTTCTCCAATTGCTTCGAGTACGCCGCCATTCGTCACGCTTGTGCCGTTGTAGGGAGTAATCAACCCCGGTCCCGGAAGAGTACCGGCAACACCGATTTGGCCCTGGTCGGCGTCAAGGTTGTACTCAACGACACGGATCGTTCGGGTGGTTTGGGCGGAAGCAACCGCCGTAATGCCGCAAGCTGCCAACAAAGCCATGCAGCCTACGACTTGGTAGGCCAGTGCTTTTCTCATATCAATTGCCTTTCCTAGGCGCATCGTGGCGCCCTATTCCCTGGATTCACTTATAAAAATATGTCAACAGATTTTACACAACCGGCCCAAAAATCGCAAGTGAAAAGCTTCACAAACAAATCGCCTCCACTGCCACAACCGCTTGTCAATTTCCTATGAAGTCAACCCTTTCAACTCAAACTGGTTACGCAATCGCGACACCAGCCGTCGCTCCGCCACGCGCATCCGCCGGCGCTGTCGCGGCGTGAGGTCGTTATACCGGTGCAGATGGAGGATCCCGTGCACCACGTACAAGATCAGCTCTCGCGCGGGCGTCGTCCGGTACCGCTTCGCTTGTGCGATGGCGTGCTCCACCGAAATAATCAGTTCGCCCTGCTCTTCGCCATAATCAAAACTCAGAATATCCGTTGCGCCCGGCGTGTCGTGGTATTGCGCATTGAGCTTGGCGATTGCGGCATCGTCAACCAGCACGATTCCAAGATGGAGTTGGTTGTCTCTGACCAGTTCGAGGGCGCGTTCCGCGATCTCCGCCAGCCGGTGCGTGTTGATCTTCAGCCGCCGTTGCCGATTGGTAACGACAACCCTCTCCCCCGTGCCGTCGGCGATCATGCCGCGTGCGATTTGCCGTTGCCGTTCGTCGCCGATTCCTGGCGGCGGCGTTCCCGTTCGTCTTTGAACTTCGAATACGCGGAGATGATCTTCTGCACGAGTTCGTGGCGCACCACGTCGTGCTCGTCAAAGTAGACGATTTCCAGGCCGGGAATCTCTTTCAGAATGCCCTGGATTTCGATCAACCCTGACATCTTGTGCCCGGGCAGGTCCACCTGTGTGATGTCGCCGGTGATCACCACCTTGGAATCGAATCCCATCCGCGTCAGGAACATCAGCATCTGCTCGCTCGTCGTGTTCTGCGCTTCGTCCAGGATCACATACGCATTGTTGAGCGTGCGCCCGCGCATGTACGCCAACGGCGCAATCTCAATCACGCCCCGCTCCATGTTCCGCTGGATCTCGTCCGGGTCCATCATGTCATACAGCGCGTCGTACAACGGACGCAGATACGGACTGACCTTCTCTTCCAACGTCCCCGGGAAAAACCCGAGTGCCTCGCCCGCCTCGACCGCGGGCCGGCACAAAATGATTCGTCCCACGCGGTCGCTGCGTAGCGCGTGCACCGCCATCGCCATCGCCAGGTACGTCTTGCCCGTGCCCGCCGGCCCAATCCCAATCACGATGTCGTTCTTGCGGATCGCTTCGAGGTAACGATTCTGCCCTTGCGTCTTCGGGATGATCGGCCGCTTGCGCGTGGAAACGTCCACGCGGCCTTCGTGCAGTTCCTGCATCTTCAGCGCCTCACCGCGGGAGATCGCGCTGACCGCCCGGCTGAATTCCTGCCGACGAATCACCGTGCCGTGGGACACGGCCTGATGCAGTTCGGTAAACAGGGATTTTGCCCGCGCAATGTCTTCGGCGGACCCTTCGACGTTGATCCAACCGTCGCGGGCGGTGACCTTTAGATTGAGCAGGTCTTCAACGAGTCGCAGGTTCTTCGGCTCGCTGGCATACAGGGACTGCGCTTGTCGCGCATTGTCGAAGTGCAGTGTTTCGCTTGCCATGTGTCGCTAAAACGTCATTCCCTCAAGCAAGCAAAAACCATACCGCATGTGCCCTCACTTCGCAACCCAGACACCCCTCTGCCGCGCCCTAATTCTGCGGAACCGTCAATACCTGATTCACGTAGATCTTGTTGGGGTTCTTGATCTTATCCTTGTTGGCCCGATAGATGCGCGGCCACTTCAACGGATTGCCATAAACCTTGCCGGCAATCTTCCACAGCGAATCGCCCCGGCGCACCACGTACTTGGTCGGCTTCTCCGGTACCTCGACCTTCGGCGGCGCGTTCTCGACGATGGTCGGCGCCGCGGCCTCCGCCGGCGGCAACGGCGTAATCTGTTCGACGACCGGCTCGGCTTCCGCCGCGGGTCGCCCAACAATATAGCCGCGATTGCCCCACTGGCCGCGGTCCACCCAGTAGTGGCGCCGCCAGTTCGGGTAATGGTCCTTCACAAAATCCGCCCACTCCGGCTCCAGCTCGGGCTTCTCCACCACGTCCATCCCCTTGAGAAACTCGCTCTTCTGCTGTTCGTTGACGGGCGTCATGCGCTTCTGTTGCGTCGCGCATCCATTGACCAGCAGAACCGCGCCCCCCATGAGGGCAACTGACAAGAAAATCCTTGCGAGACTCTTCATAATATCAACGCCTTCCTCCTTGCATTACGCCTTGGTGATAACACCATCCCCCATCATCGTCAACGCCTTTTTAGAATTGCGCTTCCGCTTGCCACTTCCTCCGTTACAATGCCCAGCGAACTCCGTGTGCCTCGCATCTCCGTGATGAAGCTCCTTGGCCGGTCCGTCCCCGTCTTGGGTTCTTCCTGTTCCCGCCCCCGGCCCTCATCCCTCATCATTTTCCCCCTTCCCCCCCGTCCCCCTACGGCGTCTTCACCCACGCCGTGAACAGCGCCCCCGACGGAATCCACCGCCCATGGTATTTCACCCCGCAGTCCAACGGCTCCATCCCCAGGCTCTCCGCCAAATAAATCCCTCCCGATTCATCCCGATATGCCTGCGGACAAAACTTGATCCCCGGCAATTCATCGGTAAAGAAACATACGCTGCAAACGTTGCTGCGCATCTCCGCCAACGGGAACACCTCTGTCGTCGGCGTCCCCTCCTCCAACGTCTTCACCACCTCGGCCATCAGCGCCGCATCCGTCGTCCGTTTCAGATTCATCCCCACCCGGAACCCGGGAAACTCCATCGCCTGGAACTTCGCGTGCCGCCAGTCAAACACCGGCTGATTCACGTTCCGAAAAACCTCGTACCCCGGCATCTCCGAACCGCAATCCACCGCCACATAATTGCTCGGCGACTCCCCCGGAATCGAACACATCAGCGAATTCCCAAACGACGGCCGACCGATCCCGTTCGTCGGTACTGGGTTCCACAAGTCCAACCCGTAATCCTCAAAATCCTGCACATACACCGTCGAACCCAACGTCACCGTCGTCCGCCGATACCATTGGTGCGTCGAATCGACCTGCTCCAACGTGTACACCGGCAAATGCACATTCTCGGGCCGAACCTCATCAAACATACTCACCAGCACCACCACCGCCCCAATCGCCAATACCCCCAGCACCGCGATCGCCCCACCCACCATCAACCATTTCGTCCTCGTCGTCATCACTCTCCCGCTTGTCCGCCATAGCCTTGGCGGAGGCGGATCACCGGCCTATATCCCACCCACACCCCATCGTCACGCCAAAACCTCGCCGTCCTTCCCCTGTAGCCGCACGGCTTTAGCCTGCGTCCGCCGCTCCGGGTCGCCGCCTCCCGCTTCCGCCGCGTCTCCTCGCCCCTTGGGGGAGAGGATTAAGGTGAGGGGCGGATGAATTATCCTCCGCCGCCCACCGCTGCGAATATGGTCGCCCGTGATCACCGCGTGGACACGCGCCCCGTAGGGGCAGGCCCCCGCGCCTGCCCAATCCGTCCCACATGATGCATCGTATAACGATGTGTCGGCCCGCCCGCCTCCTTCGAAATCATCCTCGCGGACTGATGCTCGATGCGCCAGCCTCAATAGCGAAATGTAATCGAGGCATGCCGTGGTCCCGGTCCGACCAGGGCACGCAGACTGGCGGGTCGCGGATCGAACGGCGCGGCGCGGACCACTGCCTTCTCACACAACTCCTGCAGCGCGACACTCCGCTTCATCTCGGGTGAGGTATCCACGGCCTTCACATTTTCCACCTTGCCGTCATTGGTGATTTCGAAATCAACGGTCACCCAACCATGGTGACTATACACGCCGAACCGGTCGATGAGCGCATACCAGCGTTCTTTCACGGCCTTGACGATCTTCGCATCGTAATCTTTGAACGGACCTCCCGCTTCGTTGAACCCATTGCTCAATACTCTGCCGTTCTCCCATGGCAGGCCCTTCATCTCACCGGTTGTGAGATACAGATCGCCTTTCTTGCCGGTGCCTGTTGTTGTCCAAACTGCCTCGATCGTTTGGAGGTCTCGCGAAATCGTGCCTTCATAAGAACCATCGGTAACACCGCTTGGCGAAGAGGCCGCAGTTTCCTTCATCGTCAGAAAACGCCACTGGGGATCGATCTTACCGGTCACCTTCATCTTGTACTCATTGCCCTTAACGTACACATCGCTTCCCGAGAACTCGATCATCCCATTCTTCTCTACGATCGTTTCAATAGTGAGCGTGACCTTCGAAGGTACCTGCCAGGTGCCTGCCCCCTCTCTCCACGCATACTCCCCCCGGAATACCCGTGGAATCTCACTGGAACGGACAGGCTTCTCTTCGGCCGGAGATCCTTCAACAATCCCGGCAACCAGAAGTGCCCCCAGGATAATGAGTCGCCCTCCCATCAGGAATCTCCCCGCATGCGGAGAAACTGAGCTCAGATCGCCCGCCTTGCCCCTCACGGGGTATTCCTTCTGCCGCCATCCCCAACAATCGACACCGCCGAAAGTGATAGCGTGCCGCCGGAAGCCGCCACTGGCCGCATCGAGACGTTTCCATACACATCGAGCGAAATCGGCAGGTTCGATGTTCCCAAAATGATCTGCCCTGTCGTCGAGGTCTCGACCGGGCCGGATGCCCCACCCAAAAACTGATCCGCCAGGACCGGAGATTGCCCCACCGGCGTCTTGCCGATGATCAACACCTTCACCTCGGAATCCGTCCACGAAACCGAAACCTTCAGCTGCGCTATGTTATGACAACCTGCCCCCTTGGAATTGCAGACCGTGTGCGACGCTGTGAATGTCGCGTGCCGGGCGCCAGCATGATACCGGGGATCGTCCCCGAGCACGCCGCTATAACTGAACTGGCCGATCTGTATCCCAACCGGCGTGGTCTCATTGAAGGAGCTTGGGTCGAGTTGGTAGTTGTACCCCGACTCCGCGGCTGTCGCGGCTTCGATCATGAACTGGCCGTTGGTGACCACCCCGCAGGTGCTGCCGACCTTCTTCGACCCTATGCACTGCATCTTCTCGGCAAGCGATTCCTGGAACCACATGCGCCAGGTGCACTGGCCTCCTGCCGAGCCAACGACGTTGACCACGCTGGCGGTGTCATTGGCCGTGTTCAGGTCGTACGGAAAATAACTGAGGAAGGCCGTGTTCTTTTCAACGTTAATGGGACCGGCCGAGCATTGTAATCTCGCTTGCAGCACCCACGTCACAGAACTTCCCGTCGCAAATGGCGAAATGACAAGCCACGCTCCGCTGCCGTCGTCGTAGACAGATTCCGTACCCGTGCTCGGGTTCTCCGAAACCATCGTCATGTTGTAGGGAAAAAGGTCCGAGTCGTTGATCGTCAAGGATGGCACGCTCGCGGGACCCGCGTTGGTTGCGGTGATCGTGTACACAACCGAATCGCCGGAACCGGTATCCGGTCCGGAAGTCATCGAAATCCGCACGTCGGTGTTCAACGGCACATACGGTGTGATCGTTTGCTGATACAGCTCCGTTCCGCCGGATGCCTCGAAATCAATCGTATCACCCGCCGCAGCCGTGACGACATTCGTGACCGCTCCGAGCGAGCCGGACGAAGGAGGACTGGGTAGCGAGGCCCCATTATGAAACAATTGCCCGCCATAACCCGAAGTGAACACGGCATAAACGCCCGCGGTTGGCGCGGTCCAGCGCAACACCGCAACACCCGCGCCGCTCGGCCAGTCGAAAATCATCACGCCGCCCTCAATGTACGTCGTGTCGCCGAGCCACTGAAGCTGCCCGGTTTGATTGTAAGTAATCGAGTTACCACCGCCGCCCCAGCTTTCGAACGGGTAGCCGTCGGACCCTCCCGTCATTAGCGTGAACGAACCATTGGTCGTGGATGAATAACCGTAGCTCCAGTTGCCGTTGGGATTGTTCGTCGCCGAAAACTCGGCGGCTGCGTCATCAGCCAGCAACCGACCGGTTAGAAGTAATGAGAAGGCAATCGCGAGTAACCGTAGGAACGTAGACCAGCGTGCAGTCATAACGTGCGAGAACCGTCCTCTCCTAGACTTGTGCCCAGAATACGATGCCCCACCCGCCCGCACAAGAAAAAAACAGGCTCGGCAGGAAGTGGTGGTTTTGATTTCCCCACTCTCCACTCGTCCGTTACAATGCCGCGAACGGAGGCGCATTCATGGACCTGATTCTTCGCAACGCTCGCATACGCGGTCACGACAACACCGTCGATATCGCCATCAACGACGGCCTCATCGCCAAAATCGCTCCGAAGATTTCGGCGCGTCCCCGACAGGTGGTCGACTGCGCTGGCAAACTCGTTTCGCCGCCCTTCACGGACATCCATGTCCACCTCGACGCCGTGCTCACGGTTGGCCAGCCGCGCTTCAATCAAACCGGCACACTCATTGAAGGCATCGAGATTTGGTCGGAACGCAAAAAGTCGCTCACTTTCGATGACGTCAAGCGCCGCGCCACGCTCGCCGTGAAATGGGAACTCGCCCACGGTGTCACCCGCATCCGCAGCCATGTCGATGTCTGCGATCCCGAACTCACCGCCGTGAAAGCGCTGCTCGAAGTGAAAAAGGAATTTGCGGGCTTCGTCGATCTCCAACTCGTCGCCTTCCCCCAGGACGGCATCTACGCCTTCCCCAACGGCGAGCGCCTCATGGAACAGGCCATGGAACTCGGCTGCGACATCGTCGGCGGTATTCCGCACCACGAAATGACCCGCGACGACGGCGTGGCCGACGTAAAATTCGCCTGCGACCTCGCCCAGCAATTTCACAAGCCGCTTGATCTGCACATTGACGAGACCGATGACCCCAACTCGCGTTTCACCGAAGTTCTCGCCGCCGAGACGATCAAGCGCGGCCTCAGCGGACGCGTCACCGCCAGCCACACGACTTCGATGCACAGCGTGGACAACGCGTACGCGTTCAAACTCATTCGCCTGATCAAACGCGCCGGCCTGCACATGGTCACCAACCCTTGCGACAACTCCGTCCTCCAGGGCCGATTCGACACGTACCCCAAACGCCGCGGCCACACCCGCGTGAAAGAACTCCTCGCCGCCGGCGTCAATGTCGGCATCGGCCACGACTCGATCATGGACCCCTGGTATCCGTTCGGCGTCGGCGACCCCGTGCAAGTCGCCTTTGTCTGGATTCACTACGGACAAATGAGCGGCGCCAGCGAAATCCCGCAGGTCTGGGATATGATTACAAGAAATCCGGCAAGAACCTTCGGCGCCACCGACAAAAACTATGGCATCGCCGTCGGCAATCCCGCCGACCTCGTCCTCCTCGACGCCGAAACCGAATTCGACGCCCTCCGCCGCATCGCCCCCCGCTTGATGGTCATCAAGCGGGGCCAGATCGTCGCCCGCACCACCCCCAGCGAAACCGTCCTCTGCCCCAAGGGGTGGAAAAAGGAGACAATCACGTTTAGCCCCTCGCAGGCCCACGGCAAATGAATTTTGAATTACTGGAACCGATCAAGAAGATTGAGACGATTGCCCGTGGATCAGGTATCCACGATCTGGCTCGCCTGCGCCGCGCGTACGGGCCGGGAAACTGGCGAAAACGGAAGGGCGTCGCACGAATTCGGTTGGCAAGTGGGAGTGTGCGAATCGCCGAGTTGCACTGGTATGAAGCGCATGGTATTGGTAAAAGGGAAATGAAGCGAAAGCGCTACCTGGATTGACCATGGCGAAACGCCCGCACAAGAAAACCGAATACGTCATTTGCATCAACAACGAGGGCTATCCCGCGTCGCTGGAACTGCACAAGGTCTACCGAGTGATTCCCGATGCGGAGGCCGCTGCCGCCGATGACATTCGCGTCGTGGACGAGTCCGGCGAGGACTATTTGTATCCCGCTTCGTTTTTTATCCCGATCCAAGTGCCGGCTCCCGTGGAACGCGCCCTGTCTGCTTCCTGAAATGACGAAGTACCTCATCGTGGTGGAAAAGACAGCAACGGGTTACTCAGGTTTCTCGCCCGCTTTATTCCCCTAATCCGGCGATACGCGCCGGGAACTCGGCAGCGGCGCGGCGTAACCGGTGGTGAGCAACGCGCGCACTTCGGAGTCCAGCACGTACGGCGGATCAAGCCGCGGATCGCGTTCGGGCAACAGCGTGTCCACGCCCAGCCCTTCGTCGCGCAACGCCTGGCCGTAGCTCAACGGGTCCTGCGGGTCCTTCACTTTCAAATTCATGGCCCGCGCGCACGCCACGTACACGTCGTCCACTGTCACGCATTTCCCGAACTGCCAACCATGGAGCGGTTCGACGGCGAGTTTCGCCAACCTCTTGATGAAATCATCGGGTGTAGCCTTGTCCGTCATCTTCAAATCCATCGCCCGCCCCAACATCACCGCGAATTGTTCCTGGTGCAGGCAGGTGTCCCGTGTGCGCACCACGGTACGTTGCACCAGCGGAATTCCCGCCGGCCGCGGTGTGATCTTAATATCGACGTTGCTGTTCGTGACTCCCGCGGGCACCTCGTTGGTCGGCGTCGTCTTGAGGCTGACGCTGGTCGCGCAACTCTCCGCCTCCAGCAGCAGCTTTTCCGCGCGCGCGCAGCACAGCTTCACACTGCCGGCGTAACCATCCGCTGCCTCCGCCTCGCCCACCGTGACCCCCGTGTGAAGGTCCTTCTGCGCGCCGAGAGTCAATTCGAGCAGACCCTTGATCTTCAGCATGCGCGAATGAATGCAATCGACGAGAGCGGCCTGGTCCGGTGGAGCGGCTTCTTCCAGCTTGAGCGCTTCATTGTGAATCGCCTGCAGTCGCAGAACGCAAGCGTCCGCATCTTTCACGGCTGCTGCGATGTCGTTGGTGGACGACTCGGCGTGCGCCATCTGGTGCCCGAGCACCACGGCAAGTACAATCATCCCCGCCAACCGTCGCGTTCTTCGCATGAACCCGCAGTGTAGCGGGGACGGGCAAAAGCGCAAGCAGGTCGTGCCGCTACCTTGGTCGTGCCACAAAGTTTTGAATGCGCCGGCCCCTGTCGTGTCTAATGGGCAAACCTCGTCCACCGGCCTTTTTCGTTGAAACATGCGAAATCCGTTCCTATACTGCCTCCATCGTGGCGTTGTGAAAAAACTGACCGCAATTTTTGTCTCTCTTGTGGCGTTGGCCGGCATGACATGGGCCAACGACACCAGTTCGGTCCCGTTTGCCGTGGGCGAAAAGCTCACCTATCAGGTTTTTTGGGGCCCCTTCGTTGTCGGTCGCGCAACCCTGGAGGTGACGGCCATCGAACCGATTGACGGACATAATTGCTATCACCTGGTCGCCAAGGCCAAAACCAGCGGGCTGATTGACCTGTTGTTCCCCATCGATAGCACGGCCGAAAGCTGGCTGGATTGCGACGGCCTGTTCTCGCGCCGATATCGCGAAGACCGGACCGAAGGAAAACGCCGTCGCAACACGGAGTCGCACTACGATTACGCCGCCAGGGAAACCGTCATCATCAATCGCCTGAATGGCAAGCAACGCCACGTGCTGCTCGACCAGCCGGTGCAAGACGTGGTCTCGTCGCTCTACGCCGTGCGCACGAAGAAACTCATGCTGGATTCCGACCAGATATTTGCCATCAACGCCGACACCTCGACGTACAACGTCACCATCCACCCCGACGAACGCAAATTGATTTGGGTGAAACCCTTCGGTGACGTCCAGGCCTTGCGCGTCGAGCCCAACCCGACCCTCGGTGTCGTCTCGGCCAATAACGGACGGATGTGGTTCTGGATCAGCGATGATGCGCGCCACCTGCCCCTGCTTGTCAACTCCGACCTGAAGTTCGGCAGCGCGAAACTGGTCCTCTTCAGCGCCACCACCGGCAAAGCCCCGTCCGCTACGGCGAGTAAGAATAGCAACACCTCCAATTTCCCATCACCGCTGGCATCGAATGCCGGCTCACCCGAGCCTGCCCGCTGACATGGAGTTTCCCCCACTCGATTTCGACCGCGTGCGCACGTACCCGATCCGCGAGCGCCCCAACAAGGTCCATCTCGACGAGTTGGCGAGCGCCTGGAAGCCCGGCGGATTCTTCGCCCAATTCTTCGAGTCGCTCCCCCGCATCCTCACCGGCAACGATTTCCGCGCGATTGTCGACGCCACCGTTTCCGCGGTCCGCCATCACCGGCCGGTCGTGGTGATGATGGGCGCGCATACCATCAAGTGCGGCCTGAACCCAATTTTCCTCGATCTCATGAAGCGCGGTGTCATCTCCGCGATCGCGTTCAACGGCGCCGGCGCCATCCACGATTTCGAGTTGGCCTACATCGGCGAGACCAGCGAAGACGTCCAGCGCGGGCTCGACGATGGCAGTTTTGGCATGATCGACGAAACCGGCCGCCTCATGAACCAGGCATTGGCCGACGGCGTGAAACAGGGGGTCGGGGCCGGCAGGGCGCTCGGCGAAGCCATTGTCACCGGTCAGTTTCGCAACCGCGAGTTGAGCCTCTTGCACCAGGGCGTTGTCGGCAAGATTCCGGTCACCGTCCATATCGCCATCGGCACCGACATCATCCATCAGCACCCGACTACCGATGGCAGCGTGCTGGGCGAGGCCACCTATCTCGATTTCCAGAAGTTCGCGTCCGTGGTCGCCCAGCTCGAAGGCGGCGTCGTGTTCAACATCGGCTCCGCGGTCATCATGCCGGAATTGTTCCTGAAAGCGCTCACCATCGCCCGCAACCTCGGCCACAAAGTGGAGAACTTCACGACCGTCACGTTCGACATGATCCGCCAATATCGTTCCATGGAGAACGTCGTCCGCCGCCCGACGCACAAGGGCGGCCACGGCTACTACATCATCGGCCACCACGAACTGCTCGTGCCGCTCTGGGCCGCGGCCATCGTCGAACAACTCGCATCCAAATGAACGCCAAGCGCCTCCGTCAAATCCTCTCCGGTTTCCCCCACCAACGCATCCTCGTCGTCGGCGATGTCATGCTCGACCGCTTTCTCTGGGGGAAAGTGTCACGGATCTCGCCCGAGGCGCCCGTGCCCGTGGTCGATATCAACCGCGAATCGCTCTTCCCCGGCGGCGCCGCCAATGTCGCCCGCAACCTCCGTGCTTTGGGCTCGTCGGTCTCCATCCTCGGCGTGCTGGGAGATGATGACACCGGCGAAAATTTGCGGGAATTGCTCGATCAACAGGGTGTAAGCACGGATGGATTGATCGTTGACCCAAACCGTCCCACGACCCTCAAGACCCGCATTGTCGCGCACGGCCAGCAGGTGGTGCGGTTTGACCGGGAAAAGTGCGCTGACCTGCCCGCCCCAATCGAGCGCAAGGTGTTGGAACATTTTGAGTCGCGCCTGGAGAACGTTTCCGCCGTGATCTTCGAGGACTATGCCAAGGGCTTCCTGTCCCAGAGGCTGCTCAATGCCATGCAACGGCTGGCGCAGCAGGCACGCAAGGTCACGGCGGCGGACCCGAATTCTCGCAGCCGCATCCGCTACTCCGGCTTGACGGCGGTCACACCCAATCGCTCCGAGGCGTTTGCCGCCGCCGGCCTGCCGCATGTCGAACCAGCGGACGACGTCCTGCACGACGAAGCCCTCCTGCGCGTGGGACAAGCGCTGTTGCGGACGTGGAAACCCCGCAACCTTCTGGTCACGCTTGGCGAAGATGGCATGTGCCTGTTTCGGCCCGACAAGAAACCGCACCACATTCCCACCGTCGCGCAGGAGGTCTTTGATGTGTCCGGCGCCGGCGATACGGTCATTGCCACCCTGGTGCTGGCGCTGGCGGCGAAGGCCGATGCGGTGGACGCCGCGGAAATCTCGAATCACGCCGCGGGCGTGGTGGTCGGCAAGGTCGGCACGGCGACGTGCTCGCCGGAAGAATTGATCGCCAGCTTCCTCCGAAACCGGCGCTGAGACCCGTCAGCTGCGAACGGACGGCTCGTCGATTTTCAGCCGTTCCAATTCCGGTCTTCACGATTTTCTCGCGGCATTCCGGACAGATGCCGTGGGTGAACTGCGCTTCCGAGTGGTCGGCAATGTACGTGTCCACCTGCTGCCAGTAGTTGTGGTCGTTGCGGATTTTTTTGCAGTAGCAACAGATGGGCAACAATCCCTGCAACAGTTTGACGTTGGCCAGCGCCAGTTCCAACTCTTTGACGCGGGCCGCCAGTTCCGCTTGCAGGCGGAGAATGCGTTCGCCGACATTGATCCGGGCCTTCAATTCCGAGCGATCGAACGGCTTGATGATATAATCGTCCGCTCCCGCCGTCAGACCCTGGACAATGTCTTCCTTGCGCCCCTTGGCCGTGAGCAGGATGATGTACAGCAGCCGGTCGCGTCCCGAAGCTCCGTGCCCGACGGCACACTTCCGCGCCATCCAAGCCCGGCATCATCCAGTCCAGGACCGCCAACGACGGCGCGTCGGGCTGGCTCATCACGTCCAACGCCTGCAGCCCATCCGTGGTGCTAATGACCTCGTAACCCCATTTGGTGAGGGTGGTTTCCAGCAGATGGCGCGACACCACGTCGTCTTCGGCAATCAGGATTCGCACACCGCACCCTCCTTCCGATACTCAGAAAGCGCCTTTGTCAGTTGCGTGACTTCCTCCTGCAACTCCGCGGCGATGACATCGGCCCCGCCGAACTCACCACGGGCTCCCATGCCCTCCAGGCGTTGGGCCACGGCCCGCGAGGGCTCGGCACTAAAGGCGGCGGCTGACCCTTTCAGCGAGTGCGCCGACCTTTCCAAGAGTTTGGCATCACGCGCGGCAATGGACTCGTGGATCTGGTTGAGTAGCTGGACCGACTCGGTCGTGAACAACCCCACCAGTTCGCTGAAAAGTTCCGTGTCACCATCGAGCATGGCCAGGGCCGCCTCGTGATCGAAGACCTTGACGCTCGCCGCAGGCGCCGCTTCATCCTCGGGAAGTTTCTCCGGCACACTGGCCGCCAGTGCGGGGTTGGGCACCACGCTGTCGATTGCTTCAAACAATAACGGAGCCTGGATGGGTTTCGACACGTAGGCGTCCATCCCCGCTTCCAGGCATCGCTCGCGGTCCCCCTTCAACGCGTGCGCGGTCATCGCAATCACCGGAATGTGTTGGCCGGTTGACTTCTCCCGCTCGCGGATGCAGGCCGTGGCCTCGAACCCGCCCAACTCCGGCATCTGCACGTCCATGAGGACCACGTCAAACGTTCCCCGCTCCAACGCGTCGAGGGCTTCCACGCCGTTGTTGACGGCCACCAGCGAGTGCCCGTGCTTTTCCATCAACTTGACGACCAACCGCTGGTTGACCGCGTTGTCCTCCGCCAGCAGCACCCGCAACTTGCGAGACGTACCCGCCACCGATGGACTGGCTTCGGTTGCCGATGGTGGTGCGATCGGCTCGCCCGGGTTCCCCAGCGCGGCCCCGATGGCATCGAAAAGTTCCGACTGTTTGACCGGCTTGGTCAGGTACCCCGCAAATCCCATTTCCCGGCATCGCGACGCGACGCTGGTCCGGCCCGCCGAGGACAACATGATCAACTTCGTGGAGGCCAGATCCGAGTCCTGGCGAATCTGTTCGGCCAGACCGAACCCGTCCGTCTCGGGCATCAGGCAATCCACCAGGACCACCCGGAATGGTTCCCCGCGAGTGTGGGCCTTCTTGATTCCCGCGAATGCGGCTGCCGCGTTACTGGCGATCACCGGCTTCGCATGCCAGTGGCGCAGGGTCTCTTCCAAAATGCGACGATTGGTGGCATTGTCGTCAACCACCAGCACCGGGAGGCCTTCCAGATCAGCCCGTTGCGCGGCCAACTTCGGCGGAAGATCCTTCGAGGGGCGCATCTGCGCCGTGAAATGAAACGTGCTGCCCTTGCCCACTTCGCTCTCCACCCAGATCCTACCGCCCATCATCCTCACCAACTGCGTGGAGATGGCCAGCCCCAGACCGGTGCCGCCGTACTTGCGCGTGGTGGAACCGTCGGCTTGCGCGAACGCTTCGAAGATGACACCCTGCTTGTCCGCGGGAATGCCGATGCCCGTATCGCTGACAGCAAAATGCAGGCAGAGTTCGTCCCCTTCTTGTCCATCCAATGCGACCCGGACAACCACTTCGCCCCGTTCGGTAAACTTGATCGCGTTGCCGATGAGATTGACAATAACTTGACGCAGGCGGACCGGGTCGCCGACCAGCTCGTCCGGTACTTCCGGGAGGACGTGCGCGGCCAACTCGAGGCCCTTCTGGTGGGCGCGAATCGCCAGGGTCTTAAGCGTGTCCCCCACGTTGTCGCGCAGGCTGAAGTCAATCGGATCCAGTTCGAGTTTTCCGGCCTCGATCTTGGAGAAGTCGAGGATATCGTTGATCAACTGGAGCAATGTCTCCGCAGAGAGTTTGACGGTATCCAGGTATTCCCGTTGGTCGGGTGTCAACTGGGTCTCCAGTGCCAGGTCGGCCATCCCGATGATTCCGTTCATCGGCGTCCGAATCTCATGGCTCATGTTCGCCAGGAACTCGCTCTTGGCGCGGGTGGCGGACTCGGCCTTTTCCTTCGCACCCCGCAATGCTTCGTCCTGACCTTGGATTTGCTGGAGCATCTCGTTGAACTCTTCGGCCAACAAACCGATTTCGTCGCTGGAGGACTTGGCGGCGCGCACCGAGTAATCGCGGGTCTCAGAAACGGTTCGTGCCGACTGGACGAGATCCAGTATCGGCCCCGAGATGAGCTGTTGCAAGCGGGAGGAGAGCAGCAATGACACCAGCCATGAGAGCAGCAAAATGATCGCGACGATCCGCAGCTCTTCCACGAAACGGTCCGTAAGCCAGCGAAAATCGGCACGGATGAACACAGTGCCCGCCTTCTTTCCTTGCAGAAGAATCGGCTGGTACACCACCAGGTGGCCGCCTTCGAGGCGGTCAATCTCGTCTCCCAACAACTCGGGCACTTCGCGCTGTGGCTTGACATCGTCGCGGGCGTACTTGATCACCAGCTTGCCATCCTTGCTGTACACGCACGCGAGGGCGACGGAATGCTGCTTGCTTGCCCAGGAGTTCACTTCCTTGACCACCTCGGGATCGGAAAGGTCGCGTCCAGCGGCCTGTTCTTCCTCGATCATCTCCGTGAGAACCGACAGGTCGCGGCTCATTTGGTGGCGATAATTGATCATCTCGTACAGCCCAAAAGCAAAGCACGCCAGAATCACGGCTCCCGTGCTGGTGAGCATGCTGATCCACATCAGCTTCCCGCGAATCGACCTGTCGGTGATCAAACCCATCGTTGTAATTTCCTTCCGCCGGGCTCTCCCCGGCCCCAGGCGTATCCTCCGCCCAACTTATTGACGCCGCCGTGGTTCCAATGGCAACCCATGTGGCCATTTAACCAAGCAGCAGGAATGCCATCCGCGTCAAAACTTCAGCTTTGTCGCAAAATCGCGCACCACGGGCGCGCCCGCCTCCGATCTCGTTGGAAGATGTAAAAATGTCTGGTTTTAGGCAGACCACCGGGCCGCCTGCCCGTACAATCCTGAACGTTCTCGCCGTCGAAATCCGCGCCCGCCGTCGGTGGAGCGCTACGACAACGACGCGTTCGTGGCTGTCTCGCCCACTCGC
This sequence comes from uncultured Verrucomicrobiae bacterium, assembly GCA_963842185.1. Lineage (GTDB taxonomy): Bacteria > Verrucomicrobiota > Verrucomicrobiia > Palsa-1439 > Palsa-1439 > Palsa-1439. The sequence continues at coordinate 106,768 of CAWJFL010000013.1, forward strand.
GTGAGATGCCGATCAATGCACTCCACCACCTTCGCGATACTCGCGGGCTTCGGGAGAAACTCGTAGCCCCCGCGCAACACCGATTGAGCCGTGGCTTCCTGTCCGGAAACCAGAGACGTCAGGAAAATGATCGGCGTCGACCGCAATGATGCATCGCTGTGAATGCGAAACGCGACATCGCCGCCATCCGCGCCCGGCATGCATACATCCAGCAGAATCACGCCGGGTCTGAATTCACGCGCGGTGGTGAGGGCGCGGGTCGCGACATTCTCGACAACGACCTGAAACGAACCCGTTTTCTCCAGACCCACTGCGAGAAGCCGGCTCGCTGCGACATCGTCGTCCACAACCATAACTTTTGTCTTACTCATTGAACATCCATCCTTTGGCACTCCAGTGAGCAGCTTGCGTTCCACCTATCCGAAGTGGGCCACGGTCGGGCCAGGCTTGGTGGGCAGGGGTGTTGGCACCAGAACACGGGCAATGGCTTGTCGCAACGTCATTTGGGTGATTGGCTTACGCAGAATCAGGTCGGGCTGACGGCCCGCATCGGCTCCCTCCACGGGCATGTCGGCAAACCCTGTGATCATTACCACGGGGGTTTGGGGGGACTTCTCCTTGATCGCCGCCGTCAACTGGTCTCCATTCATCTCCGGCATCGCTCGGTCCACCACCACGACGTCATAGCCCCATTGCGCAAATCGTTCCAGGGCTTCCCGACCGTCCGCCGCTGTTTCGACAAAGTGCCCGTCGCCCCGCAAATATTCCGCCTCAATGTCTCGGACCTGGGGCTCGTCCTCCGCCAGCAACACGCGCAATGGACGCGACGGCGCCGCACTGCTGGTCACCAGTTCCCCGCCTTCCGCCTGGGGTATCGGAAGTCGAATGACAAAGACCGTTCCCTTGCCGGGCTCGCTCTGGACATCGATTGAACCTCCGTGACGCTGGACGATTCCGTAGACGATCGCCAGGCCAAGACCCGTGCCCCGTTCTCCCTTGGTGGTGAAGAACGGTTCGAAACAGTGCTGACGGACTTCCTCGGTCATACCTCGTCCCGTGTCCCGCACCTGGATGACCACCGAATCATCTTCGGTGCCGGTCGTCACCGTGAGCGTGCCTCCCTGGGGCATGGCGTCAACGGCGTTGAACAGCAGGTTGATCAGCGATTCGCGCAGATCGGACTCGCTGCCGCGGATCGGTGGGACATACTTCAGGTCGGTTTCCACCACCACCGTCGCGCCGCTGGCCATCATCTGGTCCTTCCACTTCGGCTGGGTCATCACGACGGCCTGGGCGACGGTTTCATTGACGTCGACGGCCTGATAAACGTCTGACTCCTTGCGATGGCGATAGAACTCGCGCAGACGATTGACGATGTTCACGGCCTCTTGCGCCGCGGCACTTGTCATCTGGATGTATTTCTTGACCTTCTCCTTGTCGTTGAGGTTCTCCGGCCAAGCCAGCAACAGTTCGTTAAACCCCAAAATCTTCGCCAGAACGTTGTTGAAATCGTGGGCGACGCCACTCGCCATCTGCGCCAGGGCCCGCAACCGTTCCTGTTGTACAATCTGCTTTTGCGTTTCGCGCAGCTCCGCCACCGTGCTGGCGAGTTGGCGCGTACTGTCGCGGAGAGATTGCTCGGTCTGCTTACGGGCGGTGATGTCGTGCACACTGAGCAGGAGCACAGGGCCTTTGGGACAATGGACCAATCTCGCATTTCCTTCACACAGGAATTCGCCGCCGTCGGGACGCAGGAACTGAAGCTCCCGGCCCGCTTCGTTTACCGCCGCCTCCGCCGCCGACTCGTCCACACGCGCGAGTGTCGGCAGCAACCCGGGACAGAGCTCGATAAATGGCCGGCCGATCAATTCGCCGCCGTTCCGGCCGCTCAGACGGAGCGCGGCCTGGTTGGCCTGCAACACGCCCAGCGTAAGGGGGTTGAGCAAAAAGATCGCGTCACCGGAAGAATCAAACAACGTATGGTAGTCGTGCTCGGACAGTGTGACGTTGTCCTCGACCACCATACCCACCACAATCAGCAGCGCCAGGATCGCCGACGCCAGGTACGCGCCGGCCATCAACACTTGCGAGCCGCTCGCCAACGGGAATCCGATCAAGTGCACGCCCCACAGGAGGAACCCGACGCCGAGGATGATGCTGCCCCGGGACCGCCGACGTGCCCGGATGTACAGGACACCCGTGTAGACACCCGCTCCGGCCAACAACAGGAACACCGGCAGCGTAAGCCACAGCCCATCTTGAACACGATACGCCGAGAAATAGCTCCAGATAATAATCAGCGCCGTTGCCAGCGTGAGTTCGCGCTGGTCGCGCTTCACCTCCGAGAGTTGAAAGCTGCCCCAAAACATGAATAGCGCACTGATGCCGATACACGCCCGGGACGCCATCAGCAGAAATGGTGTGCGCGGGGATTCCTCCAGCCCAATCGACGCCGCCAGGTACACCGAGTAAAACATCCACGCGACCGTCCACAGGCTGAGATGAGTGCGCCGGGTCGAGTAGTTCATGTACGTGAACAACCCAATGACCATCCAGACGGTGATCAGGGCCAATACCAGCGCCGACCGAATCCATTCGGGAGGAAAAAGCAGAGCGGACTGATCGAGCAAACTCAAGTACGGCATGTTCGTCATGACTCGGTCCTTGTGCTATCAACGGGCCCTGACTCCTGGCCATCCAGTACTTCACGCACTCTCCGTGCCAAAACCTCGGGGGTAAAGGGCTTCTCCAGGAAGGCGATCCGATCTTCGGATATTCCGTGTTGAATCATGGCATCCGCCGTGTACCCTGAAGTAAACAGGACCTTGGTGTCCGGACGGGCGGTTCCGAACCAATCCGCCAACTGTTTGCCATCGAGTTGTGGCATCACGATGTCGGTGAAGAGCAAATCGATCTTGTCCGTTGCGTTCTGCTCGGCCACGCGAATCCCTTCCTTGCCGTTGCCCGCTTCCATGACGCGATAACCCAGGTCGCGCAGGATCCCAACCGTCAGGTGACGCACATCCGGCTCGTCCTCCGCCACCAGGATGGTTTCCTTGCCGGTCGCCCATTCCAGGACCTTTGGTCGCTCGGGTTGCTGGTCAGCGTCGGCGTCGACCCGCGGCAGGTGAATCTTGAACGTGGTGCCCTTCCCCGGTTCGGTAAACACGTCGATGTGGCCCCCGCTCTGTTTGACAATGCCGTAGCAGGTTGCCAGGCCGAGCCCCGTACCCTTCCCCTGCGGTTTGGTCGTGTAAAACGGTTCGAAGATGTGTGCCTTCACGTCCTCGGTCATTCCCGATCCCGTGTCGGTGACGGAGAGCATGACGTATTCGCCGGGTTCCATGTCGCCATGCTGGCGGGCGTAGTCTTCGTCAAGCGTCGCCCGCGCCACCTCGATGATGAGCTTGCCGCCGTTGGGCATGGCATCGCGCGCGTTGACCGCGAGATTCATGAGCACCTGCTCGATCTGGGCGGGATCGGCCCGAACGTTCCCCACAGCCGCGCCGCGGATCGTGTGCAACTCGATGTCTTCGCCGATCAGCCGCCGCAGCATTTTCTCGATGTCGGTGACGACGTTGCTCAGGTTGAGTATCCGCGGTTGGAGCGCCTGTTTGCGACTGAACGCCAGCAACTGCCGCGTCAGGCCGCCCGCGCGTTCGGCCGATTTGCGAATCTGCTCCGCCAGTCGAAACCGCGGGTCCTCGGGAGGCAGTTTGCGCAGGAGCAGTTCCGTGTACCCGTTGATCGCCGTCAGGATATTGTTGAAATCGTGGGCCACACCGCCGGCCAGGCGTCCCACCGCTTCGACCTTCTGGGCCTGCAGGAACTGTTCCTGCAACGTCTTTTGCTCGGTGATGTCCTCCTTGATGGCGATGAAGTGCGCGACCTGTCCCTGTTCGTCGGCCACGGGCGCAATGGTCATCCGCGCCGTGTACTCGGTTTCGTCCTTGCGGCGGCTGACCAGTTCCCCTTGCCAGACCTTGCCGGAGAGGACCGTTCGCCAGAGTTCGTCGTAGACCGCCGGCTCGTGGCTGCCCGCCTTCAGCGCTGACCACACTTCCCCATACACCTCGGCGAACGCGTAGCCCGTCAACCTGGTAAAGGCCGGGTTGACCCATTCGATGGTCCCGTCGCGGTCGGTGAGCACGACGGCGTTCGCCGCGGAATCCAGTGCGGCCCCCTGCAAGCGCAAGCGGTCGGCGGCGAACCGTTGCTGCGTCACACTCTCGCGCAATTCGGTCTGGGATTGCTGCAGCGCATCCAGCATCTTGTTCAGCGCATTGGCCAGACTGGCGATCTCATCGCGACCGCCGGTGGCCACGCGCGCGGTAACGTCACTGCTGGCGCCAATCCGATCGACATCGGCAATCAGTCGTGCCAACCGATTCAGGAGAAGCCGTTCCATCAGCGCGGCCGTCGCGGCTCCAAAACACAACCCGACCACCAACAACGAGATCACCAGATAGCGGATGGTCGCTTGTCCCTGGGCAAAGAGTTCGCGCGGGACCTTCACGCACAACAGAAGGGCCGGTTTGCCGAATATGTCATTCCACAGCGTGTAACCGCCAACCGAGCCGTCGGGCAGCGGGTGTACATATACAGCGCCGGTGTCGTGAAGCAACGCGCGCGGCTCACGGAAATCGGCGGGCAGCCCCGGGTCATCTATGCGATACACCAACGGCTTCAGACGCGCCGCGTCCGCGATCCGCTTCACCACGTCGGTGTCCAGAAAACGCCCCAGAATGAGCGTGCCGCGGATTGGTCCCGAACGCTGGCTGGTGATGATGGGTCGCGAAACCACCAGCGTCGCTCCCTCGGGCAGCAGCAACACGCCGGCGTGAACGCTTCCGGTATTGGGATGGTCCAATAACGGGCTCTTCCCACTGACCAGACGCAGAAAACTGTCCGGCATCGGCACGGCCTTCTGGGAGTGCGGGTCGAATCCCTTGCTCCAGACCACCTGACCCTCGCGATTCACGAACGCTACAAGATTCAGCCGGATGTTGGCCAGCATGGTCTCGCCCAGGTTGGAGCGAATGTAGTTCCGATTATGGTCCTGGATGAACTGGTACGTGTCATCCCACGCGGCCCATTCCGCTGTTTCATCGCTGAGACCGGCCACTTCGTTCGCCACCGCACTTTGCAGCCGCTTCACATCGCACGTGACATCACGCTGCTCGAGTCGCGTAAAATCCTTCAGCAGGATCGACGAGGACACCTTGTACAGCCCCACAATGAGCGCCACGAGAGTGACGCCGATGATCAGGAGTATCTTGCGACGCAACGTCATCGCCGTCGTTCCAGTCGGTCGAAATTCGACACGGTTATTTGCATCTTGGCGCTCACCAAACGTCGATCCATGCCATCAAACAGACAAGGCCAGATGTCGTAAAAGGCAATAACCGTGCCACTACGAAGCGAATACACAGATGCATTCGAACAAGCCGGCTTGTCGAAAACAGGCCATGAGCATTGCGGGCCGCACACTGGCGTTCTTCGAAGTCCCCGCATTCCCCGGCGGAGGCGGCAAAAAAGTTGGTAAACAAAAAAAATGCCTTGACTGTCGCTTTGACTGTGCGAAACTAAAGTTGGCGGTCGGCGAATGTATCGCCGCACAGAATAGTAGAGATTCAGGAGTTGTAGAGGAGTGTCAGTCGTAGTCACATAACAAAAGCCACAGGTTCACCCAACACGGTCACGTCGCCGTTCTGTATTGTTTCCGCCGCTGTTGTTTTCTTCACCCCGGACGAGCGCGGTTGTCACGCAGTTGTTGAGCGTACGCGTCGGTAGGGAGTGATCCTTTATCAGCCATGAAGCTGAAAGGAACAACAGTCTATGAAGTACCCACCAAGCGTCTCCGGCCCGGAGATTACGCCAGAATCGTAGTCATCCTTGCCGTGCTCTTGCCCATCGCCGCCGGCAGCGGTCACGGTTTTTCCCAGGCGAATTCTCTAGGGGTTTTTCCCGGTCGAAAATAGGGAACCCAGTAATTTCGGGTAATCACGGAATGCCGCTAGGGTCAGGCATGATGAAAGACAACACCCGGACACGGCTCATCGGCGGGGCGCAACGCAACCGAAGCGTTTTACACGTCCTCTCGGTCATCCATGGAGAACATTCGTGGTCATGGCATTTTCGTTCTTACCATCGCGCTCGCTTTCAGTTGGTTGGCTGCGCCTACGACGACTTCGGCTCAAGGATGGAACGGTGCTGGCTGGTGGTCATGGCCGACACCTCAAGCCGCCTGGAGTAATTATCCGGACGCGAACGACAACGCCGCGGATCCTGCAGCCCCAGACCCGTCGGGAACTGATTCTCCAGCGGATTCGACGTCCGTCAATAGTAACGTCGCCTCGGCGCCACGGACGGTCCATCTGCCACGACCAATGCGAGCGTCGATGCGGCCAGTGTCACGTCCGACGCAACCGAGCAACCATCCGGCCAAACGATTCTTCCTTCCATGGTCACTGCCCTCATGGCACCGAGACCTCGTCGTCGCAAGTCACGCTGCGTTGGAATGCTTCCACGGACATCGGCGGGCTCGGACTTTCCGGCTATCTGGTTTTTCGCAACGGCGTGTTGGTCGGAACGACGACCGCAACGGAATTCACGGATACGACCGTGGCCCCGAGCACATCGTATTGCTACACGGTCATCGCCTACGATGTCGGCGGCAACGATGCCCTCACGAGCGCCGAGGCCTGCATCACCACGCCGTCGACTCCGCCAGGCAATCCGACCGGACCCGGCTTCTACGTGGATTATTCTCGCCGGTTCGGACTCGAATCCGGGGACAAACAGCGCGGCGCCATGGAAGCACGTCCCCGGTGACCCGCTCTACACGGGCAGCGGCACATTGACGGCGGGCGACAACGATTTGGTTCAAGAGCGGCGTGCAGTATGTGCTGACGGCATCGAACTCGACAGGCTATGGCACGGAGCAGCCCGGTATCGGACTTAACTGGTCGGGGAGCAACGGCTTGCCCAATCGTGTACACGTCGTCCCCCTCTTGGGGTGTCTCGACCGGCGCACAGTTCATCGACAACTACACCAGCAACGACATCGTGGCCTTCATCGGCTTCGGGGGACAACATGACCTGGTATTCAGCAACCTTGCGTTCGGGCCGATTGGCAGCGCCTCGCCCCCACCAGACCTCGGTTCTGCTGTGCCGCCAAAGAACGGCGGGGGGATTGCGTTGTACGGTTCCTGTGCCAATATCACGGTGGCCAACTGCTACTTCGGCCAACTCGGCTACTGGTTCAACGTCAAGCCGATGAATTACGCCAGCATCGGCGGCGTCGGGTTCACGGCGCAGAACGCAACCCACGTGCTGCTCACCAACGACGAGTTCACGTCAGCCTATTGGGGCGCGGAGTTTGAAGGCAACGCGAATATGTCTGGTGGCGTCGAGGTCGCCTACTGTAATTTCCACAACTCATTGGTCTGGTGTATTCGATTCAGCCCTTCAACCAGTGGCCTGATCGTTGACAACTTCTCGATTCACAACTGCCTGATCCACGATTACGAGGAGTTCGATACCGGGAACTGGACGGCCTACAACCCGGTGCCACATACGGACGGCATCATTGAAGACGTGGATTACGCCGCAACCTACGGCACCAACATCAACATCTACAACAATCAGTTTTGGAGCACGAATGCTAACGGCGGCGGCACGGCAGCGATCTTTCTGGACGGAAACAACAATGGCGCCAGCGCGAACATTTACAACAACACCTTCGAGCATACGAACAAGGGGCGGTCAATCTACGTCTACACCTGCACTTCCGGTCAGGTGGTAAGGGTTTACAACAATACCGCCGTTGAGGCGTGGCAGAACATCCTGGACATCGAGAACTTCGGCGTAGGCGGTATTTCCGTCACTACCAATCAGGCGACCATCGACGTAAGAAACAATATCTGGTACGGGACGTGGAACGGGCGGATGTCTACCTGACGCTGCCAACCAGATACCTACGGCCAAACCGGGGCCGTTGTGGGCAATGAACTACGATGCCCTAATGACAACATACACCGACGGCCAATTCACATGGGTTGGACTGGCAACTGGTGGAAAAACCGGGATGCAGGGCGTGGGATGGGAGACCAACGGTGTGTGGACAGACCCGATGCTGGCGAATCTGGCGGGGACGAATGCGTGGCAGGGAGTCGGACTGCCTACGAACACCTACACGCAAATCAATCTGGCCCTTCAAGTCGGTTCGCCCTGCATTGGCGCGGGAACGAATCTTTCCAGCTTGAACCTACCCGGCCTCGCCGCGGGCATCAGCGGCGTGCTGCGGCCGGTAACCGGCAACTGGGATCTCGGCGCTTATCAACATTGATGCTTGGTGAATATCTCATGTCACCGCACGAACAAAGTCCAAAACCACTCGGAGGTGTTATGGTCATGAAAACAGTTCGAACAAGTAGTAAATGCACAACACTGAGAACGCTCGTGATGGCCGCGGTCTGGTTGGCCATCGCGAGTGCGGCACGCGCTGACCTGATGGTCAGCAATGCCGCGCGGTGCGGGCGGGTATTACCGGGATCGTCTTCTATCCGTCGGACAAAAGCATTGGCGTGCAATTCGTCGTGACCGCCCCGACGGGCACGAACCTGACCACCTTCACGATCCAGAAGAGCTTCGACATGAAAACCTGGACGAACTATTCCTCCAGCGTGACCGTGACCGGAAGCCTGCCGCTGACTGAGATCGGTGATTACGTGGCGACGTCGAACCAGTTCTTCCGGATGCAGCTCATCAACTTCTAGTGAGCCGTCTCACGCCGGCGGACGTGGGATCTTCCGGTCTGTCGTAGCGACCGTTTCGGCCCGTGCCTTGACTTGGAGCCGTGCTTTCGCCATAGTCCGCCCTTGCCATGACGGAAAAGAAGCCAGCATCGCCGCCCTTGATGGAAAAAATCGTCGCGCTCTGCAAGCGCCGCGGGTTCGTCTTTCAATCGTCGGAAATCTACGGCGGCATCAACGGCTTCTGGGACTACGGTCCCGCCGGCGCTGAACTCAAACGCAACATCAAGGACGCGTGGTGGAACGACGTCGTCCGCAGCCGCACGGATGTGGTCGGTCTGGATGCCAGCATCATCATGCACCCAAAAGTTTGGGAAGCCAGCGGACACGTCGACGGCTTTCGCGACCCGATGGTCGAATGCATGAAGTGCAAAGGCCGCTGGCGCGCCGACCAGGTGTGGGATGAAATCGCCAACAGCAAGTGGTTTGAATCCTTGTCCCGCCTGGCTATTCCCAAGCACGGGTTGGGAAGCGTCAGCTATGACGCTCAACACTTGCTACGGTGGGCTACACATGACGGCAAGCACCTTGCTCCCGAGCTTGCGTTGGTCCGCGATCCGCAGGTTACGCTGTCGCGGTTGTCCGAGCGTGAGCAGAAACAGCCCGGCAAATCCATTCCCCTGCCCGAGTTGCTTTCCTGCTTGGCCACTCTTCAGGCGGGCCAGACGGGATTGCAGACGCCATGTCCTGTAGTGGCGCTCCGCTGACTGAACCGCGCCAGTTTAATTTGATGTTCGAGACTCATCGGCCCGCTTCGTGATGACAGTAGCAAGACATATCTGCGGCCGGAAACGGCGCAAGGCATTTTCGCGAATTTCCTGAACGTCCTCAGCGTCTCGCGCCAGAAAGTGCCGTTCGGCATCGCGCAGATCGGCAAGGCGTTCCGCAACGAGATCAACCCGCGCAATTTCACGTTCCGCTCCCGCGAGTTCGAACAGATGGAACTGGAGTTCTTCGTCAAGCCCGGCACCGACGCCCACTGGCACCAGTACTGGGTCGACGAACGACTCAAATGGTACGAGTCGATCGGCCTGCCCAAGGAGAAGCTCAGCGTTTACGAATACAAGAAGGACGAACTCGCTCACTACGCCAGCGCCTGCGTCGATGTGATGTTCGAGTTCCCCTTTGGCCGTCAGGAACTCGAAGGCATCGCCGCCCGTGGGGACTTCGACCTTCGCCAACACCAGCAGTATTCCGCGGCAAGAACATGGAATATTTCGATCAGGAATCTTCCTCGTCCTCCTCGTCCTCGCCTTCAGCCGACCGTTACATCCCGCACGTTGTCGAGCCGTCCGCGGGCGTGGACCGCATCGCGCTGGCCATGATCTGCACCGCCTACGCCGAGGAAACGATGACCGACGAAAAGGGCCAGACCGAGACTCGCGTCGTCATGCGGTTCGCGCCGCGCATCGCGCCCATCAAGGTCGCGGTGTTTCCCGCTGTTGCGCAACAAGCCGCCGCTGGTCGAAAAGGCCCAGGAAGTCTTCAAGCTCCTCCAACCGCATTTCACCACCGAATGGGACGACCGCGGCAACATCGGCAAACGCTACCGCTACCAGGACGAACAAGGCACCCCGTGGTGCGTCACCATCGATTTCGATACACTCGGCGAAAAAGGCCCCGAACTTCCGGACACCGTCACCCTCCGCGACCGCGACACGATGAAGCAAGAGCGCGTCAAGATCGCCGACCTCGTGCCGCTGATTTCCAGAAGTTGCGCGGGTAAGCAGAGGTGCGACATCAAACTATATATATGGACAGCCGTTGTAGCCGCGAGCCTGCTCGCGGCACCGTTATCCGGGTGAACGCAAGGGCCGCGAGCAGGCTCGCGGCTACAATTCGCCTGAGGAACGGGGCAAAAATCCTCTTGCGTACTCGTCCGGGTTTGGCTATTGTTCGCGGCTCGCAATTGAACGGAGTAAAACATCATGTCTCGACGCTGTGAAATTTGTGATAAGGGCCAGATCCGCGGCAACCGCATCCTGCGGCGCGGTCAGGCCAAGAAAAAGGGCGGTATCGGCCAGCACGTGACCGCCGTCACGCCGCGGATTTTCTTTCCGAATCTGCAGGTGGCCCACGCCATCGTCAACGGCGTCCGCCGGCGGATCAAAGTCTGCGCGAACTGCATCAAGAGCGGCAGAGTCCAAAAAGCGGCATAGTGGTATGGCACAGTGGGGTGCATGAGAGCCATCCCTATTGCAGAGGTACGCAACGCGTCATCCAACTCTACGAACAGGGCAAGAGCACCCGCGACATTTCGGAGTTTGTTGGGTTTTGCGTGGCGGCTGTGCGCCGGGTTGGCTGCGGTTCAGGCAACGCAGCACCCTCCAGCCACAAACCCATTTGTGCGGGCGCAAGACGCTGTTAACCGCCAAGCGCAAGGCCCGCCTGCAACAACTGGTGGCCGCGCAGCCCGATGCCGGTGCTGTATTGCGAGTAGAACCCTTCAGCCATATTCGCGCATACGGATTCCGATGATCGCAACAGCTGAACGCGGAGCCAGCGAAAGTCAGGCCCACAGTCCTCGTGTTACGTTCTCAACTTCCAAGGCCAGTGCCAGAAACGCTTGATATACGGGCATCTGTTCCACATTCACCATCTTCTGGTGCGTTCCCATTCTTCCGGTCTCAACCATCAACCATTTACCACGGTCTGTCTCACGTCCCGCACTTTCAACTGCACGTTTTCCTCGCCGCGGAACTCGTTCAGTTCGGGGATGAACGCCACGTCGAACTTGCCTTGGGGAATTCGTAAATCGCCCCTGCCCCACCAGATCGCCTGCGCGGTCGTGTCGCCATCCGTCACGTTGAAACGCAGGTGATTCTTGCCCACCACGCGCGGCGTGCCGCGTAACTGCACGCCCTCGACGGCGAACACGGGTGTCGGATTCTCCGTCCCGCACGGCTCCAGTCGCTCCAGTTGCTCGAAGAAGTCCGCATCCAAGTCGTCGAGCGTGACCACCGCGTCGATCTTCACGCGCTGGTGCAAATCGTCGTCTTTCAGCGTCCTTCGCGGCGAACTCGTTCAGCGTCTGGCGCAGTTCGTCGATGTTGCCGGCCTTCACGCTGAGTCCCGCGGCCATCTCGTGTCCGCCAAACTGCTCCAGCAACCGGACGCGCATTCGGGACAGCGCGTCGACAATCGAGAAGCCCGGTGACGCTCCGACACGATCCCTTCCCCAGTTCCGTCCTCGATGCCGATCACCACGGTGGGCCGGTAGAACTCCTGCTGGACGCGCGACGCCACGATGCCGATGACGCCGACATGCCAGCCTTCCTTCGCCAGCACGAGCACGCGGTCGCTGCTCCTGCGCGCGCGCCATGGCCATGGCTTCCTCCACCATGCGTTCCTCGATGCGCTGGCGCTCGGCGTTGTGGTCGTCGAGCAGCTTGGCCAGTTCCGTCGCGCGCGCCGCGTCGCCGGTGAGCAGCAATTCCAGCGCGGCCATCGCGTCGGCGAGCCGGCCGGCCGCGTTGAGCCGCGGCGCCGATGCGAAAACCGATGTGATACGGGCTCACCTCGTCCGGCACATCGGCCACATCCATCAACGCGCGCAGACCGATCTTCTGCGTGTGCGGCAGTCGTTCCAGGCCGGCCTTCACCAGGATGCGGTTCTCGCTCGTCAGCGGCACGATATCGGCCACGGTGCCGACGGCCACGAGGTCCAGATGATCGCGCAGATCGATCCTGCTCGGCAAGTTGCTCGCGTCGCGTTTTAAGAGCGCGTGCGCCAGCTTGAACGCGACGCCGACGCTGGCCAAGGTACTCCCAGGCGCGTCCCGGGGCGCAGCCGCTTGGGATTCACCACGCCGACGCACTCCGGGCAGTGTCTCCGGGCGGTTCGTGATGGTCGAGCACGATCGTGTCGACACCGCGCTTCTTCAGTTCGGCGATCTCGCGGACCGAACTGGTGCCGCAATCGACGGCGATGAGCAGTTGCGGGTCGTGCTCCTTCAGGCAACGCGCAATACCGTCCTGCGGTCAGGCCGTAGCCTTCGTCCATGCGATGCGGCAGGAAATTCGTGACGGTCGCGCCCGCCGCCCGCAGGACGCGCTGCAGCAACGCGCTCGACGTCACACCGTCCACGTCGTAGTCGCCATAGATGGCGATGCGCTCCTTCTTTTCGATCGCCGCCAGGATGCGGTCGACCGCCGTCGCCATGTCCGGCAGATCGAAGGGATCACCGAGCTGGCGAAGTTGCGGATTGAGGAATTGCGACGCCTTGTCGGCCTCGCCATAGCCGCGATTGACGAGGACCTGCGCCAGCGGCACCGCGAGGTGCAATTCGCGTGCCAGCGTTTCGGCCAGCGCTGGCTCGGGTTTCGCGATGACCCAGCGCTTCGTCACGGAACGGCCCTACGCCTTGGCCGGCTGCGGCTTCTTCTCGACGGCCGGCTTGGCCTTGGCGCGCTTCCTGGCGGTGGAACCACAGCACGCACCGGGCTGGCGATGTAGATGGACGAATACGTGCCCGTCAGCACGCCGACCACGAAGCAGAACGCGAAGTCATTCAGCACGCGTCCGCCGAACCCGTACAGCGCGACCGAGCACAGGAACACCGTGCCGGCCGTCAGGATCGTCCGCGACAGCGTCTCGTTGACGCTGCGGTTGATCAGGTCGAAATAGTTGAGCGTGCCGCCGGTCAGTTTCTTGTTTTCGCGGATCCGGTCGAACACGACGATGGTGTCATTGATCGAATAACCGATCAACGTCAGCACCGCGGCGACCACCGGGCATCGAGAACGTCCGATGCGGCCACGGCCAGAGGCAGAACAGCCCGACGGTCATCAGCACGTCGTGGATCAACGAGACCAGCGCGCCCAGGCCGTAGGAGAATTCGCCGAACCGCATGGCGATGTAGATCATGATGGCGATCAGCGACGCACGCCACCGCCCAGAGCGCCTGCTTCAGCAGCTCCTCCGCCGACGATGGCGCCGACGCGTTCGTGGCTGAGCATCTTGAACTCGCGCCTGCCGGGATATTTGTCCTGCAGAAGTTTGACCACTTCGTCCGTCTTGCCTTCGGGCAATCGCAGCGACAGCGCATCGCCGCCGCCGGTCATGTCGTGCTCGTACTGGATATAGGCCTCTTCGAAATGGTTCTGCTTCCAGACGTGTGACGGATCTCGTCGGCATCGATCGTGCTGGGCGAAACCCAGCGTCGCCGTGTCGCCGCCCTTGAAGTCGATTCCGTAGACTTCGCCGCGCCGACGTCCCAGCCGCCGCGGTGGACGAACATGACCATGCCCGCGATGATCAGCGCCCAGGAAAGCGCAAACGCGATCTTCCACACGCCGAGGAAATTGACATGCGGCAGATGGCGGAACACGTGCTGCATCTGGAATGATTTCATCCAACCCTTCGCCACCAGCCAGTCAAAGACGAGCCGCGTCACGAACACGCCGGAAAACAGGTTGGCCAACAAACCGATGATGAGCGTGACGCCGAAACCCTTCACGGGCCCGCTGCCCATGGAAACCAGGATGACGCCGGTGAGGATGGCCGTGAAGTGGGCATCGAAAATGACGCGAAACGCGCGCGTGTAACGCCGCCGCGATGGCCGCGCGCAACGGTTTGTTCGCGGCCAGTTCCTCACGCACGCGCTCGTAAATCAGCACGTTGGTGTCCACCGCCATTCCAATGGTCAGCACGACGCCCGCGATGCCGGGCAGCGTGAGCGTAAACTTGAACATCGCCAGCACGCCCACCGTGATCAGGATGTTCAGGAGCAGCGCCGTGTCGGCGACCATGCCCGCCGCCAGATAGTACACGGCCATGAAGATAATCACCGCCCCCGCGCCGATCACCGCCGCGCGAACACCGCTGGCAATCGAGTCTTTGCCCAACGTCGGGTCGACGCTGCGCGTTTCCATCACGTGCACCGGCGCCTGAAGCGGGTTCTCGAGCACGCTGGCCAGCCGCTGCGCCTCGTCCAGTGGGAACCCGCCCGAACGGCTAATCTGGCAGCGGCCGCCGCGTGATGGGTTCATTGATGCGCGGGGCCGTGTATAGTTCGCCATCGAGCACGATCGCCAACTGACGTCCCACGTTGGCCGTCGTAATCCGCTCAAAAATCTTGGCCCCTTCGTCGTCGAATTCGATGCCAACCTGTGGCGCGCCCGTCATCGTGGTCGTACTGCACGTAGGCGCGCCGAACGTATTTACCGGTCATCTCGGGCCGCACCTTCACGAAAAAGGTGTTGGTGATTTCGCGGCCTTCTTCATTCTCCTTGATGGTCATCTTCTGATAGCCCGGCGGCACCGTGAAACGCGGGTCGCTCAACGATTGGGAAACCAGCGTCGCGTTGTCGGGATGCACCAACCGGAACTCCAGAAAGGCGGTCTTTTCGATTCGTCGTTTGGCTTCTTCGCGGTCGGTTTCCTTCAACCCCGGCAGTTCCACCAGAATCCGGTCTTCGCCGACGCGCTGGAGAAGCGGCTCGGCCACACCGAATTGGTCGATGCGCTTGCGCAGTATCTCGATGGCCTGCTGCACGGCGGTGACCCGCCCCGCTGAGTCAATCTGCGAGACGTCCATCTTCAGCAGGAACGATGTCCCGCCCCTCAGGTCGAGTCCGAGTTTGATGCCGTACTGGGAGATCGCCCAGACGGCCACTAACAGGACGGCGGCGACCAACGTACACTTCCAACGCAAATTGTTTGTTCATAAATCTGCGATTATTTTGGGGATGGCGCGGCGGTTTCCACCTCCGCGGACTTCTGGACGACCGACCCGATTGCGCTCTTCAGCACTTCGACTTTGACGTTGTCGGCGATCTTGATCATCAGCGATTTCTCTTTGACGTTGGAGACAATTCCGAAAATGCCGCTGTTCAACAACACTTTGTCGCCCGTTTTAACGTTCTTGATCAGGTTCTCCTGGTCCTTGCGCTGCTTCTGCTGGGGGCGAATCAGCAGGAAGTAAAACATCACACCGAGGATCACAACCATCGACAGCGTCTGTAGCATCTGCCCTGTCGGATTCGGCTCTGTCCCCGGCGGTGACGGTGCAAACATGGCCAACAATTCAAACGCTCTCATCGACTCCGATTCCTTCCGTGTATACTGACGTAAATTCCCGTCGAAAATCTTCAAATGCTCCCGCCACAATCGCTTCCCGCGCGCGGCGCAAGGTGCCCAGGTACAGGTGCAGGTTGTGCCACGTCATCAGCCGCAACCCGAGGATTTCGTTCGTGCGAAACAGGTGGCGAATGTACGCGCGCGTGAAACGGCGGCACGCGTAACATTCACATCCCTCTTCCAGCGGCCCGAAGTCGTCGCGATACTGCGCGTTCTTGATCGCGTACGTGCCCCGCGCCGTAAAAATCGTCCCGTTTCGCGCCACGCGCGTCGGCAGCACGCAATCAAACATGTCCACCCCGCGGGCGATCATATCCAGAATCTGCGGCGGGGTACCGACCCCCATCAAATAACGCGGCTTATCCCGCGGCAGGAACGGCACAGTCATCTCGACCTGCCGCACCATCTCCGCCGGTGGTTCGCCGACGCTGACGCCGCCGATGGCGTATCCATCGAATCCCATCGCCGCCAGTTCGCGCGCGCTTCGTTCCCGCAAATCGGGATACACACTTCCCTGCACAATTCCAAAGAGCAATTGGCTGTCGGATAATTGCTGCTTCCGACAGCGGGCCGCCCACTCTAAGGTCAGCTCCAGGCTACTGCAAGCGTATTCTCGGTCGCACGGCCAATGGGGACACTCGTCGAATGCCATCACAACATCGCTGCCCAGAGCCACTTGCGCGGCCATCGACTCCCGTGGCCCGAGAAACAACGTCGCGCCGTCCACGTGCGACTGGAATTCCACGCCCTCCTTGGAAATCTTGCGGAGCTTCGCCAGCGAAAAAACCTGATACCCGCCGCTGTCGGTCAAAATCGGCCCGTCCCAACCCATGAACTTGTGCAGTCCGCCCGCCTTGGCGATCAGTTCGGTGCCCGGACGAATGACCAAGTGATACGTATTGCCGAGAATGATCTGAGCTTTCAATTCGTGCAACTCGTCTGGCGTCATGCACTTGACCGTCGCCTGCGTGCCCACGGGCATGAAGATCGGCGTCTCGACAATCCCATGCGCGGTATGCAACCGACCCGCACGCGCCGCCGTTTTGGTGTCCTGGGTTAGAAGTTCGAAAGTGCCGGTCATCAGGCTTTCTTCAATTCGTGTTCGTACGTCTCGCGGTCGTCGATATCGATCAACACGCCCTCGTCTTCGACCACCAGACGCGCGATGTCGTCGGCGTGTTTCGCGTAGAAATGTTTGAGGGTCATCGACTCGTCCATCGCCAGGATTTCCTTCGCATACTCCGCCCGCAACAACGGCGGGTGCCCCTGTCGCCCGTTGTACGACGGAATCAGAATCTTGTGACGGTCTTTTTCAAACGTCTCGATAAGCGTCTCGACCGTCTCCCGTTTCAACCGTGGCTGGTCGCAGACCGCGAGCATTACAGTCTTTGTGCCCTTCGGCAAATCACGCAGTCCCGCCTGCATCGACGTGAACATACCCTGCTGGTAGCGTTCATTCCTCACAATCTTGCATGGCGCATGAGCGATCTTCGCGGCGATTTCATCGGCCTTGTAACCCAGCACGACCCGAATCTCATCCACGCGCGGCGACCGAAAGGCATCGATCACGCATTCGAGCATGGTCTGGCCGGCAAAGGGGAGAAGCTGCTTGGGTTGGCCCATGCGCCGCGATTCGCCCGCCGCCAGGATGATCGCGACGTTCATTCCCTGAGGTGCTGTCATGCTGAGTGCAGCGAAGCATCTCCTTCTGTGTTGGGAGATCCTTCACTTCGTTCAGGATGACGACCTTCGGTCGTCAACTTGTCGGCAATCTGATTGGTCACGGACAAGCGACACGTAATTCTGCGCACCGCGCCGCACGGCAATCAATTCCGACACGACGCTGACGGCGATTTCTTCGACGGTCAGCGAATGGATCGCCAGTCCCATCGGCGTGCGAACCCGACGGAAATCCTCGGCGGTGGCCGCGCCCTCGCTGATGAATCCTTCCATGACCGTGCGCACCTTGCGTTTGCTGCCGATCATCCCGATATAGCCCGCCTTGCTGTGGATGACTTCCTTCAAAATCACCGCGTCATGCCGATGTCCGCGCGTGACGATGCACACATACGAGTCCGCATCCAACGGGAAATCCTTCATCACCTTCGCCGGGTCATCGACGATAATTTTTGAGGCGTCGGGAAACCGCTCCTTGTTCGCAAACGATGCCCGGTCGTCAATCGCCACCACATCAAATCCGCTCCACGCGGCCAGCTTGCCGACCGCGCAACCGACATGTCCGCCGCCGCAAATGACCAACACCGGCTTCGGCAGGATCGGCTCGAGGTAAACCGCGAGGGATGAGGGATGAAGGATGAGGGATGAAGGTTCCGGCTCAGGCTCGGCGAGCACGGCACCAGATTTACTGGAAAGCTCGGAAAGCAAATCAGTGGGCAAATCATCGGCGACGATGAGTTGTTCGCTCGCGAACAGGGCGCGCTGGCCGGCATGATCGCCGGTCGTGATCGTCGCCAGCACGCGGCGTTGACGCGTCGACGGCTCGGCCAGCAACGCCTCCCAGACCTTGCCGCTCTGGGGATTCGGTTGCACGAAGGTCTGGACCGACCCGCCGCAAATCAGTCCGTCGTCCCAACCGAAATCGTCATCGAGCACGGCCTTGAATGTGAACGACTCGCCCGTTTCGAGTGCCCGGAGAGCTTTCTGGCGCGTCTCGGCTTCGAGACAACCGCCGCCGAGCGTCCCGATCACGCGTCCATCGGGCAGGAAAATCGCCTTCGCGCCGCATTTCTGCGGCGTCGAGCCTTTGGTCTCGACCAGTACCGCAAACGCCAGCGGTTCCTTGCGTTCCAACAGCCCAGCCAGTTCCTGGTAAATGGGGTCCACACGCCTAGGCTAACGGCAGATGCAGAGCGAATCAAGTCTCGGGCGCAATCCAATTTCCTACGGCGTGATGGCGAACCGGTAGAAGCCTTGCGGCCCGACGGCTCCGCCGAAGTTGGTCAACGTCAGCAAAGCCCCGATGCTGTTGGTGACCGATACGCCGGGGACATTGACCCAGTTGGTGGGGTTCATCGAACTGCTGAACTGCAATTGGTACGTCTCGTAGGCTACGGACGGGATGCCGATGGCGACATCGTTGCCTGCAACCTGGACTGCTGAAATCTGATTGGCGGGCGGGCTGAGAGGGACAGATATTCTGAAGATGGTGCCATTACTGTAACTACCCCCGCCCTCGGTTACCCCATAGAAATTGCCATCACTGCCCTGCACGAGTCCGCCACTCGGATTCTGCCCATCGTTGGGATAACCAGCAAAGGTGTAAAGATTCGTCAGGCTACCGCCGGGACTGATCCGAAACACGATGCCATTCCCGTTCGTCCCGCCAGATACGGTCGCCCCGTAGAAATTGCCGTCACTGCCCAGCACCAGCTCGCCGCTTGGATTCTGCCCATCGTTGGGATAGCCGGCAAAGGAGTAAAGATTTGTGAAATTACCGTTAGGACTGATCCGGAACAGCGTGCCGTTGCTGCTCGTTCCGCCTTGAAGAGTTGTCCCGTAGAAATTGCCATCGTTCCCTTGGACAAGGCTATCTTGCGGCCCTGCCCCATCATTGCCGCTGAACGTATAAAGATTCGTGAAAGTACCGTTCGGACTGATCCGAAATACCGTGCCGTCCTGGTTCGCTCCTCCGATTTCCGTCGTCCCGTAGAAATTGCTGTCGCTGCCCTGCACCAGCCCACCCGATGGCAAGCAAGGAAGGTTGAATGCCCAAAGATTTGTGAGGCTCCCGCTTGGTGTGATCCGAAACACCGTGCCGCCGAGTAGCGGCCCGCCGCTGAGAGTCGTCCCATAATAATTGCCATCATTGCCTTGCACGAGCCGACCGTTTGGGCTCGCCCCACTTGCACCAACATGACTGAACGAGTGCAGATTCGTCAAATTGCCGTCGGGACTGATCCGAAACACGGTACCGGGATTGCTAACTCCGCCTCCGGAGGTCGTCCCGTAGAAGTTGCCGTCGCTGCCCTCTATTACCCCACCAAATGGGCCGGAACCATCGGCGGGTGAGTTGCCAAAGGAATAAAGATTTGTGAAGCTGCCACTGGGGCTGATCCGAAAGACGGTGCCACTTTCGTTTACCCCACCGAAGGCGGTCGTCCCATAAAAGTTCCCATCGCTGCCCTGAACAAGCCCGCCATGTGAATTGTTATTGCCCCCACCGCTGAACGAGTAAAGATTCGTTTCCGTCTGCGCGCTGGCATTGAACACATACCCAGCCAAAACTGACACGACACTTGCAACGAGAATGCGAACTACCCTCGCCTTAGCCAGCCCGGCCGCAATCGGTTTGTTCATACCCGACACAACTCTCTGAGACGTTACCAAGCGCGCTTATAAGCGAGGTTGAGCTTAGCATTCCGGCCATGCCAGGTCGAGCCAAATCCAGCTGCAATCCACCCGCCTTGCCAGCCGATTCCCGACGCCGGGACTGCCGGCAAGGCCAGTTGCAATTTCCGCAAACAGGCTTATGTTGAAGTGGAGAGTCGAGGGCGAGTTGTAGGCGAGTGGACGATGTAGGAAAGAGTAATCGCGGTTTGGGACTCGACTCTCCAATCGTTTCCCGCCGTTAAGCGTCTAAGAACCGAAGGCCATCCACCGAGGTCACGTCATGGTTAGGGAGCTTATTCGGACACGTCGTACTCATAGCGCGAGACGATGTAGGGGCCGACCTTGCGGTCGCTGTGGTGGATGAACCCAAACCGCTCGTAGATCGCGCGCAGCCGGGGACGGGATGCCTCGCAGTCAAGGCGAACGTAGCGTCGGCCCAGGGACCGGGCGCGCTCGATGGCCCACTGCAGCAGGGCCGTTGAAACGTCGCCTCCCGCAAATTTTCTCCGGACCGCCAGCCGATGGATGTAGGTGGAATTATGCCGGTACACATCGGGCCAGAACTGCGGGTCTTCGAGTTGGAATCTCACGGTGCCAGCGGCTTCACCATCGCATTCCGCGAGAAAGAACACGCCGGCGGTCACGTCCGCCGCGATGCGCTCGGGCTCGAGTTCGTCATCGCGCCACATGGGTTTGCCGGTGTCGTTGAGCCAGCGGGCCGCTTCGAGCAGAATGCCGGACACGACCTCAAGATCACAGGGCGCTGCCTGGCGAATCGATATGTCCATGGCTGGCTTGAAGGCTAATGGCTGGAAGGGCGGGAAGCAAGTCCGACCGGCACAGACGGATTGGGCGAGGGAGCGGGATGGCGGTCGAAGACTACAGGAGAGACAACATGCTGGGTTCGTCATCCCGGGGTTTCGCCGGTCCGGATGAGGGCGCGGCGGGTGATGCGGGTGGCGTCCGGATGGCGTCCTGCACCTTCTGAGCCAGGTCAGCCAGCTTGAACGGCTTTTTCAGGTAGCCCCGCAGACCTCTCTGAAACATCCTGTCGGCCACGGGTTCGTCAAAGCCCGTCAGCAAAACGACCCGCACATCTGGATTGAGGCGTTGGAGTTCATCGAAGACGAAATCGCCCGACAATGGGGGTAGCAAAAAGTCCAATAGCACCGCGTCGATCTCTCGCCATCTCTCCTCGTAAAGCCAGATGGCTGACTGGGGGGTGGCGGCAGTCAACACTCTGTAGCCTCGGGATTCCAACTCCGCCGTGAGGTACCCCAGAAGGACCTCGTCATCGTCGATGGCGAGGATGCACGGTTTTGGGCTGCCATTACTCGAAGCCATGCTTCGACAAGGAGCAGGCCGCTTGCCAGCCGAATTCGATTCGCGCAATGTCCATTGCCTAGCGAATTGATGCATCCATGGCTGGCTGGAGGCTATTCGAAGCCCAACTTCCAGAACGGACAGAATGCCTCGATCATTCCGCCCGGTCGGTGGGATCTTGGGAAGGGGGGAGCGGATGAGGTAACTTTCAGTGATATGGCGTGGCTTGTCGAAAAGATGCTCAGAAAAAAGTCTCGCGACGGTTTCAGGCGCTATGTCTTCGTCAGTGTAAATCAGCAAGATGATCCGGGAGTACGGGCCACCGTTGAATGCCTTCTGGTCCTTCCTTTGGAGAATCCTCGCGACGTGACGCAGAAACTGTCCGTCATTCCAATGTGCCAAGACGCGCTCACCGCTTGCAGTGCGGCGGATCGCTTCTTCGGAAACAAATTCGCTGACCTCAAATGCGATTTTCTGCCCGTCCTCGCCATTCGCGACACAGTCCGGCGGATCGGGCTTGTATGACCACAAACTGGAGAAGGCCGGTTGCCCCGCGGCTTTCAGCGCCTTCGCGAATTCTATGACGACACCGCGTTCTTCTTGTTCCTGATCGTCCCATTCAAAGTATCCGGCGTGTTGCCGCCGAGTCTTTGCCCGTCGAGCCAATATCGCGGACACTTCGTTCCAATCCACTTCATTCGTTTCCATTGAATGAGAAGGTACATAATGGAATAAGGCGCTGTCAAACAGGCCGCCACCTCGGGTTCCACCACACGCCTGTGGCGGGCAAGCTCGCCCCTGTTGCATGGCAGTTGATCGTTCATTGTTTTTGATTTGAATCGCTATCCGTTTATGATATACTCCCACGCCATGGAGAAGTTTGTAATTGGCGTTGGGGTCGGGGAGAGGATGGCGACGCGTGGGTTGATCCCCCGATTTCGATTATCCGGATTGTCTGGGAGACCTTCGGTCGGGAATTGTGCGGGGTCGGGAGACCCGCGCACAACAGCGTTGCATCTTGGGGGCTCGGCTCTCGCACAACAGAGGGTGGGCGTGGGAGCCCACCCCTACGAAGGAGGGCCAACGCGGCCACAGGGGGCCAGTTGTGGGGGCCTGGGTGTCGCGCAAAAAATAAAAATTACAAACGAACCCAAGTTTATTCAAGCCGGCGTGGAAAATTTGGAAAAACGAACCCAAATTGCGGCCGCGGATACGACGGGGCCGCGTTTGCGCCACCAGCAAGTCTGTGGCGCGTCTCAGCGGCTGGTGCCGCTTTCGGCTCAGTCGGACTCGGCTTGGGGGGTGGAAATTGCGCTCCGGGGAGCGTTTGGAGGGCTTTTACGACCCAAAACACGACGGTCGCGCCTGCGGTCGGCACACACTCGGCGCATCTTGTCGGGTTCAATTTGCGTTGCGGGGGGAGGGTTTCGGGTGTATAAATGCTGGCCTCCCAAGGTACGGATTGTCTTTGGAAGGGTTGAAACTCCGATGAGCAAGCAACAGGCAAATGCCGCGGCCAAGAGCCGGGCCAAGAGCGAAGCGCCGATTGTCGAACTCGGCGCGGAACCGCACACACCCATGCGCGGGTGCGACATTGTCGTGAAATGTCTCGAGCGCGAGGGTGTGGACACGGTCTTTGCCTATCCGGGCGGCGCGAGCATGGAATTGCACCAGGGGCTGACCCGGTCGAAGCACATTCGCACGATTTTGCCGCGTCACGAACAGGGGGGCGCGTTTGCCGCGGACGGTTATGCGCGCGCCACCGGCAAGACGGGCGTGGCGATCGCCACCAGCGGCCCGGGCGCGACGAACCTCGTCACGGGCGTGGCCGATGCGTACATGGATTCGATTCCGCTCATCCTGATCACGGGTCAGGTCCCGCGGGCGATGATCGGCAAGGGCGCGTTCCAGGAAACGGACGTATTCGGTTTGGCGTTGCCCATCGTCAAGCACAGCTACCTCGTCATGAACGTCGAGGACATCCCGCGCGTGTTCAAAGAGGCGTTTTACATCGCCAACACGGGCCGGCCGGGTCCGGTCTGGATCGATATCCCGAAGGACGTCCAGCAGAGCACGTGCAGGCCGGTGTTCCCGGACAAGATCAATCTGCGCGGCTACAATCCCGACAAGCGGATCAGCGACATCGCGGTCAACGAGATCGCGGGGTTGATCGAGAAGAGCGAGCGGCCGGTCATTTACGCGGGCGGCGGCATTATTTCGTCCAACGCCGGCAAGGAACTGGTCGAGTTCGCGGAGAAAGCCAATATCCCCGTCGCGACGACGCTGATGGGCATCGGCGCGATTCCGTCCGATCATCGGCTGTCCATGCGCTGGCTCGGCATGCACGGCACGGTCTACGCCAATTATGCGGTCGACAAGTCCGATTTGCTGTTGGCGCTCGGCGTCCGGTTCGACGACCGCGTCACGGGCAAGGTCAGCGAATTTGCCAAGCACGGCACGATTGTCCACATCGACGTTGATCCGAGCGAGCTCAACAAGAACAAGGTCGCGCATTTGCCGATCGTCAGCGACATCAAGTACGCGCTGCAGCAACTCAACAAGGTCGTCAAGGGCAAGAAGTTCACCGAATGGCACGCGCAGATCGACGAGTGGAAGAAGCAGTTCCCCTTCCGCTATCGCGTGACGGATGAGGTGTTGAAATCGCAATACGTCCGCGAATTTCTCAAGGGCGATGTCAACGAGATCATCATGCCGCAGTACGTCATCGAGTTGCTCGATGAACTGACCAAGGGCGAGGCGATCGTCACGACGGGCGTCGGCCAGCACCAGATGTGGGCGGGGCAATACTACAAATTCAAACATCCGCGCACTTTCCTGACCTCGGCGGGGCTCGGCGCGATGGGGTACGGTTATCCCGCCGCCCTGGGCGCCAAGGTCGCGTTCCCCGACAAGCAGGTTGTCGACATCGATGGGGATGGCTCGTTCTTGATGAACATCCAGGAACTCGCCACGGCGCACATCGAGCGGATCGCCGCGAAGGCGCTGGTTCTCAACAACCAGCATCTCGGCATGGTCGTCCAGTGGGAAGACAAGTTTTACAATTCGAACCGCGGCCACACGTATCTCGGCGACCCTCAAAACCCGCACAAGATTTATCCCGATTACGTCGCGGTCGCGAAGGGCTTCAACGTCCCCGCCGAGCGCGTCACGCGCAAGAGCGAATTGCGCGCGGCGATGCAGCGGATGCTCGATTCGAAGGAGCCGTACGTCCTCGACGTCATCGTCCCGTACACCGAGCACGTGCTGCCGATGATTCCCGCCGGCAAGACGGTCAGGGAAATCATCATCGAAAAAGACACCAAGCCCGTCCTCGGCACGAACCTCGGGCTGTAGTTGCCGCGATCAGGATTGCGCGACGGATTTTGTGGTCGCGGCAGTGACGGCCCGTTACAACTTAAACTTGTGAACCGATCCGATTGGATTCGAACAGGCGTCGTCCTGATGCTGTTCGCCGTCGTCTTCGAATTCCTCACCGTCCATAGTTATCGGCGTCTTTCGGCGACCATCGATGAGCCGCAGCATCTCACCGATGGTTATGTCGCGTGGAAACTGCAGGATTACCGCGTCGACCCGGATCATCCGCCGCTGCTGCGGATGTGGGCCGCGCTGCCGCTGTTGGCAATGCCCGGGATCAAGCTCGACATCCACAGCCGCTACTGGCTCCCCTTCGATGAGTGGCGCTTCTGCCATCAATTTCTTTATCAGGACAACGACGCGGATCGCTTGCTCTATGCCGCTCGCTTCATGATCAGTCTGCTCGGCGTGCTTCTCGGCATTCTGGTTTTCTGTTGGGCCAGGGAGTTGGTCGGTTTCCGGCCCGCCGCAATCGTGTTGGGATTGTTCTGTGTCGAACCGAATCTGGCGGCGCATTCCGGTTTGGTCACGACCGATTTGGGTGCGACCTGCTTCATCTTCGGCTCGGTCTACTTCGCGTGGCGCATCACGCGCAATTACAGCGTCGGCAACGCCATCGGACTCACCGTTTTCTTCGTGCTCGCCCAACTGAGCAAGTATTCCGCGCTCCTGCTCGTGCCCATTCTTCTGGGCTTGTGGCTCGTGCGGGCGCTCACACCAACGCCATGGCCGTGCCATCTTCGTCGCGCCACACTTCTTTCGTCGCGAGCGCGCAAAACCATGCTGGTTCTGGTTTCCATCGGCTGTCTGGTGCTGGTTTCTTACGTGGCGCTTTGGGCGGTCTACTCGTTCCGTTACGCGCCGACCGCGGCGGGTATCGAGCAGGCGCAGTTCGCCACCGATGTGGAGGCGCAGCAGCGCCTGCCCCGACTCACCAGCTTGATGCAATGGGTCGATGAGCATCACCTGTTGCCCAACGTCTGCGCGCAGGGATTTCTCTCCGTGACCGCGAAGGCACAGTCGCGGCCTGCGTATTTGTTCGGGGAATTCAGCGAGCAGGGATGGTGGTACTACTTTCCCGTGGCGTTTCTCATCAAGACTCCCATCGCGCTGCTCTTCCTGTCGTTCATCGGGTTGATACTGTGGGCTGCCGACGGGACGGAGAACTGGCTGAACGGTTTGTTCGTCGTGGGACCACCGGCGGCCTATTTTATCGTGGCGATGGCCGGTCACCTGGATATCGGTCTGCGACACATCCTGATCGTGTATCCGTTTCTCTTGCTGCTGGCCGGGCGGACCATCGCCGCTCTCGTGCCATCTTCCAGGGTTGGCCCGAAAAGTCGTTGGCGAACCATCGCGCTTGCTGGTTTGTGTCTGGCCCAGGTCGTGGAATTCGCTGCCGTCTATCCGGACTGCCTCGCGTTTTTCAATATGAGCGTTGGCGGGCCGCAGCACGGCGCCGACTATCTGGTTGATTCCAATCTCGATTGGGGCCAGGGTCTGAAACTGCTCAAACAGTGGATGACGGAGCATCAGGTGACACGCATCAATTTGAGTTACTTCGGCTACGCCGACCCGGCCTACTACGGAATCGAGTACAACCCGTTGCCCGGTTCGCCATTCTTTGACTACGGTCGGATTGGCAAACCGCAGGTGCCCGGTTACATCGCGGTCAGCGCCACCAACCTGCGCGGCCTGTACCTAAGCGATTTCGCCAGGGGCCTGTACGCCAGCCTCCAGAAACGCCAACCGGTCGCCGTCCTCGGCCACTGCATCTACATCTATTGGGTCGACCAGCCGTGGTGGTAGCGAGAGGTTTTTGTAGTCGCAACCACCACGACTCGGTACAATCCGCGCCCATGGAGGGTAGCGCCTGGGTTCGGACATCGGTCGTACTTTGCGCATTCACGGTGGCTTTCATCGGGCTCACCGTTGGCAGCTACACGCAGAAATCCGCGACCGTGGACGAGCCGCAGCACCTGACCGCCGGTTATGCGGCACTGCGGTTGCACGATTACCGCATCGACCCCGAACATCCACCGTTCCTGCGCATGTGGGCGGCACTACCGTTGCTGGCCATGCCCGATGTCCGGATTGATACGAACAGCGCCTCCTGGAGCACGGCCGATGGATGGGAATTCAGTCATCACTTCCTGTACCAACTCAACGACGCCGACCACTTGTTGTATCGCGCCCGGTTCATGACGGTCGTGCTCGGGATCCTGCTGGGAATCTTGCTCTTCAGTTGGGCGCGTGAACTCTTCGGATTTTGGACGGCGGCAACAATCCTCGCGCTTTACTGTCTCGAACCGAACATACTCGCCCATTCGAGTCTTGTAACCACCGACCTCGGCGTGGCGTGCTTCAGTTTCGGTGCCGTCTATTTCCTGTGGCGTGCGACGCGACAACTCACTTGCCGCAACGTCGCCGGTGCCGCGGCGTTCTTCGCACTCGCCCAGATCTCCAAATTCTCCGCGCTGCTCCTCGGACCGATCGTGCTGGTGTTGCTGGTGGTGCACGCCCTTCGCGTGTGTCCCTGGCCCTGCCGCTTTGCCAAGGGAGTCGACCTTCATTCACGGCGCGCGAAAGCGCTTGTTTCCCTTGCGGTCGCGGCGATTCTGGCCCTCACATCCTACGCGGCGGTGTGGGCCGCGTATGGCTTCCGGTATGGGCCGATTACTCCCAGCCATGATCTCCTGATTGTGCGGGAAAACACACAGTTCCTGCAGTCGGTGCGCACGATCGCACGTGTCGCCGATTGGCTGGACAAGCACAAACTGGTTCCAGACGCTTACGCGCAGAGTTTTATTCTCAGCCAGGTAAAGGCGCAGCACCGCACTGGGTATTTGGCGGGCCGATCCAGCCGTACCGGCTGGTGGTACTATTTCCCCGCGGCATTTCTGGTCAAAATGCCGTTAACCCTCTTGTTGCTTCTCTTTTGTGGCTTGGCGCTTCTCGTCCAAAAACCCGCGCAGTGGAAGACCGATGCCGCATTTCTCGTGTTTCCGCCGGTCATTTTGCTCGGCACAGCCATGATGGCACACCTCAACATCGGCGTGCGTCACATCCTGCCGATCTATCCATTCGTACTTCTCATCACGGGAGTAACGCTCGATGAAATGCGTGCGAAGTGGCGCGCCAGCTTTCTGCTGGTCCCGGTCGTGCTCGCTTGCGTCGAACTCGCCACGGTCTATCCGCATTACCTTGCCTTCTTCAATCAAATCGTCGGCGGCCCCCGCAACGGCCATCTGGTGCTTCTCGACTCGAATATCGATTGGGGCCAGGATCTCAAGCCGCTCAAACGATGGATGGATGCCCACCACGTCGACCACATCAACCTGAGCTATTTCGGCAACGCTGATCCCGCGTACTACGGGATCCAGTGCACATATCTGCCCGGGCTCGCCTTCGTTTGCCGCGTCACGAATCACGGATCCGCACCTGCCCGGTTACGTCGCGGTGAGCGTGCAAAACCTGCACGGCGTCCTCCGCGACGCACCACAGCCCGAGTTCTACATCCCCCTCTTGGAGCGCAAGCCGTCGGCGGTGATCGGTTATTCGATCCACGTATATTGGGTCGAGACGAATTGGTGGTATAATCCGCGTCCATGAAAGTCTCGGAACAGCTTCGCCGCATCCTTTGCTTGGCGG
The DNA here is from genome assembly GCA_963842185.1 of uncultured Verrucomicrobiae bacterium. Lineage (GTDB taxonomy): Bacteria > Verrucomicrobiota > Verrucomicrobiia > Palsa-1439 > Palsa-1439 > Palsa-1439. The sequence continues at coordinate 135,364 of CAWJFL010000013.1, forward strand.
TCTTCGCCGCCGTGTTCCTGACGCTGACCGTCGGCAGCTACGTGCGTGAATCCGCAACCTGGGATGAACCGCAACACCTAGTCGCGGGCTATAGCGCGCTCAAATTCCACGATTACCGCACTGACCCGGAGCATCCGCCATTCATCCGCATGTGGGCGGCGTTGCCCCTGCTCGGTATGGATGGAATCAGGATGGACCTGCGGGGAATCGACCCGATGGCTTCCGCAGCCTGGGTCATGGGGAGACAATTCCTCTTTTGTCACGATACGCTCTACCTCTCCAACGATGCCGACCATCTGCTCTACGCGGCGCGGTTCATGATTGTCCTCCTGGGCGTGCTCTTGGGTGTACTGCTTTTCTGTTGGGCTCACGAGTTGTTCGGGTTCTGGCCTGCCGCGATCGTGCTCGGGTTCTATACCCTCGAGCCCAACATCCTGGCGCATTGCCGGCTCGTCACCACGGATTTTGGCGTGACCTGCTTTGCGTTTGGCGTCGCCTACTTCCTGTGGCGGACCGCGCACCGCCTGAGTGTGGGAAACCTGTTCGGTTTGGTTGCCTTCTTTGCGCTGGCGCAGGCGAGCAAGTTTTCCGCCGTGCTGCTTGGCCCGGTGGCGCTGGTGTTGCTGATCGCACGCGCCTGCCAGAAGTCTGCCTGGCCGGTCCGCATTGGCAAATTGACCGATCTGTCCACCCGTTGGAAGAGACTCTCCGCGGCAATGATCATCGTTGCGACGCTCGTGGTCGCCTCGTGGGTGGCGATCTGGGCCGCCTACGACTTTCGCTACCTGCCCTCCGCCGCACCCGATTGGCGCATGGAATTCCACAAGGATCCCGGCATCCTCCAGCGCATACCCACACTGACCCGCGCGGTCACGTGGGTGGATGAACACCACCTGCTCCCCAACGCGTACAATGAAGGCTTCCTGCTCGGGCAGGCCAAAGCCCAAAAGCGCAGTGGGTTTCTCGCCGGCAGCTACCGCACGGACGGTTGGTGGTGGTTCTTCCCCTTCGCGTTCCTGATCAAAACCCCCATCTCCGTGATCGTGCTGTTCGCCGCCGGGCTCATCCTGGCCGTAATTCGTTGGCAGCGCTTTGTCGACGATGCCGTGTATGCGCTACTGCCGGCAGGAGCGTTTCTGGCGGCCGCCATGTTGGCGAAGTTAAATATCGGGCTGCGCCACATCCTGCCCGTCTACCCGTTCGCCTTGTTGCTCGCGGGTTACGCCATCACCAAACTATGCGCGGAGCGACCCAAGCCGCTTCGCCCCATACTGGCCGCACTCTGTCTCCTGGCAATTGTCGAATTCGCCCTCGTGTGCCCGCACTACCTTGCCTTCTTCAACCAACTCGCCGGCGGCCCACGCAACGGACACAAGTATCTCGTTGATTCCAATATCGATTGGGGACAGGACCTGAAAGGCTTGAAGCAGTGGATGGACCAGCACGATGTGCACCACATCAACCTGAGCTACTTCGGCATGGCTGATCCAGATTATTACAAGATCGACTGCACGTACCTTCCCGGCGGGCCGTTTTACGACGACAAGCGTGTGTCTCGCCCAAACCTACCCGGCTTCGTCGCTGTCAGTGTTACCAACCTGCGCGGCCTCTATTTTCCGGAAGCCACGCGCGATCTGTACAAACCCCTGTTGGACATGCCGCCAGTTGCGGTAATTGGGTACTCCATCTACGTCTATTGGCTCGATCAGCCGTGGTGGCACTAACGACGACGCCCGAGACTCACTCCGGCTGGCTTTCCTCTTCCTGACCGGTGAACTCGTCGCCGCCCTCCTGCTTCATACGCTTGAGGACCTCCGACATGTCCTCGACCACGTGAAAGACCTTCGCGGCGACGTAAATTGGGCTCTTCTGTTGGACCGCCAGCGCAATGCAATCACTCGGACGTGAGTCGATTTCCAGAATCTTCTTCCCGAGCTCGTTCTCGGAACGCAATACCAGCCGCGCGTAGTACGTGCTGTTCTTGAGGTCGTTGATGATGATGCGTTCGACCTTCACGCCCAGTCCCGTAAAGATATGTCCAATCAGATCGTGCGTGAGCGGGCGCTCTTTGGGAGTGTTGCGCAGGAACATCGTGATGGCCGCGCCGACGCTGTGGTCCACATAGATGACAAACGTCTTCTCGTCGTTGCCGACGAACACCGCGCAGCCCGTGGTGGTCGGCAGCACGCCCTTGACCTGCACTTCGACGACGTCGTTCTTCACGGCGTTATAATAGATGCCTTTGCCGGGAAAGGCAAACCATGCTCTCCGAGTTCAAAACAGGCATATCGCCGCCGTGATCACCGTCGTGTACAGCCCCTGCGGATGGCCGACGGCGGTCTGCGTGCAATTGCTTGTGCGAACAATCTTTTCGCTCATGCGAAAGACCTGTTCCTTCTCGTCCCAGCTCGCGTCCTCATTGAAATCAACACCCAACGTCGTTCCCAACATCGCCGCCGCCATGTCCTCGGAAAAATTCCCCGCTGTCGTGTCGTTCATCCCGTATGCATGCAACTCGCTCAGGTAGCCGTAGGCATCCTCGTCAGCGGGCTGCGCCACGCCAATCGATGCCGCAATCAGCCGATGCGGCTCATTCGTCGAAATCCGCGCGATCACCGCAAACGTGATCTGCCCGGGCTGCAGCAACTGCTCGCCCTGCTTCCGCGAAATGATCTTGCACCGCGGCGGCAAAATGCTCGACACCGTCACCAGGTTGCACTTCTCAATGCCCGCGTCCCGCAACGCCAGCTCAAAACTTCGCAGTTCGTGCTTGTGTGTGCCGACACCTTTGGTCAGAAAAATCTTCGATGGAACAAAATGCATGTATTGGTTTCTCGCTCCCGTCGCGAAGAAAAACAAATTTCTTGCAGCAATGCAAGAAATTCATCATGGTTCTGCCGCATTTTTTCGCATGGCCGCCAAACAACATACCGTCACCATCGGCCTCATCCAGATGCGCTGTACCGCACAGCCGTCGGCAAACCTGAAGCACGCGCTCGCGCTTGTCGAAAAGGCCGCCAAACGCGGCGCACAGATCGTCTGCCTGCCGGAACTGTTCCGTTCGCTCTATTTTTGCCAGACTGAGAACCACAGCCAGTTCGCGCTCGCCGAACCGATCCCGGGCCCAACCACGACCGCGCTCGCGGTTGCCGCGCGCGCCCACCGAATCACCATCATCGGCTCGATCTTCGAAAAACGTTCCGCCGGCGTCTATCACAACACCGCCGTCATCATCGACGCCCGGGGCAAACTGGTTGGCCGGTACCGCAAGATGCATATCCCCGACGATCCGTTGTACTACGAAAAATTCTACTTCACGCCGGGCGACCTCGGCTTCCAATCCTTCGCGACGAAACACGCCGCCATCGGCACGCTCGTGTGCTGGGACCAGTGGTACCCCGAAGCCGCGCGGCTCACCGCCTTGAAAGGCGCCCAAATCCTTTTCTATCCAACCGCCATCGGTTGGCACCTCAGCGAGAAAAAACAATTTGGCGCGAAACAGCACGACGCCTGGGTCACGATCCAGCGTTCCCACGCCATCGCCAACGGCGTGTTTGTCGCCGCGCCCAATCGCATCGGCCTGGAAGGCACCATCCAGTTTTGGGGCGGCTCATTCGTGTGCGATCCATTTGGCGAAGTGATTGCCGAAGCCAGCCACGACAAGGAAGAGGTCCTCATCGCGAAATGCGACCTCCGCAAGGTCGACGAAACGCGTCAGCATTGGCCGTTCCTTCGCGACCGCCGCATCGACGCCTACGGCGGCATCACCCAGCGCCTGCTCGACTAATGCCAGCAAAAACTCCACGCGAACTCGGCTACCGCATGCCCGCCGAGTGGCATCCGCATGCGGCCACGTGGCTCAGTTGGCCGCGTCCCGACGGGATCAGTTTTCCCGACCGCTACGAAGAAATTCTCCCCACGCTCGGCGAAATGGTTCGCACCCTCGCCCCGCACGAGCCCGTCCATATTAATGTCCGCAACGACGAGGTCGAAGCCATCGCCCGCCGCACCGTGGGCGAACCCGGGGAGAACGTCTCCTACCACCGCATTCCGTCCCACGAACCCTGGTGCCGCGATCACGGTCCCATCTTTGTCGTGGCCAACGCGGAGGAAACCGCCATTGTCGACTGGAGCTACAACGCCTGGGGTAACAAGTATCCCCCGTACGATGATGATGATGCCGTGCCGCAACGCGTTGCTGAGTTGCTCGGCCTGCCGCTCTTCAGTCCGGGCATCGTCATGGAAGGCGGTTCCATCGACGTCAACGGCGCGGGCACGCTCCTCACCACCACGTGCTGCCTGCTGAACCCCAACCGTAACCCCAGTCTCAACCAGCGGCAGATCGAGCAGTATCTCCGCGATTACCTCGGCGTCTCCAACGTCCTCTGGCTCGGGGACGGCATCGCGGGTGATGATACCGATGGCCACATCGACGACCTCGCCCGCTTCGTCGACCCGCACACCGTCGTGACCGTCATCGAGCCCGACACCCACGACGACAATTATTGGCCTCTGCAGGAAAACCTCAAACGCCTCCACGCCATGCACGATCAGGATGGTCAACCGTTGCGCGTCGTCGAGTTGCCCATGCCCGGCCTCATCGAATACGACGGCCAGCGGTTGCCGGCCAGCTACGCCAATTTCTACATCGCCAACCACGTCGTTCTCCTGCCCACCTATCGCAACCCGACCACCGACAAGGCCGCCGTCGACACATTACAGAACCTCTTCCCCAACCGACGCGTCGTGGGCATCGACAGCACGAACCTCATCTGGGGCCTCGGCTCCTTCCACTGCCTCACCCAGCAGCAACCCGCTGTCTAGTGCGGCGTCCCTAACGCTTCCATGCAGTGCCTGTCATTCTGAGCGTAGCGAAGAATCTCTGTCGTAGTTGACTTGATGAAAGGGTTGCTCGACTCTCGACGGCAATGCAGGACTGACCGGCGGAAATGCAAAGTGGAACACGCGTCTCAATTCAGCTCGATTTGCCATTGGCCGGAATGCTATTTGTATCAGCATGATCACGGGACCCCGCCCACCTTCAAGTCCGCCAGCCCTGCGGTTGTTCGCAAGACTGTCGTGGCTGGGAATTTTCCTGCTGCTGCTGTTGGCTGGCCAGGGGTGTGGGGATAACCAGTTCGAGAGAGCCCTTGATGGAGGCCTCGAAGCGTATCGTACGCATGCCTATGATCTCGCCATTGCTGAGTTCAGCGAAGCGATACGTCTGAGGCCGGATTATGCCGACGCCTATTCCGACAGGGGCATCGCCTACCAGAGCAAAGGCGAATATGACAAGGCCATTGCCGATTACAGCGAAGCCATCCGCCTCAAGCCGGATTCTGTGAATGCGTACATCAACCGGGGCCACGCCTACAACCACAAAGGCGACTACGACAGGGTCATCGCCGATTTCAACGAGGTCATCCGGCTCGATCCGAACCAAGCCTCCGCCTATTTCAACAGAGGCAACGCTTACAAGCGCAAGGGCGAATACGACAACGCGATTGCCGACTACAGCGAAGCCATCCGTCTCAATCTGGATTATGCCTATATCTGCAAGGCCAGCAGAGCCCACGCCTACAGCCAAAAGGGCGACTATGACAGGGCCATTGCCGATTTCAACGAGGTCATCCGGCTTAGTCCGGCAAACGCTGTGACCTACAACGACCTCGCCTGGCTACTGGCTGTCAGCCCCGACGCCGATGTTCGGAATGGGGCGAAAGCCGTCGAGTATGCTAGGAAGGCATGTGAACTGTCGGAATGGAAAACTTCGTCCTGGATTGAAACGCTGGCGGCGGCCTACGCCGAGGCTGGGGACTTTGACAACGCCGTCAAATGGGAGAACAAGTATCTGGAGTCCAATCCATCGAAGGAGGCCTCGGAGAAAGCCCGCCAGCGCCTCAGTCTCTACGAACAGAAGAAGCCGTACCACGAAGAGAAGCCGTCTCCATCGGGCTCCTGATTGACAAAGCCCGCAAATGGCCGGACATTGTCTTGGCAGTGTAGGGATGGACGTTCTCTCGCTTCGACATCCCCTGTCGAAGCGCCTACACATTGGGGGGATGACCGGAGGCTACACTGCCATAACAGTCCCCACGGCGGATCGGATGATTTTCTGCTTTCCTTGGTCGCCCTTGAGCCATATACTCTACCGCCAGAGGTCAGGCGATGCCCGACATTTTCTTCAAATGCGGGTCATGCGGGAACCATCTCGTTGCCGATGAAGCAGGGGCTGGGCTGACAATCGACTGCCCCGATTGTCGCAGCCCCACGACGATTCCCGAAATATCAACGCTCGTAAAATGTCCTCGATGTCGGTACCACCTGAAGTTCTCTGCTGAGATCAGAGGCGAGTTGGTGGATTGTCCGGCCTGTCATTTGGAGTTTCGTCTGCCGGGACAACATTATCCAAAGACCTGTCCAAAATGCGGAGTGGGTTGGGATCCGCCATTACACCGTTGCCAACACTGTTCCTACAGTCTGGACGCCCCTGTGATGCCGACCCTTCCCCCGACGGATCGCCCTGCTCCAGGTCTTCGGGCAACTCCATGATAGAAAGCAGAAGCCCAGCCCCGCCAATTGCGAAATGATTTCTGCCAATCCGTCACTTCGCCGACGACATTTTCAGCAGTTTTTTCCACCGGGATTCGCTGACCGGCATCACGCTCAAGCGCCCCATCCGCACGAGTTCAAAATCCCGAAACTCAGCATCGGCCTTGACCTCGCTCAGCGTCACCGGCCCCGACATCCGATGTCGGGGTTTCAAGTCCACCGCCACCAACCGCGCGTCTTTCTCTTTCGGGTCGGGATACGGGTCGCTCGTGATTTCCGCGATGCCGACGATTTGTTTCTCGTCACCCGTATGGTAAATAAACGCGAGGTCGCCCCGCTTCATCGACCGCAGATGTTTCAGCGCCAGCGCATTCGACACGCCGTCCCACACCGCCTTTTTGTCCTGCTCCAGGTCGGCAAACGAATACGTGCTCGGTTCCGTCTTCAGCAGCCAGTAGTTCGGCATAATCGTGTCTCGGCTGACTGATTTTGCACGAAGGGTGCGGTCATTTCAAGCAAGCTGCCACGGTTGCGCTCGTTCATCGCGCCTCGTAATTGACTCGGTCGTATGCCTACGCTACACTGTGAACCGGGTTCCTTATGCCAAAACTGCACATACTCTCGCCAAGTTCGCTCGCCACAACGATTGAGCTGACGGCCAAACTCGTCACAATCGGTCGCAATGAAGACAATGCCATTTGCATCCCGGATACGAACGTTTCCTCGATGCACGGGATTTTGGTGCGCGACGGGGACGACTATCAATTGCACGATTTCAAATCGACCAATGGCACTTTCGTAAATGGCGAACCGATCATGGCGGTGAAACTGAAGGACGGCGCCTCGATTCGCTTTGGCTCAGTCGAGCTGCGCTACGAATCCGGTCTCGCCAAGATTGCAACCCTCGGAGCCGGTCAGGAGATGCTCCGCGCGTCGGATAAGGGCTCTCAGTCGAACAACAGCAAAGACCGCGGCATGGCAAAAAGGATGAAACCGGAATATGCCGCCGGGGCGCTACTGTCCGGCCCCGCTACGGTTCAGCCATTGTTTACCGCCAAACCAATCCCTCCGCCGCCCCCCAAGACGTCCGAGTAAAACAGCCTCTCACCTCGCCATCAGGCGCGCTCGAACGCCAGTTCACCGGCCCGCTTCTTGCCCACCACCACCTTGATCCTGTCGCCTTCCTTGAAATTGCCCGACAGGATTTCCAGCGACAACGCGTCGAGAATCTTCTTCTGAATGACCCGCTTGAGCGGTCGCGCCCCGAACACCGGGTCGTATCCCTCGCGCGCGATCATGTCTTTCGCGGCGTCGGTGACCGTCACGGCAATGTTCTGGTCCGCCAGCCGTTTCTGGACGCGGGTCAGTTGAATGTCCACGATCTTCTTGATGTCCTCCCGCGTCAACCCATGGAACAACACCACCTCGTCCACACGGTTCAGGAATTCGGGGCGGAAATGCGCCCGCAAATCGTCCATCACGCGCTCTCGCACCGCCTCGTCATCCCCCTGCCTCTCGGCGAAATGCTGCGAACCGATGTTGCTCGTCATGATCAGCACTGTGTTCTTGAAATCCACGGCGCGTCCCTGACCGTCCGTCAGGCGCCCGTCATCGAGCACCTGCAGCATCACGTTGAACACGTCGTGGTGCGCCTTCTCAATCTCGTCCAGCAGCACCACCGAGTACGGCCGGCGCCGCACCGCCTCCGTCAACTGCCCGCCCTCTTCGTAGCCCACATACCCGGGCGGCGCGCCGATCAGCCGCGCCACGGTGTGCTTCTCCATGTATTCGCTCATGTCGATGCGCACCATCGCGTTCTCGTCGTCAAACAAGAATTCCGCCAGCGCCCGTGCCAGTTCTGTCTTGCCGACCCCCGTCGGTCCGAGAAAAACGAACGAACCGATGGGCCGGTTCGGGTCCTGCAACCCGCTCCGCGCCCGGCGCACGGCATTCGACACTGCGGCAATCGCGTCCTCCTGGCCGACGACGCGCAACCGCAGCCGGTCCTCCATGTGCACCAGCTTCTCGCGCTCGCCTTCCAGCAATCGCGAAACCGGTATGCCCGTCCACTGCGTCACCACTTCGGCAATGTCGTTTTCCGTGACCTCTTCGGTCAGCATCTTCGAGGTCTTCTGGAGCTTCGTCAGCTTCTGGTCGGCCGCTTCGAGCTTTTTCTCCAATTCCGGCAGTCGCCCGTACTGGATCTCGCTGGCCTTGCTGAGATTGCCCTCGCGCTTGGCCTGTTCCATCTGTTCCCGCGACATCTCAAGCGCGGATTTCAGGTTCCGAATCTCGTCGACCACGCTCTTCTCGTTTTGCCATTGGGTCTTGAGTTTGCGGACCTGCTCCTGTAGATCGGCGAGTTCCTTCTCCAGCTTCTGCAAGCGCTCCTTGCTCGCCTTGTCGCTCTCCTTCTTTAGTGCCGTCCGCTCGATCTCCAACTGCATGACCCGCCGCTCGATCTCGTCGATCTCCGTCGGCAGCGAATCCAACTCGATCCGCAGCCGTGACGCCGCCTCATCGATCAGGTCAATCGCCTTGTCCGGCAGGAACCGGTCCGCGATGTACCGATGCGACAGCACTGCCGCGCTGACCAGCGCGCTGTCCTGGATACGCACGCCATGGTGCACCTCATACCGCTCCTTCAAGCCACGCAAGATGGCAATGGTGTCTTCCACAGACGGCTCCCCGACAAAGATCGGCTGGAACCGCCGTTCCAGCGCCGGGTCTTTCTCGACGTACTTGCGATACTCGTCCAGCGTCGTCGCGCCAATCGTATGGAGTTCACCGCGAGCCAGCGACGGTTTGAGCATGTTCGCCGCGTCCACCGGCGCGCCCTCCGCCTTGCCCGCGCCCACCACCGTGTGCAGTTCGTCAATGAACACGATGATGTTGCCCTCGCTGGCAATCACCTCTTTGAGGAACGCCTTGAACCGGTCTTCAAACTCACCGCGGTATTTCGCCCCCGCCAACATCGAGCCGATATCCATGGAAACGAGCCGTTTGCCCTTGAGTCCCTCGGGCACGTCGCCGCTGACGATCCGCCGCGCGAGCCCTTCCGCAATCGCGGTCTTGCCGACGCCGGGATCGCCAATCAGAACCGGGTTGTTCTTCGTTCGCCGCGACAGCACCTGGATGACCCGGCGAATCTCCGTGTCCCGACCGATGACCGGATCAAGTTTGCCGCGTCGCGCATCCTCCGTCAGGTCGCGCCCGTACTTCGTCAACGCCTGGTACTTATCTTCGGGATTCTGGTCCGTCACCTGTGCGCTGCCGCGGACTTCGCGCAACGCCTTGAGAATCGCCGCCGGCGTTACGCCGTGCGGTTTGAGAAGGTTCGTTGTCTCCGCCAGGCCCAACAGCATGTGCTCCGTGCCGACAAACTGGTCCTTCAACTTGTCGGCCTGCGTGAACGCCGTCTCCAGCGCCGCCCGCAGTCCCTTGCTCATGGACACCTGGCTCGCGTCCGCTCCATGGACCTGCGACCGGCGATTCAGGGTGTCGTCCAGCGAGCGAACAATGGCATCCGCATTCGCGCCGAGCTTGTCCAGCAACGGACGCACCAGTCCGTCCGGCTGTTGAATCAACGCCGACAACAGGTGCTCGGTGTCAACCTCCGGATGGTTGAGCTTCTGGGCGATTTCCTGCGCCGACTGCAGCGCCTCCTGACCCTTGATTGTAAATTTATCGGGGCGAATCATCGGGCAATCCATCTTAGCACACGCGGTGCCATCTCGCGAATTGTCACGCCGGTATGGGTTTCGCGAGGAGAACTCGGGGCAGTCTGTCACATCCGACGCGCGCTGTCACAGTCGACAATGCCAACCTGTCACACTACCAAGCCGTCACACGCGCCGCCCGCATTCCGACGCATCGCTATTTCAGATCGTGAAACTTGGCGAGTATTTCCGGCAGCCGCTGGATGACCGCATTCATTCGCTTGAATTCTTTGTGGGGAACTGCCGGCGCGCCCAGCATGATCGAGCCGGGCGGAACGTCCTTGGTCACCCCGGCCTGCGCCATGATGATGCTCTTGTCCCCGATGGTCAGATGCCCCGCAATGCCAACCTGCCCCGCGAGTGTCACGTGATTGCCGATGATCGTGCTGCCGGCGATACCCACCAACCCGCAGATGATGCAGTGTTCGCCAACCACGCAGTTGTGGCCAATCTGCACCAAGTTGTCGATCTTGGTGCCTTTGCCGATTCGCGTCTGGCCGAACCGACCGCGGTCGATCGCCGAGTTTGCGCCAATCTCGACGTCATCCCCAATCTCCACGTTGCCCACCTGGGGGATTTTCTTGTGGGTGCCGTTGACTTGCTCGTAGCCGAAACCGTCCGCGCCCAGCACCACACCCGAATGCAGGATCACACGGTCCCCAATGATCGTGCGCTCGCGCAGGCTGACATTCGCATAGAACCGGCAATCGGATCCCACGCGGCTCTCGTGGCCGATGTAAGCACCGGCCCCGATGACCGTGCGGTCGCCAACCACGACCCGGTCTTCAATCACGGCGTGCGGCTGGACGGATACGTCCTTGCCGAGCCGGGCGGTCGAGGCCACCACCGCCGTTGGATGAATGCCCGGCGGGAACGTGACCGGCGGCGGCGCCACTTGTCGGACCAGTTCGGCAAACGCTTCCGACGGATTGTCGACACGGACAACCGCCCCATCAAAGTCAACGGGGATGTCCCGGGCGACAATCAGCACGCGGGCGCGCGTCGCCTTCGCCGCCGCCTGGTACTTGGGGCTGGCCAGAAAGCTGACGTCCTTCGATGTGGCCTCACGCAAGCCAGCGAGCCCGGTCACCACCTGGTCGGGGTTGCCGGATAGTTCGCCCCGAACCATCCGCGCAATATCGCGTGCCGTTAGCTGCACACTTACTTCGTGGTGCCCTTGCTGTCGGCTGGCTTGGGTGCCTCGGCGCCTTTCGGCTGGTTCTTGTTCAGAATCTTCACGATGTCGTCGGTGATTTCCAACTGATCCTGGCTGAAGACAACCGCCGCCACGCCGTTGAGCGTGTTGCCGGATTTGTCCAGGACCAGTTGGTAGCCGGCGTCACGAGCTTCCTTGTCGATCACGTCCTGGATCTCCTTGAGGATCGTCTGGCGCATCCGCTGGGTCTGCTCCTCGAGGATCTTGCGGTGGCTCGTGCGGTAATCGTCAATATCCCGCTGCATCTTCTGGGTCTCGGTCAGCTTGTCCGCCACCGCCTTGCGTTTCTGATCGCGAACCTCGGTCGTGTACTCCGGCTTGTCCTGGTCTTCGCGCAATTTGTTGAGCTCGTCGATCTCCTTCTTATAATTGGCCATCATATCGTCGTGCTCTTTGTTGAACGAATCCGCGGTCTCCTTGAGCTTGGCCGACGCAATCGGCGTCCGGTAATAGTCGTTGAAAACCTTGTTCAAGTCGATCGTCACGATCCGGCCTCCCGGCACCTGCGCCGATGCCGTCACGGCCAAACCCAGCGCAGCCACGGTGATGAATGCAGCAATGGTGTTTTTCATTTTGTTCCCACAACCTTTCTGTCGTTCCTTTCTGTTTGTAGCCCCCAGCATATCAGAACTGGTAGCCAACACTAAACTGAAATTTTCCAACCCGTCCGGTCTCCTTGTCGGTCATGATCGGGTACCCGTAATCCAGTCGTAACGGCCCAATCGGCAGGTTCAGCCGCAACCCGATCCCCGCGTCGGATTTCAAGTCGCTCGCCGTGATCTCATACGCGTCCCGATAGACGTTGCCGACGTCGAAGAACAACGCGCCCCGCACCTTCTCAATGATCGGATAGCTGTACTCCGCCGTCCCGTTGACGGAGGTATCGCCGCCAATGGGCTCCCCGGTGACATCCATCGGGCCAACGTTGCGGAAAGCGAAACCCCGCAGCGTATTCGCGCCGCCCAGAAATAAACGATCAAAGATGGGAACGGGGTCCACCGGCCGCTCGACGGATTTGACCGGGCCATTGTGGTTGAGAACCGTCTCGATGACATTCGTGCCGTTGGCCTCTGACGAACCAAATGCGTCTACCACCCGGGCGGCCCCGATCAACTCGAACACCTGCTGGTTGGGCAACGGAAAAAACACCGAGCTTGTCAGGTTCAGTTTGTATACGTTGACCTGCCCTCCCAGTCCCCCGCCGGCAACCTCGGCATTCATTTCCGTGCGGGTCCCCCGCGTCGTCAGAAAGACGCTGTCGCGGGTGTCATACGTGACCGTGCCGGAAACCGAACTGCGCAGGTACGAGCTGCTTTGCGATTGCACCTCCGGCGAGGCCGACTTGTCGACACTGATGGAAATGTACTGGATACTGTATTGAATCTGCCCGCGCAAAAACTCCGTAAACGCCTTTTCCAGGGACAGGGACGCGCCCGTGCTCTGTTCGTTGTATTCCGTGCTCAGATAATTGGCCGCATGGTGAAACAGATCAAAGCCCAGGGCTAGCTTCTTATCCAGAAACCATGGTTCGACAAACGACAGAATCTCATCCTGCCGCTTCAAGCCCACCTGCAACCGCAGGCGAAGTTTTTGGCCCCCACCGGTAAACGTGGGCCAGTTGAACAAATCAAAGTTGCCCTGCGTCATCTCCACAAACCCGATCAGGCTGTCGATCGAACTGAAGCCCGCCCCGAAATTGACCGAGCCAGTGCGTTGCTCCTCCAGGTTGAGCACCAGATCCTTGCGGTTGGGTACGTCGGTGGGTTCGGGATCGGCTTCCACTTTGGAAAAATATCCGAGGTTCTTGAGGCGTTCGACGCTGCGATCGACGCGGACGGTATCGTAGATTTCCCCGGGATGCACCGCCAGTTCGCGGCGAATCACCTTGTCCTTGGTCTTCGAGTTGCCGCGAATCTCGACCTTCTCGATGTAGGTCAACTCCCCCTCCCGAATGGCGTACGTAATGTCGATCCGACCCGTCTCGACATTCGGCGCCCGGATCGGGCGCACATCCGTGTCCAGGTAGCCCCGCGCCCCATAATAGTCACCGAGCGCCTTCTGGTCGGCCGACATGGCGGTGGGGGTGAACGTCTTGCCCGTCGTCATCTTGAGCTGCTTCTCCAGCTCCGTGGCCGGAAACAGGCGGTTGCCATCGATGGCGACCGTGCCAACCTTGTATTGCGCCCCCTCGAACACGTCGATGTAGATCACCATCCACTTGGGACCGACGCGCTGGGTCCGCGTCCCGCGAATGTCCATGTCGATGTAGCCGTGGGAATGGTAATGGTCACGAAGTTTATCGAGGTCTTCTTTGAAGTCGTCCTCTTTCAACACACCCGTCCCCGCCAGCCAGGAACCCCACCAATGCCGCCGCGTTTTCAACAACTTGCACAGTTGTTGGTCGGTATAGGCCTTGTTGCCGGTGAACTTGATCAGCTTGATGTACACCCGTTCCCCCTCGTGGACCTTGAATTTGAGGATCGCCTTGCCCGTGTCCTTGTCCAGTCCGACTTCGTAGGTCACCTTGACATCCGGATAGCCAGCCTTCTGATACAAGTCCTGCATTTTCTGGACGTCGTCGTGCGCTTTGCGCTCATCCAAACTGTCCCCCACCTTCTGGGAACATTCCTTCCGCAGACGCACGTCCTTGAACTGCTTCTCCCCCTCAATCGTAATCTCTTTGATCGTGGCTTTGCCCTGGACCTGAAAGACGATCCGGACGCCACCGACCACCGGCTCCTCCAGCACGCGCACGTCGAAGAAATAGCCGGTGTTGATGAGGTTGCGAACGTCCTGTTCGATCATGTCCCGGGACCGTGGTTTGCCCACAGCGGTCTGGATATTGGCCATGACGATCGAACGGTTGACGGTTTCCGGGCCAATGAAACGGACTTCAATCGCGCGGACGATATCCTCGTCCCCGGCCTCTTGCGCCCACGAACCCGAACTCACCACCGCCACCGCGAAGAACAGCAGGAGCGACCCCTCCAGCCGCCTCATTCTTCGCCCCCTTCAAAACTCGGAATATCTCCCTCGTCAACCCTCGCCTGATCTTCGAACCGCGTATACTCCCCGCGGAAAACCAAATCGATGTCCCCTGTCGGCCCGTTCCGCTGCTTGGCAATGATCAGGCTCGCCTTGCCCTTCAACTCCTTCCGCTTGTCTTCGTCGTCCTCGTACACTTCGGGCCGCACCAACAATCCCACCACGTCCGCGTCCTGCTCAATCGCCCCGGATTCACGAAGGTCGGCCAGCCGCGGCTTGCCCTCATCCCTCGATTCCGGCTGCCGGTTTAACTGGCTCATAACCAGGATGGGTATGCTCAACTCCTTGGCCAACGCCTTCACCCCGGCGGAAATATCGGCCACCTCGGCTTGCCGGCTACTTTCCGCGCGCCGGGATGGTGCCCGCATCAATTGCATGTAGTCGATCACCAGCAACCGAATCTTGTACTGCTGTTTCATCCGTCGCGCGCGCGCGCGCACCTGGTTGACCGTCAACCCCGGCGAGTCGTCGATATACAGGGGCGCTTTCATCAACTGACTGGCCACGGCGGTCAATTGGTGGTGGTCCCGGTCCGACGGGAATCCGTTGTGGAGCAACCGCAGGTTCACCTCGGCCCGCGAACACAACATGCGCGTAACCAATTCCTGCCCGGACATTTCCAGGCTGAACACGCCGACGGGTAGATTGCGGTCGACCGCGACCTTCTCCACGATGTTCATTGCCAGCGCGGTCTTTCCCATGGAGGGACGACCGGCCACGATGAACAGATTGCCGTCGTGCAGGCCCGAAGTCAGTTTGTCCAAGTCGCGGAACCCGGTCGCCAAACCCATCACTTCGCCACGCTTCTCGTACATCCGCTCGATGCTCGACATCGCATCCATGACGAGAGGTTTCGCCGGCTTGATCACGTCGCCGGTCTTTTCCGCGGTGATATTGAAAATCCGTTGCTCGGCTTCGTCGATCCACGCTTTGACGTCGTCCTGCTGTTCAAAGGACCGGGAAATAACCTCGTGCGCCGCGCCGATGAGCTGGCGCAATTGGCTCTTCTCCCACACGATGTCAATGTAGTGCTCGATGTTGGTCGTGCTGGCTACGCGACTGATCAGATCGCTCAGGTAGGACGGTCCGCCAATCTCCTCGAGTTGGTTTTTGTCCCGGAGCCGCTGCGTTAGCGTAATGAGATCCACCGCCTGCAACGCGTCTTGCAACGCCGAGATTTCCCGAAAAATCGCCTGGTGGGCGGAATAGTAGAAGTGATTGTCGCTGAGCCGGTCGCGAATCTCGGAGCCGGCATCCGTGGGACTGAGCAGCATCGCGCCCAGGACGGCCATCTCGGCTTCCTGACTGTTTGGCAATACACGATCCAAGGCCAGGATGGCAGACGACTTCCCCCTCCCAAAGGCCGCCACTCGTCCCGAATCGCGGCTCGATATCGCGCCGGCCCCTCCTGCCGGGGAGGCGGTTTCGGATGCAAGAGGGTTGGTCAAAGCCATATAGCCGTCCCCACAAAATTCGTTCGGCTATTTCTTTTTATCGGCCTTTGTTGTCTTCTTACTAGCTTTTTCGTCCGCCGCTGCCGCCGGCTTCTTCGCGGGGGCTGCTTCGCCTTCGGGGCCAACCACCCAGATCTTCACCTTGGTCGCCACATCGGGATGAAGCTTCACATCGACATCGTACACGCCCAGTTCGCGGATCGCGTGTTCCAACACGATCTTTCGCCGATCCACCTCGATCCCTTCTTTCTTCAGCGCCTCCGAAATGTCGGAGGACGTGACGGACCCGTACAACTTGCCGTCTTCTCCCGCGGCCGCCGTGATGGTGTAGGACTGCTTCACCAATTGCGCGGCGGCTGTCTTCGCGCCTTCCAATTGGGCCGCGAGTGAGGCCTCGCGCTTCTTGCGCAGGGATTCCACCCGCCGCAGGTTGCCCGGCGTGGCCGGCATGGCCAGCCCCTTCGGGATCAGAAAGTTTCTCGCGTACCCGTCGGCGACCGTGACCGTGTCGCCTTCGGCCCCCAGGTTGTCAACGAGGGCGGTCAAAATGATTTGCTTGCTCATGGTAGTGGTGACTCCGTCCTAGCGTACGAGTAACATGACGCGCGCGCGTTTGATCGCGGTGGCCAGTTGCCGCTGGTGCTTGGCGCAATTGCCGGAAATCCGCCGCGGCAAAATCTTGCCCCGTTCCGTCATGAATTTCTTCAGCAAATCCGCCTGCTTGTAATCGATGTCGATCTGGTCCATGCACAATTTGCAGTCGCGCTTGATAATGATGTCCCGCTTCGATCGCTTGCCGTCCCGGCCTTCTCGATTCTCCCGACTATCAAAATTTCTTTCCATCATCGCTCGGTTTTCCTCATTGAATTAAATGTTCTGACGACTCGGTTCAAAACGGTATGTTGTCGTCCTCGCCCGCCGGTGCTTCCGCTTCTCCCTTGTCCTGCGGCGGTGGCGCAGACGGGCGTGGGCCGCGACCAGCCGGTCGCGCCGGCGCTCCGTCCGACGGCGCCTCGTCCTTAAACTCCTGTCGTCCGCCGGGTGCTCCGATGAACTGAAACCGTTCGCATACAACTTTCAGTTTGGATTTCTTCTGTCCTGATTCCTTGTCGTCCCAACTGTCCAATCTGAGGCGCCCTTCCACGAAAATCGGCTTTCCCTTCGAAAGGTACTGGCCAACGGTTTCCGCCTGACGGCCCCAGACTTCGATGTCGATGAAGGTGACTTCTTCCTTTTGCTCCCCGGTTTCCGTCGTCCAACGACGGTTCACCGCGAGACCGAGATTGGCAATGGCCGTGCCTTTGGGCGTGTACCGCACTTCGGGATCACGCGTCAGGTTGCCCATCAACAGTACTTTGTTGTACGAAGCCATGATTCCTATTTCTCAACGACGCCCGTGGTCGGGATATTGCGCGGCTTGCGCACCGGCGGCTCGATCGCCTCGATAAACTGCCACCGGAATACTTCCGTCTCCAGATGGAGCTTCGCGTCCAACTCCGCAATCGTCGTCGACGGGGCATCGAAAATGAAATTCACATAAAACCCCGAGGTGCGCTTGCGCGTGTCGCGGGCAAATGGCCGCGCGCCCATGCGCTGCACCTTGTCCACACGCCCTCCCGCGGTCTCGATGCTCTTCTGGAGCTTGTCCACCAACTCCTTGGACACCTCTTCCTTGCCGCCGGTGTCCAGAATAAACAATCCTTCGTATGTCTTCAACCTCTACTCTCCTTCTTCCGCGCCCGCGCGCGGACTTTTCCGATTAAACCGATTCATGGCCTCCGCGAGGCCATCTCGCAGACAACACTCCATCGCCTCCACCGCCGTCGCCACGGCCTCCTCCGCCACCTCGCGTTCCACCGGCGCGAACCGGCCCAGCACATGGCCCGTGATGTCCGTGCCCAGCGGCGCGGTGCGTCCGATGCCGATTCGCAACCGCGCAAACTCTTCGTTACCGCCCAGCGTCTCGATAATCGAGCGCAATCCGTTATGGCCTCCGCTCCCTCCTGAGAGCCGCAACCGGATCTGACCCAGCGGCAAATCCGCGTCGTCCACCACGACCAGCAACTGCCCCGGCTCGATCTTGAGCCAGACCAGCAACGCCTGTACGGCGGAGCCGCTGCGGTTCATGAACGTCTGCGGTTTCGCCAGCGTGACCTTGCCGGCATCACCCGCTCCCGCTTCGGCGACCCGCGCCGAGAACCGCGACTTGTTTCGAAAAGAACAGCCCAACTTGTCCGCCAGCCGATCCAGCGCCGCGAAGCCAATGTTGTGGCGCGTGCCGTCGTATTCCCGGCCAGGATTTCCCAGCCCCACCACCAGCTTTGGCCTGGCCGACACCGTCGTGCCGCCTCGCTCGCCTTACTTCTTGGCTTCGGGCTTGCCGCCCGGTTTGGCGGACGGCTTGGCTTCGCCCTTCCCAGCCGCAGCTGCCGGCGCCTTGCCGGCCGCACCGGCGGCCGGTGCCTTGCCAGCCGCTGCGGCGGCCGGGCCTTTGCCGGCGGCACCAGCGGCGGGGGCTTTGCCAGTCGCTCCAGCGGCCGGGGCCTTTGCCTCGGCCTTGCCGTCTTCGGCTTTGGCTTCGCCTTCGACAACGGCGCCTTCCTCGCCTTCTTCCTTCTTCGCGGTAATGACTTCCGGTTCGGCCGACGGAGCGGCTGCGGCTTCGGTCATCGCCGCCAATTCCTCTTCCGTGATCGGAGCGGCCACGAGGAACACCGTCTGCCCCTTGTTGTCGAGCAACGCCACACCCGCCGGCGGCGTAATGTCGCCGATGTGGATACTCTGGCTGATTTCCAACTTCTCGACGTTGACCTCGATCACATCGGGCAGGTCCTGCGGCAGACATTCGACGTGCAGTTCGCGCATCACATATTCGAGAATGCCGCCGCCGGTCTTCACGCCCGCCGGTTCGCCCAGGGGACGAACGGGCACTCTCGTGCGCAATTTCTCGGTCGCCGATACTTCATGAAAATCAATGTGCAGGACCACATCCTCATAGGGATGATGCTGGACCTCCTGGATCAGCGCGAGGCGGTTCTTCGTCGTGCCGCCCTCGTCCACCTGCAAATCCACCAGCACGTTCTCGCTGGTTGCGTCCTGCAGCACGTTCTCCAACTCTTCCGCCGCCACGGCGACGTGGAGCGGCTTCATGTGGGCGCCGTAAATCACGGCGGGAACCACTCCCTCCGCCCGCAACCGTTTCGCTGCGCCCCGTCCGCTCCCGGCGCGCGTCTTCGCTTTCAACTGTACTTTCTTTGCCATACCAGATTTCTCCTTCAAACAACCAACTGCAAAATTCTCTCAGTTCAGTTCCGTAGCCCGCACCGCGGCCGCCGCGCCCAGGTCCGACGATGCCTCCCCGTTGATATCAAACAGCGAGGATACGGACTCCGCATCGTGGATCCGCTTGATCGCCTCGCCCAGCAACGGCGCCACGGTCAGCTCTGTCAGCTTGAACCCGCTCATTTTCGAGTGTGGCACCGTGTCCGTCGTGACCAACTCATCCAGTTCCGACGCCTTGAGCCGGTTCAGCGCCGCGGGGTTCAATACCGCGTGGCTCACCGACGCATAGACCTTCTTCGCCCCGTGCTTCTTCAAAATCTCCGCCGCCCGCGTCACCGTGCCCGCCGTCTCGGTCAGGTCGTCCACCAGCAACACGTTCTTGCCGTCCACGTCACCGATGACACTGAGCATCTCGACTTCGGTCGCCGATTTGCGGTTCTTGTTGACGATCGCCAACGGCGCCTGGAACAGGTTCGCGTACGCATGCACCATCTTCACCCCGCCGATATCGGGTGAAACGACCACCAGATCCTTCAGCTTCTTCTTGTTGAAGTACCGATACATCACCGGCGCCGCGTACAGATGATCCACCGGAATGTCAAAAAAACCCATGATCTGCTGCGCGTGCAGGTCCAGCGTCAACACCCGGTTGGCGCCTGCCGCCGTGATCAGGTTGGCCACGAGCTTGGCCGTAATCGGCACCCGCGGCTGGTCCTTGCGGTCCTGCCGCGCATATCCAAAGAACGGGACCACCGCCGTGATGCGCTGGGCGCTCGCCCGCCGGCACGCATCGATCATGATCAACAACTCCATGATATGCTGGTTCGCCGGCGGACATGTCGGTTGCACGATGAACACGTCCCGGCCGCGAATGTTCTCATTGATCTTGACGAACGTCTCCTCGTCGGGAAACGACGAAACCGACGCGTCGCCCAACGGCACGCCGATGTAATCGGCGATCCGCTGCGCGAGAGGTCGATTGGCGTTACCAGAAAAAATCTTCAACTGGATTGACGACTCCACGACTGACAACCATTCTTTCAACTACTGTTGTTTTCGCCCAAAAATCAAGGCCACAACCCGCAACCTGTGGCCTCGAAAGCGTCGTCTCTTCTACTGAATCCCCCCCCGCTTTGCAACCCGAATCTTTCTCGCCAAATTGTGGCCCAATTGCCCCCGAATTGGCAGCCTGACCCGCCCTTGGTCGCGGGGGATGCCTGGCTCAGTCGCCCACTGTTCGGGAGTGTCCATTTCCCTCTCGGGAAGCATGGAGAGACCCCTCGCTTTTCGTGGTGAGCGACAAAAAACGCGCGTTGCGCTGCTCCCACAACGCAGTCGAGGGAATCAAGTTGGCCGGGGCGCCGTCGCGCGCGGCGGTATTGCCGGGGGCAGGATGCTCCTAAACAAGCGCGGCAATTGGCTGACCTAGGGCAGGTTGGAATTCACCGCGGTGAGCGTGGCGTTCACGCCACTGCCGACACCTCGCAGGGCCGCCATCGCAAAGACAGCGAGCACAGCTAGCATCAGCGAGTATTCCACGAGACCTTGGCCGTTGCGCGACTTGAGTGAATGATACAACCCGCGAATCGTCATCTTCATTTTCATGTACTCCATCAGCCTTGTCTTTAGGAGTGCCTCGTGGCCGCAGATGGCGTGCCATCGGCCCAATCGCGCCCAATCTCACCCGATGAGCTTCAATTCCCCTCGTTTATCCGATGGTAACCCTTGCCCCTCTATCAAACTGAGAACGCAATCCACCCGATTGCAATTTCCATCTCACGAATGAATCATCAAGCGGCGCGGCTCTGCCCGCCTGCCAAGTTCGAGGACTAGCAACAGGCATCATGCCGCTTCCGGCTACCGTTGCCTTGGCGTCTGGTGTTTATGAGCGCAAAAGAAATTCCGGTGCCTGCCCTCCGGACATCAACGCGGTCTGACCGCATGAGGAATGCGATCGGTCGACTTGAAATCACGTAGCGCCGCGCGGGTCTTCGCCGCGTCCCAGCGCCCGGCGATGGCCGTCGCGCACTTCGGACACTTTCCATCGTCCGTCAGATGATAACCGTGAACCATGAACCCCGAACGCTCCACCAACAGCTCATCGCAGTTCGGGCAACGCGTGTTTTCCCAGTCGCCCGCCCGCCCGGGCAGATTGCCCGCGTACACGTATCGCAGCCCCTCCTCCTTGCCGATCTCGCAGGCTCGGATCAGCGTTCGGGCTCGTGTGTAATCCCGGTCCGCCATCTTGTAATCCGGATGAAACGCCGTGCAATGCCACGGAATATCGCGCGACACGCCCGCCAGAAACTTCGCGATCCCCCGCATCTCGGCCTCGCCATCATTGAACCCCGGCACAAACAGCGTGACGATCTCCAGCCAAAACCCCTTCTGAAAAAGCATCTCCACGGTCTTGAGCACGTTGTCGAGTTTCCCGCCCAGTTGCCGGTAGCTCTTGTCGTCGAACCCCTTCAAATCGACCTTGTAGAAATCGACCCACGGCTTGATGTAATCGAGCACCTGTTCCGTGCCGTTCCCGTTGGAGACATACGACGTGTGCAGACCCCGCTTCCGCGCTTCCTTGAAAATCTCCACCCCCCACTCGCTCGTGATCAACGGCTCGTTATACGTGCTCGTCACCGTGTCCGCGCCGTTCTCCACCGCCAGCCGCACGAATCGCTCCGCCGTCATCGGTATCGGCGGCGCCGTGCTCAGCGGATCGCGCAACGCCTGCGACGTCACCCAGTTCTGGCAATAACCGCAGTGCAAATCGCACCCGAGCATCCCGAAACTCATCGCCAGCGTGCCGGGCAGCGCGTGAAAAAATGGCTTCTTCTCAATGGGATCGCACTGCAACGCCCCGAAGTAGTTCCATGGGACAAACAACGTGCCGCCCCGATTGAGCCGCACCCGACAGATGCCGTCATGCCCGTCCAAGATCAGGCACCGATGCCCGCACGCGTAACACCGTACCCTGCTTTCGGGAAGTTTCTCGTACAGCTCGCCTTCCCTCGTCAACCGCGCGAGAGTTTCGCCCAGCGAACTCGTTGGCTTCACTGTGTCCCTCGCGCGGCGTTCCGGCAAAACTGGGTCTGACTTCGGCATGGCAGCATCAACTCCCTACCACCTAGTTTACCACGCGCAGCCCGTTGTTACCAGACGCGCCAGAGCCAGGCCTTGTCCTAATTGAATCAGGGGTGATCTGTAAAAAGGCCATACAAGATGTAGCCCGCCATCACCCAAACGAGTATTCCAATTATCCAGAGCTTCTCTAAGATGAAAATGAGCATTGTTCTTACCCTCCGTTCGATTCCGCCACTATATGACACCTGTCCGGCCTTGCGAGGTGAATCCACCGGTGACATGCCTACCCGGTCCCAACCTCACCCGCCTTGGCCGACGACACGGCTACGTCTTCCGCATGTCCGCCAGCCTCACCAGCGCGTACAGAATGGCCGCGCAAAAACCCGCCAGCAGCGCCAACGCGATGAATATCCCGTGGCCGTCTCCCCGCTTGCGGATGTCCAGAAATATCCACACCGCCAACAGAATGTGACACGCAAAAATCGCCAGCAAGCTCGCCTTGGCGATTTTCATCGCGTGCCAGAAGACGCCCTCCATCGCCGGCGACAACATCACCCGCATCGGCGGCCGCAAGTGGGGAGGTATGGGCATTTGACCCGGCACCGTCATATGCTCGTGTTGCTCGTTCTCGTCTTCCTCCGCGCCCTGCACCCGCGCTGTTCCCAACAGCGCCAACCCGGCAACCACGGCAGCCAGACACAACCACCATCCGTAGCTCTTCATGTGTTACCTCCAGGTTGCTGGACAGGTTATCGTTACCCGCCCCACCCGTCGAGTAGATTGTCCCGCCCCGTCACCCCCTCCACGGCCCCCACCCTCCTGCAAATAAGTACAGGTGTGTTACAAGTTTCGCAGGAACCGCTCCACGTCGTTGTGATTTCCGACCGTGATGAGGCGGATAAAGCCCGCCTCAATGTCGTAGACGATCCGTAGTTGCAACCCCGCGCGCGCCTCCCAGTGGCGGCGCGTGAGTTTCTTGATGCCCAGCCCCTTCGGCAGGGCTTGACGGCTGTTGAGATGCGCGATAAGGGCTTCCAGCGCCCGAAGAACTTCCTGTTGCTCTGTGGCGGTGAGCTTGTCAAACTCCCGCAGGAAACGGTTAAGCCGCCGCAGTTCGTAAGGCATGACGCTTGCCGCGAACTGCATTCGAGGGCGGTTTCTTGGAACGCCTCCGCAACTCGGCCAGCGCCTTGGCGGGATCAGGGAAGTGACGGTACGCGCCGCGCGCTTCCTCGCGCAGGACGAAACGACGGAGCTTGGCTTCCAATGCGGCCGATTTCGCCGACTTTGAGGTCGCCCCGTTGCGTCCGCTGGAAGTTTGCCTGGTCTTGGCCATGACGATCAAAGTCTACCCCCAAATCTGTCACTTCGCAACGCCGGATGCCGGGCGTCCCGCCGCCTCGCCCACCGGCCCCGATTTCCTGGCGTTGGACATCCGCGACCGTACGCCTGTGTAGAATTGGTCTCCGTCGTCACGGACGGAATTACTCAGAATCCCATCACGGCCTTCCGCCCATCACCAGTGACAGGATCGCCTTCACCGTGTGCAGGCGGTTTTCGGCCTGGTCGAACACCACCGATTGCGGGCCGTCGATGACCGCGTCCTCGACTTCCGCGCCGCGATCGGCGGGCAACGGGTGCATGTAGATGGCTTCCTTCTTCGCCAGCTTCATCCGCTTCTCGGTGGCCACCCAGTTCTTGTACTTGTTGACGATCTTCATCCCCTCTTCTTTGCGCTTGTCTTCGGGCACACCCTGGTCCGCCAGGTACTGGTGGCACCCCCACGACTTCGGATAACACACCACCGCGTTTTTGAACCCGTCGTCCATGTTGTGGATGATCTCGAACCTGGTCTTGTTCTCCTTCGCAAACTTCTTCGCGGCTTCGACCGTGCGCGGCATCAAATTGAATTCCTTCGGATGCGCCAAGGTCACATCGACCCCGAACCGCGGCAGCAGCCAGATCAATCCCTGCGGCACGCTCAGCGGTCGCGCATACGCCGGCGCATACGTCCACGACACCACAACTTTCAACCCGCGCAGATTGGCGCCGAATTTCTCGCGGATGGTCATCAAGTCCGCAATCGCCTGCAACGGATGATCGACGTCGTCCTGCAAACTCACAATCGGGATCGAGGCGTACTCCGCCACCTCGCGCAGATACTTGTTGCCGATGCCGTAGAAGCAGTTGCGGATCGCGATGCCGTGACCATACCGCGACAACACCTTGCCGGTGTCCTTGGGCGTTTCGCCATGGGAAATCTGCATCTTGTCCGGGGTCAAATCGTGCGCGTGACCCCCAAGTTGCGTCATCGCCGCTTCCGTCGAGTTGCGCGTGCGCGTGCTCTGCTCGAAAAACATCATGAACAACGTCTTGTCCGGCAACAGGCGGTGCGGTTCGCCCAGCGCAAAGCGCTGCTTCAGGTCGCCCGCCACGTCCAGCACGGTTTCCAGTTCTTCCTTCGTCCAGTCCGGCGTCTCAATATAGTCCTTGCCTCGCAACAGCGTCTGCATGATCGATGTGCTCTCCTCGTATGGGTTGATTCAGGCAAGAAATAACATCGCCCCGCGCGCGAGGCAATCAGAAACGCGAAGCAGGACAAATGTGGGGTGCAGCTTCACACCCCCACTGTAAACACGACCCCGCCCATGGCAGGCGGTCTGCACAATTCACTAGGCAAACTTCCTGTCAAGGGATAATCTGTCAGCACTTTGGAATCCAGCTTATGAAAAAGAAAACAATCGTCATCGCTATCGGCGGAAACTCACTCATCAAGGACGAAGACCACCGCAGCGTGGCCGACCAGTACGCCGCGGTCGTCGAGACCGCCCACCACATTGTCGATCTCGTCGCGCGCGGCTTTCGCGTCGTCATCACCCACGGCAACGGCCCGCAGGTCGGGTTCATCCTGTTGCGCAGCGAGCATTCGCGGGGACTGTTGCATGAAGTACCTCTGGACTCGATTGGCGCGGACACGCAAGGGGCCATCGGCTACCAGATCCAGCAGGCGATGCAGAATGAGTTTCGCCGGCGCGGACTGAAGGAAACGGCCGCCACCGTCGTCACGCAGGCGCTGGTGGACAAGAACGACCCGGCGTTTCAGAAACCGACCAAGCCGATCGGGCAGTTCTACAAGAAGGAGCAAGCTGACGAGCGCATCCGCGTCGAAAAATGGTCCATGGTCGAGGACGCCGGGCGCGGCTGGCGGCGCGTGGTGGCGTCGCCCAAGCCCACACGCATCATCGAAGCCGATGCCATCAAACATTTGGTCGCCTCGGGCTGTGTCGTCATCGCCGCCGGCGGCGGGGGCATCCCCGTGGTGCAGGATGACAAGGGCAATCTGAGCGGCGCCGCCGCCGTGATCGACAAGGACCTGGCCTCCGCCGTGCTCGCCAAGGAAATCGCCGCGGATCTGCTGGTGATTTCCACCGCGGTGGAACAAGTCTGCCTGAATTTCGGCAAGCCCGATCAGAAAGCGCTCGACCGCCTGAGCCTCGCCGACGCCAAACGCTACATGACCGAGGGCCACTTCAAACCCGGCTCGATGCTGCCCAAAATCCAGGCCTGCATCCAATTCATCGAGAACGGCGGCACCGAAGCCCTCATCACCTGTCCCGAAGCCCTCCCGCGGGCCCTCGACGGCAAGGCCGGGACACGCATCACGACATGAGCCCCGCTGCGCGCGCTCGACGGCCAGGACAATACAATTGCGGGACTAACACCACATGTGGTAAACGCTGAGGAACTAAAACGTTACCCAGTTTCCACGAAACCTGGCCTCATAATTAGGTTGTCCGTAGAAATTCCAAAAAAGTTCAGAGAAAGGAACCAATGAAGGAAAGTGTCAACGAGAAAGTTTTAGCCAAGACCGTTCAACGCTGCCGGGAGAGAGAGATCATCATTCCCACTTTTGCCGAGCAGAAGGATCCGTCCAAGGTCCCGCAGAAGATCAAAGACAAATTGAAGAACGTCGGCCTGCAGGACGTGAATCCTGCAAACCTGTTCCGGATAACCTGGAAAAACAACGCGAAGGAAAACGGCGGCAGCGGCTTGTTTGATGGGGTGAATTACATCGAAATTCCGCCTGAGCTTAGCGGGGTCAAGGCAAAGATCGTCGGGCTGCTGGGCAAATGGTTCCCGACCGGCGCCCACAAGGTCGGCGCGGCATTCGGGTGCTTGGCGCCACGTTTGGTAACAGGCGGATTCGACCCGACCACCCAAAAAGCGGTCTGGCCATCCACGGGAAACTACTGCCGGGGCGGCGCGTTCGACTGTGCTCTGCTGGCCTGCGATGCAATCGCAATCTTGCCGAAGGGGATGAGCAAAGAACGATTTGAGTGGCTCGAGGCAATCGGTACCAGCGAAATTATCGCCACGCCCGGTTGCGAGAGCAATGTGAAGGAAATCTACGACAAGTGCTGGGAACTACGAAGGGAACGCGGCAACAAGATCGTCATACTCAACCAATTCGACGAGTTCGGCAATTGCTGCTGGCATTACGAGGTCACCGGTTCGGCGATTGAAGAGGTTTTCAACAAAATCAAAGGGAAGAAATCGCGGTTGAGCGCCTATGTCTCGGCGACCGGTTCGGCCGGTACCATCGGTGCCGGCGAATACTTGAAGAAGGCGTTTCCGCTGATCAAAGTCGGCGCGACCGAGGCCCTGCAGTGCCCGACTCTCTACTTGAACGGGTTTGGCGGTCACCGGATCGAAGGCATCGGCGACAAGCACGTCCCGTGGATTCACAACGTCCGCAATACCGACAACGTCATCGCGATCGACGACGAAAACACGATGCGGCTCCTGCGTCTGTTCAACGAGCCCGCCGGCAAGAAACGCCTGGAAAAGGAAGGGGTGAAAAAAGAACTCCTCGAGAAACTTCCCATTCTTGGGATTTCCAGCATTTGCAATCTTCTGGCTTCGATCAAACTCGCCAGGTATTACGAGATGAACGAGGACGACATCATCTTTACGATCTTCACGGATTCTGCCGGCATGTACCAGTCCCGCCTGAAAGAGCTGGAACAGGAGCGCGGGAAATACTCCGAAACCGATGCGGTAATCGATTTCGCGCGGTATCTGCAGGGCGTCGGGATCGACTGGGTGAAAGAGCTTTCTTACTGGGACCGGAAAGCACTGCACAACCTGAAATATTTCACTTGGGTGGAACAACAGGGCAAGACCGCGGAAGAGTTGGATGCCCTCTGGAAGCCGGAGTTCTGGGATGAAATGTTTGCGCAGATTCCCGTCTGGGATAAGCTGATTAAAGAGTTTAACGGCCAAACGGGACTCCTGAGAAAACTATAGCTGATACCTAGCGGAAAATTGTTTTTGGAGTTCAGGGACCACCGAACAGAAAGGTCTCCAGAGGGGCGCTATAACGTTCGAGAACAACGTCAAGAAAGTTTACGCTCTTGCCACGCCGGATTTCTGGCTGCGCGAGCAGTCCAAGATCGCCGACATCGACAAGAAACTTGCCGGAGTGCGGGGATAGCAGCGGCGGTAACGTTTGACGGGATTATCGCCTCGTCGCACCCCGGGCCATCCTTTGGCTCAGGGTGACCCCGTGGGCCATCGCGTCGCGTGAGGCCCGTAGCCTACAGCACCTTGCGCTTCTTCAATTCCTTATCCAGCGCCCCGAGGTCGGGCGCGATGTGGATGGGGGTGCCGGCCGTTTCGATGGCAGCCTTGATGTCCTTCAGGCCGTTGCCGGTGATCACGGCGCAGACACTTTCACCCTTCTTGATAATGCCATCGGCAACGGCGCGTTTGACGCCCGCGACGCTGGCCGCGCCGCTCGGTTCGCCGAACACGCCGCTGAGGCGCGCGGTCTTGTTCATCGCGTCCATGATCTCGGCGTCGGACACGGCCACGATTTCGCCATGCGACTCGCGGATGGCCTGCACGGCTTTGCGCCAGTTGCGCGGCGTGCCGCAGTCGATGCTGTCGGCCCGGGTGCCGCCCTCCACGGGCACGAGCTCTTTGCCCGAGTGAAACGCGTCGGCGATGGGTTTGCAGCCGGTGGCCTGCACGCCGAGCATGCGCGGCAGTTTCTTGATGAAGCCCAGTTGGTGCATCTCGCGGATGCCTTTCCATGTGCCGGCGATGGTGCACCCGTCCCCCACGCTCAGGCATACCCAATCGGGCATCCTGTCGGAGAATTGTTCGGCGATTTCGAGGCCGCAGGTTTTTTTCCCTTCGACGAGGTAGGAGTTGATGGCGCAATTCCGGTTGTACCAGCCGTACTTCGCGCAGGCGTCCATGCAGAAATCCGTCGCCGCGTCGTAGTTGCCTTTCACCTTGATGACGGTCGAACCGAACACGAGCAGTTGTGCGATCTTCGGTTCCGGCGCTTTCTCGGGGACGAAAATGAACGCGGAGAGGCCCACGGCCGCCGCGCAACACGCGAGCGACGAGGCCGCATTGCCCGTCGAGGCCGTCGCGATGGTCTTCGCATGGTACTCGATGGCCTTCATCACACCCACCGAGCTGGCGCGGTCCTTGAACGACGCGCTCGGGTTGCGTCCGTCGTCCTTCAAATACAGATCGCGCAGCCCAACCCATTCATTGAGACGATCGGTGTGATAGACCGGTGTGTAGCCGATCTGCAGCCGCGGCAACGGCAGCGAGAAGTCGATGGGGATCAGTTCTTCGTAGCGCCAGTGTGTGTGCGGCCGTTGCGCCAGCGCTTGGCGGGTCAGTGTCTTGGCGACTTTGGCGTAATCGTATTCGACATCGAGGATGCCCCAGACGCCGCACTTGTCGCACGTGTACCGGTTGTCCGCGGGATACTTCTCACCGCAAATGATGCAACGTAAATGAGAGATATGTTGGATAGCCATGACACGAGTGTAGGCGCGGCGCGTTGTGGAATCAACCTGTTATCGCGCCGCTCAGCGGTTGTGGCTGCGCGCGCAGAACGCGGCAGGCTTCGCGGGCAATCATCAGCTCCTCGCGCGTGTGGATGACCAGAATCCGCGCCGCGGACGCATCGGCCGCAATGTCGCCGTCGGGGCGACAGGTCGCATTGCGCTCCAAGTCCAGTTGTACCCGGAGGCACTCCAGCCCATCGCAAACGGCGGCACGCATGGCTGGCGAGTTCTCGCCGATACGGTCGGTGAACACCAGCGCGTCCAAACCGCCCATCGTGACCGCGAGCGCGCCGATGGCGGACCGGACACGGTCGGCGAACATTTCGAACGCAAGCTGCGCGCGTTGGTGGCCCTGGCTGGCTGCCGACTCGATCTGCGCGAGGTCCGAAGACACGCCGGATACTCCGAACAGCCCGGACCCGATGCGTCAGCGCATCATCGAGTTCGTTGACGGTCAATCCGCGATGGCGCAGGAGGTGGATCAGCATGCCCGGATCCATCGAACCCGAGCGCGTTCCCATCATCAGTCCGTCGAGCGGCGTGAATCCCATGGTCGTGGTCACCGGTTCACCGCCGCGCACCGCTGTGGCGGAACAACCGCCGCCGAGATGGCAGATGACCAGGTGCAACTTCGAGGGGTCCCGGCCCAGTAATTCCACGGCACGGCCGACGCAGTAGCTGTTGCTGATGCCGTGAAACCCGATCCGCCGCACCCCAAATTTCTCGTACCACTCGTACGGCTGAGCGTACATGTAGGCTCGTGCGGGCAGCCGCGCAAAAAACGCGGTGTCGAACACGGCCACCTGTGGCACGCGGGGCAGTGCGCTCTTGACCGCCCGGATCGCGGCGAGGGCCGGCGGATTGTGCAACGGCGCGAGGGCTGCCAGACCCGCGATCGTCGCCTCCACATTGTCGTCGATCAATGTGCTGCTGCGGAATTCCGTTCCGCCATGGACCACCCGGTGGCCGACCACGGTGATATCGCCCGCGGCCGTCAGCGCGCGAACGGCGCAAGTCGCCGCGGCGGAATCGTCGGCCACAGCGACCACCGAGCGCTCTTCACGTGAATCGCGACGCAGAAGAAAGCGCGCCCGCTGGCGGTTGCCATCCGCCCAGTCAATTGAGCCCGACGCCAATGACTCGCGCGCCTCGGCGTCAAACAGACCGAATTTCAAGCTCGTGGAACCTGCATTGATGACCAATATGCTCATAAAAATGTCCCGGATATTTGTTCCCTTTGACGATCTCGACAAGGCATGTTGCGCTGTCCCCGTTGAACGTTGAGGAGCTGAAGCGCGCCCTGTTCCTTGTCCCAGACTACCGCGAAACCGCCCACGAACAAGACAATCACACCGACCACGCGCGGACGACGACTCCCCAGAGGTCCGCCGCTCGGCATTAGGCCCGTCGTTCGGCTTTTCTCTTGACACAGTCTGGTTGACAGGAAGAATAGCCGCAAATGGAAAGTGTGATTGACGCGATAAAGAAGCGCGTGGAGGAACAGCGCGAGGACATCCTGAAGTTTCTCCGCGATATTGTCGCGATTCCCTCGATGGATTCACAGCTCAAGGAGGTCGGCGACCGCATCGGCGAGGAGATGAAGCGGCTCAAATTTGACGAAGTGCGGTTCGACAAGATGGGCAACATCCTCGGCCGGATCGGCAACGGCAAACGCGTGCTGGTGTACGACTCGCATGTGGACACCGTCGGCATCGGCGACCGCAACGACTGGGAGTGGGATCCGTTCCAGGGAAAAATCGAAGACGGCAAACTCTACGCGCGCGGCACGTGCGATGAGAAGGGTTCCACGCCGGGCATGATCTACGGTCTGGCGCTGGCGCGCGATTTGGGCCTGCTTGAGGGATTCACCGCCTACTATTTTGGCAACATGGAGGAATGGTGCGACGGCATCGCCCCGAACGCGTTCGTCGAAGTGGACCCGAAAGTGCGGCCCGATTTCGTCGTCATCGGTGAGCCGACCAAGATGCAGGTGTATCGCGGGCACAAGGGACGGCTCGAGTTGAAAATTGTTGCCGACGGAAAATCGGCCCACGCGGCCCACCATCACCTCGGCGACAACGCCGTGTACAAGATGATCAACATCATTCAGTCCGTCCGCGAATTCGATCGCCGCCTCGGTCGCCATCATGCCCATCCGTTCCTCGGTAAACCGACGGTGGCGGTCACGCATGTCGAGGCGCGCACGGCGTCGGTCAATGCCGTACCCGACCAGTTTACGATTTTCCTCGATCGGCGCCTCACGGTTGACGAACCCAAGGACGAGGTGCTCGCGTCGATCCGGGGACTGATTCCCGATTACTTGCAGGACGAGGTCAGAGTTGAAGAATTGTCCTACGATGCGCCGAGCTACACGGGGTTTGTGTTTCCGGTGGACAAGTTCTATCCCGCGTGGGTGCTCGAGGAGAAACATCCGCTGGTGCACGCGGGCCAGCAAGCCATTCAGGAGTTGTGGGGCCATACCCGCCCGACCGGCAAATGGGGGTTCTCGACGAATGGCACCTACTGGGCGGGCAAAGCCGGAATCCCATCGATTGGGTTCGGGCCGGGTGACGAAGAGTGGGCGCATATGATCGACGAGCATATCAGCCTGGAAGAAGTTGTGCGCGCGACCGAGTGGTACGCGCTGTTGCCGAAGCAAATTACGTAATCATAACTAATAACTGACACAGCAAATTGTTAGCCCGCGGACCTGCGCGAGTCTTCGCGCTGGGTCGCCAGCGTAGGACCACACCGATTCGCGGACTATCGAAAGGAGAATTGAGGTATGCGAAGTTTTCTGGGACGTGACATTCTATCGCTCAAGGATTTTGAACGGGAGGAATTTTTTCGTGTGTTCGAAACTGCCCAGCAATTGGAACCCATCCCGAAGAGCCGGCGCAACTCCGACATGCTCAAGGAGAAGACGCTTGTCACCGCGTTCTATCAGCCCAGCACGCGCACGCGCTTGGCGCACGAAGCGGCGATGCACCGCCTTGGCGGTCACGTCACGGGCTTTTCGGACGCGAAGATGACGCGCGCTGGTGACTTTTACCAGGAGTCCATCAAGGATACGGTCAAGATGCTGGAGTACTACGGCGATGTGATCGTGATGCGCCATTTCCAGCAGGGCGCGCCGCACGAAGCTGCCAAATGGGCCAGCATCCCCATCATCAACGGTGGCGACGGCTGGGGCGAACATCCCACACAAATCCTGACCGATCTGTACACCGTTCTCCGTGAGAAGGGCCGCATCGACGGCCTGAACTGGCTCGCCGTCGGCGACATGCGCATGCGCACCATGCACTCGCTCGGCTACGCCTTGTCGCAGTTCGATTGTCCGATCACGTTCGTTGGGCCGCCCAACATGACGCTCACCAAGGAGTTCAAGGAAGAGTTGAAACAGTACTCTGTGAACTTCTCCGAGGCCGAGCATGTGGAACAGGTCATTGCCAAGGCGGACGTGATTCTCGTCGAGCCAGTCGTGCAGCCCGATTACACCAAGTCGCGGGATGACCGCGGCAAGGGGGAGCTCGGCCTTACGCCCGCGAATTACAAGATCACGCGCAAACTCCTGGAGAAGAAAGCCAAGTCCGACGCGATCCTGTTGCATTCGCTGCCGCGCATGGACGAAATCCCCACCGACGTGGACACCACGCGCTGGTCGCGTTACTGGCAGGAAGCCTTTAACGGCGTCGTGATGCGCATGGCGCTGTTGGCCCTGATCCTCGGGAAGATGGAATAGCCAGCACCGGCGGCACCCAGTCGACGGTTTGCGGTGAAGGTAAAACGGGCAGGAGGTTTGTGTCTTGCCCGACGGGAAATTTCTTGCAATAATTTCACCGTGTTTTACCAGCCGAAGGTCATTGAAGAAGCTCTCGGGCTCAAAGCGGAACTGAAGGAATGCGGCGCGTTCCTTGCCGGCGGCACGGACATCGTCGTGTTGATGAACCATGGCAAGGCCGCGCCCGAGAACTTCATCGACCTCACGCACATTCCCGAATTGCACGCCATTCATCGGCACAACGGCACGTTGGAACTGGCCGGCAACGTGACCCACGCGCAGGCTGGGAAGCTTCCGATCCGTTGTCTCGCGCAGGCGTCACTCAGTGTCGGCGGCCCGGGCATTCGTGAACTCGGCACGCTGGCCGGCAATCTGGCGACCGCATCCCCAGCGGGAGACGGTTCCACCGCCCTGCTGGCGCTCGACGCGGAAGTGGAATTGACCAGTGTTCGCGGTGCGCGGCGAATGCCGCTGGATAAATTCTTTCTGGCTTATCGCAAAACCGCGCTCGCCGCCGACGAGGTGATTGCGAAGATCATCGTGCCGACGAATTACAAAAGCGATTGGGCCAAGAACGGCAAACGCGGGGCGGTAAACATTTCGGTCGTGGCGGCGGCGGTGGCGATCACGCCGAGGAAGGAAGCGCGCATCGCGCTGGCATCGGTCGCGGCCACTCCCCTCCGCTGCTACAAGGCGGAGAAGTTTCTGGCGGAGAACGGTCTGAATGCGGACACGATTCGGCAGGCGGCGGACATCGTGCGCGGCGAGATCAAGCCGATCACCGACCATCGCGCGAGCGCGGATTACAAAATCCACCTGTCGGGCGTGATGGTCCGGCGGTTGTTGGAGAGTTTGGTGAAGGCATGAAGAAGGCGGCGAAGAAATCTGTGGTGGCGAATGGCGGCGGCCTGTGGCCACTCCGCTTCACACTGAACGGCAAGAAGGTTTCCGTCAAAGTGCAGCCGACGCAGACGCTGCTCGATTTTCTGCGGATCGAAATGGGACTGACCGGCACGAAGGGCGCGTGCCTCGAAGGCGAATGCGGAAGCTGTTACGTGCTCGTGGACGGCAAACCGATGAATTCCTGCCTGATGTTGGCGCCGCAGGTGCAAGACCGCGACGTGACGACCATTGAAGGCTTCGCGCACAACAAGAAGCTCGACGTGATCCAGCAGAAATTTGTCGAGTGCGGCGCGGTGCAATGCGGGTATTGCACGCCGGGCCTGATCGTGGCCGCGAAGGCGTTGCTCACGGAGAATCCGCACCCGACGCGCGAGGAGTTTCTCGTCGGCATGGAAGGCAACATCTGCCGCTGCACGGGGTACAGCAAGATCCTGCGCGCCTGTGAGTTGGCTGCGGACGAAATGGGGCTGAAGAAGAAGTGAGCGAGCCGATCGACAAACTCGAAGAGGCGGTCGCCAAACTTCACGTGGCGAGCAAGAGTTCCTCGGCCTACGAGAGCGGGCCGAGGAAAGTCGTCGGCAAGTCCGCCGAACGTCTCGACGCGGTCGGCAAGGCGACGGGCGAGATCAAATACGGTCAGGATTTGTTCGACAAGAAATTCCTGTTCGCCAAGGTGCTGCGCGCGGCGCATCCCCATGCCGAGATTCACGGCATCGACACGTGCGACGCGAAAAAGTTGCCCGGTGTTGTCACCGTGATTACCCATAGCGATGTGCCTGGCACCAACATGCACGGCTTGATACGCCGCGACCAGGAAGTGTTGTGCAGCCGGAAAGTTCGTTACCTGGGCGATGCGCTCGCGGTGGTTGTCGCCAAGACCGAAGAGATCGCCATCGAGGCGCTCGGCAAGATCAAGGTGGATTACAAGGTGTTGCCGAACGTCTTCACGATGGAAGACGCGCTCAAGCCCGATGCGCCGAAAATCCATAATG
Organism: uncultured Verrucomicrobiae bacterium; assembly: GCA_963842185.1. Lineage (GTDB taxonomy): Bacteria > Verrucomicrobiota > Verrucomicrobiia > Palsa-1439 > Palsa-1439 > Palsa-1439. Next base: position 170,261 of record CAWJFL010000013.1, read on the forward strand.
AAGGCAACGTTCTCGGCGAGAAACATCTGCGCAAAGGCGACGCGCCCGCCGCAATGCGCGAGGCCGACGTGGTCGTCGAGGACATCATCCAGACGCAAACGGTGGACCATGCGTTTCTCGATCTCGAAGCGGGCCGGGCGCGCTATGACGGCAAGATGCTGACCATCGAAGTGGCCGGGCAATGGCTGCATGAGGAACGGCGGTTGATCGCGCTGGCGGTCGGGTTGCCGCTGGAGAAACTGCGCATCATCCAGCCGGCGACGGGCGGCGCGTTCGGCGGACGCGAGGACATCTCGATCCAGATTTATCTCAGCTTGGCGGCACTCCAGCTCAAGGGGAAGACCATCTGCCTCCGCTATTCGCGCAGCGAATCGATGATCGCGCGGCACAAGCGCCATCCGATTCGGGTTCACTACAAGCTCGGCGCGAAACAGGACGGCACGCTGGTCGCGGCGCAAATTACATTTTATGTGGACAAAGGCGCGTATGCGTCGACGGGCATCGCGGTGATGCGGAAGGCGTCGAGCCATGCGACGGGCCCGTACAAAGTGCCGAACGTGTGGGTGGACGTCATCGGCGTGTTCACCAACAACAATCCCTGCGGCGCGATGCGCGGGTTCGGCGCGGCGCAGACGGCGATTGCCTACGAGGGATTGATGGACCGGTTGGCGGCGAAGCTGGGGATGGACAAGGCCGAGTTGCGCATGAAGAACCTCATCCACTCGGGCGACGCGGTGACCACGGGCCAGATCGTGCCGCACGCGACAGGACAGGAATGTTTTGAGGCCGTGCTGAAGAAGATTGATTGGAAGAACCGAAGTTACGAGACGGCGGCGCCGCATCTGAAGCGCGGGTACGGCGTGAGCGTGATTTGTTTCGGCCTCGGCTACGGCGACGGTTTTCCCGATGCTTCGCGCGCGCGATGCAAACTGACCGCCGACGGGATGGTCGAGGTGTACTCGAGCGGGGTGGATGTCGGCCAGGGATTGATCAACATGATCGCGCAGATCGTGGCGGAAGAGGTCGGCGTGCCATTGGAGCGGGTGCGACCCATTCTGGCCGACACGGAATTGACGCCGGAATCCGGCAGCACCTCGGCGACGCGCCAGACGTATTTCACGGGTTCGGCGGTGCAACTGGCGGCGTCGGAACTCAAGAAGCAGCTCCAGGACATCGCGGCGGCGCATCTCGAAGAATTGGTGTACGAAATCAAGATCGACAACGGCGAAGCGTACAATGTGTTTCGTCCCGAACGGCGGTTGACGCTGAAGGAACTGGCGCGCGAGGGCAAGCGGCGCGGTTTTTCGCTGGACGCGATGGGCATGTACAAACCGCCGACGATGCCCGAGGACACGGCGACGGGCCAGAGCATGCGGGCGTTTGTGACGTATTTGTTTGGGAGCCACGCCTGCCAGGTGCTGGTCGATACCGAGACCGGCGAGGTGAAGGTCGAGCGGTACATCGCCTGCCACGACGTGGGCAAAGCCATCAACCCCGACCAGGTGCTGGGGCAGATTCAGGGCGGGGTCACGCAGGGCATCGGCATGGTGTTGATGGAAGAAGTGGTGATGAAAGACGGCAAGATCATGAACCCGGGGTTCACGGACTACATTTTGCCGACGATTCGCGACGTGCCCGAGATCGAATGCATCGTGCTGGAGAATCCCGACCCCGGCGGCCCGTTCGGGGCGCGCGGCATCGGTGAACCGCCGTTGATTGCCTGCGGCCCCGCCGTCATGTCGGCCATCCAGGACGCGATTGGCAAACCCGTTTGCATCCTGCCCGCGACCCCCGAGCGCGTCTGGCGGACGATTGCGGAGAAGTGAGCGAGGACGGGCTGACCACACCCGAGACGGATACACTGGAGCAAACGCACCGATTTCGAGATGTGACGCCGCTTGGTGGACTCTCTACTCGGCGAGTTGGGCGTGCACGAGTTCGCAGAGTTTCACAGCCAGCTTGTCTTTCACGGCGTAGTACACACACTGACCGTTTTTGCGGCGGGCCAGGACGCCGCCAGCGGCCAGCAACGCCAGATGCTTGGAAACATTGGCCTGGGTGGACCCGACGGCGGCGACGATCTCGTTGACGCTGTGGGGTTCCTTGCAAACGGCCTGCAAAATGCGCAGTCGCATCGGTTCCCCCAGCACCTTGAAGCGGCTGGCGATCCGGTCGAGTTCCTCGGCGGTAAGGAGGCGAGAGTATTTAGTTGTTGACATATAACTGTATAGTTATATAATTATAGCATGAACGCACCGATTGTCCACTCCAAAACGTCCATCACGCCGCGGGAACTGCATCGGCGGATGAGCGAAGGCCTTCCCACCGAATTGATTGATGTGCGCACCCCCGCCGAGTACGCCGCCATCCATGTGTCGGGGGCGCGGCTGGTGCCGCTGGACAAACTCGACGCGGCCGCATTCCTAAAGAATCGGGGGACATGCGACGCCCCGCTGTATGTCATGTGCCAGTCAGGGATCCGGGCCGCGAAAGCGATTGAGAAGTTCCGACAAGCTTGGTTTGAGGGTTGCGTGGAAGTCGAAGGCGGAATCGAGGCGTGGGTGCAAGCCGGGCTGCCGGTGGAACGCGGCGAGAGCAAAGTTTTACCGCTGATGCGACAGGTGCAGATTATCGTGGGTTTTTTGTCTGCCGCGGGTGCGGCGCTGGCGCTCACGGTGAATGTGCGGTTTGCCATCATCCCGCTCGTGACGGGCTGCGGATTGTTGTTTGCGGGACTTACCGGCACATGCGGACTGGCGTTGCTCCTGGCCAAAATGCCGTGGAATCGTCAGGTTGACTGTTCGTCAGGCTGCGGTTGTGAAGTGAACCATTGATTTTTTTGGTGTGAATTATGAATACTCCCCGTCGAATTATCATCATCGGTGGCGTCGCCGGAGGCGCGTCGGCCGCCGCGAAGGCCCGTCGCGTGGATGAGACCGCGGAAATCCATGTGTTTGAACGCGGCCCCTATATTTCGTTCGCGAATTGCGGTCTGCCGTATTACATCGCCGGCGAGATTGATGGTCGGGAGAAACTGATCGTCATGACGCCCGAGATGTTTTGGGCGCGGTCGCGCGTGCAGGCGCATGTGAACCATGAAGTGTTGTCGATCGACCGCGCGGCGCGGACGGTGCGGGTCAAAGGCCCGGATGGCAGCGAACGCGATGTGCCCTACGACAAACTGATTCTCAGCCAGGGCGCGAAACCGATTGTCCCGCCGATTCCCGGCGTGGATCTACCGCACGTGTTTACGTTGCGGGACATCCCGGATATGGACCGCATTGAGGCTTTTCTAGACGAGCGCAAGCCGCGGCGCGCGGTGGTGATCGGCGGCGGATTCATCGGACTGGAAATGGCCGAGGCGTTTCACCGGCGCGGCCTGCGCGTCACCATTGTCGAACTGAGTCCGCAGATCCTGCCGTTGCTGGATCGCGACATGGCCCGTCATTTGCAGGACAAAATCCGCGGACCGGATTTCGATTTCAAACTCGGTGCGGCGGCAGCGGCGTTTACTCCGGAAGGTGTGGAATTTGGCGACGGGAGCAAGCTACCGGCGGACCTGATCCTGCTCAGCGTGGGCGTGAAGGCCGAAGTGGAGTTGGCGCGGGCAGCCGGATTGGAGATTGGCGTGACGGGCGGCGTCAAAACCAACGGTCGCATGGAGTCGTCCGACCCGAACATTTACGCTGTGGGTGACGCGGCGGAAACGATGCACGCGTTGACCGGCGAGCGGGCGCGGATTGCGTTGGCGGGCCCGGCCAATCGTCAGGGACGCATCGCTGGAGCGAATGCGGCTGGCGCGCGAATGACGTATCCGGGCGCGCTCGCCACCTCGATTGTGCGGGTGCTGAATATGACGGTCGGTTTCACGGGGATCAACAGCACACAGGCCGCCAAGGCCGGGTTCAGCGTGTTCACCAGTCTCACACGTGACAACAACCACGCGCATTATTATCCGGGGGCGACCCCGGTGCTGATCAAGTTGATCGCGGAGGAAGGCACGGGCAGGCTTCTCGGAGCGCAGGTGCTCGGCGAGAACGGCATCGACAAACGCGTGGACGTGCTGGCGACGGCCATCGCCGGCAAAATGAGCGTGTTCGATCTGGAGAACCTCGACCTAGCCTATTCGCCGCCGTTCGGCTCGGCCAACGACCCGGTGAACGTGGCCGGGTTTGTGGCGGGACACATCGCGAGGGGTGATATCGCCACGGTCGCGCCGGAGACGTGGCAGCCGAATGGCGAATTTTTGCTCGATGTTCGCGACGCGGATGAATTGGTGGATTTTGGCCGGCTGGCGAATGCCGTGAACATCCCGCTGACGCAACTCCGCGACCGGTTAGGTGAACTCCCGCGCGATCAGCGCATCGTGACGTATTGCCAGAAGGGGCAACGCGGTTATCTCGCCGCTTGCTTGTTGCACGGGCGCGGCTTTGAGAACGTGGCCAATTTGCGGGGTGGGTTCCTGCAGGCGGCGCTCTGGGACCACGCGATTCTCAAATGAAGGGCGAGCCACCCTTCGACAGACTCAGGGTAAACAGGGCGGGCGGGGCTGGCGAAGTAGACGGGAATGCCTGTCGAGTGCGGGTGGTGACGACTGTTCGTTGGCCGATGGGCGAATTGTAGAGCGCTGAGACCTTAGACATCGCCAAGACAGCAGGCTGGTTGCGGCTTGCGTCATCGGCGGGCGTTGAGCCTGTCTAGCTGCGGTCCTTCCCCCCTTGCTATTCGGGCTAAAATCGCTACACTTGTATGGCTCATGAAACGACGCGGGACGGCCTTAATTACAGCCTTGGCGGTGTGCCTGCCCAGCCTGTGCGAGGCCGATCCGGGCAACCTGATTTCCTGGTTCACCAACGCGCAAAACGAGCTGACGTTTACCTGCCAGACGGCGGTCGTCCGACTGGACATCTTGGACACGAACGTCGCGCGGGTCTACATGACGACCAATACACTGCCGTTCTCCACCAATACGTCGTTCACCGTCATCAAGAACTGGCCGCTGCCGCCCTTTACGGTAACCGACAGCGGCACGCTGCTGACGGTGGCCGCCTCGGGGCTGAGCGTGGACGTTTTCAAGACGCCCTTCCGATTCGCGTTTCTCAACCCGGACGGAACGGTCCTGTTGAGCGACACGAACACCTTCGGACTGGGCATCGCCACGAACGCGGCCTCGGCGAACTTCAACATGCCGGCCAGCGAGCAGTACTACGGAGGCGGATTGATCGAAGGTTATCCGTTGAGTTATCACGGCCAGCAACGCACGTTGTACAACGCCTATACGCCCTTCGACGGCGGCTACATGCCGAACCTGCCCGTGCCGTTGATCATCTCCTCAATGGGCTACGGCGTGTTCTTCGACAACACGTTCTCGCAGAGTTGGGACTTCAACAACACCAGCGGCACGCAATGGCTGGTCGTCGTCAACGGCGGCCAGATGAACTACTATTTCATCGCCGGCAGTTCCATTTCCAATGTACTGGACAGTTACACCCAAATGACCGGCCGGGCGCCGTTGCCGCCGCGCTGGACATGCGGCTTTATCCAGTCCAAGTACGGCTACCAGAACTGGGGCCAAGTCGACAGCGCCGCGGACTCGTTTCGGACCAACGATCTACCCTGCGACACGCTGGTGCTGGACTACTTCTGGTTCGGCGCAGCGGACCAGATGGGCGGCCTGCAATGGGCCAGCAACAACTTCCCCAACGCCTCGCTGAACATCGCCTCGCTCGGGGCGTCCGGCTTCAAAGTGATGAACATCCACGAGCCGTACATCAACAACTCCACCCCGCCCGCCGAGGCCAATTTCAACCAGGGTGCTTCGCTGCAGTATTTGATGACGACCGGCTTTCCGAATCGCACCACCCCGAGCACTGTCAGCGGATGGTACGGAACCGCCGGGTACGTGGATTTCAACAACCCGGCCGCGGGCGCGTGGTGGTTCAGCAAGTTACAGACGATCATCAACGACGGAGTCGCCGCGCATTGGACGGACCTTGGCGAACCCGAAGAAGACAATGTGGGGGATTACTCCTACGACGGCCGGCAGGAAGCCGAGCTTCATAACGTCTACAGTCTGCTCTGGCATCGCGACCTTGCGGCGGGGTATGCCACCAACTATCCCAACCAGCGCCTGTTCATCTTCAGCCGCGCGGGATTTGCCGGCGACCAGCGTTACGGCGTGGGCAACTGGACCAGCGATTCCGCAGCCAATTGGGAGACGCTCGCAGCCCATGAGAACGCCCTGTGCGATTATGGGATGTCGGGCCTGAACCTGTTCGGCACCGATATCGGCGGTTACTCGGGCATTCCCACCGACGAACTCTACATCCGCTGGTTCGAGTTTGGCGCGTTCATCCCGGTGTTCCGCGCGCACGGAGACGTCAACGACTATACCAACAAACTGGTCGCGCCGTACGAATTCGACAATCTCGTGGAAGACGACTGCCGCAGCCTGATGAAACTGCGCTACCGACTGATTCCCTACATCTACACAACCGAGCGCGCGACCTTCGATACCGGCCAGCCGGTCTGCCGTGCCCTGCCGCTGGCGTTTCCCAACGACAGTTCAGTGCTGCAAAACGGCACCCAATACATGTTCGGCCCCAGCATCATGGTCGCGCCGATCACAGGCTCCAACCTCACCTCCCGTTCGGTCTATCTGCCCGCCGGCAATTGGATCGACCTGTGGAGCGGGCAGGCGTTGACCGGCCCGGTGACCACCAACTGGCCCGGGCCGCTCTCGCAGATCCCGGCGTTTTACGCCGACAACTCGATTGTCCCCTTGGGTCCGTATGTTGCGTCCACGGAATTTGACGATGGCAGCCAGCGCGCGCTGCGCGTTTACTGTAGCTCAAGCGCCAGCGCTACGCTCTACGACGATGACGGCGCGTCCAACGGTTACACCACCAACGCATTCGCCACCACCGCCATCACCGCCGACAACTTTGGCAACGGCATCACGGTCCAGATCGACGGGGCTGTCGGCGCTTACTCCGGCCAGCCCGCGCAGCGGCAGTGGGGGCTGGAAATCTACTGCACCAACCAGGTTTTGAGCGTCGTTGCCGACGGCGTCGTTCTGGCTGGCCTGCCCAATAACGCCTCCCTGGAGGCGGCCGTCTCCGGCTATTGCCTCGACGCGGGGGAAGATCTGCTGCGCGTCAAACTACCCAGCGCGTCCGTCACCCAGTCGCATGTCGTCTCCACTTACTTGAATCTGCCCGCGCCGCCGCCGTGGGGCGCCCGGATCGATGCGGGAGGTAATCCGTACCTCGACCATAGCGGCGGACGATGGACCGGCGACCAACCCTATGTGCCCGGCTCGTTCGGCTGGATCAACGGGACGAATTTTGATTCCCCTAACCATATCGTCAACACCATCGACCCGCGCCAGTATCAGACCGAACGCTACGGAACGAATTTCACCTATCAGTTCGACGCGCCCAACGGCACCTACGAAATCACGCTGCTGGACGCCGACACCTACGACAAGACGCCACGCGCGCGGTTGTTCAACGTCTTCATCGACGGCCAGCTCGTCCTGACCAATTTCGACATCGTCGGCACCGCGGGCGGCGAGAACATCGCCACCAGCGTCACGCTCACCAACACTGTCACCACCGGCCATCTCGCGATCCAATTCGTCGGCACCAACGGCACGAACGACCCGAACGCCCGCATTTCCGCCATCGCCGTCCGCAAGATCGCCGATCCCGACTCGGTGGGAGACGGGATTCCCGATTGGTGGCGCGCCCTGTACTTTGGCGGTTCCGGCACGACGACCACCCGCCAATCCTGCGCCACCTGCGACGCGGACGGCACAGGGCAGGACAACCTGACGAAGTTCGTCGCGGGCTTGAACCCGATAAACCCCGCATCCGCCCTCGCCATCCCATCGGCTCAACCGTCCGGTTACGGCCTTGCCCTCGATTTCACGAGCGAACTGGGCAACACCTATTTCGTCGAATCCACCACGAACCTGACCAGCGGTGTCTGGACAATCCTGACCAACAACATTCCCGGCACCGGCGGGACTCTGACGTTCCTTGACGCGAACTGGGACACGGTCCCGCAGAAGTTTTATCGCATCGGCACGGGCGGCTCACAGACCGCCATCGTCGCCGGTCTGCCGCCCACCGAATTGGCAGCCGACAGCGCGGCTGATCCCGCCTACATCGAGGGCTGGTTCAACGACGCCGATGGCGGAACGGGTTTCGGTCCGTGGACGTTCGTGACGACCTCCACCAATTCGAGCCAGGACGGGTTCTTCGTCGGCACCTCGACCGGCAACGCCGGCATTTCCGTGCCCGGCATCAACACGGATGGTCAATCCTGGGGCCTGTACGCCAACAGCGGGAACACCTCGGTGGCGTACCGCGCGATCGAGCCGCTGGCGACCGGCCCGGCCTTGTCGGCTGGCGCCACGTTCCAGATCGACATGGACAACGGCTGGATCAACGGGCCAAGCGGCGCCCAAACCAACCTCGTCGGGTTCGCCCTGCGTCACGGCAATGCCACCGCCGGTCCGGCCAACTACAACACCGGCGCGCGGCTGCAATTCTATTTCGTCGGCGGCGCGAATGACTACACCGTGGTTGACTCCGGCGGTGTCCACAATACCGGCGTGAGCTTCACTGGGACCGGCCTGCAGTTGGCTGTCTCTCTGGGGACCAACGATGCCTACGAGCTGACCATCATCGACAACGCCAGCGGCAGCACGAATGCGACCGTCAGCGGCACACTGGCCGGGACGCCCGGCAGCAGCATCGACAGCATCGCCTTGTTCAACAACGACGCCGGCAGCGGTCCCAACTACGACCTGTTCTTCAACTCGCTCGAGGTCATCGGCCCGTGAACAGACACGAGCGGCGCTCTGCTTTGCCTCCTCGAAGCTCACCACGAAGACACGAAGGGCGAGCCCATCGACTGGCCCGAGTTCCTTGCGTACGGTGATCGCGGCACCGATGATCCTTGAACTGAGTTCGTTCAGTTCCATTGCTAGGGCATTTTGTGTGCCCTGTCCTCTCCACAAGCCATGCAAAAGGGATTTCTCTCCGTGCTCTCTGTGCCTTTCACCCCGATTCCGAGTCGGGGCTGCGTGAGAGAAAGGGCGAGAAGGCGGGAGCGGAGGCGGGCGATGGTGAGGGCGAAACTCGAAATCCGAATGTCGAAGCCGAGTCCGCGAGACATGCGAAGCAAATTCGAAACGCATTTTTCGGGAACTGTTCGCGCAGAAACCCCCTCCTCCGCTGGCGGACAAGTCGCGGCGGCTTGCGGAGCGGAAGAGTCTGGCAAGAGGCAGGCGGTGGGCCTGTCTGATGCGATATGTCGGCTGCCGATATATCATGGATGGGGTGCGGGCCGTAGTGCGTTGGGCGTTTGTCATGATTATAGGTCTGACCCCGATTATTGAAAATTTTCGCGGTGATATAAAGTGGGTCGAGCGTAAAAACATACATGGGTACTTAATTTCAGGTTCCCCAAAAAGTTTCGACTTTTGTAATTATCGACACGTACGCTCACGGCGCCGGTGCTTTTGAGCAGGTATGGTAGTCACCCAAGTCATTCAAGCTCTTTGTCTGTTTCGGGTCAATTGGCAATAAAAACTTATCCCAACCACCAGTCTGCCAATAAATGGCTACCGCATTTCCTTCAACTGCCCATCTGCTTCGACGTACCCATTCGCCTTTGCTACCAAAGGCCGCTGCGTCTCCACCGTGGGTAAACATAAACAAGTCTCCATTTTCCTGACGCCAGGTTCCAGCAAGCTTTTCTGCTACATCTTCGCTCCCTTCTACATCTTCACTCCCCTCTACATCTCCCTTCTTGATACCTTTTTGCCTTCGTTCAATCTGTTGTAACAAATCCGTGGAATCCACTGGAACAACGACATCAGAATTGGCTACACGGATTGTCGCCTGATTTCCATCTACCTTTACCAGTTTGAATTGGTTCCCATTACCTAGACTCGTAAGGCCGACCTGTTGTCCGTCAACGATTATGGGAACCTTCATGCCTCTACTCATGGCGACATATTTTGGCAGGTCTTTGGTCTGAATTTCGCTGCCCTTGGTTGGATTCACAACGCCGTATTTGTTTGAACTCTTGTCGTTTTCCTGTCGCTCACTTTCGGCCTGCTCCGCTTTCTGTCGCTCAAGTGTCTGCGATTGGAACCTGTTAACGGCAACGTAGCCAACCACGGCGACGAAAAGAATCATTGGCACGACAATTAGCGCGGAAAGCAATTTCGGTGCTGTCGATGGAATTGTTGTGCTCGTCGCCGCCGGTGTTCTCGAACCCGTTCCCGCAGGAATCCGATAGCTCTCTGACGGAGCAAAAGGCCCCTTCTCAATGAGTTTTTCTGTCACGTTAATGCGGGTCGGCTCTGGCGGCGAAACATTTGCGAATGGAATCGTAAGACCTTTCCCACACTTGGGACACGGCACGGTTAAGCCAGCACCAGCTTCATCAACCGTAAGTGGTTGATTGCAATTGGGACATGAAAATGTGATGTCCATTCAGCTCAACGAGCAAGTTCCTTCATCTTGTCTATCACTTTCTGCGCTCTTCCTTGGGCTTCATCCATTCTGGCAATACAAGGCAAGTCCCTTGTAGGTCATATCCACATTGAGGGCAAATTAAGGCCTTATTAGGCAATTCCACATTGCACCACGGACACTTCTTTGAGGCAGGTGGTGACACAACGGCTGATGTTTCGGAAACCGTTTTTGCAGGAGTTGTGGATGCGGGGATGTTGCAATGTTGGCCGCAATTCGGACAAAAGACATTCGAACCAGCAGACCATTCGCCAACCTCAAGCTTTTGGCCACAATTTGAGCATTTGAAAACGATGTCTGCCGGTAATGTTCTCGAAGCCGTTTCCGCAGGAGTTGAGGCAGAAGGAATCCTGAGGCTTGTTCCACATTTGGGACAGGGTACGCTTAAACCAGTACCGGCTTCGTCAACCGTGAGTGATTGATTGCAGTTGGGACATGAAAACGTGATGTCCATTCTCTCTCCTGGCCGTACCAGCTACTTTTCCAACACCCGCATCAGACGGTGAGACCACCAACAAAACTACGACATTTTTAAGACAAACGGCAATCCAAAAACATCAGCCTCAGAGACCAACCCCGAATTGGAAAAATGAGTGTGCGTGGTTTAGTGGTATCGCCTTTGGAATTTTCGACGTTTGCAATTCGTCAAGCTTGTCACCGACTGCGACGACGCACCATCAGCAGGCAGCTTAACGCTGCGGCCACAGCCGACGCTACACCGGCGAAGACGCTCGGGAGGAGGGGGTCGCGAAAAAAGTATTTTTTGCAAACGAACCCAAGTTTGATCAAGCCGGTGTGGAAAATTTTGGGAAACGAACCCAAATAAATGGGTTCGTTGGGGGGGCCGGAGGGGGGTTGGGAGGCCAAAATGGGGTCGGATTTGGGTTCGTTCGGACGCGCGGCAGCGCGTCCCTACCGAAGACCTTAATCGGCGGCGGCGGGGACGGTGGGGGCGTGTTTTAACTTGAGGGCGGCGAGGCCTTTGCCGTGAGGGCCGGCGAAGGCGACGGGGTACGGGGCGTCGACGCCTTTGACGGAATGCCAGAGGATGCGGTTGAGGAGGTCGTCATTGTTGAGGTCGGGTTGGTTGAAGCGCATGGCGGCGAGTTGTCTGGCCCAGTAGAGTTCTTTGCCGTGAAGTTGGGCGATGGGTTTGGGCATTTCGTCGAGGGGGACCTGGTTGGGCAGGGCCGTGTAGCGGGAGAGGTCGGGCGCGTTGGTGAAACAGGCGGACATGACGGGCGCGAGCGCGTCGAGCTGGTTCATCGGCGGGATGCCGAGGATCCGCTCGACGGTGTGGAGCACGGCGGTCTGGTTGTAGAACTGGCTGATGACGGCGTGGCGTTTGGTGTAGGGGCTGACGACGAAGCAGATCGAGCGATGGCCATCGACGTGGTCGAAGCCGAACTGGGGATCGTCTTCCATGACGAAGATGCAGGTCTTCGGCCAGAATTTGCTGTGGGAGATTCCCTGGATGATCTGGCCGAGGGCGAGATCGTTGTCGGCGATCTGGGCGCGCGGGGTGGGATTGCCGCCGGTGTGATCGTTGGGGAGATGGACGAAGATGAAGTTGGGCCAGTGACCTGTGCTCTCGGATTCCTTGAGTTCCAAGAGGAAGGCGCGGGCGCGGAGGACGTCGGGGATGTTGAGTTCCCAGCCCGGATAGAACGGGCAACTGTAGGTCTTGAGGACTTCGACGGGCGAACTGGGCGCGTAGAAGAGCTGGTAGGCGTCGGGGTTGTCGAGCATGTCTTTGGTCGTGTTGCGCCGCGGGCCGGTGCGGGTGGTCGTCGAACTCCCCCTGCCCATTTCGCCGTAGTTGCGGAAGGAGAGACCGTGGAGCAGCACGTCGTCCCAGATGAACCCCGAGGAGGAGAAATAGAGTGGGTCGACCCCGAACGCGTCGCCGCGTCTGAGGCCGAACATGGCTTTCTCCAGCCCCGCCATGACGTTGCCCTCGGTGACCCAGCGATGACCATCCGACGAAATGACGCCGTTGCAGTAGAAGTTGTCGAGCGTGACGAACTCCTCGGCGATGTGGTGGTGGTTCGGGGTCACGGCGCGGCCGAAGACGCAGAGGTTGGTGTCGCCATTGGCGTTGGGAAGGTCGCCGAGAAACTGGTCGTAGGTGCGGTTTTCCTTGATGATGTAAACCACGTGATCAAAGACAGATGGCTCGCCGACGCGCTCGGGAACGGGGACGGGCTTTTTGCCGGTTTGCCCGCGTTCCCAGGCGCGGAGAGCTTCGGGGACGCGGGCATTGGCCAGCGCGTTCGCGGTGTAGTTGGTGAGCTGGTCGTCCGAGGGAATGGCGACGCGACTGACGGCGCCAAGCGACCAGGATACGGCCCATTCGCGGCCGTTCTCGCGATCGAACCGCGAGCCAAATCCCTTCACGTTCGCGATGTAGAGGCGATGGTTGTCGGCGGCCACGGCGCCCGGAAACCAGGCGGTGGGAATGAAACCGGTGACGACACTGTTGGTGCGCGACTCGCTGCGAAGCGACACGACAGCGATGGCGTTGTTCCCGCCGTTGGCGACGTAGAGCGTCCGTCCATCCGCGCTCAACGCGAGCGCGTTCGGCTGACTGCCAAATGGCAGGGACGGATCGGGACGGACCGAGATGGTCTCGGTGACGCGCAACGTTTCCGTGTCGATCACGCTGATCGTGTCGGAGTTGGCATTGGCCACGAACAAGGTGCGTCCATCCGCGCTCAGTGCCAGACCCGATGGATGAAGCCCGGTGGCGATTTCGCGGAGTTCGCGATTATCTCTCAAGTTGATGATCGAAACCGTCCCGGACAACGCGGCGCCGCGTTTGTCGACCAGCACGGGGGTGCCATATGAGTCCGCGGTGCGATCGGTCTTGCCCGGCGGACGTCCGCCCCAATTTGAGACGTAGGCTATATGACCGTCGGGCGAGACCACGACGTCATATGGGGCGACACCAACTGTGATATCGCGAATGAGCTTGTCAGATTCCAGATCAACGAGGGCCAAACTGTTCTTGAGCGAGAGGCAGACGAAGGCGGTTTTCTCGTCGGGCGACAGAGCGACGCCGCAGGGGTTGGAAAAGCCGCGCCCGCCCGGGCCAAGCAGTGTCGCTTTGCGGGTGAACGTTAGTGAGCCGGTGGACGACACGTCACCGTCCCAGAGTGTGTTGTTATTCCCCGTGACATATACGCGTGTGCCGTCCCGGCGGACAGCGATGCCGTGGATGGAACTCCCTTCCCCGATCCCAACCTGTTCGCGAATTTTCCATGTCTCGGGGTCAACCACGAGCACCCCTTGGTCGTATTTCACGAACACGCTCTTGCCATCTGGGGAGAATGCCAAATCGATGGCCCGACCGCTGAAGGTGACGGTATCGCCGACGGGTTGGATAAGCTGCATCGTGGGCACCAGATACATCCCGTTCGTCTTGGGCTCTACTTGGCCGACTTCTTGCGCTGAAGTCAAAGATGCAGAAAGAGATACGATGATGGCAACCGTAAGGTCATTTACAGTCATGTCCGCCTAGACTAGCGTGAGAACTCTGGAATTCAACGTCGAATTTCACGTTCACAATTTGTTATTGACAAGCTGCTTACATAATGATAACAACGTTTAGTTTTTATTGAACGAATGACCACTCTTTCGTCTCAACCACTGGATGTCGCCCGTCGCAAGTTCATCGAAGCGGGCGGAAACACCACACAATCCTTCGGTTTTGGCCGGATTGCTGGCCAGTTATTTGCTCTTCTGTACTTGAGCGCCAAGCCTTTATGTCCACGCTCGATAAGTATCGAGACTTTGGCGTCCAGGTCGCCTTGCGCGGTCACGGCGGTGAACTGGCACGGATGCAATGGGCCTACGAATTGGCCTGCAACCGGTTTATCCGGGATTGTCGCACGCAATCCGATGTCACAGCGCAACTGTTTCGGCAAATGGCGTTTGGTCTCGCCGATGCAGATTTCGACAGCTTGTTTGTACCGGAATTGGCGAAATCTCTTCGCGGCGCCGCGCGGGCATCCATGGAAGAAGCGTTCGCCGGGGTGGATGCCGCGTGGGACGTGATCGACCAGGTGAGTTGCGTGTTCGTTCAGGAATATCTGCGACGGCAATCCGTGCCGTCATTGGCACAATTGCGCAGTCGCATCGAAGTGCGGATGCCATTTCTCGATCGCGAGTACGTCGACACGGTGTTGCAACTCGACCCGACGGATCGTCTCGGCACGCGAGTGCACCGTCATTTGTTGGCGCGGCACAATCCGGCTTTGCTGGGCATCACGAACGCCAATACCGGTGCTCCCGCGGGCGCCGGTGATCTTACGCAGCGCTTGTATCGCAAGACCAACGGCTATCTGAAACAATTTTTCGGCTACGAGCGCTACAAACATTACGTGGACGTGCCCGGCTGGTTGCGCGGGCCGTTGCGACCACACATCGAGAGCGTGCTGTTGGACAAGCGGATGCTCACTCGGGGGATCTATCGAGCGGATGGCGTGCGCGAATTGGTCAATGCCCACATGAGCAGCCAGCAAGATCGTGGCCCCGCCCTGTTACTTCTGCTGTTTCTGGAATTGTGGAATCGCCAGTTCGTTGACGGGGAGTCGTGGCGATGCTGAAGAACGTCCATCAGTGGTTGCCGAGCTATCTGCGGCGTCGTCCGCCGGCACCGGTCATGCCGACACACGTTTTCTTTTGCTTTGTGGACCATTACGAACCGCTGTGGAACAAGGCCTCTCGACACCAAGGGCTGGAGCGGGTCGAACACTGGTTTGAAAACTATCCACGGATGGCGGACCGGTTTCGCGATGCCGACGGGCGCCCGCCGCAGCACACATTTTTTTATCCTGCGGAGGAGTACGTGCCCGAGTACCTCGAGCTGCTCGCGCGATTGTGCCGGCGGGGCTACGGCGAAGCGGAGATCCATCTCCATCACGAAAACGACACGGCCGAGAACCTTCGCCAGACGATCGAGGATTTCAAGGTCGAACTGCACCACCACGGGTTTCTCTCCCAGGGACGCTATGGCTTTATTCACGGTAATTGGTCGCTGGACAATTCACGTCCTGACGGCCGCTGGTGCGGTGTGAATAACGAACTGCACGTGCTCCGCGATACCGGGTGTTATGCGGATTTCACACTGCCAAGCGCGCCGAGCGAGTGCCAGACGCACAAGATTAACTCGATTTATTATGCGACGGATAACCCGCTACGACCCAAATCCCATGACACTGGCGTGGACGTGCGCGTTGGCGCGAAACCGAGCGGGGATCTCCTCATCGTGCAAGGCCCGCTGGCATTGAACTGGACCAACCGCAAATTCGGCGTGATTCCGCGCATTGAAAACAGTGAGGTCGCTGGCAACGCACCCGTGAACGCGGATCGAATCCACAACTGGATCGCCCAACGAATCGGTGTCGTCGGCAAACACGATTGGGTGTTTGTGAAAGTGTACACCCACGGCTGCCAGGAAATGAATTTCGACACGGCGCTCGGCCCATCGGCAGCAACGATGCACGAGCAACTGCAGAAGATTTGTAATGATGGGTCGAATTCCCTGTTGCATTACGTCACGGCCCGCGAGACGTTCAATTTGATCAAGGCTGCTGAGGCCGGTCAGGCGGGCGACCCAAATCAGTACCGCGATTTCGTCCTGCCTCCCCCACCAGTGCGACAATAAACCCGGCGATCTTCTCCCGCCACTCGTCGAGTGTCGCCTCTTCCACGGTCGTTTCGTCCGTGAACCGTGGTATCTTCCCGCGGATATTCTCCAAGAAGCGCCTAGCCTGTTCGGCTGTTTTGCCATTTCCCTCGCGAATCAGCCGCTCCAGCAGGAAGAGGTAGCGGTAATCGTCAATCCCCGCGCGTACGTTCTCATAGCCCACCGTCGTCACCGGGCCATCGGGCGACGGCATCACCGCGCCACAGCCAGTGGACCAGGCATTCTCGTCGACACGGGCGAACGGGCTGTACGCCTGCGTCCACCACTCGTAGTGCCATTCCCATCGCCCCGTCGCGCCCGCCGCCCAAGGCAGGAAACCAAACGTGAGACGGTTCATTCCCGCGTTGTAGAGCCACAAGTGAGGCCTTCCCCCGCGAGTCGCATCGAGGATTCGACGCGAGCTTTCCATTGGGTGTGTGGACACAACATCCAGTAAGCCAAGCAGCGGCGGGTAACTCTTCCCGAACGAACCATCGCCCGCCAACGTCACCATCGTTTGCACTCCGGCGGCACGATGTAATTCCAAATACCGCTTCGTATCCTCGAAATTCCGGTTCCATGGATTCAACGCCTGTTCCCGAGGCTCATCCACGACATAGGCGAGCACGGGAAATGGTTTGGTGCGAGTCCAATCCCGAAATGCGGCGAGCGACCGCCGATAGACCGGCAGGAATGGCTCGCTGAATTCCGCGGCACCCAGCAGATGCGAGAGACGCCGCGCCACGCCCAATGTCTCGACGGGAACCGGATGTCTGCCCACCAATCCCACGCGCTGCGCTACCGACAAAAACTCGTCGGCTTGTGTAGTAGCCAACGATCCATCCGCGCGCACCACCGGCCGGATTGCCGTCACACTGTTGAACCCGTGTTCAACCATGTCGCAGAACTCGCGGTCGCGCATCGCCTTAATTTCTCCCGTCTTCTCCGGAAATTGTCCGAAGTAATAGTTCAGATCGCGCGGCTCGTTGTAATACCAGCCGTACGTCATGTCGAGTTGATCGGAAGAAGGCAGTGCAAAGGGCCAGATGCGCAACTCGACAGGAATCCCATCGATCTCGGCCTGATAGACACCCGGTTCTGCGTTCTTGCCGACGTTCACCGTAAGCGCAAAGCGGCGCGCGTATGGGTGGTTGGTAGGCGACACCAGTGTCGTCTCTTCGATCCGGTAGATGCCACGGGCCACCGGTCGCTCCATGAGGCGAATGGCGCGGATCTCGGTTGTGCAACCAGGAAATGGAGGCGACTGGCCCGCCGCTGCCGCCTTCAGACTCGTAAAGAATGCGGATACCGTCTGACCGCGTGCCGCGTTGAGGGCGATCTTGTCGGGGGCTTTCGGAATCTCATACGGCTCCAAATAGAAATATTGTTCCTGGAACTCGCGCTGACGTTCCGAACGTACAGCGGCCAGCCAGGAATCCGTGACACCAACGGCAAGCCAATAGACCGCCATCGTGTCGAATTGCAGGCGGAGTTGCCCGTTCGTAACGACGACGTCGAACGCATACTCGGGAAACCTTGGAAGAATCTCCTCGGCCCATACGTCCTTGCCCGGCCACCAATCATGGTCGATCCCGCGGAACAGAAATTTGTCCGTAAAGAAATTCGCAGCGTTGACCGCTACACGTACCTTTTCCGCGCCATTGGCCAACACGCGATACGTCCTCGCGGGCACGTGTACCGACCCATTCAGCAGGCTCTGACCGCAAACCACGACCGTTTGAGTGCCGTTCGGCACGTCCACGTCAAATTCGGTGACGAAGTTCGTATTCGGATCGCCGCTGATGAAACCCCGGCAAAGGGAATCCGGCAATTCATCGTCAAACTCCCAGAGTTGATCGGTTGGCAACCAGCCGTATCCGAGGGCCTTGTCGTAACGACCGGCCGCGTTTACGCCAACGAATCCGTTCATGACAGGCGACCCTTTCGGTCCGAAATCGAAGGCCCGCACTGCGGTGCTGGTCGCCGTCTGCGCAGTCTTCTCCAGTCGGAAGTTATCGAAGAACAGAACTGTCGGTGATGGAAGGTCTGAGGCGAAAATCAACAATTGGCCAAGATGGGAAGGGTCCAGACTGCGGGAGCGATCGCTGGTTTGGAGCTGGTGCACCGGTAGTTCGATGGTGTTCCTGCCTGGTCGGAGCACGAATCCATTGTTGTACCGCGAGCCGAAGTCGACGCTCTGCTGGTCGTCAATGCGGACGGTCAAACTAACTGGTTGCGGCTGTGGATTGAACACATCGAGCCGTGCCACGTCGTACTCGTCCCAGCCGGCCAGAAGAGGGCTGCCGCGGGGCAACAGCATACCGGGATACTGGCCGGGGAAGAGTGTTACCTGGAGCGCATATCGGCCCTGCGTGGCATGTTGTTCGGAGCGTGCGACGGAAGCGTCGCGACATTCCCACTGGTGCAGGTCAGCCTCGTCTTCGAAACCAGTGAGAAGTCGCGTGTTGTTGCCCTGCGCTTGCGCCAGCCCGACGGACACCAGCGCTGCGAGCAAGAGCCAAAATGCCGTTCGCATCCATCCGGGGTTTTAGTTGAATTACCAACCAAATTAAAGTATTAATGCAGCACAGATGAGTATCGCAAGCGTCGCAGAAGTGCCGAAACCGAAACGAGTTAACCTGCGGCGGCCTGACATCATGGAGGCCGTTCGCGAGCAGGTGGAACAGCATTACCGCAGCCAGATTGTCGAAAAGCTGCGCCAACGCGGTGGTGTGCTCGAAGCCGGCGGACTGAAAGTGCGTCTCGCGAAGGAATTCGGCTTTTGTTACGGGGTGGAACGCGCCATCGACCTCGCGTACGCGGCGCGGAAAGTGTTTCCCAACCAACCGATCTATATTTTGGGCGAGATCATCCACAACCCCGAAGTGAACGAACAACTCGTCGCGATGAGCATCAAATTCCTCTCCGGGCCAATCAAGAGCGCCAACATCGACGACCTCAAGGAAGACGACGTCGTGATCATCCCGGCGTTCGGAGCGGAAGTCGCCACAATGGACAAATTGAAGGCAAAAGGCTGCCAACTGGTGGACACGACCTGCGGGGACGTGATGAGCGTTTGGAAGCGTGTCACCCAAAACGCCAACGAACAATTCACGTCCATTATCCACGGCAAGGCCAAGCATGAAGAGACCAAGGCGACCAGTTCGCGCGCCACGGCCAACCAGGCGGGCCATTACCTCGTCGTGCTGAATATCGCGGAGACCGATTACGTCTGCAATTACATCCGTCACGGCGGCAACAAGGCGGAGTTCCTCGCGAAGTTTGGCGGAGCGCACTCGCCGGCCTTCGATGCGGATCAACACCTCTCGTCCATCGGCGTGGCCAATCAAACCACGATGTTGCGCAGCGAGACCGAGGAGATTCAACGCCGCTTGCGGCAGGCCATGGTGGACCGGTACGGCGAACCGGAAATCGATCGACACTACCGCATGTTTGACACGATTTGCGGCGCCACGCAGGAGCGGCAGGACGCGCTGATTCATCTGCTTCAGGAGCCGCTCGACATGATGATCGTCGTGGGCGGTTACAATTCCAGCAACACGTCGCACCTGGCCGAAATGAGTGAGGAGCGGATGCCGACGTACTTTATCCGAAACGCGAGCAAGATTCTCTCGGATAAAGCGATCCTGCACTTCAACCTCCACAAACAAGAGGAAGTCCTGACCGAAAGCTGGTTACCGGGCGGTAATATCTACGTGGGCATTACAGCCGGTGCATCTTGCCCGAACAATTTGATTGATGATACGGTCCGCCGACTTTTCAACCTGCGCGGTATCAACGTGGACGAGATGATTGCGGCCACCGAAGCCACCGCGCCGCATCCATGATTGCGGCACGGCCGCGCGCCGGCTGCGTCTCGCACGGCAATCTTGAACCCCCAAGCACTCCCGACCTCTTATGGATAAAGCCCCTTTAAAGTTCCGTTCCACGTCACTGGCCGACATTGAACTACCGAAGGAGGTATCCGGCCTGCGTGAACTTGCGTACAACCTGTGGTGGACATGGAACCCGCAGGCCCGACGAATGTTTGCGCACATCGAGCCTGGCTTGTGGGCCATCTATCGCAACCCGGTCGAGTTGCTCATCAACATCGAACCGCACCACTGGGAAACCCTGCTGGAGGACGAAGTATTTCTGACGATGTATAAGACCGTGCTGCGCGAGTTTGAGACATACACAAAGTCCCTCAACGACACTTGGTTCGCCCAAAACCATCCCGGCTATCAGGGCGGACCGTTCGTCTACTTCTCGACCGAGTTCGGCTTCCACGAGTGCCTGCGCACGTATTCCGGGGGACTCGGTGTGCTATCAGGAGACCACTGCAAATCCGCCAGCGACCTTGGAATACCGTTTATTGGAATCGGCCCGCTCTACAAACACGGATATTTCGAGCAGGAGATCGAACCGGACGGTCGACAACAACATTTTTATCCGGCGTACGATTTCTCGCGCCTGCCGGTCCAACCGTTGCTGGGAGACAACGGCCGGCATCTCACCGTGACCATCGATCTTCCCGACCACCCCGTGTACGCGCGCGTGTGGCTGGCCCAGGTCGGCCGCGTGCCCGTGTTGCTACTTGACACCGACACCAATAAGAACAATCCCGCCGACCGCCCGATTACGGGACAGCTGTACGTCAGTGGTCGTGAAATGCGCATCTGCCAGGAAATTGTGATCGGCGTCGGAGGGGTGCGAGCGTTACAGGCGCTCGGAATTGAGCCGGCCTGCTGGCACATGAACGAAGGCCACTGCGCCTTCCTCGGCCTCGAACGTATCCGCAATTACGTGAAGGGTGGATTGAGTTTTGCCGACGCGTGCAAAGAGGTCGCCAAGAATGCCATTTTCACGACGCACACTCCGGTGCCCGCAGGTAACGAGGCGTTCGACATCGAATTGGTACGCAAGTATTACAAGAACTATTGCCAGGACATTGGCATCTCGCAGGATCAACTCGTCGATCTCGGCCTGGCCAGTCCCGGCCGAGGGGATCAGCCGTTCAGCCTCACTGTGCTGGCGATCCATCTCTCCACCTTCTGCAACGGTGTCAGCCAGCTCCATGGCAAGGTCAGCAATGACATGTGGCGGCATATCTACAAGAACCTGAAGCCCGGCCAGAATCCCATTCAGGCCATTACCAATGGCATCCACACGCAAACCTGGATGGGCTACCAAATCAGCGAACTCTACGACAAGTATCTTACCCCGGCCTGGCGCAACAACCTCATGGATGAGTTGTTCTGGAAACGCGGTGTCGCCAATATCCCCGCCAAGGACTTGTGGGACGTTCACAACCTCCAGAAGGAGAATCTCATCCGCTTTATTCGCGGGCGGGAACGCGCCCATCTCGCCCGACATGGCGCGTCTCCGGATGACCTGCGCGGCGTCGACGAACTGCTCAATCCCGAAGTATTAACCATCGGGTTCGCGCGTCGGTTTGCCACCTACAAACGCGC
Organism: uncultured Verrucomicrobiae bacterium; assembly: GCA_963842185.1. Lineage (GTDB taxonomy): Bacteria > Verrucomicrobiota > Verrucomicrobiia > Palsa-1439 > Palsa-1439 > Palsa-1439. The sequence goes on from CAWJFL010000013.1 coordinate 191,977, forward strand.
GGACTTGTTGTTCCGCGATTTTGACCGTGTGCGCTCGATTCTGAAGGACCCCAAGCGCCCCGTGCAAATTGTGTTTGCCGGCAAGGCGCACCCCGCGGATAAGCCCGGCCAGGAATTGATTCGTCGCATCTTCGACATCTCGCGGAACACGGACTTGCATGGTCACATTGTCTTTGTCGAAAACTATAACATGCGCGTGGCCCGCATGCTCGTTCAGGGGGTGGATGTCTGGCTCAATAACCCGCGCCGACCGCACGAAGCCAGCGGTACCAGCGGCATGAAGGCCCCCGTGAACGGCGGAATCAATTTTTCCGTTGCCGACGGTTGGTGGTGTGAAGTGCAAAATCCGGATGCGGGTTGGACCATCGGCAACAGCGAGGAGTCCGACAACACGGACAAGCAGGACCGCGAGGACAGCGAGTCCCTCTACGATATTCTGGAAGACAAGATCGTCCCGCTCTTTTACAAGCGTGACGCCAACGGCCTGCCCGTGGGGTGGATCAAGATAATGAAGGCCTCCATCGCCACCGTCACACCGCGGTTCTCCACCGCGCGCATGGTGCGTGACTATACGGAACAAGCGTACCTGCCCGCCGCCAAACGCGGGGGAGCGGTCACGACGGCTGCGGAACAAACGTGGTAGGAGACGCTGGGAGCGGCGCCGAGCACCGCATCTCGTTCACGAAGAAGGCTCCCAGCAAAAGTAATCCGTAAAGCGGGATGTAACTGACCGCAAACGCCAGCCACGGGCTCCGCCAACTGGTCATCACATTCAGCATCACGAACGATAGGCCGAGCATCATCGCCCGTCCGCAGGTTGGTCGTTGCACGATCCGAGCCACGGCAACTGCGGCTGGGAAACCAAGGATCACAAAGTAGTGACCCCATGCCTCCGTGATTCCCGCCAGCATCGCGACGCTGAGCAAGCAAAATTCCAACTCGAGATCCGCGTCCTTCCGTTTTCGCCCCGTTTGGCAGCAGAAACCGTACGCGAGCGCAATCAGGGCGAGGCCGATGACAGCCCCAACGGTTACCCACCCATGTAATCCATTCCATTCTGGATTGAAATCGCGAACAGACCATGCCGCATTCTTCACGAACGACGGTACCGTGAAGTTAAAGTGTCGCGCCTGCGTGACCCACGCCTCCAGCACCGGCACGGCGTGCGACCTGAACTGCTTCCAAGACGACCAGCCCGTCGCCAGTACGACCCCAATGCTCCACACCAAGGTCGCGCCCAGACATTTCCACCGCGCTCTCCAGTTGCCGGACGCGCGCCAGACAAACCAGGGAAGCAGCAGAACAGGGAAAATCTTCAGCCAGGCTGCCGTGGCAATCACCAGACAAGCTGCCGCCGACCTTCCGTTTCGCAGGAACCTGTAGGCCATCAGAATCATCGCCGCGATGAGCAACTGACATTGTGAAAAGAAAAAGTGCCAGTACGTCGGCGCCGATGCGACGATGGCCCCGCACACCAGCATCCGTGCCTGCGCGGAAAGCCTGGTTGACGTCAATTGCCACGTCACCGCCAACACGTAGCCTAGGCAGACCATCTCCAACAACGTCCATGCCCAGAACGCTACGCGGGGCGGCATTGCGGCAAATGGCGTGAATATCCCAACAAGGAAGGGCGGATTCGTCGCCGTTGGGATTCCGGGATCGTAACGAAATTCCCAACGGTCGTACTCCGGCTCCAAGGGAGCGGAATAGACATCTCCGCCTGTCAGCAACAAACGACTCGAGATGTAGTAGTGGGCGAAATCGTTGCCGACGGCCCGTGACGGTAGCTTACGCGCCACGTGTACAACCCCGAACAAGGCGAGCCCCAGCGCCAGTGCTTGCAACACCCAAGCACACGCGTTGCGTTCCGCGGTCTTAGTGTCCGATCTCAAGACTTCATGAGACGCCCTGCTGCATTCGAGCGGCGCGCACCGTGTTGTGCATGAGCATGGCGATGGTCATCGGGCCGACACCCCCGGGTACCGGAGTGATAAGTGACACCTTTTGTAAAACCGCATCAAAATCCACGTCCCCAACAACCCGATAACCTTTGTCTGACGTCTTGTCCTCAATGCGATTGATGCCCACGTCAATCACCACGGCGCCGTCCCGAATCATGTTGGCTGTTACGAAACCGGGTACACCAATTGCAGCAATGAGAATGTCGGCGGATCGACAAATTTCCACGAGATTCCTGCTCCGGGAATGGCAGACGGTGACGGTCGCATTGGCGTGCACCGCCTTTTGCGACAGAATCAGTGAGACGGGGCGGCCGACGATCCGGCTCCGACCCAGCACCACGACGTGGGCTCCGTCGATCTTGACGCCGCTACGAATGAGAAGTTCATGGACGCCCGCTGGCGTGCACGGAACGAAACCGGTTGGGTCTCCGATCGCAATTTTGCCAACGTTCAATGGATGAAAGCCGTCGACATCCTTGGCTGGACTGATGGCCGCGAAAACCTTCTCCTCCGAAATCTGTGGTGGTAGCGGCGATTGAACCAGGATGCCATGAATCTCCCGCTTGAGATTGAGGTTGTTGATGCTGGCCAGGAGTTCGCTCTCGCGGGTGGACACGGGAAGATTGACGCGCTCCGAATGCATCCCGAGTCGGGCGCACATCTTGTCCTTCATCGAAACGTACGTGGTACTGGCGGGATTCTCACCGACCAGAATCACCGCCAGACCGGGAGTGACACGATTTTGGTCTCTCAGCCGCGCGATCTCGACGACGGTTTCGGCGTTGATCTGCTCCGCGATGGCCTTGCCGTCAATGAGTGTTGCAGGCATCGCGCCACGACTACCAAACCATGTCGATGCGTTCGACGCTGATGACAGGATACCGGTCGCCTTTGTGCCAGCGCTGGGTCCCAACGAGGCGAACATGCTTGCCGTTGTACTTCGTCAAATTCAAACCGGGAGCCTCCAGATACGCCACGCGAAAACTAAGCCGATCCGCCTCCGGGGTTCGCAACTCGAAGGCCGCGGGCGCGTTCGACTCGGTCACGGAAGCCAGGTATCCGTCTTTGACCGCATAGGTCACCAGCACATCCGGGTCCGTGTTGACAACGCTCACCGATGGCCCCCCGACCGGGGCCGCCACGGGCGGCGTCACAATCTCACCGGAGTTCGCCGACGGGGCCGGTTCCGGTCTGGCAATCGGGGCCGGCGCCACTTCTACATCCACCAACTCAGCGGCGATCCAGCCACTGCAATCCGGGGTCGGCTTGATCTGCGCCCAGTCGCCCTTCTTCTGGACGATCTCGACCTTCGTACCCTTCGCCAACTTGCCGATATCCCGGTAACTCGACCCGGGGCCGCAACGCACGTTCAGATTGTCGACATCGGCGGCATCGTCCACCACATGCTTGGCACTGATGTAGCACTTGGCTGCTTCCGGTAACGTGATTCGCAACCACTCCATCGATTTCTCATGCTCGGTCACCGTCTGGCGTTCGAGCACGTCCACGGTTTCGCCCTTGTGAAGTTGGGTGATGACCTCGGAATGCAGTGTGGGGCGGGAGCGCACATTGCTATGCTCGCCCTTCACTGTGCCCCGGGTCGCCGCGCCCGCAGCAGCGGCCTGCGTCACCACGATTGCTCCGGAATCGGCACGACTGGGTGTCACAGTGTACAGCGCAGCGCACGCCAGCGCCGTGCTAAGAGCGAAAAACCGACGGTGAGAATTGCATAAGTTTGTATATTTCCTCATGAGTCAAATGCCTCCATTGTGATGTTGCCAAGTTCCCCAATTCGACCGGGCCAACCGCAAGCCGCACAAGCCGCTTCACGGGATGGCCGACGGCCACCATCATCCGGCGAATTTGTCGCTTCTTTCCCTCGCCGAGAACCAGCCGCAGTTCGGTGGTGTCCTTCTGCGAGCGCACCTGGAAAATCTTGTCGGCGTGCAACGTCTCGCCGTCGCTACGAATTCCCTTCAGCAGGCGCGTGATCTCAGCGCTGGTTAATTCCCCCTCGACCTCCACCAGATAGGTCTTGCTCATCTTGTAACGCGGGTGGGTCAGCCGCAAGCTAAAAGTGCCGTCGTTCGTCAGGAATAACAGACCCTCGGTATCCTTGTCCAAGCGCCCGACCGTGTACAGCCGGGGCAGGGAACGCGGGAGCAGATCAACGGCGCGCTGGCGATGGTGCGTGTCGTGGTTCGTACACAGAAACCCGGCGGGCTTGTTGAGCGCGATGTATACCTTTCGCTCGATGACAACCGGCTGGCCATCCACGGCCACGGCATCGCGCTCCGCATCGACTTTCGTCCCGAGCAACCGAACCGGCTGACCGTTGACCGAAACCCGGCCGTCTTCAATGAGTAGCTCGCAGCGGCGTCGGGAAGCTATGCCCGCTTCCGCAAGATACTTTTGCAGGCGGACGAGCACGGTGGTCGAGGCGTCCTATTCCGGTTTGGTCTTCGGCAGGCCAAAGACCCGCTGGCCGTCTTTCCAGCGACCCTGCTTCTTAAGCACCTCGACGCGCTCAAATCGTTTCAGGACATTGCGGCGCGCCTGAATTTTGCTGGCTCCCTTGAGACTACGATGTTGTGACATGGTGACTTCCTGAGTTAACGCTTGAGTGTCAGTTTCAGTGCTTCAATCTTCGCGGCGACCTCGTCGCGGTACTGGGGGGTTTTACCAGATTCCAAATACTTTTCAAACTGTTTTATCGCCTCCGTCGGATTGCTGTCCTCATAAAGCAGACCGAGTTTGTAGTGCACCAAGGCATAGTCGGGACGCAATTCCAGCGCCTTGTGGTACGAGCCCAGGGCTTTATCACGGTCTTTCATCTGGGCATACGCATCTCCGAGACCGCTGTATGCGAGGGCGTACTTCGGATCCTTTTCGATGGCCTTTTGGTAGCAGTCAATCGACAGGTCGGGCCGTTTCTCAAAAAGATAGATGTCCCCCATCGCGTTGTTGAAATACGGGACGCTCGGGTCGATATCGATTGCCTTTTGCATGGCAGCCTTGGCTTCCTTGTCTCGCAACTGCTGAAGATACAAGATCCCGAGGCTGTAGTAGGCGTCCCCGTTCTGCCGACCCGCCTGCTCTTCGAGCTTCACGAACGCGGTCAGATGCAGTTCCGCCCCCTTCAGGTCGCCCTGCTCCTTCAACAACACGCCGAGATTGTGATGCGCGCGCCCAAATTTCGGGTCGACCTCCAATGCCTTCTCATAGGCGTGACGCGCCTCGTCCTTGCTGCCGACGTCGTCGTACAGCAGTCCCAACTGCGTCCAGGCGTCCGGATCGTTTCCCTTGATGTCGAGGTACCGCTTATAGTCATCGATGGCTTCCCCCTTCTGGCCGAGCCGCTCACAGGTGACGGCGAGATTGTAGAGGGCATCGAGGTGCTTCGGGTAAATCTTCAGTGCCTTCTCATATTCCTGTTTCGCACGCGACAGTGAGCCGCCCTGCACAAACTTGTTGCCACGCTCAAAAAACTTGTTGGCTTCGCCTATCGCGGCCTTGTCTTGCGTGGAAGTGTCCTGGGCCCACGCCGCGGCCACCGGCCATGTCGCGACGAGCGCCGCGACCATAAATATTTCAATTGCCCGCTTCATCCTTCCCCTCCCTTTTCTTGAGTTTGTCCAACGCGGTCTGGGCGCTCTTGGCGGTCGAACTGTTCGGAAACTCGCTCACTAATTGCTCCAGCCGCGCACGCCCCTTGTCCTTCTGTCCGACCGCCAACTGACTCAGCCCAAGGCAATACAGGGCTTTGTCCTTGTCCTTGTAATCCGGCCAGCGCTCCAGCAATTTCTCGAAGCTGTACGCCGCTTGCCCATATTCGCCGCGTTTGCCGAGGGCGAACCCCAGCGCAAACATCGCCTTGTCCGTGTAGCCGTATTGGTTTTCCTCGTCGTGCCCGATCACGTTGCGCAGGTGCGGCTCGGCCAGGTCCTCGTTCCCCTCTTCCAAATACGTCTCGGCCACCTTCCAATTCGCCTGCACGTCCGCCGGATTCTGCATCGCCAACCGACGCGCCTCGCGAAACGTCAACTTGCTGCGCTTGGCCTCGCTCAGTTTCGCCAGCAACTGCTCCTTGTCCACCAACCCCGCCACCCGTGACATCTCGTTGCCCTGGCCGTCCAGAAACAGAATCGTCGGCGCGCCACGCACATCCAGTTGGCGCGTTTCGTCCGCATCCTTGCCCGCATCGATGCGCACGCACACAAATTCCTCCACCGCAGCCATGACCGATTTGTCCGCCAGCACGCCGTCCTCCAGTTTCTGGCAGTAGTCCGAATCGCGCAGAAACACGTACGCGAGGATCGGGTTCTTCAATTGCCGCGCCTTCTCCTTCGCATCCGACAACGACCGCACCCAGTGAATCCCCGAGCGCAGCTTCGTCAACGCCTCGCCCGCCGCCTCCCGCACCGAATCCGCCGCATCCGACTTCTCGACCTCCTCCAACCACGGAATCGCCTCGGCGCGTCCGCTCTTCTGCAGCGCCAGCACCGCCGACCATCGCACCTCCTGGTTTTCATCCTTCAAGCAAGCGCGCACACGCTGCAAATCTTCGTCGGCATCACTCACCTGCAACAATCCCACCACCCCGACCTGCCGCCGTTCCACACTCGACGACGTCAGCATCTCGCGAAATTGTTTCTCGACGCGCGCTCCGCCAACGTGCGCCAACGCGTCCGCCGCCTCGGTCCGGTCTTCGTCGTTCGTGCTGCCGAGTTGCTTGATCAGGTCATCGACCTGGTCAGCGCGGGCCAGTCCGACAGACGCCAACAGCAGAAACACCGCGGCGATTTTCGCAACGGAAGAACGCAGCCACGCCAGATAGCGCCGCTCGCCCGCCACAATCGGCAGGAATATGATTTCGGGCACCTCGTAGCTGTGCGCCGCTTTGACCACGCTCGTAATGGCCCGAGTTCGCCCCCGCGTCGTCTTGATCAGCAGCAGACATTCCCGCGCGCTTTCGAGTTTGCCCCGCCACCAATAATGCGATTCCAGCCCGTTCACAATGTTCACACACGCCGCCAGCTTTTTTGCCAGCACGGCCCTGGCGACCTTTCGCGCCTCCGCGCGCGACGCACAAGTCACCATCCCCACCACGGCATTTGTCATCGGCTCTTCCCTTCGATTATCTCAATCACTTCCGTCAACCTCGCAATCACATACGTCGCGTCCTTCGCCCACTCCGGTTCACCTTCGCCGTTGATCAATAACGCGCACGGCGCGCCCGCGTTCTTCGCGCACATCACGTCCCATTTGTAGTCCCCCACCATCAACACCTCCGCTGCCTTCACCCCCCAGCGCTTCGCGATCTCCCAAATCGGCTCGGGCGCCGGCTTGTACGGCCCGTCCTCCCTTGTGACAACAATGTCGAACTTCAGGTTCAATTTCCGACACACCCCGTCCACCGATCGCCGCGTGTTGCGCGTCAACAACGCCGTCCGCATCCCGCGCCTGGCAAGATCGTCCAACAACTCCCGCGCCCCCCGATTCAGCCTGGCTTCCGCCACGCCCGCATCCTCGAATCTTCGTCATGATCGCCTGCACCCGCTTGCGCTCCGCCACCGGCGCCTTGGCCAGATAGTCCAGCATATCGACGTCCCCGATCCCCGCCTCCTCCTTGATTTTCACAAAATCAAAAAACGGCTCCGTGATCGTCCCGTCCATGTCAAATATGACGCCCCGTATCTTCATGGGAACCGCGATGAAAGCACATCGGGACACAAATGCCAATGCGGAAGGGAACAATAATAGCGACGAGATGGTCTGCCTGTCGTGTTTGGCCCGAATTTCACTCGGGTTTTCATTTGGGCAAGCGCCGCGCTCGCCGTTCTCCACCCTTCGCTTCACGCTCCCGGCCTTTCGCCTTTGCCCGCGTCGCGGAACATGCTACATTCCCCCGCGTGAGACGAACCGGCCCGCGCTGGCGTGCGGGCCTCGACTAAACCAACAAGGAACTGACATGTCCATTCGACCCGTCCACAAGCTGATTAAATCCAAACCCACCCTCGAAGGCGCGGGCGTCCACCTCCGCCGCGCGTTCGGCTTCGGCAATACCACCGACACCGACCCGTTCCTCCTCCTCGACGATTTCCGCAACGACATCCCTGCCGATTACCTCGCCGGCTTCCCCTGGCACCCCCATCGCGGCATCGAAACCATCACCTACGTCCTCGCCGGCCACGTCGAGCACGGCGACAGCATCGGCAACCACGGTTCCATCGAGGCTGGTGACGTTCAGTGGATGACCGCCGGCCGCGGCATCATCCACCAGGAAATGCCCAAGGGCGACCAGTCCGGCCGCATGCACGGCTTCCAGTTGTGGGCCAATCTCCCCTCCTCGCTCAAAATGACCGCGCCCCATTACCAGGAAGTCAAATCGCCCGAAATCCCCAACATCACCGACGACGACGGCACCCAGGCCCGCATCGTCTGCGGCTCGTTCTGGGGCAAGAAAGGTCCCGTCACCGGCATCGCCGCCGACCCGATCTACCTCGATGTCACCGTCCCGCCCGGCAAACGCAAACGCCTGCCCGTTGACACCTCGCGCCACGCGTTCGCCTACGTCTTCGCCGGCTCCGGCAAATTCTGCAACGCCTCCGGCCCGCTCGCCGTCCCCACCGAAAGCGTCGGCTGGCTCGACACGGCGCCCCCGTCCGAAGCCGACGACCGTTCCCTCGTGCTCTTCGATAGTGGCGACGAAGTCGTCGTCCAAGCCGGTGAACAGGGCATCCGCTTCCTCCTCGTCTCCGGCAAACCGCTCAAAGAACCCGTCGCCTGGTACGGTCCCATCGTCATGAATACCCAGGAACAACTCCGTAAGGCGTTCGAACAATTGAACGAAGGCACGTTCCTGGAAGCCACGAAGATCGATTGACTCCCAATCCACCTGCCCCGTGTAGCCACGGCGCTTGCCCGCCTTTGGCGCGACTCCGTCGCCGTGCCCGCCGCTTTGTCGCGCCGTAGCGATAGCGAAGGCGGATCACCACGTATACTTCACCGTGTACGTCACGACCTGCTCGCCATCTTTGTCCACTCTCACGGGGAAATGAATCGTGTTGGAATCGTATTTCGTCCATTTCTGGTTCGACTCCGTGATCTCCCAGTTGCTCCAACGGTAGAGCGTCTCCTTGACGAGCACCTCGACCGGCTCGGTCTTGTGGTTGCGGACGCGAATCTCGAAACTCTCGGTGATGATGTGACTAGCCGCATCAACACTGAAATTCGTCCGCTTGCGCTCCCCCACAATGTCAAACGCGTCGCCAATGTGCAATTTGACCGTCTCATCCTTCGGCGTGTGGTCGATCTCGTCCTCGCCGATGAACTCCAGCGACCCGTCCGCCTCGTCGCGCTTGTACAACCGCACCTTCCCCTTCGGCAACGCCATCCCCATGTGGTTGTCCTTCGCGTTCTTGACCTCGATGATGACGTTGACCTTCTTGTTGCCTTCCTCGCTGCCATAGCTGGCGTCGCGGTTCAACCCACCGTAAAACCGATACTGCGGCGCGCCGTCATACAGGAAGACCTTCTTCACAGGAACGTCCGCCGCCTTCAACAACTCAATCTGCTTGGTCTGGTTCTGCGCCACCGTCGCCGGCCGCCCCAGTGTGTATAGGTGATACTCGAAGAACGCCTTCTCCTCGAAACCGCCTGCGCCCGCTGCAGCAAACTTCATCATGGCCACTCTCGGCGCATTCAGAAACTGTTGCGGCTCCTCCCGTCTCACATCCCCCGCAATCAGCTTGAGCTTTGCATCCTTGTACGTCGCACCCGACTGGTTGTTGATCGTGACCCAGCCGCCGAGGTCGAGTGCCGTGTCTTTTGCATTGAGCACGGCGTTGTAATCCGCCTGCCAGTTGATCCCGCCGGTTTGGTACGCCACCTCGATCAATTGCTCACCCACTTTCTCCGTCGCCAGTTTCCACACCAGCGTGGGCTTGGTAATCAGTCCCTCCGGTAACGCGCCAAACTGGATGTCCTTCACATTGTCCCCGCGTTGCACCATCACAATCCCGGCCTTCTCGTCCGCCTGCCGAATGACGAGCTGGTTCCCGTCGAAACTCAACAACGTGCCCGAGTACCGCGAGCCGTCCTTCGTCAGCACCTCAATCCGCTTGTCGATGTACTTCTCCAACAGCTTGTCGGCGGACACGAGGTCGTATTCGTAGTCCTGCTCCAATACCGAGGCGTCCGGATCGGTGATCGACTTGAATTGCACGCTTGTCCCGTCAATCTGCGATGCCACGTCGGAAAACCGTATCGTGCCGACCTTTTCCTCCACGTTCACCTTGCGTCGCTCGCGCACGACGCCGAAGTTCTGGTTGTAGATCGTCAGCGCGACCCCCTCCTCGTTGGTTGTCGTGGCCGCCGTCCCGTCGCGCAGTCCAGTTGCGGTGACAGCGAGAAAAAGCAGAATCATCAGCCTGTATCGCTTCATAACATTCCTCCGTGGAAGTTCGACCCCGCTACCCTACAAGAGTTCCACCCGACACGCGATATTTTCCATGAAACCTTGAAATCTCCTCTCCCCACCGGGGGAGAGGATCAAGGTGAGGGGGAGGCGCGTGCATCGGCGACCACTGAAACAGTATGTGGTTCTTCCGTCAGGCTTTCAAAATGGAACGGACTCCCTATAATGCTAGGCGCATGGCTTCCTGGAAATATGACGTCGTCATCGTGGGGGCGGGACCAGCCGGTATCACCGCCGCCATCGCCCTGGCGAAGGCGGACATCCCCGTCCTTGTGATCGAGGCCGGCGCGTTTCCCGGCGCGGAAAACTGGTCGGGCGCGGTCTATTTCACCGAGAACCTCGCCCAACCCGATGTCCTCGGCGAGGAGGCCGTCCGTAACTCCGCCTACGAACGTCCTGTCACCAAACGCGGCTTCTACATCTATAATGGCTACTCGCTCGTCGGCCTCAGCTATCGAAATCCCGCCACTTTTGCCAATTGCTACACCGTCCTTCGCCCAACCTACGATCATTACCTCGCCGAACTCGCGAAATCTTTCGGCGCGCACATTCTCACGGAAACCACCGTCGACGGCCTGCTTCGCGACGAGAACACCCACATTATCGGCGTCCATACGGACCGCGGGTCCATTTATGCCGACGTCGTGTTCCTCGCCGAGGGCGATGCGTCGCAGCTCGTCTCAAAGGAGGGCTACGAACGCACCACCGACCCCGGCGCGCCGCATTTCCTGCAGGGCATCAAGGAAGTCATCGAGGTCGACCCGGATTACATCGAGCATACGTTCGCGCTGCCCAAAGGCGAGGGCGCGGCCTTCGAAATCCTGTTGCGCAACGGCTCGATCCACAATCGCACTGCCAATCTCAACATGGGCGGGTTCCTGTACACGAACAAGTCCAGCATTTCGCTCGGCCTCGTGTTGCCCCTCGACAATCTCAGCAAAGAGTTCGGCGGTGATCACAACCGTCTCATGGAATGGTTCAAAGGCTTGCCCGAAGTAAAACGCTGGACCAACAACAGCCGCTCGACCGCCTATGGCGCGAAAATCATCCGTGGCGGCGGCTTCCGCGAACTGCCGCAACTCGTCGACAACGGCCTCGCCATCGGCGGCGCCGCCACCGGCATCGGTCTCGATTTCCCCTACCCCAATTTCACCGGCCCGGCCACGGCGATGGGTCACTTGTTCGCGCACGCCATTCTGGAAATTCGCACAACCGACAAGAGCTTCTCCCGCGCCCGCCTCGAAGAACTCTACGAACGTCCGCTCCGCCACACGCATTACTTCAAGAACGTCGAGTTCCTGGAAAAATGGCCGCACTACGTCGAGCACACCCGCGTGTTCTTCGGTCGCGCCGCCGATCTCGCAACGGGTTCGCTCTATATCGCCAGCAATCCGTCCCTCGGCACCCACCAGAAACTCTGGCAACTCGCCAAGTTCACCCGCGAGACGCTCCCGCTTAAGCAGTGGGGCCCGTTCTTCCGCGATCTCCGCGAACAACGCGACGCCCTTGGCCTGAAAACCGCCGGCAAATCTTCCTCAAAGACAACTGCCGCATCCCAATCCGTGGCGGTGAAGTCCAGCTCGATTTCCGTGTCGACGGCCAGCCGCAAACCAGTTTTCTTCCGCCGATTTCGTCTCTGTTCCGCAAGGCACCTCAAATACTTGCCGCTGCTGCCGACCATTTGTACCGCAACGATGACACAACGTTGCACGTCAAACTTTCCCGGGCCATCCGCTCCGCCCGACGCGGCTTGGGCTTGTTCGACCACATCGCCTTCCCCATCTTCGGCGCACTGTTGCTCGTGCTGATGCCGATCCAATGGATCTGCGAACTCATCTGGCTCGTCGTCACGCGTCCGTCGCCGGAAAAATTCCTCTCCAGCTTCTTCCAGAAATATCGCGCGCTCACTCGCGACCGCGTGAAGCTCGACCCCGACGCCGTGAAAATCGAGCAGCCGTGGGAGGAGAAACTTTCCCTCATCCGCTATTTCTCCGAGCATCACTCGCACATCAAGGTCTTCCGTCCCGAGAATTTCGAGAACCGCACCAAGATCGCCGAGTCACCGCTCTGGCACGTGTGCCCCGCCAAGGTCTACGAATGTCTCACCGACGACCTCGGCCAGTCCCAGCTCGTCGTCAATTTCGAAAATTGCGTCAAATGCGAAACCTGCTGGCGCGCCGCCCCCAACGATGTCGACTGGACCCGCCAGCGCAAGCAGCGCCTGATCTACTCCGCCCCAACCGACGCCAACGCAAAACTTCTCGCGCTGCAAAAGTCCGTTGCCGCGGACAACACGAAGAGTCTCCCCCGCGAAGTCGAGATTCCCGGTCTCGCTCTGAATCCGAAATCCAACAAGGTTCTCGCGCTCTCCGCCAAGCTCCACGAGTTCTCCGAATCCGTCTACGCCGGGCCGCGCTACATCGACGCCGGCCGCACCCGCTGGCTCCAGCATCTTCTCGCCGAAGCGCAAACCATTGCCGCCGACATCAAGAGCCCGCGCATCGACCGGCAGCTTGCCCGCATTGTCGCCCACGCCAGGCGCCGCAAATTCTTCTGGGCCGAAGCCGACGTGCGCCAGTTGCTGGAACATCTGCCGCCGCCACCCGCCCCGCCCGTCGACCGACCGCCCCAAACGCGCCTCGCCATGGTCGCGCGTCTCGACAAGCTTTTCTCGAAGCAGGCCATCAAAGACGTCGAACACGGCAAGCCGCTTTCGCAGGAACAGAAAAACTTCCTGCATGTCCTGGCCGAGGCCGCGTCGCCGCCGCGTGACGTTATCCTGCGCGAACTCGCCCGCCGCGATCCGTCCCTGGCCGCGCTCGTGTCGGGAATCTACTCCGCGCAAGTCGCCGCCCGACCCGAACTCGCCGACCAACCCTGGATCGGTCTCACCGCCGCGCGCAGCGTATGGAAAGAATTCGTGCCGGAGCAGACACCCACGCTTGCCACAAACCGCCGCCGATCTCTGCGCCATCGCACTCGGCGCCGGCGAAATGCTATTGGAACGTTGCCACCAACATTCCACCAGCCGCGTCCAATTCCCCGGCCTCTTCAAGGATGAAGATGGCCACGACGGCATTATCAAGTTCGGTTCCGTCAAAAAGCTTCTCAGCGAAATGGAAGCGCAGGTTCATCTTCTGAAGGTGTTGCCTTCACACGCCGACAAGGAACCCGCCCTGGTCAAACTCCTCGCCTCCGATGCGCTCGGTCCAGAACCCGGCAGCCTCACCTACAACGCCGGCCAGATCTTCGGCGGCACCGCCTACAGCGAAGACGACGTCCTCTCCAAATTCTACCGCGACAGCGTCAGCTTCGCGTACCTGCTCTACGACAACGAGCAACTCCGTCGCCAAATCGGTCCCAACGTCGACGCCAAACTTGCCGCCTTCTCACAATCCGTCGTTCGTGCTCTCCCGATCACGAGCGAACTTGACGCCGAACTCGCCAAGATGTTCACAGGCTCAACGCCCACACCGCGTCCCACCGGCCTCGGCGCATCCGTTCTCGAGCACGGCTACATCGAAGCCCCTCTCCAGCGCCCGCCGTCGTTCAATTACCGCGAAGCGCTCGACACGAAACAGGAATACGACTACGGCGATTTCCTCGTAAAGCCGTTCGATGCCAATTCCTGGCGCTTCACGCCGGAAATGTTGCACGCCGACGCCGAACTCCACGCCTATTTCGACGAACTCCACAAATACTTCACGGAAAAATTCTGGAACGCCCGTTTCGACGGTCTTCCCTATCACCGCCTCGTCGAGAAACTGCATATGGTCCCGCTCGCCGACGTGCACGACATGGTCGCCCGCGGTTTCACCCGCATGTACATCCCGAAGGAATTCGGCGGCGAAGGCCTGCTCAAGGCGCACTACTACATCCTCTGCCCGCTCTCGATGCGTTACGCCGACCCGTCCTACGCGCTAACGATCATGGCCCATTCGAGCATCGGCACCACGCCGATCCTCCTCGGCCTCAATCAGGATCTGCCCCGCGCCAAAGCCGACCTGCAAGAGTTCCTGTCCAACGCGTCCCTGGTCTCCGACCTCAAATCGGAAATCACGCGCATTCTTCGCATGCTCGAATCACCCGAAGCGCTCAAGGTGAAAAAGGTCTTCACGGCCCTCGGCGAAAAAGTGAAAGCCGACATCGGCAAGAAGCCGATGCTCCGCGCCATCGCCAGCGATTTCCTCTCACATTTCATGGATGCCGGCCGTGCCGGCCTGCGCACCGATCTTGTCGCGTTCAAGAGCGAACTCCAGAAGTCGCTGGAGACACTCGACTCGCTCCGCCCCCGCGCCGAGGCCGTCATCGCCGAACTCGATCGTCGCGCCGAAGCCCACAAACTCTTCCTCCGCCTCATCTCCGCCGGCCAAATCAGCGCGTTCGCCCTGACCGAACCCAGCGCCGGCAGCGACTCCGGTGGCATCCAGACCCGCGCCGAATTGAAAAAGGTCGAGGTGCTCACCGATGCCGACGGCGTGAAGTATTTCATGCTCGGCACGGACCGCAAGAACATCATCGACGCCGCGACCATCGATCTTTCCAAGAATCGATTACAGCGAGTACGACTACAAGACCGACGACCCGACGAAGTTCCGCTACTACCAGCACAACGGCAAACGCATCCCCATCCACGACATCGCCCAAATCCGCCGCGACGGCGACAAGGAGTTCTACGAGTACTACGAACTCAACGGCGCGAAAATGTGGATCACCAACGGCCACATCGCGGGCGTGTTTTGCCTCTACGCGCGCACGAGGGAAGGCCCGTCGGGTTTCATGGTCGATCGCCACGCCGAGGGCCTTATCGTCGGCAAGGACGAGGAGAAGATGGGCCAGCGCGGCTCGCCGACCAACGAACTCGGCCTCACCAGCGTCCGCGTCCCGCGCGAAAACGTCATCGGCATCGAAGGTCGCGGCCAGGTCAACGCGCTGGAAACCCTCAACGTCGGCCGCCTCGGCCTCTGCGTCAGCGCCGTGTCGATGATGGCGAAAATCGTCGAGCAAACCCGCGCATTCATCCTCGAGCACAAACTCGACAAGGAAGAATGGGTGCTGAACATCCTCGGCGGGATGGCCACCGAGTTGTACGCCACCGAGTCGCTCGCCTACGAACTCATCGGCCGCGCCGATCATCACGGCACGAAATCCGTCCGCACCGAGTCCGCCATCGGCAAGTATTACGCCAGCGAAGCCCTGCATCGCACCATCCGCGCCGCCGAGAAAATCATGGGCATCGAAGGCTGCACCCAGATGCACGAATTGGAGAAACATCGCCGCGACTCCC
Organism: uncultured Verrucomicrobiae bacterium; assembly: GCA_963842185.1. GTDB lineage: Bacteria > Verrucomicrobiota > Verrucomicrobiia > Palsa-1439 > Palsa-1439 > Palsa-1439. Next base: position 207,704 of record CAWJFL010000013.1, read on the forward strand.
GCGTCCTCAACATCTACGAAGGCACCAACGAGGTCCAACGCTTCCTCATCCTGCGCGACCTCGTGGACCACGTGCTGCCGCAATGGCGGAAACGAGAAGCGCCATTTCATGCGGAGGAGAAGAGCCCCACACTCGGACGGCTTGGCCGATGCGAAAAATCTTCTCGATGCGCGCTGTTGGTCGTGCCGTGGACGCATTCGGGCCGCAAGTGTGGCAAAATGCTAACTTCCAACCGACAATGTTCAAACTGGTAGACATCGCAGGCTATATCAAGGTGATGGACTCAGCACTGTGGCGAAACTTTTGGGTGAGGCGTCAACACGATGCCGCCCGGATTGTATGACACCAGACTTCACTTGCACCACTATTTCACCGAGACGCATGTGATGATTACGTCGAATATGCCTGGCGCGAGATCGAACGTCTTGACGAAGAGTTTGAGCGCGATCTGCTCTTGCTCAAGCAAGGCCTCTATCCGCCCGACATCCGCGTCGCGCAATTGTCGCTGCAAGCACATGAAGACCGCGAAACCGAACATCGCACGCGACCCGCTCACCGCGTCACGAATCCGCTGCACGTGCTCGTCGTGTTGAACGTCGTGCCCGTTCTCTCGCCGCGACCACGCGTCATCAATGGCGAGTTGTTGGAAACGCATTTCGACATCGATGCCGCCGAGTCGCTCTGCTCTCCAGCATGCCGTCGAATTGAAATCCGCTTCCGACAATGTCACGGTCACCGCCATCGCCGCCGCGCCGCAGTTCGCCACGGAATCATTGCTCCGCGCCCTCGCGCTCGGTGCCGACAACGCCGCGTTGATCAAGACCGACGATCTTCTCGACAGTCCGCACGACGCCGCGCGCCTCGTCGCCGATCTCGCCGGCCAGAAACAATTGCCCTGCGACCTCGTCCTGTGCGGCGACGCGGTTCTCGCTGCCGTGCTCGCGGGCAATCTCGGCCAGGCGTATTTCTCCAACGTCAAAGACTTCGTCATCACTGGCGATCAAACGAAGCTCACCCTGCAAAAGCCCGACGCATCGATCACGACCGACGGCCCCGTCGTTCTGGCCATGACCGATTCCACCGCCGACATCGATTTCAGCGTCGACGATTACCTCGACGCGTTGACCAAGCCTCTCGAAATCGTCGACGCCACGCAACTCGCCACCGGGCCGCGTTTCGACCTGCGCTACCGATTGCCCGAGAAACCGCCGGTCGCAGAAAGCATGGAAACAACGCCCGAAGCCGTCGCCGCTTTGGTGCGGAAAATCGCCGGGGTTGAAACGACGACGCAAGGCAGCGGTTCATTCGCCGGCAAAATCGAATCCATCACCCCGGACAAACTTCCGGGGCGCAACGCCGCCGTGTTCGTCGCCACACCCGACAAACTCGACGGCGTCGAAACCGCTGCCGCCACCGCCGCTGCGCTGTCGTTGCCGTTCCACGTCTTGGTGCTTGGCCACTTCGACGAAACGCTCGTCCGTTCGGTCGCCGCTCGCGTGAACGCTGATTCCATTTACTTCGCCAGCAGCCCGCATCTGGAAAGTTCGACCCCATCCGCCTTGCTGGCGGCGCTACAGACGATATGGAAAGACCTGTTGCCCGCCGTGCTGGCTTCGGGCACGTGGGCCAACGAACTTCTCGCGCAATTCGCCCGCACGTTCCCGCGCGTGCAGGCCCGCTACAATGTGGTCGAGGTCGTTTCCCGCAATGGGAGCGTCGATCTCGTCACCCCGGCCTTCGGCGGCAAAGTCCAACGCGTCGCGACCATCGGCCAAATCGCCGAGCATCCGCTGGTCATGACCGTGGCAGGAGGAGCGGAGAGCGGAAAGCGGAAGACGGAAGGCGAGAAACAGGTGTCTCTCGTGCCACTGGAATTTGAGTACGACGCCGCCACTGACGAACTGGCCCGCGCGTTGCAGGCCGCCCATGACGACAGCGGCGTGACAGTCCATCGCCGATGCCGAGTTCATCATCGACGTCGGCTACGCGCTGCGCAACAGGGAGAATTTCGATCTGGTGATCCTGCCGCTCAAGAAACGCCTTGAGGAAATCGGTGTGAAAAACGTCATGCTCGGTGGCACCCGCAAGGTCGTCGAGGAATTGAAGCTGCTTACGTCCGACCAGCAAATCGGCCAGACCGGCACCGCCGTCAACCCGAAGCTCATCATCTCCATCGGCGTCAGCGGCGCGCCGCAACACGTCGATTACATCGGCGAACAAGCCACCATCATCGCCTTCAACAAGGACGCCGACGCGCCCCTGATGACCCTCAACAAACGCCGCGCCCGCCCCAAAGTCGTGCCGATTGTCGGCGATTTGTTCGAGACAGTGCCGAGATTTACAGCGGCACTGAAGGCGTGAACTCTTTGTTTCCGACGCTTCGAAGCTTCCGTGTCAAGCAGATGTGACTACTACTTCTCCGCGCTGGACTCGAGCAACTGCCAGAATTTCGGGTTGTCCTGGAGAAGTTGGTCCTCGGAAATCGGGAGTTTGCTGCGGAAGAAGAAGTCTTTGAGCGAATTCTTGTTGAGGATGCAGCGCACATCGATGATGTCCCCATTTCGTTCGAAGTAGATGCGGTAATCCTTCACGCGATACCGATAAATCTTCTTGCCAGCGCGGGTGAGCTGGCCAAATTTCTCGTCGTCCTTCTCGAAATCCTGCGGGAAAAGCTGGAAGCCATCGATGATCTCCAGCTGCAGCTTGCGCGGCAACGCCGCCAGTTCCTTGGCGCTTACGGGGTTGAAAATGATCTGCAGCATGCGGTCAAAGCATAGCGGAAGCTCAGGGCCGTGCAAGACAAGATTTGGCCACGTCGGGATGGTTCGTGATAAGCCCGTCCACGCCCCAGCCCGCCAGCTTCTTCATCTCGGCCTCGCGGTTGACCGTCCATACGAAAAGCTTCCAACCGCGCTTGTGAATCCGTCGCACGACGCGCTGCGAACGGACAAGCCGCCGGCTCAGTCCAACGCCCTTCACGCCGGCGCGTTTGAGACGCATCACGGCCAGGGGCAAGCGGCGCGCCACCAACCCAAACCGCGAAATCTGCGGGTTCGCCGCCGCGAGATCTTTCATTCGCCGAATCGACAGCGAGAAAACGATCACCTCCCGCTCCATGCGCGTCTGACTGATCTCCGCCGCCACCTTGCGCGGATCAGCGCGTTTGATTTCAAGGAGCACGCGCGCCTTGCCCCGGCACAGTCTGCAACACCTGCCGCAACGTCGGTACCTGCGGGTTCAGCCGATGGATTTCCGCCAGCGACTTGTCGCGCACCCGACCGCGCACGCCACAGAGCCGTTGGAGTCCGTAATCGTGAAACACAATCAACTCACCGTCCGCCGTTTCCTGCACGTCGATCTCCACAAAATCAACGCCGAGTTGCAAAGCGGCCCTCACCGAGGCCAGTGTGTTTTCCGGATAGCGACCGCTGAAGCCGCGGTGCGCGATGATCAGGGGCCGCGTTGTCAAGGCAGGTTGCGTTTCCATTCTTCCACGTAGCGCTCGAACTGTGAACGCTCTTCATCGGGGCTCCAATTCATCAATGGCGCCATCAGATGCGCCACCGTCGAGGCCACTTCCGGACCGCCCGCCCGGCTCAACGCCAGAGGCGTGCGCCGCCGCATGACGTCCTCGAGCGTGACCACCATCTCCTGTTGGCAGGCATGGATAATGTCGCTGGCGTGAACCTCCGGAGCCTCGGATATTTTCTCCCCGCTGGCGGCGGGCTGGCGATTCGGCACGGGAACTTCTGCGGTGCGACACGGCGGGGCCGCCACATTGAGAAGCCCATAGGCGGCGTCAACGGTTTGTTGCGCGATGACCCGATGGGTGGTGTACTTGCCCCCAATGATGCTCAAAAGATTGCAGCCCGTTCGCACCACGCGATGTTCGCGGGAACGCTCCGACGGCGTGGCCCGGACCGACGCGGCCACCGAACGCACGCCGACCGTCGTGGTGATTATGTCCGATTCGGAAAGTGGCGCGTCGGGGAACAGCGCCCGCGCCTCCGCCAGCAGATAATCGACATCGGCCTGCTCGACGCGCGCTTGGGCGGGATCACCATCGAAATCGGTGTCGGTTGTGCCCAGCAATGAGTTGTCACCCCACGGAATCACAAACAGGATGCGACGATCGCTCCGGGCCTGAAACGCGACGGCGTGTTGCCGGGTGAGCCGCGGCACGACCAGATGCACGCCCTTGGCCGGGCTGACGCGCACCGCACCGGCGTCGAACGGCGTCAACCCGCACACCTGTTCCACCCATGGTCCTGCCGCATTGACGAATACGCGGGCGGAGATTTCAAACAGGCAGGAGCCTACTTCGTCCCGCACGCGCGCCGCCACGATCCGGTCCTCGCGGGTGATGAGGCCGGTCAGCGTGCAGTAGTTGATACACGAGGCTCCCAGTTCGGCGGCGTGGAGGATGTGGTCGATGCAGAACCGCGCGTCGTCCTCCTGGCAATCGTAAAAGGACACGGCCCCCCGCAGTCCCTTGCGCGACAGCGACGGCTCGTTCATCAGGGTCCGCTCGACGGAAAGTGTTCGGTGCGGGGCGACATTGCGGCGAAGCGCGAGCCAATCATACAAGGCTCATGCCGAGTCGCAGCTTGGTGAGCGAAATCTCTCCGCCTTCGTAAATGGGGAACAGAAACGGGAGCGGACGGACGAGGTGGGGGGCTGTTCGCTGCAGAATGTGTCGTTCGCGGCACGCCTCAAACACAAGACGGAAATCACGTTGCTGGAGATAGCGGAAGCCGCCGTGAATCAATTTGGAAGAGCGACTGGACGTCCCACTCGCAAAGTCCGATTTCTCGATGAGCGCCACGCGCAGTCCCCGCAGGGCTGCGTCGCGGGCGATGGCGGCTCCAAAGATACCGCCACCAATGACCAAGAGGTCAAAATACTGACCCGACAGCGCCAATAAATCGCGATTCATTCCGAAGTGCTTGAAATATAGCAGCTAACGGTGGACTTGTCTCGTGTAAAGGCAGCTTGATTTTGTGGAGAAACTTGGTATGCTAAATGATACTGTGGTTGGGCGAGTTACCAAAAGCACCTTCGTGGAAACGTTTTACGTGCACTGTTCGTCATGATTGTATCTCGTTCAAGCCGATTACCGCGCAAAAAGCTCCTACTGGCTGTTGGCGACGCTGTTTGCACCGCCCTCGCCATGGTCGCGGCGGTCATGCTGCGCCTAGGTTGGACCAGCGGCCTTGAGTATCTCCAAGCTCGCCAGACCGCCATCCTGATTTCCTGGTTCGTGTTCGTCCTCGCCTTTTACATTGGCGGCCTCTACGAATCCGATCGCCTGCAGAGCCTTGGCAAGACCCTCGCTGCAACCGTGATTTCCGTCGCCGTGGGCGTCGTGCTCATCACGGGGTTCTTTTACGCGACATTCTCAATCGAAATCGGCCGCGGCATTTTCCTCGGGTTCGCGGCGTTCGTGTTCGTGGCCGTCGTCTCCATGCGCATGCTGTACATGGCCGCCAGCCGCCACGGGTTCATGGCGCAACGCTGCCTCATCATCGGCACAACCAGCGAAGCCCGCAAGGCCATCGAGTTGATCGGCCAGAACGCCCACGCCAATCTTCGCATCCTGGGTTTGATCGATTGCGGCAACGATCGCGAGCGCATTGGCAAATTCTTTGACGAATACCCCGTCCTCGGAACGCTCGACACGCTGGAACGATTTGTCGATCTGTATGACGTCGAACGCCTGGTCCTGGCGGCTGGACAGGAATCAGAGCCCGTGTTGTTGCGGCAACTCCGCCCGTTCCGCTATCGCGGCATCGAGCTGGTGGATTTCGTCGCGCTCAGCGAGGAACTCGCCCAAGAGATTCCTCTCGACCACATCAATGACGAATGGCTGTTCATGGCGTCGATGAACAACTCGCGCATCCACATTCGCCGCCTCAAACGCCTGACGGACATGCTGGTGGCGCTGGCCGGGCTGTTGATCACCGCCCCGTTCGCCGCCATCGCCGCGGTCCTGGTCAAACTGGATTCGCCCGGCCCGATCCTCTTCAAGCAGGAGCGCTTGGGCCGCGAGAGCGTCCCGTTCACGCTGTTCAAATTCCGCACGATGCGCGCGGACGCCGAGAGCGAGTCCGGCCCCGTCTGGGCCACCGAGAACGACCCACGCGTCACGCGCCTCGGCAAATGGCTCCGCAAATTCCGCATCGACGAAATTCCGCAGCTTCTCAACGTCCTGCGCGGCGACATGAGCCTGGTCGGCCCGCGTCCCGAACGCGAAATCTTCATTCGCAAACTCTCGGAAAAAGTCCCGTTCTACGCCGAACGATTGCTCGTTCCGCCTGGCATCACCGGTTGGGCGCAGGTCATGTATCCGTACGCCGCCAGCATCGAGGAATCACGACGCAAACTGCAATTTGACCTCTACTACATCAAGCACATGTCGTTCTTCCTCGACATGTACGTCCTGTTGAAAACCTTCAAGACGATTCTCTTCGGTCGCGAGCGGACCGCACTGAGAGTGCCGGTCAAACAACCGAAACCGCGCCACACCGAGGTCAAGACCGAAACGATCTTCTTCAATCCGTCGGCTCCCCCGGCCAAAGCCGAACCCAAGGCCGGCGAGCCACAGCCTCACCCGCGCTCCCACCGCGCCAGTTGACAGCCCGCCACGCCCGCACCGCCTCTGCCGAAAGCCGCCTGCGAAGACGGACCGGAGTGCTCGTTTGTTGAGTACGAACGCCGCACTGCTTGAAGCGAGGGTTGCGAGCCTGTGAGCCTCACGCGCACTACGTGCGCCGAGCTGGCGCGATCCATTCCAAGCTTTCATCCTGCAAAATCAGCAGTCGGTAGCGGATGTGGGCTTTGTCGCATTCGACGATGGCGTAGCCCAGGGGACGCGCGCCATCGGGCATCTGGAGCAGCCAACAGTTGGAGGAAAGGATTTCGCCTTCTTTACTGGTCGGCTCGATACTTTTCAGATTATTCAAGACGGACTGCCATTCGCGCGCCTGGCGCACATCGGTTTCGGGCGGCCTGTCAATCACGAACAGAATGGCATTCATTGTGTCTCTCCAGATGGCAGTATTCGACCTTCAGCGGATTCGTAGCGTCTCCGCTCGCGTCAACAATCGGCATCTCGAATTAGGACGCTACTTGCCCGTGGGGCTGACGACCACGACCATGAACGTACCGGGTTTGGCCGGAGGTCGACGTTGGCCTTCGACTGGGGGACCGAATTCCGCCGTGGGAAGATAGAGCGTATGGGTCGTCGGATCGACGTCCATGGTTCGCGCGCCCCGCAGGGTTTGAACATTCTGGACGATCTCGAATTTGCCCGGCGCGGTCTCACGGGCCACAGCGAGCGTGCCGTCGCCGCAACTGACAAAAGCATCGCCGCCGGCGAATCGCGTGGCGTCCACGCCCGCGCCAATCGGCAGATCGGCAATAATTTTGCCGTCATCGGCGTTCATGACGATTAGCTTCTGCGGTTTTCGGCAACCCACGAACAGCCGACGCTGCGCGCGGTCCATCGACATGCCGACCGGCGTACCGCCGGGGCTGACGGGCCATTTGCCGACGACCTTCATCGTCTTGGTGTCCACCACCGCGACCTGATCCTTGTCTTCGAGGTTGATGTACGCCTTCCCCTGGCCGTCGGCGGTGAGAAACTCGGGTTTGCCGCCCAGGTCAACCGCCGGGTCGGCCTTGCCCGTCTTGAGATCCACGTCCGCTGAGATCGGGACCACCACACCGGCGTCCCCGCAGGCCACCAAGACCTTGCCACTGGCCGGGTCGTAGATGACGCCATCGGCGTCGTCAGCGGTTTTGACCTTGCCGAGCACCGCGTAGGTCTTCAGGTCGAACACGGTCACGGACGCATCCGCACCATCGGTGATGAACCCGCGGCCGGCGCTGGCAACGATGGCCACGCCGTGGTTGCGCTTCTGGCCGGGGATGTCGGCAATGGTCTTGCCGGTGGTGGCGTCGAGAACCATCGTGTGGGTCGAACGCGGAACGTACAGCAGTTTGTGCTCGGGATCGACGGTCATGTAGTCCCAGCCGCCTTCGCCTCCAACATGGAAGATCTGGTGAGACGCGATACGGGCCTGTGTCGCTCGGTGCGGAGGTGGCCGATTGCGCGCGGGCAACCGATGCGGCCATGATTATCAGTGATAGTGAGAAAAGGGCGTGCGTGATCTTGGTCATGCTCATAAAGCCTCCAACTGGTTCAGTTTCGTCGTTCCCGCGGACGCGGATCTGGCTGTGATCGCAGTGCATACCAGCAAACGGAATGGGGGTCAAACTCAATCATGGCAACGACATCGCAACAATTTGTTGTTGGACGGTTGCGATCCCTCCGCGACATATTCCTGGCAGCCGTAAATCACCAGTTGAAAAAGTCGCGCGTGGTGCGTATAAGTTGCACAGGCACAGATGAAACCGACCGATCTACGTGAAATCCTGCACTACGTCCCGCAGTTTCGGGACCGGGTGTTCCTCATCGCCATCGACGGCTCGGTCGTCGCGGATGAAAATTTTGGCAACCTGCTGCTCGATGTCGCGGTGTTGCGGAGCCTGAACATCCGCATCGTGCTCGTCCACGGCGCCGGTCACCAGATCAAGATGTTGTCAGAACGCCTTCACGAACCGATTTCCAATCACGACGGCACCGGCGTGACGGATGCGGCCACGCTCGGCATCGCCATCACCGCCGCCACGAACGTCACACACGAGATTCTCGAAGGCCTGAAACTCAACGACATTCGCGCCGCGCAGACCAACGCCATTGAAGCCGTGCCGCTGGGCATCATCAAGGGCATCGACCACCAGCATACAGGCAAGGTCCATCAGGTGGATCTCGAACTGCTGCGCACGCTGCTCGACAAGGGCATTGTGCCCGTCATCCCTCCGCTCGGGTTCGACGGCAACGGTCACACCTACCGGCTGAACTCGGACGCCGTCGCGGTTGAGATGGCGCGCGCACTCGGCGCGGTCAAGCTGATGTTCATCGGCAGTGGGAATGGCCTTGAAATCGACGGCAAGGTCGTGCCTCAGATCTCGGTCAAGGAACTGGACGTGGCGCTGAAGAATTCCGCGGACAAGATGGCGCCGGGGATGCTGTCCAAGGCGCAGCACGCGCTCCAGGCCAGCCAGGGCGGCGTCCCGCGCGTGCACATCATCAGCGGACAGGTGGACGAAGGTCTGCTGGCCGAGGTGTTCTCGAACGAGGGCATCGGGACGTTGATTTATACGGACGAATATCAGGCGATCCGCAAAGCGATGCGCAAGGATCTTCGCCATATCATGGCGCTCATCAAGCCGTCCATCCAGGAAGAGCAACTCATCAAGCGCACGCGCGGCAGCATCGACAAACACATTGGCGAGTATTTCGTCTTCGAGATCGACAACAACATCGTCGGCCTGATCGCGCTTCACCCGCACTCGGAGCAGAAAATGGCCGAACTGGCGAGCCTGACCGTCAGCCCCACTCATGAAAATCGGGGCATCGGCACCAAGCTGGCGTTGTTCGTCGAGAACCTCGCGCGCGAGCAGGGCGCGGAGCGGATTTTCTGCCTGTCGACGCAGACGTTCACCTTCTTTCAGCACAAATTAGGATACACGGAAGGGACCACCGAAGACCTGCCATCCGCGCGCCGCGAGAAATACGAGCAGAGCGGCCGCAATTCGAAGGTGTTGGTAAAGAGTTTGGCCGCACCGGTCTCACCGGCTCCTCTGCCGCGTGAACCCGCGCTGACACCTCTCGTGAACTGAGTGCTATTGGCGGAACGAGACGCGTGTCCGACCACTACGGTTGACGCTCGCGCCGATCACGGCAGGCTCTGCGGCTTCGGATTCTACGACCGCCCGGCCCGAGGAGATTTTTTCAACCAACTGGTTCCACTCGCTGAGGATCTGTTGCTGTGAAGTTTCCAGACGCGCAATGATCACCAGGTCGCGGTTGACGTCGTTCAGGCGCGAGGCAATCCGGCCCGTGACTTCGGTGCGTTGTGCCTGAATCTCCTTGAGTTGGCCGGCCAGCACCGATAAACGCATCTGCAAGGGATCTTCCGCCGCATCCGGGGGAGCCAGCTTGGTTGGCTCGCTGATTCGGGGTTCTTCCTTCTTCGATGAAGTTGGCGCTGCCACTTTGGTTGATTTCGGGGGAACAATCACGTTGGTGCGGCACTGCGGGCAGTCGACGATCATCCCTTCCGCCGCTTCATCCACGACCAGGCTTTTCCCGCAGGCGGGACAGTCAAATACGATGTCGCTCGCGGTCACGGCCTGATCATCGGTCACAGTCTTCACTTGCTCCGTACTCATATCGGATTTACCTCCGTACAACATGCCGCCAGCGCGGGGGCTTTGCAAGTCCGAACATTCCTGCTAGCATCCGCCGTCGTGTCACCCAGGCGTCCGAATGTGAGGGTCGGTTGTTGCGGTTTCGCGATGGCGCAGGAGAAATACTTCCATACGTTCTCCTGCGTGGAAATCGACTCGAGCTTCTATCAACTGCCGAAGGTCGAGACCGCCGCGCGCTGGCGTGCCACGGCGCCGCCCGATTTTGAATTCTCGCTGAAAGCCTGGCAGGTCATCACCCATCGCGCGACCAGTCCCACGTATCGCCGCACGCGCCTGGACCCGCGTGACCGCGAATACTGCGGCCATTTCGGTTTCAACCCGACGATTCGCTGGGCTTGGGACGAGACCGTCGCGGTGGCCGAGGCCATGCGCGCGGTGTTCGTGCTCTTCCAATGCCCGCAAAGTTTTCGCCCGACGAAGGAGAACATTGCGAGCTTGCGTCGCTTCTTCGAGCGGGCGAAACGCGGCAGGTTTCACATGGGCTGGGAACCCCGTGGAAACTGGGATGCAGCGCTCATCACCTCATTGTGCCGGGAACTCGATTTGATCCCCGTGCTCGACCCGCTTCAGTTCGAACCAATCCCCGTCGGCAAAATCCGCTACTTCCGTCTCCACGGCGCCACGGGACCGCGTCACCGCCACTCGACCGAGGAACTGGAACGCCTCCACGTGATCGCTGACGACCGGCAACCAGCCTACTGCATGTTCAACAACGTGACGATGAGGGAAGACGGACAACGCTTTCGAAAGCTACTGGGTCCGCTGGCCCGTTGAATGCGGGATAACGACCGCCGGCAGGTAGTTGCGCAAACCGTCAGGCGTGGCGTGGCTGATCTCGATCGTGATCTCGGCGAATTGTTTGTCCGTCACCGTGGGCGCGGTCTCAAACCGGACAAACTCCAGCGGCTGCAACACCATGTCCCGCCCTTGCTGCCGATCCAGTTTCGCGCCGCCCTGATCCTCAAACGTGCAGACCACCGTGCATTGCGACAACGTCTGGGAGCTGATATTCCGCAGCCAGCCGGTCACGGTGAGCTTCGGGGTCGGAGTCTCCGCCATATGAACCAAACGCACGTCGGAAAGTTCGACCGTATTGGCCAGCGGCACGGGCGTGTATCGTTCGAGAAAGGATGAGTGAATCTTGACGGATCCCTTGCTGGTGCCGCCCTGGACGATTCCGCTGACCCACAAACCACTCCGCTCCATCGTGGTGCTCGCCACCCGCAGGACCGTCCCCGATGGCAACCCGCGCCATTGGCCGTCCGTCTGCTGTGCGGACCCGAACGCCGCCACACGCGCCAGGTCTCTCGCCACATAGGGAACCTCCGGCATCGGCCCGCGCGCCTTGCCGCCCAACCGCAAAACCTCCTCCGGGGACAACTCCACCGCGGCGGGCGGTGGCGCTTGGATGTTCTCGCGGAAAAGCCATACGCCGAGGATGCCAACAACCCCAATCACGCTCGTAACAACCAGCATCAGGATGCCCTTCGGGCCTCCCAAACCATGTATGATCTTCACGATCGGCTCTGCCTCACCCACGCCGAATCAAACCACAAGCCGCCCCCCGTGATCAATCCCTATGCTCGTGAGTCGTCAGGCGTCGGCTCGCCGAAATCAAAGGCCGTGAAAACCTGCAGCCGGGCCGCCGGATCACGCCACGCGTCCGCCGGCAGGCCCGCTTTCCAACACACCATCTCCAGCGTCTTCGTCGCATCCCAGCCCTGCTCCGACGCAACCTTCGGCAACAGCAGCGCGTGGCGCCAACCTTTCTCCACGATGATCCCATGCCGCGTCACATCGAACATCTCGGGCCGTGGCAAATCCTCCGGCGGGTTCAAAATCGAAATCTCAACCGAGATGTCGTCAAGCTCCGTCGGTCCGACGGGCGGGAACCTCGGGTCTTCCAACGCCGAAGCGACCGCCGCCATGAGCGCGTTCGACCACAGCGGCCGCTCGAAGTCCATTTTGCCGATACATCCGCGCAGTTCCCCGCCCTTTTTCAGCGTCACAAACACGCCATGCGCCGCGCGCAAACGCTCCGATAGTTCCGCCTCGGGAATCTCCATCAGCGGCTCGCCACGCACCGCCGCCTCCATCGTCGCGCGCACCCACCCCAGCAGCTTCTCCTGCTCGCCCCGATCAATTACCGACTCATTCATGCGCCAACTCCGGCATCGACCGCAAACTCACCAGCACCTGCGGCGATTCCTCCGCGTGACCCGCCTTCTCATACCGAACGTTCAACGAAATCGCCGCGACCCCCGCGTCATCTCCCACCTGCGCCGTCTCAAATCCGCCAAACTTCTCCCCGGCCAATGCCATCGGCTTCGACCTCAACTCCACCAACGGTTCGCCCGCCCCGTTGTGCAAATGACACACGACTTCGCATCGGGATATCGCCTCATCGGTGCCGTTGCGCAGCTCCCCACTCACCGAATAGTACGTGCCCCCCGTCTTCACGTAACGGTGAATCCGGCAATCCGCTATCTCCAAACCGCCCGCCAGCACCGCCGGTTCATACCGCTCCACAAACGACTCGTGCATCGTCAGCGGAACCGCGTCGGGCTGCCCCAGATCGCTCGCCTGAACCCAATCGCCTCCCCGCTCGTCCGCCCGCGCGCTGCGCACCACCAACACCGAATCCTTCTCCACGCCCACCCACCGCCCGGCGCTCGTCCTGGCCGGCGCAAAATCACGGACCCGGATCCAATCGCCCTCGTGATAATTGCCGGAAGGTTGCCGACCTCGTGCCTGGTTTCCCAGCGCCACAAGTTGCTCGCGTTCGGTCTCTCGCTGGTACGCGGGAAGTCTTTCCACGCGCACCCACCACAAACCCACCGCCATCGCCCCCATCACAGACAAGCTCAAGCCCGTCTGGATCATCAACCACGCCGATTGCGATGACTCTTTCCCGTCCCCTGACATACCACTTCTCCCCCGCAGCCCGCATTCTACCCCCCCGCCTCGCCATTCGTCAAACCCAGCCGTTCCCCTGTAGCCGCGGCACTTGCCCGCCTCAGGCGTGGCTTCAGCCTAGGCCCGCCAGCCTTGAATACGCTCCACAATTGTCATAACTGCCCCGTATTCACCCCGACATCCCGTGTCGGGGCTCATCCCTCCTCGCTCAACCCTCATCCCTTTCCGCCCCCGCCCCCCCCAACCGGCCCCGCGTCGTTTCGACGCCCGCCCCCGCGCAGCCCGATCCACGTGACGAGCGCCGACAACGATTGCTAACTTTTTACAGGTGCATAATCAGCACATGGGATGGCGACAAACTCGCCAATCCGCGCTGCGAAAAGCAAAGACCGCAATCAGCAAGTGGTGTTCGTAACCAGCGAGCCATTAACGAGTATCAATCGCATGACACAAAGCCTAAATGCTAGCATTGTTAGCTTCGGTGGTCGGATCATTACCAAGCTCGAGTAGACAAATTGATGGGGCACGTCGCCCCCCCGGAAGAATCCGGGCTCAGGTCTCAACATAAAACATTTGATCGCCGCCTCACCGCCTCACAATTCACCGACCAGACGTTGCGAAGAGTCTTGCCCGACTCGTCCGCCTCAGGCGGATTTGGCCCCTTCGCCTCCGAACGGAGAACCCTCGTGTGGCATCGTCCTCTCAACGATGCCACACAGAGATTTCACCCTCTGCGTTCTCTGCGTCTCTGCGTGAGACAGCCCCCTTCTTCGTGCCCTTCGTGCGCTTCGTGGTAACCATCCGAGTGAATCTGTGGCTCACCTCCCTCTACAACCCAAGCTCCGCAAACAGCCTCATCCCCTCGACCGTCGCCGGGTCGGGCAGGAAATCAACGGCGGCGTCCTTCATCGCCGTCATGTCCATCGGAACCTGCTTGCACGTGGCGCGGACGCACACATTCCCCGCCTCGTCGCGTAGCTCCGCTTCGGATTCCCAGAGCCGACCGCGATCCGCCTTCAACCGCGCGACACACACCAGCCGTTGCCCCACGCTGACCTTGCTGATGAACCGCACATTGAGTTCGGCGGCGAGGCAAAACCGCTTCTTCGTCGATGCCGCCGCCCAAAACATCGTTTCGTCGAGGACCGTCGACAAAATTCCGCCGTGGACAATCCCGCGGAACCCGGCGTGTTGCGGCTCCGGCGTGAAATCGGCGTGGACCTCGTCCCCCTCACGCCGAAAACGGAGATGCAGCCCGTGTGGATTGTGCGCGCCGCAAACGAAACAGTTACTCGTGTAAGGTAGTTCGAGTTTGCTCATTTGATGAAGACCCTCAGCAGACGGCCGACCAGATAGAGAAACAGCCAGGCGGGCAGCGCAAAAATCAGGACGGCTGACAGCGACAACCAGTTCCATCTCACCAGCCCGACCTGCATGGGATACAACGTGATCAAAAAGTAGCCCGAGAATCGCGTGTGGCCGAGTACCTGGCACAGCGTGCGGTCTTTCTTCCGCAGACCCAGCACAATCGTAAAAATGCCCAGCCCGACCGCGCACGCCGCCACCAGCCAGGCGATCGCCGTGCGGCTCTTGACGTCGCCCAGATACGCGAAAAAGCCGAGGTTCGACAGATGCAGCGCCCAGTTCACGCCCGCCCACAGCATGACGAACCCGTTGCCTACCGCATGCCCAAACGACACCTTGCTCTTGTACAATTCGCCGATCAGCAGCGAGACATACAGCGGAACAATGCCGAGCCAGACCGCCCCAAAATCCCGAAACGGCGCGACGATCAGCTCGACCAGCTTGACGAGATATCCCTCCAATGGCACGAACCGCACCTCCTTGCCCGTTCTTCTAGCACAGGACGCATCGGCTGGGCAAGACCGGCCGTTGCCTTCCACTTTGACGGCTCCCGTGTCTGTGGGTATACTCAAGCTGTGGTTTTGGACATCATCAAATACGGTCACCCGGTCTTGCGCCAGAAGGGCAAGCGCATCGACCGCGTCACGCCCGAGATTCGCCAGCTCGCCGGCGACATGGTGGAGACCATGCGCGCCGCGGAAGGGCTCGGGCTGGCTGCCCAACAGGTCGGCCAGGCGCTCCTGCTCACCGTCATCAATGTCGCCCACTCCGACCGACCGTCCCAGTTGTTTATCGATGGCAAACCCCGGGACTTGGCGACCTCCATGCCGCTGGTCCTCATCAATCCTCATATTCGCAACCCGGAAGGGGAGCAGGTCGGACCCGAAGGTTGCCTCAGCATCCCGGATGTCAACGCGGACATCCGTCGCGCCGAACGGGTGACGATCCGCGCCCAGAAACTCGACGGACAGGAAATCGTTTTCGAATGCACCGGACTGCTGGCCCGCGCCGCGCAACACGAGATCGACCACCTGAACGGCATCCTGTTCGTTGATCGCATGGATGCGGCCACCCGCGTCAGCTTCGACGGCAAGCTCAAGAAGATGCAGAAGGAAACTCTCGCCGCCCTGCCCAAGACCGCGAAACCGCGGCGGTCGCCCGCCCCGCACCGGGCGGGGCTGGCCTCCTTGTGAGCCGGCTGCGCACCACTCTCCCGAGCATGGCCGAAACCGACTCATGAAATTTCTTCGTTCCGTTATCGAGTTGTGCAGCGGGTTTGCGGCCTATCGCCAGTACCGCGATTTGCCGGTTACGACCTCCCTGAAACATTTGGTGAAGTTGATCACTCTGCTGGCACTGGTGCTGGCCATCTGCGCCATTCCGCAGGCGTTGGACGGGATTGATGAATTCGCCCGCCTCTTCGACGACCACCGCCCGGACTTCTCCATCCAGGACGGGAAAGTCGTCACGCATGCGCCGCAACCCGCCTCGTGGGGCAATAACAACGTGCGCTTCATGCTCGACACCACGAGCGCCGTCGCTTCTCCCGACTCCAACGCCACCTTTGGCGTCCTGTTCACCGCCGACAGTTTTCTCTTCTGGACGACGCAGTCGAACGCGCCCGGGCCCGTCAGCACGCATTTGCAGAGCCTCCGCGGGTTCCCGGACGGCGCCGTCAATGGCGACTACTTCCGTCACCTGATCCGCGCCGTGCTGTGGCTGCTCGTGCCGATCGGATGGTTGGTTCTCGTGCTGTTTGGGATGCTCAGTTGCCTGCTGCAGGCGTACTTGTTCTCGCTGGTGGCGTCCTTCATGGAACGCTCGATGCCGGCGCCACTGACACTCTCCCAGTTGCTGAACATCGCCATCCACGCCTGCACCCCCCCCGCCATCGTCATCACCGCCTACTCCGCCATGCGCCTCCACGGCCTCAATCTATGGCTGGTCTACCTGATCGTGTACGGGATTTTCCTCGTCGGCGCCTCCAACGCCTGCCGCGATCACGTGCGAAAACCCGAACCGCCGCCCGCGCCCGACGATCTGTTGTAGCCGCACCTTTCAGGGTGCGCGAGTTGCAGAAAAAATTTACGACTACACCGAAAAACTCTCCCCGCAGGAACACGTCGCCGTCGCATTCGGATTGTGAATCTTGAATCCGCCGCCAATCATCTTGTCCTGAAAATCAATCTCCGACCCGCTCACGTACAACGCGCTCTTCACGTCCACGAGCACCCGCACGCCCGCCGACTGGATCAGAATGTCCTTCGGCGTCGCCGGGTTCTTCTCGAAATCCATCTTGTACTCCAACCCCGCGCATCCGCCCCCGACGATCTTCACCCGCAACGCGCCCTCCGCCACGCCGTCGCGCTGCATCAATTGCGACACCTTCCGCCCCGCCGCCTCGGTCAGCTTGATCAGCTTCTCCGAGCCAACGCGCGGCCCGGCTTGTGTTGGAGTCTCAACGCTCACGTCGTGAAACATAATACCGCAAATACTGCGAGATTGCGACTACCGAACCTCTTCACCTTCCACGGTCTGCGCAGCGGTGAGGAACGTCTTTACCAATTCACCTTCACCGCAGACGGTCATGCTGGGAAATTTCTTGTACCACTTGCCATCGGGAACATCCGGTTGCCCATCAAGCCACTCGGCCAACAAACCCAGCTGATCGGCGCGAATGTTCCGCTTCTCAATTCGATCGAGCAGGTGATGCAGCAGAGCCGGCGGAATGTCGCGCCGCCGAATTTTAGGCATGAGGTTCCCCGCCGTAGAACCCACGAACGATCGCTTCCCGCACAAGCGCCGCTTCGGCCGGGTCAGCGGCCCGCGTCATTCGCTCGGCCAGCGCGGACAGGTCTTTTCCGCTCAACTGGCGCTCCGCATCCAAGCGGTAGGCAAAGTGAATCACTTCCGCCTGTTGCTCGGGCGACAACTTCTTGATTTCCTCAATAATCTTCGCAACCGTCACAAGGAAACATTAACCCAGTCTGACGCCAAACTCAAACTCAAGTTCGGCCGCAGACGCCCGAATTTGCCGTCGCGTGACCATGACGCAGAGCAAATTACAAAGTGTGCAGTCAAATCACAAGCTTCGGTTGCAGGGGCGTCTCCCGACCCCGCACCACCGCCGACCGAAGGTCTCCTGAAGCGCATCACACGTGGGCTCTTGCCGTCAGCCAAACAGTGCTGTCAGAGGATGTGCGCCGAACAAGTACCCAACAATCCGCATTCCTGCAGCGCGCATTCAGCAACCGATTTTGATAACACGCGCGCAAGCAGCCCCTCACGAACCCGGATCAGATGGAGAACCCTTGTAAATCCATTTCGCGTCTGCGGCATCGATATTGTCCAGAACCCGCAAGTCGGTAATACAAATCCGGGGCGACGTTGGAGCGATAGTCTCTCCGGGAAAATGTTTATAGTAAATCCAGCCCCAACCGTTTGAATTGCTTGACCAATTCACATCAAATGGACCAAATCGTATCCTCGATCCGCTCCCCAGCCCCTTCGTAATAGCAGGGTCCCTTGGATCGAGAATACCTTTACCGTCTGAACGGAAATACCACATAAAACTCATTCGCTCTGGATCCGCTGTCTGGTTCGTAAGGATGAATGCGCCGTAAGAATTACCAATCCGCACCAAGGTCACCTTTCCGTCTGGAATCGATTCTTCAACGCCGCTAGAAACCCCCGGCTCCCATCGGTGCTGACAAGAAGCAAAACTCGGACTTTGGTAGAGAATATTTGTCCGTTGATTGGTTACAAAAAATGGCCCGATCAAGGAAGTTTGTGTAATCTCCCTAGTTGATTTGCAAAGCCCGCACGTTTCAAGTCTGGTAGATTGTCGCTGGCAGCCCTGCAGCCATGTAACCAGCAGGCAGGTGACCAGCATTGTACTTATGGACCTATGTCGCATAACACGCAACTTCTCAGACACGCGCGTTTACCGAACGGTAGTTTATCCGATGAAAAGCTCGTTTTGCAATACCGCTGCGCCTGCTACTCCCCACCCTTTCCACGAATTCCCGGCTCGGTCAGCGCGCGCAGGTTGAAAATCTCGTCGAGCTGTTTCTCGCTCAATCCCGAAACCTCGCGGGCGACTTCGCGGACGGTCTTGCCTTCCTTGTAGGCTTTCTTGGCGATCTCGGCGGCCTTGTCGTAACCAATCACGGGCGCCAGCGGCGTGCACATCGCGAGGCTCTGTTCGACGAGCGATTCGCACCGTTCGCGGTCGGCTCCGATGCCCTTGACGCACGCATCGGCGAAATTGCGCGATCCCGCCGCCAGCAGATGGACACTCTCCAGCATCTGCGCGCCGATCAGCGGCATCGCCACATTCAACTCGAAGAAACTTTGCAGCCCGCCGAGCGTGATCGACACGTCCGCGCCGATGACCCACAGGCACACCTGAATCAGGCTCTCGGCGATCACCGGGTTGACCTTGCCGGGCATGATCGAGCTACCGGGTTGCACCGGCGGAATCTTCAACTCGCCGATCCCGCACCGCGGTCCGCTGCCGAGCAACCGAATGTCGTTGGCAATCTTCGCCAGACTCACCGCGATGGTCTTCAACCGGCCGCTCGCCGCCACGCACGCGTCACGCGTCGCCGCCGCTTCGAAATGGTTGTGCTCTTCGTGCAACGGAATCCCCAGTTCCCGGGACAATTTCTCAATCGTCCGCTTCGCAAACTCCGGATGCGCGTTCAATCCCGTCCCGACCGCCGTTCCCCCGAGCGGCAGCGTGTCGAGCGTCTCAATCGCCTCCTCGGCGCGTTCGTAGGCGTACGCCAGTTGCGCCGCATACCCGGAAAATTCCTGGCCGAGCCGGATCGGCGTGGCGTCCTGCAAATGCGTCCGGCCAATCTTCATCACGTCGTCAAACTCGCGCGCCTTCTCCGCCAGGGTTTCCTGCAAATGTTGCAGCGCGTGCAGCAACTCTTCATGAATGGCTGCGATCACGCTGATGTGGATCGCCGTCGGAAACACGTCGTTGCTGGACTGGCAGAGATTGACGTGGTCGTTGGGGTGCACCGGCGATTTGTCGCCGCGTTTGCCACCGAGGATTTCGTTGGCCCGACTCGCGATCACCTCGTTGGTGTTCATGTTCGTCGACGTGCCCGAGCCCGTCTGGAAAATGTCCACGGGAAATTGGGGATCAAGCTTGCCGTCGACCACCTCGGTCGCCGCCTGCACGATGGCATCGGACACTTTCTTGTCGATAAGACCGAGTTCGAGGTTCGTCCGCGCGGCGGCGCGTTTGATGCGGCCCATGGCGTGGATGAGCCGTGGCGGCAACGGCCAGCCGCTAATGGGAAAATTGGTCACCGCCCGCTGCGTCTGGACGCCGTAATACGCGTCCGCCGGAACTTCCAGCGGACCCATGGAATCTTTTTCGATGCGTGTGGTCATGGAACTCTCCTTAGCTCTCAACGTTGAACGTTGATGGATCCGTCTTCCCTTTCACGGCCCGACTCTAATGCAAGGAAAAGACCTTTGCAGCCATTATCGACGCGTGCACCAGCGGACGTTGGAAAATGCCGATTCCGATCATTGCCACCATGCACACGATCAACCCGAACCGCATCGGTTTGCTGACCACGATCGGCGTGGCATCCTCGGCTTCCTGCAGGTAAATCGCGCGCCCCACGCCGAGATAGAAGTACAGCGAGATGACCACCGCCACAGCGCCAATCGCCGCCAGCACATAATACTTCGAATCCGTCTGCGCCCGTTGGACCACGGCGGCAAACAACTGGAACTTGCCGAAAAACCCGCTCAACGGCGGGATGCCCGCCAACGACATCATCGACAGGAACAGCGCCAGGCCGAGAATCGGCGAGCGTTTGCCGAGACCCGAGAAGCTCGGGATTTCATCGCTGCCCGTCGCCGCCGTCGCCGCAATGATCGCCAGGAACGCGCAGAGATTGGTGAAAGCATATTGCCCCAGATAGAACAGCACGGCACCCGCGCCGAGCGCGTTCACCGCCGCGACCCCCATCAGCATATAGCCCGCGTGTCCGATCGACGAATAGCCCAGCAGCCGCTTGATATTGTGCTGCGGAATCGCGCCCAGATTTCCATAAAGCAGGGTCGCACCCGCAAGGACCGCAATCAGCGCGTTCCAGGACAGGCTCACGGGCAGCAGTCCCGTGTACAAGACCCGCAGCAGCAGCGCAAATCCCGCCGCCTTGCTGCCCACGGCCAGAAACGCCGTCACGGGAGTCGGCGCGCCCTGATACACGTCGGGCGCCCACACCTGGAACGGCACGCTGGCGATCTTGAATCCAAGCCCGGTCAATACCAGCAGCATGCCGAAAACGAATGCCGACGACGGCGCTCCTGTCTGGGAACGCAGAATCTCGGCAAGTTTGTCGAAATTCGTCGTGCCGGTCGTCCCGAAGATGTACGCGATGCCATACACCGTGAACCCGCTGGAGAGCGCGCCGAGGATGAGATACTTCGTCCCCGCTTCCAGGGACGGGACCTGCCGCCGCAGATAGCTCGCCAGCACGTAAAACGTAATCGTGACCAACTCCAGCGACACGAACAGCAGGATGAAATCATTCACGGACGCGATCAGCAGCATGCCCACCGCGCAGAACATCAGCAGCGCGTAGAATTCGGTCACACCCGATTCGATGCGTGGCGAAAATTCCGCCGCCATCAGCAGCACCGCGGCCAGTGCCAACAAAAACAGCCGCTTGAAATACAACGCGAACGGGTCGAGGCGGAACATCCCATGAAAGAATGTCCCGCTCACGGGCTGGATCGCGAAGCTGTACAGCAGCGCCACGGCCACAAACCCGGCCGCCAGATATCCCACCCCCCGCTTGTTCGCGATCGGCTTGAACGCGTCCACGAGGAGAATCAGGATTCCCCAGATCGATATCAGGCACTCCAACTGAATGCCATACAGGCTCATCATGGCGTCGTCCTGCCGTTGTAGGCCGTGTCTGTGGACGCGGTGTTCGCTTCGTTGCCCGTGGAGAACCGGCTGACGATGGATGTCGCCACGCTCTGTTTGATGATGTCCGTCAGCAGTCGCGGATAAAACCCGACCGTCAACAAAGCCGCCAGAAGCAGCGCGTACGGAAACTTCTGTTTGAAAGTCACTGCGTCCTTGAGCATCGACCATTTTTCATCGAACGGCCCAAAGAAACTCGTCCGCACCGCCCACAGCAGGTAGGTCGCCGTCACGACAATGCCCCACACGGCACAGATCGTCGCCACGCGAAACAGCGTCGACCCTTGCTGCCATGAACCCAGGAACACCAGCACTTCGCTGGCGAAATTGGCAAACCCCGGCAACCCGCTCGACGCCATCACGGCCATCACCATGCACACGCCGATGAACGGGATTTTCCGCGCGAGGCCGCTGAGGTCGGGCACGAACCGGTTGTGCGTCTGATGGTAGAAGAAGCCGATCAACGCGAACGTCAGCGCCGCCATCACGCCATGCGCGAACATCAGCAGCACTGCGCCGGTCACGCCGACGACATTCAGCGTGGCGATTCCCAGCAACACGTACCCCATGTGGCTCACCGAGCTGTAGCCGATAACGAATTTCCAGTCCTTCTGCGTCAACGCCGCCCAGCCGGCGTACAGGATGTTGAAGCACGCCAGGATTGCGAGGAGGTTGACCCAATGCCGCGCGCCTTCGGGCAGCAACGGCAACGCCAGCCGAATGATGCCGTACGCGCCGAGTTTTTTCAGCACGCCCGCATGCATCATCGAGGCCGCGGTCGGCGCGGCGGCGTACCCCAGCGGCGACCACGTGTGAAACGGCCACAGTGACGCGAGAAACCCGAACCCGAACAGCAAACACGGAAACGCCCACATTTGGGTGCTCCTTGCCAGCCAGATGGTGTGTTGCAGCTTCTCGATATCCAACGTGCCGCCCACGAAGTAGATGCCGAGCAATCCGATCAATGCCAACACCGCGCCCGCCGTCAGGTACAGCGTCAACTTCATCGTCGCATACTCTTTCGTGCGCCCGTGCTTGCCCGGCGGCAGCGATCCCCACATGCCGATCAGCAGATACATCGGGATCACCGCCAGTTCGTAGAAGAAATAAAAGAAAAACAGGTCCATCGTGCAGAACGTCCCACTGATGCCCGTCGTCAACGAGAGAAACAAAATGTAGTATTCCTTCTCGCGCTCGTGGATTTCGCTGGAAATAAGCGTCCCGCAGAACGAGACGAACCCGACCAGCAACAGCAACGTCATCGAAATGCCGTCCACGCCAAATTTCAGCGAGCACCCGTAACTCGGCAGCCATGGGATGCTGTGGACGAATTGATACCCGCTCTTCGTTCGGTCAAAATTCGCGAACAACGTCAGCGTAATCAGCAGCGACACGCCTGTGGCGAACATCGCCAACGCCCGAATCGCCTTCGGATTCTTCGCCGGAAACAGGAACAACACAAACGCCGCGATCAGCGGAAGCAGGACGGCGATGGTGAGTAAGAGATTCATTGTCCGCGTGCCGCCGCCTATTCAGTTTTGTCCACGTAGTCTACGTGTCCGTCCAGGTAACCAATGTTGAAACCATGATTTCGGTTGTGGTTTGGTTCAACCTCTCGGATCACACGAATCTCACTCTTGTCGCCGTTCTGGATTTTCTTCCCAGCGCCAACAATTTCGTATGCGGGCCGAAACTTGGACAATGGACACGAAAACACGTTTGCCATTCCTCCGAAACGTTCCCAAACCTCTAGATACGGATCTTCAGAAGGACGTGCCTTCAGTCGTTGTAAAGCTGTTGAAAGATAGGGACGCAACTCGTCCAGCGACGCTGGCAGAGTGTCTCCGTGCTCCCTCGCGTATTCCCCACAGGCACGGCTAAGTAGCCCTACGTTCACCCTACACACAATTCCACCCGATTTCTCTTTGGCGGGCATTTCCGCCCAGTGAAGCCAAGCGACGAGGAGCGTGACCACCACAAATGCCACGATGCCAGAAATGATGATTACATTCCGCTTGCCTGTCATCATCTCACCACCGCACAATAAATAATCACCGTCACGCCGAGGCCGATGAGGAAGGCGTAACCGGAGAGGCTGCCGGTTTGCAGGAGGCGGACGGTGCGACCGAGCAGGCCCGTGCCGACCGACAGGCCGCCGATGCCGAGCCGCTGAATGACCCAGCGGTCGAACACATCACACACCGTCGCAATTGTGCCCTGCACGTATTGGATGATCCAGTGATACAACTCGTCGAAATAGTATTTGTTCTCGACCACCGTCCAGAGTTTGCCGAGTGCGGCTTTCACGGGCGCGTCGCTGGGTTCGGCCTTCCAATAGATCTTCGCCGCGACCAGGAAACCGAACAACGGCACGAGAATCAGGCCGCCCGTCAGCAACACGGAATGGCGCTCGGCTTCATGTGGTGGCCCGAGGAAATTGGGGACCTTGCTGTACCAGCCGGCGATAATCGAGAACGCCGCCAGGAACACGAGCGGCAGCGTCATCACCCAGGGCGATTCGTGTGCGTGGTCGTATGCGTGGTAGTCGCGCGGTTTGCCGAAGAACACCACGAACACTTCGCGACCCATGTAGTAAGCGGTCAGGAACGCCGTCACGGTGGCCATGATAAACAGCATCGAATTGCGTTCGAAGGCCAGCAGCAGGATCTCGTCCTTGCTGTAAAACCCGCTCAACGGCGGCACACCCGCCAGCGCCAGCGTACCGATCAGGAATGTCCAGAACGTGATCGGCGTCTTCTTCCACATCCCGCCCATTTTCCAGATGTCCTGTTCGTGGTGGAGCGCGATGATCACACTGCCCGCGCCGAGGAACAGCAGCGCCTTGAAGAACGCGTGCGTCGTCAGATGAAACATCGCCTGCGTCGGCCCGCCGAGACCGACGGCCATCACCATGTAACCGAGCTGCGAGAGGGTCGAGTAGGCCAGGATGCGTTTGATGTCGTTTTGGGCGATGGCAATCGTCGCCGCCATGAGCGCGGTGATTCCGCCAATCCATGCGATCAGCCACAACGCCGTTTCGCTCGGCAAAATCAGCCACGAGACGCGGCAGAGCATGTAGACGCCCGCCGCCACCATCGTCGCCGCATGAATAAGCGCGCTGACGGGCGTCGGGCCTTCCATCGCATCGGGCAACCAGACGTGCAACGGCACCTGCGCACTCTTGCCGACCGCGCCGGCAAAGATCAACGCGCCGATCAGCGCCAGGGTGCCAATCGATAAACCGAGCGTCGGCAGTTTCGCCTGTAATTCGGTGAAATTGAAAGTGTGCGCGTGCGACCACAGCAATAAGATGCCCAGCATCATCCCGACATCGCCGATGCGCGTCGTGAGAAACGCTTTGTTGCCCGCGTCCGCGGCGCTCGGCTTTTCGAACCAGTACCCGATCAGGAGATAACTGCTCACGCCGACCAGTTCCCAGAAAATGAAGATCTGGATGAAATTATTCGAAATCACGATCCCGAGCATGGAAAACGTGAACAATGACATGCAGGCGAAGAACCGTGAGAAGCCGGGGTCGCCTTTCATGTAGCCGAGCGAATAGATATGAATCGCCGACCCCACGCCGGTGACGACCAGCAACATCAACAGCGCCAGCGCATCGGTCGTCATGCCGAACTCGATACGCACGGTGTTGCCGATGACGAGCCACTCGAACGGATGCCGCTGGTGCTGGATGCCTTTGAGGGCAAACAACAGGAACAGCCGCAGTGACAATGCGAAGGAAATCAAGATGGCGCCGATGGACAATGCGGCGCTCAGCGCTTTCCGCTCTTTCGTGAACAACGTAATCAGCGCGGCCGCCACCAGCGGCGTGAAAAGAATGATCCACACCGAGCAGATGGGAAAACGGCCCATGCCCCAGTCGGTGCCATACATATAGGTCAGGTGATTCATAGCCGCATCGTCGTAAGTTGATCCACGCTGATGGATTGTTTCCGGCGGTACAGCGCCACGATGATGGCCAAACCGACCGCGACTTCCGCCGCCGCGATGGCGATGATGAAGAACACCAGGATCTGGCCCTCGACCAGCTTGTTGAATTTGGAAAAGGCGACGAGCGCGAGGTTCGCGGCATTGAGATTCATTTCCAGCGCCATATAAATGACGAGCGCATTGCGACGGATGATCACGCCGGCGATCCCGAGCGCGAACAGCAACCCGCTGACGATCAGATAGTGATTGAGGGAAATGGCGCTGGTCATTTGAGTTCCTTCTTGGAAAGCAGGACCACGCCGATCATCGCCACCAACAGCAGCAGCGCTGTCACCTCGAAGGGTAACATGTAATTGGCGAACAGCGGTTTGACGATCTGCTCCAGACCGCCGCTCAGTTCGTTGCCGCCGGCGGCCAGGGGTTTCAGCGGCCGGGAAAGGATGATTTCCAGTTCCCACACGAACGCCGCGGCCACCGCGATTCCGCCAAAGACGCCGAGCGCCCGGAACTTGCGCCGCTCGCTGGCCTTGATGTCCAGCAGCATGATGACAAACAGGAACAACACCATGATCGCGCCCGCATACACCAGCAACTGGATTGCCGCGATGAAGAACGCTTCGAGCAGGACAAACAGGCCAGCCAGGAACACAAACAGCATCACCAAAAACAGCGCGCTGGCAACGGGATTGCGGCTGCCGATCACCAACAGCCCGCACACCAGCATCGCGATGCTGAAAAACCAGAACAACATGTCGTGAATAATCATCAGTCTAGTTACGCCACAGATTCACACGGATGTATCACGGATACTCATCGGTGTTTATCGGTGTGCCTTTGTGGCTTCCTCACGTTCGCCCCCGGCGCATCCGGTGGCGGGGCGCCTTTGAATTTCCATTTCCAAATGGAGTCCGGTTGCACGCCTCCCAATTCCAGCAACTTCCCCTTGTGAAACTGCAGTTCTTCGCGCGTGTAACCCGTGATCGCAAAATCCTGCTTCAGGAAGATCGCTTCTTCGGGACACACCTCCTCGCAGTACCCGCAATAAATGCACCGCAACATGTCGATGACGAAATCCTCGGGTTCCTTTTCGACATTCGCATCGGGCGCGTCATCCGGTCGCGCGCGCGGCGTAATGCGGATCGCCTTGGGCGGACAGACGAACTCGCATAACTGGCACGAAACGCATTTGACCCGGCCCTCGGGGTCCTTCACCAGCGTCGGCGCGCCACGATACGCACCGTAGAGCGGCGGTTTCTCCTCCGGATATCGACGCGTAAACTTCCGCTGCGGGATGTGCTTCAACGTCAGCCACAGCCCGTGCAGAATCTGCGGGAGATATGTCCGCTCCCAAATCGTCAGTTTTGGACGTTTGACTTGCATGGTCATTTCGTGATCACCGCCAGCACCACTCCGGAAACCAGAATGTTCAACAACGTCAGCGGGATGAAGATCTTCCAGCCCAACGCCATTAGTTGGTCATACCGGAATCGCGGGATCGTCCACCGCACCCAAATGAAGAAGAAGAGGAAACAACACACCTTCGCCAGAAAAATGCCGATGTGCGCCAAGCCAACGCCGAGCGTTTGCGCGGGCGCGTTGAACGGCGCGAACGGCAGCGACCAACCACCGAAAAACAGTGTCGCCATCAGCGCCGACGCCACGAACATCGCGGCATATTCGCCCATAAAAAACATCGCGAACTTCATGGAGCTGTACTCGGTGTGGTACCCGCCGACCAACTCCTGTTCCGCCTCCGGCAAATCGAACGGCAGACGGTTGGTCTCGGCGAACGCGCTCACGAGGAAAATGAAAAACGACAGCGGCTGGGTGACGCAGAGCCACGTGTGCTGTGCCTGGTATTCGACCACCTTCGGGAGATTGAGCGAGCCGACCTGCATGAAGACGGGCACCACGCTCAATCCGAGGCACACTTCGTAGGAAATCATCTGCGCGCTGGAACGGATGCCGCCGAGGAATGGATATTTCGAGTTGCTCGACCACCCCGCCAACACAATGCCGTACACGCCCAGCGAGGCGATGGCGAACACGAACAGGATGCCGACGTTGAGGTCGGCAATAACGCCCTGGATCGGATCGTGCGAAATCTGGGGAATTACCAACTGGCTGCCCCACGGCACAACCGCAATCGTGATGAGCGCGGGGATCATGGCGATCATCGGCGCCAACGTGAAATAAACCTTGTTGACGTGATGCGGAAGCACGTCCTCCTTGAACACGAACTTCAAACCATCGGCCAGGGGTTGCAAAAGACCGAGCGGCCCGACGCGATTCGGCCCGATGCGGTCCTGCATCCACGCGCAAATCTTGCGTTCCGCCAGTACGGTGTAGGCCACGATGCCCAGCATCACGCCGATGACACAGACAATCTTGATGAGATGAATGAGGAGCAAGGGAATCATGCCTTTGCTCCTGCGGCGGCGGCGGCGGCGGCCCCGGACTTCGTCTCACTTGTTGTTTCCGTCACGGGCTTCAGTTCGACGCCGAGATCGCCAATCCTGGAGAGATTCAGTCCTGCCAACGGCGCGAGCGACCGCGCCATGTCGGCGAACACATCTTCAATCGTCAGATAGCCGCCATCGCCGCCCAATTCGTTCAACAGTGCCGCAAATGTCTGCCATTCTGGCCGCGCAATTCCGGGCGATGGGACCGCCGTGTTCAACCGTTGCAGGCGGTTCCTGGCATTGATGAACGTGCCGCGCTTTTCCGCGAAAGTCGCACCGGGCAACACATAATGCGCCAGTTCCGTCACCTTGTTCGGCAGGGTGTCGATGACCACCAGCAAATCCAATTTCGCGAGCACATCCTCAGCGATCCCGTGTTTCGACACGTTCTCGCCGTGAACGATCAGCGTCTTGATCTTGCCGGACTTGATCGCCTCGGCGATGACGGGAATACGACTGCCAACCGGCTCCGCGGTAACGCCTGTTAGCTTGGCGCCGTTGCCGTTCGGGGTGCGGTCGGCGCTGAGCAGGAATTTGTCGCCTTCGCCGGTGTGCGGCACGCAATCCACCAGGTCCGCGCCCAGAACTTCACGCATGAGTTTGTTGAACAGGAACAGTTCCTCGGTCGTGGCGCGCGCGGTCCCGATGGCCGCGATTGTTCCGCCTTTATCCTTTTGGGCGCTGAGTTTTTCCGCAATTTGCCGCGTCGCCTCCGTCCAGGTGAGGTTGAGCCGTTCCCCCATCGCGGCCGATCTCAGGGTCGGCGTGATGATGCGATTCGGATCATTAATAAACTTGTAGTGCAGCCGTCCTGAATCGCACATCCAGCATTGATTGACCGCATCGTTGTCGCGCGGCGTCTGTCGGTGCACAACGCCTTCCCGCGACCACAAGACGGAATTGCAACCCGTCGCGCAATTCGGGCAAACGCTCTTCGTCTCCTTCAGGAACCACACCCGCTGTTTGAACCGGAAGTCGTTCGATGTCAGCGCCCCGACGGGGCAAATGTCGGTAATGTTGAGGTCGTAATTCGTGTTCGGTTCCATGCCGGGGTAACAGGTCAGCGTGGAATAACTGCCGCGATTCACGAACCCGAGGCAATCCTGACCCGCCACGTCCTTCATGAAACGGACGCACCGCGAGCAAAGGATGCAGCGTTCGTCGTCGAGCATGATCTTCGGGCCGATCTCCGTCTTCTTCGGTTTGTGGACCTTCTCTTCCACGAAGCGGCTCTGGCCCTTGCCGTAGTCGACGCTGAACTCCTGCAATCGGCATTCGCCGGCCTGGTCGCAGATCGGACAATCGAGCGGATGGTTGATGAGCAGAAATTCCATCACGCCCTCACGCGCCTTGATGACTTTTGGCGAACGAGTATGGACCACCATGCCCTCGCCCACGGATGTATTGCAGCCGATGGTAAGTTTCGGCCCAAACATGATCACAGGTTTGCCGTCGGGTCTCATCTCCGGCTTCTTGTCCGGGCCCATTTTCGGCATGCCGACGTCCACCAAGCACATGCGGCAGTTGCCGACGACCGCCAGCTTCGGATGATAGCAATAATGCGGCACCTCGATGCCGGCCAGCTTCGCCGCCTCGATCAGGTTCATCCCCTTCGGGGCCGCGACCTCCTTGCCGTCGATGGTTAGTTTGATGGCGTTGTCGGGCATGACAATGATCTACCTCTTCTTGCGACGCGGCTTCTTCCCCTTTTTCTTCTGCCGAATATAGAACCGAGTTCCTGGCTCGTAATCACTGATGCTTCCGGGCTCATTGGTTACCCGTTTCTTCTGGGTATTGAAAACCAACTGCGGCCCTGCGGCGCGTATCAACGCTGTTTCTATTTCTCGCTCATGCTTCTTGTCGAGGACCACGTAAAACGAGAAATACTCTAGCTCAAGCGGCTGCGCCTTGTGGCGTGCATCCAAACGGACAAAAATATTGCCTCGTCCGGCGTAGCGAGCATGCCCCATCGAATCATGCGCCATATAGATACCTGTTCTCGGCAAATTGTGTTTGCGCATATGTTTCTTTACCGCACTGAGAGCGCTAAATGGCAACATCTCGGCGACTACCCGGAAGAGTTGCTGAACGCTTTGAGGCCGGCCCGGGCCCGGTATCAGTTTTCCGTAGACGATCTTCCAGATTTGACCATCCGCGTAAATCTCTTCTTTGATCTCCTTCCTAGACTTGCCTTTATTCTTCTTTGCCATGACGTTCAACCGTTCGAGCTTGTCACCCTGAGCGTAGCGAAGGGTCTCTGTCGTTTTCCCGCGCGACCGGAACGACTGAGATTCTTCGCTTCGCTCAGAATGACAGGGAGTTTGGAATTCTTGGTGTCGGAGGATGTCACAATTTGTGATATCCCCTTGATCACGGTTGGGGATTCAGTGGCCATTTTTCCCTCCGTTCTTGCACGCCTTCTCAAACTCGCCGCGGTATTTCGTGACGAAGGCTTTCACGGGCCATGCCGCAGCTTCGCCGAGCGGGCAGATCGTCTTGCCGTCGATGTTGTCGGCGATGTCCCACAGCAAGTCCACGTCTTCGGGCCGGCCATGGCCGTGCTTGATGCGGTGGAGCATTTTCTCCATCCACAGGGTGCCTTCGCGGCACGGGGTGCACTGGCCACACGACTCGTGCGCGTAAAACTGCGCGACATTCAGCGTGCTCTGGACGATGTCGACCGTATCATCGAGCACGATGACGCCACCCGAGCCGGCCATCGTACCGGCCTTGCGCAACGATTCAAAATCGAGCGCGACATCAATTTGGTCGGCTTTCAGCACGGGCATGGAGCTGCCGCCGGGTACAACGCCTTTCAGTTGACGCCCCTCCCGGAGTCCGCCGCACAAATCGTAGATGAGCTGGCGCATCGTCAGTTTGCCCATCTCGAATTCGTAATAGCCGGGACGTTTCACGGGACCGCTAACGCAGACCAGGCGCGTGCCGGTGGAGCCGGGCACTCCCATCGCCTTGAACCATGCCGCGCCATTGTTGATGATATGCGGGATATTCGACAGCGTCTCGACGTTGTTCACGACGGTCGGGCAGCCGAACAGTCCGACCACTGCCGGAAACGGCGGTTTGATGCGCGGATACGCCCGCTTGCCTTCGAGTGATTCAATAAGCCCCGTCTCTTCGCCACAGATATACGCGCCCGCGCCGCGATGAACGTAAATCTCGCAGTCGAACCCCTTGCCGAGAATATTTTTGCCGAGGAAACTCTTCCGGCGCGCTTCTTCGATGGCCTTGATGAGAATCTTCGCGCCGTAGGGCATCTCGCCCCGGATATAAATGTAGGCCGCATGCGCACCGACCGCATAGCAAGAGACGAGAATGCCCTCGATGAGCTGGTGCGGATCGTAATGGAGAAGCTGGCGGTCCTTGAACGTGCCGGGCTCGGACTCGTCGGCGTTGCAAACCAGATAAATCGGCTTGCCGGTGCCCTTGGGGAGAAAACTCCACTTCATGCCGCAGGGGAAACCCGCGCCGCCGCGCCCGCGCACCTCGCTGTTCTTGACCTCGGCCACGATCTCTTCGGGCTTCATGCGGAGCGCTTTCGGCAATGCCTTGTAGCCGCCCTCGCGAATGTAGTCGTCGATCGCGCCCTTGTAGCCGGGCTTGCTCATGTTGGCCAGCAGCACCCGCTTCTCCAGCGGGTGGGCGGGCTGCACCGGCGGCAACGGTTGCGGCTCCAGTTTGCCGGTGGTCTTGATGCGGTTGACGATCGACTCGGCCTTGTCGGGTGTGAGGTTCTCGAACAATTCGTCGTTGACCATCATGACCGGGCCGGTGCCGCAAGCTGCCAGGCATTCGACCGTGGAAATCATGAACAGACCGTCGCTCGTGGTCTCGTCCAGCTTGACGTGGAGTCTCCGTTGCAATCGTTCGAGGATACCGCCACAGCCGGACAGTTCACAGGAAAGCGTGCGGCAGACCTTGATGTGGAACTTGCCGCGCGGTTTGGCCGTGAACATCGGGTAGAACGTGATCAACTCCCAGATATTGATCGGCTGCAAGCCGAGTTTGGCCGCGGTCCACTCGACCTGCTCCTTGCCAAGTTGGCCGAACTGTTCCTGCAAGAGATGCAACAGCCACAGCACCGCCGCCCGTTTGTGCTGCGGCGGGTAGTGCGTGACGATCTCGTCGATGTGCCGATCGAGTTCGGTTGGAACGTTCAATGCCATGGCAAAATCAGGAATCTAGCGATCACACTCTCCCATCACGAAATCGAGACTCGCCAGGATGGTGACCATGTCGCTCATCATGTGGCCTTTGGACATGACGGGCAGCGCCTGCAGGTTCACAAATGATGGCGCGCGAATCTTCAGCCGATGTGGCGTACCGCCCCCTTTGCTGACGATGTAAAACCCAAGCTCGCCCTTCGGATTTTCCGCGGAGAAATAGACCTCGCCCGGCGGCGCGTTGATGCCTTCCGTGACATTGATGAAGTGATGGATCAGCTCCTCCATCTTCGTCAGGACAGCTTCCTTGTCGGGCAGCAGAATCTTGGCGTCGGGCGAATTCACCGGCCCATCGGGCAGATTGTCGATGGCCTGCTGGAGAATGCGCACGCTCTGCCGCATCTCCTCCATGCGCACCAGATAGCGGTCGTAACTGTCCCCGACCGAACCAACGGGCACCTCAAATTCGAAATCCTCATAACTGCTGTAGGGGTGTGATTTGCGGATGTCCCAATCCACACCCGATCCCCGCAGACACGGGCCCGTGACTCCGATGTCGATCGCGATTTCCTTCGGGAGCACCCCGATGCCGCGGGCGCGTTCGCAGAAGATCCGATTGCGGGTGAGCAATTTGTCGACCTCGTCGACGGTCGCGGGAAATTCCTTCAAAAACTTGCGCAGCATCGGCACAAATTCGGGCGGCATATCCTTCGCCAAGCCGCCAATGCGGGTGTAACTGGTCGTGAACCGCGCGCCGCTGATGCATTCGGCCATGTCGTAAATCTTCTCGCGTTCGCGAAACGTATAGAGGAACACGGTCATCGCCCCGACGTCCATGCCGAAGCTGCCCAGACCGAGCAGGTGCGAGCTGATGCGAGCCAGTTCCGCGCAGATGACGCGGATATACTTGCAGCGCGGCGGCACATCCATCCCCAGCAGTTTCTCGACGGCGTAGGCGTAGGTGACGTTGTTGGCCAGCGGCGCGAGATAATCGAGACGGTCGGTGTACGGGATGAACTGCGTGTAGGTCATGTTCTCGGCGATCTTCTCGTCGCCGCGATGCAGGTAACCGACATCCGGCCAGGCGTTGACGATCTCTTCGCCGTCGAGTTCGAGCACGACGCGCAACACCCCGTGCGTGCTCGGGTGCTGCGGCCCCATGTTGAGGACCATCTTCTCGCCGGCCAGCTCTTCTTCCATCATCTGCTGCGCGCGAGCCGCGGAATCGATCAACTCCATCTCATGCTTTGTGGTCATGAACTACACGGATTCCTTCTTCGTCGGGCTTTCAAGCTTGTCCTGTTGCTCCGCCATGGTGTCGTACTGACGCGGCTCGCGGCGGATCGAACTGCGCGTGCCATTGGAAGCCACGAACGGCCCGCCCAACATCGGCGCGGTGCGCACGGTGTCGGCATTGACCGCCGTTTCGGGCAATTCGGCCGGAATGCCGGCGAGCGGGAAATCCTTGCGCAACGGGTGATGCGGATAGCCTTCCCACATCAGGATGCGCTTCAAGTTCGGGTGTCCGCGAAAGCGGATGCCGAACATGTCGAACGCCTCGCGCTCGTGCCAGTCCGCTCCCCGCCAGACGCCGGTCACGCTGTCCACCACCATGTCCTCCTCGGACACACGCACCTTCAACCGCAAGTAACAATGTTGCGCCAGCGAGTACAACAGGTAGTCGACCTCGTACCGCGGGTCCTCGCCGTAATTGTCCACGCCCGAAAGGTCCGTCAGCATGTCGAAGCCGCCTTCCTTCTTGAGGAATTCGCAGGCGGCGACGATTTTTTCGCGCGACACGGTGAGTGTGGTCTCGCCGCGAAATTCGACGGGGCCGGAAACCGCCTCCCCGAGTCTCACCTTCAATCTGTCGATGGCGGTTTGCAGGTTCATTGTGTGGTCAACCCTTGAGCTTTGGCGCGTATTCGCCGCGCACGATGATCGGTCCGCTGATGGGACTGGAAATCCCGGGGCCGTTGCCCTTTTTCATATTCACGACAGCCTTCTCGTGGGCGATCTTGCGCTGGATTGCCATCAATCCTTCCAGAAGCGCTTCGGGACGCGGCGGGCAGCCGGAAATATACACATCCACGGGCAGAAAATGGTCCACGCCCTGCACGACGGCGTAGCTGCGATACATGCCGCCGCTGCTGGCACACGCACCCATCGCAATGCACCATTTCGGGTTGGGCATCTGGTCCCACACGCGCTTGACCACGCCCGCCATTTTGTACACGCAGGTGCCGGCCACGATCATCAGGTCGGACTGTCGTGGCGAGAACCGCATCACTTCCGCGCCGAACCGCGCGATATCGAAGCGGCTGGCGCCCGCGGCCATCAATTCGATGGCGCAACACGCCAGACCCATCGGCATCGGCCAGCAGGAATTCTTGCGGACCCAGTCGATCGCGGCATCCACGCTCGTGACGATCACGTCGCGACCTTCCACCTTCGGGTCGAATCCTGTTTCGAGGCGTTGGCTCATGACGCCACCAACTCCGGCTTCTTCTCCACCTTCGGCGCAGCGGGTTTTGGCTCGGGCAGGTGTTCCTTGCGCGGGGCCCAGTCGAGCGCGCCCTTTTTCCAGGCGTAAATGTGGCCGACTTCAAGAATTCCCAGGAATAGCACCGCGCCCAACAACATTTTGATACCGATGCCGCCTTCGGCGACGGGTTTGATCATGTCGCGGAACACTGCGCCCCACCCCAGCATGAATACCACCTCGATGTCGAAGATGATGAACAACATCGCGATGAGGTAGAATTTGACGCTGAAACGCGTGTGCGCGTCGGCCATCGGCGGCAGACCGCATTCGTAGGCGCTGTCCTTGATCGGGTCGTGGACGCGTGGTTTGCCGAGGATCAGCGGCGCCAGCATGGTGGCGGTGGCGAATCCGATTGCGACCAGCAATAAAAGCCCGACCGGCACGTATTGTTGTAATTGCTCAGCCATCAAAACCACACCCGGTTCGCCCGTCACGCCTGCGGGCGAACCTTGTGACACATTTCACAAGGAACCTACCAAAACATTTGCCGCTTGCAAGTGTTCTTTCGCCTTCATCCACGCGCACGGCTCGGCTATCGTAAGCCCGTGGACGGCACCGGCAATGCCGATTTGGTTCGTGAAATCCGCCGCGACATCGACGCGAGCGGCGGGCGGATCACATTCGAGCGGTTCATGGAACTGGCGCTGTATCACCCCCAATTCGGCTATTACACCAGCCGTCGCGAAAAGATCGGGAAACGCGGTGATTATTTCACCAGCGTGAGCGTCGGGCCGCTGTTTGGAAAACTACTGGCGAAACAGTTTTTGATTTTTCGGAAAGAATTGGGCAACCCGGCCGAGTTTGAGGTTGTCGAATTTGGCGGACACAGCGGCCAATTGCGGGCGGATGTGCTCGCGGCGGCCCCGGACCTGCGGTATCGCATTGTCGAGACGGGTGATCGCATTCCCGATTCGATTGTCGGTTGCGTGTTCTCCAACGAATTTCTCGATGCGTTGCCGGTCCACGTCGTTCAGGTGAAAAAAGGAGCCTGGCAGGAAGTCTATGTGACTGCCGATTTCACGGAATCGCTCGGTCCGCTCTCGACCGCGCGACTTGCTGACTTCCTGAGCGACCTGCCCGTTCAACACATGGAAGGCTACCGTACCGAGGTGAACTTGCGCGCGTTGGACTGGCTGTCGGACGTGGCAAAACGACTGAAACGCGGCTGGATCGTCACCATCGACTACGGCTACGAGCGGCCCGAGTATTTCGCACCGCACCATCGCGACGGCACCCTGCTCTGTTATCACCAACACACCAAGGGCGCGAATCCGTATGCGAACATTGGCGAACAGGATATGACCGCGCACGTCGAGTTCACGTCGTTGATCGAACATGGCAAGATGCTCGGGCTCGATCCGGTTGTGTTCACCGACCAGTCCCATTACTTATTGCAGATGGGAGAAGCTGAGATTGCCGAGATTGTCGAACGCACCGCCGGCCAACCCAGCAAAGAACGCGCCGCCATCCAGCAGCTTATGCATCCCGAACTGATGGGCCGGACGTTCCGGGTGCTGGTGCAGAGGAAGGTGTAAGCCAGCCTTGGAGCTGCACAAAGGGCTTGATGGCATTGTTCAGAGAGGATGCTCTGCTGGGCAATAAGACTGTATGATTCGCGATGGTTGCCGGGTGTATGCCACGCGGGAAATGCCGGCTTGGATGATAAACACTTCGAACCGGCCATTGGCATTGATTCTTTTTTAACGCCTTTGCATCCCCATTTAATTATCCAGCCCGC
The DNA here is from genome assembly GCA_963842185.1 of uncultured Verrucomicrobiae bacterium. Classification (GTDB taxonomy): domain Bacteria; phylum Verrucomicrobiota; class Verrucomicrobiia; order Palsa-1439; family Palsa-1439; genus Palsa-1439. Next base: position 244,167 of record CAWJFL010000013.1, read on the forward strand.
CCGTTCCATGCAACAGTGCCTCCATGACGACGACCCAATTGTGCCCTCTCGAACACGTCAACTGTTGCCAGGGTGTGGTCGAATACCACCCCGCCATCGAGGCGAACAGGGTCGGCGAGTTGCCCCCGGGCGACATTTGGGACGGCCGTTTCTTGATCACCGAGGTCATCAGTCGGAGCGGCATGGCCATGATTTTCAAGGCGTAAGACACGCACGACCACAATGCTAACGCGGTCCTCAAAGTGCATCTGGAAGTCGCCAGAGTTGCCGTATGAAAGGCACACACCGTGAAAAAATTCATGACCCTCGCAGTGCTCAGCGTCGCGATCAGCCTCCAGGCTGGCGCCGCGGAACCGAATGGCGTCAACCGTTACAGTTCTAGGGCGGTGTTGTTGCCCCGGCGTGTCACAACACAAACGCACCCGACGGCAACAACCGCAGCAAGCAATTTATCGAGCCGATTCGCGTTTCTCGTCGCACGACCCGGTCTAATTGTCGTCAACGCTCAACCGTTGCACTCCGACCGTTACAACACCAAGGCCGAATTCCACGAGGCAACTCCTGGGGAAACCGGATGGCACCGTTGAAATAGGAGAGCATCGTGGCGCGAGCCGTACCAGCGGCACGCGGTTCGTTCGACCGAGTCGGACCTGTTGGAGATGCAGGTCTATGATCTCACAACCATCCCAATGTTTGTTCGTCACGAACACAAACAACGGAAAATGGAAACCTATGATATCCAAAATGAAACAACTGAGAATTAATCAGTGGACCCTGGTACTCGCGGCCTGCGGTATCGTCGGCCTTGCCACGGTGGCGCAGGCGGATTCCGTAACCAATGCCCCGTCGGCAAGCACGGTACCGGCGGCAACGAATGCGCCTGCCGCAACGGCAGTTGCTCCTGCGTCGCAGCCTTATGGAAAAAAGGCCAGCGTGGGTTTTCTCAGGAGGCTGAATGAGGCGTTCATGAAGCAAATGGGTACGCCCTGTTACACCCCGCCCGACACCAACGCGCCGCCATCACCAACGCGCCGCATTGGTAACCCGCCCTTCGATTCGCCGCCCTATCCGGACGGCGACTGGCAGATCGGTGGAGGTCCGAACGTCATCGGCGACCCCGGCGCCTTGCGAGACAGTCCCTATCCGCTGATGCAGGCCATCTATGACGGCCCGGACGGAAAACCATGGTACGACAGCCGCATCCAGTTTTACGGCTGGGTAACCGTAAGCGGAAACTTGAGCACCTCGCACAATACTGGTCCTAGTCCAGTCGCCAATTACCCGGAAGTTTATGATGAGCGTCCGGACCGCTTGGAGCTTGACCAAGCCGTGCTTTACATCGAACGCATGCCCGATCAGAATCAGACCGACCATATCGACTGGGGCTTCCGCATCGCCTGTCTCGATGGTCTGGATTATCGTTTCATGGCTTCGCGCGGCTACATCAACGATAATAACCTCTTCAGGGACAATAAGTTCACTGGGTTCGACACCCCGATGCTGTACCTCCAGGTTTACATTCCCCAAATTGCCGAGGGCATGAGCATAATTCTGGGACGTATTATTTCGATGCCCGACATCGAGCAACAGCTTGCCCCAAACAATCTCATGGCCAGTCACTCGCTGGTCTATAGTTTCGACAACTACACGATGTGGGGACTCTGGACCACCACGAAGCTTAACGCCAACTGGGTGCTTCAACTGTCGATAGCCGACGGCGTCGATATCGCGCCTTGGGCTACCGAGGATCCCGGCGACCAGCCGACGGGCTCGGTGATGGTTCAGTACATCGCCCCGAATGGGAAGGACTCATTCTATGTCGGGATGAACTCGTTCAACAACGGCCAATTCGGCTTTAACAACCTCCAGGAGTGCATCGAGAGCTATAGCCACAAGTTCAACGAACTCTGGTGGACCACGTTCGAGGCCCAGTACATGTGGACGCATGGCTGCTCGACGGTACCGACGAAATCCGTGCCCATCGAGGACGGGTTTTACCCAACCCACGGCGGCACTGCCTGGGCGGGAGGCGTCGTCAACTACACCATGCGCCGCGTCGCGCCCAACGTGTTCATTACGCTCCGCAACGAGATCTGGGACGATCCGAGCGGCTATCGCTCCGGGTATTCCTCCTGTTACGACGAGCATGCCATCGGGTGTCAGTGGTGGCCCAACAAGCTGCTCATGGTGCGACCGGAAATTCGCTTCGACCATTGCTGGCAGGACGATGCGCTTGCGAGCTCCACCGCCGCCTTCAACTCGACCGGCGCCCCCGCTCGCTTCAAAGGCGCTTACGACAACGGCACGCGTAGTAGCCAGCTAACGGCTGCGGTCGACGTCACCTGGCACTTCTAACCAGATCGGTGTCGCGCCCGGCTTGGAAGCTGTTCCCCAGGAGACGGCTTCCAGCCGGCGCTTCCACCGCCTGACGGGCCCAAACCAGTCAGGCGGGATTCCTGTGGATCATGAAGCAAGCGTCGATTCGGTTCCACCAATTTCTCCACCCCGAAATGATGGGCCGGACGTTTAAGGTGCTGGTGCAAGAAAAAATCTAGTTGTGACAGCCAGTTTGTGTTATACGGCGACCAGCGTTAGCGTGCGTCATGAGCGAGCAAGCCTCTTCCACTACCTCCGTTGGGACGTCCCCAAGAAAGAGCCTATTCGCTCTCACCAGTTTGGTTCTTGGAATTCTCGGTTTCGCTTGCTTGTTCATCTTGCCAATTATTCCACATAATCTCTCGGTGGCGCCCATCTTCGACTATGCATTTGTCGTGCCTCTTGCCATCGCCTTTATTGGTTTTCCGTTGGCGTGCGTGTTTGGAATCCTCGCGCTCGACCAAATCAGAAGATCGGGCGGACGAATCACCGGTCGAGGCCAAGCCATCTCCGGCGTGACCATTGGAACCGTGGGCGTCCTACTCCAAGTTGCCATGATTCTACCCGCGATCGCATCAGCTCGTGAGGAAGCACGCTTGGTCCAATGCATGAACAACCTGAAACAGATTGGCCTGGCGATTAACCTCTATGCCGACGCGCACGACGGAAATATCCCACGGGCGTTTGACGACTTACGACCGTATGCCACGAATTTGGATAAACTGCTGATTTGTCCCTCAGCCAAAGATCGCAGTCACCCGAGTTATCAAATCATGCTGGGCGGAGGAAAATGGCAAGGGGATAATCCGGACTCCATTGTCGTGATAGAGGCCCCATCGAACCATCGCTTCGGCCAGAACGTCTTGTACGACGACGGTCATGTTTCGTGGTCAAACCGGCAGGACTCGGCCAAGCTTGATTGATCCAAGCGCGAGACTTGGCGTTGACCGAGGGCTCATGTACTGTAGTCCCCATGTTCGTCGACAAGGTCAAAATACGGGTCAAGGCGGGGGATGGCGGGAACGGGTGCGTGTCGTTCCGTCGGGAGAAATATGTCGATCGGGGCGGGCCGGATGGCGGCGACGGCGGCAAGGGCGGCGACGTGGTGGTGGTCGCGGACAAGAACATCACCGATCTCTCGGATTTCTATTATCAGCCCCGGCTCGTGGCCAAACACGGCGTCCACGGACGCGGGAAGAATTGTTTTGGCCGGAGCGCGCGGACCATCATCGCGAAAGTGCCCATCGGCACGCAGGTGTTTCGGCTGACCGCGCCGGTGAAACAGCGCGCGCCGTCGAGTTATCATCCGGCAGCCGCGACGGAGGAATTCGACCCGAGAGTAACCGTCGGGATGCCATTCACGCCGGGTCGGGCCAAGCAACTGGTGGAGGCATCGCGAGCCGATGCGCCGGCCGTCGTCCCGGTTGTCGCAGTACCGGAAGCTCCTCCTGTTGAGGCTGGCCGCGAACTCATTGCTGATCTGGTGGAGGACGGCCAGGAGTTTGTGTTGGCGAAGGGCGGGCGCGGCGGACGCGGCAACGCGGCGTTCAAGAGTTCGATGCACCAGGCGCCGCGCGAGTTCGAGTACGGCGAGGCGGGCGAGCAACTCGAAGTCGAATTGGAACTGAAGACGCTGGCGGACGCGGGGCTGGTCGGTTTCCCGAACGCGGGCAAATCGACGCTGATCTCGAAGATCACCAACGCGCACCCGAAAGTCGCACCGTATCCGTTCACGACGTTGACGCCGAACGTGGGTATCCTCAACTACGGCGATTACGAGCGCATTCGGATCGCCGACATTCCGGGGTTGATCGAGGGCGCGCACCGGGGCAAGGGGCTGGGACACGATTTCCTGCGGCACATCGAGCGTTGCCAACTGCTGGTGGTGTTGCTGGACATGGCGGGGGTCGATGGCCGCAAGCCGCAGGATGATTACCAGCAATTGCTCGACGAACTGAAACTGTACAATCCCGAGATCCTGGAGAAGAAACGGCTCGTCGTGGCCAACAAGATGGACCTGCCCGACGCGAAGAAGAACCTCGCCGCGTTCAAGCGCAAGCTGGCGGGACAGGCGTCCCGATCGTCGAAGAAGACGCCAGCGGGCAGCCGTTCGGCAGGCTCAGGGCGAGCGCCCGCCTTCGCTGAAGCTTCTGCCTCCGCGCAGGCTATGGCGGACAAGTCGGCGGGCAAGCCCGCGCGACCCAAGATATTGGAGATCTCTGCTCTTGGAGGCGCGGGCTTGGAAAAATTAAAGCTGGAGTTGCGCAAGGCGCTGGCGTAGCGTGAAAATCAAATTCTCAACCTGGAGTTGGCGTTGAACCAAGGGAGCGAGGAGCCCAATGTTCAAGATAATCGGTGGTGATGGACGGCCCTACGGCCCTGTCAGTGCGGACCAGATACGCCAATGGATCGCCGAAGGCCGCGCCAACGGGCAGACCCTGGCCCAAGCCGAAGGCAGCGTCGAGTGGAAGCCGCTCGGCCTTTTTCCCGAATTTGCCTCGTCCGCGGCCCCGCCCGTGATACCGCCAACGCCGACGGCAGCGCCCACGTCAAGTTTTCAGCCGCGACAACATGTGCCCAGTTATCTCGTGCCTGCCATCTTCAGTACGATTTGTTGTTGTCTGCCGTTTGGCATCGTCGCGATTGTGTTCGCGGCGCAGGTGAACACGAAACTTCAGGCAGGCGACATGGCCGGCGCGCTGGAGGCATCCCAAAAGGCGAAGACATGGTTTTGGCTGGCTGTCGTGCTTGGGGTCCTCTCGCTTGGCCTCCTCTGGACGCCCTGGTGTTTGCCATTTTTGCGATTTCACACGTTCCGGTTTCATCGGGCATGGTAATTCGCCTCAAAACGATTGTTCTCGGGCTGGCGTTTGGGGCGGCGGCGGCGGCCATGTTCGCCTTTGATCCCGAACGCGTGCGGCTCTATCCAGTTTGTCCGTTTCATCAATGGACCGGTCTGTGGTGTCCCGGCTGCGGGACGACCCGCGCGCTCCATCAGTTGTTGCACGGAAATGTGGCGGCGGCATTCCGATTCAACGCGCTGTCGATGGCGATGCTGCCGGTGGCCGGCTACCTGATCGTGCGCGGCGACGCCAGCACGTTGAAACCGACCTGGATCTGGTTGCTGCTCGTGGTGATTGTCGCGTTTGGCGTGCTACGTAACATTCCCGTATACCCGTTCACGTTGTTGGCGCCATGAGGTTGGGATCGGAACGATTCTGACGGAGGTTGACATGTACAAAATTATCGGAGCCGATGGCCACGAGTACGGCCCGGTTTCCAGCGAGCAACTGCGGCAATGGATTACCGAGGGGCGCGCCAATGCCCGGACGAAAGCGCAACCCGAGGGGGCTACGGAATGGAAGACCCTTGCCGAGATTCCAGAATTTCATGCTTCCCTCGGTATTTCCGACGGCGCACCTCCGCCGATCTCGCCGCCGGTGCAGGCACGGTTCGTGACGAGGCCACCCGGAGCAGACAAGAAGATTGTCGCGGGCGTGCTGGCCCTGATTCCGCACACGGGATGCCTGGGCATCCACAAGTTCGTCCTCGGCTATACCGGTGAAGGCATAGCGATGTTGCTCATTACCGTGCTCACCTGTGGTATTGGCGGCGTAGTCATGTGGGTGATCAGCCTGATTGAGGGGCTCACTTATCTGACGAAATCCGATGAAGAATTTGTCCAGACATACGTCCGGAACAAGAAGGGCTGGTTCTGAAATGTACAAGATCATTGGAGATGATGGGCGCGAGTACGGTCCGGTAAACGCGGACCAGTTGCGGCAATGGATTCGCGAAGGCCGCGCCACTGCACAGACCAAAGCGCAAGCGGAGGGGAGTGCGGACTGGAAACCGATTTCCACCTTTCCCGAATTCTCCGATGTGGTTGGTGCGCCTTCTTCCCCTGTGGAGGCCAGCACATTTACCACCCAAGTCACGGCTCGTAATTACGAGGTCGACATCGGCAGCTGCATCAGCAGGGGCTGGGTATTGGTTAAGAACCATTTCTGGCGATTGGTCGGCACAACACTGTTGATTCTGTTGCTTGTGGGAGGCGTGGGCGTAGCGCTGCGGTTCACGATCAATTTCGCGCTTGGCGTGCCAATGCGTGGTTATCATGGCCACCCGTGGGAGGCGATAGTGGCTCAGTGGCCGGGGATATTGGCCAATATGTTGTGGAATCTTGTTGTGAGCGGACCGCTGCTGGGCGGACTCTACAACTACTACCTGAAACTCATGCGTGGGCAGCCGGCCGCGCTCGGCGACGCGTTCGCGGGATTCAGCAGCGCCTTTAGCCCGCTCCTGCTGGCCCACGTGGTTAGCGGCGTGTTGACCGGGCTTGGATTTCTCTGCTGCATTCTGCCAGGGATTTATCTGGGCGTGGCGTGGAAATTCACGCTGCCACTGGTGATCGACAAGCGAATGGGTTTCTGGGAGGCGATGGAGTTAAGCCGAAAGACTGTGACGCGGCAGTGGTGGATCCTGTTTGCGCTGTTTATCGTGGCCGGGCTGATTAGCGCGTTGGGTGTGATTGCCTGCTGTATTGGCGTGTTTGCTACCGTTCCGATCGGGATCGCCGCCATTCTCTACGCCTACGAGGATATCTGTGGATCCCCAATCACCACCCAAGTTGGCTGAGAGGCCGGCCGCGCGCGGTCCGGCCCGTCAAGCCGCCTGGGCCTGTGCACTGAGTAATCTCGTGCTGCCGGGGTTGGGCACTTTTGTGGCGCATCGACGCGTCACCGGGGTGTTGCAGCTTGTCGCCTCGCAAACCGGGTTCGCGCTGTGCCTGCTCTGGGCGATCCTGTTCGCGCGCGATTGGGTCCGACAAGGAAGCCTGCCGGAGGATGTCACGCCGCATCTGGCGTTGGGACTGATCGGGGCCGCGATGTTCCTCCTCGCGTGGATCTGGTCGCTGGTCAGCAGTGTGGAAATCCTGTACACCTCCCGAAAGAGCAGTTTGTAATCACGCTCGGCTGCGAATAGGATTCGTCCGCGCATGGAAACGCCCACACTACAACCCGGCCAACGGCTCGAACTGGACATCACGACCGTCGCGTTCGGCGGCGACGGGATCGGGCGCGTGGACAATTTCGTGGTGTTTGTGCCATTCGTCGTCGAGGGCGAACGCGTCGAGGTCGAGATCGTGGAGGTCAAGCGCCGCTACGCGACGGCTGACCTCGTGCGGGTGATCACGCCGTCGCCGAAACGCGTGGAGCCGCGCTGCCCGTACTACGCGAACTGCGCGGGCTGCCAGTATCAGCATATCGACTACGGGCACCAACTCGAACTGAAACGCCGGCAGATTCGCGATGTGTTCGAGCGCATCGGCAAGATCGCCAATCCGCCCATCGAGTCGGTCGTTGGCTCGCCGCGTGAGTACCATTACCGCAACAAGATTGTCGTCCACGGTCCGGGCAAGCCCGGTTTCTGGAGCGTGCGCGGACGCTCCATCATCGGCATCGAGCAATGTCCCATCGCCAGCGAAGAAGTGAACGCGAAGCTGGCGGAGGTCAGCCAGCAACCGTTGGAGAATGTGCATCTCACCATTCGCTCCAATTCCGAGCGGCAGGTGTGGCTGTACACGGAGACACGACGGGCCAGTATGGACCCGCTCGACGCCGAAGAATCGGCTGAACCAACGGTTGTCGAAACAATCACCGAAACCATTCTTGGCAAAACGCTGCAGGTGCCGCTCGGCTCGTTTTTCCAGGTCAATCGCGAGGTCATCGAGCTGGCGCTTCAACATGCTCGCAAGATATTTGCCGACAGCGGATGCAAGATTCTCGTGGACGCCTATTGCGGCGTCGGTCTGTTTGCCCTGATGCTGGCTGATCTCACCGAGCACGTGTACGGAATCGAAGAGGATGCGAAAGCCATCCAAGCCGCCAACGAAAACGCGCAGCGCCTCGGGCTGAAAAGCTATGATTTCTATCCCGGCAAGACCGAGCGGCTGCTGTTCTACACGCTGAGACAGTGCAAACTCGACGAGACATGCCTGATTCTCGATCCGCCGCGGTCGGGTTGCGCCCCGGTGGTGCTGAAGACGTTGCGCGAACAGAAACCGCGCAAGATCATTTATGTGTCATGCGCGCCACCGATGCTGGCGCGAGACATTAAAGAGTTGACCAAGTCCGGTTATCAGCTGGAACGTGTCACGCCGTTCGATATGTTTCCCCAAACCGCACATTGCGAAGCCGTGGCGGAATTGACGCGTAAATGACAGCGCACGGATTCGCCGCCAGCGGCTTGTTGTCCCACCAAAGCGCAGCCCCGGCCAGTGTCCTTGCCGCTCACCGGCGAGCCTGCAGTCGCGCGAGCGCGTTCTGGGCTTCGGCAAAACTGGGCTTGATCCGCAGGGCCTGCTGGTACTGTCCAATCGCCTCCGGCACCCGGCCCACCTGCGCCAGAGCGTTCCCCAAATTGTAGTGCACCCCGGCGTCATCGGGCGCGATCCGCAGGGCCTGCTCGTAGTGGGCGATGGCTTCCTCAATCTTACCCGTTTGTGCCAACGCGGTCCCGAGGTTGTTGTGCGCCCCGGCTAAATCGGGCTTGATCCGCAGGGCCTGCTCGTAGTGCGCGATGGCTTCCTCGATCTTACCCGTTCGCGCCAACGCGATCCCGAGGTTGGAGTGCACCTCGGCGTCATCGGGTTTGATCCGCAGGGCCTGCTCGAAGTGGGCGATGGCTTCCTCGATCTTACCCATTCGCGCCAACGCGATCCCGAGGTTGGAGTGCGCCCCGGCTGAAATCGGGCTTGATCCGCAGGGCCTGCTCGTAATGCGCGATGGCTTCCTCGATCTTACCCATTCGCGCCAAAGCGATCCCCAAGGCGTAGTGCGCGTCGGCATAATCAGGATTGAGACGCAATGCCCGGTCGAAGCATTCCGTGGCTTCCTTCACCTTGCCCTGGTACTTCAGTGCGAGTCCCAGATTGTTGTCTGCCTCGGCGCAGCGGACAACGCTCGCGAATATGTTAGACGCCACCGAGAAACCCAACAGCAGGCCCCAGCCCCAACGCGCGGCACGCCGCCAGACCAGCCCATCCGCCAACGCGCGGTCCAGGCCCAAGACGCCAACCGCGGCCAGCAGCACCAACGTGGGCAGAAACTCAACCTCATAGCGGATCATCGTGCCCTCGTAGAACAAAAGGGGCAACACACATGTCCCAAACAACAAGGCCACCGCCATCACAAAGCATCGCAAGATTGAGGCTGCCTGCCCCGACCGGCTCCGCCATGCCAACGGCACCGCCAATGCCAGCCACACCAGTGGAACATTGGTGAGGACTCCGAATGGGGCCTCAACTTGAGCATGGCCCACCGGGAGTGGTGGCGTGGAGATCTCGTGCACGAACGGGAAACGAGCGCTCCAGCGTACCGGCTCGAGAAAATAGACCCGGAAATTAAACCAGAGATAGCGGAGACTGAAGTGTTGCCCCGTGTTCTGCCGCACCCCGGCCAACTGGTAATGCCACCCAAATTCGAACGGATTGTCGAATCGCAGTTCGTTGTAGAGCATCACGCCCAAGCCGATGACCGTGATCGGGCCGATCGCCGCCACCCACAGCGCCCACACCGGGCGTCGTTCACACCGCGCCTGGACGACCGGCACCAGTAGGATGACCGCGCCAAACAGCAGGGAGGGGCGCGCTCCGACTGCCAGCCCATACGCCGCGCTGGCCGCCGCCAGCCACCAACACCGCCGCTCCGGTTCGTGCAGAGCGCACCAGATTGCCCCCAAGGCCAACATCATCAGCATATACCCGCAACTGATGGCTACCTCGTAAACCTCGGACCGGGGCAACATCACCGGCACGCCAGTCCCCAAGCCGAGCGCCAGCGTGCCTGCGGCCACCACCCAGACGCTCGTGTCGGCGAAATAGCGCCGCCAGAGCGCGCGCAGCACGCCCGCTCCGGCCCAAAAGCCCGCGGCGCAAAAAATGGCCGACGCTTGTCCGGAAGACAGGTAGTGGCCGGTTAGCGCGACGAACGGCCAGAGTAATATCAAGGCGGGCGTGACCCCAAAGTACAGGTAGAGCCTGCCCTTGTAATAGCTCAGATCCAGCAGCCGGTCGGACCCATTACGAAACTGGTCATTGGCCACTGGATCGTAGGGGTCGGCGAGGTGCGCGAACCCGGGCGGCACCTCTTTCTTCAGGCTGAGCTGGCCGGCGCGAAAACCCTGCACCAATAAATTGTAATAATTGTCAGCAGCGTTCGGACTCGTCGATGTCAAAAAGCCCGAGTGGGCGGTGTACGCATAAACCCCGCTGACCAGCGCGCACACTGCGGCGAGTGATTTCCACCCGCTTTTCATTGTGCCACAGCTACCAGCCCCTTGTAACGTTGTTGCAAAAACATCATCTGCTTGACGACATTTTATACACCTCTCCAGTCGAACACACGCGCTTTGTCGAGCGCGGAACCGTAAGGGCTTGTCCGCCGTCTACACATGCGGGACGCGCGACACCGCCGGACAGACCACTTATTGGAACACCGTGGGCCTCGACAGCCCCAACCCCCTGACAGAGCCTCCCCGCTGTGACCGATTTGCGATCCTTGCGGTATGAACTTCCGCGGGGGTGCCACTTACTGTCCAGCTTGCAGTCGCGCCAACGCGTTTCGCGCCTGGGTGAGACCGGGGTTGATCCGTAACGCCTGCTGCAAATGCTCTGTCGCTTCCGGTGTCCTGCCCGCCCGCGCCAAAGCGACTCCCAGATTGTAGTGCGCATCGGCGAAATCGGGCTTGATCCGCAGGGCCTGCTCCCAATGTTCCATCGCCTCCGGCACCCGGCCGGCCCGCGCTAGAGCGTTCCCCAGATTGTAGTGCGCGTCGGCGAAATCGGGTTTGATCCGCAGCGCCTGTTCATAATGCCCGATTGCATCGCTGAGCTTCCCCTCCTGCAAGAAGGCATTTCCCAGATTGTAGTGCGCCCCGGCGAAACCGGGGTTGATCCGCAGGGCCTGCTCGAACTGTGCGATGGCTTCCCCGATCTTACCCGTTCGCTGCAAGGCGTCCCCCAGATTGCAGTGCGCCTCGGCAAAATCAGGGAAGCGCACGAGCACGGCGCGCCAGAGTGTCTCCTCGTTGCGCCAAACAGGCGTCAGACTGCGGGTGCGCAATCCAAAAAAGTAAAGTTCGCAGGCCAGCAGGCAACCCAGTGCGAGACGGTTGACGGTCGCGCCGCGCCGCCACGCCCAAATTACCATACCACCCACCAGCAGCAGCAGTGGCAGCATCGCCACGTATGCGTACCGGTTGGCCACCCCCCACGCGGTCGTTTGCACCAGCCCGGAGCACCGGAAGAACCAGCGCGAGGTACGCCCCCCAACCCGCCGCCAGCGCCGGCAGTCGTCGCCGATACCACACGGCCAGTGCCGTGACAATCCCCACGCACAACGCAGACACAAGGATCGGCCACTGATCCAGAGAAAGGCCCAGGCGCAACCGATACCATGGCGACAAATCCGCCGGCCACACCAGTTTGAATGGGTAAAACGCAAGGCTCCGGAACATCAAGAGCACGTGTTGCGACCACGGGACCGCCTCTGCCGGAGCCATCATGCCACTCATGCCTGTCGCGATGTGCAACGACGCTAATCCCGCAGCCACCGCGAAGGCGACAAACGCCGCCTGCTCCCGCAACAACCGACCCCAACCCAATTGCTCGTGGCGCCGCAGTGGATAATAATCCATCGCCAGCATGACAAACGGGAAGGATGCCGCCATCGGTTTGCACAACAGCGCAACCACGAATAGTCCCCATACCGTCCAGCGGGGCGCGCCTGCCACGTACGCCCACACGCAGCCGATCCCGAACGTCGTGCACAGTAACTGCGTTCGCCCCGCCATCCAGGCCACTGACTCGGTTTGCAACGGATGAATCGCGAACACCACCGCGACACCCAGGGCCATCGCCAGCCGCTCACCGGTCGTCAACGACGCCGCCCCCAGCAACGTCCACAGAAAGCCGAATACGAGAGCCACATTGAGTGCGTGCACCACCACGCTGGTCGCATGATGACCCGCCGCATTCGTTCCCCAGATCTGGTAGTCCAGAACATGGGATAGCCGCACCAAGGGGTGATAATACCTGTCCGTGCACGTAAACGACCATGTCACCGCGTTCCACGTCAGGCCATTGCATCGCACTGCCTGCCGGAGGTATTCGTCGTCGTCAAGGTCGGTAAGAAACCCGCCGTGGACGCTCGGCCAATACAGCCAGACAGTGCCCGCAAAAATCACCAGAGCTATTCCAACCAGCGTTTTCCGGCTCACAGTCATGCAAACGAATCCAATCACACGTCCCGCCCACACGCAATCGAGAACACTCCCCGCCTTTCGGTGTCGGCAACTGCACGCCGTCGGCAAATCTTCGGCGCGTTTGCGCCACCAGCAAGTCTGTGGCGCGTCTCGTCCGACCCGGCTTACTGGCGAGTTTGCAATCGCGCCAACGCGTTCTGCGCTTGCGTTAAATCCGGCGTGATCCGTAACGCCTGTTCGTAGTGTCCAATAGCTTCCCGCACCCTGCCCACTTTCTCCAAGACCACCGCGAGATTGAGATGGGCCCTGGCGTCATCGGGATTGAGCCGCAGGGCCTGCTGGAACTGTTCCATAGCCTCTTCATACTTGCCGGTCTGATACAAAGCGGTCCCCAGATTGATGTGCGCGTCGACGTAATCGGGATTGATCCGTAGCGCCTGCTCGAAGTGTGCGATGGCTCCCTCGATCTTACCCGTTCGTGCCAAAGCGATCCCCAGATTGTTGTGCGGCTCGGCGAAATTGGGCTTGATCCGTAGCGCCTGCTCGTAGTGGGCGATGGCTTCCGCGATCCTACCCGTTTGCGCCAAATCGATTCCCAGATTGTTGTGCGCCTCGGCATAATCAGGTTTGATCCGTAACGCCTGCTCGTAGTGTGTGATCGCCTCCTGAACTCTGCCGACCTCGTCCAAGGCCGCTCCAAAATTGTAATGCGCCAGTGCGGAATCGGGATTCATACGGAACGCTTGCTCGTCCTCTGCCACGGCCTCCGGTAGTCGGCCCAACCGACCCAGCACAGTCGCTAGCGTCATATGCGACAGCCACAGTTGCGGCGCGATTTCGACATCTCGTTGCGCGTATGTCAGCGCCTCACTGACTCTTCCTTGATCCAGCAAGAACATTGCCCTGCCGCGGTTCAACATTTCTGAATCGGGTGATTCCGTTATGGCCACACGTCCGAGCGTTTCCTGATTGCGCCAATCCGGTATCACGCCACGAGTTCGGATTCCCAACGCACACAGTTGGCCGATCGCCAAACCCACCAGCGCAACACACGCGACCGCCGGCGAACGTCTCCAGACCCATACTCCGGCCGCACCGGCCAACAGTAACAGCGGCAGCATCGTCATGTAGGCATACCGCTGCTCGACTACTTGGGAGTCGGTCGGCAGCAGACCAGAGACAGGAAGAAGCAACAGTGCGTAGGCTCCGCAGGTGGCCAGCAGCACCGGGTTTCTCCGTCGTTCATAAACAGCGACCACCGTAACCACCAAAACCGTAATCACCCACACCAACACCCACCCCTGGCTGAGCGATAAAAAACGCATCGGGTACATGACCGCCAAATGAGATGGCCAGAGTAGTTTCGACGGGTAAAACACCAGGCTCTGGCACAGGAACAACATCCGTTGCAATAGCGGGGCCATTCCCAACGTGGCGATTCGATCACCCCGGGTAACGATCGTCGCCACCCCCACGGCCACGGCGAGGATGACCATCGCCATTTTTTCCCCTATCAACCGACCCCAACCCAATTGTTTGTATCGTTGTAGCGGATAGTAATCCATTGCCAGCATCACGAACGGCAGCGATACGGCCATCGGTTTACACAACAGTGCGGCCACGAATAAGACCAAAACCGTCCACCAACGCGCGCCCAATACGTAGGCCCACAGGCATACGATTCCAAACGTCGTGCACAGCAGTTGCGTCCGCCCCGAAATCCACGCCACCGACTCCACTTGCAGCGGATGAATCGCGAATACCACCGCCGCCCACAACGCCACCATCAGCCGCTCGCTAGTGGTCAGGGACGTCGCGCCCACCAGCGTCCACAGGAAGCCGAACACCAGCGCCGCATTGAGCGCGTGTACCGCCACGCTGGTCGCGTGGTGACCTTCCACATTCTTTCCCCAGACCTGGTAGTCCAGAACGTGGGACAATCTCGGCAACGGATGGTAAAATGAATCCGTGGACGTAAATGCCCATTTCACGGCGTTCCACGTCAGGCCGTTCCACCGCGCCGACTGCCGCAGGTACTCATTATCATCCCCACCCAGGAACTGGCCGTGGACGCTCGGCCAATACAGCCAGACAGTGACCACAAAGATCACCAGACCTATTCCAACCAACTTTGCCCGGCTGACAGTCATGCGAATGAATCCAAGCACACGTCCCGCCCACAGGCAACCGAGAACGCTGCGGGAGAGAATGAACCGGGACCGAGAGACGAGAGTTTGGCCGCGCCCAAGCCAACCCCGTGCTGACCGATTGAGGTGGCCAGTCGGCAAGGTTGGATCGTCCGGTCGCAGAACAGTTCCCAAGTGCGGACGTTGGCTGAATTTGCTAGCATGACATGGGCACAGACACCCAATGACCACGCCGGAACCATTGCAGACCGTTGAGGGCACGCTGGAGCATGTCATCTACTCCAACGAAGAGAACCATTATACGGTCGCGCAACTTCTGCCGGAAGGCGGCACGCGGCGGACGGAGCCGATCACCATCGTGGGCAATCTCGCGGCGCTAAATGTCGGGGAAACGGTCCGCGCGCAGGGCCACTGGGTGAACCACAAACAATGGGGGCGACAGTTCGCGGTCGAGCGATTCGAGTCCGTGTTGCCGCGCTCGGTCGTGGGCATCAAGAAGTACCTTGGCAGCGGCCTGATCAAGGGAATTGGCGACACGTTTGCCGACCGCATTGTCGAGAAATTCGGCGAGCGAACGCTGGAAGTGATCGACACGTTCTCGGCGCGGCTGCGGGAAGTGGACGGGATCGGTCCCGAACGCGCCAAGCGGATCAAGGAAGCGTGGACGGCGCAGAAGAGCGTGCGGGACATCATGATTTTCCTGCAGGGCTACGGCATTGGCAGCTCGCACGCGGCGAAGATTTACAAGCAATACGGCGAGAACGCGATGGCCGTCGTGCAGGAAAACCCGTACCGGCTCGCCAAGGACATTTCCGGCATCGGGTTTCGCACGGCGGACGGCATCGCCTCGAAGATGGGGATCGAGAAGGATTCCATTCATCGATTGAAGGCGGGGGTGGTGCACGCGCTCGACCGCGCGACCGACGAGGGCCACACGTGCCTGCCGCGGGAGCGGTTGATTGAAGATGCGCGCGACTTGTTGGAAGTCGAGATTGCGCCCATCGAGAAGGCCATTGACCAGTTGTCGGCGGCCGGCGAGGTGGTCATCGAGGATGACTTTGTCTACCTGGCCCGGTTATACAAGTCGGAGCGCGGGGTCGCCACGAAGATTCACGAACTGCGCGGGGCGGCATTGACGCTGCCGTCGATCGATTTTGAAAAGGCGCTCACGTGGGTGCAACAGAAAACCAGCGTGGACCTGGCCGCGGCGCAACGGAACGCCATCCAGACCGCCCTCACGTCGAAGATTTCGGTGATCACCGGCGGCCCCGGCGTGGGCAAGACGACCATCGTCAACAGCATCGTCAAGATTTTGCGGGCCAAGAACGGCAAGGTATTGCTGGCCGCGCCGACGGGACGCGCAGCCAAACGAATGAGCGAGGCGACGGGTGCGCCCGCGCAAACGATCCACCGCCTACTGAAGTACGAGCCACGCGAAGGCGGATTCACGCACAACGAGCGGCGTCCGCTCCAGGGCGACATGATCATCATCGACGAGACATCGATGCTCGACATTCCCCTCGCCTATCACCTGTTGAAGGCGATCCCGTTGACGGCGTCGGTGGTGTTCGTCGGCGACGTGGACCAATTGCCGTCGGTAGGCCCCGGCAATTTCCTGCGGGATGTGATCGATTCCGACCGCGTGCCCGTGGTGCGACTCACCGAGATTTTCCGTCAGGCCAAGAACAGCTTCATCATTACGAATGCCCACCGCGTGAATGAAGGCCATATGCCGGTGTTGGATGCGCAACAGGAGAGCGACTTTTTCTTCATCGCCGAGGAGGAGCCGGAAAAAGTGCTGGCGACGATCAAGACGTTGTGCGGCGAACGCGTGCCGAAGAAGTTCGGGTTCGACCCGATGCGCGACGTGCAGGTGTTGACACCGATGCACAAGGGATTGTGCGGCTCGGAGAATTTGAATCGCGAACTGCAATCGACGCTGAATCCGAGCGGGCCGAATGTGCAGCGCTGGGGGCGCACGTACCGCGTCGGTGACCGCGTGATGCAAATTCGCAACAACTACGACAAGGACGTGTTCAACGGCGACCTGGGCCGCGTGAAGAAGATCGATCTGATCGAGCAGCAGGTCATCGTCGAGGTTGACGAACCCGGCTCGAAGGAATCGAGCCGGGAGATTCCCTACGAGTTCACGGACATGGACGAACTGCTGCCCGCGTACGCCATCAGCGTCCACAAATCGCAGGGCAACGAGTACCCGTGCGTCATCGTGCCGCTGCTCACGCAACATTTCGTGCTGTTGCAGCGGAACCTGCTGTACACCGCCATCACGCGCGGGAAAAAACTCGTGATCCTCATCGGCTCGAAAAAGGCGCTGGCCATTGCCGTCCGCAACAACAAGACCGCCGCGCGATACAGCCGGTTGAAGGACCGGCTGCGTCAAGCATCTGCGTAAACCCGCCGATCATTCCTGGCTCGTGGAGCAATCTCGAGCCTTCGATGGTGCGTTCAAGCCGCGCACCTGCCCGCGCCTTCGGGATGAGCGTCGATGGGTAGACGCGCGTTGGGCGGCGGCAACAGCCGCCTCATTCAGACTGAAAAAATAGTTGGCAGTATTACTGGCTTATTCTGAAATTGGGCTTATGTTGTCAGCGGAGGGGTTGTGCCGGTCAAAAGCATAAGCAGTTGGCAGTTCAATCGATTTCTCCCCACCCGGAATCATCTGGGGACTGTCATCGGCAAAGAGGTGGAATGGTTTGCCGATGATCCAGAGAACACCATCGGCACAATCGCGTTCAGCAAGGAGGCGCGGGGTTGGAATTACGCCATCTTGAGGCGGGACTGGATGGGGGACTTCCAAGTCTGCAACCTGAAGGCGAATTTTGGGAACTTCCGGGCCGCAAGTGTTGACTGTGTGCTGGCGATGAAGGAGGCGGAGAAGGGCGAACAGCGGGCGTTCTCCGAAATGAATGATGCGTAGGAGCATGATCGACGACCCGGTCAGCCATCAACGGCGTCTTCCCGATCCGAAACGATGTCGGACCACGTATCTGGCGGAATCTCTGCCCTTCCCCGATTGCCTGATGAAAAACCCGGACGCTTGCAAGTATGCATTACGTTTTGGTTTTGGCGTCCTTTGCATCCATGCTGATCGGCGCAGCTTCGAGAAGGCCGGCCCGCCATGATCGACGACACCGTCAGCAAGCAAGGGCGTGTTCCAGTTCGAGAAAAATGTTGGGCTGGGTCTCTGGGGAGCTATCTCCGCTTCTCATGTTACGTGGTGAAAACCCCCAATGCTTGCGAGTATGCTTTTTGTTCTGGTTGCCATTGGCCGAAATGCTATTTGTAGGAGCATGAACCTGGAACCCGGCCTGCATTCGAGTCCACCAACCCAGCGGCTCATCGCAAGACTATCGTGGCTGGGGGTTTTCCTTTGGCTGGTATGGGCGGGCCAAGGCTGCGGGAACGGACCGGCAGACAAGACCGCCAAATTCTCGGCAGCCCTTGAGAACGGTCAGGAAGCAGGTCTTAGGCAAAATTACGACCTCGCCATTGCCGACTTCAGCGAAGCCATCCGCCTCAAGCCGGATGATTTCAGGGCCTATTACTACCGGGGGCTTTCCTACGACCTCAAAAACAACTATGACCGGGCCATCGCCGATTACAACGACGCCATCCGGCTCAAAACCGGATTATGTGGTGGCATACAACAATCGGGGACTCGCCTACCATCAACAGGGCGACGATGACAAGGCCATCGCCGACGAGACCGAAGCCATTCGACTGAATCCGCATTTCCTGGAGGCCTACAACACCCGGGGAGTCTTCTACGACCACAAAGGCAGCTATGACAAGGCCCTCGCCGATTACAACGAAGCCATCCGTCTCAAGCCGGATTTCGTGGAGGCCTACATCAACCTGGCCTCGCTCCTGGCAGTCTGCCCCGATGCCCGTGTTCGGAATGGGGAGAAAGCCGTCGAATATGCGACGAAAGCGTGTGAACTGTCCAACTGGAAGACTCCGGCCTACCTCAGTACGCTGGCGGCGGCCTACGCTGAGGCCGGCCACTTTGACGACGCCGTGAAATGGCAGAACGAATATCTGGTATCCAACTCATCGAAGGATGACTGGGACAAAGCCCGCCAGCGGCTCAGCCTCTACGAACAGAAGAAGCCGTACCATGAAGAGAAACCGTGAGGTTTCCATCCGGCTCCTGGTTGACAGCGCCCGCACGCACGAGCAACTGGTAGAACTCGCGTCATAGCGCAAGCTTAGCCACTACGTTGAAATCATAACCACTTCCAGAGTCTCACGTACCACGGAGCGGGTGGCTCAGGGGCCGGTGGTGGCGCAGGTGCCGCGGCCGGTGGTGGTGATGGCGGTGGGGCGGCTGGTGGTGGGCCAGGCGCCGCGGCTGCCGGTGGCGGCGGTGGAAAGGTGATGATCTTCGGACTGGGAGGCGGCGCAGGATAAATCCCGGCAGCCTCCGCAGCGGCCTTGTCGTACGCCGTGGCGCCGTTGAGCCGGTAGGCGTTGACAAACGCTTCACGAAAATCCGCCTGAGCCCACGCGGGTGCCGTCACGATGGACGCTTTCAAGTAGGCGACAAACTGATCCCAAGTCGCGACCTCCCGGCGCAAGTCCTGTCCCCAACTCCAACCAAGGTCGCTGTATGCCGATGTCCCTTGAGATGTGCCTGAGTCGGCAGCACTCCTGTCCGCCGCCGGAACGTAGCCGTCATCGGCCATGTCGGAGACGACGCTGCTGGATGTATCGACCGGAACATCGTAGCCGTAGGGATAGTATCCGTACCCGTAGAGAATCCCCACGCCTCTATGTCCGTGCCTGTAATAATCGCTGCGCCCGTAGCCTCTGCCGGAAACTCCGTGCCCACCGCCTCCTTCAGAGCCCCGCGAGCCGCCGCCCCTCATCCCCTGCGCAGACACCGACACCGCCGGGAAAACCAACGCGAGCAACACACCCAGATACGCTCGTCTCATACGCCTTCGCCTTCTTTCTCCACCAAGAAAGACCCTACGCTAGCAATGCTCCCGACTCTCCACGGCAACGTAAACCCAATCGCCGGAATAGCAACTGGTTTTGGCGGCGGGCTGGTTGGTTGTGTCTGCGGGCCGACCCTGTATCCATGCCGATGTTTTTTCGGATGCAGAGGAAAATGGTTCTTGTAACCTAACGAAGAGGCACGGCGTCTAGTTATATGAGAATGGAAAAGGTCAACGTGGTAATCATCAACAGCATCGGCAGACAGGCATTCTACCAACTACTGCCAGCGAATGCAGTCCCTGAGACCGCTGTCGGTGAAGAGATCGAATGGTTTGCTGACGTGGCGGAAACCATCATCGGCGCCATTGGATTTGGCGGGATGAACATGGGCTGGAACTACGCAGTACTGAAACCTGATACGATGGGAGAATTCCGAGTCTCCGAGAAGCAACGGAATTTCCCCACCCGCCACACAGCGAGGGTCACATTGTTGCGTCGGATGGCGGGGGCTGAGGCGGCAGCACCGTGGCGGCTTGCGGCCTAGACTTGGGCGGCTGGATTTGGCTCGATTTGCCAGGGCCGGACCGGTATGGTTGGTAGCGTGATCGACGACACGGACAGCAATCAAGGCCGTCTTCCGGATTCGAGAATATGTCGGACTGTGTGGGTGGATCAATATCTCGATCTCTCGAAATGCCTGGTGGAAGCCCCCGACGCCTGCGAGTATGGGGTGCGTTTTGGTTTCAGCGTCTATTGTTACCATCCGGATCGGTTTAGGTTCGAGAAGGTCCGAAAACCGATTTGAGAATTTCTGGGCCGGATTAAGCAGGACTACGCCGGGAAGATCGTGGGGCGGGGGAAATGCAAGGGGTATGTGAGCGTTGGTTTGGGCGTGAAGCGGGGCTGGATTCGGCTCGACTTGCCATGTCCGGAATGCTAGGTCTAATGCCGTATTGGTGGGAGTCGCTCGGGTTCTGATCCAATGAGGCAACGGCTGAGAGAGGAACGTGGGGGATGACCGACGATAAGGTCAGCAATCAGCGGCATCTTCCAGATCCGGAACGATGTCTGACCCGGCATCTGGGAGAAACCCTCGATTTCTCGGATTGCCTGGTGAAAGGCCCCTACGCTTGCGAGTATTCGGTACGCTATACTTCTGGCGTCTATTGTCGTCATCCTGATCGCCGTAGCTTTGAAGCGACAGATCCGCGCTGATGTCTCACCTATCGTTGTTATCGCTCGACTTTCCCTGGCCGAAATGCTATTGCTCGGAGCATGGCCGACGACACAGTCAGCAATCGGAAGCGTCTTCCGGACCGGGAGAAATGCAGGACCAGGTATCTGGGGCCATCTCTTCCCTTCTCAGATTGCCTGGTAGAAAACGTCAACGGTTGCGAGTATGGGGTACGGTTTGGTTTTGGCGTCATCTGCCGTCATCCCGATCGACGTAGCTTCGAGAAGATAGATCCCCTTGATCTTCTCCAGTAGTCGTTGACCGGAGAAGCCCCGCGGTTGTCGAAGCGGCTACCGACAGAAGCCAGTTGGCAGTTTTGGCGGCGGGATTGGGCAGAAAAAGAATTTGGAGAGCCGAGGCTCAGGCCCGAACGTTCAAGCCATTCCTCTTCCCATCGGAAATTAGCGTACCTCGCCTGAAAAAATCCTTCGAGAATCCCTGCTCGACTCTCCGGCCTCCTTATACGTCGGGGCGTGGGAAATGCAAGAGGTATTCGGGGGTTCCCCCGCGGGCGACCAGCGACGTCGACTAATTCCCGCCCGACTGACCTTTTTTCGGGCTTTCTTCCCGACCTTGTTCCGGACTGGGTTGGCCCCGTTTCTCGGTGGCCCGTTCGCCGCGGGACGGCTGGCTCTTCGGAGCCAGCTCGTGAGAGGTACGCTGACGGGGCTGGATGGAATCGGGCGCAGCGGGTGAATACGGCGACGAACCGCGCGTGCCA
This sequence comes from uncultured Verrucomicrobiae bacterium, assembly GCA_963842185.1. Taxonomy (GTDB): domain Bacteria; phylum Verrucomicrobiota; class Verrucomicrobiia; order Palsa-1439; family Palsa-1439; genus Palsa-1439. Next base: position 265,873 of record CAWJFL010000013.1, read on the forward strand.
AAATTCTGGGAAGATCCCTTCATGGGACGTTCTGGTTTTTCGACCGTTGGCTTGTACACAGTCGGCAGGGGTGCGGTGCCTTGTTTTCCGGGTTGCTTGTTCTCATAGACGCCTTGACCGGTCCCGCCGCGAATGACCTGCGGCTCGCCTTTGTTGGCCTTTTCGGCTTTCACCGGCTCACGGACAGGCCTATTGGCGTTTGGTCTGATGACTTCCGGCAGCGTTCCCCTGGATCGGGCCGTCGCGCCGCGGTCGAGGGCGGCGCGTGGTGGCGCCTCGGTCAGTCTGCGGGCGCTGTACTTTTGAATTTCATCCACTCTCGGGCCGCCGTTGACGACCACGTTGTTGACGCGGCTGATCCGGGTGATGTTGACGGTCTTGTTGATGATCACGGTGTTGTTGACAATGACGTCGCGTCGATGGATGGGATCGGAGAAATGACCGAGATCGACGAAGACAAAGAACCGGTCCGGAACAGGACCATTGCGGTAGACGATTTCGCCTCCCGGCCCAAACACCGCGCCGGGCGGGAGCGGCGCCCAGCCGCAGTATCCGCCCCCTTCGCGCCAGCAGACCCAGGAGGCACCCCATTCGGTGTCCGGCACCCAGACCCAGCCGTAATACGGATCGTACGCCCAGCGACCGTAGTGGTACGTGGCCCAGGCCCACGGTTCAGTGCTGACCCAGTACCAACCGCAGTCTGTCCACATCCAGTAGCCCTCGCAGTACGGGTACCAATTGGACGAGACATAACCGGGGTACCAGCAGCGTCCGTACCCCGGCCGGCTGACCCAGTGGCCGCAGGCCCCGAGCGGGCCGTCGAAGATGCTGACCGACCAGCCGACACCCGCGCTCGATTCGCTGGCCGCCAGAGACAGCAGTACCAGCGCAGCACCCAGTGAAATGAATGATCTTGTCTTCATAATCGACGGTAGTTGCCTCCGCCTCCATCGGGTTGGACAATCCGGCTCTGGCCGATATTCAAGGCCGACAGACAACGCCCGGGCTTGTCTCCCACCGAAGTGTCCGTCTGTTTTCCGAAACCTGATACACGCGGGACGAAAACGCAACCGCAAAAAATCAAAATTGACTTGGCGGGGGCAAGCACGCATCATGCGGGCCGCGTAGGCGGTAGCGATCACGGAGAATGCGGAATGGCTAAATTGCACATCTTGTCGGGCCAATTGGAGGGGAAGGTATTTGATCTGTTGGAAGAGCGCGTGGGCGTGGGGCGCGCGTTGGACAACCAGATCCGTCTGGAGGACAGCACCGTCTCGCATCATCACGCGATGTTTGTGCTCGATGGCGTCACGTACAAGCTGCGCGATCTCAATTCCACCAATGGCACGCGCGTCAACGCCATGCGCATCACCGAGACGAAGCTGACCAACGGCGACCAGGTCCGCATGGGGTCCGTCGAGATGCGCTTCGAATCCGACCTCAAGAAGACGAGTCAGCCGTTGCCGCCATCGCAGGCGGGTGTGGACATCGCCGAGTTGGGCAAGGGCGAAGGTGCTCCCCCGACGTTCGGTTCGGCTTCGCCGTTTGGACGGAAAACAGGCGGCGACGGCGGCTCGAAGGGAGCGGTGTGGGCCGTGCTCGGCCTCGGGCTTGTCGCCGTTCTCGTCCTCGCGTGGTTCGCGTACAGCTACTTCCAGATGAAGTAGGCGGCGCGCTGGCACAACTTCACGTTGTCGAAATCCAGGGCTTGGACGCTAATCCTGCTGGTAGACGTTGAGAGTTGCCGTTTCGTTTTTGCTCTTCTTTCCAACTTCAATCTTAAACTTCAACTCCGTTGTTCCAACCAGGGTGTAGCCGGAAGGGGCAACCGAGTTGGTCGGCAGAACCAGATACGCGCCTGCGGGCAGTGGTCCACCCGCAGGTCCTTGTGGGCCAGCAGGTCCTTGTGGGCCCGTAGCCCCCGTCGCTCCTGTTGCTCCCTGGGGGCCCGCAGGTCCTTCTGGGCCTGCGAGAGCGGTGAGGTTTGTTGTACCGAGTTGCCCTTCGGCGTTCACGACGACCACCGCGCCGCCTGCCAAGTTGTTTCCACTAATCCCGGCGATAAACGTATTCGTGTGGGTGCCTTGTGTGCCGATACGGATGATACCGGCGTCGCCGTCGACGCCTTCGTTGCCGATATCAATATTGTTGTCGCCCGCGGTCAGATTGGCACCGGCGAGATAGCCTAATGCGATGTTGGTGTTGCCGGTAATAGTTGTTTAGGAGCGCGGAGTCACCATCGGCCGTGTTGAAGTTGCCGGTCGCGTTGTTGTAGAGCGCCTGGTAGCCGTTGGCCGTGTTGTTGCCGCCTGTCGAGTTGCCAGAGAGCGCTTCGTCGCCGTTGGCGGTATTCCCCTCGCCGGTCGTATTGTCGTAGAGCGCATCGTAGCCGTTGGCGGTGTTGTTGGCGCCGCTCGTATTGCTGAAGAGCGCCTGGAAGCCATTGGCGATGTTGTCGTTGCCGATCGTATTGCTGAAGAGCGCGTAGGGGCCGTTGGCGGCGTTGAAGAAGCCGGCCGTGTTGTAGTAGAGCGCAAAGGCGCCGTTGGCTACGTTGTCGCCACCGCTCGTGTTGGAGAAGAGCGCCTGGTAGCCGTTGGCCAGGTTGTTGGCGCCGCTGGAATTGCTGTAGAGCGCCTGGAAGCCGTTGGCGGTGTTGTCGACGCCGAACGTATTGCTGAAGAGGGCTTGGAAGCCATTGGCCGTGTTGTCGACGCCGTTCGTGTTGCTGTAGAGCGCTTGGGCGCCGTTGGCCGTGTTGTTGTAGCCGGTCGTGTTCAGGGCGAGCGCCTGGAAGCCGTTGGCGGTGTTGGAGTTGCCGCTCGTGTTGTACAGGAGCGCCTGGACGCCGTTGGCCGTGTTGTTGCTGCCGCTCGTGTTGTACAGGAGCGCTTGGAAGCCGTTGGCCGTGTTGTTGTCGCCGGTCGTGTTGTCCTGGAGCGCTTGGTAGCCGTTGGCCGTGTTGAAGTAACCGGTCGTGTTGTACTGGAGCGCTTGGTAGCCGTTGGCCGTGTTGGCGTTGCCGGTCGTGTTGTTGTAGAGCGCGTTGGAGCCGATGCCCGTGTTGTAGGAACCGGTCAACGTGCCGTTGCCGGCGCCCAGCCCAAACTCATTGCCAACTTGTGCGCTGGCCGCGTACGCCAGCGCGATGACTGCGGTGATGGCTAAAACTGCGGTCTTCATGTGTGGATTCTCCTTCGGTGGGTATGGGGGTTGCCGAAGCGTTGTATTGGACTGCTATTCGATGCAACCCGCATGGTTGGTTGACTGCCATTGATACTGCGACTCTGAAAACGGGTGCAAACGCGACACCGGCGCTTTCGTTTCTCCAAGAAGTGGTCGGGCGAGCCTCGCGGCTACGCCTCTCACGCCGATTGTGAAGACTATTACTGCTCAATCCTTCTGTCCAACAAATTCGGTACTTCCAAGGTTGGCTCAAGATGGAAGGGCTTTGTAAGCCGTGTTCGGGGACGTTACGGCTTCACAAGACAAGCGGCGGTAACACCGACCTCAACATACGTACTCCGTTAGCCGGATACGGTACTGTCAACCGCCCGCACATGGTGATCGAAGAGCACGGTCAGGATGCACTCGGGCAATGGCGCCCCGTCGGCCCGCCCTACGCGACTCTCATGGCCTGCTCGATTGAATTCTGAATCCCTTGATACCGGGCCAGTGTTGCCGACGCGCCGCCGAATTCCGTTTTGACGGCCAGAACCACCGCGCCTCCGGACGTCTGCAGATAAATGCGCGAGACCCGCAAGAACGACAGCCCAACGACAATCGCGATTAGAATCACCATCGGCGCCAGCAACGACACGCTTGCGCGCCCAAACACTCGCACAATCGGCGCGAAAAAATACCAGATCGGGACCAGGGGAATCAGCACGAGCACCGGAAACCACCGTCCGGGTCGAACCGAGACGACGCTTACGGAAATAACCGAGTTGGTCCGGATTGTCAGTCGCTTCGCTCGAATCTCCGACGCCGTGACTCGCAGTGCTTTATCTTCGTAGTAGACACGCTCTTCCATGCGAAACTCCCTCACCTTCCGACAGGGTGCATACTATATCAATCGACGCGGCGTGGGAATCCCAAAGGCAGCACGTGGTGATCGTGTAGCTCAGGCACAGCCAAGCTGTCATTCCGTGCTTGTCCGTTGAATCGCGCCGCCCTGGACGACGATTTCAAACGTTGGGTGAGCGATACGCCAGTTACTGGCGAGATTGCAGTCGCGCGAGCGCGGTCCGCGCCGCGGCGAAATCGGGCTTGATCCGCAGGGCCTGCTCCAAATGATCGATCGCTTCCGGTATCCTGCCCGCCTGCGCGAGGGCGATCCCCAGATTGTAGTGCGCCTCGGCGTAGCCGGGCTTGATCCGCAACGCCTGCTCCAGATGCTCGATCGCTTCCGGCATCCTGCCCGCCTGCGCCAAGCCGGTCCCCAGATTGCAGTGCGCCTCGGCATAATCCGGCTTGATCCGCAGGGCCTGCTCGAAGTGCTCGATGGCTTCCTGACTGCTGCCCGTTTGCCACAAGGCGATCCCCAGATTGTAGTGCGCCTCGACGTAATCGGGCTGGAGTCGCAATGCCTGCCGGTAGCACTCGATGGCGTCCTTGACCTTGCCCGTTTGCGCCAAAGCGGTCCCGAGGCCCTCGTGCGCTTCCGCGTAATCGGGTTTGATCCGCAGCGCCTGCTCGAAGTGCTCGATCGCCTCCGGCACGCGGCCCGCCCGCGCCAGAGCGTTCCCCAGATTGTAGTGCGCCAGGGCGAAATCGGGCTTGAGACGCAGGCTCTGCTCGTACTGGGCAATTGCCTCTTCACGCTGGCCGGCCCGATACAAAGCGCTGGCGAGGTTGTTGTGGGCCTCGGCCAGATCGGGCCTGATCCGCAGGGCGTGTTCGTAGTGGGGGATGGCTTCCTCCATCTGGCCCGCTTGCTCCAATGCGTTCCCCAGATTGGAGTACGCCTCGGCGTCATCGGGCTTGATCTGCACGGCCTGTTCAAAATGCCCGATGGCATCGCTGCCCTTACCCTCGTGCACGAGGACATTTCCCAGATTGTTGTGGGCCATCCAACATCGGGGATTTTTCGCCAAGGTATCGCCCCAGAGCGTTTCCGAGTTGTGATAGATGCGGGCCTGTCTCCAAGTGAACACGCCCAGTGTCAGCAGCACCATGGCGGCGGCGACCACTCCCCAATCGCGCCCCCGTTGACCGGTTCGTTCGCAGACCGCCGCGCCCATGCTCGCGGCCAGGGAGATCAACCCGAGACTGGCGAGGTATTGAAAGTGGTCGGCAACAAACGAGTACCGAAAATAATACACATCAATGAACCCCAGCACCGGCAACAGCGCCAACACAAAGAAACCACACCCAAACAATCCGGCCCGCGCCCAAGACTGTCGCCGCCTTATCCCCAGAAGCACGCTGCCGACCACCAGTCCGGCCAGTGGCAGCCAACTCCTGAATGAGCGTGCGGCCAAGTCCCAGCGCGGATAGACGAACGTCAACCGCACCGGCCAGAGTACTTTCGACGCATAAAACCAGACCGCCTTGCCGGCGATGACGAGGCGCTCGGCCATCCCCAGATTCCATTCCGCGGTGCTTTCCCTCTGGATGTGCCCGCGTTGCTCGATGACGGTTAGCGCCGACATCCCCAACGCGAGAATGAAGAACGGGGCGACTCGCAGGATGTCCGCCCGCCTCCAGGATCCTCGCTCCCACCAGACACACAACAGCAGCGCCAAGGGCAACACGACGGTTGACGGCTTGCTGAGCAGCGCCGCCAGCCCGCACAGCTAGCGCCAGCCCATACCACCGACGCCGCGCGCCGGTTTCAAACCGAAGAAAACACCACACAGCCAGAAAAAAGAACAATCCCGATTGCGTGTTCTTGAGTTCGGTGATCCACGCCACCGATTCGACATTGACCGGGTGGAGCGCCCACACCATCGCGGCCAGCCAGGCCGCCGGGTATTCGCAGGCGGCGCAATATGAAAAAGACCAACACACCGTTCGCCGCATGAAGCAGGACATTCACCAGGTGATACGGCAACGGATGCAGTCCCCAGAGCCGCCGTTGGGCCCAGAAGGTTGTCAGGGTCAACGGGTAGTATCGGCCGACGGCCAGCGACGACCAAATCAACTTCAGGCCATGGGGTGCGGTCATGGCCGGGTTGGCGGTCAGATGATCGTCATCATCCCAGATGAAGCCGGCGTGCCATGTGGGCTGGTACGCAGCGAAGGTGACGACCACCAACACCAAAGCCAGGAGCCAGGGGCGGCGGGCAAAGTGAGTTTCCGGTGCGGGGGACGACATCGCCGCCTCTTGGTGCGGAGCGTCATCGATGGGCGTCGGCCTTGTCATCGAGCCGATAGTAGCATGTCAACGATACGCCGAGCGACAACGTCGGCCTTCTTCCCTACTGCCAGATAAACCGGCGTCTATGGACTGATTGCGAGTTCACAAGCAACAATCTCAACCTGCGCCCCGTCGTTGAGACGTGTTCTACTCCACCAGCCACTGGGCGGCTTGTTGGGCCCAGTAGGTGAGGATGATATCGGCGCCGGAGCGGCGGAACCCGGTGAGCATTTCGAGGACGACCTGTTTTTCGTCGAGCCAGCCGTTTTGCGCGGCGGCTTTGACCATCGCGTATTCGCCGCTGACGTTGTAGCAGGCCACGGGATAACGGAACTTCTCTTTCACGCGCCAGATCAGGTCCTGGTAGCCGAGCGCGGGCTTGACCATCACGATGTCCGCGCCTTCCTCGATGTCGAGAGCGACTTCGCGCAGGGCTTCGTCGGCGTTGGCGTAATCCATCTGGTAGGTGCGCCGGTCGCCGAATTGCGGCAACGATTCGGCCGCCTCGCGGAACGGGCCGTAGTAGGACGACGCGAATTTCGCGGCGTAGCTCATGATCGGCGTGCCGGAAAAACCGATTTCGTCGAGAGCGGCGCGAATCGCGGCGACGCGCCCGTCCATCATGTCGCTCGGGGCGACGATGTCGGCGCCGGCCTCGGCGTAGGCCTGCGCGGATTTGGCGAGCAAGCGGAGAGTCGCATCGTTATCGACAACGTAGGTCTTCGGCGCGCCGGGGGGTCGCGCCCGGCCGCCGACAGCGGACGGCTCCGTTCTCACGACGCCGCAATGGCCGTGGCTCATGTATTCGCAGAGGCACACGTCGCAGATGACGATGAGTTCGGGCAACGCCTTTTTCAGGGCGCGAACCGCTTTCGGCACGATGCCGTTTGGCGCATGGGCCCCGCTCGCTTTCTCGTCCTTCTTGTCGGGGATGCCGAACAGGATGACGGCGGGCACGCCGAGTTTCGCCGTCCGCCCGGCTTCTTTCACGAGTTCGTCGACGGAAAGCTGGAATTGTCCGGGCATCGAGCTGATGGGTTTGCGAAGGCGCGTCCCTTCGCGCACGAACAACGGCATCACCAGGTCGCTGACAGACAATTCGGTTTCGCGGACGAGCGCGCGGAGTTTGGCGTTTTGGCGGAGGCGTCGCGGGCGATAGATCGGAAAGCGCATGGGTCAGGCCCCGGGGATGGTTGGTTCGACTTCGTTGATCAGCGCGATGATGTCATCGGGCTGTTGCGCCGCCATGAGCTGGGCGCGGAAGCCGGTGTTGTTGACGAGCCGGGACAGGCGCGAGAGCAGTTGCAGGTGCTGGCGCACGTTCGGGGCGCAGAGCAGGAAAAAATGGTAGACGGGTTTGCCGTCGAGCGCACCGAAGTCCACACCCTTGTTGTGCCGGCCATAGGCGAGCACGGGATTGTCGACGAGCCCGATGAGGGCGTTGCGCGCGTGGGGGATGGCGACGCCTTCGCTGACGCAGGTGGGGCAGAGGTCTTCGCGGGACTTGAGCGCCTGGAACAGCGTCTCGAACAGACGTTCCTCGCGCGGGTCGATGACGAGCGCGCACAATTCGCGCAGCACGCCGTTTTTGTCGGGCGCGCTGAGGTTGAGGCTGATGCGGGCGGGGGTGATGACATTGGCGACGGTCAGGGGTTGGCGCAGGCCGGTGGATTCGGGCGGCAACTGCTGCTGGTCGACGGGCACGCTGTTGGGATCGGCCAGCCATGAGTTGACCAGGTCGCGCTGGAAGCGCCACTGGCGGGCGAGTTTTTGCGCGGGGATGCGGCCTTCCTGCGCCATGCGGCTGACGGTTTTTTCGCTCAGCTTGAGGTACTCGGCAACCTCGTGGAGCGTCATGATTTCATTTTCCATAAACGGGATCGATTTCCTCGGGGAAGATAGTACGGCGACGGTGTCGCTTGCGCAAGCGGTGAAACGAGCGCGGCCAATCGTCCCGTTCCCTTCTCCCCTCCCAAGGGGAGAAGGTCAGGATGAGGGGATTGCTCCATCGACAGCGCAGTCTCAAAGGTCAGTGGTTACTGGCCTGGCAGAGAGATCTTGACGCGATAGAACTCGTTGGACGGCCAGGGAGCGAGGTCGGTAACGGTGACTTGGTTGCCATTCGTCTGCGGCGGGTTGCTGGAGGCCAGCCCGCTGTAGTTGACCAGATCGGGGCTCGACTGCACAGTATAGGTGACCCCGGTGCCGATGGGGCCGAAGGTCACGTTCATCACCTGATTCGAAGCCGCGATTTGCACGACAAAGACCTGAGTTGGATCGGTGGGATTGAGTCCCGTCATAAACTTGAACAGATTGTTTTGGCCGGTGCCGTCGGCATCAGTGCCCATCAGCGACTGCACGCAATTGGTGCAGTCGAAATACCGGGTCAGCCACGCCTGAAAGAGCGCCGCCTCGGTCGGGCTTAAGGTTGTGATATAGTTTTCCCGGGTGGCGGTGCTTGATCCGTTGGGGCCGCTGGCGATCTCCGTGACGCTGTAGGTGCCCGCAGTGGCGTACGTATGTTGCATGCCCGGCGTCGTTGCGTTGGTGTTGGCGCCGTCGCCGAAACTCAGAAACCAGTTGGTGATGTCGCCGGTCGAGGTGTCGGTGATGGTCACGGTCAGCGGAGTCACGCCGCCGGTCGGGTCAGCGGTGAAGCTGGCCGATGGCGGCGGCGGCAACACGGTGATGTAGTTGGCCCACGTGTTGGTGCTTGATCCGTCGGGGCCGCTGACGATTTCCGTGAGGCTATAGGTGCCTGTAGCAAAGTACGTATATACCATACTCTTATATTTCATACTCCCGATTGCGGCATTGGTGGTGTTGCCATCCCCGAAACTCCAGAACCAATTGGAAATGCTGCCAGTCGAGGTGTCGGCAAAGGTCACGGTCAGCGGAACTACTCCATTGGTCGGGTCAGCGGTGAAGCTGGCCGACGGCGGCACCAGCGACACGCTGATGTAGTTCGCCTGGGTATTGGTGAGCGAGCCGTCGGGGCCGCTAACGATTTCGGTGACGGTGAAAGTGCCCGTGGAGGCATACGTGTGGCTCACCCATATTGACACGAGATTGGTAGTATTCCCGTCGCCAAAATTCCAAAACCTGTTGGTAATGCTGGCAAACAACGAGGTGTCGGTAAACCTTACGAACAGTGGAGCCGCGCCGGCGGTCGGGGAAGCGGTGAAACTGGCATGCGGCGTCGGCCAGTTCCACGCAATCAATGGCTCCTCCCCGATTGGTTGCCTCCAGGAGTTGGAGTAGATGTCTGTCAGGCCCACACCGAGATTGGTTGTGATCGTCGTCTGTTCATCTGCCCAGACAAACGTATTCGTGGTTCCATTGCCGAACTGCCATTCCCAGAAATGCAGTCCGGGGGGACCATTGGTATAGCCACCCAGTGGGTCGACATACACTATTTGATTGCCCGAGAGCCAATTGGTGATAGGAGTGGCTCCGTGTAACCACCACGAAATCATTGCCAGACCGTCAACCGAGGGACGAGGGCCACAGCCTGTCCAGTCGTTAGCGGGCTGACCACCCCACCCAACATAAGAACTGGGGTCGCCCCAGTAGGAATTGGTCGTCCAATTTGCAGGACTGGATATGGCATCAGAAGCCCCCTCGTACATCTCAATTCTCGTAACTCCGGTGCCTTCCCATAGTAGCAAATTCTTCCACCACCGCATGTTCATGGTATACCAACTGCACGACCAATTCGGTACACACGTGGAACACCATCCCGGACCTATACCGGGATTATTTGTATCCGGTATCCACCAACTGTTTGTTAGACCCAACGCATCGGGAGAATACGGGTATGACTCTGTAGTGGCCCACTGCTTGCCGTAGATGTTGTTGATGTATTCAGCCCCCACGTCATCTGCCATCCATGGGCCTAAATCCATCCGGTTTGTATAGAACCCGGCAGCGTCAGGCGGGCCGACTACCGAGTTCCCCCCACCATGGAATGAAATCTTGGTTACATTGGAATAATCAGACCATACATAGGTGTTGGTAACGAGTTCCATGTTAAAACCAATGGGGCTGGCTCCTGCCGGACCCCAGGTTTCGCAATTCGGACAAGCAGATTTAATCGCTTGTACGGCAGCGCTGACTGCCAGCCCGGCGGGATGTACGCAGGAGTCTCCATTCGTGGAGTCTGGATACGGAGGACTATTGGTGAACACATAATCGGAACCTGGCTCGTTCAAAATCTCATAGATGAGATTGGTGCCAAATTGTACTGCGACATTTGAAAACAATACTGCCACATCACTAACCCAACTGCTTACACTATTTGTTAGGTCTACAAGTGGAGCAGTACTATTGGAGATGGTCTGCAAAACGCCCCCGTAAATCAGGTTGTCTGGATGATAAATGTTAAAGTTCAACACTTTGTTCGGTGTATTAGAGAAGTTATTTATCCATGCATTTAAGATTACCCAATCGTCGGTGCCAGTGGGGGTAACCACTCCCCCTGAATACATATCGGGAGGATAAATTAGCCACGAAATTTGATTGCGACTAAAGCCCGGAGAAATGCGTTGGAAACGATTTGACCACACATTAAAAACGCCTGGTTGGTACAGCCACACGGGTTGGAACTCCAAACCAATATCTGAATGCAGATAGTTTGTGTAGCCCTTCGGCCAAATACTGAATTGAGATCGGTCGCCGAAGCCGCCGTGGGTTCCGTCTACCTGGACAAAATAGTGCCCCATGGGAAGATTGGTTAAGGTAACAGGCGGAGCATGGTTGGTGACATGATTGCTGTGGAAGTCATAAACTTCAATGGTGGTGCGAATGCTGTTGGAAATCGTAACTGGGTCTCCTTGGTAAAAGATACCTTGGGAGGTCCACGGAGCAATGGTGATGAAGTTTGTACCATAAATTCCGTAGACATTGGTGAAAACCGAAGCTGCCGGGAGTGTTGATACTATCGTTGCCTTATTGGGCGAAGTTTGGGCGAATGTCTGTCCCTCCGTGCCAACAAGCACGACGCAGAACAGCACGATTGTGAAAAGGACGCGTCTCATCGTGGCCAGCGGCCGCGCGAACGGGTACTGTTCCGGGTTGGCGGGGATGAGCCTGTTCAGCCCGTCGACACCGGAGGACGCCGTCAGCACGTTGGAGCGACGAGTATGCAAGACGGGATTCATCCGACATTTGCGATATGACCCGGCACTCCACGTATGACTTACCCCTGCGACGATCATTGACCATTCAGAGAAACTTCTCTTCATGGATTGCCTCCTAATATGCTGCCTGACAAAAGGTTGGCGAAACGGAACACGTTGGCGAACGGGCACAGGGGTAACGTTGCGTTGTGATGAACCGCTTTACCGTATGACCCGCAGGATGTGTTAGACGTCAGTACGCCTTGCGATTTTGGAGGGAAACCCTAAGAGGAAACGCAAACGAGACGCCAACCTCGCCATTTCTCCAAGACGCAGAGACTGCACCAAAAAATCGCCCGACCGTCAAGGAGATAAATTCTGATTTTCCAAGCGTGCACCCGCCGCACGCGGTCGCAGCGAGCGGGCTACGAGCATTGCCATTCTCATCCAAGCCGTCTGTCGGGGACCAATCTTCAATCGTACGTACATCGGCAGTCGGATACGGGCAACTCGGCAACGCCACTTCAGAACTTGCGTTCGTAGCTGCGGATGACGCCGATGACTTTGCCGAGCACTTTCGTGTCGCCTTCGACGGGGATCGGCTGGTAGCGGGGATTGGCGGGCTGGAGCCAGAGTTTTCCGTTGCGGCGGGCCAGGCGCTTGACAGTGGACTCGCCGTCGACGAGGGCGACGACGATGTCGCCCGGCTCGGCGTGGTTTTGGGCGCGGACGACGACGAGATCGTCCTCGCAGATCCCCGCGTCGATCATCGAGTCGCCGTGGACCTTGAGGGCAAAGACTTTCTGGCCCGCGAATTCCTCGGAGAGATCGAGCGTGCCCTCGATGTTTTCCTCGGCGAGCAGCGGGCCGCCGGCGGGAACGCGTCCGAGAATGGGCATGGGCGGGAATTTTTCCTGGAGGATGTCGGGCCAGTTGCGGGGGATGAGGCCGCGGGATTTGCCGGGAAGTTTTTTGAGGTGGCCTTTGGCCTCGAGGGCGTGGAGATGGTCGCGGGCGGTGCCGGTGGAACGATAGCCGAAGGCGTGGCAGATTTCGCGGACGGTCGGCGGACGACCGGCGCCGCGGATGCTGTCGAGAATGTACGTGAGCAGCTTTTGCTGCGGCGGAGTCAGAGGTTCTTGCACGCGGAGATGATTACCACACAGATGTGTGGTGTGGCAAGAAGAAAAGAATTTTTTCGGCTAGGCGGCGGCCAGCGCGCAGTGGATGGCGCGGTCGAGATCGGTGACGTCGAAGGGTTTTTCGAGGAAGCCGCGGGCGCCGGCTTCGCGGGCTTCGCTTTCGGTGGTGCGGGAGCCGGTGACGACGACGACGCGGGCGGTCGGGTCGGACTTGGATAGCAAGGAGGTGCAGGTGAGGCCATCCATGCGCGGCATGCGGACGTCCATGACGATCAAATCCGGGCGCATGCTGGCATATTTTTCGATGGCTTCGTGACCGTCGGCGGCGAAGCCAACGACCTCGTGGCCGAGATATTCCAGGGCCAGACGGAGGGCAAATCGGACCGAATCGGTATCGTCTGCAATCAAAATCTTCATGTGAGTGGTGAAAATAGCAGTCGTCATGCCACGGGCTTGCAAGGCAGGAAAAACGGGCGTTTTCGGGGTTTTGGCGAGAAAATCGGGCCGAAATTGGCCACTCGATGAGAGGATTGAATATCCGAAATGTAAGGAACGCCGTTCCCTGCAACGGTCCGCCACCGCTGCCAGCCGTTACGGGCAGGGAACATACGGGGTGGGAGCCCCGTTCGGAGGCTGTGGAGGCTGCGGGAACATTCGGGCCCCAAGCGGGTCGCTAGTTGGGTAAGCGCCTGCGCCCTGCAGCGAGATCACGAATTCGACGTGACCATCCAGAAAGAGATAATTGCCGCTCAGAGGCGAGTGCGACAGATGCTTTGACCAGGGAGGAAGGGTACTTTGGTTTTGGAGACTATTCGGTGTTATAATCGTACGAAGTCGTCACAAAGGCGCTGATGGTGCCCTGGTCTTCGAGAGTCGGCCTGATGGTGTCCGAATAATATTCCGCGACCATCGCGACCGAGCTGTTTGTGAGCCACGGGCAGGTCAACCGCGAGCCCGAGATCCAAAAGTTACCGACGTTATTGTTGTTGTATTGTGAAGAGGTATTGCCGTACCCGACAACCATGGCGTAGGAACGCGGTGTATAGGGGGGATTACTGGAAGTGCCCAGCACCGCGGACCGTCGGTCATCGGGGCACTGGAAAACCTTTGGGGTCACATAATTGCCATTGGTCAGGACGGTGTACCACGTGATGGTTTGCGAGTTTTCTATTTGGTAGGCGGGAGGTGTGTGGTTTTGATAATCGCCCGCGTACACCAGCATCGCGACACCGATCTGGTGAAGATTGGCGGAGCAGGCGACTTGTTTTCCGCGTTCGCGGGCGCTACTGAGAGCGGGCAGCAACAAGCCAGCCAGAATGCCGATAATGCTGATGACCGTGAGAAGTTCAATCAGAGTGAACCCTTGAAGCCGTTGATTCTTGGTGGTTTGCATGGTGGCCTTCCCAAACGGTGAACAATCCCTAAGTACACGCCATTTTCGGCCTCGTCAAGGACGATCCCTGTTCGTTAAATGTCGTGATGTTCCTCATGTCGTTCATGCTACACAGAGCCGGCGCGGCCTACCCACCCCTGCATCCCCTCCGATGGAGGGGACATCCGGTGCGGCGCGCCCGGCGGTCGCGCCCTACCAACGGCCGGGCGTGACGTTCCACATGCCAAGCAGGTGGCATAGGAGCCTCTTTTCACGATTGACTATGATACAACTTGACAGGGTTGTCAAGACATTGTACATACAATATGGGTACTGAGTATGGAATTTGACTGGAATGATCCGCCATTCAACCCGAAAGACTCGCCGACCCTTCGGGAGATCGAGGAGGCATTTGAAGATCCGCTCGGTATCCGGCTGATTCCCGACTCGGGGCGGTTCGCCAAGGAATCGCGGGCTTTTTGTCTCGGTCGAACCCTGACCGGACGGGGCATATTCAGCGTATTTCGGTCGGATGGCAAGCGGATACGGGTCATCGGGTCGAGGCCGATGACGGAGGAAGAGGACTATTTTTACGACAGGAAGGTGTCGGAATGGACGTCGTAATCGAATGGGAAGAGATACCGGCGTTTGCGTGCGAGCACGATGAGGCGAAATTCTGGCTAATGCATCGGCTGGACTCGAAGCTGATGGAGCAGTCGGTGGCGGGGGCGGACCAATCGGAATCGACAACGATAACGCTACGGATCGATCCACGGATGCTGGCGCGAATCAAACGGTTGGCGCGTTCGCGATACCTCAATTACCAGAGCATGATCAAGCAATGGATCAGCGAGCGGATGGAGGACGAATTACGGGATCGGGGAAACCGATGAAGTTTTTACAGGCAAATGATATGGCGGGGGATGGAGGACTGAGGGCCGAGGGCGAGAGGCGGACGTTAGGGGTGCCGAGGATTCGAGAGGATCGTGGCGGCCCCTTCCCGGAGGCTTTCGGGGTGAACCTCTGGAACTCTTCCCCCGCCGGTTTTACGCTGGTGGAGATGCTGGTGGTGGTGATCATCATTGCGATTCTGGCGGCGCTGACGGTCGGCGCGGCGAAGTATGCGCTCACCAAGGCCGCCACAACGCGAGCGCAGTCGGAGATTGCCGCGATGGAAATGGCGCTGGAACATTACAAGGGCGATAACGGCGTTTATCCAGCGGCGGGACCGGCCTGGCCACGGGCATCGGCCCTGGGTTATCCGGGCCCGACTGAGTACAGCAACTCGGCAGTCCTGTACACGGCGCTGGGTGCCGGCCCGAAGGTGTATTTCAATTTCAAGCCGGGCCAACTGCGAGTTGTGGTAGTCAACGGCATCACCACTACCAACGTAATCGATCCCTTCGGCAACCCTTACAACTACTACCAAACCAACATCCCACAATCGGTGAACAATAAATGCTTCGCGAACAATCTTGCCACGTTCGACCTGTGGTCCTACGGCCCTAACGGCTACAACGACGAAGGCACGAACGACGACATCACGAATTGGAGGCGTTGAGGAAAAATATGAACCGAAACGAGGAAAACCGAACCCCTGCCGCGTTCACCCTGATCGAACTGCTCGCCGTGATTGGCATTATTGGCGTACTGGCGGCGCTGCTGTTCCCGGCCATCAAGCTCGCGCTGCAAAAGGCGGAAATCGCCCAGGCCCAGAATGACGTCAAGAACATCGAGAGCGCCGCGAAGTCATTCTTCGTGGAATACGGCAAATGGCCGAACGGCAATGCCGGCACTTTTGATTTTTCCTATGGTGCGTTTGGCAATGGCTTTTACCAACAGGCGCATCCTTCTGTGGCCGGTCAATCGGGTTATTGTGAGAACCACTGGCTGATGGAAGTGCTCCAGGCGATCCAGGACAACAACGGCACGCAGTGCGGCAACGGCGGCACACCCACCGGCAGCACGACCCCGCCGGTAAACTCGCGCGGCATCATATTTATCAACATCCCCGCCAAGAGTCTCAAACCGTCAACGGACAACGCCAATCTCGCCATCCCAATATGGTTTGACTACGTCGATCCGTGGGGAAACCCGTACCAGATTACGTTGGATACCACCTACGACAACATTTGCAGCAATCTCGCCAACGCAGGTATTAGCGGTAACCCGGCGGTCACGCCGGCCGGCACGGGAGTTGTCGCATGTGTCAGCAACTGCACCGTCGCCGTGTGGTCGTTTGGTCCACTCGGCCCGTACGGCACCCACACCACCGCAAAGGACTGGGTTACGTCTTGGTAAGAAACTGCCAACGAGAGCAACGTCGTCGCCTGATCGGCAGCCGTTCCGGGTTCACGCTGATCGAGTTGCTGACGGTGCTGGTGATTGTCGGCGCGTTGATTGCGTTGACCGTCCCGGCGATCACGAACCTGAGCCGGTCCGCCGCGCTGCCGGGGGCGCTGCGCGAGATCGCGAATGAAGCCGAGTTGGCCCGGCAATACGCCATCACCCACCGGGTGCAAACGGAATTGATCGTCAGTAACAACTTCAACGCCGTGACCGTCTCCAACCTCTCCGCTGGCGTCCTGTTGGACAAGTGGAACTTCCTGCCCGCGGGCACGATCGTGTACTTTGACCCCACCGTGCTCAATACCGTGTGCGTGACGAATGTGGTGTTTACCCCGACCGGCGGCACGACCAATCTCAACGAGGTGACCATTTGCGCCCGGGAAGGGTCGTTTGAAAACAACGTGTACTTCGGGATCAATTCCAACGCCGGGACCATTACCATCAACAATCTGCTTGGCCGGATCGTGATACAACGCCCATGAAATCCTTGATTACAACGTTGACAGGAAAGGCGCGCAGCCGAGACGCGCTGCACGACCGGGAACGACAGAGATTCTTCGACAAGCTCAGAATGACAGACCAGAAAGGCTTCAGCTTGATTGAAGTGGTGCTGGCGCTGGCGGTGTCGGCCATCGGTTTGGTGGCGATACTTGGCCTGCTTCCGCAGGGGCTCCAAGCGAGCCGGGACGCGGCCGATAACACGATTTCAGCCACGCTCGTCCATGACATCTTTAGCACGATTCGCGTGAGTCCATTCACAACAGGCGCGACGAACGTCGATGCGCTGGGGTTCAACATGCATTACCTTCCTGTCGCTCAGCCTGTCAACCTTGGGACCTTTAACAACAGCGTGTTTGGCAATGGCAATAGCAGCCTTGTTGTTTCGAGTTTCTTCGACAAGGCCGGCTTCACGCCGACTGTGACGAATGCCGATTGTTACTACAAGGTCGTCCTCACATTTCAGCCAGAGATCCCACCGAATGGAACGTGGGCCTCCGTCTCGATGGTTACGGCGACAGTGGTCTGGCCGGCGCAGTCGGCCTCGCCGATCAACACGAACGTGTTTGTTACCAAGGTGGCCCAGTACAACCTTAAATGAAGCCTTCCCGAAATACGAATGCCGGGTTCACGCTCGTCGAGTTGATGGCGTCGATTACAATTTTGGGAGTGATGACGTTCCTGCTGTTTTCGGCGTTCGACCAGACGAGCAAGGCGTGGCTACAGGGCGAAAGTCGCGTCGAGACGTTCTCGAGCGCCCGGGTGGCGCTGGACTACATGTCGCGCGAACTGGCCCAGGCGATGGTCAATTCCAACAACTTGCAGTTTTTCGGCACGACCAATGCGGTGGCGTTCATTGCGCCCTCCGACGACCGCGCGGGGGACCCCGTCGACCTGGCGGAGGTCGTGTATCGACTAAACCAAATACCCGCCAGCGCAGTGGCCACGAACGCCCCCTTTCTCTATCTGAGCGACCCCTTCACCAACAATGCGCCCCCCTACAAGCTTATCCGGCGCAGTTCCGTCTATTCCACGGTGCAGCTTGGTGACTGCTGGGACTACGGAAAGAACTCGCCCTGCTCCGCCGCATGGGACTTCTATTACCCCAATCCCCCGCCCGCTGACCGCAACTGGATGGAAACGTCACAAACCAATCGGGTCGGCACGCTCGCGGAGAACATCATGTCACTGACATTCACGTATGTGAGCACGAATGGCCTTCAGTACGATTACTGGAACTCAACCAACGTGTGGAATATTTGGAACAACGAACTCGGCCTCAACGTTCTTCCGTATAACAGCCCGGATATCAGCACCAATCCCGGCTCGTTTGGCGCCCAATACATGACGAACCACGCCCCGGCGGGGGTGTACATCACCATCGGAGCCATTGATAGCCGCACCGCTACACGTCTTCAGGCAATCGCCCCCAACGGAACGAACGTGCCGAATGTCAATATTGGCGCGTATACCAACACGCTGAATCAAGCGGAGAGATTTTTCACGACGTTTGTGGAGATTCCCAGCCAATGAGAAGTCATTCCACATCCACCGGGCATCGACCCGGAGAGCGCGGGGTTGCGCTGGTCCTGACGTTGTCGATCCTGGCGCTGGTGACGCTGCTGCTGATCGCGTTTGTCGGCAGCATGCGCGTCGAGAACGCCGCGTCGAAGAATTTCAACGAAGTCATCAAGGCCCGTGAACTGGCCCAAGCGGGCGTGGACGAAGCCGTCGGCGTCATCCGCCTGGCCGCGCCGCCGGTGTCAACCCTGACGAATTACGTGACCGCCCCGGGCGCGGTTTACACGTGGGCGAATGGCACGTGGACGAGCAATTCGTTGTTCACCTCTGTGAATACCATTGACCCCCCCAACCCCTCCCTCCTGACGAGAATGGTGAATTTGAACACGAACTTTGTGATTACGGGATCGGGCACGGTTTATAATGTGGCCAATGCCCTGAACTCACAGCTACTGGCCGGGTGGTCGAACGTTACCGTTGCCACCACGGTGAATGGAAATCCTCAACCTTTCCTGGTCGGGCGCTACGCCTACTGGGTGGACGACGAGTCGGCGAAGGTGAATCTGAACACGGCCGGCATGCGCACAGACGATCCTCAGGGGCTCACACCGGGAGCGATCGACCTCGGGAACCTCGGGATCCCTTTTTTCTCGTCTGCGGAAGTGGTTTCTCTAACGAACTACGTGCACTACACCCAGCCGCTCGACACGATCCAGAGCATGGTGATGACCGTGCCGCCGATGGTGGGAAACGCCCCGAGCGTCAGCGGGAGCACGTTCTCGAATACCCAATTCTACGTGACCACCCACTCCACCTCGCCCGACGTCACACCGTGGGGAACGCAGCGGATCAATCTGAACAACCTGGGGAGCATCAACGGCACGTCTACCCTCCCCACAATGGCGCAGAAGCTGGCCGCCGTCGGAACAATCACCACGGCCCTGTCCGACCCGAACCTTAGCACGTGGTTTGGGCAGACCTTCGCTGGCAAATACAACCAGGCCCATGAGATACAGCAGATCGCGGCCAATATCGTTGACTATATCAGCGTCGACAACAATCCCACGGATTCCAACGGCGGCGTGCCCAGCGACCCATCGCAACCGCTGTATCTGGGCTTGAAAGAAACGCCCTATCTCAACCAGTTGGCAATCGTCAACACGTTCACGATAACGGCGGGGGCTGTGCCACCGACAGGCACGTTGACAGTCTCCACCACCTACGAGGCCCAGCTTTGGTACCTGTACAACAACAGCGCCGGCTGGCCTGCAAACGGGGCCTGGGTGCAGATCGTGAACGCGCCGTCCATAACCCTTTCCACCGGCCAAAACCTTGTGCTCAACACGGCGACAATCCCCGCAACGAGCATCAACTCTATGATCCCCCCCAGCAGCTCCACTTACCCCTACCAGCTCGTTTCCGTCGTGGCCTTACAGCAGCAGTCCTTCCCTGTAGCCAACATCGCGGGAATTACGAGGGTGCAAAATCCCGGGACCTTTACTGCCGTTTTTTCGAGCCCTTCGGGACGTATGGATTGGGCGCAGGTTGCCGTCCCGACTAGCACATACCCGGTCCCCTCCGTCGGCACCATCACAACGGCCTTTCAGGCCACCGACCCACGCATCAAGCCGAGCCTCGCCGCGAACTGGAGCCCGATCTCAAGCTCGCAACTCGGAAGTCCGATTGTCCCAAACACGTCGACCGGCAACGGCACCACCTTGCCCGGTGACGGTGTTAACGACACGTCCTGCCATGTCGTCGCCGCGAACTTGCCCAATACAGCGGCAGGGGCCACAGGCCGTCAGCGGGGTCAAATGTGCCCCAGTGAGTTGGCGTACATTCACACCGGTATCCCGTGGCGCACGTTATGGCTGGAACCTCAGCCAAACGTGGAAGGCAATGTCGTCCCGGATTGGCTGGCGGTTGACCTGTTCTCGGGGTCGAGCATTACGAACGTGGATGTCCCCGGCCGAATGAACATCAACGCCGCGATAAACAGTGCCGTTGGTGTTAGCGGCACTATTTTGCCGCGTCTCGCGCCCTTGGACGCCCTATTGGGAATGGGAAGCTCCTATGCGGTCGTGGCGCCGAACATTTACGATTACAGCGTTCATAACCTGCCCAGCGTGCCGTCGTCGTTCGTCCAGTCCCCTTTTAAGGCGTTCACGACGGCAGGTCAGGTCTGCCAAGTAGTCGGGCTTGCCGATGCCGGTACTAGCGTGGCGAAGGCGACGCGCGAAGCTCCCGGCCCAGGCAATTCTCAATCTCGTAACGCCCCGTTCCAATACATTTACGATCTGGTGCGTGGCGCAAAGCGTCAAGAAGGTGGACAAGACGCCTGCCAATCTCGCGTATTTCACGCCCGGCGTTGACGTCGTCACCGGGGAAGCCAAGGTGCAGGCGATTGTCGAGCGGACGGTAGACACTTCCGCAGGCCTGCCCGGGCAGGTCAAATTTCGCACGTTGTACTATCGGTACCTGTACCAGTGAGCGAATGAGTTGGCTCGGGGGGCTTGTACCCCTGCCCAGGCTTCGTGCAGTACTCGCTGGTGGGCGGTGTCAACGGTACTTGCATCCAGCTTGGTACGAGTGGCCAGTTTGTGGCGCCCGCGACTGGTCCGCTGACGCTCTTTTTCAATGATGACAACTATGAAGCCAACGAGGGTTCCTTTGAAGTCTGCATCACGGCGCCCTGGGATCGATTCTACCGCGTGGCCATCTCGCCCTAAGAGCACGACGAGCGGGGCGGCGGACGGAGGAGGACGGCGGAGGACAGGGGAAACCCGGGACACCGCGCGTGATGTCGCGGACGGAGGTTGGTGAGATGTGGAGGCGGCGGGGGATGCCAGTTGACGTGTGGGGAGTGGCTGGTAGAGTACGGGGCGATGGCGCGGATGGCCCTGGAGGATAATTTTGGGGATATTGTGGGGAAGGCGCAACGGGGGTTGCGGCTACCTATAAGCAAACTGGCCCGAGAGGCAGGCGTTTCTGAGGGGCGTCTCGGTGAGTTGGGGATGGGGGTGGCCGGTGCGGGGGGCGGGATGGAGGAAGCCGTCATTCGGAAGGTGGCGGCGGCGCTCCGTCTCGGCCCGGACGCGCTCGTGGCCAGCGCGAGGGCGACGTGGCGTCCCCGTGACCAGGAACCGCTCGAGGGCTTTGCCGCGTTCACGACGCCGTTCGGCGACATGACGGTGAATGCGTATGTCGTGTTCGATGCGACGACTCGTCAGGCGGCGGCGTTTGATACGGGCGCGGATGCCGATGCGATGCTGCGATTCGTGCGCGAGAAGGAGTTGACGCTGGCGTTGATCCTGTTGACGCACACGCACACCGACCACGTCTTCGAGCTGGATCGATTGAAGGATGCCACCGGCGCGAAGGCATTCGTGAGCGAACGCGAGCCGTTGCCCGGCGCGGAACCGTTCGTTGACGGGAAGGAGTTTGCGCTGGGCGCGCTGAAAATCGAAACGCGGCGCACCAGCGGCCACGCGCGCGGCGGCACAACGTTTGTCGTGACGGGTTTGCAAAAGCGCCTCGCGGTGGTCGGCGACGCGCTCTTTGCCGGATCGATGGGCGGCGGTCTGGTGAGTTACGACGAAGCGCTGCGCACCAACCGCGCGGCCATTTTCACATTGCCCGACGACACCATCATCTGTCCCGGCCACGGCCCGTTGACCACCGTCGGCGAGGAGAAACGGCACAACCCGTTCTTCCCCGAGTTCCAGGAACAACCGGCGGCGCAACAACAATGAAAATCATCCGCTACCAGGACGCCGACGGCAATGTCCGTTACGCCGCCCAACTGCCCGACGGGACAGCGCGACGCATCCAAGGCGATATCTTCGGCGAGCATCGCGTTACTGACGAGCGCGCCGACGTGAAGAAATTACTCGCACCGGTCGCGCCGGTCGCCTTCCTGTGCATCGGCCTGAACTACCGTCAGCACGCCGCCGAGACGAAGGCGAAGATTCCCTCGTTTCCCGTGTTGTTCATGAAATCGCCGGGCGCATTGCAGCATCCGGGCGAGCCGATCCTGCTCCCGACCCATCTGAAAAGCGGCGCGGTCGATTACGAGGGCGAGTTGGCCGTGATCATCGGCAAACGCTCCAAGAACGTCTCCCGAGCGGACGCGTTGCGCCATGTGCTCGGCTACACCTGCGGCAACGACGTGAGCGCGCGCGACTGGCAAAAACAATTCGGCGGAGGCCAGTGGACGCGCGGCAAGACGTTCGATACGTTCGCTCCGCTCGGCCCGTGCCTCGTCACTCCCGATGAGATTCCGAATCCCAACAACCTCCGCCTCCGCACCATTCTCAACAACGCCGTGATGCAGGATTGCAACACCAGTGACATGATCTTCGATGTTCCGACCCTGATCGAATTTCTCAGCGGGAGCACAACGTTGCTGCCCGGCACGGTGATTCTCACCGGCACGCCGCAGGGCGTCGGCATGGCGCGCACCCCGCCCGTCTGGCTCAAGCCCGGCGATACCGTGACCGTGGAAATCGAGGGCATCGGTCAATTGACGAATCCTGTTCGGTCGGAAGCGTGAGTAATCCCTGCCATCTCACGCGTCTCTGGATGGAAGGAGGTTCGAGTTGGTTTATCTGTATTCGCTGACGCTCTTGCTCAGTGCGTGTTTGCTGTTTGTCGTGCAACCCATGATGGGCAAGATGATCCTGCCATTGTTGGGGGGCGCACCGGCGGTGTGGAACACGTGTCTCGTCTTTTATGAGGCGGTCCTGTTGCTGGGCTATGCGTATGCGCATTTTTCCACGCGTTGGCTGGGCGCGCGTCGCCAAGCGGCGCTCCATTTGGGCTTGATGGTGCTGCCGTTCCTGGTGCTGCCCATTCATGTCTCCGATCAAATCCTCCGGCACCTTCCCCGCTCGGATAATCCGACCCTGTGGCTGGTGGTTTGCCTCGCGACAACCGTGGGATTGCCATTTCTGGTCGTGTCTGCGACCGCCCCGTTGTTGCAAAAGTGGTTTGCCAGTACGGAGCATCCGCACGCGCGTGATGTATATTTCCTCTATGGCGCAAGCAACACCGGCTCGATGGCGGGGTTGCTGGGCTACATTCTTTTCCTTGAACCGACCTTTCTCCTGAAACAACAGGCCTGGCTCTGGACGTTGTTCTACGGGGGACTGGCCTTGCTGATCATCGGTTGCGCATTGGTTCTGTGGCGCTCGAAAGCGACCGGCGTGGCTGGTGAGAATTGCGCGGCGCTCGTTGCCCCCGAAGAACGCGCCGCTGACCGGACAGTGACACGCACGACCACCGTCACTCTTACGCGACGGCTGCACTGGGTGTTTCTGGCCGCGGTGCCGTCGAGTTTGATGTTGGGAGTGACCACGTACCTGACGACGGACGTAGCGCCGTTCCCGCTGTTCTGGGTCCTGCCGCTCACGCTGTATCTGCTCACGTTTATACTCGTCTTCGCGCGGAAGCCTGTGTACCCGCCTTCCTGGATGGGCCGGGTGCTCTGCCTGCCCGCGGTGGTGCTGACCGTCACGTTTATCGTTGAGGCAACGGAACCAGCCTGGCTGTTCGTCCTCATGCATCTGCTGATATTTTGGACTGCGGCCATGATCTGTCATGCCGAACTGGCCAAGGATCAACCGCCGGCAAAAGAATATTTGACCGAGTTCTATCTGTGCCTGTCTTTGGGGGGAGTTCTCGGGGGCCTGTTCAACGTATTAATTGCGCCGCTGGTTTTCAAGTCTGTGCTGGAATATCCGCTGGCGATCATCGTGGCCTGTTCCATCCGGCCATCCGGGGACACACCTTCGCAACTGCCACGCGTCCGTTGGGCAGATGTGATGTGGGCGTTCGGCATTGGCGCGACGACGATGGCATTGATCGCCATGGCCCGGTCCGTTGCAGCCAATCCCAATCAACTAAGCACGCTCTGGACTTTTGGGATCCCCGCGCTCTTGTCCTATCGATTTGTGAAGCAGCCGGTCCGCTTTAGCCTGTGCCTGGGAGCCATGCTTGTGGCCGGCTGCATCGGGTACGTCGGCACGCAAGGACGAGTGCTGCTGACAGAGCGCAACTTCTTCGGCGTCCTGCGAGTCACCGAGGACTCCCACGGCAAATTCCATCAGCTTGTACACGGCAACACGCTTCACGGTCGACAAAGCCTCGACCCCGCGCGCCAAACCGAGCCGCTGGCGTACTACCACACGAGTGGCCCCATCGGACGCGTGTTTGACACGTTCAATCAATTCCGTGGCGAGTCCCGCACCGAGGTGGCGGTCGTCGGACTCGGAGCCGGGGCCCTGGCCTGCTATGCTCGCCCCACTCAGAACTGGACATTCTACGAAATCGATCCCGCTATCGAACGCATCGCCCGTGATACAAATTGTTTTACGTTTCTGAAGGCCAGCCTCGCCAAAAACATTGAGATCGCTCTCGGGGACGCCCGCTTGCGGCTGAAAGACGCCCCCGATCATCACTACAACCTGATTGTTGTGGATGCGTTTAGCTCCGACGCGATTCCCATTCACTTGGCCACGCGCGAGGCGGTGCGTGTCTACCTGGGCAAGCTTGCCGAAAACGGGATTCTGACATTCCACATCACCAATCGTCGCCTCAATCTTGAACCAGTGATGGGCAATCTGGCCCATGATGCCGGCTTGGTCGCGCTGTACGACAGGGACTTGTCGCCCGGTCCCCCGGGAAAAGAATCCTCCGAATGGGTGGTGATGGCCCGGCGGATGGAGGATCTGCATGCGCTCCCCGCAGCCCATCAGTGGAAGCCGTTAAAGCCAGAACCAAACGCCAGAGTCTGGACGGATGATTTCTCCAACATCCTCAACGTCCTCAAGTGGCGCTGAACCTGCCAGCCAAACGATTTGGTCTATCCGCAAGTAAATTGGCGGCCCCAACGGGATTCGAACCCGTGTAAACATTCGGTGTGCTCAGGCTGCCTTGCAGCCCAGTAAATCCCTATATAATCACGTATCCCGACACACGCTTGACATCCCTGACAAGTTATGACTATATTATGACTCGAAAGGGAAAGAGGTATGGAGCACGACAAGTACAAATTCGATTGGCCGACAGTTTTCGAGGCGGGCCAGTATGAGACAGAGCGGGCGAATGTCTCACGCGACTGGGAAGTCACGGCCAGGGAAGCACAACGCCAAGTGCGCGCTGTCCGCGGACTATCGGACGGTGAACACGGCGCAATCGCTATCGGCATGGCCTTGTCCATCGTGGTTGTATTGTTGGCCGCATTCACGATCTACACCGTAGTTTTGGCACACCACTAGCAGCGTATCCACTCACCACAACCATGGCAAGCCTACACAAAGACCCCAAAGGCAGAAGCCCCTTCTGGTACTGTGCCTTTATCGACACAGAAGGGCGCAAGCACTTCCGATCTACCAAGACTGCCAACCGAAAGCAGGCAGAGGAAATTTGCACGGCCTGGGCCAAGACATCGGAACTAGGCAGGGCCAACAAGTTGACCCCCGATAGCGCCCGCGATGTAATAGCCCGCACCGTAGCGGACATGTTTCTAGCGAGCACCAAAGAGGCACTACCACAAACCACGATTCGCCAATGGTGCGAGCAGTGGCTTGAATCGAAACGCATCGAAGCCAAAGCGTCCACGGTTGCGCGTTATGAAGGCATCTTGCAACGGTTCTACACTTTTTTGGATGCCAAGGCCGACAAGCCCATTGTCACGTTGGCCACAACGGACGTGAGCGGATTCAAGGGCCATCTAGCACGAGAGTTGTCCACTGCCAGTGCCAATTTGGGGGTTGTCACCCTTCGCGCCTGCTTTGGTGTTGCTCACGATCAAGAATTACTGACCCGCAATCCCGCTGCATCTGTGCACAAGATCAAAACTCACGCGGAGAGCCGTCGCCGTCCATTCACCGCAGAGGAAATCAGGCTGCTACTTGACGCGGCAGGTGATTCGGAATGGAAGGGCATTATCCTTGTTGCTCTCTACACTGCCGCACGGTTGGGCGACATTGCCACGCTGCGATGGAACCAAGTCAATTTGCAGTCCAGGGAGCTTGTCCTACACGTCAGCAAGACGGGAAAGCGGTTGCCACTGCCCATCGTCAAACCGTTGGCCGATTATCTCGAAAGCCTTCCATCCACTGACGACCTGACCGCGTATCTATTTCCAACGTCTGCGGACGCAGCGAAGCGCACAGGCACGCTTTCAAATCGGTTCTATGGTTTGATGGTGGACGCGGGCCTTGCCAAACCACGGAGCCGCGAAACTACGGCCAACAGCAAGGGCCGTCATGCGGCAAGGCAGGTAGGCGAGATTTCTTTTCACTGCTTCCGCCATTCTGCGGTGAGCTTTTTGAAAGCGGCAGGCGTGAGCGAGCCGATTGCAATGGCCATCGCTGGACACAGTAGCGCGGCCATGTCGAGGGTCTATACAAGTATCCCGTTGGACACGTTACGCACGGCTCTGGACAAACTGCCAGACGTGACGCGGTGAATGGGTAAACGAGTAGTGGTAGGGTGTGAGGTATGGAAGATCGTAAAACTATTTTAGTCGTTGACGATTGCGCCGCGTATTTGGACGGCGTGAAGGCTGTTCTTGTCGAATGGGGCTACGATGTTGTGTGCTGCCAATGGCGCAAGGATGCACTGGACAAGTTACACAATGGCTTGAAACCCGATTTGATCTTATCGGATTTTAATTCCCCTGGCATGGACTTTCCGACCTTCGCCAAAGCCGCCCGCGCAATCCTTCCACACGTTCCAATCGTGTTGGCGTCTGGCAATCTGCCGTGTTGCCAACTTGCGCCCGTCGCGTTGAAGTTTGAAGTGTGTGCCATGTTGGAAAAGCCGTTCAAGCTTGCTAACCTAAAGCGGCAGGTCGAATTCGCCATATCCCGCGCCCCGCAACGAATGACGGCCTAGACCGCCTTTTGCCAACACCTGCCCCGTAGCGCCTCTCTGGTCATTTTCCGCTGTCATCACCCTACCCGATCTACAAAGCCACGGGCACGGCCCCGCGTCGCCGCGCTGTGACCCCGTGGCATGTCTCTGCCTAACAGGTTGGACGGCCCAGTCGGGTGGAGAGCCTGACAGCGGAATTTCTCATCTGTGATAGTGAGGAAATCGGATACGCTGAGGGGGTGTCAACTGGCCGCAAGGCCCCAAAAACATTGGTGCGTCGCCTTGACGGAATGCAATTAGTGTGATAGTATCCAGGCAACATCGCGGAGAGTCGATTGCGCGGGTAATACCCAAGTAATCGTGCCAACCAGCGGAGAGACAACCGCAACGGTGGAGCCGAATAGAGAATTCGGCCATGTGCTGATAGAGGATTCTATCGGATACAAATAAACTAAACCCCTCCATGATGCCAAAAGGAAATTGGCATGAACACGTCCGCTGTAGCACCACCGTCCGCCGCCACAGTCGAAGCGCACTGGATTAGATTGCCGTCGCCAAAGCCAGGGGAGCGAGAGCCGCGCACGGGCTTATCTAGAGCAGCAATCAATCTACTCATTCTCCCATGCAGACAAAACAGCTTTCGCGCCGTGGTGAAGTCAATCCACCCGAAAGGCTGTGGTCGTCTTGTGCTCTGGTTGGGCAAGGGCGGGCTGAAAGAATACCTTGAAAATCAGTTACGGAGCGCATGACGCTCGTGGAACAATCCAGCCCCGATAACTCAATCCGAACGGGAAGCCATCTATGCGCAAGCTTGGTGTGACATGGCGGCCCTTGTCGGCGACATGGGGTTTGCCACACTCAAACGATTCCAGGCGCTCGTACGAAACGGGTGCCAACATCGAAGCCGCCGCGCAACTTTTAGGCGAACCACCGCAAACTTTGCGTGACGAAATAGCCCGCTGGCGCTGCTCGCTCAACAAGCATCATCGCGGAATGTGGTCGTGGGTAGAGTGGCGAAAATCCCGTAGACCCGATCAGACGCGACTCGATAGGCCCCTTCTCGATTGGCTTGCCAATGCCCAGGGGCCTATGCGGAAAACGCACGCCAAATCGGCAATCCGTGGTTGACACGTTTGGCGCAAGCACTTCGATACGAGACATTAACAAATAGAAAACAGCCCTTCGCGGGAAAGGCCCCGTGGAACTCGCCCCAAGATTAGGAAGAGCCCAACAACCAAAAAAGGAACCGATGAATAAAAACCAGATTGTCAGTGAAGATGCAGTAGGAACCCCGCTCACCGCAGCGGACGAAGCCAAATTGCTTTCCAGAGGTTCGGCTCCCGATACCAAGAGTACAGAAGAACTTCTGCGGGCGGAATTGAACGACGTGAAAGAGCGTCTCGACAAGCTGGCACCAAAACCCGTCGTGAGAAAGCCCTACGTGATTCGCTCGGAAGCGGAGCTAATCGCTATCATAACCGCGCGTGCGTCGAAGCAAGGCGGGCGGGTTGACGGCACCTGTCTGGCGGGCTTCAATCAGGATGAGGTTGGCATCGCACACGAGTATCTGAGCCGCCAATCATATCAGGCCGCAATCGTGGAAGTGCACGACCCAAGCCGTTACTTGCCCAGTGAACTAGCCGCTCACCTGGACACGACCGAAGCGGAAATTCTGGCGACCTTGCATCGCATATCGAATTGCGAGCAACTCGACAAGACCAAGGGCTTGCCGAATCGGTCAGACACTCGCCAGTACATAATCGACTTCGCCACGTCTCAGCGGATTCGCGATGACATAAACGCACGGCGCGAAACTGGCCAGCACGTTCCAAAGGCGGACGGGGAAGCGAGAAGCCCTTGGGTTGGACGACGTGAAAGCAGCATACGCAAAGGCGTTGGAAGTCTGGCCCGCAAAGGCAAAGCGCACGCTTGAAAATATCGGTGACGCGCTCGACTGCGACGGTATTGCGTCCGATTTGTACGCGGTGGTGCACGGTGCTCTATCGGCAATCGAAGCCCCGACTCAGGATGATTTACTCGCGTCGCTCCGCGAATGCGTGTCGGCAGGAGTGCCCAACGACAAACTTGTGACCGCGTTCGCTTTCGTCAACGCAAGCAAGTGTAGTGAAGTCAAGGAAACTGACCGCGCGACGCTGATTGAAGCCCTGGACGCGTTGCTAACAACACAGCAAAACGAAGGGGAAGAATAAACCATGGCGCTTCCAAAGAAACTGAATGACGCGGATAAAAAGCTGTTGCACGACTCCGCTACTGATTGCCGCGCCGTCGCCACAGACTTGGACGCCTACGCAGAGTGCGCCAGCGACATGCAAGCGCGGCGCGCTCGTCAGGCCATTCTTATGCTCAGGCAACGCTTGCTCGTGTTGATCGAAACAGGAGACGCGGAAGGCCAGTATCCCCACAGCGCGGGCTTCGGGCCGCACTAACAACCGAAAGGACACCATGGGCAAACGCATCCCCAAACAAAAACAGGCGGACGAAATCGCCGCGCTTTTCCAAATCGCCGTGATTGACTCAGGAGTAAACGCGGCATTGAAGCGGTGTTGCCGTATGTGAGTTGGCACATTGTTCTTAAAGACGCGAAGACCTACGACGCGTGAAGGCGAAGTTGCTCGCGTTGTTCAGACCACTCGGAAAGCGATCAATCAAAAGGAAAGTAACGTGAACGCTATCCCGACATTCAAGACGCCGTTAGAGGGCGCGCTCTGGCACGCGGGCCTTGGACACAAACTGTTTCCACTGCCCAAAGGATTGAAAAAACCGCCGTTGCTTGTCAATCCATACGACCAGTGTTCCAACGACCCCGAAACGCTCAAAGGCTGGTATGAAGTGGCCTTTCCTGGCTGTAACTTCGCCGTGGCGTGCGGACTTGACGGCCCTGACGGTTTGATCGTGCTCGACATTGACCGCCACAAAGCCGATGGATTCAAGACGCTGGACGTGTTGCGCTCAGAGAGTGAGGGCCACAGGTTGACGCCAACGGTAGTCATAACGACGCCTGGAAACGGAGAGCATTGGTATTACAAGCGCGGCGCGGGGAAACTCCCCCGAAGTCTGAGGGGTTTTGCATCGGGGTTAGATATTCGTGCTTTTCATGGCTACGTGGTTGCGGCAGGCAGCGTCAACAAAGTGGGCATTGCCTACACCGTCAAGACTGCCAACGCCATCGCCGTATTTCCAAAGTGGTTGTGTTCACTGACGGCCAAAGCTTTCGTTGACGATCCTGGCAAGCAGATTGCCAACGCCCAGGAGCACGACACCTTTGCGGACTGGGATAACCCGAAGTCCCTTGCGTGGTGCCGTCAGTATCTCTTAAACGATGCCAGGGATTCGGTACAGGGCGACGGCGGAAACGATAATGCGTACAAAATCTTTTGCACGTTGCGCGATTATGGGATTAGCGAGGTGAAGCGCGCGGAGATGGCTCTTGAATTTTGGAATGACAGGAACTCTCCGCCGTTCTCTGTAGAGGAGATCCAGACGCTATCGCGTAACGCGGGCAAGTACGCTCAGAACAAAGCGGGCAGCCAGACAAAGGAAGAACAGGAAAGCACAGCACTGCAAACTTATGGGAAAGTACCGCTCACAAGCAACGCGCTCGACCGCGCCCCGATAGCGGGCGAAGTATTCCAGCAAGAAGAGCGGTGGAGCGAATGGGCGTTGCGCCTTACTGCGGGCGACCTGCTTTTTCTAACGGGTCAATACGATATTCGGTTGGACAGTCCGCCCCCGCCTTTGCAGGTTGTGTACTCCCTACAAGGGGTGCCAATTAGTACGCCTGGCAATTTGGACGCCATATCTTCCATGCCGAAAGCAGGTAAGACGGCGGCGTTGGCCGCGTGCGCCGCGTCGTCCTTGTCGGGATTATCGCCGAAAGAACTCACCCCCGACTTTTTGGGGTTCACGTCTGACGGCAATCCGAATGAGTACGCCGTCTTGTACTTCGACACGGAGCAAAGCGACGTGGATTCATACGCGCTTGCGCGGCGCATTGCCCAACGCGCGGGGCTGGACGCGCTGCCCTGTTGGTTCAAGGTCATTTGTCTGACGGGCCTCGGCCCCAATGAAGCAGAGGAGCAAATCGTGTTGGAAGCCCGCATGGCGTCTCTAATCCATGGCGGAGTGCATTCGATATTCCTGGACGGTGCCGCAGACCTGGCCTTTGACACCAACGACCTTAAAGAGTCCATGGCGGGCGTCCAAATCTTGCGGACAATGAGCATCGCGCTCCGCTGCCCCGTTGTTTGCTCGATTCATTTCAACCCCAACACGGACAAGACGCGCGGCCATTTGGGGAGCGAGATTGAACGCAAAGCCGAAACGAATCTGACGCTCGAAAAGAACAAGGAAGGCGTTACGACAATTTGGTCAACCAAACAACGACGCGCCCCGATCCCGAAAGAAACAGGGCCGTGTTTCCGATGGGACGACGCGCGGGAGATGCACGTCAGCACGAGCAATATCAAAGTGACCAAGGCGGACAAGAAACAGAGTGACTTGCGGGATGTGGCAGAGAGTGTGTTCGGCGATCCGCCAGGGGTGATGACTCACGGGGAACTTGTTGAGGCCATTATGCAGGCTGCGGCGATTCAACAGCGCACGGCGGATTACCGAATCACCGCTATGGTCAAGGCGGGCGTTGTCCACCAAGGCCCTGCGGGTGGGTACACCTTATCCACGGAGTTGGCCCCGTTTGATGAATGAAGAAAACACCAAGCCGTTTCGTGCTGTGCAATGGCCTATTATATCTATAGGCCATTGCACATTGCACAAAACCTTATGGCCCGTGTGCAATGCAGTCGTTTTTGCGCCCATATTGCACATTGCACAAACACAGGCTAACAATTTGGGGCCGAACATTCTTGCAACGAATACGCCTCCTGCGGTAACATGTAGCACAGAATAATCGAATGCGGCGAAATGATTGTACAAGCTAAATTCGTTACTCGTGCACCAATCTTGCGGCGCGGGCGATATTCGTCGGCATGCATCCTTGTCGGGAGTGCGTACGCGGTCACACGCCCGCGCCGTCCTTTTTTCCCGCAAGAAAATCGCAGCGCGATGCGCGCAAATCCGCGCGGTTGTCTGAATGTAGATTTAATTGACACCACACAGAGTACCAAATCCATGAATCCAAATAGCCTGAAAACGCCCATTGCATCCGATACGGGCGCAACGACCTACGAGAGCAGCAACCACAGAAAATCACCAACAACGCAACGCAACGCCGTCGATGCACTTTTCGACGGCCCGTTGCAAAGGGAATCCAATGGCCTTCACGCCTGAGCAACTTCTGATTCTAACTCATCATCGCGGCTCCGCTGCCGAAACCGCCCGCGCAACTGGCATACCAAGGCAACACGTCAACGACCTTCTGCGCGGTGCCAAGCTCAGGAGGGCCATCGTTGAAAAGGGCTTCCCGATCAAACGCGATCCGTCCATGACGGTGAGCCCCCCGTCAGGGCCGCCACGCGCTCACGCGGGCACGTCAGGGCAGAAGTCCCCCGCCCCAGTGGCCGCGTCCGCAAGCGTTGCCCCTGTGGCCACTGCGGGCGCTCCCATGAGTGTCGAAGAAGTCGTTGCGGCGCTCAGTGCGATTGGCCGCGACGAAAGCTCTGGCGACAGGCTCAAAGCCATCGACCTTTTACAGAAAATTCGCTCCAACACCCCCGATGCCGCTTCTACCGACAAGGAAATCAAGGAAGCCTCTGCCAAGCAAAAGCGGGCGCTGGCAGAGCAGAGGCGTGAAGAGCAAAACGTCGCCATGGAATTGGCATATCGACTGAGCTTTGCCTTCGCCACAAGGCGCTATGTGGCGCTGGCCCGCTGTGAATTCATGGGTGAGGCGGTAGAGAAGGGCGAAGAGATCGAGATTGAACAAATCAAACCCGACTCGAAATTCTTTCGGGAAGCGCCCGCCCAGGAATCCGATTTTGACGTAAAGGAGACGCCAGCGAAACCGTTGCCGTCCAAAGAAGCACCAAACTTTTTGAGTTAACCAACAGCCAACAACACGGGAGATCACGACCACATGAACGAATTAGAAAACAGGCCATTGCCCCTGCCTTTGCCTTTGGACGGCAGAAGCCTCGCCGAATTGCGGGCGGCGCTTGACGAAACCACTCGCGCCAAACGTCTCAAAGACCAACTGGCGCGCGGCCTCACCACGAATCAAATCGCGTTGGAGAATCTTCAATCGGAAAAACTGATACGTGAAGCATATCGGGAAGTGAAGATTGAAGCCGACAAGAACTACGCGGAATACCTGGCCAAAGGTGGCACGCCTATTGTTATGACCGAAAGCCTTGAACGTGATTTTGCGTCGCGCTTGCTGCTGTTGGCGGGAACAAAAACCCGCAGTGAGTTGAGAGAGGAAGGGCAGCTTTTGCCAAAGGGATTATGAGTAGGAGATTCAAGCCACACGTAACGGTGGGGCATCCTCTCGCGCCAGTGGTTGAATCAACGGCCCCCGCGCCGCAATGCGAAACCACGGCCCCCGCGCCGACATTGACGCCCGAAGCACACGACGGTATAGCCGCCGTGAACGTGACGCGGATAAGCTTTGGAGCGACACCGCATGATGACGTGAGCAAACTTTCTGACCGCGAACGCGAGCGCCGCGCCGCGTTATTGAACCGTGAGGGAAAATAGTCATGGGGCTGCCACGACAGCAATCGGAAGGCGCGATTATCAGAATGTTCAACCCACCAAAACCACGCCAAGCGAGTAGACGCGTCAAAGCCGTCCGTGCGTTTGGGCGGCGCTACGGAATGGACGCTGCCGCGCACTTGCTGGACGAAATTGACGCCATTGCCAGTAACGCGCCACGGGGCTGGTTGTTTGACACAAACATCCCGTGGATGGTGAACGGCAAGAACGAGCCGCCCGTAAAACGAAAGGGCTTCACCCCGATTATCGAAGACAATTAACGGGGACGCATCGAACCAAACCGATACGGCGGACGCGCTGTATCACAACGCCGCAATACGCGGCAAAGGTAGAGTAAGCAGCCATGGCAACAAGAAACACACGAGTCCCGTCTGAGCGGGACAGCCGAGCGGATGAAAGCGGATTGGGCCACGGATCACAAACCGAACAAGGCGGTCATGTCGGGGAACACAAACCCGAACAAGACCGCCGCGAAGTCCCCGCGCGCAAAGGCCACGAGCAACGGGAAGAGAACGCCCGCATTCGTGGCCAGACGACAGAAGGCGTCAACCTTGACACGCGGCACAAAGACGAATCGGTGCCACGCCACACCACGAAGCAGCACAGCCGTCCCGAAAACGTCAGCCGTCCTGAAATTGTGCGCCCAAGAGGCCAAGGACGGCGGCAAAGCAGCGTAGTCCATTCCCACCCAACACCGCCGCGACCGTGGCGGAGTAGAGAACGGGACGGCGTACTGAAAAATCATTCGAGAGCAGTGCGCCGCCCCTCAATTTCGACGGGGCAATAGAACCCCGACGCACCGAGCCGCGCAACAGTGAGTCCGCCTTTCTTTCTCGCTGCTCTGCGCGGCTCTTTCCTTTGGCATGACTGCGCGCCCACTGCCGTTGTTCTCGCTACTGCTGTGCCGCTATGCAATCCCCGCATACACCTTGATGATTATCTGCAAGGCCCGCTGGCTTGTAGAGTGTGTCTTTCTCAAGTCCACACTTGGCGCATTTCTCTCCATCGGGTTTGTCAATCCTCACGTATGGTAAGCCATTGAACACGACAGTTTCGGGTGATTCACTCATGGACTTCCTTTCGTTGACGGTCTTTCTCTTGGCGTCGAACACGGCTCTCTAATAAACATAAGGCGACGATGAAACAGGTATCACCCTGACAGGTGGCGGGGGTGTCTGCGCTGTCGGCAGCGTCGGGAACGGGTCGGGCATCTTTTGCCGATTCATATCGGTTTGAAACTGCTGCATCCACAGCGTGTTATTAATCGCGCCCAATTGCCGATCCATATCGGTTTGAAACTGCTGCTGTTGGGCTTGCTGTTGAAGTGCGGCACTTGCGCCTAGACACGCATTTATAAACGCCCGCTGGTTTGGCGTCTCCTGCCCTGGCAAAGCCATAAACCCATTGGCGCATCCCGTCAGAAGCAGCGCGCACGTCATCACGGCGTATATTCTCCTCATTGTGTTCACTGTCATAGCCGTTCTTCCTCAGCACATTCTGAAAAAGCATATCCCAGGCCCGCTGGCTTGTAGAGTGTGTCTTTCTCAAGTCCACACTTGGCGCATTTCTCTCCATCGGGTTTGTCAATCCTCACGTATGGTAAGCCATTGAACACGACAGTTTCGGGTGATTCACTCATGGACTTCCTTTCGTTGACGGTCTTTCTCTTGGCGTCGAACACGGCTCTCTAATAAACATAAGGCGACGATGAAACAGGTATCACCCTGACAGGTGGCGGGGGTGTCTGCGCTGTCGGCAGCGTCGGGAACGGGTCGGGCATCTTTTGCCGATTCATATCGGTTTGAAACTGCTGCATCCACAGCGTGTTATTAATCGCGCCCAATTGCCGATCCATATCGGTTTGAAACTGCTGCTGTTGGGCTTGCTGTTGAAGTGCGGCACTTGCGCCTAGACACGCATTTATAAACGCCCGCTGGTTTGGCGTCTCCTGCCCTGGCAAAGCCATAAACCCATTGGCGCATCCCGTCAGAAGCAGCGCGCACGTCATCACGGCGTATATTCTCCTCATTGTGTTCACTGTCATAGCCGTTCTTCCTCAGCACATTCTGAAAAAGCATATCCCAGGCCCGTGGCGGCCCATCCTTGAAGGGCTGTAGGGGCGCGGAGAAAGCGGAAACATCTCAAAAACAAGAGGGGCATCCAGAATTTTTAGCTCTGTCAGTGATAGAGTGTGCTGAAGGAGTCACGTTCCACAGTAAAGGATAGGCAAAAAACCCTCCTTTTGCCCCCTCGGTGCCCCGTACCCCTCCGCGTGCGACAAGGGGGGTGGTGGTCAGTCACTACGCGCCACGATCACACCGCCCTTGGCACCCTCCGTGCGACACGTCGCAAACCGTCAAGAAATGTTTCGCGAATTATGACTTTGCGTTATGACTCACCCTTTTCAGGACTGTCAGTCGCCAGCAAACCCTTGATTTTATTGGTTTGGCGGCCCCAACGGGATTCGAACCCGTGTACCCAGATTGAGAATCTGATGTCCTAGGCCTCTAGACGATGGGGCCGCAACGCTCAAACGGCACTGGAGAGAATACCGACAACACACGCAAAATCAAGCCCCTTGGCGCAGCCGCGTCAAGAGCTGCCGCAATCCGAGCGCGGCGACACCGGAAGCAGCAAAATCCCCCGCTGTTCCGACTGATCCCGGTGAGGGGCAAAGATTTCGTCTGACTGAGTAAACCCAGATTTCCCGGATTCGCTTCACAAGCCAATGGCATTGACATATATTGGCGCCGCGTGAACAAGGCCTGTATTTGATGGTTTTTCCCGAAGTGCTTAACCTGGGCCAACCATTCGTTCCGAAATCTGACTGTTGATATGAGCAAAGCGATCTCGACCGAGTTCATCCGTCGTGTTCCGAAAACCGATCTGCATGTGCATCTTGGCGGCTCGATGCGTCTTCCAACGCTGATCGAGTTGGCGAAGAAACATAAGGTGAAACTGCCGTCGTACACGGAAGACGGCATGCGGCGGCTGGTCTTCAAGGATCATTACGCCAATCTGCCGGAGTATTTGAAAGGGTTTGCCTACACCCACGCGGTCATGCAAACCGCCGAAAACCTCGAGCGTGTCGCGTTTGAGTTGGCGGAGGATAATCTTGCCGAAGGCGTCCGGTACCTCGAGGTCCGGTATGCGCCGCAGAATTACATCAATGATCGGCTCGACATCGAGGACGTCGTGCGCTCCGTGTGCCGGGGACTTCAGCGCGCGCAGAAACGGCACAACCAAACCAGGTTGGTGACCTCGGGCGTGGATATCCCGTTCCATTTCGGCATCATTGTGTGCGCGATGCGGTTCATTGTGCCGCAGATGTCGTATTATCACCGGCGGCTGTTCGAGATGTTACCTTCTGCGTCGCCGAAACAGGTCTGCACGACCGCATCGATGGAGTTGGCGCGCAACGCGGTCGATCTGGCCCGCACGAAAGGCTTGCCGGTCGTCGCCTTCGACCTGGCCGGCCCGGAAGCCGGCTACCCCGCCGACGACCACAGCCCGGCCTATCAATACGTGCACGATCATTTCCTCCGCAAAACTGTTCACGCCGGCGAGGCCTACGGACCGGAGTCGATCTTCCAGGCGATCACGAAGTGTTACACGAACCGCATCGGCCACGGCACGTGGATGTTCGCGCACCACATGATTCAGAACCCGAGCATACCGGATCCCGTGGCGTACACGCAACGTCTCGCCGAATACATCGCGAGCCAGCGCATCACGATCGAAGTTTGCCTGACCAGCAATGCCCAAACCTTGCCGCACATGCGTGACCTCTCTCATCATCCGCTCCGCCAAATGCTCGATCATGAACTTTCCGTTTCCATCTGCACCGACAACCGGCTCGTCTCCAACACGACCGTCTGCAAGGAATTGCAGATCGCAATTGATCAATTGAAAATGACCCCACGCGAACTGCGCCACGTCATCATTGCCGGATTCAAGGGCAGTTTCTTCCCGGGCACGTACAGCGAGAAACGTCACTTCGTCCGGCAAGTCATCAACCGGTACGAAGCGCTCGAGCGCGTGTTGGCGGCGCCCTGACCTCTGAGCCGGCGGCAATGGCGCCGATGATGGAACGCGGTTCCTTGCCGGAGACGATGGGGCCGCACAAAGGCTGAACTCAGACGTCAGAATGCCGAAGGATGCTTGGAAATCAGGCCCCTCGGCGCAGGCGTGCCAGCAGTTTGTCGTGGATCCCGTCAAATTTCCCGTTTGAAAAAACCGCAACCACATCGTCCTCGTGGAGATTGGGGACCAGCCGGTTGACAATTTCGTCGGCGTTGGGCGAATACTCCGCGACCCGTCCCTGGCTGCGTAGCTGTTTGATGATCGCCTCGGGGTTTAATCGCTCGTTCTCTCCCAGTTCCTGCAATCGATCCACGCGCGAAATGAACACGCCGTCGGCCAGCGAGAGCGATTCGGCCAGTTCCTGCTGGAACACGTTGCGTCGGGTCGTATTGCTGCGCGGTTCGAACAGCGCCCACAACCGCCGCTGCGGATATTTTTCCCGAATCGCGCGGATCGTCTCAGCAATCGCCGTCGGGTGATGCGCGAAATCGTCGAGCACGGTGACCCCTGCCGCTTCCCCGCGCACTTCCATCCGCCGTTTGATGCCCGTGAACGTCGTGAAGCCCCTCTGAATCTGCTCGCGCGACACGCCCAACTCCGTCGCGCACACCACCGCCGCCGCGGCATTGTGCTGGTTGTGTTCGCCCGCCATCGGCAAGTCAAACCCAGCCGCGTCGGCCTTGGTGAAAAACCGGACCCGGCAATGCGCGCCGGCCACGACATCCCGCACGTTCGCGTCTTCGCCGTTGGCGATGATCACCCCGCGACGCGGCACGAGGGCCACCAATTGGCGAAAGGCACGCTTCACCGAAGCCAGATCGCGAAAAATATCGGCGTGGTCGAACTCAATATTATTCAGGACGACCGTGTCGGGCCGGTAGTGGACGAACTTGCTGCGCTTGTCGAAAAACGCCGTGTCGTACTCGTCGCCTTCGATGATAAAGTGCTTGCCCTTCCCCACCCGCGCCCCGCACCCAAAATTGTTGGGAATGCCCCCAATCAAAAACCCGGGCGCCAGTCCTGCCGACTCCATCGCCCACGCCAGCAGCGAGGTCGTCGTCGTCTTGCCGTGCGTGCCCGCGACCACCACGGAATGTTTGCCGCGCAGGAAACGATTCCGCACCAGTTCGGGCAACGAGCACATGCGCAGCCGCTCGTCGAGCGCGCGCTCGATCTCGGGGTTCCCGCGCTTCATCGCGTTGCCGATGACGATCAGGTCGGGATGATGGTCGAGATTCGATTCGTGGAAACCCGACAGGATGCGGATGCCCCGCGATTCGAGGAACGTCGACATCGGCGGATAGACGTTTTCGTCGCTGCCGGTGACCGTGTGGCCGAGTTCGCGGCACAGCGCGGCGACGGACGCCATCGCGGTGCCACAAATCCCCACAAAATGCATCCCGCTCCGAGCGGGACAAGCGGTATTGACCTCCTCGTTCAACATCACTAGGGTTCCCCGTGCGAGCTTGTACCAGAAATGTCGAACGCAATCAATGTTTCTGATTTTTCTCTCGCCACCACGCTGGAATGCGGCCAAGCCTTTCGCTGGCAGCGCCACGCCGATGGCTGGTTCGTCGGCGTCGTCGGCAAGGAAATTTGGCGCGTGCGGCAAAATAACCACACGCTTGAATGGAACATCGTTTCCCCATCGACCATTAACCATCAACCATCCCCCATTTCCGTCGAGCGCTACCTCGCCCTCGACGTTTCCCTGCCAAAAATCCTCAAAACCTTTCCCCGCGACCCCCTGCTCCACCAGGCCGCCCGCGACCATCGCGGCCTGCGCGTCATCCGCCAGGAACCTTGG
The DNA here is from genome assembly GCA_963842185.1 of uncultured Verrucomicrobiae bacterium. Lineage (GTDB taxonomy): Bacteria > Verrucomicrobiota > Verrucomicrobiia > Palsa-1439 > Palsa-1439 > Palsa-1439. The sequence goes on from CAWJFL010000013.1 coordinate 305,693, forward strand.
GAATGTCTCGCCTCGTTCATCGCCAGTTCGTCGAAACAAATCGTTCAGATCCGCCAGATCGTCCATCTGCTGTCCCAACGGTTCGGCGAGCCGATCGACGCCGAGCACTACGCTTTCCCGACCGTTTCCGCCATCGCCCGCGCCTCGCACCAACAACTCTGGGACTGCAAACTCGGCTTCCGGGCCAAAAACCTCCTCGCCGCCGCCCGCATGATTGACAGCGGCCAGCTCGACCTCCACGCCTTGCGCTCGATGGAATACGACCGCGCCTTGGAAGAATTGATAAACCTGCCCGGCGTCGGTGAGAAAATCGCCAACTGCACGCTCCTGTTCGCCTGCGGATTCGACCACGCCTTCCCCATCGACGTGTGGATCGAGCGCGCCCTCCGCCGCATCTATTTCCCGGGCAAGAAGCGCGTCACTGCCCGCGAGTTGAGACAGTTCACCCGCTCCCACTTCGGCCCCTACGCCGGCTGGGCCCAGCAATACCTCTTCTACAGCGAACGGTCACAGAAGCGAAGCCGCAGATGAATCCAGGAACACCTCCGACCAACCATCCAATCGCGTTTGAATGAAATACGCGCTCACAAAGCACACGAAAGAGATGTTGGAAGAACGCGAGATTTCCATCACGTGGCTGGAGCGGGTGCTGAATGCTCCGCAGCGAGTCGAAGCCGATCCGGAAGATGCACAATTGGAGCATCGTTTAGGACGCATCGCGGAACACGGCAACCGGGTCCTCCGCGTGGTCGTGAACAAAACTGTTCGACCCGAGCGTGTTATCACGTTATATTTCGACCGCACCATGAGGAACAAACTGTGAAACTGAGAATTGACCGGGCAGCGGACGCCCTTTACTTGCGGTTTGATGACTCCAAGATCATTGAGTCGGAGAGAGTTGCCCCCGGCGTTATTGTTGATTTTGACAGCAAGAACAACGTCGTTGGCGTGGAGGTGCTTCGTCTTTCCGAGCGCGCACCGCAGCGAAGGCGATCCTCATCAATGGTTGCGCGTCCTGCTGTTGTCCGCGAAAAGCCTGCCAGGAAATACCGCGCCTGAAATGGTGCGCGTCTAAGCATCACTCCGATGGCACGCTCTCGGCTGGCGATGGAGCACTCTTCTGATCAACTGCAATTCCGCGGATGCGCACCGCGATGCACGGTTTGCCGGGCAACGGGACCGCTCGCCCATTCTCGTCAACGTAATGGTCGTTGTCCTTCTTCTTAGTCACGAACTCCGCGTCCATGGACGTAATCGCCATTCCCTCGCGCCGAATTCGTGCCCCGGCGCAACGCGGCGGAGAAGCCGCAGCTTCAGTGCGACTCGATGTTGCGGATCCTGAAGCATATGGGCTAACGAAATCTTTGGCTCAACAGCCTACTACACGAACGGGCTATTACAGGGAAAAGCAGGAAACACCATCACTACGAGCCGGCATCAGCAGCAATCTCACCTCCCGACAACACTTTGATGTGGTCTCATTATGCTGATTTTCATCGAGGAACTGTGCTTGGAATAGACATCGGCCAGATGCCGCCTGAATGGGCTGCAAAGCTCGTGAAAGTGGAATACTCTGACAACCGGGTGGAAATGAATCTCAAATCGCTGCCAGGAAGCCGCGAACACAAAGCGTTCATTCACGCGATGATGAAAACTAAGAACTCCGCATGGAAGTATGAAGACGAGTATAGACTACCCCTCGACCTGCGGACCGCGCGGAGGAGAACGCTATCGGATGGTTCAATAGGGTTCTTTGCCCCGATTCCACCTGCGGCAATTCGAGAGGTCATTTTAGGCTGCCGCTGCACCGCCGAAACCGAGCGAGACGTGCGAGAGGCTCTCACGGCTGTCCATTTCAAACATGTGATTCTAAAAAAGGCGGCTCTGCACGACACGAAATTCGAGCTGGTGCTAAATCCAGCGTGAGCGCAAACCCTCGCCTACCCTGCCAATCCCCCCCTCACCCCAGACTCTTCATATCAATCACGAAGCGGTATTTGACGTCGCTCTTGACCACACGGTCGTAGGCTTCGTTGATCTTTTGGATGGGAATCAGTTCGATGTCCGACGTGATGCCGTGTTCACCGCAGAAATCCAGCATCTCCTGTGTCTCGCGTATCCCGCCGATCAACGACCCGGCCAGTTGACAGCGTTTGCCGATGAGGCTGAACGGGTGTACCGCGTGCGGTTTCTCGGGCACTCCCACCAGCGTCAGCGTGGCGTCATGCTTCAACAATCCCAGGTAGGCGTTGATGTCGTGCGGCCCGGCCACCGTGTCGAGAATGAAATCAAAGCTGTTTACGTGTTTCTTCATCTCCGCCTCGTTCTTGGAAATCACCACTTCCTTCGCCCCGAGACGGATCGCATCCTTCGTCTTGCCCGGCGATGTCGTAAACAACACCACCTGCGCCCCGAACGCGTTCGCCAGTTTCACGCCCATATGCCCCAGCCCGCCGAGACCGACAATGCCGACCTTCTGACCTTTGCCCACCTTCCAATGGCGCAACGGCGAATACGTCGTGATCCCCGCGCACAACAACGGCGCCGACGCCGCCAGGTCGAGTCCCTTGGGCAACCGCAACGCAAACGCTTCGTCCACCACGATCGCGTTGGAATAGCCGCCATACGTCATCCCACCGTGCCGACGGTCCTCGCTGTTGTACGTCCACACCGGCCCGAGGTCGCACAGTTGTTCCTCACCCGACTTGCACATCTCGCATTCGCGGCACGAGTCCACCATGCATCCGACCGCCGCCAGCTCGCCCTCCTTGAATTTCTTTACCCGCGAGCCCGCCTTCGCCACGCGCCCGACAATTTCATGCCCCGGCACGCACGGGAACGTCGTGCCTGCCCATTCGTTGCGCGCCTGGTGCACGTCAGAATGGCACACCCCGCAGTACTGGATTTGGATTTCAATTTCTTCCGGCTCGGGATCGCGACGGTGAAAGGAAAACGGAACAAGCGGCGTGGTCGCGCTCAACGCGGCATAGCCTTTGGTATTGTGCATAAAAGTCCTCCTGAATTTTAACTTCGCCGTCGTGAATCTACGACAGAACTGCCGATTGTCCAATCATGAAGCGACCACGGAAATGTCCGCGCTCACTCCGCCGGCGTTGTATCTTGCGGCGGCCGGTCACCGGGAGCGGATGACGGAGAGATGCTCCTGGATGGCGTTGCGCAGGGACAGTTCGCGGTCCGTCGTTGCGGCCAGCGCGGCCCTGAACGCTGTGGCCGCTTCGTCGCGCTTGCCCTGTTTGAGGTAGACCGTCCCGAGCGTGTCGAGGAAATACGCCTTGCGGGCCGGGAACAATTCCACCGCCCGATTGCACAGCTTCGCCGCCGCATCGAGGTTCTCTCCCATCTCGCAATACGTGTAGGCCAAATTGTTCATGGCGTCGGCGTTTTGTGGGTCGATTTCGACCGCCCGCGCAAACGCCTTCGCCGCCTCGGCCAGGCGATGTTGCTTGAGCAGCGCGTTGCCAAGGTTCATGCGAAAATACGAGTTTTGTGGATTCAGTTGCGTGGCGGCGATGTACTGCTGCGTCGCGGATTCCAGTTCGCCTGCCCGCTCGAAGAACACGCCGAGATCGTTGTGTTCCCCTGCCGACAACCGCCACGTCGCTTTCTCCGGCGGACAGACCAGCAGCGTCCAGTTGCCGGCGCGGTCCCAATGCCGCTGAAAATCCTCGAGCCGCATCTCGAAGCGCGCGCGTGTGTCCGAATGGACCGTCACGATCTGGCGAAAACTGTCCCAACCCAGCACCACGAAATAGTGCGGCTGCTCGCCGAACCGGCCGAGCACCAGCAACGGCACGCCGGCCGCCAGTTTTTCCCGGAGATCGTCGAGCGAGCCGTGATACTGCCGCACCCACAGGTGAAACCGGCGCGCATAGTCGCCAAGTTCGCTCGTGAGCGTCCCGCCGATATCCGGCAGATAAATCGCGCTGGCAATTTCGTCCTGCGACACGGGATGGCCGTAATAGTTCGCCAACATCGCCAACGCCGCCGGCCCGCAATAGTTCGGTTTTTGCGCGATAAACGGGACCTTGAGGACATCATCGACGGCGAGCGCGACGCGAGGAATACAAACGATCGCCCACAAGAACAGGAGAACGGCGCGGCGCATCATCCGATGCGGAAACATATGTCGCGGACGGCCTTCTTGCCGATGCGCTCCTGGACTTTTTGCAACATCAGCGGCTTGTGGTACCGCGACAGTTCCTGCAACCAGACCGGATGATCGACCGTCACCACCAGCAACCCGTTGCGCAGGCTGACGGGCTGGGCGTGGCGCGCGATATCCGACCCGACGACTTCGGGCCAGAGAAAAAATACCTGTGATTGCTGGAGGCGTTGTTCGAGTCCCAGCTTTTTCATTACCTGCGGGACGAGCTGGCTGGCGGGGCTGCCGGTGGGGATGTTCGGACTGGTGCCGAACGGCTGCCATTCGCGAAGCACCCGGGCTCGCAACGACGGCGTCATCAGGTCTGCGGCTGCGGAGCTGGTTGCGCGGGGGCGGCGACAGCGTCGGCGGAAGCTTGCACGCCATCATGGCCAATGGCTTCGACAGGACAACCCTCCATGGCTTCCTTGCAGAGGGTTTCCTCGTCCGGCGACGTCGGTTGTTTGTAGACGAAGCTGTAGCCGCCGTCTTCATTGCGCGTAAAATTGTCCGGCGCCGTCTCGCGGCACAGATCGCAGTCGATGCACTGGTCGTCCACATAGAACTTCCCAGGCACGTTGTCGGAATAGCGATTGGTAAATGCGGCCATGTTCCCCACTCTCCGTAAGTGTTATAAGTATACCAGAGCCACAGGCGGTTTCAATAGCATTTTTGACCCGCAACAAGTCGGGATCGGAACCAGTTGCGCTTCAGGCTTGAAATCGCAGGATGGCGCCCATGCGGCCGGCGTCGCGCAGCGCGGTCGGCCCGCGAACATGCTCGATCTGGCAATTCTTGCGCAGCGCCAACTCAATGGCCTCGTCCACGATATCGGGACACGGGTCGAGCGCCTGGTGGCACTGCGGACACGGCTCTCCGCCCAGGCTCGTGTAATGGCAGTGCCGGCAAACGAAGCCGGGCATCTCGAAGCCATCTTCGACCAGCAGCGTCTGCGCTTCGCCCCGGGTCAACGCCCCGAGCGTCGCGCCCACCCCGCTCACGGCGCGTTGGCCGGCCCCGGCCTTCTGCACCAACTCCTCGGCCATCCGCTTTTCGTTTTCCCACTCGGTCTCGTCTGCAATCTCCAGCGCGCGCGCCAACACTTCGGCTGACGACGTCTTGCAGGGCTCCGCGTGGAAATCGCCGACCCATCTCTCCTTCAAGTACGGATGCAGGTGTTCCTTGAATTCGCGCAACAGTTCGCGGTGGCCGCCGAGAACCAGGTAGTCGAACTTGTCCCGCTGGAACAAGCCGAACGTTTCGTCCGCCAACCGCTGGAAGTGCTGGTGAACCGCCTGCGCGTGGTGACGTTCAATGTTTCGTTCGTCGCGTCCACCGAGGCCGCCCTCCTTTACGCGGCGGGGGATTTGGGCGATCACATCGGCGCGCTCGACGATCTCGCCCATATAGACCTCAAAGACCTGGCCCATCACGCGATCGACCAACACGACAGCGTACCGGTGGTATTCCGCCAAAATCGCGACGAGCGGACGGATGTAGGGGGACCGATCGGCAATGAGAATGTTGCGGCCGATCCGGGGCAGCGCGTATGTCTGCCAGAACTTCTGCGCCGCGCAGGAAAAAACGGCCAAACCTTTGTGAAAATTGGTCCCGATTTCCTGCAGGACAAATTCTTCGATGCGGGCCAAATCGTCGCGCAAGGATTCCCGCTGGGCGTGCCCGCCGGCCTTCGCCGACAACTCCTGCTGGGCGGACTGGAGCAGGTCCTTGACGCGAATCTTCAGCACCTGCGGCAGCCACTTCGCGCGGTCGAGATTGAGGTAACAACTGGTGAAGAGATAGTCATCATTGTTGCGGAACTGCAGCAAGCGATCCACCTCAGCATGAGTGATCATAATAACCTTCCTCCGGGATGAGCACAACAATTCGGCAGGACGGGTAGTGGGTCAGTTTGACTGGAAAACATTCCTAGAGTATTTTAGGTCTTGCCACCAATTGCCAGCCGAACCACCCCGACCGACAATGGGAACGATTGAACGGCTCGGTTCTTTACAGGTCAAAGATTGTGCTTGCACAGAGATCGGCGATAGCCTCAAACTTGCGAATGCATGGTCTTGGAGAGGCTTATTGCAGGTGCGGGGGCATTCCCGTCACCAGCACAATGGAATGAAATTGTCAAACAGGGTGGCCCATTTGCTGGCGGAGCGATTTTTGGCGCTTCCCTTGCTCTCTCCATATTTTGGCTCGCATCGAGGGCCCGAACTGAGCGCCACAAGGTGGATGAGCAGCGAGAAAAGGAACTTTTCAAGCAGATCGGCATCAAAGAGAAACGGATAGATGAGTTGCATCAGAAACTTCTGGAGTGCATAGAAAAGCGGAAGGGCGAACAATGACGACTACAATGTTAATATTGATCGTTTCGGCATCGCTGGTGCTGGCCGTGTCGCTTCCCGCCTACTTGCGGGAGCGGAGGCTTTTGCGTGTTGCAAGGGCAAAACTCGAAATCTGCCGGACAGTGACCGCAATGGAGGAGCTGATGCTTTCGGGCAAGCTCACCATGGGAGAGGTGTGTCACGACAAAATCTACAAGACGATGTTGGCTGTGCAATCTTCGGACAAGTATTACGTCCCGTGGAAACTGTGGAGGCTTCTCCCGTCATCAGAGGAGCGAGAATTTCGAGACAAGCTCCATGCGGAGATCACCATGAAAGGGTCTGATGTGGGGAAGCTGCTCGGAAAATTCACCGCACAATACTTTCGTGCCTACAATTATAGCAGGCCATGGTTGACAAAACTATTCTGCATATGGGTTGTGTGTTTTGCTTTTGGATTTATAGCTGCTGTCCTGGCTGCGAGAAAATACCGTTCGTTTAAGGCAGGATGCGACTCGCTGCACCGCGTTGCCGCAGAGTGGCTGCTTGCTATCACCATGGAGTCGGCAGAATCATCTGATGAGCGCCACGACCTCCCCCAGGTCCCAGACATGGTTCGTTAGTCCGGCCTCCATCGCTGGTGTTACGCGCAATGTCTGGTGAATCCGGCAAAAGTTGTAATACATGAAGTAGAGCGCAATCGCGTGCTCGTGGTTCTCCAGCTTCTTGCTGAATGCGTTGGTCAACCGCGTGAAGCGGCGCATCCCCATTCTCATGCTGAGGTTTTGGCGTTCGGTGTAGCTGGTCGAGACGTGCTCAAACGCGGGATGCCCTGAGATGACCGCCTTGCGTGCTCCCATGCACTGCGCTGGGCTGTATCGCACTTCTGAGCCTTCCGGCGTGGCTCCGTAGATTTTGACCAGCATGGCGTAGTCGATTTCACTGCCGAACGCATCTTCGACCGCCGTGAGATATGCGTTGTGTCCATCGGTCGTAAGCTGGACGCGAGTTGCGAGACGAGCCTTGAGATCGTGGATGAAATGGTACGCCGCGCCGCTATCACGGCAACCAACAAACCAGCATGGGACAAGTTTGCTGTCCGCGTCCAAAGCCGTCCACGTCCATACATCGCCGCGATTGTGTTCGCCCTTCTTGACGTTCTTTTGTTTGCAGCCCACGAATGACCAGATTTCATCGCACTGGATGCGCTGGCATTTGAGATTGCGCATGACTTTGTCCTGATACTGGGTACAGGCACGGCCAATATCCACGAGCAGTTTCGCCACTGTGTTCTTCGCCACACCCGTCATGCGGCACGTCGCCCGGACGGAATTGCCTTCGACCAGTGCGGCAATCACCTTCACCCTGTCTGCGGTATTCAGCCTATTCATGGGAGCAAGTATATGCTTGCCTGCAAGCAAGTCAACAACAAAAGTGACTAGCATGGCACTTTGTTGTTGACGTATGCCTGCTGTCGTGCGACTGTAAGCACCGAAAGGAACCCAGACATTATGAACGAACCAACAACGCCGTCAGACGTTGCCTCAATGGGCGGTAAGGCCCGCGCTGAGGCATTGCCAAAGGAAGAACGCAGCGAAATAGCCCGGTATGCCGCATCTGCCCGATGGCTGAGAGAATTGCCCAGGGCAACTCATTCGGGGCAACTTGTGATCGCGGCCAGAACCCTTGCTTGTGCCGTTCTTGAAAACGGCAAGCGTTTGCTCACGCAAGAGACGTTTTTGACCGCTATCGGGCGCTCAGCAAAAGCCAAGGGGGGGACCGGAAGCTTCGCAGTCGATGGTTTGCCACCTTTTTTGGCCGCTGAGAACCTTAACCCATTCATTTCAGACGAGTTACGGCAATCGACAACTCCGATTTTCTTTCGCAACGAGCAAGGCGTTCGTGCCGCAGGCTACGACGCCATGCTTTTGCCAATGGTTTGCGAGGTTTATTTGAGATTCAGAGACGATTGCATCAAACACAAACGCGGATATGGGCCACAGAAGCACATCATTGAGGCTTGCGACATTCTCATGCGCGGACTGGCCCGCGTGGGCATCATTGCGCTAGTCGATGAGGCCACAGGATACCAAGCCGACCGCGCCAGAGACGAACTGAGCCGCATCCTGCAAGCGTATATTGCTGAGGAACTGCGCCCGTGGATTAAGACGTTTCCGAATGAATTTTTCAGGCAGATTTACCGGATTCATGGTTGGGAGTTGAAACCGGGCTCGAATCATCGCCCGTCTTACGTGGGGAAGTTTATTAACCGTTACATCTATCAGGAACTTCCGCCGGGCGTGTTAGAGGAGTTGCGCAACCGAAATCCCATTACTGATCGCGGCTACAGGAAGCACAAGCACTTTCAGCTATTGACCGCCGACACCGGCAGCCCGCACCTTGACCGTCAGATTACTGCTGTGACCATGATTATGAAGGTATCGGACAGCAAATCCGACTACGAGCAGAAATTCCAGCGGGCTTTCGCCAAAGAGTACCAAGAGCGGCTGCCGCTTGTGGTGGAAGTGCCAAATGCGAAGCCCTAACGCCCGGACTGGCGGCGAGATTTTACCAACTTCTCACCTGTTATGCGCTCCACAATGTCTAGTGCTCGCTGGCTGAAATCCTTGCGTTTCAACTTGCCCTTGGCCGGCTTCTTCTTCACGGCCTGACCGTATCATGCTATGAGTCGCCTGTGAAGCCCCAACAATTTCAAACTGACCCACTACCGCAGGACGCTTTCACGAGCGCGGCAGACTGTTTCCGACGTGACCCTCGACGGTTCATCAACGCGAGAAAACGCAACTGGTTTTCGCGGCAATATCGCAGAGTTCGCCGCGATTTCAAAAACTTTCGTTCGCCGGCGCGGGAAGACTAAAACGTGTAGTTCGCGCTGACCGAGACTTCATCTACGTTGTAGGCGTTTTGCGGGATGTTCGAATCTCGCATCTGGCGCAGATAGCTAAACGTCCCGGTCAGGTGTTCGGTAAACGTCCGCTGCAAGCCGAAACCGACCTGGATGAGGTCGGCGGTTTCCAACGTTGTGGGCCCGAACAGGGACACGAGATGCACCCAGCCGACCTGGGGCGAGAGCGTGAGGTAGCGGTTCAGCCGATGCGAAATCGTGTAGTTGACGCCGGTGGCTTGCGTGATGCTGGAATTCAGGAGCAGGAGCGCGACGCCGGGATTACGGTAGAACGAAATGCTATGCGTCGTATTCGGGCGGAGCGGGTGGGTGTAACTCAGCGTGACGTTCGAGTCCACGCCATTGATATTTTGTGCGCGGTTGGTCCCGCTGGCTTCCAACTGCTCCTGGGTCCAGCCCAATTCGATCGTGCCGTTGAGGCTCGGCGTAATCTGGCCATTAACGCCAAAATCGATTGAGTAACCGGCGGAGTTCTGCAGCCCCGGCCCGACCACATACGACAACCCATAGGACGTGCGCACGAACACGGAATAGCCTTCCTGCAACATCAGCGACGGCGTGAAGGAGAATTGATAATCCGTTTGGCTCTGGGTCGAGATGGTGGGATAGATGTAGTCGCTGCGTTGGACGGCGAACGTCGTCGAGAACTTCCCGAATTGGCGCGTGGCGCTCGCGCCCGCAACGTTCAAATATTCCTCAAGGACGCTGCGGTTGGCGGCAAACGTGTTCTGCAACGGATCGTTCGTGAAATTGAAGGTGTCGGACAAGACCACGTTCCATTCCGCCACGTACACGGGCAGCGTCAACGCCGCGGTCAACGGCGCCCCGAAACTGTCCGGTGTGACGCCGAAGAGGGACTGGGTGTACGTCGCCGCCATCGTCAATGTGAATTGCTCCCCGCCGGCGAACGGCAGGTAGATGCCTCCATTAAGGGTTGGTCCCAAGCGTCAGCAACACGTCGGCTTTCGGGTGATTCGGGCTGGTGTTCGCGTTATCGAGGAACTCCGCGCCCGCCTGGACGCCTCCCGTCATTTGCAATGGGCCCCATTTGATGTTCTGGGCCTGCGCCACGCCACACGCCCCGATCACCGACCAAGTCAGGGAAACGAATGCAACACTTCGCAGAAGTCTATGGTGCGGTCTCATTCCCTGTTACACGATGCGGCGAAGGTGTGTTGCATCAACCATGCCTATCGTATCCGGTCTGGTCCAACCCTGTAAATTAAAAAAGCGCCCGCCTGCGTATGTATTTGCGCGCCTGCGGTTACCAAAAGAAGCTTTGGTTACCGCTTTTTCGGTGGGCGTGGCGGAGGCGTGGGACGAACATCTTCCTCTGTCCAGTGGTGAAGCATGTCCTGATAATTAATGTTCAGCGTCGCGCCGAGGCCAATCATGCACAAAATCGCGAGGCTGAACACGATGTACCCCGAATAATCGTGGTACACCTTCATCGCTAAGTCCTGCCCAAACCCCTGCGCCACAAGCGCTACGGTCGTGATCCGCGCCAGGTTCCCCACCACCGCCAAGGGTATGCTCGACACAAACAGCACCCACTTCTTCCACGTACCGTTCATCGTCACATACCCATACAGCGATGTCAGCGCGATCAACGCCACCAGCGACCGTATCCCGCTGCACGGGTCGGCCACCTCCAGCGGCATGAACCGGTTCAGCTTCGAATAAATCCCCGTCCCTTGCTGGTACACCTCCACCCCGATCAGGTTCAGCGTCATCGTCGCCACATGCGCCACGAACAGCCGCAGCGGGAACGACACATACGCATCCAAAAAGTTCAGCGGGATCATGAAAAACAAAAACGCGCACGGGAACCACAGCTCCTTCGCCCACGCCCACCCCGCCAGATACAACACCAACCCAAAAATCAGCACCACCAGCGACCCCGCCACCAACCGCGCATTCGCCGCCTTCACCCCCGCCCAATAAAGCGTCACCGCCGCCACGATCACCGCCACCCCCCAATTCGCCGTGCTCAGCGGCACCCGATGCAGTCCCTTCCGCCACTTCCACACAAACAACCCCGCCGCGATCACCGGCACCACATACCCATGCGCATAATCCGATCCCCGCCCCCAATACACCCACAACCACGCGAACAACGACAGCGGATGCACCCCCGACGCGCACGTCTTGCTCACGAAATACGCGTAGAAAATCAGCGCCAACCCCACGCCCCCCAGTACCCATCGCCGCCGCTCCTCCGCATCCGACGGAAATGCCATGCGCGGCACGCCTTCCGTCGCGCCAGCGCCCAGCCACCGCCTGATCTCTTCCAGACTCATATCAATTCAACGCGCCCTGTACGCGTAATTACTCCTAATATCTTGAGTCCGAACACCATAAAAGTCAAACCGCCCGGCGAGTCGTTGTAGGCCGTGCGCCCTCAACGGCACGAACCCACCCCACAACATCGTGTACTAGTAGATTGTCGCCGCTGGAGGCCTAAGGGCACGAAAACAGCAACCCAAAGCCTTACGGCTCGTCGGGGAAACGGTCATAGATAGGTCCGACATGGCCGCTGCTGGTGCGTTCGTCATACGTGAATCCTGACGAGTCCTGCTGCGGCTTGTGGCTCGTGGGCGCCACATCGGCACAGCCGGCAATCAGTAGCAAGCCCGTGACAAGAATCACCGTTCTCACAATTCGGCTCACAACGAGAACGTAACCCCACCTCTCTCACTGGTCAACCGGAGTCCAAACGCCGACCCTGACCGCAGAAGATACCGGTCCCTACTGCACCAGCCCCCCGTGCCGAAGAGGGACCCGGCTAACCCAAAACTTCACATTAGCATACTACCTGCCAGCACTGCGGCTTGCGTTGCGGGTCGGAGTTTGCGATGGTCGATGCCTCAGAGAGAGCGATGAATCTCCACGCATACATTCTGCTCGCGTTCAGTTCGTTGTTCATCATCGTTGACCCGATGGCCGTGCTGCCCGCATTTCTGGCGATGACGCCCACGGATTCGCCCGCCAGCCGGATCCGGATGGCGCGACTGGCCTGCTGCGTGGCGGGCGGTGTGTTGATCGTCTGCGCCGCGACGGGACAGTGGATCTTCCGGTTGCTCGGCATCACCCTCCCGGCATTCCAGATGGGCGGCAGCATCGTGTTGCTGCTGGTTGCCCTGGACATGCTCCGGGCCCGGCGCTCCGAGGTTCGCGAAACGAGCGAGGAAACCGCCGCCGGCGCCGACAAGGAGGACATCGCCATTACGCCGCTGGCGGTTCCCATGCTGGCCGGACCCGGCGCGATCACGACGGCCATTTTGATGCAGAACCAGGCGGAGGGAGTGGCCCAGCACATTGCGTTGTACGTCTGCATCGTCGCGGTGTGTGCGATCAGTTACCTCATCCTGCGCATCTCGGCCCATGGGGTGCGATGGATCAGTCCGTTGGCAATGAAAATCGCGACGCGTCTGATGGGGCTGCTTCTGGCGGCCGTGGCGATGCAGTTCATGTTGAATGCCTTGAAAGCTGTGCTGCTGCCTCCCCGGTAAAATCTCCACCTAGTTGAGACAAGACTTGCCAACGACTGGTAGCGGCTCACCGCCGGCCGGCTATTCGACGTGTTCCCACGCGTGGTACGAACTGCGAACGAGCGGGCCGGATTCGACGTGGCGGAAACCGAGCCGCAAGGCGTCCTCGCGCAATTCGGCAAACGTCTCGGGCGGAACGTAACGGACCACCGTCAATTGTTCCGCGGTCGGCTGCAGGTATTGGCCGAGCGTGAGGATGTCGCAGCCGTGCCGGCGCAGATCGCGGAACACTTGCTGTAATTCTTCGCGCGTCTCACCCAACCCGAGCATCAAGCCGGACTTCGTCAGAATGTCGCGGCGAAATTCCTTCGCCATTTCCAGCACGCGCAACGAACGGTCGTATACCGCGCCGGGCCGAACCGGCTTGTAGAGGCGCGGGACGGTTTCGACGTTGTGCGCGAGCACAGCGAGAGGCGTGTTTACCACGCGTTCGAGGCACGCCGCGTCCCCGCGAAAATCGGGGATGAGCATTTCGAGTTTGCACGACGGCAACCGCCCGTGAATCGCCTCAATCGTGCGCGCGATGTGGTCGGCGCCCTGATCGGGCAGATCGTCGCGCGTGACCGACGTGAGCACGCAGTAATCGAGCTGCATCGCGCTGACGACCATCGCCACGTGGTCCGGTTCGGCGGCATCGAGGTAGCCGGGTTTGCCCTTATCGACCGCGCAGAAGTTGCAACGCCGCGTGCAGACGTCGCCCATGAGCATGAACGTCGCCGCGCCGTGTTCCCAGCACTCGCCCATGTTCGGGCACTTGGCCTCTTCGCAAACGGTGTGGAGCTTGAATTCGCGCAGGACGTTTTTCAGGTAGGCGTAGCGTTCGCCGCCGGGGACACGCTGCCGAATCCACTCCGGTAGACGCCGTCGCGGCGCGGGCTCAACTGTGACGAGTGCTGTGTCCATGTTTGCGCGTGAAAGAATACATCACGATGCGGCGTTTGTCATGCGAAGGGTGTCGTGCCGCGCGATTCCACGCCGTTACGGGAGAAGATCGTCGTCCTCGGACGGGCGGTCGGAGTACAAGCGGCGCGACACATAGAAACAGCCCAGCGCAACCAGGCTGGAAGCCACGGCAATGATCATGGCCAACGATTCGGGCTGATGGAACGCATTTGTCAATTTGAGCGTCAGCATCCCCAAATTGCCGTCATACATTTCCAGGTCGTGAGAGGACGCCTTCGAGTCCTCGATCGACAGGCTGTTGTCCTGCCAGTCGCCCGACGTGTCCGCGGCATCTGGCGACTTCGACCGGCTTGCGCCGACCACCAGCACGATGCTGGCGATGCTGAGGCCCAGCACCAGCACGGTCACGCCGACGATGTTGAGCGTCGATGGCCGTCGAGATGACGGGCGCGGCATGGATGACTTGTCATTCACTTCGCTGTGCTCGTTTGGTTCACGCGCTCTCGATAGTACCGAAGCCACGAAGCTTCCTGATTCAAGAGTACCAGAGATTTCTCCTCAATCCAGCATCGGACGGAAGGCCAGAGGGGAAGGAAGAACAAAATGGTAAGATCGCGAAACGAACCCAAACCTTTCGCGCTCTTGCTTGAGCGCCAACAATTTGCGCCTCTGGTACTTAGGTGTGGAGTATCCCAGTTGAAAATCGTTCGGTTCGTCCCCCTCCCGTAGCCAATTCTGTGCACAGACAAGTCCGAGTTGCCGCGTCCAGAGCGTGCCAAATGGGTGGGTTAGAAAGGGCTTGCCAATCCCCCATGCGAAGACCTATACTGCCGCGCCTTTTCAGCATACCGCACCATTGTTGTGCCTTGCCAAGGGCAGGAGAAAAATCACTGTAATGCAGAATGCCATGGAGAAACTCTTTTCTGAGGTGAAGGAATTCACCGAGGGAATGCTGGTCAAGGGACGCATCATCGAGGTGCGCCCGAATGAAGTGTTGGTGGACATCGGTTACAAGTCAGAGGGGGCGATTTCGCTCTCGGAGTTTGAGGTGCCCGATGCCGTGAAGGTGGGCGACGAGATCGAGGTGCTGTTGGAGCAGATCGAGGACGACGACGGGATGGTGGTGCTGTCCTACGCCCGGGCCGAGCAGAAGAAGAACTGGGACCGCATCGTGAGCATTTGTACCGAGGGCGGCACCATCGATGGCAAGGTCCGCGGCAAGGTGAAGGGCGGGCTGATGGTGAACATCGGTGTCGACGCTTTCCTCCCCGCCTCGCAGATTGACGTAATCCCTCCCCGCAACCTCGACGATTTTCTCGGCAAGACTTTCAAGTTCAAGGTCGTCAAGATCAACCAGGAACGCCACAACATCGTGCTGTCGCGGCGCGAGTTGATCGAGCAGGAACGCGAGGACAAGCGCCGCAACCTGATGACCAGCATGCAGGTCGGCCAGATTCGCACCGGCCTCGTGAAGAACCTCACGGACTTCGGCGCGTTCATCGACCTCGATGGTCTCGACGGATTGCTCCACATCACGGACATGAGCTGGGGCCGGATCAATCATCCGTCGGAGTTGCTGAAGGTCGGCGACACGATTGAAGTGATGATTTTGGAAGTGGACCGCGAGAAAGAGCGCGTGTCGCTCGGACTCAAGCAACGCAATCGCAATCCGTGGGACAACGTCGAGGTGAAATACCCCGTCGGCAGCAAGGTCCGCGGCAAGGTGGTGAGCGTGGTGCCCTACGGCGCGTTTGTGCAACTCGAAGACGGCGTCGAAGGCATGGTGCACGTGTCCGAGTTGTCGTGGACGAAACGCGTGGCGCGGGCGTCGGATGTGTTGAAGGTGGGCGAGGAGATCGACACGATCGTGCTGGAGATCAAGCGCGAGGAGCAGAAGATTTCCCTCGGCGTTCGCCAGCTGGAGGCCAACCCGTGGTCGCATGTGCCGAAGAAGTATCCGCCGGGCACGAGGATCAGCGGCAAGGTGCGGAACCTGACGAATTTTGGCGCGTTTGTCGAGATCGAGGAAGGCATCGACGGGATGGTGCATGTGTCCGACATGTCGTGGTCGCGCAAGGTCACCAATCCCGCGGAGCTGTTGAAGAAGGGCCAGACGGTGGACGCGGTGGTGCTGGAAGTGGACAGCGCCAACCAGCGGATTTCGCTCGGCATGAAGCAGATCGAGGACGACCCGTGGAAGACCATCGAGCAACGGTACAAGATGGGCGACCTCGTGAAGGGCAAGGTGGTGAAGCTCGCGTCGTTTGGCGCGTTCATCGAGTTGCCCGACAAGCTCGAGGGTCTCGTGCACATCTCGCAGATCAGCGAAGAGCACATCGACAAGATCAAGAACGTGCTCAAGGTGGGCGATGAAGTCACCGCGCGCGTGATCAAGGTGGACGCGCCCGAGCGCCGCATTGGCTTGAGCATCAAGGCCGCGAATTACAGCAGCGAACAGCTCGAAGCGGAGAAAGAGCAATACGAAGCCGCGCTCAAGCCGGGCGAAGCCATCGTGGACCTCGAACACGCGTTCGAGCAGGCCGAGGAAGAGAAAAACCAGTAGCCGTTTCCTCCTGAATCTAGTACAAGAAGCCCGGCCCCGAACGTTTTCGGGACCGGGCTTCTGTTTGGACACGTAATGAAGACTGCCGACGAACAATTGAATCTGCTCGTGCAAGGGTGCGAGACCGTCGTCACCCGCGACGAACTGAAGAAGAAGCTGGAGCAGAAGCGGCCGCTCCGCGTGAAACTCGGGTGTGACCCCACAGCGCCCGATTTGCATCTCGGCCACAGCGTCGTGCTGCGCAAGCTGCGGCAGTTTCAGGACCTCGGGCACAAGGCGGTGCTGATCATCGGCGATTATACGGCGCTCGTCGGCGATCCGACGGGACAAAACAAGACGCGTCCCATGCTCAGCGATGCCGATATCGAGCGCAACGCGAAGACGTATTTCGACCAGGCGGGGAAGATCCTCGACACCGCGCCGGACAAGCTCGAGATCCGGCGCAACGGCGAATGGTTGGCGGGAATGAGTTTCGCGGACGTGATCCGTCTCACCAGCAAAATGACCGTCGCCCGCATGCTGGAACGTGACACGTTCGAGAAGCGACACAAGGCCGGCGAGCCAATCAGCGTGCACGAGTTTCTCTATCCGCTGATGCAGGGACATGATTCGGTCATGATTCGCGCCGACGTGGAACTGGGCGGGACCGATCAGACGTTCAACAATCTTGTGGGTCGCGACCTGCAGCGGGACGCCGGCCAGGAGCCGCAGGTGGTGATGATCCTCCCGATTCTGGAAGGGCTCGATGGCGTCGAGAAGATGTCCAAGAGCAAGGGCAATTACATCGGCATCGGTGAGACGCCCAAGGACATGTTCGGCAAAACCATGAGCATCGGCGATGACCTGATGTGGAAATGGTATGCCCTGCTGTTTTTCAAGACGCCCTCTGAAATTGCGGGGTTGAAGAAGGGCCACCCGATGGAGGCGAAGAAGGCCCTCGCCCACGCCATCGTCGCGCAATACCACGGTGCGACGGCGGCCGACCATGCGCGTGAGGATTTTGAAAAACAGTTTTCGAAGAAGGACCTCTCAGAAATTGCCGAGAGCCTAACCGTGCCTCCAGGTGAGATTTGGATTGTGGAGCTGGTGGAGAAGACCGGCAAATTCAAGAGTCGTGGCGACATCCGGAGGGTCATCCAGCAAGGTGGCGTTACGCTCGATAGCCAGAAGATCACCGACGACAAAACTCGCGTCAGCGTCCGCGACGGCCAGATTCTCAAAGCGGGCAAACTGGTCGTGGTGAAGCTGGCGGTTGCCTAACTTCTCTGTTTGTTCTAAACTTCCGCAGCAGATCGGGACGTAGCTCAGCTTGGATTAGAGCGCCTGCCTTGGGCGTCAATAAGGCGTTTTGCCGGTCTTAGCAATCGCTATCTTAGCCTATGTTTACGGGCGTTTTCTCACTTTCACATTTTCCCGTTTTAGCTAATATATGCCCCAAAACATCAATGGAGTATCAAATGCCAGTATCAAATGCAGCCCTTGATGAGAGCACCTACCGCGTGCAGGAGACCGGCAGGTAACCGTCGGGGGATTTGATACTGATTTGATACTGCATCCTGAAAACGGCCTTTACAGGATAGCACCCCGTCCTCTAGCAAAATCACAAAGGTTGCGGAGTACGCTGCGCCTCACACCCGCACACCATGGCTTATCTTCTGCACCTGCTGCGGAACTTTGGATAGCGTTTCGGAGAAACCATGATGGAGGATTTTCTCGCACATGTGCGCAATCTCGTTCACCACGCGACGCGAGTCGGTCTTTGGGAATCGGTTTACCACGAATTCCCGCACTGTTGCGGTGATGTCGTTTGCCACCAGTTCAAGCGTCCGTCGTTCGTTGCGCAGGTAGTCGCAGATTACTTGACGAGGATCATCATTCGTCCGCAAGATGTCGAGAGGGCCGTTGCCTTTCGTATGCGCGGATGTTGCCGGCAAGCGATCAATGACGGCGTATTCAGTGCCGTGCTCGGCCAACCGCCTACATAAGAGCACTTCGTTGCTCTCCAGCTTCATCAATGAAACACATATCTCCCACGGACTCTGACGGTCTTCGCCGGCGGCGAGAGACACAGTTTGTCCACTCGCCTGCGACTCGAAGGTCTTGAAATCACGCGATGCGCGTTCGACCTCGCGAAGCTTGTCGCTAATCAGGCAGAGGGTCTGGTAATCACCCTTGACCGCGCCGAATGTTTCGGAGAATGCCGCGTATCCACCGTCCGTCATCTTTCGCTTCTCCGAAAGAGGAGCACCTTCCTTACGTTGGCCATTTCGTTTGAGCATGTGTCTCTTGCCGCTAATCCCCCTTCAGTAATCTGAGAAGCTCCGAGCGCGGGATCAAAAGTTTTCCACTCAGCGCACGGCAGGCGCGCAACTTGCGACGCTGGATAAGCCGGTAAATACTGAAGTAGTGTACTCCGAGAAGTGCAGCAGACTCAGCGATAGAATACGCCAGACGCTCCGGCTGCGGTGGGGGTTCACCTTGCGGCGCAGCCACAGTCTTTACTGGTTCGGTATCCATCGTCATTTCATGTTAAACTACATGGTCATGTTGGCGGTGTTCCGATCCGAAATCCGGCCAGCGGTGTGGACCCGGGTTCCCGCAAACCGCTCCAACTCGCAGAGGGCTGCTGACACTGCCCGGTTATGTGACTTGGTAATCCGGCCATCCTGCCCAACGAGGGCCATGACGGAGACGGACTTCGGCGGGGAGATGGTGAAATCGTAGAACACTCGCCGATTCGCTGTCTCCCGCCTCTCTCCATTGGCGTCAATCTGCATGCGGGTGGTTTTGAGCCGTTGGGTGAGCCTCTGGCCCGTCTCAGGATTGAGATTGTCGCAGAGGCTGAGAAACTCGTCGGCCTTCACCGTTCCCGGCAGATGCAGGCGTTTCGCCCCTTCGCCGAACCATTGCGCGGAGATTCCCTCGCCCTCGCTGTAGTAATCGCCCACGCACAGGTGTTCCTCGAAATACTCTTTGGCGTTCGACAGGCTGTATTGGGTCTTTGGTGACAGCATGCGCACGTTGTACTCCGGGACACGCACATTTGTGTTCGCAGGCGCGAACATAGATTGTCGGGGAATGCGCTCTACTGACGCGCATGTTTAACAGGAGACGCGTGACCTCTAGCTCACGCTAGAAGTTTGTGGAAAGCCGTATGGTAAGGAACTGTTACCATGAATGATACTTCCACGTCCAATTTGGTGGAACACCGATGGGACGAGGCTGTTAAGAACTGCGTTCCACGATTGTCAACCAAATGGAAGAAACTTGTTTCCGTTCAGGAAGGCATTTGGGAACTCCGGCGTAAACACGCTTCGTACCGGACCATCACGCAAATCTTGCGTAACATCGATCTCCTGGTCTCACACGTAACCGGCGGAGCCTCTTTTCAACCCACCTTCGACATGGTATGACTCCGGCCATGCAAGCCCCGCCCAAACGTCGCCCCATCCTCGCTCTTGCCAGTCTGGTTCTCGCCCTGACCGTTTATGCCCTGCTCTTTGGACTGTTCGTGGTCTCCCGTCTGGCACACCGTTTCGAGTTTTACGGCGTCGATTTGTTTCTGTGCAGTGCTTGCATCATCGTGATTGCTCCGATTGTAGGCTTTGGCTTGGGACTTCTGGCGGTCTCGGAATATCGCAAGAGCGGATGGACAGAATGGGAGCGAGGACTGAGCATCGGAGCATTGGTGCTGAGCTCATTCAATTGGCTTCTGGTGATATACCTCTGGTGGAAACTGCACTGACAATTGACGGAGCCTGCAAACGGGCGGATGTTTTCTGGCAGTGTTGAGACGGCGTACTCTCATCCCTCGGCAGCCTCTATCGGTAGTCCCTCGTTGGGGCCATGGCCGGGAGGGACACTGCCTTTATTGTTGCCGAGCGAGTGGGTTGGAACAGGCGGCGGGATGCGGGCGGGCAACTGCTACGGCGAAGTTGAGGCCCCGATCAACTTGCCGTCCTTCCAGAGTCCCGCTTGATCTCCGCGAAGTGACAGGATATGATGCACTCGTGAAGTCGCAAGACAAGCAGCCCCTACGCGCTTCTCAGTTTCTCAAATTGCCGCCAGGAGAAATGGTTCTGGTTTATGTCAGAGGCGTGGATGTAGCCAAAGTTTGCAAAACCAACGGCATCCCATTTCGCCGCGTCAAAGGCTTGTACGCCTTTGTTGACTCGACCTGCATTTCGTCCTCTCGAAATAGCGTCGCCGTCAGAACGGCTCATCTGGACGACTTAAGAAAGCGATTGGCAAGTAGACCGCCTCGATAATTCCGGCCCGCTCGCTTCAAGGCGGTTGGCTCAGCGGATTATGAGAAAATTGTGGGTTTCGTCCACCTCAAGCACGCCGCAGGCTACTCTAGCTTCAAGCATACATTCCGCCACGGTATCACCCATGAGTTTTTCCACAGCATCGCGCATGGTACGGACGCCGAGTTTCGGATGGAAACTGGAGCAGAACTCCGAACTGAAGCAGGCATACGAGACGATGGGGAAGAGCCTGCCCGAGTACCAACGCGAGAAGGTAATGGTCTCCACCGCCAGCCGGACGATGCGCAGCATTACGCCGCGTCAGGCGCTGCCTGCGGCAGCCGAGCGAATCTGACGACTCGCAAATATATACGTCGGGCGTCCAAAGACTTTGGGATTGTGTGCTACTGCCCGCGAATCGGGGCGCTATGCTGCAAAATCCACAGACTTTGGTTTTGCCTTTGGCGATCAAGCCGCGCCGCAATGTCGCCACTGATAGTCACAGCCTTCGATGCGGCCGCATCATACCCAGAACGTCGCGAAGGAATCTCGGCATGCAACAAGCTCGCCTCCGTATTGCGTAACATCGTGAAATGCTTTTGTAGAATCAAAGCCTTTCGGGTATTTTCCGAAAAACATCACGAGTGAAACTGAGCACAATACATTGATCACGAAGTCACCACAAAAGCCAAATCCGCGCCTTCCTCAGTTGGATTTCTTACGGGCAATTGCCGTCTGGCTGGTCTTGGCTGTCCACATTCCCTTTGAGGTGTCGGCCGTCAATTCGCGCTACCGTTGGTTCTACGCGGTCATCAAGCGGGGAGGGTGGGTTGGGGTTGATTTGTTCTTTGTCCTCAGCGGCTTTCTGGTCTCCAGTCTGTTGTTCAAAGAACAACTCCAATATGGCACGATCAGTTTCAAGCGCTTCTTCCTGCGCCGAGGTCTAAAGATTTATCCCAGTTTCTATATTTTATTCCTGGTAACAATCGTTGTAGAACCACTGGCCTATGGTGTCGTACTCAGACCTCACGCCATACTGGATGAGCTGCTGTTCCTCCAGAACTTTGGTCCGTACCTCTGGTTCCATTGCTGGTCACTCGCTGTCGAAGAGCACTTTTACATCACGCTTCCACTCGGCCTGATCCTATCTCTTAGACTGGCACGCGATAAACAACATCCATTTCGTCACTTGCCGATCTTCTTTATCGTGACGGCCTGTTTGTGTCTTTCGATTCGTCTCTTTACCCTGCTGTACGGCGTCCGTTTGGGCCTTTACCATAACCCATACAACGTCTTTTTCCAGACCCATGCCCGGATTGATTCGTTGCTGTTCGGCGTGGCCCTCTCCTACTGTTTTCATTATCACCACGACGCCCTCCAACGCTTCTTCAAGTCTTATTCAATCGCGCTGCTGATCCCAGCCCTCCTGCTGATTGTGCCGCCATTTGTCCTCGATCAGATGACTTTTTTCATTGTTTCTTTCGGCTTAACAATGAGCTATTTGGGATTTGGCATTCTACTCATGCTGGGCCTGTATTATCTCCCGGCCGATCCAAGACGCTCCTCATGGCTCTACCGGTCCATCGCCTACATGGGATCGCATTCTTACTCAATTTACCTCTGGCATGCACCGGTAATGTGGTGGGGAGTAAGCTTTCTGAGACACTTATGGCCTTCCGTTCCGCCGGTGGTGGTGCTCATCACATATCTGGCAGGTTCAATTGCCGTAGGAATCGGCATCGCCAATCTGATTGAGTTGCCAGTTCTGCGAATTCGTGATCGACTTTTCCCGTCGCGAATTGAGGGCCTTGCGCTCACGCCAGACAAACTTCCATTTGCTCACCCTTCGGCTTAAATAGTCTTGTGTGTAATATCGACGCCGCTTATTCTGTGGGAACCGAAGGGAGAAGAAACCGATGAAATCTGCATCCCGAATTGTTGCCGCTCTTGGAGTGGCTGTCTTCTTGCTGGCAATCGTCGCGAGGTTTCAAGGGGGGCAATCCATCCACTTCTTGGGAATCATAACAAGTACTTCTCACCTTGTGCTTGGAGCCAACACCCTCCTTCTGATCGCGCTCTTGCTTCGCACCCAAGAAACTATAGAGAAAAAGTAATCACACAGTACAGGGACAGTCGCACTGTGCGGTATGCCCACCAATTCGCACACCGCAGCCCACCTCGTGCCGGGTGTCAGCAGGATCTTGGAACCAACTGCCAAAGCGCTTACGGAGCTCATGCAATGAATATTTGCGATCCATTGTGGTGCAAGGGTTTGGACAGGATTACAACGACTAGTCGAGATAAATCGTTTTCAGTCTCACAATTCTGTACGCGAGCAGCCTCGGCGTGAGACTTAGGGTTAATTATCACGACATGACTCGCCACTGAGCGGCGGAAGACGTTTGCTCCATGCTCCCCCCTCACTCTACGACGAAGAGGCGGTAACCGAAGCGCCCTTTGGTAACCGCAGGCGCGCAAATACATACGCAGTCAGGTGCTTTTTAATTTACAGGTTTGGAGCCCCCGGATACCATAGGCACAGTTGTTGCGTCAAATGTTCCCTGTATGCCCGCAATAGGCAATGAGACCGCATCATAGATTTCTTCCGATCATTGCGCTCATCTCCCTAATCTGGTCGTTGATCGGGCTGAGCAACGCGTCAATGGCCCAAAACTTCAAATGGGGCCCGTTCGATATGACTGCCGGTGCGATCGCGTCGGCGGACTACCGCGATAACGCAAACACCAGCGCGAACCACCCGAAAGCCGACGTATTGCTCACTCTTGGTCCAACGCTCAACGGAGGCGTCTACCTCCCGTTTGCTGGCGGGGAGAAATTTACACTTACCGTGGCGGCGTCGTACACCAGGTCTCTGACCGGCGTTACCCCGAACACTTTCGGTGCGCCATTGACCGCCTCGTTGCAGTTGCCCATGTACGTGGCGGAATGGACCGTCCTCGTGTTCGAGACGTTTACTTACAACACTGACCCCTTGCAATCTACGTTCGCCGTCAACACCTCCTCGCTAGAGGAGTATTCGAATATCGCGGGCGCGAGCGCTACTCGCCAATTCGGGAGGTTCGCCGCGACGTTCGCGGTCCAGCGGACCGACAACATCTATCCAACGGACTCCAGCCAGAACGTAGAGGATTACCAATTCTCGTTCACTCCATCGTTTATGCTGGCGCAAGGCTATTCCGTATTCTTGCGTACGTCCTATGGGTTGACGTATGTAGACGGACCGGGGCTGCAGAATTCTGCCGGTTACTCGATCGATGCCGGCGTCAATGGCCAGATCACTCCGAGCCTCAACGGCACGATCAGCCTAGGCTGGACCCATGAGCAACTGGAGGCCAGTGGGACCAACACCGCGCGTAATATTGACGGCGTGGACTCGAACGTCACGCTGAGTTACACCCACCCGCTGCGTCCAAACACGACGCATAGTATCGCGTTTTACCGCAACCCCGGCGTCGCGCTTCTGCTCATGAATTCCAGCATCACGCAAGCCACCGGCGTCAACTACACGATCTCCCATCATCTGAACCGATTCCTCACGCTCTCGCCCCAAGTCGGCTGGGCCCATCTCGTGTCCCTGAGCGGCCCCACAACCTTGGAAACCGCCGATTACATTCAGGTCGGCTTCGCCCTGCAGCGGACATTTACCAAGCACTTAACAGGCACGTTCTCCTATCTGCATCAAATCAGAGACTCGAACATCCCGGCTAACACCTACGTCGTAAATGACGTGACGGTCACCGCGGCCTACACGTTCTAGGCCGTAGCTTTATCCAAGATCGCTTTTGCCTGCGCCATGCCGTTTTAGAATAGCGAACTCGCACGGCGTATTTACATTTTCGGTGCGGAACAGCCGTCACCCTAGGGCGATTCGTCGATCCAAAAACGACTAGAACCAGCGGTGACGAGTTGTGCTGGATACGCCAAATATGCGATTGCGCGCGCCCCGTAGGAAACCGCACGCCCGATCTTTCCCGCGAACCCAGGCACTTGAAAATGTTCTGATCTCGAAGTCGTTGTCGTGCCGTAACAGAGCTACCCGGTTGCGACCAACTGAGAAAATGTCGAGGGGTAATCGTGCACCTCAGCAAGAGATTAGCATCCATTCAGAGTAACGCTAAATGCTTGGTATGAAGGCTGCTAGCGAATGTTAATGCAACAGTGTCAAAATGGCATTGACAAGTTTCATTCTTAATATTAAATATATTCAGTGCATACTGAATGAATACTACAACTCCCCCACCTCCACCATGGACTGCTGCTCGGCGCAAGTTTATTGAAGCAGGCGGGAATACAACACAATCGTTCGGTTTCGGTCGGATCATGGGGCAGATTTATGCCCTCCTTTACCTCAATTCGAAACCTCTTTGCCTTGACGAGATCGCTCGGGATCTTAGCGTCAGTAAAGCCAGCGTCAGCACCGCTGTCCGTCAACTCCAAGACTGGTCTGCCGTCCGTCGGATTTGGGTCAAGGGTGACCGGAAAGATTATTACGAGGCCGAAATTGATTTCCCCACTGTGCTCCGCATCGGGTTATTGCGCACCATGGCCAAGAAGTTAGAAACCGCCGGAACTCAGATCGCGGTTGTGGAAGCATCTTTGGCGGAAGCCCTGCAGAAGGTGGAAGGCGACGAACGCGAGGAAGCGGAGTTGATCGTAAAGCGGCTACAACAAGCTAAGGAATTTCACAGCAAAATCACTGGGCTTTTGAATAATCTCCTCGTAGAGCATTTACTGTAGCTGCAAAATGTCGCACCAAGTTCGTAATCCGTGTTCGTAAGCTGAATAATGCGGTCGGGTTGTGGAGTAGTGGCTGTCGTTTCGTTGGCGAATTGGTATCGCCGCAGACCGCCACTCTACTACCGGAAAACATAGTGAACCTTCGAAAGACCGAAGGCGAGGACGCAGGCAGCGGCAACCAAGCCGCGGCACCTGAATGGCGGCAGCATGCCGCGAAATGCCAACCGCCCAATGATTCGGTACGCTGTTCACATCAAGCCATGGCAGGAAGCCGCCGCGCAAGTGAACCTCACGCGCAGGCCCCTGAAAGCTATATATCCGAAACTGTGCTGTCGCACAACGATTCATCGCGTGCACCTGATGTAGAACGACGGTCACTTATCCACTCCAATGTAGTGGCACGGCCCAAACTGCGTAATTTGACTGAGCTTCGGCCTGCCAACCTTATTGATGGCTTCAGGAGGACATCATGAAACAAGCCATCAAACGGATTCTAACGCTCCTTCCCGGCGGAGTAACGATTATGGAAGCCTATCGACATTGGAAGCCGAAAAGCAAAGCCGATGTGTTCACTCACTATTACGCGAATAATATCTGGGAAAGCACCGAAAGTGTATCGGGCACGGGGTCAGAAGTGGCGTGCACCGAGCTCATTAGAAGGGAGATTCCAAGGTTGATTGAAGAGCTTGCTGTAAAGCAAATACTCGATGCACCATGTGGCGACTATAATTGGTTCCGCCTGATTCCCAGGAAGCGGGATGTGTACTACTTGGGCGCGGATATAGTAAAACCATTGATTGAGAGGAACAGAAAGCTGTTCAAGGATGACATCACTAATTTCATCGATCTTGATATCACTCAGGATAATTTACCAGCAGCAGACCTATTGATTTGTCGCGACTGCCTGATGCATTTCTCCTATCAAGACATCTTTAGGGCTGTTGCGAATATTCTTCGAAGCGATATCCGCTATCTGCTGACTACGACTTGCACAACCTGCAGCCGCAATACCAATATACTAACGGGAAAGTGTCGTGCGATTAATCTGCAACTTCCACCGTTTAGCTTTCCTGAACCGCTGCAGTTGATCAGTGATCAGGTGCAAAGCACCCCGGTCAGGGAGTTGGCCTTATGGGAAAGACAGTCGTTGGTATCTGCTTTGGCTTCTAACGGAATGATTCAGCGAACGGGTCTTCTAGCTTAAGTGAATGCGGGGTTCGTCGCATTCTCCGCCAAACGACGTGATGGCAATTCAACCAAATTCCCTCGTCGGTATAAATCACGCACCTGTGAGATTTATTTGGGTCGATTGAATACAGGGAAAAGGCCATGAGTCAACCCAGTGCGCGAGTGGTGGTCACAGTTCTGGATTACCCGCCGATCCTTCGAAAAAGTTGGGAGACCTTCCTTCTGCGCTTCACGACGGCACTGAATGAACGCGGTTGGCGCTCAATATTCGTCTTCTCCGGCGAGCCGGTGGCGTGGTTTGCTGACGAACTCAAGAAACTCGATGCTCTTTATTTCGTCGCCAACTTCCCGCTAGCACACACGGAGTACGCCAAGCTTTACCGGATACTGAAAGCGTATCATCCCCACGTGATCCATACGCATTTCCTCTCGACGTTTAATGTTTGGCCTTATCTGCTGAAGCTAAGACTCGGCGCCAGGGTCTTGATCGTCAACGACCATTCCTCCCGTACGATTACAAACAAAGGCCTTTTGGAACCACTGGCATGGATTCGCGGTAAAGTTTTCGGCACACTCATCGATAAACTCATACCCGTCGCCGACCACTGTGCTCGGCGCGATGCAGAACGGGCGTATCTGCCCGCGCACAAGATCCAACGTATTTACAATGGTGTCGAAATCAGCCGGTATCGGCCGGTCCCACGTGAAAAGGCGATTCGCACTGGACTACGTATCACCTTCGTCGGACAATTGATACCGGAAAAGGGAATCCGGACCTTACTCACGGCATTCAAAGAGATGGTGACTGAGTTGTCGAGCGGTACCGAGCTGTTGATTGCCGGAGCCGGACATCTAGAGGCTGAACTCAGTGAGTATTGCCGTACCAACAAACTTACGCAGGTAAAGTTCCTCGGCGGCATTAACACCGTTCCTGAATTGCTCGCCAGTTCCGACATCGTGGTCGTGCCGTCCGAATGGGCAGAAGCCTTCGGTTTGGTGACAGCGGAAGCGATGGCGTGTGGTGCCGCCGTCGTATGTTCTGACGCTGGCGGCAACCCCGAGATCGTTGGTGACGCAGGTTTAATCTTTCGCAAGAATGATGTCCAAGACCTGAAACTGAAACTACGGCTGCTTATTAACTCGCCAGATTTGCGCAAGCAGTTGGGCGACCGAGCGCGAAACAGAGCTGTCGAGCTTTTCGATATGGACCGGATGCTGGCAGAGTATCTTGCGATTTACGATAACATTTAGTTTGTACGAACACGCATGGTAGGACCCACGACAACCGTAATCTCCGCGGAACGGCACGAGCGGATTCGCCAATTTCTGAAGGATCTCTGGCACTACCGCGAGTTGTTTTGGACGTTTGTCGAGCGCGACATCAGAGTACGGTACAAGCAAACTGCCTTCGGTGTCATTTGGGTTGTGCTCCAGCCGTTGTTTATGATGGGCGCATTCTCTCTGATCTTCGGGAAGATCGCCCGCATGCCCACGGATGGCCTTCCGTACGCGCTTTTCTATCTCGGCGCGCTCGTGCCGTGGAATACGTTTGCGACCGCCCTCTCGCAATCTGCACTGAGTATGGAAGCGAATGCCCAACTGATCAGCAAAGTGTATTTTCCCCGCGTGGTCGTTCCCGGCGGCATTGTGTGCGGATCATTTCTGGATTTCTCCATCGGATGGGTCGTACTCAACGGTCTGGCGCTTTGGCTTGGATACTGGCACTGGCAACTCTTGGCTCTTACCCCATTGCTCCTGCTCATTCAGGCTTCCACTGCGTTTGGGATCGGGCTCGTCCTGGCCGCCCTTAACGCCCAGTACCGGGATGTGAAACACGCCATTAGCTTTTTTGTACAAGTTTTCATGCTGGCCACACCGGTGATTTATCCTGCATCGCGGCTGCCCACATGGCTTCAGAACTGGATGTTTCTGAATCCAATGGCCGCCGTGGTCACCACTTACCGGGCCGCCCTACAAAACGCGCCCTTCCAGTGGCCGTTGATTGGTCTGTCGTTCCTCACGGCCGTCGTATATTTCGCGGGCGGCACCTGGTTCTTCCGCCGCCGTGAGCAATTCTTGGCTGACATTCTTTAGGTCCCACATGTCAGACGTCGTCATTCGTATTGAGAACCTTGGGAAACGGTACCGCTACGGCGGACCACTAAGCGTGAGCTACAACCTGCGACAGGACATCACGGACTGGGTGAAAGGTTTAGTCAGAAGGCACGAGACAGTCAGCAGTAGCCGATCGTCAGTTCCCAATGATCAGCAATCAACTGAGTCCGGTCACAAATCTCAAGGCGTCAGTCATCCGGCGTTTAGGGAGGTCCACGAGCGCCATTTGGATACCGACCCAAACTACTTCTGGGCATTAAAGAGTATAGACTTGGAGATCGCGCAAGGCGAAGTTGTCGGCATCATCGGACGCAACGGGGCTGGCAAGAGCACGTTGCTAAAAATCCTATCCCGAATCACACCGCCGACGACTGGCAAGATTACTTATTACGGCCGGGTTGCCAGCCTCCTCGAAGTTGGCACCGGGTTCCATCGTGAATTAACTGGCCGCGAGAACGTTTTCCTAAATGGCTCAATCCTGGGAATGAAGCGCGGTGAGATTGCAAAGAAGTTCGATGAAATCGTGGCTTTTGCCGAAGTCGAGAAATTTATCGACACGCCGGTCAAGTTCTATTCAAGCGGCATGTATGTGCGCCTCGCTTTTGCCGTCGCCGCACACTTGGAGCCAGAGATTTTGATTGTGGATGAAGTTCTAGCGGTTGGCGACGCGGAATTTCAACGCAAATGTCTCGGCAAAATGGAGGAGGTTGCAAAGCAAGGCCGCACAGTCCTGTTTGTGAGCCATAATCTAGGAGCGATCAGTGCACTGTGCGAAGCGGTTACTGTTCTTGATTGCGGACGGTTGGCATTTAGAGGTGCAGCATCAGACGCGATTAGGAACTACCTATCCCAGATGCGCTCTACGTCTCTACGATCTCTCAGCGAACGTACCGACCGTGAGGGTACCGGCGAAACCAGAATTACGAGACTCACTTTTGTGGACACAAACGGGCAGCTACTGCAGCACCTTGTATCAGGATATGCTTGCATGCTACTGATTGGATATGAAGGCTTCCAATCGCTCCGCCAACCGAGATTTAGATGTACAGTTTATAATAGCGTCGGACAGCCTCTAGTCCACTTCGATAGTTCTATAGTTCGTTCGCCTTGGCGTGATTTACCTAAGCAAGGGACAATTGCCTGCCGCTTCCCCTGCTTCCCCTTGTCTGAGGGATCTTACCGTGCAAATGTATCACTTGAGGACTCCGGCAGGTTGTTGGATCATCTAACGGGAGCTCTCACTTTTGTTGTCTGCCAAGGCAATTTGTTCGGTGCAGGACAGAACATTACCGGGATTCGAGAGGTCTGCTTCCTACCACAGGATTGGTTGATCGTGAACGAAGACGCTCTCACTTCGCCAGGTTCGAATACATCCAAGTGAAAGTCGGCTTAATCGCAACCGTCGAGTTTAACATCGGCGACGACTTCATCCGAGAAGGACTTTGCGGTGTCTTGCGGGAGGTGTACCGTGGCAAGGATATTCAGTTCACAAGAGTGGACAAACATGACCCGTTCACCGCGTACCCTTGGTGGCATCCATACCAGCTTGCTCGATATACACACTATCTGCCGCGTGGAAAATATCGCGCCAATAAATGGATTGGCAGACACCTTCCTCAACTTGGTCATAACGCTTTTGATTCCTGCGATCTGATTGTGCAATGTGGGGCCCCGATCGCTTGGTATGGGTGTTCCTCGATCTGGTGGGCCGAATCGTTGTGGAAGAATACCATTGCTCCCGTATGCCAAAAAGGCGTGCCGGTTTTGAACCTAGGTGTGGGTTCATACTACCCGTGGGAGCGGCAACCCTCTACCATTGATGACAAAAGCGAAGATGGCGCCAACGATGCCCGTTACTTAACGGACATCCTGAGCTATTGCCGAATCACAACGGTCCGTGACAAACTCCTGCAGAAGCTGTTTCATAACCTTGGTTCTGACTGTTCCTTCATACCATGCCCAGCCCTCCTAGCCGGACAACAATTTGTTGCCCCCCCGGTCGATGGTAATCTGTTCTTGATCAATTATATGGAGGGCGGTGGCCATTTTGACTTTCAGCAGCACATTGATGCGGTGGCCTGGAGAGAAACTATCAGGAGCATCATCCAAGACGTCAAACGCACTCAACCGGTGCTGTTTTTGTGTCACGACCAAAAGGAGTATGAGCTGGCCGCAACAATCGATCCCTCAGTACCTCGCGTTTTGCCGACAACCATGCGAGAGTACTTCGCTCTTTTAGCGCGGGCTCAAATGGGTTTGTGCAATCGCCTCCATGCATCATTGGCATTTGCCGGCTTGGGAATACCGTCTCTGGCAGTCGGGGCCGACACGCGCCTCCTAATGGTTGATGGAATCGGTCTGCCCACCCTGTATGTCAAAGACGCAACAAAGGATCGGATTGAGGCTCTCTTGGACAAACTTCGCCAGCAATTACCTAACGAGCGTGAACGCTTATTGGATTTGCGTGAGAGGACACGGTCCGAATACCTAGCGACGGTGGAGCGTGCGCTTTCAACAGGGGCACAAAGCGCAGCGTAATTAAGACTGACACCCGTTCGTTATGGATATTTCTGTCATTATTTGCACCTATAACCGTTCCAGAAACCTTCAGCAAACCCTACAGATGTGCTGCGCCCTCGTCATTCCTGATGGGGTCACTTGGGAACTGCTTGTGGTGGACAACAATTCCACCGACACTACGAAGGCCGCTTGTGACGGGTTTTGTAATCGCATCCCGTTACTTTATCTCTTCCAACCAAAACAAGGCAAGAATTGCGCCCAAAACCTAGGTGTTCAAAACGCACACGGCAATCTCATTGTCTTCACGGATGACGATGTCGATCCCGACAAATTCTGGCTCATGAACTTGTGGGAAGCGGCGAAGACGCATCCTGAATGCGGAATTTTCGGAGGCAAGGTCCTGCCCCGGTGGCCTTCGCCCCCTCCAAAATGGCTGACGGAAAACTCAAATACACTATTGAGAGGTATCGCGATCCACTATGACCCTGGAGATGAAGCCCACTACCTCTCAACCACAGATACTGTTCCATTCGGAGCCAACCTAGCGATTCGTCAAGAGGTTTTTGCCAATGGTTTTTGTTTTCGTGAAGATCTCGGTCCGAAGGGATCGGAACTGACCACTCACGAAGAAACCGAGCTAATCCACCGAATGATCGAGGCCGGTACCAAGTGCATTTATATTCCCACTGCCGTTGTTAATCACCGTAATCCTGCTGATCGGATGACCGAGCGTTACGTTCGTAAATGGTACCGCGGCTCAGGCATGAGTTTGGTTCGAATGGGTGAAGGTTGTGAAGGCAGGCATATCTGGTTTGGTGTCTCCCGCCACACTTGGCGACAGTTAATCGAATGCGCACTAAAGTACACCTACACACGCTGGACCCGACCGTCCGCCGTCTGGTTACGCGCAGAAATTAGTATGGCAACTGCATGGGGTGTGATCACGGAATTGCGTCGTCAGGCCCGCTTGAAGAATCAGCGCCGATGAACAAACCTGTGAATAGGCCTTCTCGACTCACCGCGGTTGTTGTGACCGCTCTGTGGTTCCAAGCTATCTTTGCCGAAGCCGGACCGGAGACTGCTTTCCACGTGGCCCCTACTGGCAAAGACAGCAATACCGGCAATGAAGCGACACCGTTTGCCTCAATTGGACGGGCACAGCAGGCCGTCCGTGAAAAGATTGCATCCGGACTCTCCGACAATGTCGAAGTGATTATTCACGGCGGCACTTACGAGCTGGGCAAGCCCTTGGTGTTCACCCCGCAGGACTCCGGGACGGCAAAGTATTCCATCACCTACTCTGCCGTCTCCAATGAGACTGTCGTAATCAGCGGTGGCCAACGGATCATCAATTGGACAAAAGGCGATGGCAACATATGGACAGCCGAACTACCGGAAGTGAAAGCGGGCACATGGTATTTCCGCAATCTCTACCTCAACGACCGCCGCGCGACTCGCACCCGCAGCCCGACCGCCACAGACTCCCCACTGTACTACAGCATCAAGGGGTTTGACACAAACACTTGGGCCATCACGCTGGGCGTGGGACAAGTCGCCGCCTGGAAGAACTTATCGGATGTGGAACTTGTTATTCTGGGTCCGTGGTCGATTATCCGCAAACGGATTGGCTTCGCGGATCCGGCGACCGCCACAATCATCCCGGAACGACCACGCCTCGGCAGTTCAGGGATCGAACAACCGGGCGTTGGAACTTCATGTTACCTGGAGAACGCCCGCGAGTTCCTCGATCAACCAGGGGAATGGTATCTAGACCGGACTGCTGGAACGCTCTCCTATTGGCCACGACCGGGAGAGGATCTCACAACTGCCGTGGTTGTAGCGCCAAGGCTCACTGGCCTAATGGAGATCAAAGGCACAGCTCGGCAATCAGTGGAGAACTTGCATTTCACCGGAATCCATTTTAGCCATGCCGACGCCGGATTTCCTCTCCATGGATACAGCGGGGCAAGCCACGGATACTACCGCTTGGATAGCTTCGCCATGACAAAGGCAGCGGCCCGAATCGATGTTGCACTTCACTTGGAGTTTGCTCGCAACTGCACTATTGAAGACGCGGAGATCTCTCACTTAGGCGGCAATGCGCTGCACATCGATAAGGGTTGTTCCCATGTTCTAGTCCAAGGGAATCGCATTCTTGATGTCGGAAACAGTGGGATTATTATTGGCGACCGACCCAACCCACCGCTCCAGCCTTTGCCCGGTCTGGCTGAACGACCTCGTTCCATTCAGATAGTCAACAACGAGATTGCTGATTGTGGAGTGTCCTACCATGATGGTGTCGCGGTGCTAGTCAGGCCTTCAACTCAGATCCTGATTGCTCACAACCGTATTCATGATTGCACTCACCACGGGATTTCCATTACGACGACCATCGATGCCCTGCCGCCGGGCATTGCTGACGGCTACTGGATTGAGAACAACGAGATCCACCATGTCTGCAAAATCATGGGCGATTCAGGTCCGATTTACTTATGGGGTAAACAAGGTGCAAATGGCATCATTTCTGGCAATCTGATTCACGATACGAAGGCTTATGCGGGAATCTACTTCGATGATCAGGCCAGCGGGTGCCGCGTTGAGAGCAATATTGTTTATAATATTGAAGGCAGGACCGTCTCGTATGGCAGTTGTGGCGCTGGGGCCTTTTTGGTTCGCGGCAATTATTGGCATGGGACAAATAACTTCGTCCGCGGCAAGATTGGCTACGCTCTCTCATTCGCCGCCGACGGCCTTCTTGACATACCACATCAGACCACGCTGGAGCCCCTCCAACTGACTGTGACAGCCTGGGTGAATCTTACGGCCATTCCCACCGGAAATGATCCCTGTGCCTGGATTGTCTGCAAGAACACGAATGAACTGCGCAATGCCAACTACTCTCTGTTGATTTCCAACAACAACGTCGGCGCCTACCTCAACATTGGTGGTGGCAGAGAGAATTGCTATTCGGCATGGAGTTCGACAGGGCCGCTAAAGACCGGCACGTGGCACTTGGTAGCAATG
The DNA here is from genome assembly GCA_963842185.1 of uncultured Verrucomicrobiae bacterium. Classification (GTDB taxonomy): domain Bacteria; phylum Verrucomicrobiota; class Verrucomicrobiia; order Palsa-1439; family Palsa-1439; genus Palsa-1439. Next base: position 339,983 of record CAWJFL010000013.1, read on the forward strand.
ACGTACGACGGAACAAACTTAAATGTGCTGTGCGATGGGCAGCAGGTTGGGAGCACCGTTGTCGGCCGGACGAGAACCACCGGGAAGGGCCCCCTGCGTCTTGGGAAACGAGGCGATGGGTATAGTCCATCCTTCCCGGGTCTGATCAATGAGGTTCGTGTGTACAAACGCGCTCTGTCCAATGTCGAACTCAAAACCCAGTACAATTCGCCTTCGACTGGGGACTTGCAAACCACACCTGATCTCGTCTTTCAGTGGAACGAGACTGACACCTACTCCAAGATGGAACGAATCATGTCGAACGCCGGCCCTGAAGAGCCCTTCCGGACTCAGTTTTCTGCACGTCGAGAGTCGTCGTCTCACACCGACTCTGAACCCTAACCCCTCAGCCCACTACTTGCGGATCGACCGCCGACCGCTGACCGATGACCGCTCTCCTGTTTCCGAAAATGAATCTGGTCTGCTTTTCGTGGGAATTCTGGGACCTCAAGGTGAATAAGCGCAGCGTGCCATTGGTGCTCGCACTATTGCGAAACAACATCGTCGACCGCGCATTGTATGTAAATCCGCCGGTGTGTTTGTCGGCGATGGTCCGCCGATGTAATGTATCTGAGACCAAGGAACGGTTGCGCTACTTGTGGCCGCGACGGCATGAAAAAGCGATTGTTTTTACGCCCTGTTATCCCTTGCCGGTCAGATTTCGAAAGGCAAATGGATTCCTAGGTAGGCTGCAATTGGGATTGTTAAAACGCATCTTGCGTATGCGACCCTATATTTATCTCAATACCGATCCCATGTCTTCCGAACTCCAGAAGGCCTTTGCCGATGCCGACTTCGCCTGCCTCGATATGTACGATGATTTTGAACAGATCGTTTCGGAGGATGAGATCCGCCGCGGCGAAGCTATTCGCATCCGCGACGCGGTGAACGCGGATGCTAGGCGAGCCGACCTCGTCGTCGCGGTCAATTCCTTGCTGGCTGAGCGTTTTGTCAAAATGGGTGTCCGCACGGGGGTTCTGCGTAATGCGGTGGACTACACCCCGTTTGCATGTCTCCGGGAGCAAGCCCCGGCCTCGCCACCGGCACTGAAGCCGTTGCCTCGACCAATCATTGGCTATATGACCGGCCAGGTCGACTCCCGCATCGACTGGGAACTGGTCGGATTTCTCTGTAAACAACGGCCCGCCTGGAGTCTCGTCGTGCTGGCCCCCAAGTTTGACCTTTCTGTCATTCCCGCCTCTCTACGTTCCGCCTCCAACATTCACTTCCTGCCAGCCGTCCCGTATGCTGATCTGCCCAAGTACTTGGTCCAGTTTTCTGTCGGTATGGTCCCGATGCGTGTCACCGCTGTCAGTTTGGGAAATGACCTGCTCAAAATCTACCACTATTTGGCGACGGGATTACCGGTTGTGACGACTGCTGTTGGTGGCACTGATAAGTTTGGCGCTTTGGTTCGAGTTGCGGCTTCCCCTGACGAATTTCTCAAGCAACTCGAGTTGGCTCTGCGTGACAACACACCCGAAGATGTCGAGCGGAGACGAGAATACGCCGAGAAGAACTCGTGGGATACACGTGCCCAGGAGTTCGCGCTTTTCCTGGAGAGTGGCCTGTCTAGACGGCTGTGAGTCGCCTTGTTCCGGTTAGAGTAGGTTGCATCGGCTCAGTTTCGACAATGTTATTTGCCATTTGACGGTTGACTGTAATGCCTGCTTCTTCTGGCCAAGAAAATAATCTACCAGCGACGGGTCCTGCTCGTCGCACAGAAGTAGCCGCTCCACAGAATCCCGGCACTTTGAGGCGGCAGGCGGTCTCCGGTGCGTTCTGGTACGGCGGTTCGCGCGCGGTCATCCAGCTTATCAGCTGGGGGGTAACGATCGCCGTAGCGCGGGTGCTCTTGCCCAACGATTACGGTCTCCTTGGAATGGCGTTGGTGTACGTCGGCTTTGTGGATTTTCTGAATGAATTGGGATTGGGAGCCGCCATCATCCAGTTGCAGGTGATCACTGCCGAAGACCTGGATACGATCTTCTGGTTCGGCCTGAGCACCAGCACGGTCTTCTACCTGCTAACGCTATTGCTAGCGCCGTGGATGGCGCGTTTCTTTCATCAGCCGGCCCTCACCCGGCTGTTGTGTGTGACCGGGATTTCGTTTCTGGTGTCAGGCTCACGCGTCGTGCCCTGGAATATGCTGACGCGTGATGTGGACTTTAAACACCGCTCCATCTCCGAATCCTTGGGCACTTTGGCGGGGGCGATTACGACGCTAGTCCTAGCCTACCGGGGTTGCGGCGTCTGGGCGCTGGCGTTGGGCTTTCTTATGCCGAATGCCGTGATGACAGCACAGGTGTATGCGCAGACCGGCTGGCGACCGCGATTGCGCTTCTCCCCGGCCAGTCTCCGCCGCTGCCTGACATTCAGCATGAACGTGGCTGGCGCACGCGTCGCTTGGTATTTGGAAGATAACTCGGACCGATTCATGGTCGGTAAGTTCTTAGGTGATCAAGCACTTGGGTTTTACGGTTTCGCCCAGCGTTTTGGGCCCGAAATGAGCGGCCGCTTTCTGGGCATGGCTATGCAAGTCGCATTCCCCGTCTACGCACGAATGCAGGACGATGTCGAGCGACTGGCCAAGTCCTTTCTGACATCCACCGAGCTAATCTGCGCGGCTATATTCCCGATTCCAATCGGCTTGTTCCTGGTGGCGGATGACGCGTTGCCGTGGCTGCTGACTGCCAAGTGGTTACCAATGATCTTACCCTTCAAGATTCTATGCTGGGCGGCCTTATTGAAAACCGTCCATTCGGTGACCGGGCCTGCTGTGTTGGCGCGAGGTGCAGCGGCAGTTACTTTCCGTTTCCATGTCATGTCTCTGTGTGTTTTGGGATCCAGCTATCTAATTGCGACCCGTTTTGGGTTGGTGGGCGTTTGCTGGGTGTGGCTGACGGTGTATCCGATTCTGGTTTCCTATTGGCTCGCGCGCACTCGTTCGATTATCGGGTACCAATGGAGAGAACTTGGGCGTGCCCTGCGCCCCGCCTTGATTGCCACCGCCGTCATGCTAGGTTCGGTGTCCCTGGCGCAAGTCTGGTTGCTGCCGCGTTTACATGTTTCTCCCCCCATCCGCATTGCATTGACTGTTGTCATCGGAGCGTCGGCTTATATCGCCCCCCTGACCCTTTTTTTCTTCGACACCCTTCGGCGGGGGCGAGAGTTTGTCCGTCCTCAGTCGAAACTATCGGACGTGCACGCGAGAGAGAACTATATTGAGCCAGTCCACCCGTGAAGGAAGCGCCATGACGGTCTGGCAGACGCAACCATTGGTCAGCGTTATTATCCCGACGTACAATTGTGGCGAGTTAATTTGCGCCGCGGTCGACAGCGTGCTGGCACAAACATACCCGCGGGTTGAGATCATCGTTGTGGATGACGGATCCACTGATGATACACGAACGCGTGTCCAGATATATGGCGACCGTATCCATTACGTACGTCAAGAGAATGGGGGCATATCAAGGGCGCGGAATGCCGGAATCACCATAGCCACCGGGGAGTTCATTGCGCTATTGGATGCTGACGATCTTTGGCATCCGCAGAAGTTGGCGAGACAGATGTTGGTTCACCGGGACAATCTTTCCATCCTTATGTCGGGAGCTATCGCCATAGCTTTTAAACCACCCACGCTGGCGTCCTCATTCTCCGGAGAACCCCGGTATTCAGTTTTGTCCATTAGCGACCTCGTGTCCGGAGCTACCTTTGGCAGCGCGTCAGGCGCTGTCGTGCATCGGAAATGTTTTGACGCCGTGGGTCTCTTCGATGAGTCATTCCGGGCGGCTGAGGATTTCGAACTGTGGCTCCGATTACTTGAGCATTTCAAACTCGCCAAGGTCTTGGAACCCTTGATCTATATTCGAACACGACCGGGCAGTTGGAGTGGCAGTGCTTTGCTCATGTTGGAGAACCACCGAAAGGCGTTGCGGAAATCTTTCATTGCAGTTCCTTCACTGCGTGTGCATTGGAGTTGGCGAAGAATCCTAACGTCACGACTGTATAGGGAGACCTCGTGGGCGTTTTACCAGAACGGACAACGCGTGACGGCCCTACAAACACTGTTGGTGTCGATTTTGTGTTGGCCGTTCCCTATACCAGAAGTGAGTACCCCCAAGCGACCCCTGCTTCGTTTGAAATTACTGATCCGCTACTGCCTGCCTGTACGCAACGACGGCGCGTGAGATGCGCGACCCGGCCATCAACTTGACAATGGCAATCGAAGTATCTCCTTCTTCCATGCGTCGGTGCATACGATCACGTACCGATCCACTTAAGCCAATTTGGAAGTACGACCGTTCTGGCATCCATGGTCCGGACGTTTATACAGTGTTTACTTTCCCGCACCGCAACATGCGACCTCTGAGTATTCTATACCCGGGGATTTCACGCTGATGGCATTCGGATTGTTAATCATCTATATCACCATCTTGTTGGTCAGGCCTCAGGAATGGTGGCCGCCAATTGCAGATTACGAACTGGTGAATGTGACCGCCATCTTAACACTTTTCACCGCTTTCATCACCCAAGGCCCGAACGACAATCGAATTCAGGCTCTCACCCGCAATAGGTTCGCGAGGTTTATCTTCGGCCTCCTTGTCGCCGTCGGCTTTTCGCAACTCGAACGGTTTCGCTTTCGCGGGGCATTAGACGCGTTCGCCGAGTTCGGAAAAATGGTCGTGCTCTTTAGCTTGACGCTGATTCTGGTGGACTCTCCACGACGACTGCGGATTATCATGTGGGTCATCACCCTCTCAGCCGCGCTGCTTTCCATCTCCGCCATCTTGCAGGTAAGAACAGGGTACGGCTTTGGCGGAGTGAAACCATTCGGCTCTTTCGATACCGGTGATTTTCGGGTGATGGGCACGGGGCTGTTTGCTGACCCCAATGATTTTGCCACGATCTTCCTGATAGCAACGCCATTTGTGTTCGCGCTGTTGCAGATCAAAGGCATGCTTGTCTCAAAAGGGTTCTTGCTCTGCACTCTGCCAGCGTTTCTTTACACGCTTTACTATACCCAGTCCCGCGGTGCTGTTGCCGGGTTTTCTCTATTGTTGATTGCTTATCTCTGGGTTGGTCAAAGGGTGACGATTCTTCGCGTGATCCTCACAGTCGCACTGTTGTCAGCGGGTGTCGCCTTCGGCCCGTCCCGGGCACGTGAAACTGTCTATGAAGGCTCGGCCGCCGGCCGGGTCGTCGCATGGGGTATCGGCAATGCGTATCTCAAGAGCAACCCGTTGTTCGGTATTGGTTACAGCCGCTGGGGAGAACTGGAAGATCGCGCCCCACACAGTTCATTCGTCCAATGTTACGCCGAACTTGGCCTTGTGGGATACTATTTCTGGTTTGGGCTTTGCTGGTGTGTTCTCCGAGCACTATTTCGGATCACCCGTCTCAAAGACCAGCTCAGCCGGGAAGTCGTGCTGCTCGCTCGCGGCTTGTTTGCCGCTCTGGCAGGCTACCTGGGATCCGCTTTTTTCCTGACGCATGCGTACCACCCTCCCTTGTACTTCTTGTTAGGTCTAGGGACTGGGTTGATCCGGTTTGTGGAGAGGCAACCCAATATTCCTCGCGGGACTCTGTCGATCACCGCCCGGGATTTGCGATGGGTAGCAATCCTCATGCTTTTGAGTATCCCTGCAATTTGGATTGTGATCAAAGCCTACTGGGCAAGCGGTGGCACGGGTGACTAAATCAGGTGTCATGAATCACGTGTCCGTACCAAGGCTTCAAACGTGGTTGCTTGTGGTTCTGATAGCCGTCGGGCTGGCGGCGCGTCTGGGCGTGGCGATCAAGATCGGGCTGAATACTGCGCCGCGCGGCGGCTCGGATGCATCGGAATTTGACTCTTACGCTTGGAATCTGGCCCAGGGGAATGGCTTTCGCGGTGTTAGTCCGGATGTGAAAACACCGGATGGAAAGCTACTGGATCATCCCACAGCTTACCGGGCACCGGGACCATCGGTCCTGTGGGCAGTAGTGTTCAAGGTTTTTGGTCACCGATATGGAGCCGTCCGCCTTGCGCACTGCCTCTTGGGGGCAGCGACTATCCTTCTGGTGAACGAGATCGGACGAAAATCGTTCAGCAAAACCGTTGGCTTGCTGGCTGCCGGTGCTTATAGTCTGTGGCCCACGTCTCTCCTTTATTCTACGGATCTTCTTTCCGAACCGTTGTACACATTCTTGTTCTCGTGCTATGTCCTCACGTCGCTGCAGTTTGCGACTCGTCCCTCTCGGCTCTCTGCTGTGACTAGCGGCATTCTACTTGGACTCAGCATGCTGACCCGTCCCAATGCGGTCCTCATGATACCTCTTGCTGTAATTTGGGCTCTCTTGCAATTCCGAAAAAACAGGACGCAAATGGTGCTCGCCCTTCTGATTCCAATCGTGTCTGTCGTCACCCTGTTGCCATGGACGCTTCGCAACTATGCAGTCTTGCACGCGTTCGTTCCATTCAGCACTGGGGGTGGAGACGTGCTGTTAGGCGGAAACAATCGAGTGGTTGCTTCTGACCCTAAATACTATGGGTATTGGGTCTTCCCCACCTCTTTTCTGCCCGAATATCATGAGCAAATCACGACGGCCGGAAACGAAGTCAAGAGAGATCGGATTGAGCGGAGGCTTGCGGCGCAATGGTTGAAAGACAATCCCGATAAATGGTGGTATTTGTTGCACTCCAAACTGCAGCGTTCCCTTACCCCATTTCTGCAACCTGACAGCCCCGCCATTTTCCGTTGGGGAATGCTGCTTTCTTGGGGACCGTTATTGATTCTAGCGGGAGTCGCCTTTGTTCCGACCCTTCTCCAATCCCTCAAGTCGGGCCATCCCGCCTGGATTATCCATCTGGCAATACTTCACTTCGTTCTGACGGCACTTGTCTTTTGGGGATCATCTCGTTTTCGATACCCCGTGGAAGGTCTATTCCTAATTCTTGCCATGACTTCGGTTGTATGGATGTCCCAAAGACTGCGAATGGTCGCCAAAGCATCCACGCTTCAATGAAGATCTCGTTTGTCATTAGATAATACGACGATACCAGCGTGCAAACTCGCCTACGGGATTGTGTGGAGTACGTCTTTGGAACTACCGTGATTTCAACCATTACAGAATGGAAATCATTGATACTGGGTGACAGTCCTCCCTTTCCATTCGCATCGTCGACCCGCGTTCTTGATGTTGGCTGCGGTTATGGCAAGGATCTGTCCCAGCTAGCACGGCGAGGTCACCCCGTAATCGGGGTCGATTTGGATTCTGCGGCATTAATCGGATGCCGACACGAGGGGCTAGAGGTCGCCCAAGGGCGTGCGGAAGAGTTACCCGTCAGAGGAGGCACCATCGATGTTTTATTCTGCACGGTCGCGATACCATACACCGACGAGTCCAAAGCTTTGGAAGAGGTCGGCAGGGTCTTGACCCACAATGGGGTAGCCTATCTCTCGTACCACGGGGCCGGATATTTTCTACAGATGATATTTAGCAGTCGGTGGCGTGGCTGTCTTTACGGTCTGCGATCCTTGTTCAATACATGGTATTATTCGGTCACAAGGACGAAGCTTCCGGGCCTTTTCGGTGACACGTTGTATCAGTCACGTCGACGGTTGAGTCGATATTACGACCAGTCTGGACTCGTGCTGATCCACGATCACCCCGTGGAGACGTACAGTGGGTTCCCGATATTTATCTGTCATGTCGTTAAAAAGTCCCGCACAATTACAGTGACCGCTTCTAAGTGACTAAGTTCTCCACCTCAACCTCAAATCTCACTATCGCACCATTCAAAAAGATCTGCTGGGAGCATTTGAAAGGGTATGTAAATCCGCGTTCTTGCGCGAGGATCCCTGCCACTCGTGTGGTTTATCTGGCAGTGGACCACCGTGCTTCTGCTCTGTTTTCTGATCAATGTGACCACCCTGAACAGAATGAGCCGGTATCACATCCCAGCGGAGGACACCTGCACCATCCTCGCCAGTGCCATGGTGATTTGCTTGGGTTTGGGATAGGATGTGTCCGACGGACCGCCATCATTTCCAAGCTGGCATAAAAGGTAGCTAGCTGAACTTCGAGTCTCCGTGCTTACGATCTTTCAACGACTGGAGCAAGTTGCCGAACGACTCCGGCCAAGACTTTACATGTGGGTTGCACTAATCGTTTTGGCGCCGCGTCTCGGCTTCATCGCCTTCAATCCCCAGCGCAGTCTCTCCGGCAACGCCCCGGCCATGTTGGCGATTGCCGATAATCTGAAAACGGGGCGCGGATTTATCGATGAAACCGGGCGACCGGACGGCCATTTTAGTCCGGTGTACGTGGGATTGCTGGCCGTCTCCCGACGCCTTAGCGAGAACAGCTTGCTGCCAATCAAATTAGCCCAAGTGGCGTTTGACGTGGCTACGGCATTGATTGTCTGTGCAGTATTTCGCCGGCTCTTTACTCCGCTCGGAACGTTGCTGCTAGGATTGGCCGTGGGATTGCACCCCCTGTTGCTGTATTACGTGAACAACGTTAACGACGAGTGCTTGTTGACACTGATGGTGACAACCAGCTTCATTCTGCTCGACGCAGCATTGACCCGGCCATCGGTTTCACGTTTCCTGGTTGCCGGGGCCGGGGCCGGCCTCGCCACGATGACGAAAGGCAGCGTAATCTTGCTTCCGCTCGCGTGCCTTCTCGGATGCTCCTTGAGCTTGGGTAAACCAAACAGGCAGCGCGTCGTCCATTGGATGCTGTATCTCGGTGCGTATATTGCTGTGTTGCTTCCGTGGTGCCTTCGCAACCAAGTGGCATTCGGCCGGTTCGCCGTCAATCCTCGCGGGTTCGGGCAGAATCTTTGGTGGGGTAGTGACCCGCGCATCTTTGCCAGTTACGGGGAAGACCGCAGCCGCGCCGTCGCTCTGGCCACGCAAGAAATGGCCAGCCGGGGGCTTCTCCGCCCGGTAAACCCAATGCTTTTCGAATACGAACGTTGGCAATTTCAAATGGGTATGTACAACTACAAGGACATGTTGCACCGTCCACTCTACGCCCTGAAGGTTCTGTTTCTGAAGACGACTCGCACACTCTACGCCGCTGAAGGGCGGGCCTCTGGCAATTGGCTTATGATGGTGCTACAAGTACCAGCGCTCGTGTTGGGAATCGTCGGTTGGCGCCGCCTGCGGACTTGGCCATCTGCTCGTTCATTGGCTTGGCTGGTGTTGATTTACACGGCGTACTTCCATCTAACTGTGTCTCCCGGCCTGCCGATGGTACGGTATTTTGTGCCAGTAATGCCACTGGTTCTGGCGATGGTGATCGCCGGTATTAGCCCCGGCTGCTTCAGACTAATGCTCAAGATGATTTCGCATCGACATCGTGATGACAAGCCCGCAAACTCATCAGACTGATGACTGCGCACAGTTCCCGTCTTATACAAACGATACCGGTACAGAAGTATCAGGATCTTGAGACCGTAGACGATGCTCTGGCTGTTGTTGAGGAGATTTGTGCTTGCCACGCCCAAACTCGAACTCGTGTGAACCTATGACCAAAGTCCCCTACCTCGATCTAAAGACACAGTACAAGGGTATCCGCGAAGAAGTGCTCGACGCGCTCGAAGCTGTGTGCGAATCCACCGGCTTCGCACAGGGTCCGGCCACAAAGGTCTTTGAACAGGAATTCGCGGCTTACTGCGAAGCTACACATTGCGTCAGCCTCAACAGCGGCACGAGCGCGTTGCACCTTGCGCTCCGCTGCCTCAACATTGGCCCAGGCGATGAGGTCATCACCACTCCATTCACTTTCATCGCCACCGCGTGGGCCATCAGCTATGTTGGAGCCACACCCGTTTTTGTCGACATCGACCCCGTCCGTCGCACGCTCGACCCGGCGAAACTGGAGGCAGCTGTGAGTCCCCGAACCAAGGCAATTATGCCGGTGCATATCTTCGGCACGCCGGCCGACATGGATTCCATCAACGCTGTCGCGACCAAGCGCAAGCTTTCTGTCGTGGAAGACGCCGCGCAGGCGCACGGTGCCTGCTATAAGGGCAAGCGCGTCGGCCAATTCGGCGCGATTTCCTGCTTCAGCTTCTACCCGACGAAGAATCTCGGCGCGTACGGTGAAGGCGGGGCTCTGTTGGCAAACGACGACAAGCTTGCGGCTCATGCGCGTTCCTTGCGTGAGCACGCGCAGAGCGCCCGCTACATCCACGAGGAAGTTGGCTACAATTATCGCATGGATAGCTTTCAAGGCGCCGTGCTGCGCGTGAAACTCAAACGTCTCGACGCATGGAACACGGCGCGTGCCACCCATGCTCGGCGCTACACCGAGCTACTCTCAGGCACTCCCTACGTTCTGCCTGCGGTGCCTGCCGACAGCGAACCTGTGTGGCATTGCTACGTCATCGAATGCGAAAGCCGCGACCGCGTCCGCGCTGCGCTGACTAAAGCGGGGATCGACACCGCCGTCAATTACCCGGTGCCGTTGCATCTTCAACCGGTTTATCGTTCGCTCGGTTACCATCGCGGCGATCTGCCGGTCGCGGAGCGTCTTTGCGAACGTTGCCTTTCAATACCCATTTACCCTGAGTTGAATTCCGAACAAATCGACGCCGTTGCGCAGGCTCTTCGTGCAGCCGCCTAAAACCATCATGCAGGTTTTGCTCAGTCTGCGGGTCGGCGGGCTTGAGCGGGTCGTGCTCGACTTGGTGAATCAGGCCTCGAACGACTTTCGATTCGTCGTTTGCTGCTTAGAAGAAGCCGGCCCGTGGGCTAGCGAGATCCCACCAAGCAAAGGCAAAGTCGTGGCGCTTAATAAGAAGCCCGGTGTAGACTGGCGTCTGGTTTGGAAAATCGCCAGCCTTGCACGCGCGGAAAAGGTCGACGTGATTCATACGCATAATTCTACCGCGCACTTCTACGGAGCAGTCGCCGGGCGGTTCACCAGGGCGCGCGTGCTCCACACCGAACACGGCAAAAACGTCGGGGAGGAAGCTCGTTATCATCGCCTCAACTACATGGCGGCGCGCTTCACCGATTTTACCGCCGTTGTTTCGGAGAAAAATGCCGAGATCGCGGTCGCCCACGAAGGCGTCGCCCGAGCGAACCTCCAGGTAATTCCCAACGGTATTCACGTGGACCGTTTTTCAGCGCCGCGACACGGCACGGGCCGTCGCATCGGCACCGTCGGACGACTCGTCCCAGAAAAGAACTATCCGCTGTTACTACGTGCCACAGCAGCGATTACTGGTGCGGATTTGGTGTTCGTTGGAGATGGTCCGCTACGTGAAGACCTCCAGAAGCAAGCCGGATCGCGCGCTTCGTTTCTTGGTCAACGTGCTGATGTGTCCGAATTGCTAGCAGGGTTCGATGTCTTCGTGCTCCCCTCAGATACCGAAGGCATGAGCCTCGCCTTGCTGGAAGCCATGGCTGCGGGGTGTCCGATCGTGGTCACCGCGGTGGGCGGGAACGTTGAACTGATCAAGCACTTGCAGACGGGGTTGGTCGTACCGCCCAATGATGAGGCCGCTTTGCGCACCGCGATCGAACGGCTACTGGCCGATCCGGTGTTGGCCACCCGACTTGGAACAGCAGCACGCAAAGTCGCGAAAACACACCATAGCGTCAAAGCGATGACCGAACGATACGAACAACTATGGCGCCGTCTTGGCGTATGAAACTGTTGTTCGTTTCCACCCTCTTTCCCAACGGATCAGAACCGACCCGTGGAATGCACAACGCGCAGCAGGTCGCCGCGCTCTCGAAGCGATGTGACATCAAGGTTGTGTCCCCCATGCACCAGCCCGTGCCCGACGAATCCTGGCAGGGTATCGCCGTGACGCACCCGCGGTTCGTCCACGTCCCCCTACTCTCGCGGCCATTCAACGGCTGGTTGTTCGCGCACGCCATTGAACCGGTTATTCGCCGACTACGTCCTGACATCATCCTCGTCAACTGGGCCTACCCGGATGCCTACGGCGTAATGCTCGTGGCCAACAAACTGAAGTTACCGTTCGCCACGACTGTCCAAGGTAGCGACGTGAATGTGTTCTTCCAAAACCCCACTCGCAAACGCCAGGTGCTCCGCGCCTTGCGGGCCAGCCGTACCGTGTTGTGCCGCAGCGAGGCCCTGCGCGAAACACTAGCGGCCGAGGGCGTCACCGCCACAACGGTTTATAATGGTGTCGACCGCGAGAAATTCCGCCCGCTCGACCACGCGGAAGCGTGCCGCAAGTTCGGCCTCGATTCAATGCGCCGCCGCATCCTGTACGTCGGAAATCTGTTACCAGTGAAAGGCCCAACGATATTAGCTAATGGGTTTCAGCATCTCCTGTGTCATTCGCATTCTGGTCAATCCTCAGGCCCGTGCCCAGAGGGGGTCACAAGCGCTTGCGACGAGCCCTCCTGCTACGGGAAAACTGGCGACTTCGGAGATTTGGATGTCATCTACCTCGGAACCGGCTCCGAAGCCGCACCGCTTCGGGAAGCCTTTTGCATGTTTGTCGCAACGTCAACAACTCCTCACTGGCGCGACGATTGTCCAACGGTGTTCCTGCTCGGGGCACGCCCACACGAAGAAATTCCCTGGTGGATGAACGCGTCTGATGTGTTATGCCTGCCGAGCCTCAGCGAAGGCCTGCCCAATGTCGCACTCGAAGCGATGGCGTGCGGGCTTCCCGTTGTCGCCTCGCGTGTCGGAGGAGTCTCCGAAGTCGTGCATGACGGCGTAAACGGGTTACTGGTGCCGCCCTCCAACCCGGGCGCCCTCGCCGACGCACTACGCCGCGCCCTGGCAACGAAATGGGACCGCGAAGCGATTCGCGCATCAGTTTCTCAATTCGATTGGGACGTGAACGCGCGGACCGTGCTGGACAAGTTGAGCAAGGTGCTCGCCTCATGATCCAATCGCTCGTCACGCCGGTCCGTCGGGCTACTGTTCGGGCAAAAGGTGTCGTGACATATTCACCGTGCGCCGCCAAGGGCTGCGCGAGCATTTGACCACCCATGCATTTAGAAAAGCTGCCCATTACTGGAAGCCGTCCGGTCTTCCTCTATCAGTGTGGACGGACAAAGGCACGTGGTCGGATGAACACCGCTCGCAACCCAAACACCCCTTATGAAGGAGTCCTGTGAAGATCAGCGTTTTCGGACTCGGATACGTCGGATCGGTTACTGCGGTTTGTTTTGCCGACCGCGAACACGATGTCGTCGGCGTCGAAACGAATCCAGATAAACTCGCGCTGTTTCGCGCCGGCCAAACTCCATTGTTTGAACCCGGCCTCGCGGAAGTGCTCGGAAAAGTTCACCACAATGGACGGTTCACCACCACTGCTAGCCCGACAGAAGCGATCACGAACTCGACGGTGTCTTTCATCTGCGTGGGCACCCCAAGCAAGAAAGGAGGACAAGCCGACATGTCCCACGTCGAGCACGTGTCACGCGAGATTGGTGAAGCACTCCGTGACAAGAATGTGACGCACACGATCGTCGTTCGCAGCACGATGTTGCCGGGCAGTATCGAGAGTGTCGTTGTCCCGCAGATCGAGTCGGCTTCCGGGAAAGCGCGAGGGTCGGGATTTTCACGTCGTTGCCAACCCGGAATTCATGCGGGAAGGATCGGCCATCCGCGATTTCTACGAACCGCCGTTCGTCGTGATCGGCGAACGTAACGCGGGAGCAGGCGATTCACTTGCGGACTTGTACCGCTGCGTGGACGCGCCCCACGTGCGCATTACGATTCGGGCCGCCGAGACGATCAAGTTCGCCTGCAACGCATTCCACGCGATGAAAATTACGTTTGCCAACGAGATCGGCCAATTCTGCAAGGCCCACGGCATCGACAGCCACGAAGTGATGGACATCGTGTGCCGGGATACGAAGCTCAACATCTCCAGAACCTATCTCAAACCCGGTCTGGCCTATGGCGGTTCCTGTCTTCCGAAAGATCTGCGCGCCCTCGTCGGGCGCGCCCGCGAAAAAGATGTTGAACTACCCATGCTTGACGCCATCGCGCGCAGCAACCTCACCCAAATCCAGCGCACCATCGAGTTCATCACCGAGCTCGGCCATCGCGAGGTCGGGATCCTCGGGCTGAGTTTCAAGGTTGGCACCGACGACTTGCGCGAAAGTCCCATTGTCATCATGGCGGAAACCTTGCTCGGCAAGGGATTCAAACTGGTCATCCACGATTCGGAAGTGGAATTAACTCGGCTGACCGGTGCCAACAAACGGTTCCTCGAAGACAAACTGCCCCACATCAATTCGTTGTTGGCCACATCGCTACAGGATGTCGTTGCGCGAAGCGCAGACGCTGGTGATCTGCAAGAATGCGCCCGAGTACCGGAGTTGGCCAGGATCGATTTCTCCTCGTCATCACATTGTCGACCTTGTCGCCGCCGCTCAAGAGCGCCAACATCTCGGGCAGCTCAATATCACGGCCTGTACTGGTGAGAATCCTCACGCTCATCTCGAAGTTCCCGTGGCCGCTCACGGACGGCGCGGTCATCCGCGATTTCAACCTGCTTCGCGAAGCCGCCAAGCGTCATGACGTGTCGCTGCTTTGTTTTCTGTTCAAACCGACCGACCGCGAGCATTTCGAGGCGTTGCGTCCCTACTGCAAAAAGATCGTCGGAATCGACCTTGTGCGTCCGAAGTGGCGGACGTTTGCGAATGCCGCCCAGAGCCTCGTGACGGCAGATCCGTTTATCATCCGCGAGTACTGGCGGCCTGAAATGGCTCGCGCGCTGGAGAAGTTTGTGGACGAGGAGCGAATCGATGTCATCCACTCGCATTTTCTGCACATGAGCCAGTATGTCGGCCACAAGCGAGGTGCCGCGTTCGTGCACGACGCGCACAATCTCGAACACGTCCTCTGGCAGCGGATGGAACGCACCACCACCAATCCATTCAAGAAGGCCTTCATCCGCTCCCAATACGGCAAGTTGGTGCGGCTCCAACAGGACGTGGCGCGCGCCAGCGAGAAATGCGTCGTGCTTTCCGACGAAGATCGCGCCGAATACCAGCGCATTTGTCCCGAAGCCGATGTGACGACGGTACCCAACGGCGCGGACGTCGAGTACTGGACGCCAGGCGAGACCAATGGCGCCGTCGAGCCGTCATCCATTCTTTACTTTGGCAACCTGAGCTGGCCGCCCCAGGCCGATGCCGCCGTTTACTTTCACGACAAGATTCTTCCGCTTGTTCGCCAGCGTGTGCCCGATGTGAAGTTTTATATCGCGGGGCAGAATCCACCCGAGACAGTGAAGGCCCTCGCTGGCGACGGCGTGATCGTCACTGGTTTCGTCCCCGACATGCGCGAGTACGTGGCCCGCGCCGCCGTCGTCGTGATGCCGTTGCGGGCCGGGGCCGGTACGAAGCATCGCGTGTTTCAGGCCATGTGCATGAAGAAACCGGTGGTCTGCACGGCCGTGGCCGCCGAAGGCATTGCCCTGACGCACGGCGAGACCGCCCTGCTCGCGGACGAACCTGAAACATTTGCCAACGCCACGGTTTCCCTGCTACAAGATGCGGCGTTGCGCCAGAGGTTGGGCGAACGAGGCCGTCAGCTTGTCCTCGATCGTTACGATTGGCGCGCGATCTACGAACGACTGGAAGAGGCATTTCAGGAGGCAGTCCGCAAACGGAAATGACAAACGGCAAGAGTTATCGTGTCGGCATCGTTGGCGCGGGTTACGTCAGCGAGTTTCATATCAAGGCATTGAAACGGCTGCCCCACGTGCGCATCGTGGGCATTACCGATCTCGATTGCGCCCGCGCCCGGGCGACGGCCCAACGGTTCGGCATCACGTCGCATCCGTCGTTGAAAGTGATGGCCGCCGAAGGCCTTGATGTCGTCCACGTCCTCACCCCGCCCGACAGCCACGTCGACGTCGCCCTGGAGGCGCTCTCACTTGGCTGCCACGTTCTCGTCGAAAAGCCGCTGGCCACAAGCGTCGAGGACTGCGACCGGCTGATCGCCGAAAGCCAGGCGCGAAACTTGCGCGTGTGCGTCAACCACTCATTGCTCGGCGATCCATTGATCAAACGCGCGCTGGAATTGGTGAAGACGGGCGCCATTGGCGACGTGCTCACCGTCGATTACCTGCGCAGTTCAAATTACCCGCCGTATCGCGGCGGTCCCCTGCCCCCACAGTATCGCGAGGGTGGATACCAGTTTCGTGACCTCGGCGTGCACGCCCTGTATTTACTGCAAGAGTTTCTGGGCAGCATCCAGGATGTGCAGGCTGACTTTCGCACGTCAGGCTTGAAAGACAGCGATCCGAACATCCATTTCGACGAGTGGCGCGCGTTGGTGCGTTGCGCCAAGGGCACCGGCAACATTCAGCTCTCATGGAACGTCAAGCCGCTCCAGCATCAACTGATCATTCAAGGCACCCGCGGGACCTTGCGCGCGGACTTGTTCGCGATGTACCTGACGCGCCGCCGCCACACGCCTTTGCCAAAGGCCGCTGAACGTGTGGCTAACGCGTTGGCAGAATCGGTTTCATCCGCGGCGCAATTGATCTGGAATGCGACGATGTTCGCCGTGGGCGAACTCCAGCCGTACCAAGGGCTTCACAACTTTGTCGGCGCATTCTACGAATCTCTCGCCACCAACAACGTGATGCCCGCAGGCCTCGAACAAGCCCGTCGAAGTGGTGCGTTGGACGGAACAGGTTGCGCGCGAGGCCGATCACGCCAAGGCCAAGTTCTACGGTCAATACCGGCCGGGCAATCGTCCGGCGGTGGTCGTCACGGGGGCGAACGGCCTGCTGGGCAGCAGCGTTCGTGAAACGCCTCATTGACGAAGACGAGTACATCCGTCTGTTTGTGCGGCGGTTGCCTCCGCCAGAAATCGCGGATCATCCGCAGATCGAGGTTGTCCTCGGCGAGCTTGGCGATCCCGACGCGGTGGATCGCGCCGTGGAAGGCGCGACGGCGGTCTTTCATATCGGCGCGGCCATGGGCGGCGGTTGGGCGGCGCACGAGGCAGGCACCATCGCGGGCACCCGCAACGTGGTCGAAGCCTGTCTGAAACATGACGTACCCAAAATGATTTACATCAGCTCGCTGTCGGTGATCGATTGGGCCGGGCATCCGGCCAACCAACCGGTCACCGAAGCCGCAACGCTTGGAGCCCACTCCCCAACAGCGCGGCTCTTACACGCAGGCCAAACTTGAAGCTGAGCGCATCGTCCGGGCGGCGGCGCAGGAGCGCGGGCTCCCGGTCGTCATTCTTCGTCCCGGCCAGATTTGGAGCGAGACCAGCCCGCTCATTACCGCCGCCGTCGGCATTCGTCTCGGCCAGTGGCTGGTTGTCATCGGGGACGACTCCAACCAGCTTCCCTTCGTGCACGTGGACGACGTCGTCGAAGCCATCGTGCTCTCGACGCAGAGCCCGTTCTCGCACGGCGAGGTGTTTCAAGTGGTAGACAACGAGTTGATGAGCCGCGAGGAACTGGTGCGTCTGTATTCCCGCGCGCGCGAACCGCAGCTTCGCGATTACCCGGATTCCGCTTGGGCTGGCGTGCTTCTTCGCCGGCGGCATCGAGTGGGTCATTACGACATTGGGCCGCCCCGCGCCAATTTCCCCGTACCGCCTGCGTTCGGCGGTTGCGCCGCTGGCGTTCGATTGCTCCAAGGCGCGCGACCAACTTCACTGGGAACCCCGCGCTCACACCCGTGACTCGCTCCGCAAGTTGTTGGCCGCCAAGTAAATAACAGACGTTCGCTTCGGTCATCATGACGAGCTTTTGGATAATTGTCTTTTTTGTATCTGCGGCGGCCATCGTTTGGTCGTACGCGATCTACCCGCTGCTGCTCGCGCTGGTGCCGACGCGGCGCCGCGAGCAACCGCACGACCCACCCGATTGGCCGTCGGTTTCCGTGTTGATCAGCGTCTACAACGAAGAAAAGCACATCGTGACGCGCATCGAAAACCTGCTCGCACTCGATTATCCACACGACAAGCTCGAAATCTTGATCGGATCGGATGGTTCGACGGACCGCACCAACGAATTGGTCAGGACGTTTCCAGACGCGCGAGTGAAACTGCACGCGTTCGATCAACGTGGGGGCAAGCCCAGCGTGCTCAATCGACTCGTCCCACAAGCGCACGGTGAGTTGCTCGTGTTCAGCGATGCGAACGCGATGTTTGGTCCAGACACGCTTCGAAAGCTCGCGCGACATTTTGCCAATCCACAAATTGGCGGGGTGTGCGGAAGGCTCGTGTTCCACGGTGACAACAGCGAAACCGATGAAGGCCCGTACTGGAAACTGGAGACGTATTTGAAGACGCGCGAGAGCGCGCTCGATTCCTGCCTCGGCGCCAACGGGGCCATTTACGCGATTCGTAAATCGCTGCTGGCCCAAGAATACCCGACAACACGTTTGTGGATGATTTCGTCATCGGCATGCGGGTGCGCGAACGAGGTCGTCCGTGTGATTTACGACACGGACGCCGTCGCGACCGAGGAACTGCCACAATCGGTCGGCCACGAAATGACCCGGCGCATCCGCATCGGCGCGGGTGATTTCCAGGCGCTATTTCTATGCTGGCGGTCGCTGCTGCCCTGGCGCGGGTTTTACTCGATTGCGTTCTGGTCACACAAAGTTCTGCGGTGGTTCGCCCCGTTTTTGATGATCGCTGCGTTGATATCAAATGTCGCCTTGCTGCCTCATCCGCTCTTCGCGGTGTTACTGGCACTCCAACTCGCGTTTTACGGCCTGGCGTTCCTCGGCGCATTCATTCGGAGACGGAAGATTGTCCTGTTCAGCGCGCCCTACTATTTCGTCACGATCAACCTCGCGTTGTTGTTCGGGTTCTTCCGATTCATTACCGGCACACAACAAGCCGCGTGGAAACGGACGGCACGGTAAACCATGTGCGGGATCGCTGGTAAATTCAATTTCAGTGACAACGCGCCGGTCTCGCGCGAGTTGATCGCGCGCATGAACGTGGCCCAGGCGCATCGCGGACCCGATGGCAGCGGCGAATATTTCGACCGGGGCGTCGGCTTGGCGCACCGGCGCCTGAGCATCCTCGACGTCGAAGGCGGCCACCAACCGATGACCAACGAGGACAACACGATTTGGATCGTGTTCAACGGCGAGATTTACAATTTCCCCGAACTTCGCGATCGACTCGAAGCGAAGGGACACAAGTTCCGTTCCCACTGCGACACGGAAGCCATCGTCCATCTTTACGAAGACCTCGGTGAGAACTGTGTCGACGAGCTGCGCGGGATGTTTGCGTTTGCAATCTGGGACTCGCGCGTCGAGAAGCTGTTCATCGCGCGCGACCGTCTCGGCATCAAGCCCCTCCATTACACCGTCCTCGGCAACAAGTCGCTGGTCTTCGGCAGCGAGATCAAAGCCATCCTGCAAGATGAAGCCGTTCCGCGCCGTGTGAATCCCGACGCGCTCAGCGAGTACATCAGCCTGCTGTACGTGCCCGATCCCGGCACCATGTTTGACGGCATCCAGAAGTTGCCGCCGGCACACGCGCTAAGCTGCGACCGCAACGGCGTGCGTGTCCGCCAATACTGGGATGTTGATTACAACGTGAACGAATCACTCACCGAGGAACAGGCGGCCGGGCAGCTCTTCGATCTGTTGAAAGGGACGGTCAAGGATCACCTCCTGTCCGATGTGCCCCTCGGCGCATTCCTCAGCGGTGGGGTCGATTCCAGCACCATCGTCGGCCTGATGCGGGAGGTCATCACCGGCAAACTTGTCACCTCTTCCATCGGATTCGAAGAGGAAGCGTACAACGAATTGCCGTACGCACGACAGATGGCTGAGCGGTTTCACTCCGAGCACCATGAGCATGTCGTCCACGCCGACATCGAGCACCTGTTCCCGCTCATCGTGTGGTCGTTTGACGAACCATTCGCGGACTCGTCGGCCATCCCCACGTACTATGTCAGCAAGACCGCGCGCGAACATGTGACGGTCGCTCTCAGCGGCGACGGCGGCAGATGAATTATTTGCCGGTTACTCGCGCTTTCGGATGGGGCAATTGGAGCATCGACTTCGGCGGACGCTCGGGCCGCTACGGTTTCTCGGCGCGATGGCGCGTGTGTTCCCCGATGACGTGCGATTCAAGGCCAAGAACTCGCTGGAAAGCATCACCCGCACGGCCGACGATGCCTGCGCCCGCAAACATTTCCTTTACCTCTACACCGAAGAGGCGAAGCGGCACCTCATGGCGCAACCGGAGACGCACGATTACGCCGCAAAGTTTCGCGCGTTGTATCGCAATGCACACGCGGCACCCGATGACTGGCTCAACCGGGCATTGTATGTGGACATGAAGACGTATCTCGTCGACGACATCCTCACCAAAGTCGATCGCATGAGCATGGCGGTGTCGCTGGAGATCTCGCCCGCCGCTGCTTGGACCACAAGGTGGTCGAGTTTGTCGCCACGCTGCCGCCGCGTTTCAAGCTCAAGGGCTTCGAGAGCAAGTACATCCTCAAGAAAGCCGCGGCGCGCCTCGTGCCACAGGAGATTCTCTCACGCAAAAAACAGGGGTTTCGCCTGCCGATCGCCGAATGGCTGAGGAGCCAATTGCGTGGAGCTGCTGAAGACCTCCTCCTCGGTCCGACGGCGACACAGCGCGGATATTTCAAGAAGTCCGAAGTTGGAAACACTTTGGCGCAATCACCTGAGCGGTCATCGTGACAATGCACACCAGATCTGGTCGCTGATCCTGCTGGAATTGTGGCACCGGAAGTACATCGACGATTCTCGTCCCCCGATCGCACCCAAGGCTTTCTCGGCCAATACGCTAATCATGCCCGGCCTCAGATGAGCGGGCGCGGGTTAACTGGGCAGCTTGAGGTGTGTTCGGATCGATGGGGAACGTGATGGCGGCATCGACTTCGTCTTCGACCACCTTGACCTCCTCTGGTGTCGAGTCAACGAACGGTGGCAAACTGCGCCAGTGGAGTCGGGGCATCGATTTACTCAAGGTGTATTGGCCGCTCCCCCAAAGTTTGAGCCAGACTTTGGCGTGTTGGGCATCCCCCGCAACCGCGACATCGACCCAACGCGCGCCCATACTGGTGACGGCCACCTTGTTGTAATCGAAATAATCGCCAGTAACAGAGTTGAGACGTTCCTTGCGGACACCAGCCTCTCGGCCAGCATCGAAGTATGCTTCGAACATGCCACCAGCTATGAAGTGCTGGGCATAATGTTTTTGTAGTCCAACGAGGTCATAGCCATGATCGTACTTGCCGTCAGCCGTGCCATGCATGACCCCAAGTCCTCCGGCGTGAAACAACGGAAGGGGTTCGATTGACGCGTGTGTCCATATCCACATACCGCCCCAAATCGCACGCGCTTCGTCCCGGATGTCAAGTTTAGGATTAGCTTCGACGTTAGACAAAGCGGCACGGCAGAGTGCCGCGAAGATGTCGTCAAAAACCCAGTATCGGGCCTGGAGAGTTCTTGCTAGGTTCGCAAATTTCTGGTCTTCCGACGAGGATCTGATCGGGGCTGGAAGAGGTTTTTCAACAGCGCGTACGCCAAGCGGACATCCAACGAGAATGGATTCGAGTAACAAGTATGAGCACGCTCTAGCTATATTCATGGCACTGGTTCTCATCGACGCTACTCTTTTAGCACCTCGCGTGCCCGTGCTCGCCCGGAGAGTTAACTCCCGCGGTAGTTTGTGTCGACAAGAAGGTTTTATAGAGCGCACCTACGATAACGAGGTCGACACGAAGCCGATCTCATCACGCGTGCTTCCTCTGCTGGATATATTGCTCCCGCTGCCTCTGAGTCAGTTCGTTGGCGGAGAGTCGTGGCGATGCTGAACAACGTCCATCTGTGGTTGACGAGTTATATACAGCGCAAGCCGCCGACACCGGTCTTACCGACACACGTTTTCTTCTGCTTTGTAGACCACTACGAACCGCTTTGGAACAAGGCTTTCCGTGACAAAGCGCTGGAGCGCGTCGTGCACTGGTCTGAAGCTTACCCGCGCATGGCGGATCGGTTTCGCGATGCCGATGGCCGCCCACCACAGCACACGTTTTTTTATCCTGCAGAGGAGTACGTGCCTGAGTATCTCGATTTGCTAGCGCGATTGTGCCGGCGGGGTTACGGCGAAGTGGAGATTCACCTGCATCACGACAACGACACGGCAGAGAACCTACGCCACACGATCGAGGATTTTAAGGTTACACTACACCGCCACGGGTTCCTCTCCCAGGGCCGCTACGGCTTCATCCATGGCAACTGGTCCCTGGATAATTCACGTCCGGACGGTCGATGGTGTGGGGTCAATAATGAACTGCAGGTGCTCGGCGATACCGGTTGCTACGCGGACTTCACACTACCGAGTGCACCAAGCGAGTGCCAGACCCACAAGATCAACTCGATTTATTATGCGACGGATGATCCGTTCCGACCCAAGTCCCATGACTCTGGCAGGGACGTACGCGTTGGTGGGACACCAAGTGGAGATCTCCTCATCGTGCAAGGCCCGCTTGCGCTGAATTGGACCAACCGCAAATTCGCCTTTATCCCCCGCATTGAAAATAGTGAGGTCGCGCGCTATGCACCGGTCAACGCCAGCCGCGTTCAAAACTGGGTTGCACAACGAATCGGGATCGTCGGTAAACCCGATTGGGTATTTGTGAAAGTGTACACCCATGGCTGCCAAGAAAGGAATTTTGATACTGCGCTCGGCCCATCGGCAGCAACGATGCACGAGCACCTTCAGACGATTTGTAATGACGGCTCCAATTCCCTACTCCATTACGTCACCGCCCGCGAGATGTTCAATTTGATCAAGGCCGCAGAGGCCGGTCAGACGGGCAATCCGAATCAGTACCGCGATTACGTCCTGCCTCCCCCTCCAGTGCGACAATAGGCTCGCCGATCTACTCCCGCATCCCAGCCATCACCTCGCTGTCGATCCCGCCGCCGCTTCCAGGTGAAGCGGGACCCTCCTGCGCAGTTCGCTTAAGAACTGGCTCGCCCCCTCCCCTCGCCGCAGATTAACCGCAATCAATCCCTCCAGAATCAAGACATAGCGGCAAGCGTCTCAAAACGCTGCGTATTATGTCGCCCAAGAGAAGCGGTCGATTCTGACCAACGATGAAG
Source organism: uncultured Verrucomicrobiae bacterium (assembly GCA_963842185.1). GTDB lineage: Bacteria > Verrucomicrobiota > Verrucomicrobiia > Palsa-1439 > Palsa-1439 > Palsa-1439. Next base: position 363,115 of record CAWJFL010000013.1, read on the forward strand.
GACGATATTAAGCGAGGCTGACCTTACCTCAATTCATCGTAAGCAGACAGCACCGTCATTTTCCACACTGGGTTCGGAACCGCGGAAACCGCTTCCTTGTACCAGACTCCAGCCGTTGTGGCCATACAAGGAAGCATCGTCGTAAAGACGACCGAGTCCACGACCGATGCCTCTTGCCAGTGAGTACCAAAGCGAACACAGAATGCACCGATCGGGATTAGCGCCGATAGCCGGTGCTTCTGCTTCATTGAGAGATTCCTTTGGGAGGATCAACAGTGGCCGCGTCTTGGGGCTTTGTTTGCGGCTTGATTCGCTCCGCCAATTTGGCCTCCAAAATGGCGACGGTGCTGATCAACTGCTGGATCTGGCTCGACATTCTGGTGACCATGGAAGTCAGGAAAAAGACATACACCAGCAAGAAACTGATGAGCGCAATATAGATGATGTGGCGTGCATCGACGATGCCTATCACGGAGGTGGCGATCCACTTGTAGAGCGGCTCTAGCACCGCAATCGACAGGAGGAACAGCGACATGCCGAGCCACAATACAGCGTAGCTGGGACGAAACATGTTCCGCTTCACGTTGCGCAGTACGACGTAAAAGAACACGAGACCTAGGGCGAAGGCGATGAGTTTGATTTTCAATCCCATGACTATGCCCGCCTTTCTCGTTGAATTTGTTGGCGCTGCAACAGCGCGCCGGTGATGTTCACAATGCCTTTTAGGGGGAAGGTAAGCGCATCCCGGAACCCATACTCTGATTTACCATGCATGCGCTCCCTCATCAGGACGGGAACTTCGCAAATTCGGGCGCCGCCAAAACGGCTTAGAAGCAGTAGCTGGCTCGTGTCGTGAACCTCATATCGATAGTGTGTTCCAAAAAACTCAATGACCTTTCGGCTGTACGATCGAAAGCCAGAGGTCACATCCGTAACCTTCTGGCCGACGATACTGGATACTAGCCAGGAGAAGGAGGAGATCCCGATTCGCCGCAGGGCCGTGGAGCGAAACCCTTCCTTGGCGAGGAAACGAGAACCGATCACATAATCCGCTTCACCGCGCTGTACCGGCCCAATGATCGATGGCAACTCGGTGGCCAAATGTTGTCCGTCACCATCAAATTGACAGAGGCAATCATAGCCGTGACGATAGGCGTAATTGAAATAGCTGGTGACAGTCCCCATGGAACCGCCAGTGTTGATGCAGTGGGAAACCACCGGCACACCCAGTTCTCGACAAATTGCGGCGGTGGCGTCGCCCGACCCATTGTCGATGACGACGACGTCGAAGCCGCAGTTGTGAGTGCGCAGGTCCTCAAGCGTCGCTCGGATATTTGATTCTTCGTTGTAGGCGATGACGCTGACGAGTGTTTTCACGTCGATTTCTCCATCTGGTCAGGCGCGAGCCGCGTTCATTTCCCGCGCCGGGATGCCAATGTAGACCCCGGGCTTTTCGATGCTGCGGGTGACGACGGCCCCGGCTCCGATGACCGAACAGCTACACAGGCGCAATTGCTGGAGGACTCGGGCGCCGGTGCCCATGAGGATTTCGTCGCCGAGCCTGACCTCGCCTGACAAGCACGCTCCGGGGTTGATAAGGTTGTAACTTCCCAAAATGCAATCATGCGCGATGGTGGCGCCGGGATTGATGATGTTCAGAGACCCGAGCTTGATATCGGTCGTGAACGACGCGTTGTTCAGGACAATGTTGCCCGAATCCATCGCGATCCGCTCCCAGTCTCCGATGACCGAAGGATGGATGAGATTTGGAAATGATAGTCTCGAGTTTTGGCGAAAACGTTCGTGCAAAGTGCGCAGTAGCGACGGTTGGCCAATGGCAATGGCCACGGCGATTTCTTTCGCGGACTTCGTGAGCCACTCGTCGGTTCCCCGCACGGTGTGACGGCCCACCGTCTTGGAAACGGACTCGGCATCGGAAGTAATGTGGCCGAGTAGATTCCACGTGGGGATTGCCCGATTGATTTCCCCGATGAGGAACGCGACCTCGCGTGCCAACCCGCCATGCCCGACGATCACGATGTCCTTCATGAGTTTTGTCGCAAGACTTCGATCACACGCTGTATTTGCGCCGGAGTCAAGTCAACCGAACAGGGCAGGTTTAGCGTGACATCCAGCAGATGGTTCGCGCGGTCAATCTGGTAATGCTGACAGGTCGTATAGGGGCGTTGTCGATGATTCAACTGCCAGAGGGGGCGTGTTTGGATCTGGTTCTGCCCCATCCTGGCCATGAGTTGTTCCCGGTCCAACCCGTATTGCGCACGGTCAATTTGCAACGCATACATCCAGTGATTGTTTGCCGCGTAATCAGGACCATGGGCGAGGTGGAGGCCGGGAATGGCATCGACTTCGCCCTTGTACGCGGAATAGTTCTTCCGTTTCAGGTCCAAATACTTGGGGAGTTGCTCGAGCTGGGCCACGCCGACGGCGGCTTGAACGTTCGTCAGCCGGTAGTTGTAGCCGACGTCATTGTGAACAAACCTGACCTCGTCATCCTTGGCCTGCGTAGTGAGATATTTCGCCCGATCGGCGTACTCGCGGCGGTCGGTAAGAATCATGCCGCCGCCGCCGGTGGTAATGATCTTGTTGCCATTGAACGACAGGCACCCAATGTCGCCAACGCTGCCCGTGTGCCGGCCCTTGAACTGGCCGGTGGTGTACTTCGTCCCGATACTTTCGGCAGCGTCTTCGATAACCTTGATGTTCCGCTCGCGGCACAACGGCAACAGATCATCGAGCCACACGGCGTTGCCAAACACGTGCACCGGCATAACCGCAGTAATACGGCGGTTGGTCAGTCGATTGTACGTGTGACCGTCTTTGAACACGGTCTCCTGGAGAATGAAGTCGCGCGTTTTCTCGGTGTCCAGATTGTAGTACTCGTCGCAATCCATGAACACGGGGTGGGCGTCCACGTACCGCACGGAGTTGATCGACGCGATGAATGTGACGGTGGGCACAATGACTTCGTCACCGGCCGTCACACCCGCGATTCGCAGTGCGACGTGCAGGGCGGCAGTGCCAGTGGCGCAAGCCACGGCGTGTTTCGCTCCCGTGAATTGACTGGTCTCCTGTTCGAAGCGGTCAACAAACTTGCCGGCGGAAGAGACCCAACCTGTATCGAGACACTCCTTCACGTATGCCCACTCGTTTCCCTGAATAACGGGAACGCTGAGCGGAATGAAACTGTTGGAAGGATCAGACATTCTTGAATTTGGCTGCATCCGGATCGCTGATCAGCCCCTGACGAAGCAGGACGGAAAGTTCGCGAATACCATCAGGAACGCGCTTGGTGATTTCGAATCCCAGCGTCGAATGAATCTTCGAAAAATCGACTCTATAATCGCGGGGGTCTTCCGTCTTTTGGACGTAGGTGACCAGTGAACGGGGCAGGTCGTGCAAACATTCAAAGATTTCGTTGACGATCATTTCCTTGGTGTAGTTCTCGCGTGTATCCCCGACGTTGAAGACGTCCTGACGGACTTTCTCGGCGGGGCACTCAAGGACGAGAACGACGGAACGCGCCAGGTCGTCGACGTGGCAGTAGGGCCGCCAAAATTGCTGGCCGAAAACGCGCAGTGTTCTGCCCATGGCAAGATCGCGGACGAATTCGTTGACCGTCAGGTCGAACCGCATTCGTGATGATACTCCGTAGACGGTGGCGAAGCGCAGGGCCGTGGCGATGAGGTTGGGTCGCAGGGAAGCCTGCTGGAGATGTTTTTCGAATCCGACTTTGAGTTCGGCATAGAGCGAGACCGGACGAAGCGGTGAAGTTTCATCGACGTATCCATCACCCTGCATCTTGCCGTAGTTGCTGCATGTGGACGCGAACGCGAAGCGTTGGACGTTGGGGCTCTCATTACAAAGACGGAGCAGGGTTGTGGATGCTTCCAAATTTATGGCGCGGGCGAGGTCCGGTTGTTGGGCGCACGCGGGATCGCCGACGATCGCGGCCAAATGCGCGACCGCATCGATGCCGTCGAGCGCGGTTACCATTGCCTTGCTATCGCGCACGTCGGCGCGGACGAATTCGAAGTGCGGATGGGTCACGATGTCCAGCAGGGATTCGCCCCCGAAGAATAAGGCGTCCACGCCCCGGACATGGTGGCCCTTGTTGAGGACTTGGCGAGTGAGAACGGAGCCGATATACCCGGCGCAGCCTGTAACCAAAACTCGCATGATTAGTCCTCTTTAAAGTGCTGACGGTAGATGTCCTGCGCCTTCTCGAAGTCGGTGATTTGTCCGATGTCGAGCCAGTACGCCTCAAGGTTGTATTTAACCACCGGCGACCCTCGCTTGAGCATTGCCTTGATCAGCAGGTCTATGCCGAAGTAGGTATCCGTCGGGATAAACTCGAAAATTTCCGGGCGCATGATGTACATGCCCGCTAGGATGAATTTTACGATGTTCGGCTTTTCGTCAATCCCTGTGACTCGGTCGCCCTCGAAAAAGATGTCCCCGAACGCATACGGTGTGATGTGCTGCCGAATCGCGACGGTGAGCCAAGCCTCGTGTTTCATCGCAAACCGGTAGAAATCGGTGAAATCGATCTGACTGAGGATGTCGCCATTCATCACCACGAACGGTTCGGTCAGCTTGTCCCGCAAAAGCGTCAGCGGTCCCGCCGTGCCCAGCGGTTTAGTTTCCTGGCTAACGGTGACGCGTACGCCGTACTGCGAACCGTCACCGACAAAGCGTTCGATATAATCGGCCTTGTAGTTCGTGGCGAGAATGATCTCATCAAACCCATGCTTCTTGAGTCTTTCGATTTGGATTTCGAGGACCGACTTTTCGCCGATGGGGAGCAACGGCTTCGGGATGATCTCGGTGAATGGGCGTAATCGTGTACCCAAACCACCTGCCAAGATGACTGCCTTCATATGCTTGCGTTCATTTTCTCCGGTTAAAAGGCTGTTTGCAAGTACATCGCGAAAAACTGTCGTGGTGTGTCTTGTTCTTTCGCTGCTGGTGTTACAGTGGATTTCCGCTAACGGCTCCTCGATTGTAGAGAAAAGCATGCTTGTCCCCCTAACCTCTCCTAGATATTCTGTTTTTGGCTGTGGTGTGACGGAAGTTCCGTGAAGACCAATTTGCATTTCGATTTGAACTCTGCCTTTGTAAACGGCCTTGTCTTTGGCTTCGACATGGGTCTCGGATCCATCGGCTACGCCGTGCGGCGCGGCAAGAAATTCCTCGCAACCGGCGTCATCGTCTGCCCGAGAAGTGCGTCGGACCTCAGCAAGCGGCGGATACTTCGCCGGAGTCGCCGTACGCTCCGTTCGAGAAAATATCGCCACCGCTGGTTGATACAAGAATTGGAGAAGATTGGCCTCACTCGCCCAAAAGACAACCCGCATAATCCGGTTGCACTTCGCGCCAAGGCCATCGAAGGCACTGTGCTCAGCGGCGAAGAACTACACGCCGCAATTGCCCATTTGTGGAGGCGACGTGGCCATGCCGAAGTACCGTGGGCGAACCGCGATGTAAACGACGAGCACCACAAAGAGGAAGCCGTTATCCAGGAGGGGATATCCGGGACTTCGCAGATCAGCCTCTCGCTGATCGTCCCGTGCTGCTGATAAACACGTAAGAGCTTGGGCTTTGTTCGCATGCTCATCGACCCACAGTCCGTTGGCGGAGTACTAAACGGGCTTGCCTCCCCGTGCAAGGATTAGGCCCCATTGGGCCCTAGATGTCAAGCTGCTTTTGCGGCTTAATGGGCTGTGCCCAACGCCAAGAGTATAGAAGAAAACCTCAAACGATTCGGAGCGAACCTCCGACGTGAGAGGATTGCCAAGGGGCTCACGCAGGAGAAATTGGCTGAATTGGCGGATTTGAACATACGGACTGTGCGGAAAATTGAGGCAGGCCGCATCAATATTCTTATAACAACTCTAATCCGGCTTCGGCACGCATTGTCGTGCTCGTGGGACAAACTCCTGTCTTGAACTGCCATCGTCCGCTGGTAAATGGTGATTGAATCCCCGAAACGCGTCAATTCGATGATGAAAATGGCGGATTGATTGATCGATGGCGTCGATCTGAATGGGTCGGCGATTTACTTGGGACGGGTCTGTCGTTTAAGACAGCTTTGCTCCGACACCCGTCTACGGTTTCATCGAGGCGGTTTTTCCGGGTTCGGTGGACTCAGCGGCGACCGTCTTCTTGAATGTGACCCGTTGCGCCATATCGGTAGAATGTTGATCCCGCAGATGGCCATAGGTTCGCATCGCCAGAGCACCCCCGTCCTTGTGACCCAACCAGCGCGATACCGTCGGGATGTCCACGCCCGACTCGATGCAGCGCGTGGCGAAAAGGTGACGCAGGTCATGGTGGGTGATCCGCGCCATCCCGATGATTTTGGCCGCCCGGTCCATCGCCTTCTGGCATTCACGAACGCGCATGACCGGTGCGTCATCCGGCTCGTCCGGGCGCTCTTTGCGGAGGCGTTCCAGGAACTCACGCATGTCCGGGATCATGGGAACCTTCCGCACTTCGCCTGCCACACGGCCCTTCAGTCCCGTTTCCGCATCGCCACGCACCACAATCTTCTGTCCCTTGAAGTCCACATCCCCCCACTTGATGTTACCCGCTTCGTGGATGCGGAAACCGCCATAGGCTAGAAATCGAACCAAGTCGGCACACTCCCAAGAGAAACGCGCATGAGGCCGTTCCACTTCCTTGACGAACGCGTCGAACTGATCGTGCTCGGGCAGGCGCAGTGTCTTGGGCCGTTCGCTTGCCCGCTTGACGAACCGACCGGGATTGTCGTACCGGGCCCCCGCTTCCACGCCAATTTCAAAGACGCGCCGCAACAGGGAAATCGTGTGATTGAACGCGGAGGCGCTCGTCGTGGTGCGGAATTTGGCAGCCCAGTCCAGACATTCCGACTTCGTGATCTTGCGAACGTCCTCCGCTTCCAAGCCGCGCCACGACTTCAGCAGCGCCGTGGTGCGTTCCTCGTAATAGACCTTCGTTTTCGGTTTGAAGTTCGGGTCAGCCTTCAGTCGCCGCCGGTAGAGATTCAAGCAATCACCGAATGTCATCTTCCCGGTGGCGACAACATCGCGATGCTCGGCGGCGTGACGCTCCTCCTTTTCCAAATCCGCCAAGCGGAGTTTCGCAACCGTGATGGAATCGGTTTCCAAGGACTTAACAATAAGCTTGCCTCTGATACGAATTCTCGCAAAGTAGACGCGCGATGGAACGTATCGAATCAGATTGGCGTAGGGAGTCTTCAGCCAGGGGCGTTTTCGTTCGTTTTGCTGGCGTTGCTTGCCTTTCATTTGAGCAGTATATAAAAGCAGTATCAAATTGTCAAATAGATTCGATAGCTCTATCTGCAAGTTGTTCATTTGCAAGTATCGGGACGTAGCTCAGCTTGGATTAGAGCGCCTGCCTTGGGCGCAGGAGGTCGCTGGTTCAAATCCAGTCGTCCCGACCATTTTTCTTTTGGCGCAGTTCTGCACTATTTACGGGCGCGACGGCAAGCGCGCTATAGGTATTGTTTCGCTAGAGCAGTTCCATAAATCATATAGCGTAACGGGCATGTAAAAAGAAGCCGCGGCAGTCGGCGCTCGAAATGGCCTTGAAGGCCGTGTGTACGGCTTCAATGAGTTGGTCTTGGGTCCGTGGGGCAGCGCTACGCAGGACTTGCTTGATCTTGCTCCACATGTTTTCGATGGGATTGAAATCCGGCGAATAGGGCGGCAGATACAGGAGCCGGGCCCCCGCCGTTTCGATGGCCTGGCCGACGCCGGCAATCTTGTGCGTGGCCAGATTGTCCATGATCACCAGGTCGTGCTTTTGCAGTGTCGGCACCAATCCCTGCCCGGACCCACGCCAGAAACATGTCCCCATTCATGGCACCATCAAAGAGCCACGGGGCGTAGGCCCCCGTCGAGCCGGATCGCCGCGACCAGAGTGCTGGTTTGATAGTGTCCGTGCGGGATCGGCGCAACGAGCCGTTGGCCGCCCGGGCAGCGTCCGCGCCAGCGGGTCATTTTGGTGTTGGCCCCGCTTTCATCCACAAACACCAGCCGGGCCGGGCTGCCTACGGCAAGCCGCTCATGCCAGTGCGCCCTTTTTTCGGCTACGTCGGGCCGGTCTTGCTCGGCGGCGTGCAGCGTTTTTTTTATAGGTCAACCCCAGCTTGCGCAGCCACAAATCCACCGTCGAAGTCCCAACCGGGCGGTCCAAGCGCGCGCCCAACTCGGCCAGCGTCGCATCGGGCTGCGCGGCGACCAGTCGTTGCAGGCGGGCCTTGCGCCCGGCACTCAACAGCGTCTTGCGCCCGCACAAATGGGTTTGTGGCTGGAGGGTGCCGCGTTGCTTGAACTGCTGCCGAACCCGGCGCACGGCCGCCACGCAAAACCCAACAAACTCCGAGATGTCGCGGGTGCTTTTGCCCTGTTCGTAGAGTTGGATGACTCGTTGGCGTACCGGCAAAGGGATGGCTCGCATGCCCCCCACTTTGCCATATCGCTCCGCCCTAGTAAAGCTACATCATTAGTGGAAATGCTCTAGCGATCGGGGGTGATATGGACCCAAGAATCAGCATCATCACGTTGGGCGTTAAGGACCTCGAACGATCATTGCGGTTTTACCGAGACGGGCTCGGCTTGCCAACAACACGGAGCGCGGAAGCGGGGATCATCTTTTTCCAAACCAGTGGTGTGTGTTTGGCGCTCTATCCGTACACGGAACTTGCCAAGGATGTATCGGAGAGGTTTCTTGTCGGACGATCCAAGTTCACGGGGATCACCCTGGCACACAATGTCCGGACCAAGGAAGATGTGGACCGCATCTTGAAACAGGCGGAGCAGGCTGGCGGGACAATCGAGAAGGCTGCGCGAAACACCGATTGGGGTGGATACAGTGGCTATTTCTCCGACCCCGACGGGTACCTGTGGGAGGTCGCTTGGGGCGCGTTTGATTTCCGTGATGACGGAAGCTTGATCATCCCATGACGATCCCAGCAAGACGGCGCCCCAATCCGAACGACGTGTGGATACCGGCATTACGGTCTTCTGTCGTAAGTGTGACGGGAATGAACGGAGTTTCTGTCATACCTCGATTTCCGCATCCTTCCGCTTGCCCTCGACCATGCATCGCAGGTAATGTAGTTGCCGACGGCAAACGGAGGGCATTCTTATGCATACGGTGAAGGAACTGTTGCGGGAAAAAGGCCATCAGATTTGGACCATCGCACCGGAGGCTACCGTGTACGAGGCGCTGGAGTTGATGGCCGCGAAAAATATCGGCTCTGTCGTGGTCGTCGAACACGGCGATGTGGCGGGCGTGTTTACCGAACGCGATTACGCTCGCAAGGTCGTCCTCAAAGGCCGCTCCTCCAAAACCACGACCGTCGCGGAGTTGATGACCACCGACGTTTTGTACGTCAGTCCCGACGACACCATCGAGAATTGCATGGCGCTGATGACGGAAAAACGGCTGCGTCACCTGCCGGTCATGGAAAAAGGCAAGCTGGCCGGCGTGGTATCCATCGGCGACATTGTGAAGGTGATCATATCCGAACGCGAGTTCACCATCCGCGAACTCGAACGCTATATCACCGGCGGGCACAGCTCCGTCGGGTAACTCATCACGCAAGATTTCGCGGCTTGAAGAACTTGTAGTTCTTCAGCCGCGTGTCATCGGGAACAAAGATGGCGGCCGAACGCGGGGGAATATCCAGGCGCAGGTTGCCCGCTTCCATGTTCACCACTTGCGACGGATCCAGCAGATTCTTCATGGGCAAGGCATGATACAGGTGTGAGTGCGGCGTGAAAATGATTTGCCGCAACGGCTGCGTCGAATTGTTGATCGCCACCAATGCGGTTTCATCGATTTTGTCCGTGTGGCGCAGAAAAACCAAGGCGTCGCTGTCCAGTTTCTGCCCGAGGACGATGAGCTGACCGCGACGTAACGCCGCGCGCGACTGTCGAATCCCGACGATCTTCCTGTAGAACGCGAGCGTTTCCTTGTCCCACCGATTCTCGTCCCAGATCATCGGACGACGACAATCAGGATCGTGACCGCCGTCCATGCCGATTTCTTCGCCGTAATACACAAAGGGCACGCCGGGCAGGGTGAACTGCGCGACCACGGCGAGCCGACGCTGCGCCGCATCATGAATCGTCCAGCGCAATCGTGGCGTATCGTGGCTCGACAGCACGTTCCATGATCGCACCGCGCCGCCGTGGCCGTAGCCGCCGTAGTACTCCTCCGCGGCATGATTCATCTGCCGCGCGGAGACTTCTCCCGCCAACCAGCCGAGCACCGCATCGCGGAAGTAATAATTCATTACGCCATGGAAGACCTTGTCGCTGTTGCACCAATCGCCCGCGAAACACATGACTTCTCCGAGCAGGACGGCGCTTGGGAAACGCTGGCGCAGGGTCTTCCTCATGCCACGCACAATGCCCAGGCCGACGTCCACCGCGACGTCGAACCGCCAGCCATCGACGCCCATGTCGAGATACTTCTGCAGCACGCTGTCCTTCCCCCGATACAGCAGTTTTTGTAACGCCTCGCGCCCGAGGTTCAGTTCGGGCATGTGGCGATGACCGCGCCAGCATTCGTATTCGCCGTTCCCGGTGAATGTGAAGAAATCCTTGTACGGCTTCTTGCCCGACCTCGCGGCGTGGAACCATGGATGATCGTCGCTCACGTGGTTGAACACGGCATCGAGAATCAGCCGCATCTTGCGCCGTTTCAGCTCCCGAATCAGTTGTTTCAGCGCCTTCTCACCACCGAATTGCGGATCGACCGTGAAAAAGTCGGTGGTGTCGTATTTGTGGTTCGACGGCGCAATGAAGATCGGGGTCAGATACAACGCGGTCACGCCGATGTCCTGGATGTAATCAAGATGGTCCGTGATCCCCGCCAAATCGCCGCCAAAGAAATCTTTCCCGCGTGAGGGGTTTTCCGGCATTTCGTCCCAGCGCCGCAGCGAATACGCGGGATCGCGGTACGCCGGCAGCGCCAGCTTGGACTCAGAGGTATGCGGCCTGCCAATGGCAAATCGGTCCGGGAAAATCTGGTACGTAATCTGATCGGCCATCCAGAGCGGATCGTTCTTCATGGCGCGGAATTCTAGGGTTTATGCTATGCTCGCGCAATGCGCGAATCGCAAGTTCAATCGCCGCCCCCCAAGCGGTGGCAAATCATGACCGCCTTTGCCGCCGTCTATGTCATTTGGGGATCGACCTATCTCGGGATCCGGCTGGCGGTGGAGACGATTCCGCCATTCTCGATGGCCGGTTCCAGGGCAATCGCAGCGGGTGTCATCCTGTACGCATGGGCACGATGGCGTGGGGCCGCGAAACCGGAATTCAGTCATTGGCGGGGCGCAACCATCGTCGGCGGACTGCTGTTGCTCGGCGGAAACGGACTTCTCAGTTGGGCGCAACAGCGGGTTCCATCCGGCGTATCGGCGCTGATCATCGGCTCGGTGCCATTGTGGATGATCCTGCTGGAATGGCTCTGGCACCGCGGGCCACGGCCAACCCTCGGCATCGTCTCCGGGCTAATCGTGGGATTTGCCGGACTCGGTTTCCTCGTCGGACCGGGCCGACGGAGCAACGGGGCGGTCATTAACCTGTCCGATGCTGTAGTTCTCCTCCTGGCAGCATTTCTGTGGGCCGCAGGCTCGTTGTATTCGCGGCGCGCGCGATTGCCGTCATCGCAGTTGCAGGCTGCAGCCATGGAAATGCTGACGGGCGGGGCGTTACTGATGTTGGCGGGAGGTGTCACGGGAGAATGGACCCGTTTCGCGCCCGCGCATGTGTCCGCGCACTCGTGGGTCGCATGGGTCTACCTTGTCACCTTTGGATCACTGATCGGTTTCACGGCGTACGTGTGGCTCTTGCAAGTGGCATCACCGGCGCACGTCTCGACCTATGCTTACGTCAATCCCGTCGTCGCAGTGTTTCTCGGTTGGGCGCTGGCCGGCGAACAGGTTACCTCGCGAACCCTGCTCGCTGCCGCCGCCATCATTCTCGCCGTGGTAATCATCGTGACCCGTTCCGCCGAAGCGCCGACGGAGGTTTGAGTCAATGCTTCCCGGTCGCCAATGCCAGTTCCTCTGCCAATTGTTTCTCCATCGCCGTCCGCACCAGCGGGTCGCTATCCTTGTAGAATGCGCGCGCCCAGACGAGTGCACGTGAGTCGCCGAGCCTTGCCAGAGCTTCCAGAATGTATGGCTGCGCCCGTGGCGATGCTTTCGCAAATGCCCGGCGCAACGGCCCGATGCTCCGTCTCCCCAGACCGACCAGTCCATCCTCCGCTGCGTACCGCACATCCCACAACTCGTCTCCGAGGGCTCCGATCAACTTCGGCGTCGCGCGACGGTCGCCAATACGGCCCAGCGCCTGCGCGGCACGCAGTCGCACCAATTCCTGCTGGCTGTCGAGGGCTTTCATCGCCGGCGCGAATGCCTCGCGGGCACGCAAATGACCGAGTGTATAGAACGCGACCGACCGGGTTTTCTCGCGATTGATCAATGGCAGCACATGCGGGATTGCCGCGCGCGCCTTTTCGTTGAAACGGGCCAGGAAATAACAGCAGAGGCGGGCCATATCATCGTTCTTCGCGTGGTCGATACCGTTAATGAGTAACGGCACCGCATTCGTGCCGAGGTGATCGATTATGTCCTCGGTCTTGACCCGCACCAGGACCTCGGGACTGTCCACGCGTGTGAGAAGATAGGGCAACACTTCCGCTCCGCGCTTTTTCAGTTCGTCGGCTGCCGCCTGTGCATCCGGCCGGTCGCTGATGGCGCGACGCAGAAGTTGTTCAATGGGCTGATGCGTATCGACGGGAGCACTTTGATAGAGACGCGTGTGAGTCTGAGGAGTTGGGGCTCCACTTGTGGTAAACTCATCGAGCGACAAGCGGGTCGCCTGCCCGGCAACTACATTGGTGAATTCACAGTCCAACCCGGCGCCGTATAACGGTTTCAGCCAGATCTCGTTGTTGGTTTGTCCTTGCGAGTACTTGTCGTGTCCGCCGAGGTCGAGCATCAGCGCGATGGAACCATACTCACGCTTGTCACCATCGTGGCCGGACGCTTGCGACTGTTTGGGGTCCGTGCCGGTGCACACGTCGTTGCCCGAGCAATTGAGCAACATGGCAAACGAGTTATTGATCGCTGCGCCCTGGGCCGTGGTATCGCCCGTATAATTGTTGTGGCCGCCGCGATCAATGAGGATCCCGACCGCATAATCGTGGGCCGCACCCTGGCAAATATGGCCTGCCGTATAGGTATTGTTGCCGCCCCAGTCGATCAATTCGCCGCTGCTCAGATGAATGCCCGCGCCTTGGCAATACTGATACGAGTCGTAGGTATTGTTGCTTCCCAAATCCAGCAGCAAGCCAGCCGAATACCAGTAGCTCGCGCCCTGACCATATACATCCGCGACATAGTGGTTCCTCCCCTTCAAATCGCAGAGAATGCCGATTCCGCCGCCCGCATACGGTCGCATACCGTATCCGAAACCTTGTGAAAGTGTGAAATAATGGTTCGGAAGCCAGCCGCACGGGTATTTCCCTCCCGCGACATAGGAATCGTCTCCGCCCTCATCCAACAGCAAGCCGATCCCGCTCGTCCCGCCGAATCCCTGCGCCATCTGCGCCGCTTTGAACCGCGAGTGCCCGCCGCGTTGCCACAAGATGCCCGCGCCGAACATGCCCGCTCCCTGACAAAACGTGTCCGCCTCGAACGTCTGGTTCCCCTCCCCCGTCATCAACATTCCGCAACCGAAGAAGCCGGCGCCCTGTGACAGATGTTTCGCCTGAAACGTGCAGTTGCTCCCGAGCGCGGCGAGGATGCCGATACCGAACACGCCGGACCCCTGCGAGAAACTCCGGTTCGAGATGAATTTGTCGTTCCCACCCATGTCGATCACGATGGAAATTGGCCGACCGAGCAACCCATTTGCGCCGCCCGCGCTGTTCAAGTACGTGTTGTTCCCGCCTGTGTCGATGATCAGAAACGCCTCGTTCGTGTACACATGGTGCCCACCGCCTCCCACAATGATCTTGCCCAGCGACGTGTCGGTCTCCACCTGAAACTCCCGCTTCATCGCCGGATCATCCTTGGCCGCCTGGAGAATGGCGATGGCTTTGTCCACCGCAGCGGCCAAATCATGGACTGCCAAGAAGAGGAGTTCCTGATCGAAGTGATCGCTGGCATTGAGGATGGTGGTTTCGAGTTCGCCGTCCTGGATGTCAAGGTCTGCATCGCGTCTCAGCAGATAGGCAGCGTCGTTCGTGCTCAGACCCAGGTTCGCCCATGCTTGTAACTCTGCCGGGTCTTTATCTAGCCCGAAGTTCTCAACCGCGAACGCTGCGAGTGGCCGTGACTGCTCAGATTGAAGCGATTGCTCCAACACTATTTCTGCGAATGCCGCATCACTGGCGATCACCGCAATGGCGCGCGCGACTGCCGGTGGCAAGTTCGTCAAGAATGCTGGATCGATATCGACTGGGGCATAAATCATCCTTATCGCCATCGATCGCACCCCTAGCTGCTGCCACGAAAAGGACGCCAGACGCCCCATTGAGCTACTGGCTTGCAAATTTGACGCGACCGATTGCCCATACCCGGGCAACGTCAGCGGTTGTTGGAGGAATGTTCGCGCTTTTTGGAGGATGAGTTCCGATTCAACGTTTGTCTTTTGGAAGGACAAATCGTGCGGGGTCATCTTGATGCCCCGCAGCGCCATCTCAATGGCCTGTTCATCCCGGGCATCCAGCACTAAGGGAACCTGGCCGTGAACATACAGAGGCAATAGCGCAAGAAAACAGACAACCGACATAACTCGACCAAATTGCATTACCGCGTTGAGTCGCTCGTTGATTTCGCCCATATTTGGTTTACGGTATCCAAATTGGTTAGCGAATGCTAGGTTGAGTTGTGGCAGGCGTGAATTCGGAAACCTGATTCGTGATGGCGTCATCGAATTGTGGAGGTCGCTATGAAGGCAATTGCCGTTTTCCCGGGTACACGTGAAATACGTCTCATCGATCACCCCGAGCCAAAGATTTCGAGGCCCACCGACGTGAAACTGCGCATGATCGATGTTGGCGTGTGCGGCACGGACAAGGAAATCTGCGCGTTCGAGTACGGCACACCGCCCGACGGCAGCGATTATCTCGTTATTGGCCACGAATCGCTGGGCGAAGTCGTCGAGGTTGGCAGCACGGTTTCACGCGTCAAGGTCGGCGATCTCGCCGTGCCGATGGTGCGGCGGCCATGTCCGCACGAGACGTGCCTCGCGTGCCGAAGTGGACGGCAGGACTTCTGTTACACGGGCGATTTCACCGAGCGGGGCATCAAGATGCAGCACGGGTTCATGACGGAGTTCGTGGTGGACGACGAGCAATACATGAACGTCGTGCCACCGGCGTTGCGTGATGTGGGCGTGCTCACTGAGCCACTGACGATTGCCGAGAAGGGATTGACCCAACTGTGGCAGGTGCAAATGCGGCTGCCGTGGGCGTGTCCGCTGGAGCCGGGAAAGCCGGCGGCATATTGCCATCACGCCGTCGTTCTTGGCGCCGGCCCGGTCGGGTTGTTGGGGGCGATGGTGCTCGCCAATGAAGGGTTTCGGACATTTGTCTACTCACAGGAGCCAAAGCCGAGTCCCAAGGCCAGCCTGGTTGAAGCCATCGGGGCCACGTATGTCTCAGGCAAGGACACCTCGCTGGAACAACTGGCGGCATTGGTTGGCAACATCGATCTGGTATACGAGGCGACCGGCGCGTCCAGCGTGTCCTTCCAATTGATGGAATTGCTGGGGACGAACGGCGTATTCATTTTCACGGGCGTGCCCGGACGCAAAGCGCCCATCGAGTTGGACGCCGATCTCATCATGCGCAATCTGGTTCTCAAGAACCAGATCGTCTATGGAACGGTGAACGCCAATCGCGATGCGTTTGAAGCCGCCATCGCCGACCTGCAGGTGTTCACCAAGAAATGGCCGGAAGCCGTGCGCCTGCTGATCACCAAACGGTATTCGATGGAGGAACATCGCGATCTGTTGCTGGGCAAGGTGGGCGGCATCAAGAACGTCATCTCCATCGGCTCGTAGTGGAACGGTCCGTCATGACACCGGAAGCGATCAGACTTGGCGAGGACGCGCGGCGGGAGAAGAATTGGAAGCGATGGGGACCGTATTTGTCGGAGCGGCAATGGGGGACGGTCCGCGAGGATTACTCCCAAAGCGGCGAGTGTTGGGATTATTTTCCACACGACCACGCCCGCAGCCGCGCCTATCGCTGGGGCGAGGACGGATTGCTCGGGATCACCGACCGCGAGTGCCGCCTGTGCTTTGCGCTGGCGTTGTGGAATGGCAAAGACCCGATCCTGAAGGAGCGGCTGTTTGGGTTGACCGGGCCGGAAGGCAATCACGGCGAGGACGTAAAGGAGTGTTATTACTATCTCGACTCGACGCCCACGCACTCCTACATGAAAGCGCTGTACAAATATCCGCAGGCGGAATTTCCGTACGACCGGCTTGTCGAGGAGAACCGTCGCCGCGGCAAGGATCAGCCGGAATTTGAATTGCTCGATACGGGCGTGTTCAATGACAACCGCTATTTCGACGTGTTTGCCGAATACGCAAAGGCCGGCCCCGACGACATCCTGATTCGCATCACCGTTGCCAACCGCGGCCCGGAGGCCGCTACGTTGCACGTGCTTCCGACCCTCTGGTACCGCAATACATGGATTTGGGGCTGTCGACACGAGGGTTGCTGGGTCAAACCGCGACTTTCGGTCGTCGGGGATTCCGCGGTGGAAGGCGATCACGTCAATTTTGGAAAACACTATTTCGTCGCAGGCCATGGCCCGAACCAGAAGGCGCCAGAATTGTTGTTCACGGAAAACGAGACCAACATGAAACGGTTGCACGACACGGACAATTACACGCCGTACGTGAAAGACGCGTTTCACGAGTATGTCGTGCACGGCCAGACCGACGCGGTCAATCCGAAGCAGGTCGGCACGAAAGTGGCGGCGCACTACAAGCTGGAGATCGCCGCGGGTGGGGAAGTTGTCCTGCGTTTTCGGCTGTCCAATCAATCGCTCACGACCCAGAACAACCTGGGCCAGGAGTTCGATGACGTGTTCGTGGCGCGGATACGTGAAGCGGACGAGTTTCACGCCGCGCACGTTCCCGCGACGCTTTCCGTCACGGAGCAAAACATCGTTCGTCAAGCGTACGCGGGCATTCTTTGGAGCAAGCAATTCTACCACTACATCGTGAACGACTGGCTCGACGGCGATCCTCAGCAACCGCCGCCTCCCGAAGGGCGCGAGAACGGCCGCAACGCCGAATGGCGGCACCTCTATTCCCGCGACATCATTTCGATGCCCGACAACTGGGAGTATCCGTGGTTTGCGGCGTGGGACCTCGCCTTTCACATGATTACGTTCGCGAGGATCGATCCCCAGTTCGCCAAGGACCAGCTCGTGCTGTTTCTGCGGGAGTGGTACACGCATCCCAGCGGGCAGATTCCCGCCTACGAGTTTGCGTTTGGCGACGTGAATCCCGCCCGTACACGCGTGGTCGTGCTGGCGCGTGTACAAGATGACCGGCGGGCGCGGCGAGCGTGACCGGGTATTTTTGTCGCGCACGTTCCAGAAGCTGGTGATCAATTTCACGTGGTGGGTCAACCGCAAGGACGCGGGGGGCAAGAACATTTTCGGCGGCGGCTTCCTCGGCCTCGACAATATCGGCGTGTTCGACCGCTCGAAGCCGTTGCCCACGGGCGGGCAGCTCCAGCAAGCCGACGGCACGGCGTGGATGGCGTTTTTCTGCAATACGATGCTGTCGATGGCGTTGGAGTTGGCCCGCGACAATGCGGCGACCGAAGACATGGCGTCGAAATTCTTCGAGCATTTCGTCGCCATCGCCGATGCGATCAATACCCACGGCGGGATGGGATTGTGGGACGAAGAAGACGGCTTCTATTACGACCAGCTTTCACTGGACGGACGGACGATCCCCCTGAAAGTGCGATCGCTGGTGGGATTGTTGCCGCTGATTGCGGTCGAAATACTCGAAGACGAGGTCATCAACAAGCTACCGGGCTTTCGCAAGCGGATGGAGTGGTTTCTGAGCCATCGCAAGGACCTGGCGCAACAAATTACCTACATGGCCTCGGATTGCCGGAAAGAACTCCATGGCCATCGGTTGCTGGCGATCCCATCGCGCGAGCGACTGGAGCGGATGCTTCGGTACATGCTTGACGAGAATGAATTTCTGTCGCCGTTCGGGATCCGATCCGTGTCCAAATACCACGAGCGCAACCCGTACGTATTCCACGTGAACGGCTCGGAGTACCGCGTCGATTACGAGCCCGGCGAATCGAACTCGGGTCTGTTTGGCGGGAACTCGAATTGGCGCGGGCCGATCTGGTTTCCGGGCAATTACCTGTTGATCGAGGCGCTGGAACGTTACAACCATTTCTACGGCGATGCGCTGAAGGTCGAGTGCCCCACGGGATCGGGACACATGATGAACCTGCAACAGGTGGCCGACGAACTTCGGGCCCGCTTGGCGCGCCTGTTCCTGCCTGACGGCAACGGTCGCCGCCCGTGCCACGGGGACGGAAAAACGTTACGCCACCGACCCGCACTGGAAAGACCTCGTGTTGTTTTACGAATATTTCCACGGCGACAATGGCCGCGGCATCGGGGCCAGCCACCAAACCGGCTGGACGGCCCTGGTCGCGCGCTGCCTGGAAGACACCCCACGGGGGCGTATCAAGAGCACGAAGCTTGACCACGCATCTTGAAATGAAGGAGAATTGATACCAATGATTCCCGACCTACCAAACCGTAGAGCGAGAACACCATTTGCGGTGATCGCGGTGTTGTTGATTGTCGGTTGCGCTGTCGACGCAACCCAACCTCGCGAACTTGGGAGTCATTTAGTGTCAACTTTGAATAGCTATGGGGCCAGGCGGTGCACTGTCCGCCCCATACCGCAATTGCGCTGCCAATGGACTTATCTCCCCGATAAAGATGGCTTTCAATTCCACGTTCGGGGCGACCTGTTCCCCGAAGTGGACAGATGGTTCCGCACCACATATGGCGTCCCGCCTAAGTGTTACCAGAAAGAAGGCCTGCGTCACCCCATGTACGTTTACGACGTTGCAACTCTCGGCATAGCTGTCCAGTATGGTTATGACGCAAATAGGGACAGTACTTTCATCGTCGGCGTTAAGCCGCGCGATGTGCTCAAGGATTTTGGTCTGACGCCATCTAGAGCGGTTTAAATAAAACTGTAGCCACACGAGGCAAACCAATTCCTGGCATCTTGGCGTGTCACGCCCTCCAAAGCGACCGCCATCGCTTGAACCAGCGTTGGCTGCGTTCGTGCTTCGGCTGTCCGCAGGCTGGCTTTGACTTTGCTCCACAGTTTCTCGATCGGGTTGAGGTCCGGCGAGTAGGCCGGCAGAAAACGAATCGCGGCGCCCGCCGCTTCGATCAAAGAGAGGGTCGGCTGGCTCTTGTGCGGGGCGAGGTTGTCCAAGATCACCACGTCGCCCGGGTGCAGCGTGGGGCACAGGACGTGGCGGACATAGGCCCGAAACACCTCCGTATCGGCGGTTCCCTCGATTGCCATGCAGGCGGTTGAGCCATCCAGTCGCAACGCCCCGATCAGGGTGGTGGTTTGCCAATGACCTTGGGGAGCGCTGGCGTGGACGCGCAGACCCCGCGGCGCACGGCCGCACAAGCGGGTCAGGTTGGTCGTGGCACCCGACTCGTCAAGGAAGATCAACTTGGCGGGATCGAAGCCCGTTTGGTAGCGCCGCCACGTGCGGCGCGCGCGGGCGATATCCAGGCGGTCTTGCTCGCTGGCGCGGAGCGTCTTTTTTTATATGTCAGCCCCATCTTCGCCAAGGCGTAGTGGATGGCCGGGAGTGAGCACTTCAGGGCCACGGCCTGGCGCAGCTCGCGCAAGGTCAGGTCCGGCTTGTGGCTCAGCAGCGCTCGCAACTGGCGATGATGGATGTCCAGAATCATCGGCTTGCGTCCCGAGAAATGGTGGCGCGGGCCGATCTGGCCGGTGCGCCGACGCTGCTGCAAGAGTTTCTTGACCATCCCGAGCGAAACCTGGTAGCGAGCCGCAACCTTGTCGCGGGTGCCCTCGCCGTGGTCGTAAGACGCCAAGATCCGTTCCCGCAGATCCAGTGATAGGGTTCGCATGAACGCACCCTACCAGGGACCAAGCGTTGTGGCTACAGTTTTATTTAAACCGCTCTAACTCTTCGCAATAGACTGCACAGCCCTGAGGGACATCCATGAATCCCTCGACCGCTCGCGAACGGCTACACCGAAACGGTGACGGGTGAGGTGCGGGACGGCTGGGAGAGAAGTCCTTCGGCGCGGTGTCTGGCTTCGTCCATCTTCGGATAGCGGACCTCACGATAACCGCGGACGTCCTCGACGCAACGCAGGGCTTTGACGTGGCGTTCGTAACTGGCGCGATCCTCGTAGTGGAAGTTCTTCACCACGTCGATGTACCAATCGCGGAATTCGCGTTCGCGCCGGTGCCATTGCGGGCATGACGCGCCGCAGCCAGCGGAGGTGTTTCAGCAAATTGAGCTGCCATTTCCGCGGGCTGAATTTGAAGCGGATGTCGCGGCCGAGGACGTTGAATTCGGGCCGGTTGAGGTGGTGATAGATGATCTTGTCGCCGCGCTGTTCGTCGACGTGGTAGCGGTGATGATCGCGGCGGGTCTTCTCCTCGCTGGTCAACAGATGGGCGACGTACACTTCGTCCTTGATGACCATCGCCTTGTGCAGGTTCCAGATGACGGCCTTTGTCGCCGCGAAATCGAATTGGCCGTTGTCCTTGGCGTAGATTTTTTCGACGAGATCAAGGTACTGGCCCGCCTGGGCGCCGGTCCCGCCGAACTCGAGAAGGTCGTACAACCGCCAGACGATGTCGCGCGCGGTTTGTTCGCCGAGGCGGATGGAGTTTTCGCTGCGATGGATGAGGACCTCGAATTCGCGCGCCCAGCGTTTGCCGGCGCGGTGGTTTCGCTTCAAGACGTCGACGCGTTCGGCGATGAATTCCGCGTAGGTCTCGCGGAGTTCGTGTTTGTGGGCGAGTTCGGGCTCGAACACGAGTTTGCGTCCGAGATGGAAGGCCTTGATGTTATCGTCCGCGGCGGAGCCCATCGTCTCGCGCAAGCCCCATTCGATATTCTGCCAGGGAGAGCGGGAGCACTCCCCGCTGGAACGCGATGCCGAGCAGGACGACGTTGGCGTAGAGTTTCGTGCCGAAGAAATGCTCGGAGATGCCGGCGACATTCAGGCCGAAATACTCGTCTGATCTTCGTGTAGCGGCGGAGCGTGTCCTCCAATTCCGCGACGCTGAAGTCGTCCTTGCCGAGGAGCGTGAGGATCGTGGGCGTCTTGTAGGCGTTCACGACCGCCACGGTGCGACCGGGGCTGCCGACGCGCAGGTTGCCGTTCGGCGAGAGGCTGCGCGTGGCTTCGAGCGGGTCGATGCCGAGCAATAAATCCGCGTGTCCGTAGGGAATGATGTTGGAGGTGTGCCGTGAACCTTTCGTGAACGTGATCTGCGAGAACACGCCGCCGTTGCGAATCGCCAGTCCCTTCTTGTCGCAGAACAAGACGTGGTAGCCCTGCTTGAACCCCGCGCGAACGAGGCTGGCGGTGCTGACGCCGATGCCCTGTCCGCCGACGCCGGCGAGGTAGCAGTGCCAGACGTCATGGAAGTCGGCGGTCTTGGGCAGGGGGATGTTGGACAGATCGATCGAATCGATGGGCGCGGGCGGTTTTTGCGTGCGGACGATGGTGATTTCCTCGAAGGACGGACAGGCGTAGATCTTCGTGCAGGCCGTGTCGGCCACGCACCACGACAAATCGGTCTGGATTTTGGCGCCGAAGGGCGTCTCGGCAAACGTCAGGCCGGGGCAACCGGTCGCGAGCGTGCATTCGAGGCAGTTCTCGCAGACATCGGGGTTGACGTTGACGAACCGCTTTTCCGGCAGGAAACCGTGTTCGCGAATGGTGCGACGTTCCTCGCGGGATTCGCGGCGGTGATAGGTGATGCCGCATTCCTTGTCGGCGACGATCACCTTCACGCCGTCGCGGAGGATGGTTTCTTCGAGCATCGTCTTCCACGATTCGCGGTAGGCGGGATTGGCACGGACGACGTGGACGGCCTGGCCGAGCATGGCTTCGACAATGCGGTCGATGTTCTGCTTGTAGGTGGTCTCGCCGACGATATCGACGTCCATGGACGGCGTGGGCTGGTGGCCGGTCATGGCGGTGGTGGAGTTGTCGAGGATGATGTAGGTGATGTCCTGGCCCTGCTTGAGGGCGTTGGAGATGCCGAGCATGCCGCTGTGGAAAAAGGTGGAGTCGCCAAGGAAGACGACCTGTTTGTTGGTGATGAACGGATCGATGCCCGCGCCCGTGCCGCCGCCGAGACCCATGCCGCTGTAGTTGTGCATCAGGTCTTTGGTGGGCTCGAACATGAGCATCGTGTAGCAGCCCGTGTCGCCGTGGAAAACGAGGTCGACCGGGCCGCGATCGGTGATGCTGTTTCATGTAGCGCGGGTCGAGGAAGCGCTTTTTCACTTCGATGAGAACGCTGGCGCTGTCGCGGTGCGGGCAGCCGGGGCAGAAGGTCGGGGTGCGCAGGGGGATGCGAACGTCGAAATGTGTCCGTCTCGCGGATCAGTTCGACGGCGCAGTCGATGCGTTCCTGGTCGAGAACGAGATCGGGATCGTGAAAGAACCTGCCGAGCGGCGCGAGGCGCTCGATGAGGATGCTGGGGTTGAGGCCGCGGGTGGCGGGGATGCCTTTCAGGCCGACGGGGAATTCCTTGCCCCAGACATTGGTGCGGTTCGCGGCGGTGGCGAGCTGGTTGCACTTGCCGACAATCTCGGCGATCTGCTCCTCCATGAACCCGCGGCGTTCTTCGATCACGAAGATGCTGCGCACCTGCCGGGAAAACTCCTCGACCAATTGCGCGTCGATCGGGTAACTGATGCCGAGTTTGAGGATTGGCACCTTGTCGGCGACGCCGAGTTCGGCGAGGGCGTGTTCGAGATAGCAGAACCCCAGGCCGGAGGCCACGAACCCGATTTCGGCGCGCCAGCGTGGATTTTTGCGGACGTTGAGAATGCGGTTGACGCCGTGGCGGCGGGCGCTTTCGAACAGGCGCGCAAACCGATGCGGCATGCCTGCTTCCTTGAGCCACGTGCGCGGCGGCAGGAGGACCGTGTTTTCCAAATCGATCCGCGCGGTATCGAGCTGATACTTGTTGACCGTACTGACGTGGGGAAAATGATTGGGATGGCATTGCACCGTGCCGCCGCCGTCCGCCTGATTGGTGGTGACGAGGTAGCCGATGAACAGGTTTGATTCGCGAGACATTCGGAAGCCGAGGTCGACCCAGTCTTTGAGTTCCTGGTTGGTGCTGGGCTCCATCACCGGCATGAAGATGTGTTTGCAGAGGAACCGGGAGTCGGCGGGCACCTGTGTCGAATCACTCCACGGGTCGTCGCCGATGATCACCAGCGCGCCGCCTTGGGGATGCGCGCCCGCGAGATTTCCGAGAGCCAACGCGTCGGCGGCGACGTGCAGGCCGACGGATTTCATCGCGCAGATGGCGCGGATCGGGCCCATTTGGGAGCCGTTGAGCATGGCCGCGCCGAGGGCTTCGTTGTTGGCAATGCATCCGCGGATGCCCTTTTCCTTGAAGAGGGGCGCGACAAGTTCCATCGCGTCGAAAAAGCCCGCAATGGGCGAACCGGGGTAGCCTGTAAGGAGATGGGTACCGCCCTCTGCTTCAAGTGCGCCCTTGACGAGCAGTTCGTTTCCCGTGAAGACCTCGGCCCCTTCCTCCTTAAGGAATCGTGGATCGACTGTCATGATTGTATTGTGACGGGGCGGAGGCTACCATAGAATGGAAATTGATGCAAATGCTTAAAATGACAGTGTTTGGCTGCGCTGGCCGTCGTGTTTTTGGCCGGTTGCGCGGCGATTGCGAGCCTGAAGGGTGTCCAACAAGGGCACGTCGATACGAGCGTTCGCCTGTACGAGCAATCCGACGCCGCGCTGCCCGCCGACGATGTGCAAACCGTCGTGATCCCGCACACCGACTTGAAACTGGTCGTCAACCCCTTCCCCACGCTCACGGAACAGGACGTGCAATCCGCCGAGCTGTACAACACCTCGGGCGGCAAGGCAGTCTTCCTCCGGTTCGATCAGCATGGCGAGATCGTGCTCGATGAATTGACGACGCGGTTGCGGGGCCAATACATCGTGGTCATGGTCAACAACCATCCCGTGAGCGCCTGGCTGGTGGACCAACGCATCATCAACGGGCAATTTCTCGTCGAAGGCGACTTCACGGACGAGGAAGCACGGAAGATCGTGGACGATCTGAACAAGCTGAGCAAGATGAACAAGCAATGAGCGGGCGGAGATTCCTCACACTCATTGTCGCCAGCCTCGTTGTCGCCGCGAGCGCCCGCGCGTTCGACCTCGGTTTACCCACGGCCAATGACGCGCTGCTGCGGCCCGGGGCGGAGGCGGAATTTTTCCAGCCGACCGTGGAAGGCGCGACGGAGTCCGGCATGTTTGGTTGCGTCCGCAGCCACGGACACCGGCTTCACAAGGGCATTGATATCAAGTGCCTGGAGCGGGACCGGTTCGGCGAGCCGATTGATCCGGTTCACGCGGCGGCGGATGGCGACGTGGCGTTCGTCAACGCGAAGCCGGGCTTGTCGAATTACGGTCGCTACATCGTGATTCAGCATGTTTGGGACGGCGTCCAAGTATGCACGTTGTACGCGCACCTGCGTGAAATTGCCGCGGGGATATCGGCGGGGCAACCCGTCAAGAAGGGCCAGGTCATTGCGACGTTGGGCCACTCGGCGAACACGCGCGAGGGCATTTCCCGCGACCGCGCCCACCTGCATTTTGAGGTCGACCTGCTTCTCAGTCCCAACTTTTATATTTGGTACCCGAAACACGTGCCCGATGCGCCGCCATTTGGCAATTTCAACGGCCAGAATCTCGCCGGCATGGACCCGGCCGCGCTCTTGCGGGCGTATGCCGCGAACCGCCAATTGAACTTTGCCGAGTACGTCTCGAAACAACCCGTCGCGTTTACCGCGCTGGTCGGTGCGCGACCGTTCCCCTGGTTAAAACTTCATCCCGAGCAAGTCCAACCGGTCCCGATAGGATCGAGACAGGCCCACGGCGGTCCCATCGCCTACGAGATTGGGCTGACCGCGTGGGGACTGCCGGTGGCGGTGTGGCCGCGGCTGGCGGGCGAGATCAGCGAATCGCAACGTCATTTGCTGGAGCGAAGCGTGCCGGTACTGGCGCGGGCCAACGATGCTGAGTTATCGCAGTGGACGTGCGGGGAGTTGGTCAAGCGGTCGCGGAATGGAGACGGCTGGGTATTGACCGAGCACGGCAAAGAGTGGTTGGAGATGATTACGTACGTGCCGTGAGCGGAGCGTTCACCGCAAAGGGCCGCGAGTGAGGCGCGTTTTTCTTCATGATATCTCGGTAGCCACGCGAACACTCCGGTCAATCAGTGCCGTACTTCTTGTGCGGGCGTTCTCGGACCACGAGAGAGTCTTTTGCGTGTTGCGCCCGCGACTTGTGCTCGGTGCCGAGCCGCCATTTGCTGCGCTTGTTCATTGCCAGGTAGTACTTCGTGATGCCGACTTTGTGCGCTTCGCGCGCCATGTCCTCGCGAATCCGATGAAGTTCCTCCAGCACTTTTGGCTGTTTCAACCGTTTCATGGCGTCACGATTTCCTCCGGTGTGTGAACACGGATCGCGGGCAGCCCATAGCGCAGGTTGACCGCGTTGATCCGTTGCACCTTTCGGACATTGACCAAGTGCCTCATGTTCCAACTTACAACAACATCGAGCGCGTGACAAACGGCGAGGGCGACATGCAGCGCATCGTTTTGGTAGCGTACGGGCGTGATGCCCTCGCGCACGTAGAGTTCGCTCAACCCCACCGCCTCCTCTGTAACGTCCAACACCGTGATGAGTGCGGGGGCGGGAGTCAGTAGCCGAGTAGCCAGTAGCCAGTAGCCTAGTCGAACAAGGGCCACGCCGGAGGCGGACAAGTTCGCCTGAGGCGAACAAGCTCGGCGGTCCGTGAATGGTGAGGCGGTGGGCGCGTCTACGGCGGGCTATCTCACGCAGAGATCGCAGAGGACGCAGAGGGTGAAATCTCTGTGTGGCATCGTTGAGGGGGACGATGCCACACGAGGGTTCTCCGCTTGGAGGCGGGCGGGTGCTGGCATGATATGAAGCCTGTCGATATATCATGGTATGGCGGCGGAGGTTGGGGACGCCGAGTGGAAGCGGGGACGGAATTTAGAACACAGGGAAGACGGAGGGGCCAAATCGGGCAGAACGCTTCGCAACGTCTGGTCCGTGAATTGTGAGGCGGTGAGCGCGTCCACTGGGATGTCATGATTATAGGTCTGACCCCTTTTACTGTCTACGGGTGGCGAAATTCGGCAACGCGGGGGGGCGATGCGTCAGGCGGGAGGCGAGGAGTCCGGTGCTGAGGGGCTATACTGAGCACGTCGCCCCAGCACCGGTTCGTTCGCCTAGAAGAGCAGTCGCAATTTGAATTGGAAGTACGGAAATCACGTTGCGTTTGGCTCGTTGCTGACTGGGGGATGGGAAAAGAAGGCTTTCTTGCAGCATCTATCGAAAGATTCCGGAGTGACGGTCCTCCGCCGGACGCCTTTGACCTACGCTGCGATGACGCAGAGAACATGGACGCTGTGGAGGCACTGTTCCCTCAACAGTTCGGACTAAAGATTCAGGCGTTCTGCGGATTCGCAGCCTCCGTGAGAAATGCCTTTCTCGTTTTCGACGGCCTGCACCCAAAAGTATGTGAAGGTTCCTCCCTAGAGGGACTGACCCGAGTGGTTGGAGCTATCCTTGACTACTGTCCCGACCTGCGTGTTGTTCTTATCTCCCGCTTGGAACCGGAAGCTAGTTCCTACTCAGCGATAGAGCTTCGACCGCTGGAAGCTCCCGACGTACGCACCTATTTGGAGTCCCACCCTGATGCAACGACGGACCTCCGTGAGCCTGAGGTAATAGAAAAATTACACGAACGCTCGGAAGGACTGCCCATGCACCTAGACCGCATTCTCAGGGCGCTGAAGGTATCTTCCCTAGCATCCGTCCTAGACGCAGATCTTGAGGAGGGTCTTCAATCGCTTGGAACTGGCCAGGAGACACCTAAGGCAATCGTCCACGCGGTCTCCAGTCTTTTTAGATCCGAAGAGAAGCGAAGTTTGCGCAGCTTCCGTCTGCTCAAGGTGCTGACGGTTCTCCCTTAGCCGAGTAGCCAAGTAGCCGGAGAAAGGGCGTAGCCGAGGGGCGGACATCCGCCTTCGCGCAGAGCGCTACGGCGGGACAAGGGGGGCCGCGCCTGAGGCGGGTAAACCGCGCGCGGGAATCCGCCAAAGGCGGACAAGTTCGCCTGAGGCGAACAAGCTCGGTGGTCCGTGAATTGTGGGGCGGTGGGGGCGGCGATCAACTGTTGCGATGTTGAGGGTCGGTTGACCCTGTCTACAAATCGGGTTAGGTTTTGGATGGAGGTGACGTATGAAAGCTGTGCGGCTGGCTTATTTGGCGTTCGTGACGGCACTGGCGTGCGCCCACATGTTCCTCACATTGTCGCCGTGGACGGCGCCGGCGTTTGCGGCGGGCAACAGCGGCACCCATACTGTGGTGTGGTTGGTGGTTCTGTTTGCCGGCTGGATCGTGGCGGTGGTCGCCGACCTGGTGATGAGCGTGCTGGGAATCCTGTCGCTGTCATTTGCGGGCGAGGCCGTCCTGTGCAATGCGTCGCTGGTCGTGCTGTCCGTGTTGAGCGGCGGGTTGGCGTATCTGGTGTGGGCGGTGGCTGCGCCGACGATTGTGCTGGTGAAAGCGATTGAGGAATTCGCCGGCCATCACTCCGAAGGACATTTCTGGCCGCGGATACACGCGAATTAGACGCGAAGTTTACCCGTCGGCGGCGCCAGAGGCGAGCAGGGGTGGCGTATCCGCGGGGGTCCACGGGACGGGGACGTTCGAAGGGGATTCCGCTGTGGACAGCGGACGCTACAGCGGCGAGGGATGAGCGGGAGCGAAGGGAAAAGGGATGAGGGATGAGGGCGGAACGGGAAAAGGGATGAGGGATGAGGGCGGAGGGATGAGCGGGGGCGAAGGGAAAGGCGGGTGGGGAAACGACAGGCTCAGGGCTGGGCTTATGGCGGCGCGAGGGGCGTGACGGTCTCGGGCGAGGTTCGGAACGACTGGAGGGCCTCGGCGAGATGGTCGTAGAACTCCATCAGGTCACCCATGGCGATGAGGTTGGCGACCTGCTGGATGGTTTGGGGAAGGCCGACGCATTTGAGGTCGCCGCCGCGGGCCTGGGCCCTGTGGGCGAGATCGATCAACTCCTTGAGTTGGGCGCTGCCGATGTAGGTGACCTGTGAGCATTCGAGGATGATGCAGGGGGTGACCTCTTCCATCGTGCGCGTCAAGGTGGTTGCGAACTGGGCAAACGCCAATGCGTCGACTGCCCCGGCCATTTCGATGACCTCCGCGCTGCCGGTTCGGTACATTTTGAACTGCAATTCTTGCATGTTCGCCGTCCGCCACGAAGGGATAGCAGGAGATGTGCCCTGTTCCATGGCGAGCGCATCGGCAGGGGGGAATGTGGCTGGGGGTACAATTTTGGCAAGCCGGCGGGACGATTCTGTGCAGCCCTGTCGGCGGGGTTGTACGAACCCCCGCCGATACCCCTAATGGAAATTATTTACCGAGCGCTGCGGTCCGAGCCGAGGAGAATGAATCGTCCCCCTCAGGACGACGTTGATTGGCGATGTGACCCGCGAGGGCCAATGTTTCTCCTCACAAACGGCTCCAGATGCAGCGCCCGGCAAATCAGCCTGACATGCCAAACTTTGTGCCTACCCATGCCCAACAAATGCGATGCATCGGGGTCGATTTTGTTCCCGCGTGCTTTTCGAGTTGCTGGGGCGCGCCCCGTCCATAACAATGGGAGAAGTTCGACAAAGTGGAACAAAAAGCGGCGACGCTGCCTCTTATGGATAAGGAGATCGAAAGCTCCGCTTTGCCTGCGCCGGATTTCGAGGCGCTGGTGGAGCAACACTACAGGCGATTGTACCAGTTTGCCTACAACCTTACGCGCGACGAGGCGGAGGCCAGCGACTTGACTCAGCAAACGTTCTTGAAGTGGGCCAGCAAGGGTCATCAATTGCGTGATCCTTCGAAGGCCAAGACGTGGCTGTTCACGACGTTGCACCGGGAATTCCTGCAGGCCCGACGCCGGAGCGTGCGCTTTCCGCATCACGAACTCGAAGCAGTCGCCAGCGAACTTCCGTCAATTCCGCCCGTGACTGTTGAGCGCCTCGATTCGGCAACCGTGCTGGCCGCGCTCGCGCAGATCAACGAGGTGTTTCGCGCCCCGCTGACCCTGTTTTATCTGGAGGATTATTCGTACAAGGAAATCGCCGAGATCCTCGATGTCCCCGTGGGCACGGTGCAATCGCGGATTGCGCGCGGCAAGTGCCACCTGTACGAGATTCTGATGGAGAAATCGCCACTACATACCGATGAACCACGGGAGCCTCATGGATAGGGAGCAGGCCAAAGAGATTCTGCTCGGCTACCAGCCGGGGCGCGACGACATCGCCGATCCTCGGATCACCGAGGCGTTGCGGCTGGTCGAGAATGATCCGGAATTGGCGGTCTGGTTCGAACAACAGCAGCATGCGGACGCGATGATTCGCAGGGGGCTCCGTGAAATGCCTGTGCCATCCGATCTTCAGGAGCGGATTCTGGCCGGGCGCAAGGTTGTCCGAGTGGATTTCGGGTGGCGAAAAGCCGTCTTGGTCGCTGCGGCTGCCGCCATCATTGTTCTAGGTGTCGTCGGCTACTGGACGTTCCGTCAGACGAGCCGGTATGGACTGGATACGTACCGACTGACCATGGTGCGGTATGTCACCGGTCCGTACCCGATGGTCGCCGAAGCGAAGAGTTTCGACGAATTGCGCCAGGTGCTTGCCCAGAAGGGTTGGCCAACCGAGTTCATCGTGCCCGATCCGCTCCAGAATGCCACGGTCGGCGGCGGCGGTGCGCTCGAGTGGAACGGGCATAAGGTCGACCTAGCTTGCCTGCGGGAAAGCGGGCGCGGCTTGTGGCTGTTTGTCGTGGATAACGCCGCGCTGCCCAACGCACCGTCTACCACGGCCCCGCGCGTCCAGATGGTGAACGCCGTCCCGACCGCGGTTTGGAGCCAGGACGGCAAGACGTACCTCTTCGCCGCCCAAGGGGACGAAGCGTACCTGCGCAAGTATCTCCCGTAGATTCGCGAGCCCGTGCCATCTGAACAAGCTCTCCACCCTGCACTTCCCCTCCTCCATCACGGTACCGAGGTCGTATCCGGACATTGTGACATCTGGCGAGAACTTATCTTTTCAAACTGACGCTCCGGCGCAGAAACGTCGGCACGTCGAGGTCTTCGCCGTTGTACAGCGTCGGCTCGCTTTTGTCGAACCGGCCGCGGCTCACACCTTCGAGCGGCAGCGTCTCCTGCTTCGGCTTGGACGTCGATTTCTGGGCAACAACGGGCTCGGGCTTCGGCGCTTCTTCCACCGCCGGTTTGGGAGCCGACGAAACCGGGACTGGCGGTGCGGGAGTCGGTACAAGCCGCCCTGTGTTAGTGTGCGGCTGCATGGACTCGACAGCGCGATGTGGGATCGGTGGCTTCGCGGTCACGGGCTGAGGAACAATCCGTCGGGGCAGAATGTTGGCCGCGGCGATCACCGTCACCGACAGCTTCCCGCGATACGCTTCATCAATCGCCGCGCCCATGATCACATGCGCTCGGTTCGCCAAGCGCGAAATCGGTTCGACCGTCTTCTGCACGTCGGCCAGGGTCAGATCCGGCCCGCCGAGGATGCTCACCAATACGCCCTCGGCCTTGGCCAACACGTCGCCGCCGTCCAGCAGCGGATTGTCGAGCAGGGCTTTCACAGCCTCCCGCGCCCTGTTGGTTCCTTCGGCCTGGCCGAAGCTGAACAGCCCGTCGCAATGCTTCGATCCGAGCGTTGCGCGCAGATCGGCAAAATCCAAATTGATCAGTCCTTTGCGCGACAAGAGCTGCCAGATCGCCTGCACGCCCACCATGACCGTTTCATCCGCGCGTTTGAATGCATCGACCACGCTCGAATCCGCGCCGGCGATGCGGACAATCTTGTCGTTCGGGATGCAAATCACCGCATCTGCCTGCGCCTTGAGCTGCTCCAGCCCCGACAACGCCTGCTGCTTGCGCCGGTCCCCCTCAAACGAAAACGGCAACGCCACAAATGCCAGCACCAGCGCTCCCTGCTCTTTCGCGATTCGCGCAATCGTCGGGCTGGCTCCCGTGCCCGTTCCCCCGCCCAATCCCGTGGTGATAAACGCCACGTCCGCGCCCTGCGCCAGCGCCTCAATTCTCTCCGCATCGTTCTGCGCGGCGCGCGCGCCGATCTCCGGCTCGCCACCCGTCCCCAAGCCATGTGTCACCGCCGCCCCAATCTGCAACGTCTCGACGCCGGTCATTTCGTTCAGGGCTTGCACGTCAGTGTTGATCGCAATCAGATCGACCCCTTGCAACGGGTGGTCCGCTTGCGCTCGGGACTGCGCAATCTGGCTGATGACGTGACAACCCGCGCCGCCCACACCGAAAATCTTCAATCGAATCTTCTGCGCGGGTGTTGATTTCTTTTCCATGTTCTCGTTGGCTTCCTCTTGTACCGCTGGTTCCGCGGCCGATTTCGAGACTGTCTTGCGTCGGGGTATCATCACGGCCCTCCGTCTTACATAAAGGCCCGCACTTTTTGCAGGAGATGCTGAAATGTTTGCCCCATCCGCTGCCAGGGAGGCGGAGCCTGGTGTTGGTCGCGCTGCGACCCGAGCGCGTACCGCACGAGACCGATCGCCGTCGAATACTCGGGACTTTCAATCGCTGACGTCGGCCCCCCGACCGTCAAACTGTGACCAATGTGAACCGGCAACCCGAAGATTTGGGCCGCGAGAGGCTCCAAACCCTTCAATCGCGCGCAGCCGCCCGTGATGAATACTCCTGCCCCGAGGTAATCGAGCAGCTCTTGCTTTTCCAGCTCCTTCTTCACCAGCGTCAGCGTCTCCTCGACGCGCAGATTCATCGCCCGGCACAGTTGCTGTTTCGAAACCTGGCGGTCCGGTAGCCCGACCTCGCGCTTCAGCGTGATCACTTCGTCCACCAGCGGAACTTCCACGGACCCGTGCTCGACTTTCAACGTCTCGGCGCGGTTCATCGGAATCCGCAACCCGATCGCCACGTCGTTCGTAATGTGGTCGCCGCCCACCGCCAGCACGCCGCTGTGTTGAATCGTGCCTTCGCTGTAGACGATATAATCAGTCGTGCCTCCGCCCATGTCGATGACCACCGCGCCCAACTGTTGGTGTTCCGACGTGAGCACGGCCAGCGCCGAAGCGAAACCGCTGACCGCGATGTTCGCCACGTCCAGCGGCACCTGCTTGATGCACTTAATCGTGTTCTGAAGCCGCGTGCGCACGCCGTAAATCACGTGCACGTCCGCCTCGAGCTTCGCCCCAATCATCCCCGCGGGATTTTGAATTCCATCGTGGCCGTCCACGAAGAAATGTTGTCGAATGGCGTGGATCACCACGTGGTCCATCGGAATATTCACAGCCTTAGCGTTGAGCAGAACGTTGCGAACGTCTTCCTCCGATATCTCGCGCTCATCGTTTGTCACCGCCACCGTCCCCCGGTTATTGAAACTGCGAATGTGCCCGCCGCTCACGCTGGCGTACACATTGTGGATCTCCACCCCGGCGCTTTCCTCCGCGTCGGCCACGGCCGCATGGATACATTCCACGGTGGCATCGATGTTGATGATCTCACCCTTGCGGACGCCCTCGCAGGTCGCCTGGCCCACCCCGATGACCATGATGTTGCCATCGTCCAGCACCTCCCCGACCACGGCGCACACCTTGGACGTGCCCACCTCCAACCCTACGATGATCTTTTCCTTCGGTAACATGGTTCCAACCGAACCTTTCTAATTAACAAATGTCACGGGCACGCCGCGGTTGACGGTCAGGTCCACGATCTGTACTGTTTTCTGCCGTTGCTGCGCCCACCGCAAAATCACTCCCAGCCGTCGCAACTGCTGGGGAAAATCTTCCACGTCCACTTTCACCGTGGTGTGCTGGCCCGTGGTCAACACCAATTGCCGTGGTTTCGACAAATCAATTTGTTGGACCTCCAATAGTGAACCCGCCACCGCCTGGTCGAGTCTGTCCAATAATTCCAACGCCCGATAAATCTGTTCCGATTCCACCTGCCGCCCTACCCGTGTGTCGGACAGCGTTACACCGGTCAACACAGGTGCCGGCCGCGGCGTCTGCGGCTGGAGCAACGTCCCGTCGGGCAGTTTGATCGCCTTCATCACAAAGCCCAGCGCGGTCGATATAAAATGTCTCATCTCCCAACTCGCGGGTCGCCACACGCAGCCGCGCCACCGCGGTGCGCTCCATTACACGGATATACAACCGATCCGGCTGCATCCGCCGCACTTCCACCGCTCGCACCAGGGGCAGCATTTCCAAATTGCTGCGCACTCGGTCCAAATCGATGGATAGGAGGTTCTCCCCGACGTGTACGCCCGCGAATTGGACCACCCGATCCGGTGTCAGCACGCCGTCATCGTCCACCACGATCTGGCGAATCGCAAAGCGCGGGTTGTCGTACACCAACCGGTGTACCGTCGTCTTCGCCAGCCAGCATATTCCGTAGCCCGTTAGCACGATCACCCCGAGCCCCGTCAACAGCGCGGTTGCCACCCGCAACCGCCGCAGCGAGCGCCCCCGCGTCTGGACCTTCACATCGAGCAGGTACTCGGGACGCTTCTTTCTTCGGTTTCCGAGTTTCATCGGGAAATGGCAGCCGCCTCCTTCTCGCCGGCGACACGTGCGCCGTTGTGACCGTTCCGCGCCAGGGCCAGTTGCACCAACCGCGCACACAGATCGGAAAATTCGATCCCTGACGCTCGGGCCGCCTTGGGCAGGAGGCTCGTCTCGGTGAACCCGGGTATGGTGTTGACCTCCAGCACGAACAGTTCGCCGTTCCGCGACAGCATTAAGTCCACGCGGGAGTAGTCCCGACAGCCCAGGCAATCATGCGCGCGCAACGCCAGCGTCTTCGCTTGAAATTCGATGTTCTTGTCCAACACCGCCGGCACGAGATAATCGGTTTCACCCTTCGTGTATTTCGCTTCGTAGGTAAAAAAGCCGTGCTTCGGTCGGATCTCCACCACTGGCAACGGCCGACCGTCCAGGATTCCGACCGTCAACTCGCGGCCCGCGATGAATTGCTCCACCAGCAACCGACTGTCGTATCGCCCGGCAAGCTGACAGGCCTCGGGCAGTTGAGCCGCTTGTTGAACAATGCTGATGCCCACGCTCGAACCTTGTCGCGAGGGCTTCACCACCACCGGGAAACCGAGCCGCGCCAGTCGTGCCCTGCTCGATTGGCCGTTCACAAACGCTTCATACGCTGGCGTCGGGATACCGGCGACCAAGAAGGATTGTTTGGCCGCGACCTTGTCGAACGCCAGCGCGCTCGCCTCAGGACCCGATCCCGTGTACGCAACCGCTCTTCCCTCAAGAATGCGCTGGAGGGAACCATCTTCCCCGAAAGTCCCGTGAAGCACGAGGAACGCCACGTCCACCTCTGCGGGAATCGTGAAGGTCGCATCCTGAATGTCCATGGGCACAACCCTGGCACCGGTCGCCGCCAGGGCATTCGCCACGGCCGTTCCGGACCGCAACGACACCTCCCGCTCCGCCGATGGCCCTCCCATTAACACCGCGATTTTCAATTTCCTCATGGTCGCAGCTTTCTACTGTCCTTCTGTTCCGAGAATCATCACTTCGGGTTCGAGATCGATGCCGCGCTCCTGGCGCGCCCGCAGGCGGATCGCGGCAATCAACTCCATCACGTCGCTGGCTTTCGCCCGTCCCTCGTTCACAATAAAGTTCCCGTGCTCTTCGGAAACGCGCGCCCCGCCAATCGACATCCCCTTCATTCCCAACTCCTCAATCAGTTTGCCGGCCGGAATCGCTTCGGGATTCTTGAAAATACAGCCCGCGCTTGGCTTCGC
The DNA here is from genome assembly GCA_963842185.1 of uncultured Verrucomicrobiae bacterium. Taxonomy (GTDB): domain Bacteria; phylum Verrucomicrobiota; class Verrucomicrobiia; order Palsa-1439; family Palsa-1439; genus Palsa-1439. The sequence continues at coordinate 398,417 of CAWJFL010000013.1, forward strand.
CGGTTGCGACGACCACCGCCGTTGCGCAAACGCCTTGAGACGGCTCTCGATTGCCTTGCGCTCCGATTTGATTCCGCGAAGGATCGCCGATAGCGCAATGTGGTTGTGAAATACCGGGCAGCTCCGATACGTCACCGGAAGGCTTTTGGCCTCCGCATCGTACATGTCACCTGCGTAACTGATGTAGCGCACCCACTCGACCACATCGAACAGCTGCCTGCCCATCGCGCCCGCGTTCATGCGCAGGGCGCCCCCCAGCGATCCGGGGATCCCTTCCATGAATTCCAGTCCGCTGAGTTGGTTCCGCGCCGCCACCGTCACAATTGTTTTCAACCTCGCTCCGGCCCGCGCTACGAGCCGTTCTCCGTCCACGTCGACCTTCGTAAACTCATCGTTGGCCAGGCTAATGACCACGCCCGCGATGCCTCCATCGAGCACGAGCAGGTTCGTCCCGCGACCGATCACAGTCACGGGAACCTCGCGAACATGGCAGTAATGCAAGAGACGCGCGAGGTCGCGCTCATCCGCAGGCTCAACCCAAAACTCGGCCGGGCCGCCCACGCGCATTGAGGTGTGCCGCGCCATCGGTTCATTCCGGCGAATTTTGGATTTGTCCGAAAGCAACACTTCCCAGTCCGCCTGCATCTTCATGGGCTGCTTCTCCGGATGGAGAACGTTTGGTCCACGGCTGCGGAGCTTGCGCACCAGCGACTCAGCCACCTTGTACACGTCTCCCGCGCCCATCGTCAGGACCAGGTCGCCGGGCCGCGCTTCCGCAAATAGCCGCACCACCAGCATTTCCGGGTCCGCTTCAAACACGGCTCCCGACTGCCCGGATGCGACCACGGTCTGGTGAAGCATCCGTCCGTTGACGCCTTCGATCGGCCGTTCGCTCGCGGCGTAGATGTCCGTCAGAAACAATTTGTCGGCGCCAGCGAACGCCGAGCGAAAGTCCTCGAGCAGCGCCTGCGTGCGCGTGTACCGATGCGGTTGGAACGCCACGATCAAGCGCCGATACCCCGCCCCGTTCTCCCTCGCCAGCATCGTGCGGGCTGCCGCAATCGTCGCGCGGATTTCCGTTGGATGATGCGCATAATCATCCACCACTAGGATTCCGTCCTCCTCATACCTCCGATCAAACCGTCGCGTGGCCCCCGTGAAATGCTGGAGCGCATCGGCGATTCTCTCGAACGGCACCCCTAACTCGTCGGCCACCGCGACCGCCGCCAGCGCATTGGTAACGTTTTGCATTCCAGGAATGGTCAATTCAACCACCCCGATCTCCTGGTCCCGGCAGGAGACCGTGAACCGGGAACCGCACTTTGTCTGCTCGACCTTCAACGCGCGGTAATCCGCCTTCAGGGAAAGCCCAAAGGTGATCGCCGCCCGACACTTGGGCGCCAGCGCCAGGCAGTTCGTACAATCGGCGCACAGAAACACGGTCTTGTGTGTGCTGGTGAAAAATGTTTCAAAGGTGTCGCGAAGCTTCTCCATCGACCCGTAGTGGTCGAGGTGCTCCGGCTCGATGTTCAGGCACACGGAGTATTCCGGGCTGAAACCAACCAGCGTGCCGTCGCTCTCGTCGGCTTCGGCCACAAAGTATTTCCCGCCGCCAATCTGCGCGTTGGTGCCGAGCACCGGCACGTGCGCCCCGACGCAATAGCTGGGCGCGCTGTCGCTTCGCGTGAGCACGTACGCGATCATCGCGGTCGTCGTCGTCTTGCCGTGAGTTCCGGCCACCGCGATATTGTTGGGGTGATTCATCAGGGCGCTCAGCAACAACCCGCGCCGCACCCGCGGAATCTTCAGTTCGGCCGCCGCCTGAAGTTCCACGTTCTCACCGCCGACGGCCGACGTGTAGACCACCAGCTCCGTCCCCTCGCTGATGTTCTGGCCCGCATGGCCGCTATGGATTCGAGCACCCAATTTCTGCAACTCCTTCATGCCGCCATTGGGCGCCATGTCCGACCCGGTGACGCGGTGCCCCTGCTGCAACAACAGGCGCGCCAGTCCACTCATCCCGCATCCTCCAATGCCCACAAAATGCACCCGACGTGCTCGGCTGCCGAGAAACTCAATTAGTTGTTGCTTGTTTCCCATATTGTTCCAAAAGGGCTGCGATGCGGTCCGCCGCATCGTCCACGGCCAACGACCGCGCGGCTGCAGCCATGCTCCGGCGACGCGGTTCGTCGTCGAGCAGGTCGCCAATGACTCTCGCGAAACATTCGCCTCGCTCGGCGACCTCTCCGTCTGATGATGACTGTTCGATCAGCCACGCCGCCCCGGCCCGCTCGAATACCCGGGCGTTGTACCACTGGTGATTGCCCGCCGCGTGCGGGTACGGAACCAGAATCGCGGGCAAACCGAACGCCGCGACCTCGGTGAGCGTGGCAGCACCCGAACGGGCCACGACCACGTCCGCCGCGCTGTACGCCAATTCCATCTGACCGCAAAAACTCATCACCGTTGCTCGAAATCCGCTTTTCTCGTACGTGTCGCGCATGAATTCTTCATCCTTCGCGCCAGTTAAATGCACAAACTGCAGCGCGCCCGCTCGCGACTCCAGCCACGGCAGCGCCAGTGCCACACTTTCGTTGATCGCGTGGGCTCCCTGGCTGCCGCCCGCAACCAACACCGTCAATCGTCCTGTCTCCAAACCAAGTCGTGCGTGCGCGTCGGCCACTTTGCCGCGCCGCAACGCTTCACGAATCGGCGTGCCCGTGACCGTCACCGGCTTGCGCCCAAAATACCGGGCGCAGTCGGCCAGCCCCACCGCAACGTGATCCGCCACTCGGCCTGCCCAGCGGTTCGCTTTGCCGGGCACGGCATTGGATTCATGGATCAACGTCGCCGTCCCGCGCTTGCGGAACCATCGCGCCCCGAATATCGCAGGCGCGGACGTGAATCCCCCCATCCCCAGCACTACGTCCGGCTCAAATTCGTCACAAGCCGCGACGCACCGGCGCGTCGCCTTTGCCAGGCGCAGGCAGAACCTGACTAACTGCCCCACCCCCTCGTACCCCACGGCCGGCACCACCTCCATCGCGATACCGTCCGAACGGTTGGAGCAACCGGTCGATACTGCCAAGGCCGCCTGATCGATTGCCTTTTCGGACACCAACAACCGGACTTGATGCCGGCGGGCGTGGAGAACTTCCGCGACCGCCATCCCCGGGAAGAGATGTCCCCCCGTTCCGCCGCATGCGATCATGACTTTCATTCATGCAACCGCGGCTGCGCCTCCTAGGTGAGTGACGAACGCCGCGCGAAGAACTCCTGTTCCTCACTCTCCGCTTCCACTGAACTGTGACGATAAATGCTTAAGAGCAATCCGACGGCAACCATGTTCAGCACGAGGTTTGATCCGCCAAAACTGATAAAGGGCAACGGCAGCCCCTTTGTCGGCAACCATGCCGTGACGACGCCGATATTGATCAGGGCCTGCATGGCCAACAGCACCGCGATGCCCATGCCGAGGTACTGCCCGAATAAATCCGATGCCCGCAAGCTGATGATCACCGCGCACACCATCAACAATGCGAACGCCAGCAGGATCGCCAGCGTCCCCACCAATCCCAGTTCTTCGCCGATAATTGGAAAGATGAAGTCCGTGTGGGCCTCCGGCAGGTAAAACATCTTCTGCAAACTGTTGCCCAGGCCCAGTCCGTTGAATCCACCCGACCCAAATGCGAGAATCGCCTGCCACACCTGATAGCCGGCGCCCTGCTTGTACTTCTCCAAATCCATGAACGCCATCAGCCGCGCCGCCCGCGTCGGGTTGTGGATGACGAGCGCGGCAAATCCCGCCACCCCGCTGAAGAGGGTCGGCACCAGGAACCGCAGCCGCACACCCGCGACGTACATCATCGCGAAACTCACCGACGCCATCAGCGCCGTGGAACCAAAGTCTGGCTCGGCCAGGATCAATAGCAACGTCATCCCGACCACGCCCATGGGAATGGCAAACCCGCGGCTGAACCGGTCGAGACGGCGCTTCTCCTTTGCCAGCCAGTGCGCCAGCCACACCACCAGCGCCAGTTTCCCGAGTTCCGATGGTTGAAACCGCATCGGACCGAGTCCGAGCCAGCGGCGCGCGCCGCCCACCTTCAGCCCGATGTGGGGAACCAACACCAGTGCCAGCATGACCCCGGCGACGACAAGCACGCCCGTGCACACGCCGCGCAGTTTCGGGTAGGGAACGCTGCCAGCCATCACACATCCGACGGCTCCGACGAGCATCCACGCCAGTTGTCGCTTCAGCAGGTAGCGCTGATCACCGTAGCGGTCCCTAGCGTACAGGGCGCTCGTGCTAAAGAGCATGACCACGCCAATGGTCAACAATGCCAGCATGATCGTCAAGAGCGTGATGGCCGCCTTGTTCACGGGCCTCCAATTCTCTGGTTAAGCGAATCTCTGACTGTCGCTATTGTACCGTCGCGCGCGAAGCGGATACGACCGGTGCCGCCAGTACCGGCGTCGTTGAGGCTGTGGTTCCCGCGGTCGTCGCGTTCGCTGCCGCCGTGCTGGCTGGCAGCGTTGTGTTGGCGACCGGTGTCGTCGCGGGAGCCGTCGTGGTCGATGCTGTCGCGCTCGGCTGCTGCAATGGGATCACCAGTCGCTGGCCGTACTGGACCTTCTTGGGATCGGTGATGTTGTTGGCCTTAAGCAGGTCGTCGGTCTTGATGCCATACTTCTTGGCGATTGTCGCCGGTGATTCTTTGAAGTCCACGATGTGGATTGTCTGCCCGTTCTCCGTGTAGGTACCGGGCGCTTGCCACCCGGCCGACGACGTGGCTGCGATGCCCGCGCTGACGGTGTTGCCAGCCGTGTCCGTCGTGGCCTTGGCCGTCGCCATCGGAATGTGGAGCTTCTGCCCAACCTTGAGCGAATCACCATTCAGATTGTTCGCCTGCTTGAGCGCTGCCACAGTGACGTTCTGGTGCCGCGCAATCTTCCAGAGTGAATCCCCGGATTTCACCACGTACAGATTGCCACTGTCGTCGCTTCCCGTTGACGGAGCCGCTGACGTGGTCGCGCCGGACGGGACGCTGTTGGCATCCGTTGAGGTCGGAATCACGGACGCGGTCGCAACGCTGGTCTTCTCCGCCTTCGCCGCGGGCACGGTCAATTTTTGGCCGACCTTCAGAACGCTGGTCTTCGACATGTTGTTCGCACGACTGAGTTCGCCGACGGTTACGTTCTCCGCTTTGGCGATCTTCCACAGGGAATCGCCCTTCTTCACGACATAGACTTGCGCGGTCGCGGAAACCGGCGCGGGTTGGGCTATGGCCGCCGACGTGGGCGCTGGAGCTGGCGCTTCATTGCCCGCCATGGACGTCGCCGGCGCCAGTGAGTTGACCGCCCCCGGACCTTGCGGATTCGGGACGGAGGTCACCAGATTGCTGTCTGGCTGCTGGCCGGGCAGGCTTTCATTTGCCGCCATATCCGGCGTGCTGCTCTTGACCCGGGAGCATCCCTCAAAGACGACGATGCCCCCGATCACCAGGACGTGTAATGCTACGACGATGAGTACGACTTTCGAGACTTTCATTGGTTCCTTTCGTTTCGGTATTGTTGTTTTGATCGATCGTTGTTCGGTAAATCCAGTTACATCACCTCACGGCAGGTTGAAGACGTGCCGCTTGAACTCCTCACCGCGATGTTCATAATTCTCAAACATGTCAAAGCTGGCACACGCCGGCGACAACAACACCGTATCGCCACGACGGGCGTGACTGGCCGCCACGCGGACGGCCTCTTCCATCGAGAACGCGCGTACGCACGGCGCCGCTTTGGACCAGGCGCGCCATATCTTCCCTTGCGCCTCCCCTATCAACACCGCCAGCTTGACCTTGTCGGCAACCACCTCCTTCATCGACGTGAAATCCAATCCCTTGTCGCGACCGCCCGCGATCAGCACGCAGCGTCCTGGCAGGGAACGCAGCGCCTTCTCGACGGCATCGACGTTGGTCGCCTTCGAATCGTTGATGTACGTCACCCCACCAATTTCCGCCACGAATTCACACCGGTGCGGTTGCGGACAGTACGAGCAAATCGCTTCGCGCATTTGTGACACGGGCAGCCCCATGGCCAACCCGGTCGCAAGTGTTGCCAGTATGTTCTCGGCGTTGTGCACGCCGCGCAGGTTCGTCTCACTCATCTTTAGCAGAATCCCGCGGCATTCCGGCAACCGACACCAAATGGTTTCGTTGTCGAACCAGTCCAGCCAGACGTCCGCTTCGCGGTTGTAGGCGCTGAACGTGATCGGGCGCGCCTTGATCGCGATGCCCATGCGTCGCAGTGTGTTCAATGTCTCCACACTGACGATCGCCGTGTCTTCCGGCTGTTGATTCATGAAAATGAAGGATTTCGCCGCCGCGTAGGCCTCCATCGACTCGTAGCGGTCGAGGTGGTCGGGCGTGATGTTCAACAACACCGCGATGCTCGCGCGAAACTGGTCGATCTTCTCCAATTGGAACGAGCTGACTTCGAGGACCACGGCGTCCAATCCCGCGCTGGCTTCCACCGCATCGGAAAACGCATTCCCGATATTGCCTGCCGCCGTGGTGCGTTTGCCGCAACCGGCCAACATCGCGGCGATCAATTCCGTCGTCGTCGTCTTCCCATTCGTGCCCGTGATCGCAATGATCGGGCACAGGCAAAAACGGTACGCCAGTTCCAACTCACTCAGGAGCGGCGTATCCTGCGTCAATACCTCCCGCACGATCGGTCGCTCGGGCCCGATGCCCGGGCTGACCACCGCGAGGTCAAACCGCGTCGAGTGGTCGAACTGGTTGCCCAGTTCCACCCGCACTCCCAGCCGACGCAGCCGCATCGCCCGCTCTTGCAACTGATCTCCCGCCGATTCATCCCGCACCACCACGCGTGCGCCGTCGCGACGCAACAAGGATGCAGCCGCCATGCCGCTGCGGCCCAGTCCCAGAACGACCACGTCCTTGCCCTTCAATTCCATCGTCTGCATTTCTCAATCACCTCAATTTCAGCGTCGCCAATCCCAGCAACGCAAAGATTACGGACAACACCCAAAATCGCGTGGTCACTTTGGTTTCCGACCAGCCGCGCAACTCGAAATGGTGATGCAACGGCGCCATCGCAAAAATCCGTTTGCCGCGGAGCTTGAAACTGGCAACCTGCAAAATCACCGAGGCGGCTTCCATCACGAAAATTCCACCGACGATGACCAGCACCAACTCCTGTTTGATCATCACCGCAATGGCGCCGATCAATCCGCCAATCGCCAGCGACCCGGTGTCGCCCATGAACACCTGCGCAGGATGGCAGTTGAACCACAAAAACCCCAGGCTTGCGCCAATGAGCGCGGCGCACACCACAGTCAATTCGCCTGCCCCCGACACGAACGGTACCTGCAGGTAACTGGCGAACCGGAAATTGCCGGCCACGTAACACATCACGGCGTATGTCAGTGCCACGGTCAGGGTGCATCCCGTCGCCAAACCGTCGAGGCCGTCCGTCAGGTTCACGGCGTTCGACGCCCCGACGATCACCACCACGACCACCAGCAACGCCCACCATCCCATGTCCGCGATTAGTGGCCCTTTCACGAAGGGCACCATCAGTTTCTTCGCCGTCGGCCCCAGCAGCGGATCGGTCAGCAGCAAGATCCCCACGAACAATCCCAGCCCGATTTGAAACAGAAACTTTGTCTTCGCGCGCATCCCTTCGGACTTTCGCGCCTGCACCTTCGCCCAGTCGTCCAGGAATCCGATCCCGCCGAGCCAGATCAAGGTTACCAGACAAATCAGGACGAGTTGATTGGTCGGACGCGCCCACAGCAGGGCTGAATCCACCACCGCCCAGATGATAAGGATGCCACCCATCGTCGGGCAGGTTTTCTGGCCATGGGTCTTGGCCAGCTCCCGCAGATCGTCTTCGCCGCGGATTGGCTGCTGGAGCTTCATCTCGACCAGTCGGCGAATAAGCCACGGCCCCACAAACACGCACATCAACAGGGCCGTGAGCGCGGCAAATACCGCGCGGAAGGTCACATATTGAAACACCCGCAACGGTGAGAACCACTGCGTATACTCGCTCAGATAGTAAAACATCTTCTCCTTGGTCCTTCACTTCCGCACACCCGTGTTGCCGCGCCTTGGGGAGGCGCAGTCCCCACACACAACTGATTGGCGCCTCACAGAGGCGCGACTACGTGGTTTCGGTATCCCTCCACAATTCGTTCCAACTGCAATCGTCTCGAGCCTTTGACCAACACAAAATCACCTTCCTGCGCTAGCGTGCGGACTGTCTCCTCCGCCTCGGTTGTCGTTCCCAGCGGCAAAACCCGGTGCGTCTCCATGCCTGCTTCAATGGCCGCTTGCGCGATCAGCCGCGCGGACTGGCCAACGGTAATGAGCAACGCCAGGCCGCAGTTGGCCGCCATCGCCCCGATGTCACTGTGCGCTGACTGTGTCCATTCGCCAAGTTCCAGCATGTCGCCGAGAACGGCGACCTTCCGTCCGGTGCACGGCGTCTCGCGAATCATCTGCAGCGCAGCCTTCATCGACACCACATTGGCGTTGTAGCAATCATTTACGAACCGCACGCCGTCGACTGTGATCGACTCCATCCGCATCCGCGGAAACTCCGCGTTTTCCAAACCAACCCGGATTTCATCCAGATCCATTCCCGCGAAATAACCAATGGCCGCGGCTTGCAACGCGTTGTAAATCTGATGACGACCCAGCGTCTTGAGCCGCACGATCACATCTTCCCGCTTCTTCGCGATGTTGAGACGGAACTTCACATCTCCATTGATTTTGATCTCACTGGCGCGGATGTCCGCGAAATTGTCGATTCCAACCGTTACCACCGTGGCGTTCGTGCGCGCGCGCAATTCGTGGCACCACTTGTCGTCGGCGTTGATCACCGCGAGACCGTCGCCGTTGCGCGGCAACACCGCGAGCAGCGATCCCTTCTCCCGGGCCACTCCGGCTTCGTCCCCGAAGAATTCGACATGCCCCAAGCCGACGTTGGTGACGACCCCGATGTCGGGCTGCACCATCTTTGCCAGCGCCGCGATTTCACCCGGATGATTCGTGCCCAGTTCAAACACGCCGTAGTCGTGCGCGGCATCCAGTCGTAAGAGGTTGAGCGGCACGCCAATGTGGTTGTTGTTATTGCCGGATGATTCCACTACATTAAAACGTTCCCCAAGCACCGAGGCGATGAGCTGCTTGGTGGTCGTTTTCCCGCTCGAGCCGGTAACGGCGATGAGGCGGGTGGTTGGGGGCATCAGTCGGCGGTAGTTCGTTGCGAGTTTGTGCAATGCGGTGAGGGTGTCTTGCACTTGGAGAAGCGCCAAGGCACTAGGCGAGTTCATTGCACGGGTAGGATCCGAGACTACCGCCGCCGATGCCCCCAAGCGGGCCGCATCGGGTACGAATTCATGTCCGTCAAAGCGCGGGCCGCGCAGGGCGACAAAGCAATCGCCCCGGCCCAACGCGCGCGAATCGATGCTGATCCGCTCGACGAGCCTACCCGGCTCGCCGCGAATCAGCCGCGCCTCACAAAGCTCAGCCAATTGTTCTAAACGCAAGATTTCCACCGTGTTCCACTCAAACGAAAGTAATCTTCGACCACTTGACGGTCGCTGAACGGCACGACCGTGTCCGCAAATTCCTGGTAGGTCTCGTGTCCCTTGCCGGCAATCACCACTGCGTCGCCCGGCCGCGCAATATCCAGCGCCCGCTCGATGGCCTCGCGGCGATCGTCGATCACCTGATGGTGGTTGCCGTTTCTGGTCCCAAAGCCTTCCTCGATCTGCTTCACGATCTCCCGCGGGTCTTCCGTCCGCGGGTTGTCGGTGGTGATGATGGAAAAGTCCGCCAGATCACTGGCCGCCTGTCCCATCGCCTTCCGCTTGCCCTTGTCGCGGTCGCCCCCGCAGCCGAACACCACAATCACCCGTCCCCGCGCCAGTTCCGCGACCGTGGCCAGCACGTTGCGCAACGCATCGGCCGTATGCGCGTAATCCACGAACACCCTGAAGTCCTCCGGAACTTCCACCCTCTCGACGCGCCCCGGCACGGGACGCAATTGCGCCAGCGCCGATTCGGCCGTCCGCAGATCGATGCCGATGGCCTGAGTGGCGCTGATGGCCGCCAGCGCGTTGGACACGTTGTAGCGTCCAATCAATGGAAGTGACATCGGGATACTGCCCTGGGGCGTGTGGGCGACGAAGTAACTTCCCTCCGCCGACACACGCACGTCCGCGGCGCGAATGACCGCCGCGCTTGATACGCCGTAGCTGACTACGGCGCGGTCCCCACCCAAGCGCTCAATCAATTCACAACCGTATGCGTTATCCGCATTCACTACCGCACGGCCTGCCTTTCGGACGGTGCCCAACGCGCTGAACAGCCTCGTTTTTGACTCAAAATAGTCTTCCATCGTCCCGTGGTAATCGAGATGGTCCTGCGAAAGATTCGTGAAGATCGCGACATCGAAATCCACTCCTTCCACGCGCAATTGGTCGATCGCGTGGGAACTGACCTCCATCGATACGGCGCCGCAGCCGGCCCGCAACATCTGGCTCATCATGTCCTGGATGTCGACGGACTCGGGTGTCGTCCGTGATGCCGGTATCACGCGCTGGCCGATCTGATATTGCACCGTGCCCAGCAGGCCGCAGGAAATCCCCGCCGCCTCCATAATGGCTTTCACCATGAATGCCGTCGTCGTCTTGCCATTGGTTCCCGTAACCCCGACGACCTTCAACTGTTGCGACGGATGGTTATAGAATTGTGCCGATGCTTGCGCCATCGACCGTCGGGCGTCGCTGACTTTAATGCGCGTGGCGCGGGGATTGAAGCTGGCGTCGCGCTCCAATATGATCGCCGCTGCGCCCCGTTCGATGGCCGCCTCCACGAAGCGATGTCCATCGGTCCGCTCGCCGCGCATCGCCACAAACATATGGCCGGGCATCACGCGGCGCGAATCGTAGGCGATACCAGTAATTTCATGGTCCAATGGACCCACGACCGCCAACGGCTTGAACGTTTTGACAATCTCCGCGAGTTTCATGACACTTTCGTTACCTCTGTCGGTGGAGTCTGCGGCACCATGCCCAAATACTCGGCGACTTTCTCCGCCACGGCGCGGAATACCGGCCCCGCCACCGATCCCCCGTAGTACGCGCCCCCAACGGGATCATCCAACGAGACCAAAATGGAAATCTCCGGGTTCGACGCCGGGAAATAGCCGATGAACGACGAGTAGTACTTGCGGACGTACTGGCCGTTCTCAACTTTCTGAGCCGTGCCCGTCTTGCCTGCCACATCGAACCCTTCCACGCCTGCCTTCGGCGCTGTGCCCTCGGGCCCGACCACCTTGCGCAATGCCGTCGTCATCAAGTTGCAGGTGTGCGGCGAAATAACCGGCCCGACCGCCCGCGGCTGATATTGCAATACGGTCACGCCATCTTCGCTGACGATGCTTTTGACGATCATCGGCTTCATCCGCACGCCCTGGTTCGCAATGGTGTTCAGGGCCATCAACATCTGCAGTGGTGTTACCGCAATCTCGTGCCCCATTGGAATACGGGTGATGGAAAGACTGTTCCAACGAGCCAGTGGATGGGCAATACCCGAAACCTCTCCCGGCAAGGCAATCTCGGTTTTGTGGCCGAAACCGTACCGCCGGATATACTCGTACAGCCGCGCCGGCCCCATCCGCAGGCCCACCTTCGCCGCCCCGATGTTGCTGGAATGAAATAAAATCTCCTCAACACTCAACACGCCGAATGGATGCGCATCGTGCAACACGCGGCCCGCATACATGAACGCGCCGTTCTCGCAGTCGAACTGGTCCCCGAGCGTCACGACCCCCTCGTTGAGCGCGCCCGAGCATACGACAATCTTGAAGGTGGAACCCGGCTCAGCGACGTCGCTGATGCACCGATTGCGACGCGCATCAGCGGAAGACGCGTCCATCTCGGTCGGATCAAACGTCGGTCGCGAACTCATCGCCAGGATTTCCCCCGTCTTCGGACGTGACACAATGATCACACCCGATTGTGGCTTGAATTCCGCCATCGCTTTCTCAAGTTCCTGCTCCGCGATGTGCTCAATCACCTGGTCGACGGTGAGGACCACATTAAGACCATCCTGCGGCCCGAGGTCCTCGGTGCGCAAGGCTCGAATCTCGCGGCCTTTGCGGTCGCGTTCGATGACTTCGTAACCGGCCTGGCCCTGCAAATAATCCTCCATCGCCGCTTCGATGCCCTGCACCCCCTTGTGTTCGGCATCGACGAACCCGATCACATGACTGGCCAGCGGACCATTCGGATAGGACCGGACAAATTGATCCTCAAAGTAAATGCCCTTTAACTTCATTGCCCGGATCTTTTGCACGGCGTCTTCTTCGAGTTTGACGCGCGGATTGAGCCGAACGTAGCGGGACTGGCCACTGAGCTTTTGCGTGAGTGAGTCGACATCCATCCCGATCAACGGCGCGAGCTTCTGCGCGATCGCGGAAGCCTGCGGAGCGGTGATCGTCGCGTCGGCCGTGACGATGTGCACCGACAAACTCACTGCCAGCGGATTGCCGTTGGCATCCAAGATCGACCCCCGTCGGCCTTGCCGATGGACAACCTGCTCACGGTTTGCCTGCGCCAACGCACTGAGCTCCTTGTGCTGCAAGACATGCAAATCGAAGAGACGGAATGCGAGCGCGGTAAAGACCGACGCCAACGCACCGACCACGATCAACGCCCTGCCTTGTTGCGGTGCCAGTGTCATGATTCCTATTGGACGACCGCCCGGGGCTGGGGGTTCCGTAATTGTAGTCTGGCTTGCTGTTGCGCCGGGATCCGCGCGGGCAAAGGTGCATTCGCCATCTGCACATCCCACTCCGGACCCGGCTCATACAACCTCACCATCTGGCTTTCTCTGGGAGCCACCAGGCTGAGATTGTATTCTTGGCACTTCGTTTCCAGTTCCGCCGGGGATTCCAAACGTGCCAGTTGCGCGGCCAGCATGAGATTACGTTGTTGTGCCGAAGACAGGAGCGCCTCTCGCTTCTTGAGCTCGTCGCCCAAACGGTAGATGGTATTCTTCTGCCACACGTAGCCCAAGCCGCTAATGGCCACACACATGCACACGAACAGCGACTTGGTCACCGTTCCAAACCTCAATGGCTCGCGTTTACGATTCCGCTTCATCTCAAAAATTGGCCCGGGGGGTCGTCCTCCTTGGAACCGACCCCCCGCGGGGTTCCCCACCCCCAACCAAACGTTCTCTTCCTAAATCTTCTCCGCGACGCGCAACTTCGCGCTCCGCGCCCGTGGGTTCATACTTATTTCCGTCTCGTCGGCCGTGACGGGCTTTTTCGTCACGATCCGCAGCATTTCCTTGCGCCCGCACCCACACACCGCCAACTCCGGCGGGCAGATACAACCGCTGCTCTTTTCCACAAAAAACTGTTTCACAATCCGGTCTTCCAGCGAATGAAAGGAGATGACCGCAATCCGCGCCCCAGCTCGCAGAAATCGGGTAGCCACATCCAGCCCCTGACGGAGATTGGTCAATTCGTTATTGACCGCGATACGCAGGCCCTGGAACACTCTCGTCGCCGGATGGATGACGCCACGCTTCGATCCCAACACTTGCTCCACCAATCGGGCCAGTTGCGCGGTGGTCTCCAGAGGTGCCCGCTCGCGTTCAGTGACAATTTTCCGGGCAATCGCTCGGGAACGCTTCTCTTCGCCGTACACACGGAAGATCTTTGCCAGTTCCTCCAGACTGGCGGTGCGAAGGATGTCCCGAGCGGTTGCCCCAAACTGGCGACTCATGCGCATGTCCAACGGACCATCCCGCAGGACACTAAAACCTCGGCCCGGCTCGTCAAACTGATGCGAACTGACACCGAGGTCGAACAGAACCCCATCCACCACTGTTACTCCTAGACTCATCAACGCTCTCTCCAACTCCGTATAGCTGGCGCGCACCAATTGTACGCGCGCCCCAAATTCACTCAGCCGCTCGCGGCTGGCCGCGATGGCCTCATCATCCCAGTCCAAGCCGATCAACTGACCCTCCGGCCCGCACGCGCGCAAAATCTCCCGCGCATGCCCGCCGCCGCCGACCGTACAATCCACGTACAGCCCGCCGCGGCGCGGTTGCAACTGGTTTACGACCTCCTTGAGCAGCACAGGTGTGTGGTAGGTCATGCAGAAGCCCGGATCGGAAGGAAATTGCTACGTACGTACACCGATCCCGACCTCCTTTGCCACACCTCCCTGCCCGCCCGCGGGAAACTTCCCTCCCGCTGTCACCGCTTCACAAGACCGCGACCGGCTTGCCAGTTCCCTCCTCACAAGCGCGCGGCACGATGACTGCCCAACACTCGTCCGATCAAATGCCCGAAACCAACGCGCGACCACGGGGTGCTGCTGGAACGTTCGCGCTTCACGTTCTCCACGGCGTAACTCGCGGAAATGTCGATCACGTCGGTGGCCATTTCGGGCAAACACCCGCAGCCTCCCTCGATGATGACCGCGCCGCGCGCCACAGGGCGCGACGCCGAGCGCTGTACACCGTCACTACCAGTGGATCGGACGATCCGACTGTCCAACTTCGGAAATGGATTCATTCGCGGCAGACGGAACTGCCGCATCTCCCCACCCTGATTCGTCAGGCTGCGGTTCACACTCAAAAAACTCATGATGCCTTCTCGACTCATCTGCGATCTCACAATCCCACTTGCTTGGCGGCCTCCGAAAAATTCTCCATCGCGTTGCGGTCAACCTCGGCCCATCGCTCCGGCGACCAAATCTCGAACCGCGTCAACATTCCCACGAGAACCGCTTCTTTCCCCACACCGGCGTGCCGAAGCAGCTGGTCCGTCAACCCGATGCGCCCCTGGCTGTCGCAGGGCGTACCGTGCGCCCGCGAGGCGATGACCCGAAGCACGTCACGTCGCCCGTATTCTCCGATCGAAATGTCGTCGGCGCGCTCCAGCATCTTTTCCATGGCCGATGCCGTTAACACGACCAGACAATTCTTTGGATCGGGCAATACGTAAAACTCTCGCGAGCGCCTCGCGGCCGCCCGCCAGATTGCCGGTATCGCGACGCGGTTCTTGCCGTCAACCGCGTGCCGAAACGTGCCAAAGAACACCGCCCTTGTAAGTGCCTTTACCATTTGGGAGTCGTGGCTCCTCCTTGAAAACCACCATTCCCCACAACGCCCCACATTTAGACACGACAGCCAAAACGTGTCAACACCTTTCCGTGAAATCTCTGAAAAAATTCTGAGCGCCTTCGCTCAGCCCCCGGTAGGATGTTTATCCTCGGTCGCGCCCGTTTCCGAAGAGAAACGTCAACCCCCGCCACGCCCGCTCGCGCCAGCACCGCTCGTTGTGTTCGCCACCTTTGTCCTCGAAGTACAGCAAATCCTCCCGCTCACGCCACCCGCGTGACAAATACGCTTCGTGAACCTGACGCGATTGCCGCACCCCGTCCCGGACCGTGCCGCAGTCCAGATAGATGCGGAGGTCCTGATGGTCGCGTTCGCGCACGAACTCCATGAACGATTTCTTCTGCCGATCGCGGACCTGAAACGCGCCCGACAAACACGCCGCCTTGCTGAACGTCTCGGGGAGTTTGTGCGCCATCCACAACGTGACCAGACCGCCGAGCGACGAACCCATCAACGCCGTGTGGTGGCGATCTTTCTTTGTCGGAAATCTCCGGTCGACGTACCGCTTCACCACATCGACCACGTAGTTCGCGTACGGATGCGACAGAATATCGTCGTATGTTTTGACCGGCGTGTACTCGCGGTAGCGCGCGTGCGTGTTCGGAATGCCAACAAGAATGATCGGCTCCATTTTTCCTTCACGCGTCAACTCGTCGGCAATCTGATTCAGGAACCAGCCGCCGTGTCCGAAACAACAGTGCGGATCATCCCATATGTTTTGCCCATCGTGGCAGTACAGCACCGGAAAGCGCCGCCGATGATCATGCTCCGCCAGTTCGGGAAGATGAACGTAGATCGGCCGCGGCGCGAGACGACCGAATCGGGGCTGGACCTTCGATTCGTCGATGACGTGAAACCGGGACGACTCGGGGAAATGGATCATGTGCGTTTCGGAAACAACGGCGCAACCTGGCCGATCTTCGTCCCCGCCGCAAGCCGCCCCCAGTTCACTTCTTCAGCCAACAGGCCAGAGCTTGTCGCCAACGCCGAGTTGCGTTCGGATCGCGTCGCTCGTGCCCGGCATGAACGGCGCCACCAACACCGAAATCAAACGCACCGATTCCGCGAGATTGTAAAGCACGCCGTCGAGTTGACGCGCCTTCGCCGGATCCTTGGCCAGCTTCCACGGCGCGCTCTCCTCAACATATTGATTTGACCGCACCACGAAGCCCCACAACCCTTCCAGTGCTCCGACGAAATCCAATCGGCTCATCCCCTCACGATAGGTCGTCACCGTCTTGTCGGCCTCAGCCTGCAGGGCCTTATCATTCGCTTCGGGCACCGCGCCATTGCGATATCGCTGGATCATCGTCAACGTGCGATTCACCAGATTCCCCAGCTTGTCCGCCAATTCTGCGTTGTACACCTCGTTGAACCTGGCCTCCGCGAAATCGCTGTCGTTAATGCCCAAGGGACCGTAGCGCCCGAGAAAATAACGTAGCGCATCCAGCCCGAAATCCGCGATATATCGGTCAATCTTCTCAAGATCAATAAAGTTGCCAAGGCTCTTGCTCATCTTCTGGCCTTCGCTGATCCAAAAACTGTGGGCGTAGACCTGTCGCGGCAACTCGCGCTTCAATGCGATCAACATGGCCGGCCAGATCACCGCGTGGAACCAAAGGATGTCCTTCGCGATCAAATGCACGTCCGCCGGCCAGAACTTCCGACGCTCATCTGTATCGACGGCCGAGATGTAATTGAAGAGCGCATCGATCCACACGTAGATGGTGTGTTCGGGGTCTCCCGGAACACGAATTCCCCAATCGCCTCCACCCGTGCGCGAGATCGGCACATCATTGAGACCTTCGCGGATGCGGTTCCGGACTTCATTGCGCCGCACGTCGGGATGGACGAACTCCGGCCGCTCTTCCAGCAGCTTCAGCAACGAGTCGCCGTACCGGCTGAGTCGAAAGAAATAATTCTTCTCCTTCTTGCGGACCAGCGGTTTGCCGTTGAACGGCGACTTAAACTCGTATTCCTTTGCCTTGTTCTCGGGCAAATACTCCTCCTGCCCGGCGTCATACCAGCCTTCGTAGTCCCCGAGATATACATCGCCCGTCTTTAGCAGTTCGCCGACGTACTGTTGCACTTTGACCTTGTGACGCTCCTGGCTCGTGCGGATGAAATCGTCGTTGCGGATCCCCAGCTTGGCAAATGTATCCTGAAAAGCTTTCGCGTTCTGGTCGGCCCACTGTTGCGCCGTCACGCCATGCTCCGCCGCGGAGTCCACCACTTTCGCCGCATGCTCGTCCGTGCCCGTCAGGAAAAACACGTCGTCGCCACACAGTCGATGAAAGCGCGCCGCGATATCCGCAATCGTGGTCGTGTACACATGACCGATGTGCGGGCGGTCGTTGACATAATAAATCGGCGTCGTGACGTAGAATTTCATGGGCGCGGAATCATCGCAGCTTGGCGCGACCGAGTCAACCGTCTCACTTCCCGCCCATTCTCTCGAGCAGTGTCACGATCGAAAGGATACAGAGCGCCTGGACGATCACGATCAGCGCGGCGGTCATTTGCGACCACAACAGGATCGTCGCGCCCAAGCCCAAGGTAAGCGTAATGAGGTAAATCAGCGTTACCGCCCAGCTTTGCGGCAGTCCCAACCGCACCAACCGGTGCGAAAGATGGTTCACATCGCCCCGATAGACCGGCTGGCCATGCCGAATGCGAATCCACATCACCATGACGAGATCGAACAGCGGCACCGCCAGCACCAGCAACGGAATCAACACGGGTAACCAAGTCGGCGTCCTGCCACGGTGGTAAAACGTGACGCAAATCGGCAACACCGCCAGCATGTAACCAACAAAATGGCTGCCGGCGTCGCCGAGGAAGATCGTCGCCGGCTTGAAATTGTGCGGCAGGAACCCCAGCAGCGCGCCCGCCAGCGCTACCGCCAGAAG
Organism: uncultured Verrucomicrobiae bacterium; assembly: GCA_963842185.1. Taxonomy (GTDB): domain Bacteria; phylum Verrucomicrobiota; class Verrucomicrobiia; order Palsa-1439; family Palsa-1439; genus Palsa-1439. Next base: position 416,562 of record CAWJFL010000013.1, read on the forward strand.
ACACACGAAATACTCGTGCTGAATCCCGGCAATGAATCCGAACAATGATGCGCAGACCAACCCAATCCCCGCGCACAGCCCGTCCATGTTATCGAGAAAGTTCATCGCGTTCGTGATGGTTACAATCCACAACACCGTCATCAGGTAGTTGATGAATCGATTGGGAATGAACGCCGTGATCCGGATTCCCGCCAGCGCCACGAGCAGCGCGATGACCACTTGCGCGATCAACTTCGCCCGAGGGTTCAGCTCGTATTTGTCGTCATACATCCCCAGCGCCACCATCAGGCCACCCCCCAACACGATCACCAGCAACTTCGGCCAGACCGAGAACGCACCGTCGAGGTACATCTTCACGTCGGGCATGTTGATCAGCGGCAAATCCACCCGGTTTCCCAAGCGGAAGGATGAACAGATAGTTGAATATGACATTGGCTGCGAACGCGCAGAAAATCGCCGCACCGCCCAGCAACGGCATCGCTTCGGTATGAATCTTCCGCTCCCGGTCCGGTTCGTCGATGTACTTCCACTGGAAGGAAAGTCGCTTGAACCCGGGCGTGAAGAACAGCGCCAGCACGAAGCTGACATCAAACACATAGAGGTAGACGAGCAGCCAATGCATGTTCAGTACCGCGCCGCCCACAACCACCGGTACAACTCATCAAGTTGTTGCACCATTCGCGCCTCCGAAAACCGCTCCTTGACCAATTCCTTGCCTCGCGCACCCATTCTATGCGCCAACTCGTCGTCCTGCAACAACCGAATCACCGCATTAGCCAGCGCGTTCACATCCTTGGCGGGCACGAGGAATCCCGTTTCACCGTCGAGGCACACCTCGCGCGCCCCATCGACATCGAACGCAACGACCGGCTTGCCACAGGCCAGCGCCTGGGGTAACGCCCGCGGCAATCCCTCACGCAGCGACAAGTGCACCAACAGTTCCATCGACGCCACGTAGCGTGGGATCTCTTGCGGCGGCACAAGGCCCGCGAATGCAAAATGACTGCGCAACCCCATTTTCGCGACCCGCCACTCGAAGCGCTCACGGTACACACCGTCACCCACCAACAGGAACTTCACATTCGGCACTGCCGCCACAATTCGTGGCGCTGCTTCAAACAAAAACTCGTGCCCCTTTAACCGAAATAACCGCGCGATCTTGCCGACCACCAGGTCGGTTTCCGAAATGCCGAGCGATTCACGCAAGGAATCGTCACGACGTGCCTTCACAAACGCCTCAATGTCCATCCCACTGTGGATTGTGACGTATCGGTCCGGCGTCCCGATTCCGGCCGCGAGGTATTGCTCCGTCATCGCGTCGGCGACGGACACGAATTGCGTCGTGCACGCGCCCGCGATCTGCTCCGCCCAGCGAAACGCCCAGTTCCCGACCGGATTCTGGTAACGGTAAAAGGACGGGCCGTGAATGGTGTGAACGATGATTGGCACACGCGCCCACCTCGCCGCCACCCGTCCCGCCAGCCCCGCCTTCCCACTGTGGGTGTGGACCACCACGTATTGCTTGCTCGTAAACAGACGCTGCAAGGCCCGGCACGCGCTCACATCGAGCCACGGATTCGGCGTGCGTCGCAATTCATCCACGATCGTGATTGGCACACCTGCAGCCTTCGCCTGATTGTAGAGCGAGCCTTCCGGTCCCGTCTGGGGACCAATGATCAGATCCACCTCGTGGCCGAGTTTGCGCAGCCCAATACACGTGGATACGGTGTTCTCCTGCGCCCCGCCGACGATCAACCGCGTGATGACATGACCGATTCTCATTGTCTACCGTTCCAACTCATACACGATTCGCCGCCCGGAGGTATGAACCGCCTTCGCAAATTGTTCCTGATCCAGGACGTCTTTAATCAAGCTCCAGTTTGCGTCCGTCATATAACTGTATCCATGCCGCAGGCGGTTCAGCTCCGGATAATTCACGTACACGTGGGTGATGCCCTGCGTGCGCAACGCCGCCAGCAATTCTTCCGGTGTTTTCGCGGCGCGTGACATCGCCGTCAACGGATTCTGATCGAACGCCGTGCTATACACGACCGATTGCTTTGCATAATACGCACGGGCTTCTCCGACATAGAGTACTTTGGCACCAGCCGGCAGGTTCTCGTTCATCCAAATGATTGGCTCCAGCACTCCCTTGCCCACGTTGCGCAACGAATTCGTCACGGGTGAATTGACCGAGTGCGTATTGCGCAAAACTCATCTGCGGCGGCATTCGCAACGGGTCACCCGCGTCCACCAAATCGTTCAGTGCCAGCGACGTGAGGCTGGCCGCCATCACAAGTCCGACAGAAACGCGCATCGTGATTCGCACCATTGCATCCTTACCCAGTTTCTCCATGGCAAAGGCGGCGGCGACTGCTGCCATGCCAAATGCCGGAAACAAGAACCGCCACGGTCGAAACGTGAAACAGAACCATCCGGCGTACGAGCCCACGAACAGCCATCCGGCCCGTTTTGCCGCTGGTTGCGCATGCGGAACCAAGAGCAGCAGGGGCGTTGTCAGCAACAACAATGGAACCGCTCCGGCCTCGACGAACGAATATTTCCACGGCAGCGTAAAGAATTCCGTGACGGTCGCCAATCCAAACATCGGCGCGTGTCTCCCCGAGAATACCAGCGCCTGTTCTGCGTTCCAGTGCGGGTTCGGGAACAATCGATACAATAGCGGATACACCGGGTTGCCTGTCAGAAGCCAGTTCTTTACCAGCCACGGTGCGACCACGGCGACCGCCACCAGAACGAACCCGGCGAGCAGACGATACTTCCGACGGAAAATCACTCCTGCTGCCGCAGGAAGCAACACCACCGCAATCGCCGGCCATTTCGTTGCCGCTGCGCCTCCAACACCGAGGGCTGACAGCCAAAGGAGCTCTCTTTCTCTTCTTCCTCCATCCACAACACGAGCGCCCCGAACGCCAGCGTCGCGAAGAATGCCGTCGCCAAATCGATCCGCGCCGTTTGGCCAAGTTCCTGCACGAATGGCGTGCAATAGAACAGCGCCGCAGCCGTCAGCCCCACGGCTTTCGACCAGAGCCGTTGGGCCGCACCATATACCGTTGCCGCAGCCAGCAACCCGAACAACCAATGCAACAGTTTTGCCGCGATATCCGACGTCGTGGTTTTCGCCAGCAAATACAGCATTTCGGTCAACTGCGGCATGTTGGTGTAGAAGTTGTGCGGCAGAAACACAATACGACCCGCACGCTGGTAATCCGCCAGCGCACCGAGGTGATACTCCAGTTCGTCGTACTCGAACGGCGGCGCCAGTGCTCCCACGAGGTTGAGTGCCGCGGCAAGGAGGATGCACGCGAGCATCAATTTTGCCCAACTGTCCGTGCGTTCCGTCGATACATGGAAATCGCCCACAAACTTCCTCGGTGCCGGCAAGAGCCAGCACGCCAGTGTGAGAAACGTGTAGGGGACTTTCGCTACGGATAACGCCCCGGTGACGAGCACAAGCACCGCCAGAAACCACAGACCAACCCCGAGTGCGAATAGCATGCCGAGCACATCGCGGCGCGCAATCAGCCGGCCCGCCACCGTTGCGCCCAACCCTAGCGACGCGGCTACAATGCCGATAATGCATCCACCCTCATACATCCGTCCGGTCCAGAATTCACGGAAATGCGGGCCGACGCGAAACGCTGGCATCGACGCGTTGACGACTGCCGCAAGTTGGAACGGTAGCCCCCAGGCGCCGTAGCGGATCAGGTAAACAAGCGCCAATCCCAGGACCCAAAGAATGGCGAGAAGTCGTGTGAATTCCGGGCGACGCCAGGTGGATACGCCACGATCCGAAGCGGTCTGCATTGCCCGCCATTGTACCCGCCTCCGCCCCATGCGCAAGCCGACTGGTTATGGCACCGGCCTGAAGACCGTGTCGCCCATTACTCCATTGCCGTCCCCGGCTTGACCGGGTGCCCTCGCAAAAACGCATCAACAGTCATGCGTTTACTATTGGCTGGTTGGAGTTCGAGGATGCGAAGACCGCCATCGCCGGTGGCGACCACGAAATCAGCAAGGACTTCGCCGGGGTTGCCGGTGACGCTCTCGACGACCTCAGCTTTCCAGATTTTCAACATCAGGTCGCCCAGCTGCGTGTACGCACTCGGCCAAGGATTGAACGCCCGAACCTGTCGCTCAATCTCGATGGCGGAATGCGTCCAGTCGATGCGTCCGTGTTCTTTCGCAATCTTCCTCGCAGAGGTGGCGCAGGTCTCGTCTTGTTTCGCCCGCGGGGCCTTGCCCTCGGCGATCTGCGCGACCGTTTCCACGAGCAACCCGGCCCCGAGTTTCGCCAGGCGGTCGTGTAGCGTGGCGCTGGTGTCGTCAGGGCGAATGAGTTCCGACCGTTGCAGGATGATGTCACCCGTGTCCATGTGCTCGTCCATGTACATCGTGGTGACGCCCGTTTCGCGATCGCCGTGGAGAATGGCGTATTGGATCGGCGCAGCCCCACGCCAGCGCGGCAACAACGAAGTGTGGACGTTCACGCACCCGAAGCGCGGGATTTCCAGAACCGATTTCGGCAGAATCTGGCCATACGCGACCACAATGACAAGATCGGGTTGCGTGGCCTTCATCGCCTCGATGGCGTCGGGCTCGCGGATTTTCAGCGGTTGCTGAACGGGAAACCCGAGGCGCTCAGCGGCGACTTTCACGGGTGGCGGCGTCGGCTTGAGGTCACGGCCTTTCGGGCGGTCGGGCTGGGTGACGACGGCGACGACTTCGTGGCCGGGCATTTTCGCCACGGCTTCGAAGCACGGCACGGCCAATTCTGCGGTCCCCATGAATGCGATGCGCATGTTTGCTTTCGTCAGCACTAGCAGAGCGACCGGTCGAAAACAAGCGCGCACGCTAAAGCAAAACGGACAGGGCGCGAGCGCCTGTCCGTTTTGCGCAAACAGCTTCGGTATGTCCGGTGCTAGTTCGAGAGAAGGATGCGTTTCATCGTGAACTGTCCGAAGGGGAGCAGGAACGTATTGGTCGAGCCATCCAAAACGATGACATCGGTAACGCCGATCAAGTGCGCCTCTCCGGTGATGTGCTTGTCTTTGACCCCTTTAACATCCAGATCCTTGATATTGGCATCGGCACAAACTTTGTCGTGTGCCTTATCCGTGTCGATCAGCACCTCGGCCGGGCAGCCGTTGCTGGGAGTCAGGTATATCCTGCCCGCGACTGTCAGGGAGCCGCCCACCAGGAACCCGTTGGTATTGATGCCCATTTGGATGACGAAGCGCTCGTGGTTGGGGCCTGCGGCATCAGGATTGTCCTGCGCTGTCAGCGCCGTCATGCTGGTGCTTTGCGCAATGGTAAGAATGTTGCTCGACAGAACCGTGTCAAAGATCACCAGGCTGGCTTCGGTGGAATTACAATTAATGTCCATCGCGAGCAGTTGGTTCGTTCGCGCAGTCTCCAAGGCTGTGCCCAAAGCCAGATTGACAATGTCATGTCCCGCGAGTGATTCGACCGCCAAGGTGGCCGTGTTTGTCGCAAGCGGATTCGGCGTCTGGTACACGGCGGTGATCGACGCCGTCGTCCGTATGGTGCGCGAACTTTCTATCGTGGCCCACGTTGTAAGAACCGCGGCCGTCGAGGCAATTACTCCTGCTACTATCCATTTCTTCGCCTTCATCGTCGTTCTTTATACTCCTTGCTCGGCTTGTTTGTTTTGGCGGGAACCGCGCCAAGCAATAGTCACCCCAGCTCTTGCATTGAGGTAGCGGCCCGCCGTGCGACAATAGATACAGACACTTTCAGCACTGTTTGTGCCAAGCGACCTTGGACCCGCTTTTCGATGCCTGCTCATGTTGCCTCAGGTATGAAACACCGTAAAACCAAGGCGGTTTCGGGGTCGCGTGGACATAAATTGGGTTAATCTACCAAACAAAATTGGACGCAGCGTTCCAAAACTGAACGCTATTCCGCGTTCGCAACCGCCGGGCGCTCAATCACATGCAATTCTTGCGTACGACCCAGTATCGCACTCAGAATATCATGAGCGACTTCGATGGGGGATTGCAGCGCATCTACATCCACGCGCAGCCGCTCGGGATAGTACTCCAAGACGGGGCGCGATTCCCTGTCATAAACCTCAAGCCGATGGGCGATGGTCTTCTCGTTCGCATCGTCGAGACGGTTTTCCTTCAGGGCGCGAGACTTCAGCCGCCGGACCATTTCTTCGTGATGGTGCGTCGCGCACAAGGCAATCAACTTCACGACTTCGATGTATGGATCGAGCATCTTCGCCTGATGGATGTTCCGTGGAATGCCGTCGAGCACTAACACGGTGCTCTCCGGCCGGAACGCGCCCGTGTGAATCAGCTTGTCGATGTGTTCCCGCCACAACCGCACCGTGAAGTCGTCGGGAACAAGTTCACCCTTGCTCGAGTATCGCAGGAACACCTTGCCAATTTCGCTGTTCAGATCAATCGAGCGAAACACATCCCCGCACGCGAGGTGGCGAAAACCGGGCAATGTCCCCAGCATCTTGCCCTGCGTGCCTTTCCCGCTGCCGGGGGCCCCGAACAGCAAGATCGTCTTGATCTTGTCCATCTGCTGCTTCTCCTCTAGTTCAACAGCTGATACCAGTTATTGCGTCGATGCGGTTCGTAACCGAGTTCACGAATCAACCGCCGCATCGTTTCCTCGTTGATGCGGAACGTGGCCCCGGCCTGTGACACGACATTCTCTTCCATCATCACGCTGCCGAAATCATTCGCGCCAAACTTCAGCGCGACCTGCCCGATTTGCGGTCCTTGTGTTACCCAACTGGACTGCACATTGTCAAAATTATCGAGAAAGATTCGTGCCAAAGCCTGCATCCGCAGGTACTCGTGCGAACCAACCGATGGCACTTTGAGGCGTGTGTTCTCGCTCTGGAAGGTCCAGCAGATGAACGCGGTGAACCCATGCGTGCGATCCTGCAGGTCGCGCAGCCGCTGGAGATGCTCGACGCGGTCCTCAATCGTCTCCACGTGCCCGAACATCATCGTCGCCGATGAATTCAACCCCATCCCGTGCGCGATCTCCATTACACGCAGCCACTCGTCGCTCATGCATTTGAGCGGGGAAATGCGCTGGCGCACTCGATCCACCAGGATCTCGCCCCCGCCGCCGGGAATCGAGCCCAGCCCCGCCTCCTTGAAACGGCGAATGACTTCTTCCACGGACATTTGGAACACTTCGGCAAAGTGATTGAATTCGGGCGGCGAAAAACCATGGATGTTCACCTGGGGAAAATTGCGACGGATGTACTGGAGCAGGTTCAGATAATAATCAATCCCCAGCTTTGGATGGTGACCGCCTTGCATCAAGATCTGCACGCCGCCAATGGCTACCAGTTCCTTGATTTTCTCGCCAACCTGCTCGGGCGTCAGCACGTACGAATCGCTGTCAGGCTCTTCACGCATGAACGCGCAAAAAGTGCAATACACGTCGCACACGTTCGTGTAATTGATATTGCGGTCGATGATGTATGTGACCTTCCGCTCCGGATGCTTCCGCTCGCGCACGATGTCCGCCAGCGCGCCCAATTCGGGCAACGTGAGCCCCTGATACAGCCGCACTGCCTCCTCGGCCGTGATCCGCGCACCGTCAAATACCTTGCCCTGGATAATGTCAAGCGACGTATCGTAGATCATGGCTGCTGCTCACCAATCCCATTTCCTTCAAGTATTGCTGGAACCGCCGCATCCCCTGTTTCTCGGCATCCCCCAAATTGTACCACACACAGTTCGAGTAATAGTCCCGGAGGAATTCCGGAGTTGCCTCGGTCGCCTGCTGCACTATCTCTTCGATATGCGCCAGCCCGTTGACCTTCGCGCTACGCAGCAGCGCCGCCAGTTCCGTCTTCTCCGCGTCGCGCTGGAACGCCCAGGCTGCAAACACGAACGGCAACCCCGTCATCTCCACCCACGCCGCGCCGAGGTCCCACAGCGGCTGTTTCCCGTTGCGCGTCGCGTACCAGATCGCTTCGTCGCCGATCAACAACATCGCCTCGTGATCGCTCAGCTTTGCTCCAGGTGGTCGCGGATAGAACTCTGGCTCGATATGGTATCCCAACTTCAACAACACGCGCAGCAGCCACACGGACGTTCGTGACGCCGGGGTCACCGCTACTCGCTGTATTTTCTCCAAGGGCACGCGGTGCGTCAGGAATACGCTGCGCACAGCCCCGCGTGCCGCGATGGCGATTCCATCGAGCACGTCATACTGGTCGTGCAACAGCACCTCGGCGATGGGCACGATTCCCACGTCGAACTGCTTCCGATACATCAGGTCCGCCAGTCGCGACGGCTCGCAATAGCCCACCTGATTTTCAATGCCGTACACCAGCGGCCGCACATTTAGATACGAAATGCCTCCGATGCGTGGTTTTGTGGTCACGCCGTGCCTCCTTCATTACTCGCGCCTACATAGGCTGACGCAGTGGGTGCGGCGGGACCGACGGGCGAAGCGTCCGCCCGATCATCTCGCATTTCCCGACCCTCACCCTTCTGCACAACCGGTCGATACAAACTGTCCCGTTGGACCGGTTCCCGTCCCGTTTCGCGGATCGCCTTCACCAGTTCTTCTCGCGCCACTTCTTGCGGCGTCTTCGCGCCGGCCATGTGGTAAATCTTCTCTTCGATAACGGTGCCGTCGATGTCGTCGACACCGTAACTCAATGACACTTGGGCCAACTTCATCCCCATGAGAATCCAGTACGCCTTGATGTGGTCGATATTGTCGAGGTAAATGCGGGCGATGGCGAGTGTCTTGAGCATGTCGTAACCACTCGGCCCGGGCAGGTCCGGCAGTTTGGTGTTCTCGGGGTGAAACGCCAGCGTCACGAACGCCGTAAATCCGTTGGTCTCGTCCTGCAGGTCGCGCAACCGCCGCAAATGATCCACGCGATGATGGTCTTTCTCGACGTGGCCGATCAACATCGTACAGGTCGAGCGCCCGCCCATTTTGTGCCACGTGCGATGCACGTCGGCCCATTCCTCGGCGGACTCTTTCGCGTGACAAATCCTGCTCCGAACCTCGGGATCAAAAATCTCCGCCCCGCCGCCCGTCAACGACCCGAGTCCTGCTTCCCTCAATGCCGCCAGCGTTTCCGGCACACTTCGCTTGCCCACCCACGAGAGATGCAGGATCTCAATCGCCGTGAACGCCTTCAAATGCAGTTTTGGATCGAGTGCCTTCAGCGATCGCAGCATCTCGACGTAATAGTCCCACTTGAACGATGGATGCAGGCCGCCAACGATGTGAATTTCGGTGATACCCAGTTTGAGCGCCTCTTGCGCCTTCCCGATCATCTGCGGCAGGTTGTATTCGTACGCGCCCGCGTCGCGCCGCCGCCGATAGAATGCGCAAAAATCGCAATCGAGAATGCAGATGTTGGAGTAATTGATGTGGCGATTGAGAATGTAATACGCCACGTTGCCGTTCTTGCGTTCGCGCACGGTGTTGGCCATCGCGCCGATCGCGGCCAGGTCCTGCGAGCGGTACAATCGCAGACAATCGTCTTCGGTGATGCGCTGTGCCGCCTCCACCTTCTCGTAAATGTCCCGCAACTCCGACCGCTCGATCAACTTGTTCATCGTGATATCACATCCGCTACAACGGCCAAAAGAAACACGGCGCTGATGACCGCGTTCATGCGAAAAAATGCCGCGTTCAGGCTGACGGGATCCTGTTTTCTCGCCAGTACGTGCTGCGCGACAAGACAAATCAGAATGGTCGCCAAGCCAAAATAGTATGGCACGCCGAGATGTGAAATCAACCCGAAAGCCAGCAACAAAACCGCCGTGACCCCGTGCGCCACCCGCGCGATCCGCAGGCTGCCCGCAATCCCCACCCGTACCGGCAACGAGTGCAACCCCTGCGATTTATCAGACTCGTAATCCTGCGTCGCGTAGATGATGTCGAATCCCACCAGCCAAAATACGACCGCCGCCGCCAACACGCACGGCGGCCAGTTGAACTGTCCACGCACCGCGAGCCACGCGCCCAAGGGTGCGATCCCCAATGCCAATCCGAGAAAGAAATGTGAGAAGTCCGTAAACCGTTTGGTGTACGAATAGAAACACACCACAAGCAACGCCACGGGCGACAAATAGAAACATAGCGGGTTAATCAACCAGGTCACGCCTATCAACACTGCGGCTGCTCCGGCTACCAGCCACCACGCCCCAGTCACCGTCATGCTGCCAACGGGTAAATGCCTCTGGGCCGTGCGCGGGTTCAACGCGTCAAACTTGCGGTCCACGATGCGATTGAACCCCATCGCCGCCGTGCGGGCGCACACCATCGCGGCCAAAATCAGCAGAAATGTCTGCCATCCCGGCCACCCGCGATTGGCGCTGGCTGCCACTACCATGCCCGCTAGTGCGAACGGCAGCGCAAATACCGTGTGCGAAAACCGCACAAACTCGAGATATTTCCGGAGACTCACGAACCGCACTCTAACAGTGCCTGCCGTCAGGATTCAATCATTGGAAGATTCACCGCTGGACAGTGAACGTGATATCCGTGCCCTTGCCGTACGGAACCCCTTCGCTGTTCTTCTCTGTGCCGCCGTTGTCTTCACGATCTTCACCCACGCTGTAAACCACATAGCCTTTCGCGAGCGTTTTGTAGCGAAGCAGCTTCCCATCGAACGGATCTGTAGGAACCGCCGAAAGAAAAGCTGGGACAAGATCACTCAGTTGACTTGAAAGCTTCCCCTTGGCGAGCCGATAGCGTTCAGCAGCAATAGCCACACGGGCGTCACGGATCTTCGCATCACAGCGCTCTGTTATTCTCACCGTGCTATCCAGTGAACCAAGTAGCATCTGGGAAAAGACACGCCATCGGAACAGACGTTTCACTTCGTCGTCCACGACGCCAGCGGCAGCGATGCTTTGAGGCGCTGGAAGCTGTGTCGCCCTCACGTACTGTGCCATGATGTCCAGATAACGCTTCTCCTCCCATTCCAGCAGCCCCGCAGCCTTATACAAAGGCAGCAACGAACCAATCCAATACGTGTCTTCGTCCAAGTAGCTCTCGACGTCAACGAAAGGAATTCTTCCCGAACGTAACCGCTCGAACAGGTCCTCGCCAAAACATCGTTCCCCAACAAGTTCTCGCGTCAACGCCTGCTGGCTTTCCAATTTTCCAACCGCAACATCCAGCTCCGCCAACTGCCCATCCGTCAGGTTCATTCGGTCGAGGGTGTGCTCCAGACAGTCCAAGCCCATCTCTTGGCAGGCCAGTTGAACAAGATAAGAAATGAGCGTCGGCTCCTAACTCAACGACTGCGCGACAGCCAGCGAGGCAATCACGGATTCCACAGCCTGTTGAGGCTTCTGCTCCTCAACGTTGAGGATTGCTTCTAGATAAAGCAGTCGTTCGGCTTGGCGAAGTGAAGCGAGAAGTGGCAATCTCATCTCAATTCCCTTGGTCAGATCGATGGGATAGCGGCACGATTTCATGAAAGCAGCTTGGTGAAGGAGCCGCAAGGTCTCGGCGTTGTCGGAAAGATACTCGGCGACAAGCCGTTCCATTCCGGCGTGGAGCGGCTCGGTCTTGGACGGCAGCTTGGCAAATCCAATGACAGGCAATAGATCGCGCTTCAGCTTCGGAGGCGAGTAACGATCGCTCTGAACGAAATCGGCAGGTATGGATGATTCCGTCAGCTTGTTGGTCCATGGTTCAAAATGCGCGAAGGCGTTACTATAGACGTCAGCGGCATTTTGGCCAGCGGGCGGCTGCACGTACCATTTGTCGAGTTCGGCGCACGTCACGGGAAAGCCTGCTCGACGGATCGAATTGATCTGCTTCTGGATGAGGAGCCATAGTGTGAGGTGGTAAACAAGGTACAACGTGCAGAGGCCCAAGAGGATCAGTACCGCCCGTTTGAGGCGGTGCTTCATCCGCCCTCGTGGAACTTGTGCCGCTTGTCCGTTCATGGCATCAACTCGGCTCAAACCCTTTTACAGCGCGTCCAGGGCAAAGTCCACCGGGAATTCGATTTCCACCATTCCATTTCAAGACCTGAGATTTGCCGATGTCTTGCCTGGGGCTGACATCCGTCCATTTCATGTGCTAACTTTCGGGCTGTGCAACGGAGCTATGCCATTATCGGCACAGGTGCGCTGGGAGGGTTCTATGGCGCGCGATTGCAGCACGCCGGTTGTGAACTGCATTTCCTGCTGCACAGCGATTACGAATACGTGCGCCAGCACGGACTGATCTGCGAATCCAAGGACGGCGACTTCACCCTCCCGAAAGTGAACGCCTATCGCGATGTACGCGACATGCCGAAATGCGACGTCGTGTGCGTCTGCCTCAAGACAACACAGAATCATTTGCTGCCCCAATTGTTGCCGCCGGTCGTCGAAGACGATGGCGTCGTGCTCGTGATGCAAAATGGTCTCGGCATCGAGGCGCAGGTGGCTGAGGTCGTCGGCGCGCAACCCGTGATGGGCGGACTGTGTTTCCTTTGTTCCAACAAGGTCGGCCCCGGCCACATTCGACACCTCGACTATGGACATGTTGGACTGGGTGAATTCGCGACACACGGCATCAGCGAACGCATGCGCGCGATTGCCGGCGATTTGAACCGCGCCGGCATTCTCACCCAACTTCACGAAGACTTGGCTGTCGTCCGGTGGCAAAAACTCGTCTGGAATATTCCCTACAACGGACTCTCGGTGGTCTTGGATGCGACGACCTCGGAGTTGATGACGAACCCGCACACCCGCCAGCTTGTCGAACAACTCATGCGGGAAGTGGTCGCCGACGCACGCACGAGCGGCGTGACAATCACCGGTGACACCGTCGAAAAAATGCTCGCCTATACGGACAAGATGATTCCCTATCGCACGAGCATGAAGATCGACTACGATGAACGTCATCCAATGGAAGTCGAAGCCATCTTCGGAAATCCGCTCCGGACCGCCCAACAGGCGGGAGCAAAATCCCCCCTGCTTGAAGAACTGTACCATCAACTCAAGTTTTTGGACGCAAGGAATACCGCGTCGTCCCACTGAATCCTGTCGTCATCATTTCTTCGGATGGCGTGCAAAAAAGTCCCACATCAAATCCGTCGCGGAAATCTCTTTTGTCGGTTCCGAACCAAGCAGGTACGCCTGCCCTCCGGGCCATGCGTGGCCGCCGCCGTTGACCGTGTACAGCACAACTTCGGCGCCGTCCTTCCCGCCGCTGTAAATCTCCGTCCGAATACTCCCCTTCTCGCTGCGCCTGGCAGTTTCCGAGCAGCCATTGTGTTTCAACCAAAACGACACGGCGTACGACACAGAGTTATCCACGCGAAAGTGCCGATCGACTTTCTGGACCGGCTCGCCGCCATTGTACAACACGTGTTCGTCAGCCGTGCCGTGGAAGATTATCACTGAAACGGGATCGGCGGGTTGACAATTCTCCACGTTCAACGCTCCGGCCACGGGCGCGATGGCGGCGATCCTGTCGGACAATTCGCACCCCAGCCGATAGGTCATCATGCCGCCGTTGGACATGCCCGTGACATAGACGCGCTTGGGATCGATGGATCGTGTCTTCACCAGTTCATCAACCAACGCCCTGATGAATCCGACGTCGTCGACGTTCTTGTCCATCGCGTACCCGCAACAGTTGCCCGAGTTCCACGTCAGCAACCGGGTTTTCAGCCGCCCCGAGCCGTTTGGATATACAACGACGAACCCTTCTTTGTCCGCCTTTTCGCTAAAGCCCGTCATCCGCACGGCACCCGGCGCGTTTCCACCTCCGCCGTGCAACACGATCACCAGCGGCAGCGACCGTTTCCCATCGTAGACAGGCGGGAGATGCAGCAAATACGTTCGTCCCTGCTGTCCAACGGTCAGCGCCAATACGTGATCGCCAAGCTTCAACTCATCCGCATGACTTGACATCGCGAGAAAAGTTAACACACAAGCCACCATCGCCGCCTTTGCCAATTCCCATGGTCGCATATTGCCCCACCTCACACCCACAGAAGCGCAACCGCACGCCACGAAGTTACAGACGCTATTCGCTGCTTTGCCACCGCTTGACGAGTTTGTGTTCGATGCCGAGATGATCCAACACGCGCGCGACAATCGTGTCCACAACTTCCGTGATCGTCTTCGGTTTGTTGTAGAAGGACGGACTGGCGGGAATGATCGTCGCTCCCGCCTCGGTCAGCGTCGCCATGTTGCGTAGGTGAACCAGGTTGTACGGTGACTCGCGTGGAACAAAAATCAGTTTGCGCCGCTCCTTCAGAAACACGTCCGCCGCTCGGGCAACGGTGGTATCGGATACTCCATTCGCCACGCGGCCAATCGTGCCCATCGACGCCGGGATGACCACCATCGCGCCAAATTTAGACGAACCACTCACAAACGGGACAAACATCGATCCGTTCTCGTCGTATTGGATCACGGACGGCGCGATCTTCAACTCGCCTTTTGGCAATTCCAGTTGCCCGACTTCACGGGCGTGCTTCGTCGAAATGAAATGAATCTCGTGCGTTTTCGGGTCGAGGTTATCCAGCAATCGCTGCGTGTAGATCGCCCCACTGGCACCCGTCATCGCCACGACAATCTTCATAGCGTCTTTACCGCCTCCGTCGCCGCCCGCAAAGTCTGTTCGATGTCTGCTTCCGTGTGCGCCAAAGAGACGAAGCCCACCTCGAATTGTGACGGCGCGAGATACACACCGCGCCCCAGCATCCCATGGAAGAACCGCCCATAGCGTTTTGTGTCGCTTGTTTTCGCGCTGGTGTAATCCACCACGTCACGGTCCGTGAAGAACGTGCAGAACAACGACCCGATGCGTGCCTGATGCCCCTTCACAACCTTTTTCCATTCACCGCACAATGCCGTGGTGAGCCGTTCCAATTTCTCGTACGTCCCGGCTTGTGAAAGTTCCTCCAACGTCGCGATTCCCGCGGCCATTGCCAGCGGATTGCCGGAAAGCGTCCCGGCCTGATACACCGGGCCGACAGGGGCAAGCATGTCCATCACATCCGCCCGGCCGCCAAACGCGCCGACAGGCAAGCCGCCGCCGATGATCTTGCCCAGCGTGGTCAGGTCCGCCTGAATTCCATACAATTCCTGCGCGCCCCCTCGCGCGACGCGAAAACCGCTGATGACTTCGTCCAAAATCAGCAACGCGCCGCTCTCGTGCGTGAGTTTGCGCAGCTTTTCGAGGAAACCGGCCTTCAGCGGGATCAATCCCATGTTTGCAGGGATTGGCTCAATGATGACGCAAGCAATCTCGCGCCAGTTCACAGAATCAAGCGCGCCGAGATCATTCAATGGCAACGTCAGTGTGTTCCGCGCGAAATCTGCCGGAACGCCCGCGCTGTCTGGCACATCAAACGTCGCCCCGCCCGATCCCGCCTTCACCAGCAGCGCATCGGCGTGGCCGTGATAACAGCCTTCGAACTTGAGAATCTTGTCTCGCTTCGTAAACCCGCGCGCCAGACGAATGGCCGACATGGTCGCTTCCGTCCCCGAGTTGACAAATCGGACTTTCTGAATCGATGGGAACGCTGCACACACCAACTGTGCCAGCCGCACTTCGCGCGGATTGGGGGTGCCAAAGCTGGTTCCGTCGCGGGCCGCTTCCTGCACCGCCCGCACCACCTTCGGATGCGCGTGCCCCAGGATCATCGGCCCCCACGAGCAGACATAGTCGATGTACTCGTTGCCATCGACGTCCCACAGGCGCGAGCCTTTGGCGCGTTGCGTAAAGAATGGCGTGCCACCCACGCCCCGAAACGCGCGCACGGGTGAATTCACCCCGCCGGGAAGGTAATGCAGGGCTTCCTGCCAGAGTTTTTCCGAGTATTCGTGTGAGGAATTCATCTCCGCAAAAATCTAGCAGGTTTCCCAACCGATGCCAGACGAAAGACCGACGCCAAAGTCTTCATCGCCACTCGTGTTTCGGATACTTCCTCTGAAGTTCCAGCTTCAACTTCGGATACGTCTCCCGCCAGAAGGTGGCGAGATTGTCCGTCACTTGCACGGGACGCTGGTTCGGCGCAAGCACTTCGATCCGCACCGGCACCCGGCGTTGCGCAATCCACAATCCTTGTTTCACTCCGTACAGGTCCTGAACGCGTGCCGCCAGCGTCGGCGGGCCGTCCATCGTATAGGTAACCTTCGCCTTTCGCCCGCCCGGCAATTCAATCCGCTCCGGCGCGTACTCCTCGACCCACGCCTGTTGTTGTCCCGACAACCATGCCTTCATCACCGGCCACACCGGCTTGTCCTTGATCTCCTTGTAACTGGTCGCACCGTGGCAAATCTGTTCGACGAGCGCCTTTCGGTCGTCGTCGCCGACCGCAGGAATTTCCAATTCCGGCATCCACTCATGGAGCCAATTCACACGCAGAATCCATTGCTCCACCGCCTCATCCCAGTTCTTCAGGACGCATCGGCCTGCCAGCACCTCACCGGCGAGGATCCGCGCGGCATCGTCCAGCGGCACATCCTCGACGCGTCCCGCCTCCAGCACCAAATCGCGAAATTGTGTCCGCCGCTCCGCAAACACCCGCCGCTGAGTCGTGTCATACACCACGGCCTGCGCCTCCGTAAAATCGCCCGGGAAAAGTTCCCGCAACCATTCCTTCTGGATCGCCGTCGCCATGGTCAACAGCACATTCAATTCCTTGTCCTTGCCCGTCCCGCTCTGGATTTCGTGCACTTCAGTCACCACCAGCAACGGCGAATTTTGCACGACACTCTCGCGAGCCAGCACCCCGCGCCGACCGTGGACCAATTCGCATCGCAACGTACCGGCATCGAGCCGGCGCCCCACGTGATCGGAAAACCCGAGCAGTATGCAGCGTTGGATCGCATCCGTGGCCGCGCGCTTTTCGCTTACGTCCAACCCTTCGCATTTCGCGATGTTGAGGAATTGCTCGAACAACGGCCCCACTTGCCGCGCCGACTGCGCGTGGATACCCAGCCGTCGGCACCGGTCGAGGTTGTAGCCGTTGCGGTCCGCATACCGCCACGCGCGCATCAATACAAAGAAATCCGATTGCGTTTCACCACCGAACAAATCGTCACGCGCGTCTTCGACCTGCCGGCCCTGCCGGCGCACGAGCAAATCGCGTCCCTGTGTGAGCGCGGCGATCAATGCCACTTGCCGCACACACCCGTACTCCTGTGCCGCCAACAGCATCCGCGAATACCGCGGATGCAGCGGAAACGCCAGCATCCGCCGACCAAGTTCCGTAATCGCACTGCCTCTGTTTTCCAACGCGCCCAAATCCTTCAACAACAGCTCGGCCCGCTCCAACGACTGACGGCTGGGCGATTCCAACCAGCGAAATGTGTGCACGTCGCTCACGCCGCTTGCCTTGAGCGTCAAGACGACTTCTGAGAGATCTAGCCGTTCCACCTCGGATAATTCCTGCGCGGGTCGCTGTTCGTGTTCATGCTTCGTCCACAAGCGCAGGCACACACCCGGCGCGGTGCGGCCAGCACGGCCGGCCCGCTGGTCCGCCGACGCGCGGCTGATTTTCTCGACCAGCAACGTGTTGATACCGCGATACGGGTCGTAACGCGGGATGCGAGCCAACCCGCTGTCGATCACAATCCGCACGCCGTCAATTGTCAGCGATGTCTCGGCGACGTTGGTGGAGACGACGACCTTGCGGCGGTCGTATTGGGCGACAGCCGCGTCCTGGTCGTTGGTCGGCAAATCGCCGTGCAACGGCAGGACAATGAATTGGCTGCCCAGCGCATCCTGCGCCGTCTGCACCGTCCGGCTGATCTCGTAGCCACCGGGCATGAATACCAGCGCGTCTCCATCGTGTTCCGCCACGAGCCGCTCCAATTCCTTCACCGCCGCCTCCCAAATCGGCCAGTCACCCACGGGTTTGGGCAGGTAATCGATCTCGACCGGAAACGTGCGGCCCTGCGACGAGAGCAGTTCGCAAGGCTCCAGATACTTCCGCAACGGGCCGACATCCAGCGTGGCTGACATCACCGCAATAATGAGATCCGGTCGCGCCGTTTCCTGAATCTGCAGCGCCCGCGCCAGTGTGATGTCGCCGTACAAATGCCGCTCGTGAAACTCATCAAAAATAATTGCGCTGACGCCTCGCAATGTCTCGTCGGAGAGCATCTGCCGCAGCAGGATGCCTTCGGTGACGTAACGGATCCGCGTCGCGCGTGAGGTAACATCGTCGAGACGAATTTGGTAGCCAACCTCCTCGCCCAGCTTCACGCCGCGATCCTTGGCAACCCACGCCGCCAACATTCTTGCTGGCAACCGCCGTGGCTGCAAGATGACGACCTGCCCAGCGCCCAACAGTCCGCCGTCGAGCAACATCTGCGGCACCTGCGTTGACTTTCCCGATCCCGTTGGCGCGGTCAGGATTAACCGCCGCTGCCTTGCCAACGCCGACAGCAGAGGCTCTCGTAATTCCATGATTGGCAGGCTGCGGACGCTCATTGCGCAAAGGAGTTTAACATATACCCGGTCTTGTTGCCGTGCCCGAGCCGCTTATACTATCAGCACCCATGGCCGAACGATTTCACCATCACGTCTACGTCGTGCTCCTTGACAACGCAGTGTTGAAGGAGCGCAAAGTCGCGGCGGCGAACCCGAAGCGCGACCCAAAGAAGCCCTGCGTGTATGTCGGCATGACAGGCATTCCGCCCATCGAGCGATTTCAGAACCACAAGGACGGCCACAAATCATCGCACTACGTCCAGAAATACGGGGTGCGGTTGTTGCCCGAGTTGTACGAGTATCTCAACCCCATGCCCTACGAGGCCGCTTGTCGGATGGAAAACGATCTCGCCGAGGATTTGCGCGAACAGGGTTACACGGTTTGCGGCGGCACCTGAGAATCAATTCTTTACGCGCGCGATGGCGAGGCCGTCGACGCCCTCCCGCGTCACCGTCACCACAATCGTTTCGAGCTTCGGGTGCACGGCCAGTTTCTTGTTGAACTCCTGGATTCCTTGCACTTGTTTGTCGTTCTCGGCGATCTGCGTCACCTTTCCATCGCGAATCACGTTATCGGCA
This sequence comes from uncultured Verrucomicrobiae bacterium, assembly GCA_963842185.1. GTDB lineage: Bacteria > Verrucomicrobiota > Verrucomicrobiia > Palsa-1439 > Palsa-1439 > Palsa-1439. The sequence continues at coordinate 435,600 of CAWJFL010000013.1, forward strand.
AGGATCAGGCTGCCCGGATGCGTCAGTTTCACCGCATAATCCAGATACACCGGATAGCTCGGTTTGTCCGCATCGATGAAGACCAGGTCAAATGGCTGTTCCTCTCCATCCACCATCCTTTTCAGCAAGACCTGCGCATCCCCATGCCGAGTTTCGATCCGGGACACCAACCCGGCCCGCTCCAGGTTCTTGCGGGCGACGTGAATACATTTCTCGTCCACTTCCAGCGTCACCAAATGGCCCTGCGGACCGATCGCCTGGGCCAACCACATGGTGCTGTAGCCGCCCAGCAGGCCGATTTCGAGCACGCGGCGCGCGCCTGCGATCTTGGCCAGCAGATATAGCAACTTGCCCTCGTTCGCCGACACGTTGATCTTCGGCAAGCCGGCTTCAGCAGCGTCCCGCAGCGCTTGCAAGAACACAAAATCGCGCGGGACAAACAATCGCTCGATGTACTGGTCGATTTCCAGGAGTGAATGGCGTTGCTCGTCGAGCCGGCGTGGGGATTCTCATGCGGACCGTTATGTTTTCTTCAATAGCTGGTCTGTTTTCGCGGCAAAAATGAAATCACTTTCGGTCAACCCGTCGATCTTGTGGGTCCAAATGGTGACCTTGACCTTGCCCCAAGCGAGATGAATGTCGGGATGATGGTTTTGCCGCTCGGCCATCTCGCCGATTTGATTGGTAAAGTCCAGCGCCTCACGGAAATCGCCGAATTTGTATTCCTTTTCCAGGTGGTGCTCGCCCACGAGTTGCCAGCCATTGTTGACGGCGGCCAGCAGTGTTTGCAGCGGCTTGCCCGTCAACGGCGGAACGCCTCCCTGGCACGGCACGCACTTTTTCTTTGCCAGATCGTCTGTTTTCATCGCACTTTCTCCAATGCTTTCACCTTACGCTCGTTTCGCCTCCGTGCAAGCGGATCTGTTTCCGCGCTCAACGCCGGGGTAGACCCGGCGCGGCGAGATTCGGTCGCTGGCCGAAGTCGGGCCGGCGCGGCGGTTTCGACCGCAATAGTTTACTGATCTCCTGGACCGCGCGATCGAGTTGCGGGTCGCGCCCCGCCACAAAATCCTGCGGCCGCATCTCCACTTCGATGTCCGGGTCTGTGCCGTAGTTTTCGACCTTCCAGCCCACGTCTTTGAACCAGAACGAAAACTCCGGCTGCGTGGTGATACTGCCGTCCACCAGCACATGTCGCGGCCAGATGCCGATCACGCCGCCCCACGTGCGCTTGCCGATGAGCGGGCCCATCCGGAGCAATTTGAACCCGTGGGAGAAAATGTCGCCATCGGAGCCGGCGTACTCGTTGGTGATCGCCACCATCGGCCCGCCAACGGAATCCACCGGATACGGCTGGACATTCGACCAGCGCGACTGATTGTAGGCGATGCGGCGGCGCGCCAGCTTCTCCAAAATCAACTCCGACACATGGCCGCCGCCGTTGAACCGCACGTCCACGACCAGACCGTCGCGGTCGATCTCGCTGAGAAAATACCGGTGGAACTCCGAGTACCCGAGCGGCCCCATGTTGGGAATGTGGACGTACCCGATCCGCCCCTTGGTGCGTTCGTGCACCACGCGGCGATTCGTCTCGACCCATTCGCGATACCGCGCCGGCGTATCGTTCGCCAGCGTCTTCACGGCCACAGTGCGCGGCGATTTGCCCTTCGCGTCACCAACCGTGATCAGCACCTCGACGCCAGCCTGATTCACCAACAGCGCGTTGGGATGCGTCTCCGCGTCGACGCGCCGACCGCCAATTCCCAGCAACGTATCCCCGTCACGGACGTTGACCGCCGGCGCCGTGAGCGGTGACCGGGCCCTCTCGTTCCATGGGTCGCCTTGAACGATGTGCGTGATGCGCCATGCCTTCACCGCCGTGTCGTAACGAAAATCCGCGCCGAGCAGCCCGACGTCGTACTGGGGCGGACGGCGGTGATCGCCGCCAAATTCATACGCGTGCGACGTGCCGAGTTCCCCCTGCATCTCCCACATCAGGTCGGAGAACTCCCCGCGCGTGGCGATGCGGTCCACCAACGGCAGGTAACGGTCGTACACCGACTGCCAATTGACCTTCGACATGTCTTCGGTCCAGAAATTATCGCGTTGCAGCCGCCACGCCTCCCGATACATCTGCCGCCATTCGGCCGGCGGCCGGACCAGAACTTTCACCCGGCCCAGATCAATCCATCCACTCTTCTTACCGGGCGGCTCTTTCGCTTGGTTTTCGTCGGACTTCTCGCCGGCTTTCAACACCCGCAACCGGCGTCCGGCCCGATAGACCAGTGTTTTGCGATCTGAGGACAACACAAAATGAGATACGCCGTTCACCAGCGTTTCGGATTTCTGCGCGTCGAAATCGTACGCTTCCAGCGTTCCCTTCGCCGGCGGCTCGGATGGCGGCGGCCAATTGTCGGCCCCCAGACTGCCTTCGATCGGGAATGACGTAAATAACACCTTGCCGCGAATCCCGGCGATCTGCTGGTAGCGTCCGTCCGACACCGGAAACGCGACAATACGCGATTCAATGCCCTCGAAGCCGATGTCAACGTGCAGTTCCTTCTTCGTGCCCGCTTTGCCCTTCGACTCCTCTTTCTTCTCCTCGGCGGGCTTTGGCACGGGGACGAATGGCGACGGAACGTCCTTGCGCAACGTGACCAGATACGGCTTCACGCCGCGCGGGAAACCAAGGTCGAAATGGAGATTGTCGTACACCGGATCAAACTCACGGTAGGACAGGAAATAGAGGAATTTGCCATCGGGATCGAACGAAGGGGAAACGTCCTGCAGCACGGGCTGCGTCACCGGATGCACTTCCCCCGTCCTGACCTCGCAGACCCGAATCGCTGACGTGTGCTGGCTTTGGGCGCAACTGTAGGCGATCCACCGACCGTCCGGCGACCAGTCGAGTCCCGCGATTTGCGCCCAGTCGCTCTTGTCCAGCACGCGGCTCTTGCGCAATTTCAGGTCCACCAGCATCAATTCATTGCGATGATTGGAAAGCGCCACTTGATCGCCCTTGGGACTCACCCGCAGATCGACGACGCGGCCGATATCGAGTTTGCCAATGCACGAGGCTTTCTCGAAGCTGTCGATGTTGTGGACCTCCAGGGCCTCTTCGCCCTCCGCATCGCTGACGAGCACGATCCGTTTGCCGTCGTTCAGCCAATGCGGCAGGCGATGGCGCACCGCGTCGGCGTCGCCCCGCGGCAGGACCGGTCCGTCCCAGTTGCCCATGGTGAAACATTTTCCGCGCGTCGCGAGGGCCAGTAGATGGCCTTGTGGATGCGGCTCGAAGCTGTCCAGATACTTCGCGGCGTCCACAAATTTCCTCTGCCGCTGCGTGCGCGGGCTGTCGTACTCAATTTCGATCTGGTTCGCCGTGTCGGTCGCCGGATCGAACACAAACAAGTCGGCGCCGGCGTGGTACACGATACGCCGTCGATCGGTTGCGGGATTTCGTACGTAGAAATCCTCGTGATGCGTGTGCCGTTTCAGATCGTTGCCGGCCGGCGTACAGGAATACAGGTTGCCGACCGACTCGTGGTCGGACAGAAAATAGATGCGCGACCCGATCCAGAGCGGTCGCGAGGGATTCCCCTTAAGTTCGATGAGCCGGCGGAACTGGCCTTTGCCCGTTCGGTCAATCCACAAATCGCCCGCCGTGCCGCCGCGATAGCGCTTCCAACGCGCCGGGTCCAGTGCGTTACGACCGATGACACAGCCGCCGGTTGGCCCGAACGAGATGAATTGTGCGGGGCCGGTTGATAACAACTCCGGTGCGCTCCCCTCTGGGCTGATTGTCCATAAACGCGGCGGCCCACCGAATGCCTGCTCTGCGTTGCTGCTGAATATGATCTGGCCGTTGTCGGTCCAACCGACGACCAGCGTGTTCGCTCCCAGATAGGTGAGCCTTCGCGCTTCGCCGCCTTCGGCCGGCATGACGTAGACTTCCAAACTGCCTTCGTCGCGCCCACTGAACGCCAGCCACTGCCCATCCGCCGATAACGCGGGATGACTGGCTGCTCCCAGACCCGATGTGAGCCGCCGCGCAATCCCGCCGCCCGCAGAAACTGTCCACAGGTCGTCCTCGCTGACGAATACGACCGCATCGTTGTGAATGGTCGGAAGCCGAAAGTAGCCTGATGTTTTCATGCTGTTGGCGCCGAGTTATACGGAGGTGGATTTCGTTGTGGAAGCACAAATTCTTTATGCAGACGCGCCCAATTCCCTCAGCAACTCCGCGCTCATTGACATGCCACGCTCGAAATTCGCGAGGTCCATCTTCTCGTTTGGCGAATGCCAGTTGTCGTCGGGCAGTCCGAGCCCCACCAGAATGATTTCGCCGCCCAGGTGTCGCTGGAAGATGTCGAGGATCGGGAGTGATCCGCCTTCGCGCACAAACACCGGCTCACGACCGAACGTCCGTTTCAGCGCGACCGCTGCCGCCCGCACCCCGCGACCGCTCGGTGATTCATGGAATGCGCGATATCCGCCATGGCTGCTCAGGCTGAGTCTCACGGAAGGCGGACAGGTTCGTCGCAGGTACTGCGACACCAGTCGCTCAATCTTCTCGGGATTCTGGTCGGGCACAAGTCGGCAGGTAATCTTCGCCTCGGCCCAGGCAGGTACAATGGTTTTCGTGCCCGGACCTTGATATCCGCCGGTGATGCCGTTGATCTCGAATGTGGGCCGCGCCCAACGTCGTTCGAGTGTCGTATACCCTTTCTCGCCCTCCAGCGAAGGGGCGCCGAGGAAACGGACGTACGCCCGCTCATCGAACGGCAGCCGACGAAACTGCGCGCGCTCCCATTTTTGCAATGGCCGCACATCATCATAAAATCCCGGCACCGCAATGCGGCCCCTGGCATCCACACAGGCAGCCAGCAGCCGCGCGAGAGCCAGGACCGGATTCGCCACGCTGCCGCCGAAGACGCCCGAGTGCAAGTCGCGGGACGGCCCGTCCACGCGCAGGCTCATTGCCGCGATGCCGCGCGTCGCGTACGTGATCGTCGGATGGTCCTTGGAAAACATGCTGGTGTCCGACACCACGATGTAGTCAGCACGTAACTGTTTCGCGCGCTGTTTCACGAATGCGATGAGGCTGGCGCTGCCCACCTCCTCTTCCCCTTCAATCAAAAAGGTGACGTTTACGGGAAGCGGCGTGTGCGTCTTCAGCCAGGCTTCGGCGGCGTTGACGTGGGCGAAGAATTGGCCCTTGTTATCGGACGCGCCGCGGCCGAAAAGCTTCCCGTCGCGCTCGACGGGCTCGAACGGTGGCGTCTTCCACAAATCGAACGGCTCCGGCGGTTGCACGTCATAATGCCCGTAGACCAGCACATGCGGAGCGTTGGCGCGGGGTGCTCGAGGCGTGCGCGCCACCAGAATCGGGTTTCCGGTGGTCGGGTACAGTTTGACATCCAGCCCGAAGCTGCGAAAATGGCGGGCAAGCCAGTTCGCGCAGGCCAAGATGTCGCGCCGATGCGCTGGCTGTGCCGAGACACTGGGGAACCGCATCAGGCACTTAAGCTGCTCGATAAATTGATCGCGATGTTGCGAAAGATATTTCTGAATCATGACCACGGGAACGTGACGGTAGCTGATTTAATGCTCCAAGTCACAGCTTAATTCAATGGCCCTCACCCTGCCCTCTGTGTTATAGTGCGCCGTCTTTGATTTCCATGACAAACAGCGAACCACCGGCAGCGAACCCGACATCTGCAGAAGATCAAGCCTTGCCTCTCGAAGAATTGGCGTTGACCCCCGAGTGGGTCAAGACCTCGGGTAAGTCGTACGCCGATCACTCAGGAACGGAGCGCGAACCGAGACGCGACGACCGACGACCGAGCCGGAATCGTGACCGAGAACGGGACAGGGACAATCGCCCTCGCCCGCCAAGACCTCCCGCTGCGGGCGATCGCCGCGGACCGCGCCCGGAACAGCGTCGGAGCGGTCCCCCACAACGGCACGATGCAACGCGACGACACGACAACGACCGCGGGCCATCCAGACCTGCCGCGCCACCCACCCTGCCTTTTGAAATCACGTTTCAACCGGAAGAAAAGGGGTTCGGCGGAATGATGGAGGCGATGAAGCAAACGCAGCGGGCTTACGCGTTGTTCGACATCGCCAAACTCGTCCTCAACAAACCCGAACGGCATTTGGTGAAGTTGGCCGGCCCGCCAGCCGCCGACGGCTCGCGGCCCCCGTTGTTCCTGGTGACGCCGGGCGAGAATGTATTTCTTCGTCAAGACGAAGCCGTGCGATTCGCACTGCGTCATCATGCCGACATGGTCTTCCGAGAGAAGAAGACGCCCATCGATCCGCCGAAGGGCAATTTCACGTTTGTGAATCGGTGCGGCTTGACGGGCGTCTGGCTCGGGCCCCCAAACTATCACGAGTACCAAAGCCGATTGGTGCGCCACCATCAGCAACGCTTGCGGCACATTCCGTTCGACGAGTTCAAGTCCCGCATCCAAACGGTAAAGGATCCCGAGGCCGTCAAGGCGTGGATCGAATCCATGAGCGTCAAGTCGGAGTATGAGTGTATCCTCGACGCCGAGCCGAAAGCGTTCGCCAGCCGCGACGAGTTGGAAAAACATTTCGTCGAAGCACACCTGGCGCAATTCATCACGTCCGCCCCCGAAGTGCGCATCAGCGGGACCGCCAGCCGCCAGCTTCAGAATCCCGCGCTCCTGGAAACCGTGCGACTTGCCTGGATGCAGGAACGCAAGTTCCCGCTGAAGACGGCCAACGAAATGCGCGGCAAGCTCCGCCATGAAGGATTTCACTTCTTCAAAGACCCCAAGGGCGTCACCTACATCGGACGCGTGAAGCCGCAGCGGTTCGAATCCATCTTGCATCTCACCGACCAGATTCAGAAGATCATTGTTTATCTTCGCGGGCACTTCGGATGCACCCGCAAACAGTTGATCGCGCAGTTTGTTCCCCGTCCTGCTCCGGTGGCACCGGCATCCGTGCCGGTCCCCGATTTGGTCGCTCCTCCACCCGCGCCAGTCCAGGCAGAAGCTCAAGCGCCTGCTTCCGCGCCCGTTCATACGGAAGACCAGACCGTGGCGTCCGCGCCCGTCCCGGAACAGGGCACGCCTATCATTTCGGCGCCACCGGTCCCGTCGGAAGAAGACCGCGTGCTGGCAGACTTGCATTGGTTGATTCAAGACGGCTACGTCGTGGAATTCTCCAACGGCCGGCTCTGGGCTCTCGCCGACAAACCGCCTCAACCACCGCCGGCCCCGACTCCACCACCGGCAACGACGGAAGCGACTCCCGGGAATGCGACCGATACCCCAGCCCCAGCGTCAGCAGAGCCGGCTGCCGAACCAACGCCGTCCCCCGAGCCTGCTCCGGCCGCCGCTGAAGGCAGTGAACCGAATTCGACCGCTCCCGCATCCTCCTAGCGGGCGATACGCGCGCATGGCCGAGACACTTGTTGACGTTCAGCATCTCCGAAAAGAATTCGACGGCACCGTCGCCGTGGCGGACGTGTCGTTCACGGTGCAGCGTGGGGAAATCGTCGGGGTCCTCGGCGCCAACGGCGCCGGGAAGACGACGACCATCCAGATTCTGCTCGGACTGATCAAGCCCACGAGCGGCACGATCACGATTTTCGGCAAGGACCTGGAGCGGCATCGGGTCGAAATCCTCCAGCGGGCCAATTTCTCCTCGGCCTACACGGGACTCCCGTCAAATTTGAAGGTCTGGGAGAACATGCTCATTTTCTCCAAGATTTATGGAGTGAAAGACCATCGCCAGAAGACCAATGAACTGTTGGAGATGTTCGAGATCGCGCACCTCCGAAACAAGATCACCGGACATTTGTCATCCGGCGAATCAACGCGGGTGAACCTGTGCAAATCGCTGCTCAACGATCCCGAGTTGTTGATGCTGGATGAACCGACCGCCAGCCTCGATCCCGACATTGCCGACAAAGTGCGCAAACTCTTGCGCCGCATCCAAAGCGAACGGCAGATCACCATGGTGTACACCTCGCATAACATGCGCGATGTGGAAGAAGTCTGCGACCGCGTCCTGTTCATGCACAAAGGTCGCATCATCGCCGAAGGCACGCCGCAACAGGTGAAGGACAAGTTCAACCAAAAGTCGTTGGAGGACGTGTTCATCAGCGTCGCGCGCGGCGGCGACGTACTGGCCGCAGGCGAAAAGGAGGCGACGTGAGCTGGGGTCATATTCGGGCGCTCGTGCTCCGCTACACGTTCCTCTACACGCGCAGCGTCCCGCGCGTGGCCGAGATGTTCTTCTGGCCCGTCATGGACCTGCTGGTCTGGGGATTCATCACCGTGTACCTGCAACGTCTGCAACACCAGGTGCCGGCGACGGTCACGTTCCTGCTCGGTTCGATGATTTTTTGGGACATCCTGTATCGCGCGCAACAGTCCGTGACGATTTCGTTCCTCGAAGACATCTGGGCGCGCAACCTGTTGAACATCTTCGTCGCGCCCATCCGCGTCAGCGAATTCATTGTCGCGACGTACGTGGTCGGCTTCGTGAAAATCCTGATCACAGTGGCGATCTTGGCGGGACTGGCGCTGTGGTTCTATCATTGGAACCTCTTTCAGATGGGCCTGCCGCTGATCCCGCTGTTCGCCAACCTACTGCTTATGGGGTGGGCGGTCGGCATGGTCACCACGGCGCTGATCATGCGTTGGGGCCAATCCGCGGAAGCACTGGCGTGGGGCATCCCCTTCCTGATCCAGCCGGTCGCGGCCGTGTTCTACCCGCTCAGCGTCCTGCCGCAGTGGGTCCAACCGATCTCGCGTGGGATCCCGGCCACATACGTGTTCGAAGGAATGCGCCAGGTGCTGCGCGGAGAAGGATTGTCCGCCTACTACCTCACGTGGGCCTTCGGCCTCAACATCCTGTACCTCATCGCCGCCGGACTCTTCTTCAATTTCATGTTCGACCACGCCCGCGAAAAAGGTCTGCTCGCCAAACTCGGCACGCAGTAGGGCCTCACAACCCCTGCGGCACCCGACGCTATCGGTGCCTTACCACCTTTCACGCCCCCTAGGCAGACATTCTGGGCGGGCCGTTGAGGTGTTTGGACCGTAAAACGAAGCCATTCGATGTTTCAAACGTTTCACAACGCAACCGTTTATCCCCCAACCACATCGACGCACAACCTCGCCTGAACAAATTGGCTTCGTTTCGCAAAAAGTACCTTATGCGTGGCCCCCCCTCTAGACGGACTCTACGAGCGACGACGCAACTTGCGACCGCCGAGTACTACCCCGATGCCCATGACCGCCTCGCCTGCACCACCAAACAACTTGCGAGTCGTAGCGGCGGTGCTAGGTTGAGGCGGATTTCGGAGTTTTCTGTTGAGTGCTTGTCAGGCGCAACAGGAAGGTCGGGGAGAATACGACGTTGATGCAAAGATGATTCTGGAGTGAAGGCATCATGGGGAAGCACAAATTCACAAACAATGGCGGGAAAGTCCATGTGTCAATGGTCGCCAATCTCCTGTTGTTGATTCTAATCCTGCTGTTCTTTGTGAGCAGAGACTTCCGACGATTCTGTTTAGGATTTGTCAAGGGCGGTGAAACCTCCGAGCGACCCGCAAGGGAACAGGCCGCACAACCTTCCCTGCCGAACGGGCCCGCCATTCCCGGTACGCCGAGCGGCGAGGATAAAACCAACGCCGTTCATCGGGCCTTGAGGGAACAAGCCACATCGAGGGGTCTTGAGGTTTTTAGGGAGACCTGGCTCCAGGTGGGCGATAGTTGGTTCACCCATGGCCAAAACATTCCGACATCACGGAATTACTATAAGGAGGAAACAGCGGTTGATTATGACCTCGTGGAGCATGACCTGGACGAAGCCGATAGACTTGATGGCTCGACTTTCGAAGGAATATTATACTTCTACTCGAAGGCCGAGCGGGTCTGCGATCTTCCGTTTGCCGGTTGGACGGCCTGGGGTTCCCCCACAGGAGCAATTTTTACTGTAAAGATTCAGGGCCGGAAAGACGGGTGGATTGCGTATACAGATGAGCTAAAGGGAGGATCTGCGGGCAGATACAACGATAAGTTGTCGAAGCCGAATCCGGAGCAGATATCTTCGCTGGCCCTGCCGGGTGCCGCATTCGGCCAACAATCCCCAGAGGATCTTGTCAAACGTGGCAATGTCAAGTATGCCAGGCACGATCTGGATGGTGCCATCGCCGACTTCACGAAAGCCATTGAACTCGACCCAGAATACGCCCACGCCTACGACAGCCGCGGCTATACCAAGAAGGCCAAGGGGGATCAAGCGGGAGCGGATGCGGATTTTGCTCAAGCCGCCAAACTCAGGGGTGACTGATAGCCGCCGATTTCACGCTTGGTATCCAGAGGCCGTTTGATAGACTCGGTCTGATGGTTGCCCAAAAGGGGAAAGGAATCATATGTCAACGTACCGCCCAACCTTGCTGATTCTGCTTGCTCTTCTGTCTGCTCTGCCCCTGCCCCGGTGTACATTCGGCCAACAGACCGCGGAGGATTTTGTCAACCGCGGCGTTGCCAAAGGGAAAAAAGGCGATCTGGACGGTGCCATCGCTGACTTCACGAAAGCCACTGAACTTGACCCGAAATTCACCGAAGCCTACAACAACCGTGGCCTGACCAAAGCGGCCAAAGGCGATTGGGACGGAGCCATGGCCGATTACTCGAAAGCCATTGAACTCAAACCAGAACTCGCCTCCGCCTACGTTCACCGAGGCATTGCCAAAGCGACCAAACGGGATCTGGATGGCGCCATCGCTGACGATTCGAAAGCCATTGAACTCGACCCGAAAGACGCCGAAGCCTACTACGCCCGTGGCATTGCCAAGAAGACTCATGGCGATCTGGATGGCGCCATCGCTGACTACTCGAACGCCATCGAACTCAAACCAAACATCGCCAATGCCTACTCCAACCGTGGCCTGGCCAAAGTGGGCAAGGCCGATTGGGATGGTGCCATTGCCGATTACTCGAAAGCCATTGAGCTCAACCCGAAAGACGCCATCGCCTACTACGCCCGTGGCAAGGCCAGGGAGGCCAAAGGCGATCCGGATGGCGCCATCGCCGACTACTCGAAAGGCATTGAACTCAATCCAAACATCGCCATCGCCTACGTCAGCCGTGGCGTTCTCAAGTATGCCAAGAGCGATTGGGATGGTGCCATTACCGATTTCACGAAAGCCATTGAACTCGACCCAAAATTTGTCAACGCCTACTACGGGCGTGGCTCTGCTAAAGGAAAAAAGGGCGATCTGGATGGCGCCATTGCCGACGAAACTCGAGCCGTTGAACTCGACCCAACATTTGCCTCCGCCTACACCGAGCGTGGCTTTGCTAAAGGAAAAAAGGGCGATCTGGATGGTGCCATTACCGACGAGAATCGAGCCGTTGAACTCAACCCCAAATCCGCCAACGCCTACGTCAACCGTGGCGATGCCAGGAAGGCCAAGGGCGACCTGGATAATGCCATCGTTGACTATTCGAAAGCCATTGAACTCAAGCCAGAATACGCCGACGCCTACATGAACCGTGGGGATGCCAAGAAAGCCAAGGGAGATCAAGCGGGAGCGGATGCGGATTTCGCTCAAGCCGCCAAACTCAAAGGTCCCTGATAGCCGCTACACCACGGGTCTCAACGGATCAGTAGGACAATCCAACAACGGAAGCAATATTATGGCAGCCAAGCACTGCCCAATCTTCCTGATTCTGTTCGCTCTCGTGTTTGCTCTGACCGTGCCGGGTTGTGCATTCGGCCAGCAGACCGCAGAGGATTTTTCCAAGCGTGGCGTTGCTAAAGAGAAAAAGGGCGATTTGGTTGGCGCCATTGCCGATTACTCGAAAGCCATCGAACTCGACCCGAAAGACACCATTGCCTACTTCAACCGTGGCGGGGCCAAACAAATGAAGGGCGATCTGGATGGTGCCATCGCCGACTACTCGAAGGCCATCGAACTCAACCCTGTCCTAACAACCGGATCGTGAGACCGGAATTCATTGGAAACAGGGTAACACTTCCAACCCGTGGTTCAAGGCAAGAACCACCTGGAGTGTTACCATGGAAGAGACTCAGAGTGTAGGTAAGAGGCAGGAGGAATCCCAGCCCCCTAGGGGGCTGGCGCGGCGGCGCGGCAGGAAGCATCCGTTCGAGCTGCGATTGAAGGCGGTCAAGCTGCGACTGGAGGAAGGCTTTCCGCCCGAGTTGATCGCCCGCGAGTTGGGTATTGGCACCAGCACGCTCGCGGAGTGGGTGCGCCGCTACCGCCAATCGGGCGAACAAGGACTGAAGCCTGCGGTGACGGGTGGCCGAGGGCGTGCGAAACTCGCTGCGGCGGTCAAAGCGCAGATCACTGAGTTGAAGCAGCAACACCCGCGTTTCGGCGTGAAGAAGATCGCCCAGATATTGCGGCGGGTGTTGTTTCTGCCGGGCAGCCACGAGACCGTGCGGCGCACGCTACACCAACAGCAACTCATCGAGAGGCGACGGAAGAAACCCCGGAGGAATCCGCCCAAGCCGCGGTTCTTCGAGCGCTCGACGCCCAACCAGATGTGGCAGACGGACATCTTCACGTTCCGGCTGGGGGGCAAGAACGCCTACCTGATCGGGTTCATCGATGACCACTCGCGCTATATCGTCGGGCTGGATCTGTTCCGCAGCCAGACGGCCGAGCACGTGTTGGAGGTCTACCGCACGGCAGTGGCCGAGTATGGACTGCCCAAGGAGATGCTTACCGACAATGGTCGGCAGTACACCGCGTGGCGGGGCAAGACCCGCTTCGAGCAGGAACTGCAAAAGGACCGGGTGCATCACTTCCGCAGCCAGCCCCATCATCCGATGACGCTCGGCAAGATCGAGCGGTACTGGAAGACGATCTGGGAGGACTTCCTGGTTCGGGCGCAGTTTGACAGCTTCGAGCAAGCCCGCGAGCGGATCCGCTTGTGGGTGAAATACTACAACCACAAGCGACCGCACCAGTCGCTGGACGGACTGTGTCCGGCGGATCGGTTCTTCGCCATCGCGAAGGAATTGCGCGCCGTGATTGAGCGCGGCATCGCCGACAACGTCCAGGAGTTGGCGCTGCGTGGCCAGCCCCAGGCGCCCTTTTACATGGTCGGGCGGCTTGGCCAGCAATCGGTGGTGATCCGCGCAGAGAAGGGACAGGTCAAGATGCAGCTCGACGACGAAGACAACGCCGTGTCCTCACAGGAACTGACCTACGACATCCATCAACCAACAGGAGAACCTCATGACGACAGAAATCAAACCCAAAAAGGAACTGAAAGTGTACAATGCCCATCAGCGAGCGCAGGCGGTGCTGGCGGTGTGGACGGAACGGCGGCGGCCGGCGGAGGTCTGCCGGCAGTTAGGGATCAACAGCACCTTGCTGGTGCAGTGGCAGCAGCGGGCGATGGCCGGGATGGTCGAGGCGCTGCAACCGCGCTGTCGGAGCGAACAACAACTGGGGCCGGCGTTGACCACGAAACTGGAGCGGCTGCTGGCGCGCCAGGCGTTAACGGCAGAGGGCAAACTCTCCAAGTTGGAGAGGCGCCTGGCCAAACTGCCCCCGGAGCCGACGGTGACACCGCCCAAAGAGAAGTGACGCCTGCGCGAGCGGCCCTGGAGGAACATGAACCCGAAACGTCTGTTGAATCCGCAGGAGGCACAGGCCTGGCAACGGGCGGCGCTGATCGTGCAGGTGCAGTGCGGTCTGATCACGGCCAAGGAAGCGGCCCAGCAATTGGGCATCTCCCGCAAGAGCTATTACCAGTGGGAGAAGCGGGCGCTGACGGCGCTGGTGGCGGCGGTGCGCGATCGGACGGGCGGTCGCCCGTCGACCCACCGCGACCCGGCGAAGGAGACGCTCGAACAACAAACCCAGGAGTTGCAGGGGCAAGTGCGGGGGCTGGAGCAGGCGCTGGCGATTCGCCAGCGGATTGCGGAACTGGAACGCCTTAAAAAAAACTCCTGAGACCGCGATCATGATCGTCCAACAACTCTGTCGGCTCCACGAGCACACCCGCCAGCCGTACCGACCCCTGTGCCGGTCGATACCGGTCGCCTACTCCAGCTTCATGCGCTGGAAAGGCCGTGCCGAGCGGGGCGAGCCGCTACTGCAACAGCCCGGGCCAAGGCCGGTTGGGCCACTCGATCTGGACGCCCTGCGCGCCCGGTTGCGCGAGTTGAAACACGGGGCACATCGCAGCCACGGCGCCCCGGCGTTGTACGCGGCTCACCGCGCGCACATCTCGCGGCGTGCCTTCCAGCAACTGCTGGAACAAACCCGCCACGAAGTCCACCGCGAACGCCAAGCCGAGCAGCAGCGCGTGCAATGGAATGTGCCCGGGGCCGTCTGGTCCATCGATCCGACCGAGTTGGTTGTGGAGCGTGACGGCCTGCGTCAGAAACTGCGATTGCTGCCCGTGCTCGATCTGGCCTCGCGATACAAGTTCGCACCGCTGATCAACACCCGACTCAATGGCGAAGCGGTGGCGGGGCGGCTGGAGCAACTGTTCCACTCGTTTGGCCCGCCGCTGGTGTTGAAGCGCGACAACGGTAGCGATCTCAACCATCACACGGTGGACGAGGTTCTGGCCCGCTGGCGGGTCATCCCGTTGAACTCGCCGCCTCATTACCCGCCGTACAACGGCGGCATGGAGCGCGCCCAGCGCGAACTCAAGGACGCCCTGCGTCCTCAACTGCTCGTGGGTAACGCCGCGACCTACACGGGCCTGGCGGCACTGACCGTCCACGACCTCAACCACCGGCCCCGCCGCTGTCTGCGGGGCCATACCGCCTGCGAGATGTTTGCAGGTGCAAAACACCACCGGCGCGGTTATACTGCCCGCCAGAGAAAGGACGCGTTTGATTGGATCAGCGAACTGGCCATGAACCTCATGCTGGAACAGCCCGCTCGCACCCGGGGACACGCCGATGCCGCTTGGCGTCAGGCCGTGGAAACCTGGTTACAACAACACGGGATCATTACGATCTCAGAACCCAAAAGTGTTACCCAGTTCCCATGAAAACTGGTCTCATAAATAGGTTGTCCCTACACGGTAGAAAATCGGTGCGGAGCGCAATCCAGAGTCGAAGACATCGTCTCCGGAGCCTAAAGAAGGCTTGCTTGCAGTGTCAGAGGGGATACAATGTGCGTCAATGAAACTGAATGGCTCGCGACGGTCGTGGGCCGCAGGTCATATGGGAAATGTCGGCTTACGAGTCTTCTTTGGAAATTGAAAGGCAAGACCAAGCGCCACGCAGAACAACAGGGCGTAGGTAACAAGCGAGATAACGAAATCTACGTTTTTGTCACCGGTAAACAGCATTACGCAACGACCTTTCTTCTGCGCCTTACCATTGTGTGCGGACTTCGCGGCCTTCGTCGGCGTCGAGCAGGTCGAAAAACGCCTGAATGTCGTCGCGGTGGGCGATCCCGAATTCCTTCTTGCGTTCGGCGAGACGTTTGCTGGCATCGTCACGCCAGCCACGCTTGCGCAGGTAGTTGTTCCAGATGTCGATTTCTTCCGGTGACGGTTTGCGCCCGTTCTCGAAGCACCATTCAAGAATGTCCTGGTCCTCGCCGCCGAGCTTCACCCGCGCCACGACATCTTCATATTTCACACCGAGAAAGCTGCAGCAACGGCCGTCAAACCCCCCGCCCAGCGCTTGATGGTAATCCGCGGAAATCGATTATGGTCATTTTGAGCGGCGTATCGTCATCCCCCGTTCGGTTGATGGCAGCCGCGTTCGGGCGCAGTTCGACAATGGTTTCCTGCACATCGAACTGCCGAAGTCCCAAAGCTCCGAACACGCGACGGTCACCGTCATCATCGAACAGACAGGCTAGGAGCACGGCAGCGACAGTTTCGGCAGCGTAGCCCGTATTGCGGGTTCCTGCCGCCCAGGGAGGACGACGCTACAGCACGCGCAACCGCGCAGGCACAGGAGTCGTCATAATAAACACGATGGCCGAGGCCACGGAAAACCAGCCGACGCAGGACGTCATCAGGACGGTGACGCCCGTGCCGGAATTGCCTCCGCAGTTGCCGATTCTGCCCATGAGCGAGGTCGTGGTGTTCCCGCACATGGTGGCGCCGCTCTTGGTGTCCAATGCCCAGTCGATCCACCTGATCGATGACGTGGTCGCCAGCCACCGATTGCTGGGGGTCACCTGGCAGACGGACCCCGATGTGGACCAACCGCGACCCGATCAATTGCACCCCTTTGGCTGCGTCGCCCGCGTCGTGCGGATGCTGAAATTTCCCGATGACAGTGTGCGCGTGCTCATCCAGGGCTTGAAGCGAATGCGCATTGTCCGTGTCGAGGCGGAAACCCCCTACCTGCAAGCGCAGATTGCCCCGGTGGACGACGAACAGGAGACGAGTCTGGAGTTGTCCGCGCTCGCGCGCAATGCCGCCAACCAGTTCCAGGAAATCATCAATCTTTCCCCGTCGCTCCCGGATGAATTGAAAGTGGCCCTGGTGAATATCGAAGACCCCGGCAAACTGGCGGATGTCATCGCGGCCAACCTGAACATTGCCCTGCACGAGAAGCAGCGCTTGCTGGAAGCCGTGCGCGTCAAGTCGCGGCTGACCTTGCTGACGAACTTGCTCAATCGCGAAATCGAGGTGCTCCACCTCGGCAGCGAAATCCAAAGCAAGGTAAACTCCGCGCTCAGCAAGAGCCAGCGCGAGTATTTCCTCCGCGAGCAACTCAAGGCCATTCAGAAAGAACTCGGCGACGGTAGTGAACCAGGCTCGGAGATCAAGGAATTGCGCGACAAAATCGACAAGGCGCAAATGCCCACCGAGGTGAAGAAGGTCGCCATCAAAGAAGTGGACCGCCTCGCGACGATGACGCCCGCCGCCGCGGAGTATACGGTCGCGCGTTCCTATCTGGATTGGCTCATTGCCCTGCCCTGGTCCAGGTCGACTGACGACAAGCTGGATATCGTCCAGGCCAAGCGGATTCTCGACAGTGACCACTACGACCTCGAGCCGGTCAAGAAACGCATCTTGGAATACCTGAGCGTGTTGAAACTCCGCAGCAACGGGTCGACACAGGCCGCCGTCGGCAAAGGTCCCATCCTGTGCTTCGTCGGCCCGCCGGGCGTCGGCAAAACCTCGTTGGGGAGGAGCATCGCCCGCGCCCTCGGTCGAAAATTCATCCGCATATCGCTCGGTGGCGTGCGGGACGAAGCGGAGATTCGCGGGCATCGCCGCACGTACATCGGCGCGTTGCCGGGCCGCGTGCTCCAGGGACTTCGCCGGGCCGAGAGCAATAATCCCGTTTTCATGCTCGACGAAATCGATAAGGTCGGGACTGATTTTCGCGGCGACCCAAGCTCGGCCTTGTTGGAAGTGCTTGACCCACAACAGAATAACAGCTTCTCGGATCACTATCTCGAAGTCCCGTTCGATCTGTCACGCGTCATGTTCATCACCACGGCGAACCTGCTGGAGCCAATTCCACCGGCCTTGCGCGACCGCATGGAAGTCATCGAGTTACCCGGCTACACCGAGCATGAGAAGATTCACATCGCGACGAAGTATCTCGTGCCACGACAACTCGCCGAACACGGATTGAAAAAATCACAACTCGTCCTGAGCAAGGACGCGCTCGCCGCCATCATTCGCGACCACACCCGCGAAGCAGGCGTGCGCAATTTGGAGCGACAGATCGCCGCAATTTGCCGGGGCACCGCACGTCGTATTGTCGAGCGCAGGTCGAAGTTGGTGTCCGTCACGGCGCGCAACCTGAAGGACTTTCTTGGTCCCGCCGAGTTCTTCCATGACGTGGCGGAGCGCACCACCGAGCCCGGCGTGGCCATCGGGTTGGCGTGGACTCCCGCGGGGGGCGACATTCTTTTCATCGAAGCCACCCAAATGCCCGGCCGAGGGAGCTTGATTTTGACGGGCTCGCTGGGCGATGTGATGCGAGAGAGCGCACAAGCTGCGCTCAGTTACTTGCGCTCCCGCGCCAAGCAATTGGGCATCGATCCCAAGAATTTCGAGAAGACGGATATTCACATTCACGTGCCGGCGGGCGCGATTCCCAAGGATGGCCCGTCCGCCGGTGTGACCATGGCTGTTGCGCTGACTTCGATGCTGATGCGCAAACCGGTCCGGCCCGCGCTGGCCATGACGGGTGAGATCACCCTTCGGGGAAAAATCCTGCCGGTCGGTGGCATCAAGGAGAAGGTGCTGGCAGCCGCCCGTTCGGGCGTCAAGACCGTCGTGCTACCGGATCAGAATCGCAAGGATCTGTCCCAAGTCCCGCCGGAAATCCGCAAGAAGCTCCGGTTTCGGTTTGCGAAGACAATCGATGCGGCCTTGAGGTTGACCCTGTAGTTCGACACCCCCTGCCCCGATCCCGGATGGTTTCTCTGGCTCTGGTCAGCGTTTGGCGGAGAGCCTGGCCTTGCGACGCCGATAGCCAACGATGGCGACGGTGCCGACGGAGAAGAGCATGAGGATGCTGGGTTCGGGGACGACGGTGAGCTGGTGGAAGGAACTGCCGTTCAGCATCAGGATGTCATCGCCGGCGCCCAAGGTGCCGTATCCGATGCCCGGTGACGCCGTTGGTGGTCTCGAAGTATAACTCGACGTTGTTGCTGATGATCAGCAGCGAGCCGGGATCCAGCGTCAACGTGTTCAGGTACAGCCCGGCCACCTGATTGTTAGTGCTGCCGACGGTGCCGTAGGTATCCATCAGCACGGTGGTCGACAGCCCGCTCAACTCCAGCGTCCCCAGCGCGAAATTGTTGCTGTACCCGAAGGCGGCATCACCCTTGGCGAAAGAGAACGAGTTGGTCGAGAACGTGCCACTGCCGTTGCTAAAGTACGTCTCATTGGACGGCTGGATGGAACTGGCGAACCCGCCCAGGTTCAGCCCGGCCACGTAGAACTGCTGGGTGCCCTGCCCGTTCATCACAAACTTGCCATTGAGCGTGTTGTACTGGTTGGACAGCGAGCTGACGTTGACGAAGTTGCTCTGGAACATGTACACATCGCCGGCGGCCATGCTGATGTAGCCATTGGTGGCCACGGTGTACGTGCCGAGGAACACGTTGGTGCTCGGGTCGCTGATCCACGCACCCTGATTGACCACGGTGCTGTTGAACGTGCCGATACTGTTGACGAAGCTGACGGTCCCGGCATTGGTGAACACCGTATTGACCACCAGCTGTCCGTTGTTGGCGCCCAGCACGCCGCTGCTCTGGTTGTAGATCGTGCTGCCGGTCAGATACAGCGGCGCCGACGCCGAGGTCGCCAGTCCGGTGCCCGAATTGATGATGCTGGAGGTAATCGTCCCGAACCCGCGGAACGTCGCGTCGTTGGTCAATAGCCCGCTGCTCAGCGTCCCGCCGTTCATCACGATCGTCCCGCTGTTGAGCAACGGCGCGTTGGTATTGCTGCCGAAGATCATCTGGCTGCCGCCTTCGACCACCAGCGTGCCGCTCTGGTTGATCTGTAACGCGCTGCCGGCCGGGTTGACGAACTGCAGCACACCGTTGCCGCTGACCGAGGTATTGGTCGAACGGATCGTGCCGGAGTTGTTCAACAGATTGGTAAGCGCGATTGTGCCGAAACCCTGGATCAAGCCAGGCAGCGACGCACTGACGAATTGGTTCGTGATGCCCGTATCAGCTGTCAACGTGCCGCCATTAATCTGGATCGTGCCGGTGTTGATGATGAAGTTGTTGGTCCCAGCCGTGGGCGAGCGCTCCAGAACCAGCGTGTCGGTCGCGTTGCTCACGATCATCGTGCCGAAGTTGGCGATGCCGTTGCTGATGACGGAATCGCCCGTATTAATCACCAGCGTGCCCCCGTCGGCGATGATCGTGCCGAGGTTCAGGATCGCCTTGTCGAAACCGGATGTACTGATTCCGTATGCGCCGCCGCCGATGAGCGTGCCGAAGCCCGACGATATAGCCGGTACTGGAATTGGTGAACGGCTCGCCGCCGGCAAACGCGTTGGTCGGTCCACCGGTGCGCAATGTGCCGCCCAGCAGGCTAATCGTGCCATTGTTCTGCCAGGAGTTCGTGGCATCCCACGTCAGCGTCGCGGCATTGTCGATCTCCATGGTGCCATAGTTGACAGGGAACACCGTGCTGGTCATCGACAGCAGCCCATTGGTGGCCCGAATCGTGCCCCCGGACTGGTTGACGATACTGGCCGTCAACGTCCCATAGCCCTGGATGATTCCGCCCAGCGTGTTGGTGATCGTGCTGGTACTGGCCAGCGTCCCGTTGTTGATTGTGATCGTGCCTGTGTTAAGGATGGGCAGACCGGCCCGATCCAGCGCCAGCGTGTCGTTCGACGACACGATCATCTTCCCCAGGTTCTCGATCCCGTTGCCGGTGGTCGCCCCGCCGGTACTGATGTACAGCGTCTGCGCCGTCCCGCTGATCGGGTTGGTCGCCAGGATTGTCCCGAGGTTGGCAAACGACTTGTCGAAGCCCGCGCCCGTTTGCCCGTACGCCCCGCCCCCGACGATCGTGCCGTACCCGACGATCAGGCTGCTGTTGGTGAAGATCGCGCTGTTGGCCGCGTTGGTGAAGCCGCCGGTGCGCAACGTGCCCCCGAGCAGGTTGATCGTGCCGGCATTGCTCCAAGAGTTCGACGAGTTGGACTGCAACGTCCCGCCATTGCCGATATTGATCGTGCCGGCGTTGCCCAAGCCGTTGACCGCATTGAAGCTGACCACGCCGCTGGTCGCGTAGAGGTAATTGTTGTTCTGGACAAAGCTGTTGAACGCCAGGCCGTTGATCCCCTGGATCGTGCCCTGGTTGGTGATGATGGCGGAAGGGGAGGCCATTTGGATCGTCCCGCCCGCCACTCCGTTCGGGCCGATGGTCCCGAGGTTGACCAGCGAGCTGTTCTCGAATTGCAAGGTCGCACCCGTACCCGCACCGAGATAACCGCTGCTGATGTTGGTGCCGCCGAGCAGTGACACGTCCAGCACCCCGCCGTTGACCGTGGCTTCCACGGTCCCGTTGTTGTCGATGTTCGGCGTGATCGTGCCTTTCCCGCTGACAAAGAAGTTGTTCGTGATCAGTCCCGGAGTGCCGTTGGAGATGATCAGTGTGCCGCCAATCATCGCGATCGACCCGTTATTGTTGAAGGTGCTGCCCGCCCCACCGCTCAGGACCACATTCAGGATCGCCCCGTTGCTGGCCCCGATCGTCGCCGAGTTCACGCTGCTCAATCCCACCGAGAAGATGTTCAACCCGCTGACCGGGTCCGCCGCCAGGATCGTGCCGTTGTTGGCCACCGTTTGCGTGACGTTGCCCACCCCCTGGATCACCCCGCCGGCCCCGTTGGTGATCGTCCCGCTACTGGTCCCGTTGGCCAACAGTGTCCCGCCGGCAAAACTCAGCGTCCCGAGGTTGATCAACGGCTGGGTGATCCCCCCGGGCATCTGCACGTTCAACGTCGCGTCCGTGCTCAATGTGCCCATCGTCACTCCCACCCCGTTGGTGAAACTCCCCAGGCTCGCCGACAGCACCCCATTGCTGGCAAACAGGAAACTGCCGCTCAGGTTGATCACGCCGGAGGCGACGCCGCCGGTGATCGAGCCATTGCCAAAGATCCAGTTGGCGTTGGTGATCGCGCCCGCCAACAACGTGCCGCCGTTCATATTGATCGTGCCGGTGTTGTTCAACGACGCCAGACCGTTGACGTTGCTGACCAACATCGTCGCCCCGCCGTCCACTTCGAGTGTACCCTGCTGGCCGAAGGCGCCCGTGCCCTGCAACGCCAGTGTGCCGCCCGTCGCATGGATCGTCCCCTGATTGGTAACGCCGCCCGAAATCGTGCCGAAGCCGGTGATTGCACCGACGTTTTGCAGGAACCGGCTGGCATCTGAAACGCCCCCCGCATAGTTCGACCATGAACCACCCTGCAAGTTGATCGTACCCGCGTTCACGGGATTGCCATTGGTGACGGGGCCTGGGAAGATCCCGTAGTTGCTCCAGGCGTTGACCGTCCGATTCAGCACGAAAGCCGCGTTGGTGGCGATGGTGATCGTGCTTCCCGGCCCGTTGCTGAACCCACCCATGCCGAACGCGTCACCGGGGTTAACAAACAATGTGCCGTTGGTCGCGATGATGGTGCCGCCCGCGTTGACGATTGTGTCGTTCGCCCCGCCGTTGCCATTGAGTCGGCCGGTTTGAATCGTACCAAAACCACTGATCGTACCCGCGTTGGCCAGTTCCGAGAAGTTGGTACCCACGAACGTGCCGCCATAGAGCAACATCTGCGCGCCCGCGTTGTTCTGGAAACTTCCTGCTGAGCCGATCACTGTTAGCGTGCCGTTGCCGGCGATGTCGATCGTACCGTTTTGGGTGATCGCGGCGCCATTGTTGACAGACAGATTACCATTGGTCGCCACCACCGTGCCCAAGTTCACAAGGCTGACGTTCAGCGATCCCGAGCCGCTGATGACACCGGCGGCGGCGTTGCTAAGACCGCGATCCGTAATCTGGGTCAGCCCGTCGGCAAAGTACGACAGCGACCCACCATTCATCTGAATGAGGCCCGTGTTGACCGGTATCCCGCCCGTGGCGCTGGTCCACGCGTTGCTGGTGCGCTGGATGCCAAATTCCGCCGCGTTGGCCACCGTCACCGTCCCGCCGAGATTCACAAAGCCGCCGCCCGTGAACGCATCCTGCGGCTGCAGAATCAATGCTCCATTGGTGGCGAGGATGGTTCCTTCGTTGTAGATGGCGAAATTAGCCCCTCCCGCTCCCGAACCCGTCTTGAAGTAACCCGCGCCCTCGATCAGAGCCCCTGCGGTATTGGTAAATTCACCCGCTCCGCCGTTACGCAGAATGTAGAAGGATGCATTGGGGTCGGTGAAGTTGCCGTTCAGAATCATCGTGCCGTTGTTGACGAAGCTGCTGGTAAGATTGGTCACCACGATCGATTCCGACGTGCCGCCAATCATCGTCCCGTTCAGGGCCACGCTCGTCGAGAGGATGTTCAGCGTGCCGACCGACGCCGTTACCACACCGCTGGCCGTGTTCACGAACGCGCTGGATGTGATCGTGCCGTTGCCGAGGATCGTTCCACCGTTGGTGACCGCGCCGCCGCTCAACGTACCTCCATTCAAATTGACCAGACCGCTGGTGTTGTTCCAATCCGGCGTCACATTGAGCGTGCTGGCGCTGGCAATGCTGAACGTACCCAGATTATTGACCGATTCCGTCGCGCCATTGGTCGCAATCGCCAGTGTGCCGTTCTGGGCGATCACCGTGCCGTCAGGGTTGTTGTACAAGCCAGAGGAATAATTGCCCGGCCCGATAATCGTGCCGTCGTTGGTGATCGTGCTACCGCCCATGACCAACCCACCGCCGTTCAATGCGATCGTGCCGGTGTTCCGCAGCACTGTGTTGGTCAGGACGATGGTCGAAGCCGTATTCAAGTTGCTCAGCACGCTGCCATTGGGCGCGATCAGGCCCAGTTGCAGCGTCCCATTGCTGGCCATGATCGTGCCGCTGACGTTGGCCACGTTCAGGTTGCCCGCGCTGCTGTTCGTCCCATAAATGATACCGCCGCTGATGTTGCTGACAGCGCCCTGGCCGCCGTTGAAAGTAATGAACCCGCCGTTCAGCGAGATCCTACCCGCGTTAAACAGATCCGTGGTGCCACCGCCGCCAACCGTCAACTGCAAGGTCGCCCCGCTATTGGCCCCCAACAACCCGTTGTTGGTGACCACGTTCCCGTTCAACGAGGCGATCAGGTTGCTTAGTCCCGAGATCGGATTCTGCGCCACAAACGACGCCCCACCCGCGTTGACCACCGACAGGGACGCCACGTTCCCCACGCCGGCGATCGTGTTGAAATTCGAAATCGTTCCCGTGCTGTTATTCAGCAGGATCGTGCCGCCGGAAATCGAGATTGTGCCGTTGTTTACGTACGTCGAGCCGCCCGGCGTCAGCAGATTCAGCACCGCGTTGGTGCCAATCGTGCCCACCGTCGCGCCATTAGCATTGGTGGCGCTGTTCATCTGCACCGTCAACGTGCCCGCGTTCGCCCCATTGGTAATCGCCAGGACGAACCCGCCGTTGACGATTCCGCCGCCAGTAACCGTGCCGAAGCCGCTCAACGTACCGGCGTTGGTAATGATACCCGCCAACAGTTGGCCGCCCGACATCTGGATGGTGCCCGCATTCGAGAACGTCAGGCCAATGGCCGAGCCCAGGTTCGTCAATATCAACGTATTGCCCGTGTTCAGTGCCAACGTCCCGCTATTGCCGAAGCCGCCCGAGCCGTCGACGGTCAGCGTGCCGCCCGTCGGGGCGATCGTGCCCGTCGCCGCATTCGTAAAGCCCGCGATAATGAAGCCGGACCCCGTTATCGATCCGTTATTGATGAACCCGGCGGCGTTGCTCTGGACCCCGTCCGCCGCGAACTCCAACGTGCCGCCGCCCATCGTGATCGTGCCCAGATTGGTCACCGTATTGCCGCTATTCGCAATGGAGTTGTAGCTGCGGTTGATCTCCAGCGTCGTGTTCGTAGCGACCTGGACCACGCCCGCGGCCAGGTTCTCGAAACCGCCACCTGAAAACGCATTGCCCGTGCTGATGAACAGGGTGCCGCCCGACGCGCCGCCCCAGTTCGTGGCGATCAACATCCCCGAGTTCAAGAAGTGGGCGTTGGCTCCGCCCGTCGCGTTGTTGATGCCGAGCGTGATAGTTCCCTGGCCCTCGATGGTCCCCTGGTTTCCGAGGTTATTGCTGAAAGGCGGCTGGCCCGCGTTGGTCGCGACGAGCGAGCCCATCGTGCCATTTGCTCCAAGGAAAATCTGGCCCGTCGAGCTGTTTGTTATCGCGTTCATCGTCAGGACGCTGAACACGTTATTGTTCGTGATGTAAATCGTGCCGTTGTTCAACAAGCCCGATCCCCACGTGTTGGTGGCCGTGCCGGTGCCCTGCGCGAAGATGGTTCCGTTATTTACAATACCAATGCTCGCGTTGCCGCCGCCGTTCGTCTCGAAGCCATTGTAATAGAGCGTGACGGTACCGCCATTCAGTACGATGGTGCCCTGGTTGGCCAGAGGTCCGCTGTTGTTCCAGTAGTTCGCCGTCTTGTTGACCGCAAACGTCGCGCCGTTGGAAACCGCAATCGTGCCATTCGCGGCATTGCTGAAGCCGCCCTGCGTGAACGAATCCGCCGCGTTGATCATCAACAGGCCGTTGCTGGCAATGATCGAGCCGGCGTTGACGAAATTCGGGTTCCTTCCCGTGCCCGAACCCGTCGCCGCGGTGAACGCAGTATCCAGACTGTTCGTGCCAAACCCGGCGATCACGCCCTGGTTGAGGAACGTGCCGGTGAAGCTATTGTTGAATGTCATCAGCCCGCCGTATGACAGAATCGTGCCGCTGTTCGTGAACGTTGCCGCGGTGGCCGGTGACATGGTGTTCGTCGAGATCGCGAGGGTGCTACCGGAATCAATTTCGATGTTCCCGGTCTGCGTCGGCAATCGCGTCAGATCGAGCGTGCCGCTGTTGGCCGTGAGAGTGGCTCCGGCATTATTTAGGAGGGTGAAATCGAGCGTGCCGTTGCCGGTGATCAGGCCGCCCGACGCGTTGACAATGTTGCGAGAGTTGTCCGCTGTGTACGGGTCGTCACCGGTCTGAAGACTGCCGCCGTTCATAAAAATGGTCCCCGCATTGGTGGGAATCGCCGGATTGCTGTTCCAGCCGTTATTGACATAGCGGCTGATTCCGAACATCGCGCCGGTGTTGACCTGAACGGTGGCGCCGGCCGCATTCACAAATCCGCCAAAATTCGTGGCGCTGCCGGCCTGATAAATCAGCGCCCCGCCGTTGGCGACGATCGTGCCGAAGTTAATCATCCCGTAGTTAAAGCCATTCGCCGTGATGAGCGTGCCGTTGCCCGTGATCACGCCGGTTGCCGAATTCGTGAACGATTGCAGTCCTGACACGTTGCCGTAGGTGATCGTGCTCCCGGACAGCACCACCGTGCCGTCATTGCGAAAATAAGTCGTGGGCAGAGTCAACTGCGCACCGCCGATGACACTGACTGTCCCGTTGCTGTTGAGCAGCGAGTTCCCTGACCCGCTGAGGTTGGCCGACCCGGTGTCGAACGTCAACGTGCTGGCCACGCCGCCGAAATTGGTCGATACCCACGTGCCGGCGCCGATCGTGGCGACGCCGTCAACGAGGACCAGTGCACCGCTGCGCGCCTCGACGGTGCCGTTGTTCTGCACAATGTAATCCAGGGTCCCGTTGCCAAAGATCAATCCGGTGGATGCATTCACGTTCGTCTTGGTGTGATCCTGCGTGCTGGCATCGACAAACATCTGGATGCTGCCGCCATTCATGAAAACCTTGCCAAAGTTGGTGGGCTGGATCCCGCTGCCCTCCCATCCACCGGAGCCGCTCGTGTTATAGCGGTTGACGCCAAATACCGAGTTTGTATTGACCTGAACAAAGCCCGTCGCGCCGTTCTGGAAGCCGCCAAAGTTGGCGGCGCTGCCCGCGCGAATGATGAGCGAGCCGCCGTCGGCGATGATCGTGCCCAGATTGTCAACGCCCAGGTTGCCGCCGAGGTTTCCACTGATCAACGTGCCGTTGCCCGTGATCAGGCCGGTCGCCGAGTTGGTAAGCGACTGGTTGTTGTAGGTGAACGTGCTCCCGGCCACCGCCAGCGTTCCGTCGTTACGGTTCAAGGTGTTCGGCGCGAGCAACGTGGTGCCGTTGGAGATCTCGACCTCTCCGTTGGAATAGGTCATCGTCGCGCTGGTCAGCGTCGCCACACTACCCATGGCAAAGTTCAGTACGTTGACCTGAGCGCCCACGTTGGTGGAAATCCAGGTCGCGCTGCTGCCGTTTTGAGCGCCGGTGAACGTCAGCGTGCCGCCGTTGGCGATGAAATGTCCGGACTGATTGTCAAACAGGGGCACGGAAACCGTGCCATTACCGGTGATCGTGCCGTTGTTGCGCAACGACCCGGACCCGCTGGTAAAGGTGTTCCCATTGTTGAGCGCGCCCAATTGCGAGTTGCCAGACAGGATGATGGTTCCCATGTTGGCGGCATCACTACCACTCCAACCGGCGCCGCTGCCACTCGCGCGCGTGATGAGGAACGTCGATCCATTGTTGATGTTGACCACACCACTTGTCAGGTTGCTGAAACCCCCAGCCGTGGTCGCCGAGGCGGTGTTCATGAACAGCGTGCCGCCGTTCACGGTAATCGTACCGGCGTTAACAAAAGCGATGTTGTTCGCGCCGAAGTTGCCAACAAACGCACCCGTACCAGTCCCCGTGGTGTTTTGGATAATGATACCATTGCTTTCGTTAGTAAACGCTCCCCCGGTGGCCTGCCCGTAATTGAGTTGGCTTACTTGTCCGTTGCCGGCATTCAACTGGATCGTCCCGGTGTTTTGCATTGCATTGGCGCCGAGATTGACGAAGACTGACCCGCCGTTGCTGATGATCAACGTGCCGCCGGTATCGTTGAACGAATTGTTTCCTTGGCTCCAGCCCATACTGCCGCCATTCACCACGAACGTATCGCCCGTATTGATTACCCCACCGAACTCCGAGAAGAAGTTGACCCCACTGGCGGTAGTCACCGTCAGATTGCCATTGGTCGTAATCATCCTGAGGTAATTGATGCTTCCGGGGTTATTAGCCAGGAAGTTCGTAGCGAACAGGGTGGGGTTTCCAGAGAAGTTTTCCTGAAAATCGACATCGCCGCTGCCGCCGTTCGGCACACCCCCACTCCAGTTTGAGCCGTTATTCGCGTCGAACGTGCCGGAAGTGGTGGGCGTGAAAACGTCAGTGCCGGAGGCAGGAAGGGACGCAGCAATGGCCTGCAAAAGCGCTACACCAAAAATGTGCAGAATTCTTCTGCTCGTTTTCGTCACCGGTTTGTTACCTCGCGTATGCTGAAAACCCTGTCTGCGACCTGGTTACGGCACTACCCCAAACGGTTACTGGTTCCCTTGCAATAACGTTCTACTCACCTTGGCGAAATTCTACAAAATCTGGCAATTAATGTCAATCACAAACAGGTCGCGAAAACGTGACACAGACGTGTCAGCTAGTGATCGAACTACTACGTCGCGCAAAATACCTTATTGACTCTGCGGCAACAACTTAACGCGATAAAAGCGCTGTGTCTGCCCCACCGCTGTCGGATCAACGATAGGTACTGTCCCGCCGGTTCCTGCTATGCCATTGGTCAGTAATTGCCACGGCACGTTTACGAGGTCGGGGGTGTAATCGACCTCATATTTCATCCCCAGAACGCTTGCAAAGCCAAACCCGAAACCGTTTGAGGGTATCGTGATGGAATTCACCCCCAAGAAACTCGCCGGATTCAGCGGATCGAGTCCCGCCAGATACTTAAACAAATTGTCTTGGCCGGTGCCATCTGCGTCGCACGTTGCACACGAATTCGCGTTCGTCGTCGTGGCCGACCCGAAATGATCCTGGCGCCACGAATCCGAAATGCCGTCGCCGATCGAATCCGGGCCGAACGTGATTTGCGCCGTGCCGCCCGTGTGGTTGAACGTGACGTTGAGGAACCCGCTGCTGTCGTAATACCAGCCCATGCTCGTCGCGGCGTAGTCCGTGGAATTGCTGAACTGTGTCATCCGTATGCCGTTGTACTCCACGCCGAACGGCTGGGACACGAAGAAACGCATCGAGATCGGACGCGGGTTGGAGTTCAACGTCGCCGCAATGACTGTGCCGTTGGATTGGCATGTCAGGCTCGTGCCGTCGTAAACCGTGAAGTTCGAATTCGTCGTCGGATAGATGAGGAATTGCAACCCGGCCCCCGGCAGAACGAGATCAGGGTTGGACGTGTAGCTGGTGTCGAGAAGCGTCTGCACATTGGTCGAGATCATCGGGATCACCGCGCCCTCACGAACGAACAATGGCATCTGATGTTGGTTGGCATTCGTCCAAATGATGGTCTGGCCGCCGCTGTACCGGACATTGGCGAAGTAATCATACCAGTTGCCCTGCGGTAGGTAGACGCTGCGGATGGTCGGCCCGCTGGGCGGGGGATTGGTCACCACGGGCGCGACGAGGAATTCGTTGCCAAACAGATACGAATGGCTCGTGTTGTACACGCTGCCGTAGGTGTTGGTGTCGGTCTGGTACATCAGGACGAGCGGACGGATGATGGGCAGGCCGCTGGTGCTGGACTGGGTGGCGTAGCTGTAAATGTACGGGAACAACGCCGCGTGCAATTGCGCGTAATATTGATAGTTGGTCAGCGCGTCGGCGCCGAAACTCCAGGGATACATCCAACACAGGCTCGTCGACCGGTGCATCTGCATGATCGGGCAGAACGCGCCGAACTGCGTCCACCGCATGAACAGATTCGTCGGCGTGCCGCTCCACGGGCCAGTCCTCATACCCGCAGATGTCGCTACCCCAGATGGAGTAGCCGCTCATCGCGATCGACTCGCCGGCGATCATGACCCCCGGCAATCCGTTGGTGTCCCCGAAATTCGGTTCATTGTCTCCGCCCCAAATGGCCGGATACGCCTGCGAGCCGGCAAAGCCGCTCCGCCCCCAGATGATACCGTTGGTACCGAGCACGGCGCTGACGGTCTTCTGGTACTCGACGCAGTAACCGTTCTGCATCTCGACGCCGGTTCGGCCATCGGCATACACGGCGTTGGTCGGAATGAATGGCCCGGTGGGGTAAACGGCCTGCGCCTCACCATCGTCCGTCTTGAAGCCGCCAATGACCCCACCGCTTTGGGTGACCAGATTGCTCAGGGTATTCTGAAGGTACTGCACGGCGTTGGGGTTCGTGAAATCGAGCGGGCTGCCGGTGCCTTTCCACCAATCGCGGGACAGGACGTTGGTGACTCCGCTGTTGACCACTTGCACAAAGTAATTGCTGGCCAGCGCGGCGGGGTAGTTGGAGGCCGTGCCGAAGTTCTCATTCATGCACACGTTGTAGTAGCAGTTGGCGTAACACTCCGGATTGTCGGAGCTGGTGTCGATGAACGGCGTGAACCAGCAGACCGCCTTGTACCCGTTGGTCTGCAGGAAGGTCATCATGTCGCTGGTCGTGGCAAAGCCGTTGTAGTTGCTGCTGCCTCCGCCGTTAATGTTGGGAAACGTACCGTTGGGGCTAAACTGGCTGGTGTTCCAGTTGAAATCATTGTACGAGTACTCCCACGGCGAATCGTAGACGAAGATCGACCCGGGGATACCGTACGCGCGCAGTGCCGAGAGCACGTAGCGGACCTCACCACCGCTGCTCCAAACGTCCGAACTCATCCACGGCAGAAACGCCCACGGCGGCGGCAGCAAGGGCCGGCCCTTGTAACCGGTGTAGCGCGTGAGCACATCCGTCAGGTTCGGACCATAGACCACGTTGAATTTCACAGCGTTGGTGACGTACCCGCTGAAAGTGCTGCCCACCATGTTGCTGATGACGTAGCGGTCAGGGTACTGATTGCGCATGTCGAACCAGCTCTCGTCGGTCGAATCCAGATCGAAGCCATACCCCAGCGTGCTCATGAACCAGGGCGCGACGGCATAGGTGTTGTCGAGCATTCGTGCGGGCTGACGTGTCGTAGGTCATGATATGAACCTTGTTACCCACCTGATCGATGGCGTCGAATTTCTCCCCAAACCCGTAGAAGTGCTCGGTAGAACCGGATGGGACGGTGATGGCGGTGGCGGTCAGCGTCTGCCCACCCCAGTCGACGACTTCGTAATGCATGACGCCCGGGTAGGGGAACGTGATCTGCGCGACGATGCTGGTGGCCCCAAACAGCTCGACGATTTGCAACCCGTTGCTGAGCGAACTCGTGGAAACCACGGCGCCTCCGCCGATCGAATTGCCGTTCACGACCGCAGTCGGCGCCAGAAAACTGATGGCGTTGGTCAGAGGATTCCCCGAGAGGTCGGGCCCAACCAGCGAGACGCCACCCGAATTGGTGAACACCTGCGCCTCGTAGATGGTCGAGCCGACCACGTTGGAGTATGACACATACGGTCCCGAGGGCGGCCCTAGCGGCGCCTGAACGGTGTAAGCAAACGGACTGGCTTGAGCAACGCTTTCGATCTCGGTGCTCTCGGAAAGATTGTCATTCCCGTACACGAACGTCGGCAAGTGATCGCTATACGGAATCTGGAAATAGTATTGGACCGTGTCGCCGGCGTTGAAGGTGTTGGCGGGAATCGAGTTCGAATAATACTTGTTGTTGCCACTGGCCCCGCCCTGATACCAGAAAAACATCGGAATGGACGACCATGTCGAGTTGGTCGCGTTACGGTAGTAAATCGTGCTGCCCGTCTGCAGTTGATTGCCGGGATTGCCGCTGCCTTGGAACTGGTTGCCAGTGTACAGGAATACCGCGGTGTTGGACATCATCCCGCTGACCGGGCTGCGCATCGTCAACCCACTGTTGCCTGCTTCAACGTCGGTGGGAATGTGGAAGACGTTCCCAACAATCGCCTGGAAATTGATGTTCGTGGTGAGCAGTATCCGGTCGATGTTCATCCCGGTCTCGCCCATCCACAGGCTGAACGTCTGCACGCCCGCTGTCGTAGGAACTACGCGCGGTCGCGGAAAGCTGCTGGTGAGACGATTGGACGTCCATCCCCATGCCCCAATCTGACCGGGCAGCGCCACAATGGCCGAGCCTGTGTTCGTCGATGTCGGCGTCCCCTGGGCCGGCAGGCCGGAATTCACCAGATTGTTGCTCGCCGCCGGCCCGTAGGCGCGCACCCAGACGTAGTGGGTCAGGTTGGTGTTGAAATTGACGGCGTATTGAAGCTGGGGCGCAGCGCCAAACCAGTTCGCGTTGCTGAACGTCACTCCATTGTTCGGCAACGCCACGACATAGCCCGTACCGCTGTATCCGGCGATCGAGTTTGTGGTGACCCATTGAATCCCGGCCGCCGCTCCGCTGCCCGCAACGCTGTTGGAGTAATTTTCCGCTTCAAAGACGATGACGCCGCCGGATTCGGTGAATATGGTTTGCGCCGTCGCAGTGGATAAAACCATCAAACTGACCGCAAGAGCGCCACAAACACGTCGGATCATGACTACCCTGCCCTTACTACAACCTGTAAGCCAGTTACTTGCATTCTCCCCAGTCGGTAAGCAACAACTTAACCGATTTCATTGATAATGTCGAGGTCAAGCGCTTTACAAATTCGGCCATTTGCGCCATCATAGCCTCATGCTGCGATACATGGCTCTCGGAATTCGCCGCTTCGGCATGTACCCGATGTACATCCATCAGCGCGACAACTGGGAGTTCTTCGCCGTGTTGCGCGGCAAATGTGGGGCCGTGCTCGCCGACACCGATGAGCCACCGCTCCACCAACATCATCTCTGGGTCTTTCCACCTGAGGTGGCGCATGGTTGGAAAGGCGAAGGTGCCAGCCGCTGCAAGATCGCGGTCTTCCATTTCGGTAAGGTGCCGCCCCTCCTCGAGAAAATCGTTCGCCAGCGCCGATTCCTCGATATGCGATCTGTTGCCCCACCAGACCCGCCGCCTCGCTGAAATCCAAGAGGAATTGCGCGCGCCCTACGGAAGCGTGACCGAGAAAAGTCTCATGTTCTTCGAAAAAGCGTTGCTCGAGCTTTCGTTGATCGCCCTGTCGGAAACGCCGTTCGCCTCCGACCAGAACGGGGGAAATTACGCTCTGGAAAAAGTCCAGGAGTGCCTCTCCTGGTACGGCGAGCACATGCCGGTGCAACCGAAACTCGACCAGATCGCCCAGGCCGTCAATGTCTCCGTCCGGCATCTGCGCCGGCTTTTCTGGCAGGCCCGACGCGAAAGTCCGCAAGCCGCATTCACTCGGCTCCGTCTCGAACACGCCATGGGACTCCTGTCCCTTTCCAATCTCAAGCTCGACGCCATCGCCCGGCAATGCGGCTTCTCCGGCAGCAGCGACTTCTGCCGCGTCTTCAAGATTCACCACCACGTCAGCCCCGATGCGTGGCGCAAACACCGCCTCCCCGCCTATCAGGAGCCCGCGGCCACCCGGAAATAAAGCCCGTTCGGCCCGATACCGCGACTGATCTTCACCAGCACGGAATTCTCGCCCGCTCGCAGGTTCACGTCCACCGCGTCCTCGTCCGGCTCCGCGCTCCGATGCACCTGTTTGTCGAACACCCGCTGCCCGTTCAACCAAACGGTCAAGCCATCGCCGCTGCCCAGATAAAACCTGGACGGTCGGTCTCCCTCCGAATGGAATATCGCCCGGCCAAACGTCGTGGCGCCGGTGTTGCCCTTGCCCAGCGCCTTTTCAAAATCAATATAACCATCGTCCCGCACGCAATCATCGCCGACCTCTTTCCATCGCACCTTTCGCCCGCCCGTGCCCCGGTATTCCGCAGCGGAATCAGACGGCAATTCTCCCGTGAATTCCGTTCCCACACCGCCGTCAAACGGCCCGATCACCTGCCAGTGCGTAGGGGGTTTGACCAAAACCACTTGCAGCGGCTCCAAAGACGGGGCGCTTACCCGAATTGGATAACTCCCCACTGCCAAATCCCCCGACCACCCCACATAAAACGCCAACCGCGCCTCGCTATATTTCGAAGCGTGAAATCTTTGCGTTGGGCCGGGCAACGCCGTGAGGCCGCTCGGAAGATGCAGGCTGACTTCGCCGTCGGCTTCGTACCTCCCGTGATTGCATACCGTAACGAAGACCTTCTCATACTTCTGGCCGCGAATGAATCGGCGCGTCGGCACAATGCCGCGCTCGTTGGTCGCCCCCCTCAGTTCCATATAGTTAGACCAACCAGCGGTTAATGCTGACAATGGAGGACAACATCCCTTCCAATCTCGCTGCCTGTTCAGCTCGCACGAATACCGGAATCTCCGCCAGTCCTGGTCGCATCGTGATCGTCTTTGGCCCGATGATCTTCCAGTATGGCGCCCAGACGTACGCCCATTCGCCGCGTGGCAAATAGACGGTACGCTCGCCAGACTCCGTCAATACGGGCGCCACGAGCAAATCGCTGCCGAGGAAAAACTCGTCGTCGACATTGTAGGTCGCCGGATCATCGGGGAACTCATAGAGCAGTGGTCGCCACATCGGAACGCCGTCCTCTCTCGCCGACTTCGCCGCCGCGAGCAGGTAATCGTGCGACCTCCAGCGCAGATCAAAATAGTATTTCGCGATGCGGACCGTCTCGTCGTCGTAGTACCACGGCTCGCGCGGGGTCGTCCCGTGCCATTGCATGATCGGACTGAATGCCCCGAGTTCCAACCAGCGAATGTACAAATTCTTTGTCGGCGTGCCCGAGTACCCGCCAATATCATGTCCCCAATACGGAAACCCTGACAGCGCCGCGCTCAGTCCGGCCCGCACCACCCGCGGGAAATCGTTCCACGACGAGGACTGGTCTCCCCCCCAAAACGTCGTATTTCCCGCACATGGCGCCGTGCCTGACCGCGCAAACGTGACTCCCACCTTCGCCTTGAGCCGAAACGCATCCAGCACCGCACGCTGGTAATAGAACGGATGCAAATTATGGAACCACTCGTCGGGCATACGCTCGCCGCCGTCGGTCTTGAACCCGTCCACACCCATGTCGATCAACGGTTCGTGCAACCGCTGCCACCACTCACGCGCCGCCAGTTTGCGGAAATCGATCTTCACCGCGTTCTCCAGCCAGTCGATTCGCAGCTCGCTCCCGTCAGGCTTCAGTACCAGAAAGCCGTTCGTCTTGGCGTCGAGATATGTGCTCGCGCTGTCCCACAAGCTCGGCGTCTCCCAGCACACGACGTGATACCCACGTCCGTGCAGCTTCCCAATCCACTGCTTCGTGTTCGGATATCGTCCCTGTTCGAACCGGAAATTCTGCAACCCTTCCGCCCAACCCTCGAGCACCACGGCGCTCGCCTTGAGTCCATGCGCTTCCATCTTGTCGATCACGCGGTCAACCTCATAGGCTGAGAGGTACGAATTCCGCGAAATCCACGGCTCGAACACCCAATCCGGCACCGGCTGTGGTCGTCCGACGAGTTTGGTGTAGGCCGCCAGAATCTCACGCGGCGTGCCGTGGAACACAAACAGATCGAGCCCGTCTTCGGGCACCTCAATGCGAAGCTCGTCGCGTTTCGTCGCACCACAATCGAACTTTACTTTGCCCGTGCAGTTCACAAACAATCCGTATCCCGCGCTGCTGATCAAGAACGGCGCGCAGATATAAGACCGATTCCCGCCACCCCACGCGTCGACAATCCACGTCTCCATCGTTCGCCCGCGCATGTTGAGCGAATCGAACCGCTCGCCGAAACCCCATAGCGCTTCGCCATCGGCCAGTTTTCGTGTCAGCATGCTGGGCGCATCGACCGTGACATTCCTTACGCCATTGGTGTCCGCAAGGGGATATCCATGGGACGGGTTGCCGTAGATCAGATGTTCGACGCGTGGTCCTGCCGGCGGGCGAGGTGCGACTTTGTCTTGGGGATAACCAAGCTGCGCGCTACTGACAATTGCCAGCGCCAGAATCGATGCCCAGGATAATCTCATTTCACCACCACCACCACGGAGTGCCCCTCACCGTCGCTCTCCTCGGCGTTCGGATCGGCAATCCAATGATCCCCATCAATAACGAATTGGTACGCATGTCGGCCCGGCTTCAACTCAATGTTCGCCCGCCACACTCCATCGGTGTCCGGCCCGTTCATCGCGAACTTGGGATCAAACACGAGCCTGTCACGGTTCTGTCCCCAATCATTGAAATCGCCGACGAGATACACGATGTACGCGTCCGGAGCGTAGCACTGGAGGATCACACCATGTTCCGTGCGTTGCGGTTGCCACTTGGGATTGTGTCCGCTGCGAATCACCACGTTACCAGAGGCGTCCACGTGAATGATCGCGTTCTTGTCTCCGTCGAGTTCATCAATCGATTCCGGCGCGAACCAGCCACTCGCCTCGCCGTTCAGGTTGAACTTGAAGCGGTATACACCGGGGTCGAGCTTGACAGTCTTGCGCCAGACGCCGTTTGTGTCAGGCCCGCTCAGGGCGAATTCCGCCTTTGTGATGCGCCCATCCACGTTGTTCGCCCAACCGTTGAAGTCGCCGGCGAGGTAGACGGCGCGCGCCTCGGGCGCATAGCACCGAAACAGCACACCGCCATCCGTTTTCTGCGGCACCAGAGTATACGATTGCGGAGGGAACGGAGTCGCGGCGCCGGCGGTCACAGCGACCGCCAACAAGAACACCCACGCGTGTTTCATTTTCGCCGCACGATCGTCTCGTGTTGCTGCCGCAACTTGACGATGCTGTCGGCGGGGCAAACACCGCGCCAGAGAATGTTCGGGTATAGCACGGAATTGCGCCCGATGATCGAGCCGGGGTTCAACACGCAGTTGCATCCGATGTCGCTGCCGTCGCCGATCACCGCGCCAAACTTGCGCAAGCCCGTGTCGATGTCATGCCCGTACTTGACCGTCACGTTGCCCTTGATCGATTTGACGTTGGAAAGAATCACGCCCGCGCCCAAGTGCGCCTTGTATCCGAGGATCGAATCGCCGACGTAACTGAAATGCGGTACCTGCACGCCGTTGAACAGCACTGCGCTTTTGAATTCGCTCGCGTTGCCGAGCACGCAGTCATTGCCCACAATCACGTCCTCGCGGATGTACGCGCTTGAGCGAATCTGGCAGTTCTCGCCAATGATCGCCGGCCCCTTGATCGTCGCCCCGTGTTCGACAACCGTCCCCTTCCCGATAAACACGGCTTCGCCGATGTACGGCGTGCCCACGCTGGTACCGTGCCGCGCCGGCTTGAGGTGTTTCTTGATGAACGCGGACAAGCGCTTCAGCGCATCCCATACGTTCTCGTCGCCGTCGAACAATTCGGGAAACGCGCACTGCTTCAAATCCAGAAAATCTTCCGCGCGGAACATGCCGCGCATCCTAACCACGCGACCGCCCCCCGGCAAGCAGTTCCGCATTCTTAGTCTGGCATCTTCGCCAAAACCCGTGTAAACCTCATGGCCGTGAATGCGCCATCGTTGGAAGAATACCCATTAACTCCGCTGGACTATTACAATGTCGTCCGCGCCCGCATCGAACATGAGGACAACCTCGTCGTGCAACGGCTCTCATGGCTGGTCGCGTCGCAATCCTTTCTATTCACCGCCTACGCCATCGTGACCAACGGCCTGGCCTCGCAACCACCACTACCCTCCTGCATCCACTTTTCAGCGCAACTTCAACTCTTGTATCAGTTGATACCCGTCGTGGGAACGCTTACCTCCGCCCTCATCTACATCAGCATCCTCGCCGCCGTCGCCTCCATGCGCCACCTCCGCAATTCCTATCACTCGCGATTCGCGGAAGATGAAAAAGGAATGCCGTCGATCATGACCCGTCCGCCGATACGCCTCTTCGGACATTCCGCCGCCGTACTTCTCCCATTGGTTTTCATCACCATCTGGCTCGTCCTGTGGATGCACGGCCTGGCCTAACCGTCACCCGCGCTAGAGCGGTTTAAATAAAACTGTAGCCACAACGCTTGGTCCCTGGTAGGGTGCGTTCATGCGAACCCTATCACTGGATCTGCGGGAACGGATCTTGGCGTCTTACGACCACGGCGAGGGCACCCGCGACAAGGTTGCGGCTCGCTACCAGGTTTCGCTCGGGATGGTCAAGAAACTCTTGCAGCAGCGTCGGCGCACCGGCCAGATCGGCCCGCGCCACCATTTCTCGGGACGCAAGCCGATGATTCTGGACATCCATCATCGCCAGTTGCGAGCGCTGCTGAGCCACAAGCCGGACCTGACCTTGCGCGAGCTGCGCCAGGCCGTGGCCCTGAAGTGCTCACTGCCGGCCATCGACTACGCCTTGGCGAAGATGGGGCTGACATATAAAAAAAGACGCTCCGCGCCAGCGAGCAAGACCGCCTGGATATCGCCCGCGCGCGCCGCACGTGGCGGCGCTACCAAACGGGCTTCGATCCCGCCAAGTTGATCTTCCTTGACGAGTCGGGTGCCACGACCAACCTGACCCGCTTGTGCGGCCGTGCGCCGCGGGGTCTGCGCGTCCACGCCAGCGCTCCCCAAGGTCATTGGCAAACCACCACCCTGATCGGGGCGTTGCGACTGGATGGCTCAACCGCCTGCATGGCAATCGAGGGAACCGCCGATACGGAGGTGTTTCGGGCCTATGTCCGCCACGTCCTGTGCGCCCACGCTGCACCCGGGCGACGTGGTGATCTTGGACAACCTCGCCCCGCACAAGAGCCAGCCGACCCTCTCTTTGATCGAAGCGGCGGGCGCCGCGATTCGTTTTCTGCCGGTCGACTCGCCGGACCTCAACCCGATCGAGAAACTGTGGAGCAAAGTCAAAGCCAGCCTGCGGACAGCCGAAGCACGAACGCAGCCAACGCTGGTTCAAGCGATGGCGGTCGCTTTGGAGGGCGTGACACGCCAAGATGCCAGGAATTGGTTTGCCTCGTGTGGCTACAGTTTTATTTAAACCGCTCTAGTTAAACGGGCGTCTCGCCCGTTCGAGTCTGCCGCCCTTGCATTCCCCGCAGCAAGGCGTACATTGTCGTGGAGAGTCGAGCGACCCTCTCGTCAAGTCAGGTAGAATGAGGGCTACGTGCCCACCCTTGGGAGCGGCTCGGGGGTACTAATTCGAGAGTTGAGCCTCGACTCTCCCCTTTTTTGCCCGCTGTTGCCGCGCCTCCAACCCTCCGCCAAAACCCTCACGAATACCCCTTGCTATTCCTGCGATTGGGCTTACGTTGCAGTGGAGAGTCGAGGGCAAGCAGAAGTTGCTAGCGTAGAGTAGAGCAGTTCGAGCCTCGACTCTCCCTTCTTTTTCCCCGCCAGATCAGGCAGCAACAGCCCGCATCGAAACTGCCGTCACTGCTTCCCGAGCAGCTCGGCCAACTTGCTTTGGTCGGTCGTCGGTAACTGACAGGCGTAGTTGATGCAAACGTAGGCCGTGGCCTTGCCATCCACCGGCTTGATGGTCTCCAGAAACGGCAGCAACTTCGTCAGCGTCTTCTGCGATTCGGCGCCATCGGCGAGAATGACAATTGCGTTCGGCAAATAGCGTCCGCGGACTGCGTGCAGCATCGCCCGCGTGTCGACGGCGTCAGGTTTGCCCGCAATCACAATCTGTTTCGGCTTGCTCAGGTAAAAATCCAACGCGCACAACATTTGCGGGACAGTGCTCGGTGCCTTGTGCAGATGATTGCTGAACAACTGCAACGTTTTTTCCGCCGCCTCGCGGTAATTCGCGCGGTCCGTAAATTGCGCCAACCGCACTAACAGCAGCGCCGCCATCGAATTGCCGGTCGGCTCGGCCCCGTCGTAGTCTTCCTTCGAGCGAACGATGATGCTCGGGTCGCGTCCGTCCGTTTGGAAGAACCCGCCTTCCTTCGCATCGTAAAACCGCATAAGCATCGTGTCGGCGAGTTCGGTGGCCCTCAACAACCACTGTGGATCGAAGTCCGCTTCGTACAAATCGACGAGACCGTTCCCCAGAAACGCATAATCCTCCACCATCGCCGGCACCGTCGCCGTCCGTGTCAACTGGCCCCGCTCGGAGCGGGGCTGGCCGTCCTTCAGCCGATTGGCCACGAGATAGCGGGCGGCGCCCTCCGCCGCGGCGCGATATTTGGGTTCGTCGAGCGCCTGCGACGCGCGTGCCAATGCCGAAATCATCAATCCATTCCACGCGGTCAAAACCTTCTCGTCACGGTGCGGACGCACCCGTTTTTCCCGGGCCGCGAACAGCTTGGCGCGTTCATCGGCGAATTTCGCCGGCTCGGGAGATGCGACATGCAGCACGTTCAGGCTATGCTCCCAGTTTCCGTCTGTGGTAACACCATAGGCGCGACAGAAAGCGTCGGCTCGATCTCCCAAGGGTTTCTCGATCTCCTCGCGCGTCCAAACGTAAAACTTGCCCTCGACGCCTTCACTATCGGCATCCTCCGCCGAGTAGAACCCGCCATCGGGACTCGTCATGTCGCGCAATACGTAGTCGCAGGTCCGCCGCGCGATGTCCGCATAAAACGGATCGCGTGTGATCTGGTAGGCGTCCATGTAACTGGAAACGAGTTGCGCCTGGTCGTAGAGCATCTTCTCGAAGTGCGACACCAGCCAGCGTTCATCGACGCTGTACCGATGGAAGCCTCCGCCGAGTTGGTCGAACATCCCGCCCTCGCCCATCGCCCGCAACGTATGCAGCGCCATGTCGCGAGCCTTCGCTGCCTCTGGCGGCGTCCGCTCCTTCTCCGCTCCCCTCTCCCCTTGGGGGAGAGGGTCAGGGTGAGGGGTTCTTGCAAAATACCGAAACAGGAAATTCAAACTGACCGGCCGCGGAAATTTCGGTGCGCTGCCAAACCCACCGTTGACCTCATCGTAGCTGGAACGAAACTGCTCGAAGCCGAGTTGCAACGGCGCGTCATCCAACGCGCGGCCCGGAGAACCGTCCCCGCCGATGGTCGCGTATTGCCCGACCGTCTCCGCGATCTTGCCGGCCTGCGCCAGCACGCCGTCGTGGTTCGCTTCCCAGACGTCGTGCACACGCTGGAGCAATTCCTTGAATCCCGGCCGCCCATACCGCGCGTCGGGCGGGAAATACGTGCCGCAGTAGAACGGCTTGAGGTCGGGTGTGAGCCACACGCTCATCGGCCAGCCACCCGAACCCGTC
The DNA here is from genome assembly GCA_963842185.1 of uncultured Verrucomicrobiae bacterium. Lineage (GTDB taxonomy): Bacteria > Verrucomicrobiota > Verrucomicrobiia > Palsa-1439 > Palsa-1439 > Palsa-1439. Next base: position 476,278 of record CAWJFL010000013.1, read on the forward strand.
GTCGCCTGCACCGCCGTCATGTACACACGATCAATATCCGGTCGCTCTTCGCGGTCGACCTTGATGCAGACGAAATACTTGTTCATCACCGCCGCCACGTCGCCGTTCTCGAACGACTCGCGTTCCATCACGTGGCACCAATGGCACGTCGAGTACCCGATGGACAAAAAAATCGGTTTATTCTCCTGGCGCGCTTTCGCAAACGCCTCCTCGCCCCACGGATACCAGTCCACGGGATTGTACGCATGCTGGAGCAGATACGGACTCGTCTCGTGGATGAGACGGTTCGGTTTGTTGGTCTCGGCGGCGCCAGCCATGGCACAGCAACATACCACAGCCGCGATGCCGCCGACGAGCCACCCACGTTGGAAATATCCAGCCACCTCGCGTTTAGTATACATGCAGATCAGGAAATGCGCTTTCTGAGAATCGTGGGGGCCGATCGAGCATCTACATTGATGGTGAACAGCAGCTGTATGTCGATCGGGACGGGACTTGCGAGACTCGCCGCTTGGTGCCATGATAGTGTCCCAAAGGGTGAGACAAAGGCCGTGGCTGCTCCCGTGTCAAAAACCGAGGCCCAAATTGATGATGCGCAGTTGGTCGCGCGGCTCAAGCGACGCGACAGGTCGGCGCTGGACGAACTCGTCCAGATTCATGGCGCCAAGATGTACGGCGTCGCGCTCCAGTTCATGCGCAACGAGTATGACGCCCATGAAGTCATGCAGGACGCCCTCGTTTCCATCTGGAACAAGATCGGCTCGTTCGAGGGCAAATCGGCGTTCACGTCCTGGATCTACCGCGTCACCGCCAATGCCGGCCTGATGGCCCTGCGCAAACGGAAGCGCCGCGAGAACGACGTCTCGCTCGATGCCTCCGCCTCCGATGACGACGAGGCGCCGTTGCCCTCGTTGCAGTTGAGCGACAAGGGGCCGCTCCCGGATAAGATCGCGATGACCGGCGAACTCGGCGAACAGGTCCGCGCCGCGATTGATCGACTGCCGGAGCCCTACCGCGTGGTGGTCCTGTTGCGTGACGTCGAGGAATTACCGATGGAGGAGGTCATGGAAGCGACGGGCCTCAGTGAGCCGGCATTGAAAAGCCGCCTGCATCGGGCACGATTGGCGCTCCGAGAAGCCTTGCTGCCGTACTTGAAAGGGCAGGACGTTTAGTTGTTATGAGTGAGAAAAAAATTTCCTGGTTGTTCAAATGCCTGCTTCATCCGAACGAATGCCGGCGGACGAAGAAGTTGCTGTATGAATACGTGGAAAGCGAACTGGACCAGGATACCCAGCACAAGCTGGAGCAGCACTTGGGCGACTGCCCGTCCTGTCTGCAATACGTGAAGAGTTACCGTCAGATCATCGAGTTGACCCACAAGCATTGCCTGCCCGAGACGCCGATGCCGCCGGCCCTCAAGCAGAAACTCCGCGAGTTCATCGACCAGAACCCGGGTTTGAAGTAAACCACATCCCGGACGCGCAACTTGCTCGGTAGTTGAAGAAGCTGCTCGGCGGCGCGACCAAAAAATCCGTGTCCCCATCTTCTCGCAACGTAAACCTCATCATACCCACCTCGGATAGAGCCCGCGAATCCAAGGCGCGAGACTCCAATCCATCGAGCGGCAGGAACTGGGCGCTACTTCAGGCTCAGACACATAGGGACCTGCCGGACATTGCGCGCAGCGTCGCTCGCGCATAGAATCCCTGCCTTGTGACCACGAATGCTTCAGAGCAACCCTGGCGGCGCGGTTTCTGGAGTTTGATCGTCACCCAGTTTCAGGGCGCGTTTAGCGACAACGCGCTGAAAACGTTGGTCACATTTTTCGGGTTGAGCCTTGCCCTTCCCGCGTTTTGGCACAAGGCACTCGTTCCCCTGGCAACAGCCGTTTTCTCATTACCCTTCATTCTATTCTCGATGGCGGGCGGATTTCTTGCGGACCGCTATAGCAAACGCGCAGTCACCATTGGTGTAAAGGTTTTCGAAATCGCGATCATGTCCTTCGCGACGGCTGCGTTTGTATTCCAAAGCCTCCCACTGGGAATTATGGCGATATTCTTCATGGGCACACATAGCGCGTTTTTTGGACCGTCAAAATACGGTCTGCTTCCGGAGCTCCTGATGGAAAGACGGTTGTCGTGGGGCAATGGCATCCTGGAATTGGGAACATTTCTCGCCATCATTTCCGGTGCAGCCGCCGGTGGTTTCCTCTACGCCACGTTCAAATGGCAACTCGGTTGGACCGGTCTCATGCTTGTTGGGCTGGCTGTTCTTGGATTGTTCACAAGTCTTGGCATCACGCGCGTCCCCCCAGCCGATCCAGCCAGGAAATTCCGTTGGAATTTTCTTGGCGACCTCGGCGCGCAGGTGCGATTCATCCGTCAGGATCGAGTCCTCTGGCTGGCGTGCCTCGGCAATATCTATTTTTCGTTTGTCGGCCAACTTGTGTTTCAGGGGGTGTTCGATCTCGGTGACCGCATGCGCATCGGCGAGCAGTACACCAGTCTGCTTGTCGTGGCATTGGCGGTCGGCATCGGCGTCGGCAGCTTTGCGGCGGGCTATTTGTCGGGAGGCAAGATCGAGTATGGCCTCGTGCCTCTCGGTGCGCTCGGTCTGTCGGTCTTCAGCTTCCTTCTTGGACGCTCCAACCAAACATTTAATTCGCTCTGGCCGCTACTCGGGGGACTGGGCTTCTTTGGTGGGTTTTTCATCGTCCCAATCTCGGCACTGTTACAGCACCGCCCAAACAAGGAACAAAAGGGGGCCGTGCTTGCGGCGAGCAACTTGCTCTCCTTTGTCGGCATCTTTGCCGCCGCCGGTGTTTACTGGGTCCTGACCTCTCCGCTAAACCTCACACCACATCACATGTTTAATGTTACGGCTGTGATGACCGTTGGCGCGACTGTCTATGTAATCATCTTGTTGCCCGACTCTCTGCTGCGCTTGTTTATCTGGCTGTTCACGCACTCCGTATATCGATTGCGAGTGGAGGGACGCGATAACATTCCCGAGAAAGGGGGCGCGTTGTTCGTCTGCAATCACGTGTCGTTCGTGGATGCGCTGCTCATCATCAGTTCCACCGACCGTATGATTCGGGCGATCATGTTCCAGGGCATTTATGATCACCCTTTCGTGAAACCGTTCGCCCGTGCAATGAAAGCAATTCCGATTTCGTCGCAATTGCGTCCGCGGGAAATGATCAAGTCACTGCGCACCGCCAGCGAAGCCATCCAGAATGGCGACGTCGTCTGCATCTTTGCGGAAGGACAGATCACACGGATCGGTCAATTGCTCCCGTTCCGTCGCGGGTTTGAGCGGGTCATGAAGGACGTGAATGCGCCAATCATTCCCGTGTGTCTCGATCATGTCTGGGGCAGCATCTTTAGCTTCGAGAAAGGGCGTTTCCTGTGGAAAATGCCGCGCTACATCCCCTACCCCGTGACCGTCAGCTTCGGCAAGCCGATGCCGCCAACCTCGACTCCATTTGAAGTGCGCCAGGCCGTCCAGGAACTCAACACCGAAGCTTGGAAGCATCGCAAGAAGCTGATGATGCCGATCCACCGCACGTTTGTGAGGAAAGCCCGGCATCATCCACGGCGCTTCTTCATGGCCGACGGGCGCGTCCCGAAACTGCGGTTCGGTGCAGGGCTGACACGCACCGTCTTCCTGGCGCGGCGGCTCCGCTCGGTTTGGGCCGGGCAGGAAATGGTCGGCATCCTCCTGCCGCCATCCGTTGCCGGCGCGCTCGTGAACTATGCGGCACTGCTAATGGGCAAAGTGCCGGTGAATTTGAATTACACTGCCAACGATGAGGTCGTCATATCCTGCGCGCGCCAATGTGGACTGCAAACGGTCGTCACGTCGAAGGAGTTTCTCAGCAAGATCAAAATCACCGTGCCCGGAAAGATGATCGTGTTCGAAGAACTTATCCGAGAAACCAGCGAATCGGCGAAAAACTCACTGCCGCCATCATGACGTGGATGTTGCCCGTTGCGCTGTTGGAGAAAACGCTTGGACGCGAGACGAGGGGAACGCTCGACGATCACGCCACCGTCATCTTCTCCAGCGGCAGCACGGGCGACCCGAAGGGCGTGATGCTCACGCATTACAACATCGTTTCCAACGCCGAGCAGTTGGGACAGACGTTTGCATTCAGCGGACGCGATCGCATTCTTGGCATCCTGCCGTTCTTCCATTCGTTCGGGTTTACCGGAACGCTGATCGTGCCCGCCGTCCTCGGAATCGGCGTGGTGTATCACGTCAGCCCCCTCGACGCGAAAGCCATCAGCGCGCTCGTCAGCCAGTACCGCGTGACGTTCCTCCTCGCTACGCCCACGTTCCTGCAAATGTACATCCGCGGTTGTGAACCCGAGGCCTTCGGCAGCTTGCAGTTCGTGATGACCGGCGCCGAAAAACTTCCCGACCGCGTCGCGCAGGCCTTCGAGGACAAGTTCGGCATCCGCCCGCTCGAAGCCTACGGCCTCACTGAATGTTCGCCAGCCGTCACGGTCAACACACGCGATTTTCGCGCCGCGGGTTTTCGTCAGGTTGGCGCCAAGCGAGGAAAAATCGGTCATCCGTTGCCCGCGGTAAGTGTGCGCATCGTTGATCCGGACAGCTTCCAGCCGTTGCCCGTCGGCCAGGCGGGTCTTCTGCTCATTCGCGGACCGAATGTGATGAAGGGTTATCTCGGCAAACCGGAAAAGACGGCGGAGGTGCTGCGCGATGGTTGGTACGTCACCGGCGACATCGCCGCGCTGGATGAAGATGGCTTTCTCACGATCACCGACCGCCTCACCCGATTCAGCAAAATCGGCGGAGAGATGGTCCCGCACATCAAGGTCGAAGACAAATTGCATGAGTTGGCCGGTGCCACCGAACAATGCTTCGCCGTCACCGGTGTGCCCGACGACAAGAAAGGCGAGCGCCTCGTGGTCCTCCACACACTCGACGACGCCAAGCTGGCGCCCATCCTCGAAAAACTCGCCGCCAGCGACCTGCCGAACCTTTGGAAACCACGCGCTGACCAGTTCTTCCCTATCGACGCGCTGCCCCACCTCGGCACCGGCAAGCTGGACCTGCGCAAGGTGCGCGACATGGCAGTCAGCCGTTCGGGTCCGTAAAGAAAAAAGTGGAGCGAGCGAAGGGATTTGAACCCTCGACATTCACGTTGGCAACGTGACGCTCTACCAGACTGAGCTACGCTCGCATCCGTGGAACAACAACTCCACCATAGCAAATCCATGCCCGCGCGCAACCCCGAAAATCAAAGAGTGCGCGAGAGAGGAGTCGAACCTCCACGGGTTTCCCCACAGGATCCTAAGTCCTGCGCGTCTGCCAGTTCCGCCACTCGCGCAACGCTTCATTACAAAGACCTTACAGCTTGTTCCGCCGTTTGTCGAAAGTCCACTGTCGTAACTTTTGCAGTAACTTCGGCGTCCAAAAGGCTCACAGCCCGCCGCTTGTTCGCTGGTGCCAAGTGAGCGTAGCGCATCGTCATTCCAATGGTCTTATGCCCTGCCAATTCTTGCACAGTGCGAATATCCACGCCAGCCGAAACCAGCCGCGTGATATACGTATGCCGCAAGGTGTGGAACACCACGTCCTTGCCCAACCCCGCCGCATCCCGCGCCCGTTCAAACGGCTCGCGGTATCGGTACGGCCCGAACACCAAACCCCTGCCGTCGCCTTTGCTGGCGATCTTCCATTCCCGCAAGACTCGCTCCAGCCGTTCTGTCATTGGATTCGTGCGCGGGTCGCCGTTCTTGGTGTAACCGCTGGCAACCGAAACGCTACGCCGCTGGAAATCCGCGTCCACCCAACGCAATGACTGCAACTCACCCGCTCGAAAGCCCGTATCCAGCGCCCCGATCACAAAGGCGCTCAGCTTGTCGTCGCAATGCTCCAACAGCGCCGCTTGTTCGTCCAGCGTAAGGAATCGGTCGCGCCCGTTGTTTTCGCGGAATTTGCTCACCTTGCCCGCCGCGACTGGATTATCCCGCACCCAACCCCACTTCATGCCCATGTTGTAGAGGTTTCTCAGGCAGGCCAGTTCACGGTTCACCGTCGCGTCAGCCGCGCCCGCCGTCTTCCGGTCGGTCTTGTAGGACTCCATTAGAAACGGACTGATTTCATCCAGCCGCTTGCTGCCAAACGCCGCGCACAGATGCAGCAGCGCCGAACGCCAGCGGTCTGTCGAGCTTGCCTTGTGGTTCTGCTGGTAAAATGCCATGTACTCACCCGCCGCGTCTGAAAACTGGTCTTTCTCGGCGTCGTGACGGCCCAGCAGGGGCGCTTTGACAGGCCGCTCGACCAATCTACCCTCCAACGCTTCGACCCGCTTCTTTTCGGCAACCTCGCGGGCAATCGCCTTGTTCACCTCGCCAATGCTGCCTTGAAACCGCTTGCCCTTCACCGTAAATTGGTAATACCAACTGTCACCGCGTTTGTAGATATGCTTCATGCCTTCCCTCGCTTTCGTTTCGGCTGGACGGCTTTGCCCTTGCCCGCCGTCACGCGCTCCGTAAGCACCTGAAGCAATCGCATTGTCTGCGGCCCCGGTGGACGAAACCCGCTTTCCAAGTGGGCAACGTGAACCTGTGTGACTCCAAGCCAGTGAGCCAATTGTGTCTGCGTCATGCCCGCTGTCTTGCGGAGCTTGCAGATTTTGTTGGCCGTCCAGTTCATCTTGCCCCAGATATTATCACAGATACTATTCATGTCAACCCCTCAGTTTGAGAATTCCTTCACCGTGCCGTTATGCAACCGCCGCGCAACGGCTTCTTTCACATCCACGCCTTCCAGCCCGTGCATATAGGTGTCCAGTTCCACCGCGTCAAACACCAACTTGCGCCCCAGCCGCCGAAACGGAATCTGACGCCGCGCCACTGCCGCATACACCGCCCCCTCGGTCATGCTCAGGTACACCGCCGCCCCGGCTACGTCCAAGTAGCGCCGCGTGGCAGTTGCGGTGGGTGCGCCGGTCACTTCGTTACAAGCTCCACGTCCGGGTTCTTGGCTGACGACTCGCTCGGTAGTCGGCGAATCAGCCCGCGATCTTCGAGGTTTTCCAGCGCCGCCTTGAACGTCTTGGCATCGCACTCGCCATGCGTGCTGACCCGGTTCAGCAAATGCGAGTAGGTCATGCGCGGGCCGAGCCGTTGCAACACTCCGATGATTCGCTCCTGTAGTTGCGCGAACCAACCCTTTTGCATCTCCCCGGCAAAGTGCAGGTAGCACCGATGGCAGAAGTCCACGTAGTTGTAGGCAAGCTCTACCGCATCCGCAGAAATTTCCAGCCGTCCGCTCATCGCCGCTTCATAGAGCATCGCCACGCGCAGGACAGTGAAGGGTATCCGGGAAAGATTGCTGGCAACTTGGTTGGAAGATGCTTCGTCTAGCCGCTGTCGGTTCTCCCGCTGAATCAGCAACCACAGCTTCCGCGCCTTCTCACTTAGGCGCATTTGACCGTCAATTTTCATTAACTCCCGAAAGTCGCCCAAGAGCCGTTCCCGCTCATCGCCCAACACCGGCGGTTCATCCAAAATCTCGTGTTCGCGGTGGTCGGCATACAGCAACTCAAACCGCCCCATCAACCCGTTCACCTGATTGTTGTCAGGGAAACGCCAGCCTTCGGGAATGACGCCCACCAGCACCGTCAAGAACGTGTTGGTGGCAACGATGCGCCCGCTACTCTCTCCGTCTTCGGTCTTGTGTTTATCGCCCTTGAAGTCCGAGCTAATCGGCTCGCAGTCGTACAACCGAATCATGTCCCCGGCCAGCGCCGCGCCGTACTTGCAGTTAAGCAGGTCGATCAGGTTCTTGCCCTCGCTGTAAACCATCGCCCGAACCGGGTGCTCGGCAAAACATTCCACAAACCGCTCGTGACTGGTGAAGTCCGCCAGTAACACTTCGGGATACAATTCGTGGACAAACTCCCGCACGATGCAGATAGCATCCGACTTTCTCACCACGCCGCTGTTCCCGACACAGACTTGGAACAGGTTCGGGTAAATCCGCTTCCCGCCCCACTGGTAGAACACCCGCCGATGCAGCAGTACCGAAACCAATGTCAGCACCCCAGCCACGATGAAGAGTTTCGGCGTCTCGATCTGCGCGTGGCAGTAATCGACAAAGCGCCCTATCACCGACTCGGTGGGATAGTATGACTCTGGCAACGTCAAATCCGTGGCGATTACCCCCTGTGGAATCGGTGGAATTGTGGAGTTGGAGCCTGCCGATTCCACGGATTCCACGGATTCCGCCAGCGTGCGCTTCGCATCATAACAGCCCGGCTCGAAATGCTGGCGAAACTCGCGCCAGCCCTTACCGTCACAGCCGTTATGATGGCACTTGAAACCGAGTGTCCCATCTCCGTGGACAAAGACAGCTACCTCACCGTGGCCGCCGTGCGACGGGTCAAACGGGCATTGTTCCAATTCGATCACGCGGACAGCATTCTTTGTATGCTCGCCTTTGATGGCAACATTGTGGCGTCGCAGAAATTCGTCCACATCGAACGATTGCCCGGTGACGGTGCGCATGGTCGTGCTCCGTGCCGGAGTGGTAACAGGTGGTACAAGCTCAGCCGCTAGTGATTCGAGTTGCTCTCGGCTGACGACGCCCAGTGGTTCCGGCACCCTGACGATCTTGGACATGCGATGCGGTCGGCTCGGTACGTCGTCGCCTTTACAGGCCAGCGTTCCGTACAGTTTGACAATGCGCGATGCGTTGAAACACTGCACGTCCACTTTGACGTGCTCATTGTTGAATTTCGCAGCCAGCGCCTTCAAGACACGCTCCACCACTCCGCCGTCGTCAGCCGGTAGGTCAATCCGATAGTCCAGATGCCAGCCGTTGCCGCTGTCGGCCAAGACCGGCTCAGGCCAACCCCGCCCGCTCAGGTAGTCGTGAATGGCGCGGGCGGTTATGGCCGCATGTTCTTTCTCAGCATCCGTTGACGAGATCCCGGCGGGTCGGCATGGGTCGCAATCCACCAGCAGCCAGCGGCGAGCGATGATGTTGGAATCGGTGGTTAACGCGCCTTTGTCGGCATAGTCGAGACGATTGCATCGACGAGCCAGCAGGTCGGGCAAGACCGAGTTGAACGTAATGTAGATACCCGTCGCCTTGACGATATTATTCAGTGCCAGCAGCGCCTTCTCAGGGCTGTCGAAATATCCCGAAACAATGCCTTCGCGGTAGCCGCCCTTGATCTTCGCGCCCAGCGCCCGAATTTCAAACACCCCCCCCGGCTCGATCAACACGTCGATGGCCCGGCGGACTTGCTCGGGGTCGAATGAGTCCGGCAGCGGCTTCTTGGCTTCGTGGTTGCTCATGGCCGCACCGCCATAACTTCAAGCGTCGGCTGCTGGTTTGCCGCGTGGCAATCCGCGCACCACAACAGAAGGATTCTCCCCTGTCGTGCGCTTCCGAAATTTCTTTCACAGACGCGGCACCCACACCGCGCACAATGACCAAGACTTACGTTGCTTTTGGGCGGGGGCGTGATAGACTCACAGGTGTTCAGTTCTGCGCTCGTTTGCCCGGCAAGGCGACGGGCGCTCTTTTTTTCCGCGCTCATCGCAACGCCTCCCGCGCACGTCGCGCCAATTCGTCTTTGATCTTCTCGACTTGCTCCCGACTAAAGAGCCGTACCCCGCCGACCGTCCGAAGCACTGGCAGCCGCAGTTCATCCGCGATACGTTTGATTGTCCCGGTGGATTTCTGGCAGGCTCGCGCTGCGTCCAGTGGTGCGAACAACTCAATTTCTGTTTCAACTGCCATAACTATCTGTCTCCAACTCGCGGCAAAATTTTTTCGGCCTCGCTTCTGCCGTAAAAGTCAAAGGCCGCGCCACACTTCGCGTATGGTCGCGGCCAATCTAGAGAAAGTGTCGGAAAGAGTCCCGGAAGCGGAAACGGATTTTTACTTCCTGATTGTCAACGCCAAGTCTGCCAAGGGCGGCAGCCCGTCTTTTCTTGCTTTGCTACCGGGACTTGGCCCAGATTTCTTCCTGGGTTTACGTGGGTCAGTCCAGAAATACTCCCTCAACTTCCGACAGTGGGCGCGCATTTCTTCCGAGTCGCCCAACGGATAGTCACCCACTTGGTTCGGAAACATCTTGCGAGCGACGCGCACTACGTCACCATTTGTCCAGCGGTACGTGTACTTGTTTACGATGGGCTGGATGAGGATGAGCCATTCGTCCAAAGCTGGATGACGCGCCCTTGCCACTGTCGGATTGTGAAGCTCACGCACGAACTTCCGCCATACTGCTTCCGGTTCCTGTTTGACGCGGCGCTGAAATTCCAGCAGCGCAGGATGATCTATCGTGTCCCGATCACGGGCCAACCGTGCGGCTAGTGTTGCAGTGAATGTCGCCGCGTCCTGCATTTCATATTCAGGGAATTCTCGTTTTGCCTTGTAACGCCAGTAGCGAATGTAGGCATTTATCCATTCCAACCAACTCCCGAAGGCAACACCTGCCACTATTTCATGCGAGAGTGAGACAACCAAAGCGCAGCTATGCGCTTTCATCTCCTGTATCGCGTAGTAAAGCGCCCACTCCCTGAGATAGCGAAACGCGATTTCCTCGCCTTCTATCCAAGGGCTCGGCGGCGCTCCTGGTGCCGCTTTGTCCAGTTCACTGAAAACCCCATACACAACGGATTCCCATTGGTGAATCAGCGGGGGCACGGCCTCTGCATGAATTTCGGGATGTGACTTTCCTTTGCTCATTTTTCGCCGTTCTATTCCAGCGAAGCGGTGAGCCGGGCGTGAATAGGCACGCCCAGCCCTGTGCGGGCCGTCGCCCGCTGCCGCTCACGATGTCACCAACTATAGGAGACCGGCCCCCCCATTGGCATCTTTGCAGTCATGCCAACTAGCCAATAGGCTTTCTCAGTTGATTGCGTACCGTACACATTCTGAAGTTGGGCCATGTACGACTGCCCGTACACCGTGTATCGGATGCCGGGGTTAATGCTGGCCTGCTTTATATATGCCAAGCCGTCCTCTGGAAACGTCACCAAGGTCACTTGGTCGGCATCCGCATCAGAAATGTTCGCCGAATACATGCCGTCAGGCAGTCCCTTGATGTTGAACGCTCGCCAAAACTCCAGCTTGACCACAGGGCCAAGACTCTTAGCGGAGTCCTGCGAGACTTCTTTCTTCGCATCCTCAGCGGCGCGCTTCGCGGCATCTTCCTTCGCCTCCCTTTGCCTCCCCGCTTCTTCGCTCGCAAGCCACCTTTGCAAGGCTTCCTGTCTCGCAGTCTCCGTGCTTCGTTCCGCTGCCCTGTACTCAGCGGCCTTCTGCGTGTCGTAACCGAATCGCTTCTGAAGTTCTGGCGGGAGTTTTTCCAGCGGAATCGACGCAACGCCTGTCTGGTGAAATATGGAGACCGTTGCAGGCGTAACCGTCCTCCATGTGACGTTTGAATAGGTGATGCCGTCCACGGTGATCGTCGTGGGTAGCGTGTTCGTTTCCACGGCGAACGATGCAGCAACACCGAAAACGAAAAGCAGGGCCGCTACACGGAAGGCTTTCATCGGTACTTCTCCCTTCGTGAACGGATGGTAACACCAACGCCGACACGGGCAAGGCTTTTTGGCACGCCCGGCGGGGAAGCCGTGCTTGAATCCAAACGGGCGAGTGGCGGGCGGCAGCCGTCCGTCCGTGCCTGAGCGTATTTGGCTTGCCTGTCTGGTCGCTCCTGCCTATACTGATAGGCAGTCATCCCGTTTGTGCAGCCAGTAGCGGAGGTCAGGCTATGAACGCACAGCAGTATTTCTGCCTGAGTCGTCCAGCGAAAGCCATTTCTTTCGGACTCGTCGGCTTCTTCGGCAACGAGTTCGCGCACGCCGATAACCTCTACGTGTCCCTCGCCATTCTCGTCAGAACCAAAGCACAACGACCGAAGGAACCAACAAATAACTCTAGGGAACAACGAAATGATGAGAGCAACAATGACACAGAGAATAGGCCGCAAGAAGTATGGTAAGCAACTCGACCATGCGCTGGTTAGAGCGGTCGTCCTGCTTTCGATATTCGCAGAGTTTTCCGGCCAAGCATCCGCCATTGATGTATCGACTGGTGTGAACACCGGGTTGGAATTACAACACTTCCCAGTGGGGGACTGGAGTTGCAAGTATCGTTACTCCGAGTGATGCCGATTGGTGGTTTGGCAATTCTCAAAGTCCTCCGTGGCCTGCGAACACTTCGGCGTCCTCTTGGATTGCAGCCGATCCAAATAGCACATCTGGTAACAATGGAACCTATTCACTCTCCCTTGACCTTACCGGGCATGACCTGATCTACAGTCTCCCTCTCTGGAAGTTGGGCAATTGACGATCAGGGGACTCTATCCTTGAATGGACAGACTTTGAGTTCGTTGCCTAATTGGAATTGGCAGAGTTTGAATAGTTTTTCTGCGCCAAGCTCCGATTTTGTTTCCGGGATAAACACGCTCACGATGGTCGGAGGACCGACTGACAACTATCTTGAGGGGGTGCGCTTGCAGGGCGATCTTACGGGAACAATGGTCCCTGAGCCCTCAACGTGGAGCCTGCTGGCGCTGGGCGTTGGTACGCTTTTCGGCGGTCTGCGATTGAGTCGCCGCTCGTCCGAATTCGCTGCTGGTGAATTACGGCGGTTGCGCTTCACACTTCACCGACGCCTTTTTCACCGCGCCCGGGCGGGGTTGCGCTCAGTGATTTTGCTCGCCTTCGGGCGGCTTGGGCGGCTCGACGGTTCCAACATCGGCTTTGACTGGCTTGGCAGATTCGGTCGCGCTCAGTTCCACTTTCTCAGTTGTCCTTGTGAGAGTAACCTTAGCCTGACCAGAGTTGACCAAGAGAGCCATGGCACCGGCCAGGGTGGGGGTAGAGCCGTTATCGGCAGAACCGGATGGTGCCGGGGCTGACAGTTTACCAATCGGGCCGCTGAGTATCTCCCCTGCTCGCTGGGTGTAGATACCCGACATGACGGCCAACTGTGGGCTGCTACACTCGGCTAGACGCTCGGGCTGCATAGACAAGTCGCGGCACGTATCAGCGTCGCTGTATAGGTTCTTGGCGTGGAGTTTCTGAGCCGTGGGAAAATCGTCCGGGTTGCGTGCAAATATATCGGCCACGGTTCCCCTGTCAATGCCTAGAGCCTTAGATGTTTCCGTTAAGCTGCCGGTGGAAGCGTAAACCCTCACAATTTCCCCGCGTAGGTAGGGCTGCTTGTGTTCCTTGCGTGGTCGGCCTGCTCTACCCCTTGGCTTGGCTGAAACGGTCTCTGGTGCGCTCGTAGGCATACCGGTGATCTACGCACAGGACCGGCAAACGTCAAGGCGGTGTGAGTCAAAATCCGTCGCTCTTGTGACATGGTGACGCCAACTTGGCAGCCCTTTTTCCGGAAATTTCTGAGTGTGCGCTTCAAGGCTGTAAAATTTTGCTTCTTTGAAATTCCGGGCCAGCCGCTTCCAGTTTTGCTGTCGTAACTTTTGCAGTAAGTCGCCAGTGGGAAACGGTGGAAGGCAGTCGAAACCAGTGGACTCGATTCCGCGCTCAATTCCCAAGCGGGCAACGTATTTTCACGCCCTGCCGACACTTGCGGGACAAGGCTTGTTAGAATCCTAAGTCCTGCGCGTCTGCCAGTTCTGCCACTCGCGCCTCCGCCCCCCAACATACCCAACTCACCACTCCCCCGCAACGCTTCTTCTACGACACCGCCCGCCCGCGCCTCGCCCCCACCATCCCCGCCGCAAACCCGCCCACATCCGCCACGTCAACCACCTCCGGCTCCCATCCCCCCAATGGTAAAATCCGCCGCCACCATCGCCCCCAGCACCACCAGCAACCTCCGCCGCTTTCACCTCATCCCTCTCCGTTTTCGCCCCGGACCCCCTCGTAGCCGCAGGTCTTTAGCTCCGACAGGAGTCGCGAGTCCTTCTCGGACCTGCGTCCGTGTAGCCGCACGGCTTTATCCGTGCCCATCCGTGTGAATCTGTGGCTCGCCTACCGTCCATCCGTCTTCATCGCCGTTGTACCCACGAATCTCATTCACGGACCGGCCGTCCCGCTGCCTTCCGCATCCCCGCCCCCCTCCCACCCCGGGCTTGCCTGCCAAACCAGCCCTCTGTAGACTCCCCGCGCATGCCGCCACGCCCGCCCAAGTGTAACTGCTACATCGTCGCGGGTTCCAACGGCGCGGGTAAAACCACCTTTGCCACCGAATTCCTCCCGCGCTACGCCAACTGCCCAAACTTCATCAATGCCGACCTCATCGCCCGCGGCCTGTCCCCATTCGACCCCGATGCCGCCCTGACCCGTGCGGGCCGCCTCGTCCTGGAAAGCATCCACCAAGCATCTGCATCCCGCGCCGATTTCGCGTTTGAAACCACGTTGTCCGGGCGTTCCTACCTCCGCGTCATCCGCGATCTCCGGAAGCGCGGCTACCGCATTCACCTGTTCTATCTGTGGATTCCCGGGCCGGGAACTGGCCCTCCTCCGCGTCCGCGAGCGCGTCCGTCAAGGCGGCCACAACGTCCCGGCGCGCCGCCGTCCGCCGGCGGTTTGGCCGAACACTCCGCAACCTGTTCCAACTCTACCGGCCCTGCTCGACACACTGCGCGTCTTCGATAACTCTACCCGCGAGCCCCGCCTGATCTTCGAAGATGAAGATCGCCAGCACGACCGTCTACGATGCTAACCTCTACCACCAGTTGACGCGATGAAAACAGCCCGCAAACCGAAAATCCGATGACCCGCAAAGCGTTGACCGCGTTGCAAAATGCCGTCGCCCACGTCGTGGAAAAACACCGACGCGAAGGCCGTCCGCTGGCCGAATGGCAGGATGGCAAAGCCGTATTGGTTCCACCGGGCCGCCCGTCCCTCGTCCGCGAACGCCCAGCAGCCTACAAGACCCGCCGCCGCCGCCCACTGTAGCGTTGGCTGTCCCAGCCGATGACCTGACCGTCCATGCGCCTTCATCGACGTTGTAGCCACGAATCTCATTCGCGGACCTTCCGTCCGGCTGCCTTCCGCTTCCCCACGCCGCCCCAACACCAACGCACATCGTCACAGAAACACCCGCCGCAACTTCGTATCCGACCGAGCAAGCACGTGGGTGAGTTTGGTTCCTGAGCGGATGGCTTGGGCGAGGACGGCGATCCTGAGCCGCTCGCTACGACCACGGGCGGCTGGTAGCGTGGACTGAATGGTCCGTGACAGTCGCGGGGCGTAAGTCATACGGGAAATGTGCTCGTGGGCCAACAGATTGTTGCTGAATCGTCTCGTTGGATCGAATGGCCAAAGAAAAACCGCAACACGGTCATGGCGACAGCAATTGTGATGAGGATGGGCGCCAGGATTGCGAAGGCAAAAACCACCAAGAGAAACGACTCGATCTTGTCCCAACCCTTTTCGTGATAAGGGGCCTTGCCTGGCACATTCACGTCTGTCCAAATAGAGCAAAACAATGGCGTAAAGTCGAGGCTCAGTATTGCGTCGCTTCCTCGATCAGCCTCTCGACAGTCCACGGCCCATCTGTGATCTCGGCACCATGAGCCGGTGTCGTGCCTAGCGTGTTGTGAACGCCCTCTATGCTTTCTGGAGATCGAACGGGGACAC
>CAWJFL010000014.1:0-86481 GCA_963842185.1 uncultured Verrucomicrobiae bacterium
TTCGGGAACAAGATAATAACGATGACGTGCCATGATGAGAGCCGATGAAGAACCAAATCAGAGACGACATCTTGGTGGATACCTCAGTGCCGCTGGTGGTGTATTTCGCGCTATCGGCTCAAGTCAGAGGGTAGTGTATGGAACGACTGAACGATGCAGGACCGCAGATTCGCCGCTTGCGCTGCGAACGCGGATGGACGCAAGACGTACTGGCGGCGAAGTTGCAACTCCAGGGCTGGGACATCAGTCGTGAAGGCGTTGCCAAGGTGGAGGGCGGTTATCATCTGGTGAGCGATCGTCAATTGCTCTGTCTGAGCCGCGCGTTCCATTCGCCTATCGAGGCATTCTTTCCCATGGAGACACTGAAGTGAGTAAATACCTGCGGCGGAAGGCAGCGGCGGAGTATACGAACATCAGTCCGCGTACGCTATCCATCTGGATGGCGAGACGCATCATCCCTTTTCGGAAGATTGGACGCACCGTGCTATTTGACCCGGCAGAACTCGATGCGGCACTAAACAAATTCCGCATTGCCGCAGTTGGTGATCCGCCAATTCGGAAAAGACGAGCAGTGCGAATCCAA
This sequence comes from uncultured Verrucomicrobiae bacterium, assembly GCA_963842185.1. GTDB lineage: Bacteria > Verrucomicrobiota > Verrucomicrobiia > Palsa-1439 > Palsa-1439 > Palsa-1439. The sequence goes on from CAWJFL010000014.1 coordinate 584, forward strand.
TCAGCACGAGAGGATTGTCTTCTATGACCGAGACATCTTACTCATTGACCGCTACCTTCATCGGCACAATCTTCCGCGAGGCGTTCGCTACAGGCCGCAATGTCCAAATGCGTTTGGCATCGCTAGGGCTGCACAGTGCCTTGTAATGCCGATGCAGGACTTCGGTGTCACGATGGCCCATAATCATCGCGGTCTTAACCTCGTCTCCGTAGTGGGCAAGGTGATAACTGCCGAAGGAATGGCGCAACGCATTGTCTGGCCAACGCGTGATGCCCGCAGCCTTGCGCCATGCGTCAAATCTCTTTCGAAAATTGACCGCGTCAACTATTGGACCAGTGCGCCGAACACAGTGAGCCAACCATGCAGCAGCAGTCTCATTCAATGGGACGATGCGTTGGCGACGTTTCTTGGCAATCTTCGAGTCAATCGTAACAGTGCGCTGGGCGAGGTGAACGTTTTCCCATCGCAGCTTTTGCAGTTCATCCGAGCGGATGCCGCAGAACAATCCGAGCACACAATAAGGCAGCATCTGGTGATTGGGCGCATGTTTGAGCAACGCGGCCGCTTCGCCGACGGTCAGAATGCCAGGCGTGGTTTCATCCAGCAACACACGGTCGGTCGCCTCAACGATGTTCTCGATGACCCATTTGCGGCGAATGGCAGCGCGGTAAAGCTCCTTGATCTTGCGGCGGTAGTTGTGACGGTTCACGGGGGACGTGCCGACTTTGTTAAGCCAGTCCGTGAATTCTTCAGTGGTGATCTCACTCAGCGGGCGGTCGCCAAACCACTCTGCGAACTTGCCCCAACGACTCCGCAAATCCTCCAAAGTGCGCGGGCGACAGTTGTTCGCCTTCTTTTCGTCCAACAATCGCGAAATCATGATCTGAACCGGGGGCGCTTCCCGAAGATTCAGATAATGAGCGATGTAGTAGTCAACGGAAGCCGTCAAGGTCGCACCCCGATGCGCCTGCAACTTCTCGACGCAATTGGCGGCTTCAGCCCGAACCGCACTATCAAGTGCAAACCCGGCGGCGCCCTCGCGCTGCATTTGGCCTCGGATTTGAGCGGCCCGCGTCTCGGCTTCTTCCTTGGTGGGAAACGCCTCGCGAATGCGCTGGCCGTTGACCATACAGGCTACTTGCCAGCCGACCTTGCCGCTGCTATAAGACAGCCTGTGAATCGGCGGCCACAACTTGGTTTTGCTCTTGGCAGTTGTCACGTTATCGTGTTCCTTTCCGTACGTGACATTGCCAATTATTGCCAAGTGAGTCAAGTCAATTTACGTAAGTCATTGGTGAGCCGGTAGCTCAGCTGGTAGAGCAACGGCCTTTTAAGCCGTGGGTCCTGGGTTCAAATCCCAGCCGGCTCACCAAAACCGCCTGCCCTTCAACCATCCTTTCTACTTTCGGCGACGTCGGTTTCGCGTTTCGATTTGCGGGGGTCGGATAAATGCACTATTCTTCTACTGGCATGTTGGATTCCTGGGAACAACCGAAGGTGCGTGGACCATTTCAGCGGTTCTCGGGGTCCTTTCACGATTTGCTGGCGCGGTTCGGGTCCGTGACGCAATTGATCATTGCGATCAACGTGATCGTCTTCTTTATCCAACTCATCTGTGGTGCGGTTCATTTTCCCTATTTCGAGGAGTATCTGGCTTTAAGCGCGGGTGGTCTGCGACGCGGGTTCCTCTGGCAGGCGATTACGTACATGTTCCTCCACGCCGGGATCTGGCACATCCTGATCAACCTCTTCATCCTTTGGTTCTTCGGGCGCGAGGTGGAATACTTCATCGGCCCGAAATACTTCACGCGGCTCTACTTCATGGCGGGAATCTTCGGCGCGGCACTGTGGTTCGCTTTCAATTTCCACTCGTACGTTCCCGTCATCGGCGCATCGGCGGCGGTGCTCGGTTGCGTAATTGCCTTCGCCACGCTTTTCCCCGACCGTGAGGTGACGCTCCTGGTGTTCTTCGTGCTTCCCGTCAGCCTCAAGGCCCGGTACCTGGCTCTCATCGCCATCGCGTTCGATGTCGTCCCCCTGCTTCAAGGGACGGACGGCGGCGTCGCGCACCTCGCGCATCTTGGCGGGGCCGCTTTCGGCTACCTGTACATCAAGCAGCTTGGCTACGGGACGACGCCGCGGTGGTTGCTGTGGTTCCAAAACGTGACCGCGCGACTCAAACCTCGTCCGCGTCCCAGTCCCGGCAACATGTCGTCCGAAGAATTCGTGCGCGAGGAGATCGACCCGATTCTTGACAAGATCGCCCAGGAAGGGATGCAGAGCCTCACGCGCCGCGAGCGGAAGATTCTTGAATCCGCGAAGGAATTGATGCAGAAGCGACAGCGGTGAACCCGCATGTTGCGCGCGCGCCAGAAACAGACCCGGCCCAAGGCCGCCTTTCGGCGGCGATCTTCCGCCGCGAAGCCCGATCTTCTTCCCCAGCTTGTCACTAAGCGTTCGTCATCGAACCCGGCCGCGCAGAAGCTCATGCGCGACCGCGGATTTCGAGACGTCCGGCGCGTGTTGGCGGCCATCGGAAGGCTGCAGGCGGACGCGTTGGAACGTCGCAACCTCCGGAAGATTTTCAATCATTTGATCCGCGCCTGCGAGAAGTCGGCTGATCCGGATCGCGCGCTGGTAAGTTTCGAGCGGTTGGTGGCGGCGTTGCCCAGCCCGAACATCTTCTATCATTACCTCCACGAGTCGCCCGGACAACTCGACCTGCTCATCACCGTCTTTGCCCATTCCGAAGCGCTGGCCCAGACGTTGACCCGCAACGCCGAGCACTTCCATTTCTTCCTGGCTCCCCAGGTGCTGGAGAAACCGCGCGGGAAGGCGTGGCTGGCAGCGGAACTGACGCGGTTGCTGTTGCCGATGCGGCAACCGGCGCAAAAATACGACGCCATTCGCCGTTTTCGCCGCCGCGAAACGCTCCGCATCGGGGCGCGCGACCTGATCGGGCGCGCGACGGTCGAGGAAACGACCCTGGAGTTGTCCAATCTGGCGGATGTCTGTCTGCAGGCGGTATTCGAGATCGCGCTGGAGTCGCTGCGTGCGACGTACAAACTCAAGGGAGACGCGGCAGTCGCGTCCGGTCGCTTCTCGGTTATCGGCATGGGAAAACTCGGCGGCCAGGAACTCAATTATTCCAGCGACGTCGATGTGATCTTTGTCTACGGCGAAGAGGGCAACCTTACGCCGACGCTGACGAACCATCAGTTTTTCACAAAACTCGCGGAGGGAATCATTGGCATCGTCGGCGGATCGAGCGCGGAAGGGAACATCTTTCGAATTGATCTGCGGCTGCGGCCCGAAGGCAAATCCGGCCCGCTCGTTCGTTCACTCGATAGTTGCGAAAACTACTACGCCGAGTTTGGCGAGACGTGGGAACGGATGGCGCTGATCAAGGCGCGGCCGGTCGCGGGCGATGCGGCCGTGGGGGCGGCGTTTACCGCGATGGTTCAGCCGTTTATCTACACGCGCCACGCCGGCGGCAACGTCATCCAGCAAATGGCCGTCTTGAAGAAACGCATTGAGGAGGAAGTGGTGCGCGACGGACAGCTCACGCGCCACGTGAAACTCGGCATCGGCGGCATCCGTGAGATCGAGTTCATCGCACAGTCGTTCCAGGTGTTGCGCGGGGCGCGATTGGCGCAGTTACGCGACCGCGGCACCCTTCGCACGCTGGCGGTCCTGGTCCGGACGAAGATTCTCGCGGCGAACGAGGCCGCGACGCTGGCCGATGCCTATCGGTTCCTGCGCAATGTCGAGCACCGTCTCCAGATGGAGATGGAACTGCAGACGCACACGATCCCCGATGAAGAACACGCCCTGTATCGGCTGGCTCGCAGCCTCGGGTTCGACTCGGTGGAGAAGTTCCTCACGGTCGAGCAGGCGCACACGTCGGCGGTGCGCAAGATTTACGAGTCGGTGCTGGCGGGCGCCGGCGGCGGCACAGCCAAAGTGGAGGAAACACTCCTCGCCCCCGAGGAATTGCCGAAAGTGCTCGGCAATGTCGGATTCGCGGATGTGCCCGCAGCGGCGAAGGTGGTCGAAAACCTCTGGCATGGTCCCGGTTTCGGGCACGTCTCGCAGCGGACGAAGGAATTGTTCGTGCAGTTGTTCCCAACGCTGTTGAATTGGGCGGCGAACGTGGCGGACCCCGATGTCGCACTGGCCCAGTTCGACAAGTTTGTGAACGCGTATGGGTCACGCGGGCTGCTGTACGAGATCTTCGCCGGCAACCCGAAACTCGTCGAGATGCTCATGCGCCTCGGAGACGCGAGTCGATACGTAAGCGATACACTTGCCCGTCGGCCGGAATTGTTCGACGGGATCGTGGGGGGGGTGGTGCTCAGCGATCCGAAGAGCGTCCATCGCATGTGTGAAGAATTGCACGCGGCGGAGGAAGACGGTCGCGAGCCGATGGAAACGGCGCGGCGTTGGAAGAGCGCCGAGATGGTGCGGATTGGGATCGAGGACGTGATGGGGCTGGCGGACATCGGGCAGACCCACGCGCAGATGACATGGCTGGCGGAGGCGTGTCTGCGATTCGCTCTGGAACGCGTCCAACAGGAACGCAAGCTGGCCAGGCTTCCGTTCGCGGTGATCGGCATGGGAAAATTCGGCGGAATGGAATTGGGTTACGGCGCGGACCTCGATGTGTTGTTTGTGGGTGGACCGGACAGCAACAACCAGAGCGAGGCGGTCAAATTGGCGTCGGGCGTGATCGATTTCATGGGCCGGAAAACGAGCGAGGGAAGTTTGTTTCCCGTAGACGCGCGGCTACGGCCCGACGGCGAAAAAGGTACGCTGGCGAGTTCGCTGGAGGCGCACCGGGATTATTACGGAAACCGCGCGCAGCTTTGGGAACGGCAGGCCCTCGTCAAGGCGAGGTTCGTGGCGGGTGACCCGGAATTCGGCAGGGATTTCATGCGGATGACGCACGATATCGTGTACGGACGCCCGCTCACGGACGAAGAATTGGAGCAGATCAAGCAGATGCGCCGGCGCATCGAGACCGAGCGCGGCGACCGACAACACCCGGATTTGGAATTCAAGACAGGACCGGGTGGGTTGGTGGACGTGGAATTTCTCACGCAGGCCCTGCAGCTTCTCCACGGTCACGCGCATCCGCAACTGCGCATCGCCCACACGCTCGCCGTTCTCAACCGGCTGACCGCGCTGAGTATTATCGACGAAGAACAAAGCGCGTTGTTGCGCCAGAACTACGTGTTCCTTCGGCGAATCGAGTCCGTCCTGCGCCGGGTCGAGAACACAAGCGTCTCCAAGATTCCCGCCGATCCGCCTGAGCAGCAACGCCTCGCGAAACGGCTCGGGTTTGCGGCTACCACTGACTTTCTCGCGGCCTACCGGCATGCGACACAGCAGACGCGGACCATCTACAGACGCCCTTTTGGCGGCGAGGTAATAGGGTATCCGCCCAGACGAGCCCCCAAGGCACGGAAGCGTGGGGAACCACGGAATCTTTCGGCGTGCCAGTAGGGGTTTATCAGACCTACTTCTAGGGCGAGGAGGCGAGTTCCAGCTCGCGCAGCTTTGGGCCGTAGAGGTTACCGATGTAACCGCCGGTCCAGAAGATGACGTATACGAAGCCGACGAGTGCGACGAGCAGGGCGATGAACGCACGGAAGTGACGTTTCTCGAGGTGTTCAAGCGGAGGAGTGTAGGCGATGAGCCCAATCACAGCGGCAACGACGATGACGGCATCGACGCTGGTGCGCTGCCAGTAGCTGCCGCCGAGATGCAGCCACATGCCGAATTCATCGAACGTGAGCCCCATGGCGAGGCCGTACAGGAGCGCGACGATTTCGGCGGCGCGTCCATCCGGGCGCGCGAAGATGGAATAGCCGCAGACAATTGCCAACAGGAAGATGCCATAGTTGAGATGATGGACGTGCGTGCCATGCAGGAAGAAATACATGTTCGCAACCTGTCCCGACATGATGAGGAACACCATCATGCGCGAGATGATGAAGGTCATGATGAACCCGAACAACGCCCGTCGCGCCAGCCGGTCGAATGTTTCTTGGGGATATGTAGATTTCAGACCCATGAGTGATTGCATCGTACTATCAGGAAGGATGTCCGGGCAAAGACAAAATCATCGAGCATGCTTTGTGTTTGCGATGCGAGCACGGGATTGACGGGGGCGGTGGATTCGTGTTAACCGCTTGATGAGGCTATGCTACTTAAAAATGCGACATTGATTTCGCTGGCGGGTTCGACCGTCGAGCGAGCGGATTTGCGGATCGAAACGGGCGTCATCACGGCGAAGGCGAAGAAGCTCAAAGCCAGCGCCAGCGAGAAAGGGATCGACCTGTCGGGCAAGTTCGTGATGCCGGGGATGGTGTGCGGGCACACGCATCTGTATTCGGCGCTGGCGCGCGGGATGCCCATGCCCAAGAAGATACCGCATAATTTCTACGAAATCCTCAAGTACGTCTGGTGGACGCTCGACCGCGCTCTCGACGATGAGGCGGTTTATTACAGCACGCTGGTCGGCGTGCTCGACGCCGCGCGTTGCGGGACGACGACGCTCATCGATCATCATGCCTCGCCGAATTTCATCCGCGGTTCGCTCGGGGTCATGGCGGAAGCCTTCACCAAAGTCGGCTTACGCGGGGTGTTGTGCTACGAAGTGACCGACCGCAACGGAATGCGTGGAGCGAAGCTTGGTTTGGAGGAAAACGAGACGTGGGTCGCGAAGAATCGCGGGCCAATGTTGGGTGGATTGGTTGGCGCACACGCATCGTTCACGCTTTCGCGATGAATCGCTCGCGGGCTGCTCGGATTTGGCGGAAAGTCTGGAGTCGGGCGTTCACATTCACGTGGCGGAAGACCCGTGCGACCAGGCGGATTGCACTCGGCAATATCAAATGCGCCTGATCGATCGCCTGGCGGCATTCGGCGTGCTCGGTCCGAAGACGATCCTCGGTCATGGCACGCATTTGGACAAGGCGTCGCTCGATGCGGCGCGGGAGGCGGGTTGTTGGTTCGCGCACAACACGCGCTCGAACATGAACAACGCGGTCGGGTATGCGCCCGTGCATCTCATGGGCAAGCAGGTCGCGCTCGGCACGGACGGGATTGGCGCGGACATGTTTGAGGAAGCGAAGTTCGCCTGGTTCAAGGCGCGGGATGCGCGCAACGGCCTCGGCATCGGCGATATTGCCGGATTTCTGACGGGTGCGCAGAGCCTGGCCTCGGCGTTGTTGGACGTCCGACTCGGAGCTTTGGAGGTTGGCGCTGCGGCCGATCTGGTGGTGTTGGATTACCCGACGCCGACAGCCGTGACGTCACAAAATCTGCTCGGTCATCTCATCTTCGGCATGTCATCGCAATTCGTGACGGACGTGATGGTGAACGGGCGGTGGGTGGTGAGGAATCGCCGGGTGGTGGGCGTCGACGAAGACAAGATTCGGGCGGAGGCGCAACGCGTGGCGAAAAAGGTGTGGCAGAAGTTTGAGAAGCTGCCGCCGAAAGGCTGATCAGGTTTTTGCCGCGATCTTCGCGTCGATTTCCCGGATCATCGCGGTGTTTTCGGTGATGACTTTGTATTCGACCCAGAACGCGTAGAGGTTGTACGCGACCGTGAACAGCGCGAACGCCATGTGCCAGTGATGGGCCGACGGATTGAGCTTGTGCGTGTCCATCCATCCACCGAGCCAGACGGTGACGATGACAAACAGGCAGCACAGCGTGGCATGGCCCGAGGTCTGGCCTTTGAAACGGCGTGTGCGGCGGACGTAGCCGGTCTTCGGATCATTGGGCAGGTCGTGGGCTTCCACGGCTTCCTTGATTCCCCGGCCCGATCCCATGAAATGCATCATCACCACGCAATGAGTGAAGCACGTATAAATCCCCGTGAGCACGCCCATCGCCTGGTGCTGCCAATGGGCGGATTGATGGGTGATGCCCAGCCAGATCGTGATGCCGAACAGAACGATGTTCCAAAACACGAGGCCGATGAAGATTTTTCCCATTTGGAGCATGGCGGGAGAATAGGTTGCCGAGATGCTTCTGTGAAGCGCGGAATTGACTCGCGGGAGCGGGCAAGACGCCCATTCTACGAATTTGCCAGCGCTTCGTGAATGGCCGCGAGTTCGTCGCGCGTGAGAGGCGGCAGAATGCTGGCGGCAACATTGTGTTCGAGTTGGTTGCGGTTCTTGGTGCCGGGAATTGTCGTGGAGACCGCCACGTGCGTCAGGACAAACTTCACCGCCAATTCGGCCATGATGAACCCGTATTTCTGGGCAATGGGTTTCAGGCACTCGACCGTGTCGATGTCGCGCTCGAAATTCTGGCGGTTGTCGCCTTCGAGCCATTTGCCGCGGATGTCGTTGGCGTCGAACTTGTGGTCCTTGGTGAGCTTGCCCGACAATTTGCCCATCGCCAGCGGCCCGCGGGCGATGAAGGCGATGCCGCGCGCGCGACAGTACGGCAGGATGTCCTGTTCGACGTGGCGATCGAGCAGATTGTAGTTGGACTGCACGGACGTGAGGTGATGGCGTTCGTCAAAGCGCTGAACCACGTCGAAGTCGTTGGTCGAGATGCCGTAGAAGCGGATCTTGCCCTGCTTCTGCAATGTCTCGAACGCGTCGAGGAATTCCGTCCAGCGCTCCGGGCGCCAGAGGTGGCATTGATAGAGGTCGATGCGGTCGGTCTGCAAGCGGCGGAGGCTCGCATCGCAGGCACGCAGGATGTAGTCCTTGGATTCGTTGAATGTGCGCTGGCCCTGGTCGTCGTGCCAGAACCCGACCTTGGAAGCGATGTAGTGGCGGTCGCGGTTGCCAACCTCTTTGAGGGCGCGGCCCAGCACCTCCTCACTGTGACCCCAGCCGTACATATCGGCGGTGTCGAAGAAATTGATGCCGAGTTCCACGGCGCGCTTGATCGTGGCGACAGATTCCTCGTCGTTGACGCCCGACCAGCCGTCGGGTCGGCCATCGAGCATGATTGCGCCGCCAAACTGCCAGCAGCCCAACCCGACCTGACTGACCCGCCAGCCCGTTTTTCCAAAAGCGCGGTAAACCATCGCGCTTCTCGATTACCCTATTTGTGCAGGCTTGGCAAGAACGGCGGACGGTTGCCGGGCACATTGACTTGCGCGAAGGCTTGTGGAACGTTGCGCGCCGGTGGTAAGATGCAGGCCGGGTTGTGATGCAAAATCGTTTTCTCAAGTTTTTCGGCTCACTCAAGCTGGCTGTAGTGGTTTTGTTACTACTGGCGGTCGCCATGGCCGCCGGCACGTTCCTGGAATCGCGCGACAACTCGCGCGTGGCCGCACGAATCGTATACCGGAGCTGGTGGTTCAACGGTTTGCTGGCGCTTGCTGGCCGTGAATGTGGCGGCGGCAGCGCTGACGCGCTGGCCGTGGAAGCGCAAACACGTCGGCTTTGTCATCACCCACGCCGGGATCATCATTCTGCTCGGAGGCTGCAGCGCGGCGTTTCATTACGGCACGGAGGGCATGATGGAGATGCGCGTCGGCGAGACACCGGCGAATGTGGTACGCGTTGAGGACGAAGCGCTGACGGTGGTCGTGCCCGAAACGGGCGCGCGCGCGAAGGCGCTCGTGCAGGTGAAGCGGGACGGGACCGTCAAGCCGGCAGCGATCCAGACGGGGAAGGACTTGCGGCTGACGTTGGACGCATTCATGCCCAATACCCACGTCATGCAACTCGTCCAAGACGGTGGTACCGATCCGAATCCAGCGCTGCAGTTTGAGTTGAAAAGCGAGATGGCGGGTCAGGACGTGACGGATTGGCTGCTGGCGGCGTCGCCGGAGCGAAGTCATGCGAGTATCGGTCCGGCGCAGTTTGAATTTGTCGTGGCGCATAATGCGGACGAGGTGAAACGGCTGACGTCAGCGCCGGCGGATGCAGCGAAAGCGGGGCCGGCGTTGCGGATTGAGATCGATGGGAAACCGTTCACCGTCGCGTTGGCCGAGAACGTGGATAAAGACGTGACACTGGGCGAGTCCGGGGTGAAAGCGCACATTGCGGGCTATTGGCCTGATTTTCAATTGGATGAAAACCACAAGCCGTCGACTGCGTCGAACGAACCGAACAATCCCGCGGCCGTCGTGGTCCTGAGCCGGGGAGAGGACGAGGAACGGCAATTTGTGTTCGCGTCGGGGCAAATGGACCCAATCGTGCGGACGACACACGGCCAGGCAATTGGCGCTCACGTAACCCTCACGGGAAGTGCGGCTCCGAAACAGCGTAGCGGGGTGATGATGGTCATACTGGCGCCTGACGGCTCGCTGCATTACGCGGTCGCGGCGAAAGCGGGATTCAAGTCGGGGGAGATGAAAGTCGGGGAGCCGGTCGCGACGGGCTGGATGGATTTTCAGTTTACACCGGTGAAGTACGTGGCCAAAGCTGTGACCTCCGAGAGAGTGGAACCATCGACGACGGATTCTGACGACAGCGCTCCCGCGCTGAAGGTGACGGCGCACGCCAACGGTCAGGAGCAGGCGGCGTGGGTGCGGTTTGGCCAGCCGGTGGCGCTGGAAGCTGGCGGCAAGACGGTCCACGTGATGTACGGCTGGGACTTCATGCAACTGCCGTTTCGGGTTGAACTGGAGGATTTCCTGGTGGAACGCGACGAGGGCAGCATGAATGTGGCGGGTTGGACGAGCAAGGTCATCTTTCACGACGACGTGCGCGGGTTGACGCAGCGGGCCTCGATCTGGATGAACCATCCCGCGTGGTTCAACGGCTACAAATTCTCGCAGGCGTCGTGGAACCCGAACGACTTGAAGTATACGGCGTTGCAGGTGAAGAAAGACCCGATGATTGTGACGTATGTGACGTGGACGGGTGCGGTATTGATTGTGGGCGGAATCGCGCTGATGTTTTGGGGGCGCGGTTGGCTGCAGAAGAAGACAGAGGACGATGGCCGACGAGAGACAGAGGAAGAGAAAACCGAGCCGGTGAAAAAAGAGGCGGTGGCTGTGTGAACAAGCTGATGACGATTCTGGTGGTGCTCACGCTCGCGACGACGGCGTTTGCGGACGATCTGGATTTCACGGCGCTGCGGTTTCTGGCGGTGCAGAAAGACGGGCGGAAAAAGCCGCTGGACACCGTGGCGCTGGAAACGGTGGAGAAATTGACCGGGAAGAAAACGTTCCTCGATCCCGAAAGCGGACGGCGGATGGAGCCGATGGACGTACTGATGTCGATGTGGTTCGAGACGCGCGAGTGGAGCAAAGTGCCTGTGATTTTGGTGAACTACAAGCCTCTGCGGGATAAGCTGGGACTGCCAGCCGACCAGAAGTACTTTGCTTACAACCAACTGGCGACAGACCAATTTCGCGAGATGATGGGGCGCATCGAGCAGAAGGAGAGCGGCAAACAGAAGGTCGATCTCACGCATGAGGAGCGCGAGGCGCAAATCGTCGCGGAGCGGTTGCGGTTGCTGGACGAAGCTGTCGGGCCGCAGTCGTTGGCGGTCGTGCCGCATCCGAGCAGCGCCAAAGGCGCCTGGGTGCCCGTAACCGATATCGCCAAGTATTACGGTGCGGACAAGGAAACCGAACTCCAAAACATTTTCAAGACACTGGGCGGGGCGTACGTGCAGCGCGATCCGAGCGCATTTGCCGCGGCTTCCGGCCAACTCCGTTCGTTTTTGATTACACTGAGTCCCTCCGTGTACCCGACATTCGCGAGCCTCCAGCGCGAGGTGCATTACAATTCGTTTCATCCGTTTCGCAAGGCGTGGATGTTTTACCTGGCCGCGTTTGTGTGGATGCTGGTGACGTGGCGCTCGCGGAACGCGGGGGTGTACTGGGTCGGGGTGGCGGCGTTCCTGGCCGGTGTGGCCGTACACGCGTGGGGATTTTACCTGCGAATCATGATTTCCGGTCGTCCGCCGATCACGAACATGTATGAATCCGTGGTGTGGGTGAGCTTTGGCGCCGCATTTTTCGCAATGATCCTGGAGCTGGTCTATCGGCCACGGTACTACATCGTCGCGGTCGCGCCGTTGTCGGTCGTGATGTTGCTGCTGGCCGACCAGTTCCCCGCGGTGCTTGATCCGAGCATCGGGCCGTTGGTGCCGGTGTTGCGCGACAATTTCTGGTTGAGCATCCACGTGCCGACGATCACGCTTGGGTACGCGGCGTTTGCGGTGGCGATGGCGGTGGGCCACATCGCGCTGGGGTATTACCTGTTTGCGCCGTCGGCCCGGCAAACAATCGCGAAGATCGAGAATTTCATCTACCGCGCCATGCAGATTGGGGTGTTGCTGCTGGCGGCGGGGACGATTTTAGGGGGGATTTGGGCGCACTACGCGTGGGGACGGTTCTGGGGCTGGGACCCGAAGGAAACGTGGGCGCTGATTGCGCTGGTGAGTTATTTGATACCGTTGCACGGGCGGCTGGCGGGTTGGCTGAGCAATTTCGCGCTGACGGTTTCCAGTGTCGTGTGTTTCATGGCCGTGCTCATGGCGTGGTACGGAGTGAATTTCGTGCTCGGCAAGGGCCTGCACAGTTATGGATTTGGAGTGGGCGGGTTTTCCTATGTGATTGGATACGTGGCCGTCGAATTGGCGCTGGTCGGATTCGCCACGTGGCGACGAAGCACCGCGAAAGAGGTCGGCAAGGCCGGCGTGGTTGCAGCTAGGGCTTAATGGCGAGATGAATTCGCTGTGGTTGATCATCGGGTCGTTGGCGGCGTTTGCCGTGGCGTATCGGTTCTACGGCACGTTCTTGGCGGCCAAGGTGGCGATGCTTGATGACCGTCATCCCACGCCGGCCCATCGGCTGAACGATGGCGTTGATTATCACCCGACGAACCGGCTCGTGCTGTTTGGCGTGCACTTTGCGGCGATTGCCGGGCCGGGGCCGTTGGTTGGGCCCGTTTTGGCGGCGCAATGGGGATATGCACCTGGGTTTATCTGGATTGTCATCGGCGCGTGCCTGGCGGGCGCGGTGCACGATTTCGTCATCCTGCTGGCGTCGGTGCGGCAGGACGGGCTCTCGCTTCCCAAGATTGCCCGCAGCAATATCGGACCCTTTGCGGGCATTACGACCTCCATCGCCACGCTGTTTATCATCATCACCATCTTGGCGAGCATTGGCATCGTGGTGGTCAACGCGCTGAGCGAGAGTGCCTGGGGGATGTTTACGATCGTGGTGACGATTCCCGCAGCCCTCGCGACGGGTTTCTGGATGTACAAGATTCGACCCGGCAAGGTCGCGGAGGCGTCGGTGATCGGCGTGACGATTGTGATGCTCGGCGTGTTTCTGGGCAAGCCGTTTGCCGACTCCGGGCTGTCGCACTGGCTGCTGTTCGACAAGCCGACGTTGTCACTGATCCTGCCAATCTATGCGTTTATTGCTTCGATCCTGCCCGTGTGGGTGCTGATGTGTCCGCGGGGCTATTTGAGTACGTACATGAAGATCGGGGTGATGGTCGTATTGGCGGTGGGAATTTTCCTGGCGCATCCGGCGCTGAAGATGCCGGCAACCACTCCGTTCCTCAGCGGCGGGCCGGTGGTTTCCGGCCCGGTCTGGCCGTTCGTGTGCATCGTCATCATGTGCGGCGCGCTGTCGGGATTTCACTCCCTGATCGCCTCGGGGACGACGCCGAAAATGCTGTATCGGGAATCCGACATCAAACCGATCGGGTACGGCGCGATGGTGGTGGAAGGTTTTGTGGCTGTGACGGCGCTGGTCGCGGCCTGCGCGCTGCCGCCCGGCGATTATTTTGCGATCAACGTGGCCCAGGACAAACCGGCCCAGAGGGCGGCGTATGTCCAGATGGTGCAGGCAGCGCAGACCGAGCACGGCTGGGATTTGTCGGTGAAGGAGTTGCCCGAGTTGGAGCAGCAAACGGGCGAGAAACTGGTCGGACGCGTGGGTGGGGCGGTGACGCTGGCGGTGGGCATGGCGGCCATATTCTCCCGGTTCGTCAAGGGCCTGATCGGGTACTGGTACCATTTCGTCATCATGTTCGAGGCCTTGTTCATCCTGACGCTGCTGGAAACGGGGACGCGCGTGGCGCGATTTGTGTTTCAAGAGAGCCTGGCGGGAGTTTCGCGACGCGCGAAGATCACCGGCCAGGCGAGTTGGGGTGTGAACATCGCGATGAGTTTCCTGACGTGTTGCGCGTGGGGTTATTTGTTGTACACCGGCAACATCAACACGCTGTGGCGGATGCTGGGTATTTCGAACCAGTTGCTGGCGCTGATCGCGCTGGCCGTGGGAACGACCTACCTGCTCAATCACGCCCCGAAACGAAGTTATGCGCTGTGCACGGGGATTCCGTTCGTATTTGTGGTCGTGACAGTGTTGACGGCCGGCGTGGAAAGCGTCTGGGGCTGGTGGCGGAAGATCCCGTCGGCGGCGCCCGCGGAGCAACTGTCCCTAGAGCTGATGTGCTGGCTGGCGCCGATCTGCTGGTGTAAGCTGTGTATCGTGCTCGACGCGATGCGGAAATGGAAGAGCATCCTGTCGACTCCGGCCACGGTCGCTGCGGCGTCCGTGGTTACTGAAACAGCCTGACGCCGCGCTTCTTGAAGATGGGGATCAGGAACATTCCCGCGATGAATCCGCCGACGTGCGCCCAGAAGGCGACGCCCCCGCCGTTGACGTCCACGCTATTGAGAGCCGCCATACCGCTGAGGAATTGCAGGCCGAACCAGAAGACGAGGTACAGAATCGCGGGCAGGTAGAACACACGCCAGAAGATCCAGATCGGGAACAACACCAGCACGCGGGCGCGGGGAAACAAGAGCAAGTACGCGCCGAGCACTCCGGAGATGGCGCCGCTGGCTCCGATCATCGGGACGGTCGAATTCGGCGAGAGGGCAACCTGGGCTGCCGCGGCGGCAACGCCGCACAGCAGGTAGAAGACGACGAATTTGAAGTGGCCGACGGAATCCTCGACGTTCCTCCCGAAGATCCAGAGAAAGAGCATATTGCCGATGATGTGGGCCCAACCTCCGTGCAAAAACATGGAGGTGAAGATGGTGCGGGCGGTATCCGGCGACGGTGCGTGGATGAGGTCGGTCGGGGTAAGGGCGAAGCTGGCGAAAAACGCGTCGAGACGGCCCGGGCTGCCGAGTGAGAGTTCGTGCCAGAAGACGGCAGCATTGGCGGCAATGATGGCGACCGTGGCGAACGCAAACGTTCGGGGCGGTCGATCGTCTCGCAACGGGATCATTTTTCGGGAACGGGCGCGGCGTCAGACGGGGCAGGGGGTG
Source organism: uncultured Verrucomicrobiae bacterium (assembly GCA_963842185.1). GTDB lineage: Bacteria > Verrucomicrobiota > Verrucomicrobiia > Palsa-1439 > Palsa-1439 > Palsa-1439. The sequence goes on from CAWJFL010000014.1 coordinate 15,818, forward strand.
ACAGCGGCGCGGACGGGGTGGGCCTTCGCGTGAACGCGTCCTTCAGCCAGGTGACGACGATCTGGGGAAGATTCCTGACGCCGAGCAACATATCGGAGCCGTGGAGGTTGCCCGTGCAAATGGTCAGTTCGTTGGTCGTCGTGGGGACGCCGGTTTCCTTGAGGATTTCGACAAGGCGTTTGGACGACTCGAACGCAAACGGATCGTACTGCGAAACGAAAATGCGCAGGGGCGCGTGCGCGACCTGGGAGATGATGTCATCGGTGCGCACGCCGCGATAGGTGATGCCGGGGCTGAGAACGACGACGGCGGCGATGTCCTCGTTGATGGCGGCGTATCGCAACACGATGTTGGCGCCAAAACTTTCCCCGACCAACGCGATATGCTTTCCGTCGACTTCCGGCCGGGCTTGGAGCCAATCCACGGCGGTTTCCACATCGAGCATCATGTCACGATAATCGCCGCCGGTGAACTTGCGGGCGTCCAGAGTGACCGGGCCGTCCGCGGTTTCTTTGCGGGTGCTCTCACCGTAGCCACGCAGGTCAATGGCCAGCACGGCGAGGCCGTTTTTCTGGAGGACCGCCGCGAACCCGGCCCAGACGTGACGGTCCCGTTCCACCGAATGGACGAGCAGAACGGCCGGCGCGGGTGTGTGCGGCACCGGATACAAGGTCCCGGCGATGTCCACATTGTCCGTGGTGCGAAGATGGACCGTGCGGGTCGTCTGGCCCGAGACCAGAGGTTGGGCGGCGAGGAGCGTCAAAAGAGCTGCCAGAGCGTTACGGAACACGGGCTGACTGTAGCAGAACATCAGTTCAGTTCAACGGTTTTCAGGAGCTGCTGGCGGACGACAGTCTCGGCGCGCTCGCGACGCTCTTCCGCGGCCAAATCCCGAGGGTTCCACAGACAGAAGGGCTGGCCGAACGTGACGCTGAGGGTTTCGCGTTGGAGCCGGCCCCGATGGATTGGGAGCCAGTTGCGGGCGGCGTACGGTTTGCGGGTATCGCGGACGATGACGGGCAGGATCACCGCGTTGGCGAGCAACGCGATCGCGCCGGCCCCGGGCTTGATGTCCGGGTCACCGCCGAGCACGGATTTTTGGGTGAGACGGATTCCGCCTTCGGGGAAGATCGCGAGGCAGCGCCCGGCCCGCAGGCGTCGAATGGCCTCGCGCACGGCGCGCTGGTCCACGCGGGAGCGGTCGACGGGGAAACACCCGACGGTGCGCAGGAGGCGCGCCAGCCAGGGTTTGCGAAACATTTCCACCATGGTCATGAATTCGACGGGGCGGGGCATCACCGTGCCCAACACGGGAGGATCGGCGAAGCTGATGTGATTGCAGACGACGAGAAGGCCGTCGTCACGGGGGATGCGTTCGCGTCCCGCGACGCGCGTGCGGAAGATGACGCGAAAGATGATCGTGAACAGCGATTTGCCGATGCCGTAGTAGAGGACGTAGAAGCCGGGGCGCATTCACGGTTTGTACACAAAAAGAACGAGCCCCGCAACACTGCGGGGCCCGGTCGAATATCCCTCGGCTGTAGCCGCACCCTTCCAGGGTGCGAGTGCCGTTTGGCGCAGGCTAAAGCCTGCGGCTACACGCTGCGGTCCCGGTCAGGCGTTGCGTCGGCGGATCATGCCGACCGCGCCGAGCAAGCCGAGAATGACGAGACTGATGCTCGACGGCTCCGGAACGATGGTGAATTGCAAGCTGTAGTTGGAGCCGTTACCGTTGTTTAGGTATTGGGTGCCGACCGACGTGGTAGCATCCCCATACACATCCATCACGTACGTCCCCGGGGTCAGGCCGGACAGAACATTTGCGGCCGTGTCGCTATCGACGCCGCCCCATTGCTGGTCGCCAGAGTTACTTCCTTCGCCAGTGTTGCCATTCACATCTGTGTTAGGGCCGTTCCATCCGAACGGCAAGCCGCCGCCGTTAAACGCGTTAAACGAGCCGGATGGCGGACCATTGAGCGTGACACGCCAGTTGTAAAATGCGCCCGTCACATCTGCTCCACCGTTCTTATATGTATACATGGCAGCGTCAGTGATTTCCAAGCCGGTGACGGTGCCAAGATTGAGCGACGGCGTCGCGCCCGGCGTCAGGAAGTTCGCTGGCTGCGAAGCGCCGCCATCTGATTGTATCCCGAACCAAGCCGTGCCAGCGTCCGGGCCACCGGTGACCTGTAGCTTCAGGTAGCCGCCCCAGATGCCAGCCGATTGAGCGTACGACTGCGTGACGATCGCGGCAGCAATCGCCATCACAATGATAATGCTTTTAGAAAGTTTGGTCATATTCCTCGTTCCCCTCATCGGTTGCTTTGCCCAACTCGCGTCAGTTTAGACGGTAAATCGCTCTAACTATCAACCCCTTTTATATAAAAAAATGGGGCGAGATGTCAACACAAATTTGAACGGTTTTTGGCAGCGGTTTAGCTGGTTTCAGGGTCGCTGGAACCCCCGGAACGGACATGCCGGAATATGATATATTTTCTCTAACCATCGGCAGTGCAAGCAATTGTAACTGTAACCACACAGCAATCCATCGAACGTCGCTTCGCAGAATCGCGCAACCTGTTGCCCAGCAGTCAGATATTCAAGAAATACGCATGGGACCGCCAAGACATTACAACAGAGGCGGTGTCCAGATGAACCCAGGTGACAAGTGGGCATGACAGGGTGGCCGCCGAGATTGGAGCGCTGGTGTAGCGTGCGCTGACTCCAGCTCCGTAATCGCTGGCGATTTCGGGGCCAGCGTATCCGGGGCACCCGCAGGGTTTCGGCTGGGGACAGCCGACGCTACAACGGAAGGACAGCCGACGCGACAACGACGTTTCGGCTGGGACAGCCGACGCTACAGAGAGGCGGTGTCCAGATGAATCTGGGTGACAAGTGGGCGTGACAGGATGGCCGCCGAGATTGGAGCGCTGGTGTAGCGTGCGAAGCCGAGTCCGCGAGACGCGCCGAATCTTTGCCGACGGCGCAATCTCCAGCGCATCCGGGGTGGTCAGTGGAATCGGCTGGGACAGCCGACGCTACAACGACCCCTCGGCTGGGACAGCCGACGCTACAGAGAGGCGGTGCTGAGAGCCTATCGGCTGAGGACAGCCGACGCTACAACAGTGGCAGCCGACGCGACAAAGTGGCGGAAGAGGACGCCGTGCCCCGGTTCAGTCGATGTTGTCAGTTGTTTGGGGGCAACCGGTTGGGCAAGCGGTTACACCGTCTTCGCCCCAATCGGCCTGGATGACTCCGTATTGGTCACAAATTTTTGGGCCATTGATCCACTCGACATGACCATCGCTAAAGAGACAATTTCTTCCGTCCGTGCCGTGAATGTCTCCGTTGACAAGGTCACCCGTTATCACGTTGTCCCCGGCGGTTCCCCCACCCCCGCCGCTGGTCCCGCCGCACGAACTAGCGTACCCATAAAGAGTCTTATCGGCCATCAGCATATAGACGCCATTGCCGCTGGAACCGGATTGGCCTTGTGAGGTCAGCTCGCCGGTTCCCATCGGCGGCACGCCGGTGCCGATTCTGGCGACGTAAAAGTAGCTGATATTGAACGCCCAAAGCTGTGTCCAAAGCGGGGGGGGGAGCTCGGTGCTCCCCCAGATCCATATCCACTCTGGCTAACCGGTTTCTCCGTCTTGCTCGTTTGGGGCCCGGTCTTCATGTTTCCAGCGTTAGCGGACACTTTGTTGTAGTCGCTGGGGCAAAAGAAGACGTCTGGATTGCCGACATATCCCAAGGCACAAAGGAGTCGGCAATACGCTTCGACATCGTAAGCGTCGTCCACGCCAGTATAACCGTTGTCGTTCCCATATACTGCGCCAACGTATTTCCGAAATAGCTTCTGGCTACCACCGTTTGCGCTGCAGCCGGCACCGCAATCGGGATAGGGGAACCATCCGTTGAAGTCGTCGGCGTAAGAGATCATGGCGACGCCGATCTGGTGGAGGTTGCCCGCGCACACGCCGCGGCGGGCTTTTTCACGGGCTTTGTTCAACGCCGGCAACAGCATGGCGGCGAGGATGCCGATAATGGCAATGACGACAAGGAGTTCGATCAACGTGAAGGCGCGGGAGGCACTCCCGACACGACGGGGCTTGGAGAGCTGGGAACTGGGACTCATTGACAGTGAGAATTAACACGCCGGTAAGGGGCTGTCAAAGGGAAAACGCTTTAACAAATGAATTGACTATAGAATCGGTTGGTTTTACAATGGTAACCAGTGTTGGAAGGCCGACCTTGCGCGGCCGGGGTAGGCGAGAGTCAGATTGACCCTCGGTACGGACGACCTGCAATCGATTGCAGTTGTTGGGATTTGGACGTGCGAGCAGCAGCCATGGCAGTTGTGGGAACAGACAAAACGGTGCTTGGGGAGGGCGGCCCCATGAGCGAAAGGCAAGTCGAATGAACGAGTCCAAGAGACGGTACACGATCAAGGACATCGCCGAACAAAGCGGCGTCTCCTTGTCCACGGTTTCGCTCGTACTCAACGATAATCCCCGGATCAGCCAAACCACCCGGGCGCGCGTGCTGGAGACGATCGAACGGCTCGGCTATCAACCCAACCGGATGGCGCGGGCGCTGGCGTGGCGGCACACGCGGACCCTGGCGGTGCTGGTGCCGCAACTCCGGCATGCGTTTGCGGACGTGTATTTCGGCGAGATCGTCAGCGGCATCTACGACCGCGCGAGCCGGCTCGGGTACAAGATCCTGCTCGAAGTCGCCCGCAACGAATTTATCGACGGCAAGGAGTATCGGCAACTCTACGACCAGAAATTTGTCGACGGCATCATGTTCATCGGCGCCAATTCGCGGCACCGGTTCGTCTCGGAACTGACGGACGGCTCGCGGCCGTTCCTGCTGGTGAACAATTACTCGAAGGAATTCGATCTCAACTACGTCGTATCGAATTACCGCTACGGCGCGTGGCAGGCGGCCAAACATCTCGTTCGTCTGGGACACAAGCGGATCGGGATGATCACCGGCGGCGTCGGCGAAATCCAGACCAGCCAGGACATCGTCGAGGCGTTTGGCGAAGTCCTCGACGAGAGCGGGATCGGGTCCGATCCGAGCCTGATTGTGGACGGGTGGCTGACGGAAGAGGGCGGGATGAAGGCCGCGGAGGAACTGATGCGGCGCACCCCGGACGTGACGGCGATCTTCTCGTTGAACGACAAGATGGCGCTGGGCGCGATCAAGAAACTCAACGAACTGGGGCTGCGCGTGCCGCAGGACGTGGCGGTGGTCGGGTTTGACGATATTCCGCAGGCCAGTTTTGCGATTCCGGGACTGACGACCGTCCACCAACCGCTGTATGAGATTGGCAAACTCGCCTGCGAGCGGATGGTGGAGTTGATCCACGGCAAGGTCAGTCGTGTTCAGGAGGTCATACCGATTTATCTCACCGTCCGGGAGTCGTGCGGCGCGCGGCTTCAGGGCGCGGTCGTGGCTCCGGCTGTTTGATCCCGTGAGGGGGAATCGATCCATGCACGTGAAGCGCACTCTGGCGCTATTCCTCGGCGTTGTGCTCTCGCTTTCGGCCCGCGCCGGCGTCACCAGCACCCCCGTGAACGACGGCGAGGTCGACCAGACGTTCCAGTACAGGAGTACGACCGCGAAAACGGTCAGCGTGGCCGGGGAGTTCAGCAATTGGAGCGAGCTTCCCCTGACCCGGGACGACTCCGGCACATGGTCGAGGACGCTGCACCTCAAGCCCGGCTATTACGGCTACAAGTTGGTGGTCGATGGCGAATGGATCCTCGATCCCGCCAACCCGGCGCGCAAGACGGTCAATGACCTCGAGAACTCCGGCGTGTCGGTCGGCGGGGTGCAGCCGTCGGCGGCCGCGGCGGCCGGCGTCAACAAGATTCCCACCACGTTCTCGTTCTCGGATGCGAGGGCCGCGAGCGTCCTGCTGGCCGGCGAATTCAACAATTGGGCGGACAACGAGGATGGCAAGGTCACGGGCCACACGGAATGGTTGCTCAAGAGCGATGGCTCGGGGAACTGGACCTTGACGGTTCCGTTGGCGCCGGGCAAGTACCGGTTCAAGTACGTGATCGACGGGGGTGCGCGTTGGGAAAAGGACCGCCGGTTACCGTCGACGTCCGATGACAATTCGTTGATCGAAGTGAAGGCCGCGGCCGCCGAGGGTTCGGGCACGAGCCGGGGGAGGGAGCGGCGTGACGTTTCAGTATACCGACGCCAAGGCCACGACGGTCCATCTGGCCGGTGATTTCAATGGCTGGCTGGACAACGAGGACGGCAAGGTGAGCGGTCACGGCGAATGGCTTATGCAAAATGACGGCGCCGGTCACTGGAAGCTGACGACGCAATTGTCGCCGGGACGACACCGATTCAAGTATGCCGTTGATGGCGGCGCCCGGTGGGAGACGGACCCGCGCCAGCCGGTGGCCACGGACGGGAACTCGGTGATCGAGGTGCCCAGCGGCGCGCCGGCGTCGGCGACGGGCGTTTCGGCCGCGGGCGGTTCCGCCCCGACGTTTTCGTATAGCGACTTGAGGGCGAAAAGCGTGTCCGTGGCGGGGGATTTCAACCAGTGGAGCGCCACCGCCAACCCGATGCAGAAAGATCTCGCGGGTGTGTGGATCACGTCGATCCCGCTGAAGCCCGGCAAGTACCAATATAAATTTGTCGTGGACGGCAATTGGAAACAGGACCCGCTGAATCCCGACGCGGCTGACGACACGTTCGGCGGCAAGAACTCGGTCAAGACCATCGGTCCGTAACAGGGGGTATGCGGCCTGTGGGAAGACGGGATGGGCCGCGGAACATTTGAGTCGCAGGATATGTCTTCGCCCGGAACAATCGATGTTTGCATGCGGCACGAGCCGCAGTCGCGGCGCTTTGTCAACACGCTCGGTGACGGCCGCGTCATCCTGAAGTTGCAGAGCGCGTGCGACGCCATCGACAGTGCGCAGGTCGTGTGGCGGCGTGGTTCGGTCGAGCGCGAGGAGGCGCTGCAACGGCTCGGCTCGGTGAATGGCAACGAGTTTTTCAGCGCGACCATCGACTGGAAGGGTTCGGCGGAGTACATTTTCCACGTGCACGCCTGCGGGCAGCCGCGATGGTTGACGCCGCAGGGGCTGGAGTTCAATTCCAGCAAACCGCGGACATGGTTTCGCTACGATGCCGGCGAGCAGGCGGCGTTCGAGACGCCGGCCTGGGTTCGCGACGCGGTCTTCTACCAGATTTTTCCCGACCGTTTCTGCAACGGCGACCCGTCCAACGATCCGCCCAACGCCGAGCCGTGGGGCGCGCCGCCCACGTTCCGCAATTTCATGGGCGGCGATCTGCAGGGGATATTCGACAAGCTGGATTACCTGAGCGACCTGGGCATCTCGGCGCTGTACCTGACGCCGATCTTCAAGAGTTCCAGCAACCACAAGTACGACACCATCGACTATTTCGCCATCGACGAGCATTTTGGCGACATGGCGCTGCTGCGGCGGCTCGTCGACGCGTGTCATGCGCGGGGCATGCGCGTGATCCTCGACGCGGTGTTCAATCATTGCTCGAATTTGCATCCGTACTTCCTCGACGTGAAACAAAAGGGCCGCGGCAGCCGGTATTGGAACTGGTTTTTCATCAAGAAGTGGCCGATCCCCGACCGGTTCGCGCGTCACAAGGACGCGTTGGAATGGTACGAGTGTTGGTGGGGATTCCATTCGCTGCCGAAGCTCAATTACACCAATCCGGAAGTCGAGGAGTACTTCCTCAAGGTCGCGCAATACTGGTTGCGCGAAGCGCACACGGACGGGTGGCGTCTCGACGTGCCGAACGAGGTGATTCAGACGTTCTGGCCGAAATTCCGCCGGGCGGTGCGGGACGCGAACTCCGAGGCGTACATCGTCGGCGAGATCTGGGACGATGCGAGCCCGTGGCTGATGGGCGATCAGTTCGACGCGGTGATGAACTACCGGTTTCAGAAGGCGTTGCTGGGGTATTTCGCCGACGAGAAGCTGGACACGAAGGGATTGGACCAGACACTGCGCCAGCTCATGCTCGACTACCCCGAGCAGACCACGGCGGTCATGCTGAATCTGTTGGGCAGTCACGACACGGCGCGTCCGATGACGGTGGTGAAAGGGGACGTTCAGTCACTGAAGCTCATGGCGGCGTTGCAATTCACGTTCGAGGGCGCCCCGTGCATTTACTACGGCGACGAAATCGGGTTGGAGGGCGGCAAGGACCCCGACTGCCGCCGGTGTTACCCGTGGCAGAAACCCGAGCTTCAGAACCGCGAGTTGTTTGCCTACTACCAGAGGCTCATCGCGATTCGGAAGGCGAACCCGGCCCTGCGAACGGGAACATTTCATCCATTTGTCGTCGACAACGACCGCGAATTGTATGCGTATGAGCGTCGCGCCGATGGCAATCGCTGCATCGTCGCGCTCAATCGCAGTGAGTCATCGCAGACCGTCGAATTGGCGTCGCCGATTGCGGCAACCGAGCTTCTTTCCGGGCGGCGAGTGAAGGGCGACGAGATTGTGGTTTCCGCGCGGCAAGCGGTAATCCTGCGGGTCAAGGCATAACCGGCGGTGGTGGTTCTCAGAACGGCGGGCAGTGCGTACAATCGGAGGAGTGCGCGAATATGCGGCGGCGGCGAATAGCTTTTCTATTGGTGGTTTTCTTGTGGCAGGCGTGGCTCTGGGCCCCGCGCGTTTTCGGAGCGGGCCAGCCGGAGCACCTCGTTGAATTCCGGTACCGGCCGAAGGACGACCCCGCATTCCCCACGAACGTGGAAGTTCGTTCGGTCAACCTTGTGGGCACATTCAACAGTTGGAACAGGACAGCGACGCCGATGACCGATTTGGGAGACGGCACCTTCGTCAAATACCTCAAGCTCGACGAAGGACTCCATCATTACAAATTCTTGGTCAACGGTGAAATTTGGATGGAAGATCCCAACAACGATCCGTCACTGCGCGTGGACAGCGGACACAAGAGCTTCAACTCGGGGATATTTATTGGCGAGCAGGGCAAGGACTTCGGCCCCGCATCTCCCCGGGACATCAATCTGGCCGCGGTCCGCCACGATCCGAATCAGACCAGATACTTCAATGTTGTTTCCAGCGACTCGGCGGAGGTGAGACTGCGGACCCTGCAGGATAACGTGCAGCGCGTGGTGCTGCATTGGCGCGACCGGCACGATCGCGACATCCCGATGGAACGCGACGGGACCGAGTTTGGCTTCGATTATTGGGACGCGACTGTATCCACCGAAGCAACGAACAAGACGGCCTCCTACTGCTTCACCCTGGGTGATGCCGTAACGAACCGGACGTACGCGGCGAGCGACGGACACTGGTTTACCGCCGACCTGACAGAGCGGTTCCCGACACCCGACTGGGCGCGCAACGTGGTGTGGTATCAGATTTTTACGGACCGGTTTCGCAATGGGACAACGGAGAATGATCCGCCCCATACATTGCCGTGGCGTTGGGATTGGTACAAGCTCGCCGCGTGGGAAACGCCGCGGCAGGACATGCCGTTCTCGAATGACTGGTATGGGCGGCGGTTCGGCGGCGATTTTCAGGGCGTGCTGTACGAATTGCCCTACTTTCGCGAATTGGGTGTGACGGCGCTGTATTTCTGTCCGATTTTCGAGTCGGGTTCGAACCATGGGTACGACACGATCGATTACCGTCACGTCTCGCAGTATTTCGGTTTCAAAGGCGACAACGAAGCGGTCATCCCGCAGGAAACGCTCGACCCGAAAACGTGGCAGTGGACGGCGTCGGACAAATTGTTTCTGCAATTCATCAAGGCGGCGCACGCGCAAGGATTGAAAGTCATCATTGACGGCGTGTTCAACCACATGGGACGCAACAGCTTCGCCATGCGCGACGTGATGGTCCACGGCCAGAGTTCGCCCTACGCGGACTGGTTCGATATCACAAGCTGGGGACCGCCCGTGAGATACAATTCGTGGGACCACGGCGGTGGACTGCCGAACTTCCGCAAGGATTCCCAAAAGGGATACGCGTCTGAATCGGCGAAGCAGTACATCTTTGACATCACACGCCGCTGGATGGACCCGAACGGTACGGCGATCCGGGCGATGGCGTGGATGGGTGGCGGCTCGATGTTGCCCAAGACGTTCCCGCCGCGTTCTGGATCGATTGGCGCAAGCTGGTGAAGGGCATTAATTCCAACGCGTACATCACCGGTGAGATTTGGGGGATCGCGACGAAGTACTTGCAGGGTAACGAATGGGACGCGGTGATGAATTACCAGTTCGCCATGCGGTCGATTCACTATTTCATCGACCAGAAGCGCAAGATCCCGGCCAGCGAATTTGATCGCCAGCTCAAAGAATTGCTGGCGTCGTATCCGCTCCAGGCCGATTACGTCATGCAGAACCTTTACGATTCCCACGACACGGACCGCCTCGTGAGCATGATCGCCAATCCCGACCGCGATTACAACCAGGGCGACCGACCGCAGGATGGCGCGCACTACAACGGAACAAAGCCGGGACCAGCCGCGTATCAGATCCAGAAATTGATGGCGACGTTCCAGATGACGTTCCTCGGCGCGCCGATGATCTGGTACGGCGACGAAGCGGGGATGTTTGGCGCGGGCGATCCCGTCAACCGCAAGCAGATGCTCTGGCGCGACCTGGAGCCGTACGACAACCCGCAGGATACCGTCATGCCGGACTTGTGGGAGCATTACCGTCGCGTGATTGCCATCCGCAACGCGTATCCCGCCTTGCGCACCGGCCGATTTCACACGTGGGTGACGGACGATCCGAATGACATTTACGGATTTACGCGCACGCAAGGCAACGAGGTCGTCGCGGTGGTCGTGAACAACAGCGACCGGGATCAGACCTTGAATCTGACATCCCCGTTTCCCGATGGCAGCCACGTCGTCGACGTGATGAACGCTGCGCCCGTGGAGTTCATCATGGTCCCGATGGAGAAGCTGGGTTTCCCGAATTTCACGAAGGGCGCGGCGGTGCGCGCGATTCGAGTCGGGCCGGACGCCGGGCCGTCCTACGTCGTGCGCGACGGGAAAATCAATGTCAGCCTGTCGAAGAAGAGCGCGGCGATCCTCGTGCGGGAATGAAAAGGGGCAGCGCAGAGGAACTGCCCACACTGGCAGCTTAACCAAGTCGGCAGCTGGTCGAGTTCAACCTTCCGTTTACAAGTTCTGTTGCAAGACGGACGGGCGCTCGTCTGCCGACGAGATGTCTGGTGTGTCGGGCTAGACGCGGCAAAGTGTCCGTGATAAAACTGAGAATGACGATCGCCATGGATCTTACGTACCTGCTTCGAAGCTGCCACTTGTTCTCCGATTTGGATGAGCGCGAGTTAGCCGCCATCCAGGAGATTTCCGTGCGTCATGAATACAGGAAAGGACAGTTCGTGTTTAGCGAGGGCGCACCCACGCGAGGGCTTCACATTATCGTCGCAGGAACGGTGAAGATCTATCGCGTCGGGCCGGACGGACGAGAGCGCGTGTTTCATGTGGTGCAGACGGGCGACGCATTTGCCGAGGCCGCTATGTTTATGGACGTCTACCCCGCAACGGCTCAGGCGTTGACACCAACAACAGTGATTGTTATCGAGAAGAACGGCTTCAAACAACTGCTGGCGCGCGATCCGAAGCTGAGTTTCCGAATTATTGGGACGTTGGTGAAATGGTTGCGGCAGATGCGTGACGCGCTCACGGACTTGACATTGAAGGAAGTGCCCGCGCGGTTTGCGAGCTATGTGCTCAGCCTGTCTCCCGAGCCCGGCAAACCCATTAAAATAGCGATCAGCAAAACGACGGTCGCGCAAATGATCGGCACGACAAAAGAAACCTTCTCCCGTCTGCTGGCGCGGTTGGCCCGGCACCGCATCCTTACGTATCGCGGGAATCTCATTAGGGTCCACAATCGCGCCCGTCTGGAGGCCATTGCGCAGGGCGAAGAAAGGATATGAAGCCCTTGCTGCGGCGAGACGAAGTCGCCAATAACTGTAAATTTGGGGCATAGCCGGGTCGTTAACCAGTCTGTAGCCCAATAAAATACAGGCGTACCGTCCGTCTTGGCGAAATCTGCCCCTTGTTGACCTGGGTCAACCCTGTTTCAGCCCCCGTGCGCTACTGTGAAGCGTGTCAGAAAGGATTATGCTGCACGTGAAACAGACGAAATCACTCTTGGTCTTAACGGGAATCCTCGCGCTGGCGCACGCGGTCACCGCCGCTCCGCTGCGCGTGAAGGCACAACTCACCTATGCGCCCGAAGTGCCGCCGCCGATTGGGCGCCGACCGCCGGCGGTCGTCGAAGTCCACCTGACCAGCGGCGTTTTTACGAACCAGCTCAAAGGCGACGTGAAGTATGCCTTCTGGTGTTTCAACGGGCACACACCCGGACCGTTCATCCGCGCGCGCGTCGGGGACACGCTCGAACTGCACGTCGACAACACCGACGCCAGCGGCAAACCGCACAACTGCGATTTGCATGCCGTGACCGGGCCCGGCGGCGGCGCGCCGGTGACGACGACCGTGAAAGGCGAGGAGGCCGTCTCGTGGTTCAAGCTCCTGCAACCCGGCTTGTTTCTTTACCACTGCGCCGCCCCGCCTGTGATGGACCACATCGCCAACGGAATGTACGGCCTGATCCTCGTCGAGCCCAAGAACGGGCTGCCGAAGGTCGACCGCGAGTTTTACGTCATGCAGAGCGAGATTTACACGAAGGACGCGCCCGAGGACGCGGAGTTTCTCGAGTACTCACACGAGAAAGGCTTGGAGGAGCGCCCAACCTTCGTGATCTTTAACGGCCGCGTCGGTTCACTGATGGGAAAAAACTCGCTCCACGCCACCGTGGGCGAACGCGTGCGCATTTATTTCGGTGATGCTGGGCCGAACCTCATCTCCTCATTCCATGTCATCGGAGAGATCTTCGATAAAGTGTACCGCGAAGGCGGTCTCGTCGACCCGCCGTCGCACAGTATCCAGACGACCCTCGTTCCCGCCGGCGGCGCGACCGTGGTGGAGTTCGACACGAAAGTGCCCGGCACATACACGCTCGTGGACCACGCCATCTTCCGCGTCGAGCAGGGCGCGGTCGGTTACCTCGAAGTCGCGGGCCATCCGCAATGCGACATCTATCACTCCGACAAGGACCCCGTCCGCTGCAAAGGCTGCCTGGTGCACCCATGAACACCACCATCTCCACGACGCCAACCGAATCAACCCCAACCGAACCGATCCACCACTCGATGCTGGTCTCGGACATCAGCCGGCAGTATCCGCAGTGCCGGCCGGTGTTCGAGAAATACGGAATCGCCGGGTGCGGCGGGGAGTATGGTCCGCCGGAGCCATTGTTCATTTTCGCCGCGGCCCACCGCGTGCCATTGCGCGAATTCGTGGACGAACTGAACCGCGCCCTGCGCGGGGAGTGGAAAGACGAGAGTGCGAATCACACCGCGGGTGACACCGCCGAGTTGGCGAGCGAGAATCTGTACAAACGATTTGTCTTCGGCGCGTTGTTCGTGGCGCTGACGGCCGGATTCGGCCTGGGCGTCGTCAACCTCACACGGATTTCGCTGGCCCAGTCGTATTACGAAATCAGTGGCGTGCTGAAACAGATTCACGGTCACGCCCAAATCTTCGGTTGGGTCGGGTTGTTTATCATGGGGGTGGCGTTCCACGCCGTCCCACGGATGAAGATGCAGCCGTTGCGGCACGTGCGCGCCGCGAACTCCTGCTTGTGGCTGATGCTAGGCGGCGTGTTGCTCCGCGTCATCGCGCAACCACTGGCCAGGCACTCGGTCGGGGCTGTCGCGCTGCTGACTTCGGGCATCCTTGAATTGGCCGCTGTCGGGCTATTCGTGTGGTTGCTCGGCGGTTCGGTCGCGCGCTCGAAACAACCGCGGGAATCCTACGAGAAATTCATTTGGGCGAGCGACGCGTTGGTTCGCGGTTCTCGGCGGTGTGGAATCTCTGGATTGTCTTGCAGATGTCCCTGAAACGGTCGTGGGCATTCCCGCCCTGGCGGACGCCTTGTGGATTCATGTCGCGTTCTTTGGGTTCATCGCCAACATGATCTTTGGTTTCTCGCTCCGCGTGTTGCCGCATTTTCTCGGATTGCGTGACACGAAAACGTGGGCGGCGAACGTCGCGTTTGTGTCGTGGAACGCGGCCATCTTCCTCCGTTATCCGGTGGAGCAACTCGCGTGGTCGGCTTCGGCGCTGGAAGCCGTGGCCATCGTGCTCTTCGTGTGGGCCCTCGGCGTGTTCGCCCGCCGTCGCACGAAAATCGAAATCAAGGGCGTGGACAACACCTTCGCGTGGTTTGTCAAACTCGGCTACGCGTGGCTTCTCGTCGCCGCCGCGACGCCGTTCCATGCCGACTTGTTCCGCCTCAGCGCGTCCGCCCGGCACACCATGGCCATCGGGTTCGTCACCCCGCTGATTTTCGGCGTGAGCTACCGCGTGTTGCCGATCTTCAACGGCGTGAATCTGTGGAGCAACCGGCTGATGCGCGCATCATTTTGGTGCCTTGCCGCGGGCAGCACGCTGGCGTTCTCGATGGCCTTGAACCGGGTGTTCGAGACCACGTGGAGCTACGTCTGGTCCGGCATCGCGGGTTTCTCGGTGTTCGCCGCGTTGGTGATGTTCGCGGTGAACATCGCGATGACGTTGCGCACACGGGCGGAGAAGTTCACCCGCGATTCCATTGTCAAGCTCACCACGCGCGTAACCGAATTGCTCGAAATCTGTCCCGAGATTCGGCCGGTGCTGATCCATGGCGGGCTGGGCGGCTTGGCGGCGATGCAACACAACCCGCCCCGCTTCGTCACCATCGAGTTCGCGGCGCGGCGGCACGGGATCGACCCCCAACCGCTCATCAAACTTCTAAACGAAGAAATCCAAAGGAGAAAGTAACATGAGTCTCATAAAGACGATCAAAGAGAAGTTCGCCGCCCATCGGGAAGGCGGTTGTGGTTGTGGCCACCGCGAACCGCCGACGGAAGCCGCGCCAAAGACCATCACCAAAGACATGATCGTCCGCGAAGTCGCGGACCGTTGGCCGCAAACGGTTGCGGTGTTCGGCAATCACAAAGTGGATTTCTGTTGCGGTGGGGCGCACTCCATCGAACAGACCGCCCGCGCCCGCGGTTGTCAGGACATCGACGCGTTGGTCGCCGACCTCAACCGCGTCATCCAGTAAACACGAATGTCCGGTCGGAGCAGGATATGACCGCCACAATGGAACGGCCAATCGTCGAAGGGCCCATGCCTGCCGGGTTCGGAACCGCCAGGCCGCCGATGCCCCGCGAGCATGGGGCGTGGGGAATCTTGCTGATTCCGTTTGCGACGGCGGTGGGCATATGCCGCGTGGTGGATGTGCGGATGGCGCTGCTGCTGACGAGCGTGCTGTGTTTTTACGTCGCGCGGACGAGTTTTCTGAAGCAGCGCGCCAAGTGGACGTTCCTGCTGCTGGCGGGAAGCGCGTTGTGCACTGCGCCGCTGCTCATTGTGTGGCGGCTGTGGTGGCTCGCCGCGTTCGGGGTGGTGGCGGCGGTGCTGGCGTTTCGCCGGACAGAACGCGGCGTCGCGATGCAACTCATCGCGGTCGCGGGGCTGACATTGACCGCGCCAGCGGCATGGTACGCAGCCACGGGGGGCCTGGATCGGCACGCGTGGTTATTGTGGGGATTGAACTTCCTCTACTTTGCCGGCGGCGTGTTTTACGTGAAGATGCACGTTGCCGCCGCGATTCGACGGAAACCGATTGACAGCACTTCGGAACGTATCGCTCTCGGGGCGGCGACGTTGAGTTACTACGCCGGGATGTCGGCGGTCCTCGTCGTGCTCGCGACAATGCATTGGATCTCGTGGGCCGTGCTGCTGGCGTATGCGCCGGTCGTGATGCGGGCGGTCGTGGGCGTGTGGCGTCTGTCGCCCACGTTGCGGATCAAACGGCTGGGCTGGACCGAGGTGGCGTACTCGCTCGTGTACGCCGTCTTGCTAATTCTGGCGGGTTTGTGAGTGTTCCGCCGCTGGACAATGTCCTGTCGCTCGCGCTAGATCTGTGGCGAACTGTTACGGCAACAACACGCGCACGCGATAGTACCGGGACGGGAGGTTGGTTGCGCCGCCAGCATCCATCATGTTGGTGACGACACCGAGACCGGTGTCCGCGCTGAGGATGTTGGTCTGGCCAGGAACCTGTGTGAAGTTGTTCGTGTAGCTACCCGTGGCCGTGCCCGCCGTGTACTCCAGCACGTTCGTCCGCGACGCGATTCCCGGTGACCAGGTGCTGTCGCCGCTGGCGCCGAGATAGGTGACGATGACGTTGTTGTTTGATTTCGCCACGCTGATGACATGCAGGTACGTCGAGGAGTTGGTGGGATTGAAGCCGGCGAGATAGTCTTGCAAGTTGCTGAAGCCGCTGGCGCCACCGTTCGCATAGGCGTTGGCAATGGCACTGAGCGGGTTCAGCCCGTATTGCAACTTCCAAGAATCGGGGATGCCGTCACCCGCGTAACTATTCGTGCCGTAGGTGACTTCGATGACGTTGCCCATGGCGGCGGACGTGAGCGGGCCCTGGACATGGACGCGGCCGGTGTTGGTGTCGTAGTCGGAGGGGGAGGGGACGTAGTACGCGCCGTTCGTGACCACCATCACGGGCGTGACGCCGGCGGGGATGCGAAGATAGGTGTCGACATTCAGCGCGCCACCGGTTTGCTTGTTGATATCGGCACGAACATTCTGCGCGTTTTCCGTGATCGTGATATTGAACCGCTGGCCTTGGGAGTCGAGGTTATTGTAGGTCATGGTGCTCCACGCGGAGGGCAGTTTCGGGGCGAAGTAGCAGGTGTTGTTGCCGTTGGTGCCTTCCGGTTTGTAATCCAGGAACATCATGATTTGATCGATGAGCGTTGAATGCGATTCCCAGGTATTGGGCCACGCGGTCTGCAACCAGAAGCCCGGATACTTTTGCAAGGCCGTCGTGGGGGCGATTTGCTCGCCAGCCAGGCCCATGGGTCCCAGTTTGGCGACCAGCAGGTCGAGCATGTATTTGTTCGTGTCCACCAAGCTGGTGCCGCCAACATAATCCTGCCAGCGGGCGAAGTACTCGCCAAGCCAGGAGGAGGCGAGGAACCACGGGCTGTGCAGGTACGCACCCGGCGAGGTATTCCAGTAATCATCGGTGTTGCCGTTGACGTTGTGGCCGTAACGGTTGACCAGACCGACGATGTCGGGATAGCTGGCCGAGTCGTCTTCAACCAGATTGTCGTACCATGGCCCGCCGGCGCTTTCGCAGGCGGCGCAGGTACCGACGGCCTGGCGTCCGTTGATCCACTCGACGACATTGGTCATCAGCGGGTTGTTCGGCTCAAACACCTCGAATGGCACCGCCATGCCCAGCTGACTGATATCGGCGGGCTCGTACTGGGAATTGATGCGGTTGGTCAGACCGCCCGTGATATAGCCGGTTTGGGCCGTCCAAGTACCCTCGTTGGCGATATCTCCCATCATGGCTGCCAGATTGGCGGCATCACGCAACCCGCGCACGATGGAGGCGTTGGAATACAGAAACTCATCGGAAGTATCCTCCCAGACGTTTTCACCGTGCATGAGATTGGTGCTGAAATCGTACTTGGCGTTCATATCGTTGGTGCTGTCGTAATAGGAAGCATAGGCGGACTGGAGAGCCAGTTGATAATAGTTGGTCACAAAGCCGGCATCGCCCGTGGTCAGATAATGGTAGTAGAGCCCCCACGGGACGACGGCGGTCTCATCCATCTGCGCGCCGGTCCACACGAAATATCCGTCGGTCGTGTATTTTTGCTCGAAGAAGGATTTCCCGCCGGGGTTCTGGTCGGGATTGCGATAGGCGACGTCGCGCAACCAGTGGTAGAAGTTTGCGGCTTCATTGGTGTGGGCTGTCCGATCCAGGGTGATGGCGGCGTAGACGCCATCGCGTGGCCAGATAAATGGATAGGCGCCATTGTGCATGCCGGCAACGATCGCGCCCGTCACATCATCGAGGTGCAACGCCGTAACCAGCAACGAGCGCTTGAACAGCGTATTATACGCGGCGCTCGGCAGATCCACGGTGACACCGCCATTCAGCCAATTCGACCAGTACGTTTCCGTGGCGGCTTGGGCCGTCGCCATGTTGTTCGTGTAAAACCAAGTGATCATGGGATGGCCCCAGAAATTGTAGGTTCCGGTCGCGCCGGCGCAATCATCCCAGGAGCCGACGACCATCACGTCCACTTCATTGGTTGCGCCCGGCGGGAGCGTGATGCGCTTGCCGATCCAACCTTCCTGGTTGTCCGTCGCGGTGTGGTCGCGCCAACTGCCATCGGCGGGCAGACCCGCGCCCGTGACGGTATTGGTCACCAATTTCATCGTGGTGGCGAAATAGATCGAGCTGTTCTTGATCCAGTCAAACGCGAACGACGGAGAGTACGCGACGTCGTAGCCGTTCGGGAGGCACTGCTGGTTCGACGTGGAGACGTCGAGGTAGTTGGTGTTGAACACGACCATGGCATCATAATTGGTTCCGCCGACGGTGGTTTCCCAATACATGAAGTTGTTGGTATTGCCGCCGTTGACGTTGAAGTTGGCGTCGTAGTAGAAATCGATCGTGTTGGTGGTGGCCTGGTTGTTGGTCAGGAGGAATCGCTTGATGTAAACACCGTTATTGGTGCGGCAGGAGCCGGTGCAGCCGCCACCAGACGGGCAGTCGGACACGATGGGCAGGGCGTTGGTCGAGGGGCAGAAATCGTACTGCACGACCTGAATGTTATTGCCGGCGGCGACGAGCTGGTTGGAAGTCAGCACGACGTTGACGCTGTCGCTGTCCCATTGTTGGCCGACGTTGGCGTAGTCGGTTCCATCGGTGTTTTGGAGCCAGTAAATGTTGTTGGTGCCGTCGGCGCCGGTAGCGATGCCGCCCATGCCAGCGATCATGTTCATCTGGCCATTGGCTTCCTGATCGAGGTTGGTGCAGGGGACGTAGGGATTGCTGTTGTTATTTTCGTTTGGCCATGATTCGGGCCCGCGGTAGCCTTCATTGGAGGTATCGACACCGTGGCGGTCGCCGACGCTGGGGTAATACAGGTCGTAGAGCGCGCCGTTTTGGTCGAGCATCGCATTGATGTAGCCGTTGCCGATGATCGCTTCTTCCTTCCAATGATGGATGTTGGTCGCCGGATCGCTCGGATAGCCGAAGCCCGGCCACGGCATGGCATAGGTCGTATACGTGTAATTACTGCCGCCGTTGCTGTCCAGATTCAGCGTCAGGGCGTCCGCGTTGCTGCCGGTCAATCCGCCGGCGGGCGTAACGGTCGAACTCAGAATGTAGTAGATCACCGTGGTACCGTCGTTGGTCATGGGCGAGATGGTGGCGGAGTAACTGGTGCCGGATCCTGACGCCTGCGCGAATGACGACGTGGCGAAACCATTGGTGGTCCAGCGCACAAAAATGTTTTCTTCAGTCGATTTTGCCGCACCCAGGCCGATGTTGATGGTGACTGTGTCGTTGGTACGGGGCACCGCCGGCGACTGGCCGGTGCGAATAACGGACACGGGACGCGCCGAGGTTTTCATCACGGCGAGTGTAGCGGCGGCGTTCGTGGGAGGGTTGATGGTGCGGAACGAATAGTACAGGTTGTTGGTCAGCGTGATGGTGGCGTTCGCCCCGACGGGGCTCAACGAGGTCGTTCCGTCGATGGTCACGCTCGCGCCTCCACCCCAGTTCGTGCCGAACGTGCCATTGGCCGCGAGCTTGAACTGGTACCCGCCATTGGTCGTGTCTCCACCCGACGCGGCCACGAACATGACATTGGTGAACCAGTCCGCGCCCGCCGGTGTGCCCGGCGGCGAGACTTTGTTCATGAGAAACGGCATCGTGGTATCGCCGGCGTTGTAGCCATCCCATGTGCCGGGAATATTCATTGTGCTCCATGCCAGGGCGTTTGACAGGGAGACGGTCGTGGCCGCAAGCGCCAAGAGGAAGACAAGGAGGCAACGTCGGTTTGATGCTAAAACGGTTGAACAATAGAAACAAATATTTCGTGCTGCGACTCTCATAACAATCAGTCTCCCTCTTATCCCGGGTAAATCAACCCATCCCGGCGTATTCTTCGTCGGTAATGATGTGTCGGCCCATCAACACATAGTCATGGGATATGGCCTGCATGTCTTTGACGTAATCGGTGATCACCAACAAATCGCTGAAACCAACTTCAGCAAATACACGCCGCGCGGCCTGCTGCTCTCCCATGAATTCCGCTTCCAGCTTTTCCAGACCAACGTCGCGGGCAATCTCAATCAATTCCTGCACCAACGCCCGCGCCAGCCCGCGCCCACGGTAGTTGGGATGAACCACGATGCTGATCCGCCCGATGTGACGCTTCCAACCAGCCAGATGCTGGTGCAGCGAGGCGTCAGCCACAATTCGGCCATCAGCAATGGCGACGATTGGCAGAATTTTCCCGTAATCGATATGTTGGCACCAGTCGTGGATGACCCGGGGATCGGTGACGCGGTGCTTGAACAGAAGTCGTTCGGTCTCGGGAACGGCGGAAAAGAAGTCATGAAACAACTTTTCGTCGGACGCTTCCAGCGGGCGTAGCGTCGCCTTCAGGTCGCCCTTCATGGTCACGGTCTTCGGATAACGCTCGAGAATATCGTCCATAGTCGATGTGCCCGGTTCCTCAGCCGATTAACATAGCAAAATCTT
Source organism: uncultured Verrucomicrobiae bacterium (assembly GCA_963842185.1). Taxonomy (GTDB): domain Bacteria; phylum Verrucomicrobiota; class Verrucomicrobiia; order Palsa-1439; family Palsa-1439; genus Palsa-1439. The sequence goes on from CAWJFL010000014.1 coordinate 36,558, forward strand.
GCGTAAACATCAAGACCTAGAGTTGATCGGAACGTACACATCCACCGACAGGGACAGTGGTACGCCCGGTCCCAGAAGAGCGGTGTTTTTCGCCACGTCAGTAGCTGGTCTGAATCTCATAGAATCGCTGAAGGGAGTTGGTCGCCGACATGTCGGTGTAGGACAACGACGATTGGCCACTGCCAGCAGTGATCTGCGCGTTTGGCAGGTTGGTCCATCCGGTCCCGAGAGAATTGCAATACATCACCTGATAGGATTTCCCGGGTACGGAGGCCCAGGTGATGGTGTTCCCGCCCCCGCCGGAGGATTGCCAGCTTTGGACAACAAAACCGATGGACGGATTCAGCCTGTCCAACACGCCGCTGCCGGTGGTATCCACGATGTCGGCGACAGGCACGGCCAGAAATCCATTCGATACGATATTTCCACTCCCATCCCCTGCCCGGCGCCTGCGCAACCAGATACCCGCCGTTGGGTGTCGAGTAGGCGGCGGCGCACAGATACAACGTGCTCGGCATCGAGCCGAACTGCTGTACCAAATCAATCGTCCCCTGCATTTGGCCGGTGTTGGTGGCGGCCTTGACCGCCTGGTTCGACGCGGTCACCGTCGTGCCGTTGATTGTTTGCCAGCCGACAAAGGTGTTCATGCTTTCGCCGGCCAGAAACGGCGTGGCGCCCGACACGGCATTGGACCCGACCTTCGACCAGGTCGGGAACGCGGGCGAGAGCGCCGAAAACTGGTTGGCGACGATAATGAAGTGGTCGTTCTTCGTATTATCGCCCGGATAGTCTCCCGGCGACCACGTGGCCACATACAAAACGGTGCCACGGACCGCCGCATACAGGGTCATGCCGGGCGATGTCAGGAGATATCCGGGATAATTGCTCGCGCCGCCGTTGAGGACGAACGCCGGCAGAGGCGCGGCCGGCGTTTGCGCACAGGCCGACGATGAGAAGGCCGACGCACCGCCGCTGTTGGTCGCGGCGATCGAGTAACAATACGTCGCGTTCGGCGTCAGCCCGCTGTCGAGATACGAGGTCGTTGACGCCGTCGCCACCGGGTTACCCCCGCGTGTGACGATGTAGGACGTGGCACCCGTCGACGCCGACCAGGTCACATTGATTTGGTTCGTGGCGAGGGCTGTGGCCGTGACGTTGGTTGGGGTGGCCGGCGGATTGGGCAGTGAATTGGTGAGGGTCGTGGCGCACACCGAGGAACTTTGCGCGGAGAGGCCCGCGGAATTCGAGGACGCAACGGTGTAGCAGTGCAGCGAGTTGGCAGCCAGCCCGACATCGTCGAACGTGGTTAACACCGTAGTCCCGACCTGCGCGTCGTCACGGTACACCACGTAGCCGACCGTGTTCGACGTGGCCGGCCAGCCGAGGTCGATTTCCGACGAGCTTACCGCGGTGGCCGTCACATTCGTTGGCGCGGGAGGCAATGTTGGCGGCGGGCCGCTCGCGACAGCGAACCTGTAGTCCACGCCCTGGCCACCATTGTTGTCCCAGTCGCCGTTGGCGCAATTATTGGCATCGCAATCCATTTGGGTCGCAGTGCTCGAAACGGTCGTGGTGTACACCCAATTGTTGGAGGCAGAATTGTATGTCATGGAAGCATCCGGTGAGACCGTGGGAGTCCAGTTGTTCCAGCCCAGATGGATGCAAATCTGGCTCGCGCTGGCAAGCGGTCCACCAGCGGGGCTGTAGGAAATGGTGACCGGGCTGCCCGCAACAGGAGTCGCGGGCGAGACGCAGAAGCGTCCGATGCAGCCATTTGTCGAACCTCCGCTGCCATTGCCACCGCCGCCGGTCGGCATGGGAGCGACATACACGTGCTGGATCGGTGAGTTGTACGTGTTCCCGCGGCCGTCCGTCGCGCTGACGTAGTAATCGACGTACGTATTGGTGAGTCCGGTAACCTTCGTGTAATAATAATCGGCGAGATAGGCGGGAGTCGAGTTCACGACGGCCGGAACGGATGCCGGTACAGACCGTTGCGTCATCGGTTGGCGTACCCAAGCGACCGTGTCCGAACCGCCGGCATAGGTCTTGAACTCATCGTTTGTGGGCGGATTGCTGCTGCCATTGGAGCGAAACAGCAAAGACACGTTCGTGATGCCGGAAACGTCATACGCATATGTCCACACCCAAAAATCGGTATTGGTGGCGGGAGCGGCCTGCCAGTTGTTACCCAAATGATACTCGACGCCAAAATTGTTCGTGCCTGGATTCCACGGGCTCCGCTGTGGAATAAAGACTGTTGGCGGGGTTGTGTCCAGGGATAGGTTGCCGCTCAGAATGGGGTCGATATTGCGCACGGCATTCGATTGTGCAATTGCGGGGGCCGCGCAGACAGACGTATTGCTGGCGCAGCCAAAATACTCGAATCCACTATCAAGACCGCCGAGGTAATAATGCCAGCCCAGTTCGATCGGGTTCGCCGCAACCAAGCCGTAGCCCGGATCGCGGATCTGGTCGATGCGGTTGGTGTATTGCCCGCCGGTGATCGAATTGGTGATTTGCTGGGCCGTTTTGACCCGGTTTTCCGTGGCGATAATGGTGCGCCACTGATCCGCTGACGCGCTGGTACCCTGACTGGGATCGATAACGTTCCGCCCCGTGCCGTCAGTGTATGAGGGAGGCCAATGCCATTTGGACATAATCGGCGTGCCGAAATCCTGGTCGGCGTTGACCCACCCGCCATCTTCAACGTGCACAACGTCACTGGTACTGGGGGGGAACTCCGACAGAAATTGTTCCACCGTGCTCGGTTCGTAGCCGTCACTCACCGCCGTGTTGGCCATTTGTGACACCCAGGAATCGTAATAACTGTTCCCATCCGACCAGTCGTTGTCGCCGTCGTGAGCCAGCAAGACAAATGAGGGCTTGGCGGGATTGTTGCGGGAAGCGATCGGGCTGAGGAGAGACAGGTCCCACGAACTGGCGCTGTCCATCCAGCCGAACGCCTGATCAGCCGGAACGATGATGATGGTGGATGCCGCACCCGTGTTGGGGTCAACATAACGAGCGTAGTGCAATTGATACGCGAATGGGGCCACGGCCGTCGGCACACAGCCGCGTGAGATGCTGTTGGAAATATAGTTTGACTGGCCTTGTGCGGGATTGATTTGGTCCGCTTTGTTCGGGATATCAATGTCGTCGGTCGTGCCGGACGTAAACGGCCAGTCGGCGCAGGTACGAGCCAGGTGGTGGTTGGCCACGATTGTCCAGGCAATGCCCATCCTGTTCAGGGTCGGAATGATATGTTCGCTGAAGCACGTTTCTGCGGGGAAATACCCGCGCGAAATCTGGTTGGTGGCGCCACCGCCCCAATAAACCTGTTGCTGGCGCTGATGGATCAAGATGTCCATCTCCAATGATTCGTCACTCACGAACGGCGCGATCGCATGGTGATATGTAAAATTCGTCAAATCCATCCGCGTTTTGCCGCCCGAGGTCGTCCATCCGTGGGCCTGTTGATTGTAGCTGTTCCAGTTCGAGGGATAGCCATCCCAGCCTACGGCACCTAGGCTGTTCACGTTCTCCATCAGCGCGCCCGAGTAGTTGACCTGCGCGCCCGCATTGGGCTGCGAGAGGACGCTGGATATAGCGTCGTGAGGATAGGCACTGCCGTTCTGGGAGGCGTAGTCTTGGATGCGGTTGACATCTCCGAAGGTGGCGTCGAGGTCGTCGGTGGGCAGGGTTGCACCATAATCGTCTTTCTGTTGTATGGAATCCCATGCGTTTTGATAGTGGTCGCCAAAATGATTTAGCGGTGCACGGTCTGGCCAGTAGATCGGCTGATGCAGGTGCCAGAGCCAACTGGTGTGGATGCTCGTGTTGGCCGAAGCAAACAGCGAAGTGATCTGAAGTACCGCTGACAACCAGACCAAAATACGACACATTGGATTGCGCATAATTCAGAGTCCCGTCTTGGGGTTCACCCGTGAATGTAAACCGCTTTACTCACGTAATCAAAAAAATCCGCATCGGCTTGTTTCTCTTTTGCATCTTTTCCCGTGCGTTCCCGTTAGAATATCGACCAACGACAATGATTGCAAGCATAATCTGCGTGTCTAACGCATCTTTTGAACCCGATCACTGCCCGTCCGGCAACGAGCCGATCAGTACTTCTGCCAACAGTTTGGCCACATGGGATGGCGCAGGTTTCGCAGTTCCAGCCTTTTGGGTGCGGCCTTCTGCAACCATGGCGCTAAGCGCCGCTGCCAGCCCCTTCGGGTCAGCGCAGTCGACCACTTCTCCCTCCGCGCCGTAATGGTGGTGCGAAATCACACGGCAACCCGCCGCCAGCGCCTCGGCAATCGTCAACCCGTAGCTTTCGTGACGCGACGGGGAGACGAAGATGTCGGCCCGTTGCAATAGCGTGGCCTTTTCTGCGCCCACCACATGGCCCGTGAACTCCACAGGCGCGGTGGTGACCTTCTCGGCGAGACGCCTCAGCTTCCGTTCGTACGCGCGACCTTTCATGTAGGCCGGACCACCACAGATAAATACACGGAGCTTCTTCCCAGGTGCATCCACATGGGGAAGGGCGGCCAGCAACCGCTCGATCCCCTTTTCGGGCGAAAGCCGGCTCAATGTAATGATGACAACCTCATCGTCAGCGACAGGGCAGGGCATGACCGCCGGACGCGCCGCGTCACGCGCCGAAACGTCGCCCCACGGCAACACGACAATTTTTTCCGGCGTACACCGCGGATAACACCGCAGAATCATCGCCTTCATCGGTGCCGACGGCACGACGATCCGCGCGCTATGCCGCACACATTGATATTGCTTCTCGAACACCAACCGCAGGACATCGGGCATCACACCAAACCAGCGGAACCGCGCCGCCGTTTCCGGACGAATCAGCCCGCGCAGGTAAAACCGCGTAAAATACTCGACCACATCGACGTGAAAGATCGTCACGACCCGATAGCCTCGCTCGCCCAGCGCCGCAAAGTTCGGTCCTTCGCTGATGTCGTTGCTGAGGACGACGCACTGGTGCGGGTCGCGTTTCAGGATTTCAGCGGTTGCCGCCCGCTCGAACTCCCGACAAAACCGCGCGTATTGCAATTCACTGAGTTGCGCCAGCGGTTTGTGATGGCGCAGGCCCAACGATTTCGGGCTGAGCACGGTGAGCCGGAACGGTTTGCTGTTCGTGCCATTCTCGAATCAAATAATCCGCAACCGCTTTCCCACCCCCGAGCGGTTCGGTATCGGGAAATTCCGCATGCGCGGCAGAATAGAGAACTTCGAAGTTCACGAAAAGTGTTGTGCCACGTCACTATGGTTGCGGAAACTTCTTGTTCAAGAACCGGCCGTTCTTCTGGATGAGTTCGCCGTCCACGTACAATTCGCCGCCCTTGCGCAAATCGCAGACCATGTCCCAGTGCAGGCCGCTGCGGTTCTTGTTGCCGGTTTCGCTGTACCCCGCGCCAAGCGCGAGATGGATGGTGCCGCCGATCTTTTCGTCGAACAGCGTGTTCTTCGTGTAGCGGGTCGACATTGTAGTTGGTGCCAATCGCTCCCTCGCCGAGGTAACACGACCCGCTGTCCATCGCGATCATCGCCCGCAGGAAATCCTGTCCCTTGTCCGCCTCGGCCTTTTGTTACCTTCCCGCGCTCGAACGTCAACCGTGCCCCGTGCACTTCGCGCCCGCCGTGCACCGCCGGGAAACTGAATTTCACGTGTCCCTCGACGCTGTTCTCGACCGGGCCCGTGAACACTTCGCCATCAGGAAAATTGTAATGGCCGTCGCAGTTGATCCACTTGCGGCCCTTGCACGAGTAACGAATGTCCGTGTCCTCGGCGACGATGCGGACCTCGCGCGACTTGTTGAGGAAATCGGTCAGCGCCTGTTGCTCCTTCGAGATGCGCTTCCACGCGGCGATCGGATCGCGCGCGTCCAGATGGCCCGCATCGAACACGAACTCCTCGTATTCCGTCAGCGACATCTCGGCGTCCTGCGCGCTGGCGTTGCACGGCCACTGGGTCCCGACCCACTTCAATGCGCCGCTGGCGCTGCGGTCCATGAAGATCTTGTTAAGCGGCTTGCGCGCGGAGGACGCCGCGGCCATCCGTTTCGGGTCGACGCTGGTCAGGGCCTTGGTGTTCTCTTCACCCCAAAAACTGATCAGCGCGTCCACGTGGCGGAGCTTGAACTTCGCAAACGGCGAGATCCATTTGAGTTGGTCCCGGTTCGCTTCCGCCATGAACACTTCCGCCAGGCCGTCGATCCGCAGGTCGGTGATCACGAACGCGCCGCGGCGCAACGCGGCCCGGTAACATTCCCGAATCAACGGGGCCGCACAAGCATCGCCCTGGATGGCGACGATGTCGCGAGGTTTCAATGCGACGGAGTATTCGGTGAGCAACCGCGCCAGCTTTTCGTGTCGGGGGTCTTTCATGATGGTACTTTAGATTCTTCAGATTCCGTTAGTTGAAAGGTGTACGCTCTTGCCGTAACACAAAAGAAACGTTGGGGCAAGATGTTAGGGGTGTTTTCACGGCACGCGACGTGCTCATTTTTACTGCTCGATGGCAAGAATCCGGGGGGCAACGTAAGTGTATTTGCAGCACTACAATCTGCGGGAGGCGCCGTTCAATATCACGCCCGATCCGCGCTTTTTGTTTTTCAGCGCGAAGCATCAGGAGGCGTTCAATCATCTCCTCTTCGGCATCCGCGAGCGCAAGGGTTTCATCGAACTGACGGGTGAAGTCGGCGCGGGCAAGACCACCATCTGCCGCAAGCTGCTCGAGGAACTCGGTCCGCACTACAAAACCGCGCTGATCCTGAATCCATTCCTGACGGGTCATCAACTCATCAAAACCATCGCCCAGGAATTCGGCCTCAAGGTGCGCGGCATCGACCGCGTGGCCTATCTTCACGCGCTCAACGATTTCGTGCTCGCCGAGGTCAATCACGGCAACGACGTCGTGCTGGTCATCGACGAAGCGCAGGACCTGAGCGACGAACTCCTGGAACAGGTGCGGTTGCTCTCCAATCTCGAAACCGACCGCCAGAAGCTCATGCAGATCGTCCTGATGGGACAACCCGAGTTGCGTGAGAAACTCCTGCAACCGGCCCTGCGCCAACTCCGCCAGCGCATCACGGTTCGGTATCATCTCAGCCCGCTCGACTTGAACGAGACGGCGGGGTACGTCAATCATCGCCTCAAACTCGCCGGCGCCAACGGTCGACCGAGCTTCGACGATGGCGCGATCCGTCTGGTGTACAAATACTCGCAGGGCGTCCCGCGCCTCATCAACACCGTCTGCGACAAGACGCTGTTGGCAGGATTCGTCGGCCAGATCGACGTGATGACGCGTCAAGAGGTCAACCTCGCCATTGAGGAGTTGGAGGGTGTGCCCGCGTGAGCCTGATCAACGAGGCGCTCAAACGCACGCGCGATGCGGCCTACCAATCCGCCCAGACGTCACCGCCGGTGGCGGCGGAGTATCGTCTGGAAAGCGGAGCCAAAGCGCGCGGGCCCAGGCGGGTGCTGCTGGTCATGGGCGTCATCGGCGCCGCGGTACTCGCGGGCGTCATCGTTATCGCCTGGTGGGTTGTCCCGCGCATCCAGAGCGTGAAGGATGGCCTCAGCCCGGGCAAGGATTTGTCGATTGCCGAAGCGAAGTCGTCGACTCCGGCAAAACCCCCAGCACCGACGGTGGAAATGTCGCCCAAAACAGAAGTTGCTTCGCCGTCGACGCCCCAGCCACCGGTCGCGGCGCCGCCCGCCGACACGAAGGGAGCCGAGGACCAAATCGTTGCCAAGGTCATGGAACGGATCAAGGCCGAGCAACCGGCCGCCCCGACCACTGCCGCAGCTTGTCCTTCAGGGAATCACCTACGCTTCGGACAATCGCGACGCGATGATCAATGGCGTCACGGTCCACGAGGGCGAAGAGATCGAAGGAGCGCGTGTGGTCACGATTGAAAACCGGCGCGTTACGCTCGATCTCAACGGACACGAAATCATCCTCCGCCTGCCGTAGTTCCTGACGCCAGCGTTTGTTGTCCGTGCTCATTTTTCGTGCAACCTTCGCGTTGCCTCCCTATAATTTGCCGTTGATGAAACTGTTTCATTGGGGCCTGTTGCTTCGGTACATGGTGTACGGCGTGTTACCCCTCGTGGTGGGCTTCATTTTCGTGGAGCGCCGCGTCGGCGAAGGCGCGGCGGGAGTGTTTTTCGTGGTGCTGGCGTTGGTGCTGCCGTTCGTGGCCGTTGGCTGGCTCGGCTGGCAGCATTTTCGACATCGGAAACAGAAATAGATCGTGGAGGAAGATCGAAGACCATGGGCCAAATAGCGACAAGCGTCAGTTACAGCTTCACGATGCGCCTGCGTCTCGTGAATACCACCGGAATGTTTGCGAAGATTTTGCACGTCATCGCCCGGCAACAGGGCGACCCGGGCGCGGTGGACGTGGTGCGCGCGGAGCGGCAGTTCAAAGTGCGTGACCTGACCGTCAGCGCCCGCGACGACGAGCACGCCCACAAGATCATCGACGCGATCAAACGAATCAAGGGCGTCACCGTGATCAACGTGTCCGACCGCGTGTTCCTGATGCACCTCGGCGGCAAGATTCGCATCCAGAACAAAATCCCGCTCACCACGCGCGATGCGCTGTCGATGGCCTACACGCCGGGCGTCGCGCGGGTTTGTCTCGCCATCGCCGAGGACAAACGCAAGGCCGGTACGCTCACGATCAAGCACAACTCCGTGGCCGTGGTCAGCGACGGTTCCGCCGTGCTCGGTCTCGGCAACATCGGCCCCGAAGCCGCCATGCCCGTCATGGAAGGCAAGGCGATGTTGTTCAAGGAATTTGGCGACATCGACGCCTATCCGATCTGCCTGCAAACACAGGACACGGAGGAAATCATCAAGACCGTGAAGTGGATTTCCACCGGCTTCGGCGGTATCAACCTCGAAGACATCAGCGCGCCGCGCTGTTTCGAGATCGAAGACCGCCTCAAGGAGGAACTCGACATTCCCGTGTTCCACGACGACCAGCACGGTACGGCCGTCGTCGTCCTTGCCGCGGCGCTGAATGCGCTCAAGCTCGTCAAGAAGAAGATGAGCGAGATCAAAATCCTGATCGTCGGCGCCGGCGCCGCCGGCGTCGCGGTCACGAAGATGTTGCAGGCCGCCGGCGCCCGCCACATCATCTGCTGCGACCGCAAGGGCATCATCTGCCGGAAACGCCTTCCCGATCTCGATTTCAGCAAGACCTGGCTCGCCGAGCATACCAATTCGCGCAACGTGACCGGCTCCATCGAGGATGCCGCCCGCGGCGCGCACCTGTTCATCGGCGTCAGCGGTCCCGGTGTGTTCACCGTCAAGGCCCTCAAGAAAATGGCGAAAGGGCCGGTCGTCTTCGCCCTCGCCAACCCGACGCCCGAGATCATGCCCGAGGACGCCGAGCCTTACGCGCGCATCATCGCCACGGGCCGCAGCGATTACCCGAACCAGATCAACAACGTCCTCGCGTTCCCCGGCATCTTCCGCGGCGCGCTCGACGCCCGCGCCCGCGCCATCACCGAACCGATGAAACTTGCCGCCGCCAAAGCCATCGCGGGTTGCATCACCCCGGACGAACTCAGCGAGGAATACATCATCCCCAGCGTGTTCAACAAACAGGTCGTCCGCCGCGTCGCCCGCGCCGTCGAACAAGCCGCTTACGCCGGGAACGTCGGGAAACGACCGAGGAGTTAGCAGCCCGTTGAAAAGAGTGTCATGGCTTACATCCATACGCTATAGCGCAGTCAAATCAAAAACTCGCTTAACCAATCCGGCGTCATGCAACGGGTGCAAGCCGTTCGCGTCAGGCTATCGGGCGTGTAGCCGCTGTCGACTTGTCCGCAATGGCTCTGTGTATGGCCCCAGCTTTTTGCGGCGCCACGCATGGGGACTGATCTTGTTGTAGGCTTTGAACACGCGGCAGAAGTCAGCGACGCTGGAGAACCCGCATTGTTTCGCGACCACAACCAGTTTGCCGTCGGAATGAGTCAACAGATCCATCGCGCGCTGGAGCCGCAGCTTCGTGAATGAGCGCTGAGGATTCTCGCGGCGCACTTGCCAGAACAGGCGCCGCAAGTGACTCGCGGAAACATGAACAACCTCCGCCACGTGTTCCACCTTTGGTTCTTCAGCCATGTGGTCGGAGTACCAGCGCAGGCTGGATTCCACCTTGCGCACCGCGTGATCTGGTTGCGTTTCCGTGCTCGCAAAGGGAATCGGTTCCAGTGCCAGCAGCGTAAGCTCCAAGAGCGCCTTCTCGAACACGAGATTGCTTTTCTCCGTCAGGTGCTGAAACGGCGCTTCGAGTTCGTGCGCCAATCGCGCCACGCGACGCGCTTGAGGGGCGGTGAGTTTTCGCTGGAGATACCCGCGGGAGCGAACGACGCGCTCTAGGAGCGGCGGCACGGTCACGAAATGGAAGACGGCGACGTGGCACTGTTCGGCGTGCTTCGCCGTCCATCCGTGTCCGGTTTCCGGCGGAAAGACCCAGAAAGATCGAACGGGCGTAATGAGCGTTTTTGTATGTTCCAAGAGCGCCAGACACCGGCCGCGAACTACCGCGAAAAACTCCCAATCGGCACGCCGATGGAACGTAGTCGGATAGAGCCAAAACCGTCGAACCCCTGAGCCGAGGTAACGTAGCATACGGGGCATGCTAACCATGTACCCGAAATGATGTAAAGCCGATAGGCGTCGCGGTAGGCATGTTGCGCGAAAATGTATATTTAATGAGCGATGGTCCCTGTTGCAATCATCAGGGGTGATTGTTACTACTCGCCCAGCGTAGCACGCGTGGTGAAAAAGGAGGTGGAAGTGGGGAAAGGACAGTGTCAGTGTATCGTAGCGGCGGTGTACCTGTGGGCCGGCTGGAGCGTGGCGGCCCGCGCCGACAGTTTTACCACCAACATCATCAGCGGCGTGACGACGAATACGGGCACGACCTACATACTCGGCAACACCGGGAGCTCAAATTATCTCGAGATCGAGGGCGGCGGGGCGCTGTTTTGCCGGGAGGCTTGGTTTGGAGGGGGCTCGCTGGCCGCCAGTAATAACAGCGCGTTAGTGACGGGTTCAAATTCGACATGGGCCAGCGCACTCGATATAGATTTCAACTCGGCGGGCAATTCACTCGTCGTATCCAACGGTGGGGCGTTGGGCAGTTCGACGACCTCCTATATCGGCTCCGGGCCGGGTGCCGATAATAATCTGGTCGTGTTGACGGGAACTGGCTCGGTGTGGAACGATGGAAGCCTGTGGATCGGTTATTTCGGAGCGGGCAATGAATTGCAGGTTCTGAATGGCGCACAGGTATCGGGGAATGGCAGTCTATCCATCGGCTCGGAGGTCTCCAGCAACAGCGCGCTCATTATCACGGGCCCCAATTCCAGCCTGATGAACAGCGGCAGTATTTTCATGGGGGATTACGGGCCGGGACAGGGGAGCGGCGGGCTGTCTAATCAACTCGTCTTGGGTGGCGGCGCATCCCTGATCTGTGCGGGCATGCAGGTGAGCGGCACGGGGAACGTCATCACGGTCACCGGGTCGAATACGGCGTGGATCATCAACGGTGAATTCGATCTGGCCCAAATCGGCCCCGGTATTGGCAACCAGCTTACGATCAACGCGGGCGCAGTGGTCAGCAACACCACGTTCAGTTGTGGCGGGGATGACACGTCGGCCGACAGTACAGTGGTTGTCGATGGACCCGGTACGGTCTGGTACAACCACGCCTTTTTCTTTGGATCGAGTTCCAATAACACACTCTTGGTGACCAACGGCGCGACCATTTACACTTCCCAGATCGTCGACATCGGCGATGGAGTTGGTGCCAATAACAACCTGGTAGCCGTGACCGGCACCAACACCGTTTGGAGCAACAGCGGGAGCCTGATGATTGGGCATTACGACGGAGTTGGCAATGAACTGGAGGTTCTCAACGGCGCTCAGATGGTGGGGAACACGGCCATTTGGTTGGACGAAGGCATCTCGAACAGCAGCTTGATGGTGAGCGGGCCCAACTCGCTCCTGACGAGCAGTGGGAGTCTGTATATGGGAGCAGGCGGTCCAGGTAACCAGCTCACGTTGAGCAACGGCGCGACATTCATCTGCAGCAGCGCGGTGGTGGCCAATAGCAACAACACGGTCCTGGTCACGGGCAGCAACACGGTGTGGAACAACACCGGCACCCTGGCGTTTGGGTACTGCTGTGGAAACAGCAACCAGCTTCTGATTAGCGCCGGGGCAGCAGTGAGCAACGGGGATTGCACGATCAGTACCACCAATAATCTCATTTTGATCGATGAAACGGCACGACGTGGAACACGGGTTCGGTCAACATGGGCAACGGTGGTCCCGGGAACCTGCTCATGGTCACCAATGGCGCCACCGTCAATAGTCTGGGCCTTCAGGTTGGCAACCTGTCGCTGGGGCACAATAATCAAGTGATCATCACGGGAAGCAACACGATTTGCAATGCCGGCACGGTCAATCTGCAACAGAACTATCTGGGGCTTCCCGGGAGTAACTCTCCGCCGTCGCTCCTCGTGGAAAATGGCGGCCAATTGTTGGGCAACGTGTACGCCTGCATTGATTCCTTTAGCCCGTCAGACGCCGCCGTTATCAAGGACCCCGGTTCTCGATGGGCAGGGATTGGGCAACTGGTGATCGGCATCAATAGTTACGGCAGCCACCTGCTCATCTCGAATGGCGGGATCGTGCAGGCGTCCCAGGCAATTGTCGGGATATTCCAGATCGCACCTTCCAACACGGTGACGGTTGTCAATGGCGCGAGTTTGATCGTTACCAACGATTCGGGTACCGCCCCCCTCACGTTGCCATACGGTCAGATTACCTTGAGCGCGGGGACGGTGATCGGAAATTGTATCACCATTTCCAACCAGAGTGAGATCACCGGCTGCGGCACGATCACCGGCAGTATCATGAACCTTGGGACGCTCGCCGTCAATTGCCCGGGCGGGATGCTCACTATTTCCGGCATCGTCACCAATTATGGGAACATGGTCGCAACCTACGGCGGCAGTTTCGAATTCCTCGGCCCGGTCGTCAATCTGGGCACCCTCAACGTTATCGACGGCTCAGCGCAGTTTCCAGGAGGGCTTGTCAATCTCGGCACATACCTGACTGTCAGCAATGTGCTGCCGTTGGTCACGCTGGGCATGGGCGCAACAAACGTGATCGTCAGTTTCACCGCCACCAACAGCCTGTCCTACGTGTTGCAGTACCGCAACGATCTTCTGGCGGGCGGCTGGGTAGTGTTGACCAATAACGTGCCCGGTACCAACGGTATTATCCAGATCGTCGACCCGGGCGCCGCTGTTTTGTCCCAGCGCTTCTACCGCGTCGGAATCATCCTACCCTGACGCGACAAAGCCCCGGGGACTTGCGCGAAAATGTACATTTTATGAGCGGTGGTCCCTGTTGCAATCATAAGAGTTGATCATTAGCCTGTCTTTGCGGACTAGGATTTTATGGGCGTGCAGCCGATTCTTTCTACGTATCGAATTCGAGCAGCAATTATCAGCGTGCGACGAAGGCGATGCGGTTGTTTGATGACGGGATTTCTCGTCTGGATCGCGCTTGGCTCTCAACCCGTTATGGCGCAATACACCGCCAATTACCAAACCAACATCATCAGCGGCGTGACCAACAATTGGTCAGGCGAATATATCGTCGGAGGTAATACCAATTCTGATGATGTGCTATTGATTCAAGACAGCGGCGTGCTCTCCGATGGGGGCGGCAACGTCGGCCCGCAGGGCGCCAGCGTGAATAACAGCGTCGTAGTTAGCGGATTCGGTTCGGTTTGGACCAGTACCTCCTTTGTGTGGGTCGGTAACGAGGGTTTGGGCAACAGCTTGGTGGTGAGCAACCGTGGACAAGTGATCAATGTTGTCGGCTACGTGGGCTACTCGTCCGGCAGCAGCAACAACAGTGTTCTGGTTACCGATAGCGGCTCGGTCTGGATGAACGGTGGAAGTTTAACGATTGGCAGCGGAGGCGGTAGCAACAACTTGGTGGTTAGCAATGGCGGCGGTATTGTGAGTAGTTACGGCTACGTGGGCAACGCCTCCAGCAGCAGTAACAACAGCGTGCTGGTTACCGACACTGGCTCGGTCTGGAGCAACAACAGCACCCTCACCATAGGCTACCAAAGCACGAGCTGCGGATTGGTGATCAGCAATGGCGGTCAGGTGGTTGACAGCACCTGCAACCTGGGCCAAGAAAACGGTAGTAGTAACAATTATGCGTTGGTTACCGGTCCCGGCTCAATTTGGACCAACCGCAGTGCCCTGACGCTCGGTTTGCCGGGCGCGGCGTGGGGAAACGATTTGGTGATCGCTGATGGTGCGCATGTCTTCAGTGCTTCTGGATCCATCGGCGATTACTCCCCTGGTAATACCGCGTTGATCAATGGGACCGGCTCGGTTTGGCGAATAACCGGTGGATTGGACGTGGGTGGTGGCCCTCTGTATGTGTACAATCTTGCCACGGCCGACAATCTGACGGTTAGCGGTGGGGGCCAGTTGTTCGATAACATGGGCACCTTGGGCTCCGGCTCCGGCGGCAGTAACAACAGCGCGCTGGTCACCGACAGCGGTTCGGTGTGGAGTAATCAGTCCACCCTTTATATCGGCTTTACCAGCGCCGGCAACACCCTGGTCATCAGTAATGGTGGTTTGGTTGCCAGCGAAACCAGTATCGTAGGGGTTAACAATGACAGCGGCAATGACAACAGTGTGCTGGTAACAGGGCCAAACTCGCGGTGGAGCAATGCCGGAACCGTGACCGTCGGACCAGGCAGTGACGGAAACAGCCTTGTCATCAGCAATGGTGGTGCGGTCACCTGTATGGGCAATTTTTCCGGCTGCGGCACCGTTGGCGGCACGAACAACAGCGCCCGAGTCGTAGACGGTGGCGTGTGGGAGTCGACCGGCAGCCTCCAAATTGGCGGACCGGTCGCAGGCTACTGTGGTTTGAGCAATAGCTTGATAGTGGACGGCGGGACGATTCAGGTTTCGAATTTGTTCGTGGCGTGCAGCAACCTCATTGAATTGGACAGCGGCGGGATGTTCGTTACCAACAGCACAGCAACCGCCGTACTAGAGGTACGTGGCAAGCTTGTCCTTGGCGGCGGCACCCTACAGGCCGACACACTGGTAATCACGAATAGCTGCGCGCAGTTCATTCACACCGGCGGCACACTGATCGTCGGCAACGTGGTTCTCGACCCGAATACGTTTCGCATCGTGTCTGTCACACCAACCGGCAACGACATTCTCATCACGTGGATGATGGGGCCGGGCGCAACCAACACATTACAAGCCACCGCGGGCGATGGCACCGGCGGCTACAGCACGAACGGCTTCTCCGACATTGTCATCGTCACGAATAACACGACCGTTGGCACCGTCACCAGCTATCGCGACCTCGGCGCGGCGACGAACACTTCAGTCCGCTACTACCGCGCACGGCTCATCCCGTAGGGGCGGATGTCTCTGCCTGACAAAAATGTCCAAACGACGGCGGCAACCTTGCAGCGGTGACGTTGGCGCGATTCCTGCATCTGGGACGCGCCGATGAAACGTCTACTGGCCGTTGATGATGACCCTTCGGTACTTGAGACCCTCGTCGATGCCTTGACGACCAAAGGGTATGAAGTCCTGACCGCCGATGACGCCGACAGAGCCCTCAGCCTCCTTCGCCGCCAAGTCTTCGACCTCGTGCTGTTGGACTATCAAATGCCCGGCAAGAATGGTTTCGAGTTGTACCGCGAACTCAGCGCGACGCAGCAGGTCCCCGTGCTCTTCGTCAGCGGCTGTGCGCGCTCGTTCTCGCCCACGACACCAGGGTTTGCTGATCTTTGGACGGAACAATTCTCGCAGGGGCGCACGGAAGTCCTCTATAAACCATTCACGCTCTCCTCGTTGTTTGAGAAGATCGAAGCGCTCATCGGCGCCGAGGTGACCCCAGATGGAATTTGATAGGAAAGTCGACCTCGACATCAACTGTCGCGTGCGACGCGTACTGGTCCGCCACTGGATCGATCTGGGCAAAATCACCGCGCGCACCGCGCGCTGTGTCGTCACGCTCAGCGGTACTCTGACGCGACTGCCCCACATCGCACCAAACGTTGATGCCGCCACACCGGCCAGCATCTTCGAGGAGATCAAACGAATCCCGGATGTCCGACGCCTCCAACTAAATCTCGACAACTGCGAAGGGCTGGCGTTCGACAATGCCTCGTCTGTGTCGACATCGGCGCAGTCTGGCAGCGCGTAGACGTCCCGCGCTGTCGACGGATCCCATTCATGGCTTCATTCGCATAGGCCGTCGGCCTGACTGCCGTGACCTTGCCAGAGCCCGGGACTGTCGCGGTGGGATAACTGATCTGGTAACGGCCTGTGAGTGCTGCGCGTCGCGCTGGAGGGTGCCACGGACTTCCTCTTGCGACCGAGCGGCTTCTTCCGTCAAATACGTCGAGACGAGCGCGCGCAGTCGGGCCAATGCAATGCTGTGCGTCTGACGTGTCTGTGCGTATAACCAGTCCGAGAAACGCATGCATCCTTGGAATGGCGAGCCGTCGCGCCAGAGCAGGGGGGTTGTCTCGACGAAATTGCCGCTGTTGGCGATCAAATCCCAATACCGCGCAAACCGGCGCAGCCGTTGCATCGTGAAGAAATCGATGAGCTTGGTCTGGAGGATTTCGTACGGCGGATGTGGACTGTAGACCATGCTCCACTCGCGGTCGTGCCGGACAATGGGCGTGCCGCGCAGCCGTTTCAGCAAACCGACCTGTATTTCCTGCGGGCCAAGCGCGACCAGCCGGTCGAATCCCGCCGCGAAACTGGCAACGTCCTCGCCCGGCAAGCCGACAATCAGATCCGCGTGGACATGGACGCCGGTTTCTTCGCGCAACCACCGCAAATTCTCCTCGGCCTTCGCGTTGTCCTGTCGCCGGCTGATGAGTTTGGCGACCTCCTCGTTGAACGTCTGGATCCCGACCTCGAACTGCAACGCCCCGGGCGGGAATTCCCTGATGGGTTCACGCAACGCCTGCGGCAGGCGGTCGGGGATCATCTCGAAATGCACGAACAACCCGTGCCGATAGCGCTCCAGAAAGAACTGCAGGATGGCCGAGCTGATCTTGAGATTGAGGTTGAAGGTTCGGTCGACAAACTTGAACTGCCGCACACCGCGGTCAAGCAGGCGTTGCATCGCCGCCAGAAACGGTTCCAGCGGTGCGTTGCGCACGGGAACATCCAGCGATGAAAGGCAGAACTCGCATTCGTACGGGCAACCGCGCGACGCCTCCACATAGATGACACGATGGGCAATGTCGGTATCCGTATAAAGCTCGTACGGCAACGCCAACCGGTCGAAGTCGGGCAGGGGAGCGGGAATGATATGAGGACGTGGAGTGGGGGATACCAGAACGTCGCGGCACAACTCCGCGAACGCGAGATCGGCTTCTCCGGTAATGACGTGGTCGGCCAGCCGGACGATCTCCTGCTGGTCGCATTCGTAGCTGACCTCGGGGCCGCCGATGATGACAATGAGATCAGGCCGCAACCGCTTCAAGTCCGCCACGACTTGCAGCGACTGCGTCGTGTTCCAGACGTACACGCCGAGGCCGACAATCTTCGGTTCGTGGCGCAGAATCGCCTCAACGACATCGAGGGGACGCTGGTTGATGTCGAACTCGAGAATCCGCGCCCGCGCTTGCAGTTCGCCCAGGTTGACCATCAAATACCGCAACCCAAATGCACAATGGGCGTACCTGGCGTTCAGCGTGGTGAGGATGATGTCCGCCATTCCGAGGGCGCATTATCGCACAACAAATACGCCGCGAAAAGTGCGGATACAGCAGTTTCGTACCCGGTAGGAACGCCCCGCCGCCCGTCTTCGGGGAGCGGCCGATCGTCCCTACCGCGTCGGTTGGAATGATATGACAGGCGTTCGCCCGGCTACTTGTTGTTCAGGGGATTGAACCGGAATTTCTGCCCGCCCACGCTGGCCTCGAACATCAGCCCGCTCTTGGCAATGGTGAATACGAGCACGCTGTTCTTGTATTTCGCATCGGCGGACGCGCTCTCGGCGGCCGCCACGGCATTAACCCCCGCGCTCATCGCCCATTCGTTGACCTTCAAGCCGTCCAGCGCGGTCTTCGTCTCGAAGAAGATCACCTCGGCGTATTCCTGCCCGCCCAACTGCGCGCCAATCGTCACCTGCGTCATCTTGCACGTGCCGATCAGTTTGCCCTGTTCGAAGACCTGGCCATCGCCCGCCGCCGCGCCGATGCCGACCGCGCCTTTGCCGACGCTGGGCAGCACCGCATAACCATACGCGGTGTCGAACAGCTTGGCGACGTTGGTGCTGTCACTCTTGAAGAGCTGGATGGCATCCTTGACCTGGTCATCCAGCGTTTTCTCCCCAGCGCTCAGTGGTGGACAAATCCCCGCCAACACCAAAGCGACCATGATACTGCTGAACTTCAATACTCTCATCGTTCCTCCTCCTTGTAGATTGCTGCCATCAGAAAGCAATCGACGTGTGAATGTACACAGGCCGCCGCCAAAAAGCAAAGCCATAGATGCGGTCATCTCTGCGCTTGCACAGGGAGTATGTTTTGCCTCATACTGCCGACTCACACATTGATTACACCGAACAGACCACACACAGGGAGAGACCGATGAGAGTCAAGAATTTGTTTCGCACCGCAGTCGTGTCCGCATTGATGCTCGCCGCGACGTTCAGCGCCCGCGCTTGGGACGGCACCGGCCACATGCTCGTAGGCCAAATCGCCTACGACCGGCTCAACGACAAGGCCAAGGCCCGCGTCAGCGAGTTGGCCGCCAAGATCCAGAGAGATGGCGTGCCGTACAACGCCGTCAACATCTGCTGCTGGGCCGACGACATCAAAGCCCGCGACTCCGATTCGCCGTTTCGCGGATTCTTCAAGACGTGGCACTACATCGACATCGGGTGTGACACGAACGACCCGGACGTGTTGTCGAATCATCCCGCGTTGACAATCACCAACGGCGACGTGGTGACCGCCCTGCCGTATTGCGTCAATCTGATCAAGACCAAGCAGTTCAACACGCTGGTGCCCAACGAATCGGTGGCGATGGCCTTGGCCATGCATTTCGTCGGCGACATCCATCAACCCCTCCACACCACCGGTCGATACGATCCAGAGACACACAAACGAGACGACGCGGGCGGCAACGGCCTCGGCCTCGCCAGCTTCCTGGACACGCCCTGGCCGCCAAACCTCCACACGTTCTGGGATGAAGCCTACCGCCGCTACTACGAAGGCGGCGAAGTCAAGGCCTCGCCGCGTCTGGACCAAGCCCTCGCCCCCGACAGTCCCGAGTTGAAAGAGTGGCTGACGCGCCTCGCCCCCGATGCGCCCCCCGCCGATGCCGACCTCAAGTATGACGTCATGAAATGGGTCATGGAATCCCACGCCATCGCCTGCTCCCAGGTCTACGGCACACTCAACGCCCCCTACGGCGCCAAGGACGTCAAACTCACCGAAGCCTACGTCAAGGCCGGCACCGACACCGCCCGCCACCGCATCGTCCTCGCCGGCTACCGCCTCGCCGCCCTCCTCAACGACCTCTACGGAAAATAGCAACCGCCCCCATCTACTCGCATCTACGAGAACATACCCGCGGTTCCGCCGCAGGTTTATCCCGGCCACCGGGGAGCGCACGCGCCCCGCGTGCCGCCTGACGCGCCCTCGCGTCAGACAAGAGAGGAACCCCCACAAGCCCCCGCTTGTCCGCCCCGCATTCACGCTCATCACCGCCTTACAATCTACAGATCAGACTTCGTAGCCCGCCCTCACCGCCTCCCAATTTCCAACTCCGACTTCCTCCCCGGCCTTGTCCGCCTCCGAACGGAGAACCCTCGTGTGGCATCGTCCCCCCCTGTCGCGCCGTAGCGCTCTGCGCGAAGGCGGATGCCCGCCCCCCGGCTACTCGGCTACCGCCCTTTCCCCGGTTACTCGCCTACCGGCCGCCAGCCTCCCGCCCTCCGCACTCAGACACCCAGGCACTTCGGCACTTGGACACATGCCAGCACCCGCCCGACCGCGCCCGGTTTACTCGATAATCCCGGCGCCTTTCGCGGACACTTTGACCTTGGTGAACACCCCGGTGTCATATTTTCCATCGGCCGCGTTAAAGAACTTCCCGCCGCCCTGGCCGGTGAGCGTGAATGACACGGTATCATAAACCAGGCTGGTCGTGGTCTGGGTCGCAGTGAGCTTCAACACCAGCAGGCCATCAACATGGAAATTATTCCCATGGCTGTCGGAATAATAGATCCCGTAATCCGGTGCCGTATCCGTGGCTGCCTCCTGGGTGTTCGTCGTCGCCTCGACCGTTGCCGCTTTCCCAACGACGAGGTTGGCGTACACTCCCCCGGCCACCGAATTCGACAGCGCAAACACGTAGCTGCTATCCAACGCATTCGTTGACGCCTTCAGGATGGAATTCCCTTCTGGATCGAGCACGTGAAACCCGACGTCCCCCGTCAGATAATAGGCCAGTTGCGCGCCGGTCGGAAAACTCACCGCGAACTCCGTCTGCAGCATATTCAGCAGATCCTCGTTGTCGAGTTTGATCGGGGTCGAAGAATACGTGGTCGTGACAACCCCCTTGTTCGTCACAGCGACCTCGTTGGGAATCGCGCCCGCGATTTGGATCGAAATCGCCATGGCGTTGGTGCTGCTTCCCGCGGCCAGAGCCCGGCCCCCGCTGAAACCCCATCCCCCAAGTGTGACCGCAATAAACAATAAGACGGACTTCTTCATAAGCCACTCCTCCTTTGTTGATTCGATTGCGACTACCAGCCTGCGACACCGGCAACACTTGCCTGACATTTCCCAAATGACCTGCGCCTGCGACCATCACGAGGCATTTGGTTCGATCGATCACCATCGTATCCTGTCCGGCATTGCTGTCAAACCCGTTTTGCGGCCCCAGACCGGCTTCTTGACTCCAACAGAGACGCCGTCGGCTCGCAATGGCATGCCGCACCGATTTTTAGCGGAAGGCAGACACGGCGCTGCCGCTGGCACATCTTCCCGCGATTGACACAGGGCGCGCATCAGCCCGGCACCGGGAAAGGCGTCAACGCCTTACAATTTACAAACCAGAAGCCGAGTCAGCGGGATGCGACCCGCCATGCCTCGGTCGCAAACATCCGCGCCCATCCGTGTGCATCTGTGGCCCGCCCTCACCGCCGCACTCAGACACCCAGGCACTTCGGCACTTGGACACTGATCCCTACCTCGGCCCGTGTTCCCCGCCTTCTTCCGGTCGTGGCGCCGCCCGATGCGCCGGGTAACGCGTCCGGACGCCGGCGTGCTGCTCGTAGGGCCGCGCCGAATTCAGGCGGACGCTCACACGGTCATGCAGCACGATCCCGCCCGGCAGATGAGGACCCGAATGCCACCCGCCGCCGCCAAACCAGAAGTACACACCCGTGCCGGGATAAAAATACACTTCCTCGTCCGGGTAATAATAATAGTCATAGCCAACTGCGGCCACCGGCGGCCCCGGCGGCGGCGGCGGTGGCGGTGGCGGTCCATACACGTAGCAGCCCACCACCATCGACACCGCAACCGCACACAGCAGGGACAACAGCAATCCTCCACTCAGTTTCACATGCTTCATGACATCCTCCTTCTGATTGTCCGCGTTCGAAACCAACGAAAACCTAGCTGCCATTCGCCGGCACGTCAAGGGGAGGCGGCTCGTCATCCGCCGTCACAACTCCGACGTTGGACGAAACGGCAGGCCGCGCTTGCCTTTGTAGAGTTTTTTGAGGCGGCGGTCGCTCGAGCTTTTCTGGCGGCGAATCGGTTGCGGTTCCACAAGCCGAGAGCTCTGCCGACGGGCCTTCCGCCCGGCCAGCCAATCTTCCCACGAAATCGACTTACCGATTGGAATCGAAGGGGTTTTGCAATTTGGATTCACGCGCCACTTCTCCAACGAGTTCTTTGCACTCCGAAAAGATGCGGTATTGCGGGCTCTTGGCAAGGCGTTTCACTTCGTCCCAATCCAGCGTCACTTGTCCCCTCAGGGCGACGCTCGCCAGGGTGCGGGCGCAAGCGCGGGCCTCGCGGTTGGGCTGTGGATAAACGGAAATCAGGACGCGTTCCACCAGCAATTCCTCGGGACTGACGAGCACGACAACGCCGTAGGGGGCGCTCAGCTTGCGGAAACCGGTCTTGGACTCGGTTTCGACCATGCCGAGCAAATCCACAAACATGCCGGCGACTTCCCAACTGCGCGGCCCACCTTTGGCCCCGAGTTGCCCCATGATTTCCTGGCGCAACCGAAGCGGGATGGGCGTGTAAGGCTTGATTTGGCACAGATCAACGTCGCCCGACTGGTACGCGCCATCGGTATAGAACTCGATGGCCGAGCCACCGACCACGACCAACTCGATGCCACGCGCACGGAAGAGGGCACTGACGAGCGAGGCCAGCTTCTGCGATTTGATGTTGGGATCACGTTCGCGTCGGATGTCCTTTAGCGCAGCAGCTATCTTTTGCGGACTCATGTGCACCGTCAGACTATCGCAAGCGACGCAAAAAGGCCAGACGCTCGTGAGGAGAACCTGCGCGCTTTCGTCGTTGCGTCGACCACCGCACTTCGGTACGCTGCGGTTCGTCTAGGAAACTGCGGCCAATCGGGAGAGTCATGAAGAGGATCGTTGGGTTCCTGTGGATCTGTCTTTTCGCCGTTACTCTGGGATTTGCTGACGACACGAATCTCACCCTCACCGTTGACGGAATCACCTACCACGACGTCCGCTTCATTCACCCCACGCCCGCCACCGTCACCATCTACCATTCCACGGGTGTCGCGACCATCCCCTTGGCCCAATTGCCGCCGGATTTACAGAAGCGATTCGGCTACGACCCGCAGGCCGCCACGCAATGGGAACTCGCGCAACAGCAGATTGACGCCGCCGCCGCCGAAGCCCAACGACAACAAGCCGCCCGATGGAAAGCCGAGCAGGAAAAGATTGCCGCCGACGCCGCCGCACTCGCCGAAGCCCAGAGCAGGGCCGCCGCCGCCGTGGAATGGAAACTGAGGGTCGAGAGCGTTCTGCCCGATGGCGTCACCGCGTGGGGTCGTCCGAGCGCAAGCCCCAACGGATCCAAATCCATAACCATCCTTCTGGTCAATCCTCCGGGGCTTCACAATCTCGCCGAGGGCGACGAGATAATCGCCACCGCTTATCGAGATGGCAACGCCAAGGCCCACACCCGTACTCTGGAAAAATGGGTCTGTGTTCAACCCGTCGCTTCGCCCATCACCGAGGAACCCAAACAGCAAAAGCCGCCCACCGCATCCACGGGCTTCGATGCTGTTGTTCCCGATCTTCACAATACCGGCGCCTTTGGATTTCCCCAACGCGAGGCTCAAGTCCTCTGTAACCGGACTGCGCTGCGTTTCTCCGTCTGGAACAATGACCAGTACCTCTTTGCCCAAGCCGTGTTGTGGACGGATTAATGATTCCTCGGTGGGCAAGGACGCCAACGGCTGGGACTTGGGCGATTACTCCCAGTTATGGCTTGATTTGGACGATGACGGAAAAGAGACGCCGGACGTCGACCGCGTGTATCGGCTCAATCAACGGCCTTACCTGCCCGGCTTGCACTACGCCATTTCTAAGGGCAATGGCGGCACGACTGGCGATAAAAACGATTCCGCCGGTCGCGGCTGCATCCGCTACGTCCAAGCCGACATGCCCAACCGGGTGCGGGTGGACACCTACCTGATTCCCTTACCAGAGATTTCCAAACGGGTCGGCGACAAAATTGGCCTCTGCCTTTATGCTTACTCCCCGAAACCGCCTCTGTCCGTGAACTCCGTCACGTTCGATGCTTACAGGCCGCACAACACGTACACCGAATACGTTCTGACCCGGGGAAAAGGAGAGCCCATCGATCCCACCAAAGTTCCCGAGGGGCGGAACGACAAGCCGATAACTCAGTAACAACAGCGAACTATTGCGCGGGTTCGCGCGCTACGCCTGCTCTTTTCGGTAGCTCGACACGACCCAGTCGCTGAGGAATTTGTCGGGGTCCGCCAGCGCGGATTTGGGAATGGCAAATTCGGTCTGGCCGGCGTTGGTTTTGATCAGGTTCAGGCCGAACTGGTAGTCCTTGAACAACTCGCGGCAGAAATCGGTGACGGACTTGTTGGTCTGCTGGGCGCGTTCGACGATCTCCTCCACCGCGTCGGGCTCCAGCCGCATGTGCAGGTGGTGCTTCTCGGCGAATTTGCGTTCGAAATCGTGGACGACCTGGCGCATTAACTCGCGCTGTTCGTACGCAGGCTCGTGCAGGATGCGCTGCAATTCCGCCTCGGGTTTCTCGACCAGCGGTCGCGTCACCACGAATTGTCGCACGGTGGACGACGGCAGCTCGAACTTGAATTCCCGCAGGGCGCGCTCGCAGACCGTCAGCAGTCCGCGCGCCCCCGTGTTTTCCAAAGCGGCCAGTTCCGCGACCGCCCGCAGGCCTTCATCGGAGAAAATCACGTCGATGCCGAACGCGCTAAAACTCGACTCGTATTGCCTGACGACCGAACCCTCGCTCTGTTTGAGGATGTTGTAGAGGTCCTCGACACTGAGCTTGTCCAGAACCACGCGAACGGGCAGCCGGCCAATGAATTCGGGCTCGAACCCGAACTTCACGAAGTCCTCGGTTTGCCCGCGCCGATGCAATTCCGCCTCGGCCACGGCTTCCACGAGATGACCCCCGAACCCGATGTCAGCCTGGCGGACGCGGCGGCGGATGATGTCCAGCATCTCGTCGAACGCGCCGCTGACGATAAACAGGATGTGCTTCGTGTTGATCGTCTCGCGCTTGACCTTCCCGCGTCGCTGGTACTCGAAGGCCGCCTGCAACTGCGCCTGGATGTCGGTCGGCGAGCGCAGCGGCACCTCGGTTTCCTCCATCAACTTCAGCAAATTCGTTTGCACCCCGCGCCCGCTCACGTCGCGGCCGATGATGTTGGCGGGTGTGGCGATCTTGTCGATTTCGTCGAGGTACACGATGCCGTACTTCGCGAGATTCACGTCGCCCTCGGCACGATGGACGAGCTCCCGCACGAGGTCTTCCACGTCGCCGCCCACGTACCCGGTTTCGCTGAACTTCGTGGCATCCGACTTCACGAACGGCACCCCGATGAGGTCGGCGATGGTCTTGATGAGGTACGTCTTGCCGACACCGGTCGGGCCGATAAGCAGGACGTTTTGCTTCACGTAATCGCGAAGTTCCTCGCCCCGTTCGGCCGCCTTGACGTGGTTGTAGTGGTCGCAAACGGCGATGGCCAGCGCCTTCTTGGCGTCTTCCTGGCGAATAACGAACCGGTCGAGGTGCGCCTTGACGTCCTTGGGCTTGAGGTGAAAATCGAATTCGATGCCCTTGCGCTTCCCGTCCTCGCTGGGCGGCGTCGTCTCCGCGCGTTCGGGTTGCGCCGCGAAGACCACCCGGTCCCCGAACTCTTGTTTCATGAATTCAGAGAGCTTCTTCTGGATCTCATCCGGCGAGGGCAATGGTTGGTCCGCACTCATGTCACCCATAGCTTAACTCACTTCGGTCCGTTTTCAACGCCGGTCGCGAGCGCAGCCATGAATTGAGCGAGGCCGTCGGACGTGCCGACCACGACCAGATCGTCGCCGGGGGCCAGCCGCGTCGCGGGACCGGGCAGCTCCGTGGTGCTGCGGCCCGTGACCGGGTCGCGACGTTTGATGGCCAGGACGTGCACGCCGTAGTGGGAACGCGGCGCGATATCCGCGACCGTCCGGCTTTCGAGGTGGGCGGGAAATTCGACGGTGCGGAGTTCGAAGCCCTCCGGCAGTTCGACGAACACGTCGCGGGTTTCGTCGCCTTCGTGGACGACGAACCGCGCCATCAGTTGCCGCTTCCGCAGGATTTCCTGGCTGTACACGCCGAGCAGATCGCGCTTGGAAATCCAGCCGAGCAGTTTGCGCTCGGTGGAATTGTTGATGACCGGGAGACGTTCGGCGTTTTCGCGCCAAAAGATATCCATTGCCTCCGCCAGGTTCTGGCGCGGGGTGACGAATTGGAACGAGTCGTCCACCAGATCGTCGGCGATGACCGAGGATAATGACTCGCCCTGGTGCAACATGTCTTTCACCGAGTGCAGGCGGATCGCGCCGAGGAACTTGCCGGCGCTGTCGACGACGTAGATGTTGTTGTAAGACTCCTTGAAAAATTGCTCGACGATGGTGCGGAACGGCGCCGTCTGGTTGATGGCATGGATGTCCTCGTGCAGGATGTCCTCGACGCGCAGCGATTGCATGATGCTGGCCTCCGGCCCCGTGGGCATTACGATGCCCCGGCGGCGGAGCGATTCCTCATCGAGGGAACGCGCTTTGAGCGCCCGCGCCGTGAAATTGCTGACGATGCACACGAACATCAACGGGAGTACGACCTGGTAGTTGTTGGTTTGTTCGAAGATCATCATGATGGCGGTGAGCGGCGCGTGGGTTGTGCCCGCGAGAACGCCACCCATGCCCACCAGCGCGTAGGCGCCCGACCCGGCGGTGACATGGGGAAACAACAGGTGCACGCCGTAACCGAACGAGCCGCCCAACAGCGCGCCGACCATCAACGACGGGGTGAACAATCCACCGGCGCCGCCGGCGCCAAAGGTCAACGACGACGCGACTATCTTCATCAGCACCAGGATCAGCAGTAGTGCGATCGGCAGCTGTTCGCGGAGCGTTAGGTTCACCGTTTCAAAGCCGTTTCCAAAGACGTGGGGCCACTTGATGCCGATGACGCCAACCAACAGCATCCCGACCGCCGGTTTCAGCCAGTTCGGGATCGGGATTTTCTCGAACAGGTCTTGTGAACCGAATAGCGCCCGCACAAACAAAATGGACAACACGCCGGCCAGCAGCCCCAGCACGAGATACGGGAGCAGTTCCCACGCGGACACGAGATCGTAGTGGGGAACATCAAACCGGGGGAGGTTGCCCATGCAACTGCGATAAACCAGTGTGGAAATCACGGATACGACCACCACGGGGCCGAGAACTTCCAGCGCGAAATTGCCCATCAGGATTTCCAGCGCGAACAGCGAACCGCCGATGGGCGCATTGTAGACGGCGGCGAGCGCGGCAGCCGTCGCCGCGCACACAAGGACGCGAAGCTGTTGCGTCGAAAGCCGGAAACGACGCCCCGAATAGGATCCGATGGCGCTCGCCAGGAGGGCCATCGAGCCTTCGCGTCCCAGTGAGCCTCCCGTGGCCACGGTCACAATCGCTGCCCAGTCGCGGGGCGCGGTCCGACGAAGAGAAATGTATCCGCCCTTGAGCGAAACCGCCTGCATGATGGTCGTGATCCCGCCGCCTCGGGTCGGGACGCGGAAGAACTTGCCAATCAGGCCCACCAAGAGGCCCCCAACCGTCAGGATCACGAGCCGTGAATACCACGGATTGTAATGCGAGGCCGTGAGCAGGTTTAGACCGCTGCCCCAGAACTGGTTTTGGAGGTACGAAATGATGTGGGCGGTGGCGACGGTCGTGAAACCAACCATCAGGCCGACGATGGGCAACAGGACCAGAAAAGCGTTTTCGCTGGCGGTGCGTTTCCCCAGATGCGCGAAGATCTGCGCCTGGAATTTGCTGCCGATTGACCGAAGCCGTTGCAGCAACGCATTCATCGGTGCCTGTACTAACAAATCGGCGGGGTCTGGTCAAACTGTGCCACCGGAAATGAAAGTCTTGCAATTTGGTAGATTTGAGCGAACATACTGCTCGGCCTGTCTGACTTGAACAAGGAGGTCCGACGTGCCGACGTGGTGGCCGAAAACCGGCCCGTAGTAACGCGTAGGAGAAACAAGAGAGGGGGAGTCAGGCAACATGACGCAACAAAGTCCGAAGACCGAACAGATCGCTGCTCGCGCCTACCAACTCTATCTCGAACGGGGACGCACCGATGGGCACGACGTCGATGATTGGCTTCAGGCCGAGTACGAATTGATACAGCTACCGGTTCGCAAGCTCGCCGAAATGGCGCCACCGATTCTGGGGCGCGGCAAATCCAGGGCGAAGTCCATTGTCGAGCTCGTCCGCACCGCCATGTATTAGCGGACGCAATCCCGACGCCACGAACCCGATACGCCAAGTGCGGCCCGCGACGGCGGCACTGAGTTTCTACTCAGACGGAAACCGCCATGGGTGAAGACAAGCCACAACCGCGTCACCGCTTGACCGCCGAGGAAGTGCGCAAGAAGTATGGGATCGGCGCCGTTGCCCTGCTGGCATGGGAAACGTGGTGCATCTACGACGGCTGGTTCCACCCGCACTACGAGTATATCGGCTTCTCGCGTTTCATGGCCTACGTATCGGCTCCCGTTCTGGCGTTTTGCATCGTCATGGCAGTGAGCGCGTCGCGCGCGTTGCAACGACAGCGCGAGCAGCCCCACCAGAATGAATCGACCGGGTCACCCGACCAGCCGACTTGATGTCACGAACCGAGTTGCGCGTGGGTGGCCATAAATTTCGCCACGCGTTTCGGGTCCACAGTGTTTGACCACAGTCCATCCACCTTGAAGTGCGAGCCGATGATGAACCCGTCAGCCGCCGCATGGTATCTCGCCAGGTTCTGCGCCGTGACGCCGGATCCAAGATAAACCGGTATGCGGCAATGTTTTTTGGCGTCGCGTATGTCGGGCAGCGCGGGAGGGTCGCCGGTCACCGTGCCTGTAATAATCACGGCGTCGCCGCGCATCACCTCGACCGTCTCGGCTGTCTCGCCAACGCTGATGTCGGACGTGATCGCATGCGAACTGTGCTTCTTCTTTACGTCGGCCCACACCTGGACATGAGTCGCCCCAATCTGCTTTCGGTACCGGAGCAGGGGAGCGGCGGACGATTGGATGAACCCTTCGTCGGCGATGTGGGCGAACGCGAAGCCTTCGACGCGCACAAAATCCAACCGCGCCGCGTGCGCGACAGCCACAGCCTCCGAATTGGCCCCGGCCAACACCTGAACGCCGCACGGCAGTCCGCTCACATCCTTCACCGCGCGGGCAATGACCGACATCACGGCAACGATTTCCGGGCCGACCGCGCCGCGCAGGTACGGTGTGTCGTGCATGTTCTCCAGCATGATCGCGTGCACACCCGTCTCGCGGTAGATCTTCGCCTCGCGCACCGCCGTGGCTTCAATCTCGCGCACGCTGCGCCCGCCGGCGGGCGTGCCGGGCAACGCGTCCAAATGGATCATGGCGATAACGGGTTTGGCGGACGAGAAAAGCGGGTTCTTGGCAGGCATGGTGAATCCATTATACTGAGCCCCGCGACGAAACCAAGCGCGTTGTCGCCCGTGAGTTCTCTCTTGTGAGCACTGCCGCAACGTGGTTTGCTTTTCGTGATGCCAGCTTCGGCGACCATGCAGGCCAATACCGAGACCGATTGGACGATCATTCGTCGTCTGTTGGGCCTCAGTTGGCGCTATCGGTCGGGGTGCATCAAGGTCTTCATTTACCAATTCCTGCTCCTGGCGATGGGACTGACCGGCCTCGGGTTGACGGGTCTGGGCATCGATTACGTCCGGTACCAGATGCAGACCGGGCGTGACCCCGCCCCACTGGCCACTGGGGAGCGCGCCGCCGGCGTCCTGGACGCCCATGAACGTCCTGACGGCCATTGCGGCGGTGATGCTCGTGCTGGCCTTGTTCCGGTCGGTGCTGTCGTATGCCTACAGCATCGCGGTGGCCGTGTTGGTGGAACGGTACATCGTCGTCGAATTGCGGGCCCGCGTGTACGAAAAGCTCCAACGCCTCAGCTTTCGGTTCTACGACGCGAACGAGACGGGGTCGATCATCAACCGCGTGACCGGTGATTCGCGCGCCGTGGCGAACTTCGTCAACAACGTGCTGATGCAAAGCATCATCATGATCCTGTCGCTGGCCCTGTACCTGACGTACATGCTGACGATCCATGCCCGGCTCACGCTCGCGTGCCTGGCGGTCGTGCCGCTGCTGTGGGTGGTGGCTGCGGCATTTTCGCGCGTCGTCCAGCCCCAATACGTCCGCAACCGCGAGTTGGTGGACCGCATGATCCTGCACATCGCCGAGACGGCGCAGGGAATGCAGACGATCAAAGGCTTCGCGCGCGAGCGGGAACAATACGAGATCTTCCAGGCGAGCAATGACGCCGTCCGCACGCAACAGCAGAACATCTTCTGGCGGGTGAGCGTGTTCATTCCCTCCATCGGTATGCTCACGCAAATCAGCATTTTCGTGTTGCTGTTCTACGGCGGACATCTGGTGATCACGGGCGAACTGCCGCTCGGCACCGGCATGGTGGTGTTCGCGGGCCTGCTGCAACAGTTCTCGGGACAAATCTCGAACGTCGCCCAGATCGCCAACACCATTCAGCAAAGTCTGGTGGGTGCCCGGCGCGTGTTCGAGGTGCTCGATGCGCCCGTCGAAATCGTCAGCGGACCGGAGGCGAAGCCGCTCCCGCGCGCCAAAGGGGCGATCCGGTTTGAAAACGTCAGCTTCGGCTACGGCGGGTCGGACGACCCCGAACTCCAGGACGTCACGTTCGAAGCGCGCCCCGGCGAGTGCCTTGCCATCCTCGGCGCGACCGGCTCGGGCAAAACCACCTTGTTGAGCCTGATCCCGCGCTTTTACGACCCGCAACGCGGGCGGGTGCTCGTGGATGAAACCGACGTCCGCGATCTCAACCTCGATGATTTACGCCGCAACGTGGGCCTGGTGTTTCAGGAGAGCTTTCTCTTCAGCAACACGGTGGCCGCCAACATTGCCTTCGGGCATCCGCACGCGAGCCGGGAGGAAATCGAGCGGGCCGCCCGAATCGCCGCGGCGCACGAGTTCATCGTCAAACTGCCCAGGGGATACGACACATTGCTGGGAGAAGGTGGCAAGGATTTGTCCGGCGGTCAGCGCCAGCGTCTGGCCATCGCCCGCGCGCTGCTGCTCGACCCGGCGATTCTGTTGCTCGATGACCCGACGGCGGCAGTCGATCCCGAGACGGAGAAGGAGATTCTGGCGGCGATTGAGAACGCGATGCGCGGGCGCACGACGTTTATCGTTGCCAACCGGATCAGCACGTTGCGCCGCGCCCATCGCATCATTGTGCTGGAAGACGGGCGGATCGTCCAGGTCGGCACCCATGACGAATTGATGCGCGCCAGCGGTCCCTATCGGCGAACGGCGGAGGTCCAATTCGCGGAGTAGGGACCATGACGACAAAACCGACAGTCACGATCACCCACATTCGGCGCGAGCCGAATGATGAAGACGAGATCAGCCAGCGGCCATTGGAACTGGCGTTGATCTGGCGCTTGTTCCGCTACACGAAACCGCACGCGCACAAACGCAACTGGCTGTTCGTGCTGGTGATCCTACGGTCGATCCAATTGCCGATGCTGGCGTGGGCGATGGGCGCGGTCATCAACGGGCCGATTTCGCGCCACGACCCGCGTGGCGTGATGTGGGGAGCGATCGGGTTTCTCATGCTCGCCGCCGTCACGCAGTTCTGTTTCCATTTCCGCCAGCGGCTGGCGCTGGAATTGGGCGAGTCGGTCATCCAGGATTTGCGGCGCGACATTTTTCAGCATCTGGTGCGGATGCCGATGAGTTTCTACAATCGGACGAAAATCGGGCGCATCATCAGCCGCTATACATCCGACGCGGAAGCGATGCGCGTCGGCTGGCAGGACGTGTTTTTCATCACCGCCGTGCAGGCCGGGCAGATGATCGTCTCGGCACTGCTGATGATGTGGTACGACTGGGTATTGTTCCTCGTCGTGCTGGCGATGGCGCCCATCCTCGGCGTGTTGAACTACCATTTCCGCCGCACGCTCAGTTACGCCAACCGTCAGGTCCAGGAGAGCTGGAGCCGCGTGACGGCGACGCTCGCCGAATCGGTCACCGGCATCCGCGTGACGCAGGGATTTGTCCGGCAGGACGTGAACGCGGGCCTGTTTACCGACCTGATCCGCGACCATTCGGATTACAACCTCGGCGTGGCGCGAGCGTCGGGCGTGTTTTTGCCGATGCTGGAATTGAACAGCCAGATTTTCGCGGCGGCGTTGATCGTGATCGGTGGGTATCGCGTGTTAAGCCCCGCGATTCACATGAACGTGGGCACGCTCATTCAATTTTTCTTCCTGGCGAACATGTTTTTCAGTTCGGTCCAGCCCATCGGCCAGCAGTTCAGCCAGGCGATGACCGCGATGGCGGGCGCCGAGCGCGTGTTTCGGTTGCTCGACACCAAGCCCGATTGGGAGGAACCGCCGACCGTTGCGCGAGTTGCCGCGCATTCACGGACGCGTCGAGTTCCGCAATGTCATCTTCAGTTACGTCCCCGACCGGCCCGCGATCAATGACATGAGTTTTGTCGCCGAACCAGGGCAAACCGTCGCGCTCGTCGGCCATACGGGCAGCGGCAAGAGTTCGATTGTCAATCTCATCACGAAATTCTATCTGCCGCAGAGCGGTCAGGTGCTCATCGACGGGTTCGACACGCGCGATATCCTGGGCGACTCGTTGCATCGGCAGATGGGGATTGTCAGCCAGCAGAACTTCCTGTTCACGGGCACGGTGATGGCCAACATCCGCTTCGCGCGGCCGACCGCGACGGATGAAGAGGTCATCGATGCGGTCCGCAAGCTGGATTTTCTGGATGTGATCGGCTCGCTGTCGGCGGGGTTCTCGACGCAGGTCGGGGAGCGCGGCACGAATCTGTCGCTCGGCGAGCGGCAACTGGTCTGTTTCGCCCGCGCGATGCTGGCCAACCCGCGGATTCTGATTCTGGACGAGGCGACGAGTTCCGTCGACGCGATGACCGAGGCGCGCATCCAGCGGGCGCTGACGCGGTTGTTGCAGGGCCGCACGAGTTTCGTCGTCGCCCATCGGCTCAGCACCATCCGCCATGCCGACCTGGTGTTGGTGCTCGACCACGGAAAAATCGTGGAGCGGGGGACCCACCGGCAACTTCTCGCCGCCGACGGCGCCTAC
Source organism: uncultured Verrucomicrobiae bacterium (assembly GCA_963842185.1). Taxonomy (GTDB): domain Bacteria; phylum Verrucomicrobiota; class Verrucomicrobiia; order Palsa-1439; family Palsa-1439; genus Palsa-1439. The sequence continues at coordinate 69,672 of CAWJFL010000014.1, forward strand.
GCGGAACTGTATCGGCAGTTCGTCAGGAGCTAGGCAAAATAGCCATGGTTGAGGGAAAAGATTCGGACTCAAAAGCCGAGCTGCTCGATTTCACCAGCCAATCGCGTTCTATTTCTGGCGAGCTTGCAGTCGCGCGAGCGCGTTCTGCGCTTCGGGGAAATCGGGCTTGATCCGTAGCGCCTGTGTGTACTGTGCAATCGCCTCCGGCACCCGGCCCACCTGCTCCAAGGCAACCCCATAGTTGTAATGCGCCTCGGCGTAATCGGGCTTGATCCGTAGCGCCTGCCCGAAGTGCGCAATTGCTTCCTCGATCTTACCCGCTTGCGCCAACGCGATGCCCAGATTGAAGTGCGCCTCGGCGTAATCGGGGTTGATCCGCAGGGCTTGCTCGAAGTGTGCGACGGCTTCCTCGATCTTACCCGTTTGCGCCAACGCGGTCCCTAGATTGTAGTGCGCCTCGGCGAGATTGGGCTTGATCCGCAGGGCTTGCTCGTAGTGTGCGATGGCTTCTTCGATCTTACCCGTTTGCGCCAGGGCATTCCCGAGGTTGTTGTGCGCTTCGAAGTAGGTGGGCTTGATGCGCAACGCTTGCTCCCAATGACTGGTCGCCTCCGGCAGCCTACCCAGCCGGGCGAGGGCAATCCCAAACTCGTTGTGCCCTTTGGAAGAATCAGGCTTGATCCGCAGCGCCTGCTCATACTGCCCAATCGCCTCCTGAATCCTGCCCGTTTGCATCAGGGCAATTCCCAGGTTGATGTGCGCATCGGCCAAATCGGGATCGAGGCGCAGTGCCTGCTCGTAGAGCCGAATCGCCTCCGGCACCTGGCCCGACGCCTGCAGTTGCGTCCCCAGATCGTTGTCCGCCTCGGCACATCCCCCAACGCTCGCGAACAGGCTAAATGCCACCGAGAAGACGAGTAGGAAGCCGTAGCCCCAGCGCGCCACGCGCCGCCAGAGCGGCCGGCAAGCCTGCCCCGACTCCGAGGTCGGGGCCAGGGCGCGCTCGAAACTCAAGATGCCAATCACCGCCAGCAGTACCAGCGACGGCAGGAAGTCCACCTCATAGCGAAGTGTAACCCAGCAGCACAACGCAAGCGTCAACGCGCACATCCCAAACAGCAGGGCGACAGCTGTCACAAACCCGCGTAAGACCGACCCCACCGGGCCTACCCGTCCCCGCCACGCCAGCGGCGCCGCCAACGCCAGCCATGCCAGCGGTACGTTGGTCAACACGCCGAAAGCACTTCCGGCGCGATGCACGAAAGGAAAACGTCCGCTCCACTGCGTCGTCTCAAAAAAATACGCCCGCAAATGCAACCAGAAATACCGCAAACTGAATAATTGCTCATGAATCTGTGAATGTCCGGTCAACTGGTAGTGATTGCCAAACTCGAATGGATCATCGAAGCGTCGCACATTGTACAGCATCAGCCCGAACCCGATTAGCATGATCGGGCCGGTCGCCGCGACCAGCAGCCTCCAAACTCGCCGCCACCGAGGCCAAGCCTGCGCCACCGGCACCAAGAGGATGACCGCGCCGAACAACAAGTTTGGTCGCGCCCCCACCGCCAGCCCGTAGGCCAGACTGGCCGCCGCCAGCCACTGCCACCCCCGCTTCGTCTCCTGTAACGCGCACCAAATGCCTCCCAAGGCCAACATTGTCAGCATATACCCGCAACTGATCGGCACTTCCCAGACCTCGCACTGAGCCAGGAGCGACGGCATGAATGTCGCCAAACCCAGTGCCAGCACGCCGGCGGCCACCACCGCGATGCTGACTTCGGCAAAGTAGCGCCGCCACAGTCCGACGAGTATCCCCATGCTCGCCAAAAAGCCAACGGCGCAAAAAATCGTCACGGCCTGACGATAGAACAGGTAGTGGCCGGTCAGCGCCACATACGGCCAGAAAAGCACCACGGCTGGAGTAACCCCAAAATAGAGGTACAACTTACCCCTGTAATAACTCAGGTCCATCACCCCATTGGGGCGAAGGGGAGTCGGGGTGTAAGGGTCAGCGAGTTGCGCGAGCTCGGGCGGCGCTTCTTTTTTCAGGTTGAGCTGGCCGGCGCGAAAACCCTGCACCAACAAATTATAGTAGCTGCCAGCCGCATCCAGACTCACCTGTGTGACCGCGCCTTCGTGGGCCGTATACGCGTAGACCCCGACGACCACCGCGCACACGGCACCCAAAACTCCGCGCTGTATCCACCGTGACTTTCGTTCACGCGCGTCAACGTTTTCTGGCGTCGCAACAACCGGATCGTTTCTCGCTGCAGGAGCCGGCACCGCCACCGGTTGCCGCGGAGCGTTACTTCCTGACTCACATTCAGCCATCGGGCCGATGATAGGGTGTCACACGTAGTCGGGCAAGAATACTCGCGGGCCGTCAGTGCCATTTTCGGCTGTGTCAGCCCGCCTCCGCGTTCGCTACGGCGCGGTAGTCTTCACTGTTACCGAAGCTGCCAGCAAAGACTGGCGGAGGGGGCGGGATTCGAACCCGGCAAAGTCAATCAGCGTTCTTCGCGCACGAACGGAATCATCAACGCCGCCGGCGCGCCGATGCGTTTGCGCAACGCCTCTCGAGCGCTGAACGTCAGCACCACGATCGTCATCAGAAACGGCAGCATGTTCAGCAAGTTCGGCGAGACGCCGAGCGGCTGCAACCGGTATTGCAACACGCGCACACCACCAAACAAATAGGCCCCCGCCATGGCCCGCCGCGGGTCCCACATCGCGAACGAAGTCAGCGCAATCACAATCCAACCCGCGCCCGCCGTCATGCCCTCGATCCAGGCCGGCGCGTAGACGATGGACAAATACGCACCGCCCAGCCCGGCCATCAATCCTCCGAATCCCACCGCCAGATACCGGACACCGATGACGTTCACGCCGAGCGCATCGGCCGCTGCCGGATTCTCGCCAACCGAGCGCAGCGTCAGTCCCCAACGTGTCCGGTACAACACAAACCACAACACCGGCATCATTGCCGCGGCAAAGTACACGACCGGGTCGTACCCGTAGAGCGGCGGCATGCGCGCTCCCAGCGGCAAGCCGATGTAGCGTTGGCCGATCAACCCGCTCAGCCCCAACCCGAGCATCGTGTGCCCGATGCCGGACACGACCTGGTTGACACGTAACGTGATGCTGAAAAACGCGTGCGACAAGGCGACGGCGCCGCCGGCCAACGGCGCGGCGGCAAATCCCAGCCACACGTTACCGGTCGCGTGCGCCACGCCGAAGCCGGTCACCGCGCCAATGATCATCATGCCTTCGACGCCGAGGTTCAACACGCCGGAGCGTTCGGCGTACACTTCGCCGAGCGCGGCCAGCAGCAACGGCGTGCCGGCCGGTATCGCCGCTCTCAATGCCGATAACGCAAACTCCCACATCACGACCACCGGATCCGGTAACGCGTCATCACCTCACCACCCACGACGAACAGCAGGATCACCCCGTTAAAAATCTCGGTCGTCGCCGCCGGGCAAGCCGAGCGAGACCTGAATCGCATCGCCGCCCACCAGCAACCCGCCGAGCAGGAACGCCGAGAGGATGGCCCCCAGCGGATTCAATCGCGCCAGCCACGCCACGATGATGCCGGAAAATCCGTAACCGGGCGAAATGCCCCCCGGATTCAACAACCGATGGTGAATGCCGGCCACCTCACCCACACCGGCGATTCCTGCCAGCCCGCCACTGAGGCCCATCACCAGCAGCACGATCTTCCCGTAGGACATGCCGGCGTAACGCGCCGCGGCTTGGTTCTCGCCGGTCACGCGGATTTCGAAGCCGATCTTCGTGTGCCCGATCAACACAAACACAACTCCAGCAGCCACCAGCGCGAGGACCAACGTTGGATAATGAATCCGGCTCCAACCGATCACCGGCAGTTGCGCCGCTTCAACAAATTCATCCGTGAGCGGAAATCCCCTGGACTCCGCCCCTTTCCACGGCCCGTAAATCAAATAATTGACCGCTTCACCGGCGACGTAGACCAACATCAGACTCGTCAGCACTTCATCCACGCGCGACCAAACCTTCAGCGCGGCCGGGATTAATGCCCACAACGCCCCGGCCACGAAGCCCGCCAAAAACATCGCCGGCAAGTTCGGGAAGCGCAGCGCCACACCCGTGGCTGCGATCGCGCCCATTAACAACTGTCCTTCGGCGCCGATGTTCCACACCCGCGCCCGATACGCCAACGCCAGTCCTACGCCGACCAGCAACAGCGGGATTGTTTTGGTCACAGTTTCTGACAGTCCGTACCAGCTGCCGAACGCGCCGCGAAAAATCTCTCGGTACGCCACGAGCGGATTGACCCGTAGCGCTCCAAACAACACCGCGATGGCTCCCAACGCCAGAAGCAGCGACACGACCGGCGCGGCCATCTTCACCAACCGCGACGGCTCAAGCCTGCGCTCGATCTTCATGCCCCCTCGCGATGGATGCCGGCCATCATGCGGCCGATCGTTTCCACGTCGGTGCTCGCCGGCACGATGCCCATGATTTCACCGTTGAACATCACCGCGACGCGGTCGCTCATTTGCAACACTTCCTCCAAATCTTCGCTCACCAACAGCATCGCCGTGCCGCGGGCGCGTTGCTGAAGCAAGAGTTGCCGGATCGTTTCGGTCGCGCCGACATCCACGCCGCTGGTCGGATGTTCGGCGACCAGGAGCGCGGCCGTGCCGGAGCATTCCCGCGCGAGAATCGCGCGCTGAATGTTACCGCCCGAGAGCAACCGAATCGGCGTGTCCCGGCAGGGAGTGATGATCGAGTACGACGAAATCAAACCGTCAGCGTAGCGGGCAATTTCGGCGCGCCGGAGGAACAATCCTTTGGCAAACGGCCGGTGCCGATAGCGTTTGAGAACAAAATTCTCCGCGACACTCATGCTGGGGACAACTCCGGTGCGTTGTTCGCCCGGCACGTAGCCGAAGCCGTCGCCGCGGATTCGGATTCGGCCCCCGGCCACTGGACGCAATCCGACGATGGCTTGGATCAACTCGCGCTGGCCGTTACCGGCGACGCCCGCAATGCCAACGATCTCACCGGCGGCGACGCTGAGGGTCACGTTTTTCACGGCTTCCAGACCTTTGTCGTTGAGCACGCGCAGCCCCTCGATCTGCAACACGGGTTGGCCGGCTCGCGCCGGTGTTTTGTCGAGCCGAAACAAGACTTCCCGGCCGACCATCAGGCGAGCCAGTTCGCGCTCGTTGGTGTCTTTGGCTTCGCGCGTGGCCACCACTTTGCCCTGACGCAATACGGTAACCCGGTCGGTGAAGGCCGTGATTTCGTTCAGTTTGTGCGTGATGAAAATCACCGACTGGCCATCCGCCGCCATCCGGCGGACGGTCGTGAGCAGGTCTTTGATCTCGCCGGGCGTGAGCATCGAGGTCGGCTCGTCGAGAATCAACATTTTCGTACCGCGCCAAAGCGCCTTGAGGATTTCGACGCGCTGCTGTTCGCCGGCGGAGAGATGCCAGACCGGCGCGTCGAAATCCACGCGCAGGCCATACTTGTTGGAAAACTCTTCGAGTTTCCCGCGCGCGGCCCGGTCGGGGCGGAAGAAATGTTCCTGCCAGCCGAGCACGACGTTTTCGGCGACGGTGTGGCTGGTGACCAGCCGGAAGTGCTGGTGAATCATCCCAATGCCGAGCCGCATCGCATCGCGCGGAGAGTGGATCGCGACCTGTTGGCCGTTGATGAAGATCTCGCCGGCGTCGGGCTGGTAAATGCCATACAGAATATTCATCAGCGTGGTCTTACCGGCGCCGTTCTCGCCGAGCAGCCCGATGATTTCGCCTTGGCGGACTTCGAGGTCGATGCCGTCGTTGGCGGTGACGCCAACGAAGCGCTTGCGGATGCCGCGCATCTCGACCGACGGGGCCATTACCGGGGGACTTTACCCACAACACCTTCGACAAACCAGTCGATCGTGGTCAATTCCTTCAGCGTGGCGCGCTGGCCGTCTTTCAGTCGCAACGTGCCGGTATTGTCCTTAATCGGCCCGGTAAACGGATCAAACTTCAACGCCTTCATCTCGTCGATGCGTTTGAAAACCAAATCGTACGCGCTAACGTTCCCAACCGTCGCGGCCTTGAGTGGGTTGGCAAATTTGGGATTGATCGGCTCGCGGAACTGCGTGCCGATCTGCGCCACGCCTTCGCGCATCAGCCAGAAGTAATCGACCTCCTGCAAATTGTTTGTGGTCAACGCGCCGGAGTGAATTTTGGTCAGGATGTCTTCGTACAAAGGCGTCCAGTCCATGAGTTGGCCGCTGACGACGGAGTCCGGGCCGAACTGTTTCATCGGACTGTAGTGCGAGAAGCTGTACACGGGTTTGCCTTTCTTCGTGTATTCCTCGGCGACTTGGACGACCGTCGCGCTATCCTCGGTGAAAGCCAGCGCGTCGCAGCCTTCGGCGATGAGCGCCTCCGCGGCCTCACGGGCCTTGGCCGGATCGTACCACGCGAACAGCCAGCGGACGTGCACTTCGGCTTTCGGATTCGCGGCGCGCACGCCGAGAGCGTAGGCGTTGATGTGGCGGACGACTTCGGGGATCGGATGCGCGGCGACGTAACCGACTTTGCCGGACTTGGTCAACGCACCAGCCATCAGGCCGTTGAGATAGTACGTTTGATACAGATCGCCCCAATAGTTGCCGCAGTTCGGTTCGCGTTTGAAACCGGCGCAGTGGAAAAACATCTTGTTGGGAAACTTTTTCGCGGCCGCAATCGTGCCATCCATGAACCCGAAGCTGCACGTGAATACCACGTCCACGTTTTGCTCGACGACATACCGGGCGAGAAAGCGGTCGACGTCGGACTCCGGCACGGCTTCGGCGTACACGGTGGTCAACCAGGGAAATTTTGCCGCCAGATTTTTTCGGGCCTGATCGTGTCCACACGTGAAGCCCATGTCGCCGACCGGGCTGACATAAATCCACGCGGCCTTGAGTTTCTGCTCGTCAGCCTGCGCCGGCATCGTGGCCGCGACAATCAGGCTCCCCACAATCATCCACCGCCAAAGTCTGTGATTCACTCTCATTCGGTTGCTTTCTTCTTTGCAGCATCGACTGTTCGAAGTCAACTTAGGAAACCACCGCCGTGCCCTATGGCAGACCTGCATCCATCGCCCTTCCGTGATTTGGTGACGCGAATGTTTCTGGAGTCAGCACGGGCAACAGCTCTTCCATCCCTGGCGGGAAGCTCGAAAAGCCAATGTGCCGCATTTTCGTGCCGCGCTTGACTTTTTCAACATCATCGGGACGAAAAAACCGCAATTTCATTAGGTAAAATGAAGTTGGCGGAGGGGGCGAGATTCGAACTCGCGAGTCCCCTTATCCTGCCTTGTGACTAAATTGCCTAGGAAATACGAGCGTTTATGTCGTGCTTGACTTGCCTGTCGTTATGCCTTAGTGTTATTCCAACAAAGGAGCATGACCTATGGCAAGCGTACACAAGAACCCCGGAAAGCCGTTTTGGTACTGCGCTTTCACCACCACGGACGGCGTGCGGCGTTTCCGGTCCACCAAGACGCGGAATAAGGGGCAGGCCGAAGCAATCTGCGCGGCTTGGGAGAAGGCCGAGAAGCACGGACGCGCCGGCACGTTGACGCCAGACAAGGCGCGTGAAGTCCTAGCGGCTGGACTGGAAGACATTTTCTTGGCGTCCAACCGCGAAACGCTAAAGACCTACACCGTCCGCGAGTGGGGGAAGCAATGGCTGGACAGCAAGCTGATCGAGAACACGCCGCGCACCCACGAACGCTACGCCGGCGTCTTGGATCGGTTTTACGACTTCTTAGGCGCGAAGGCTGACAAGAACATTCCCGGCGTGACGGCCACGGAAATCAGCGCCTTCCGTGACAAGCTGGCAACAGAACTTTCCCCGAACACCGCGAACCTTGCCGTCAAAACGCTGCGTGTGTGTTTCGGCGCGGCCTACTCACAAGACCTGCTGACCAGCAACACTGCGGCGAAGGTAAAGAAGCTGAAGCTGCGAACCTTCGGGAAGCGGCGCGAGTTTAAGCCGGCGGAAATCCGGTTGCTTTTGCACGCTGCTGGTGACAGTGAGTGGCGCGGCCTGATCCTGACCGGCCTTTACACCGCGCAGCGGCTTGGTGACGTGGCGCGGCTTCGCTGGAATCAAGTGAATCTTGAAACGAAGGAAATTGTCTTTCACGTCAGCAAGACGACCGAAGTCCTGCCGCTGCCGATGGCCCCGGCGCTGGTGGACTACTTTGAAGCCTTGCCGTCCACCGACGAACCGAGCGCATTTGTGTTTCCGAAGGTTGCGGAATTGGCGAAGCGCACCGGCACCTTGAGTAATCAGTTTTACAAGGTGATGGAACAAGCCGGCATTGCACCACCACGAAAGAACGTCGAGACTGGCGAAGGCCACGACAAACACCGCACACCAAGCACGCTATCTTTTCACAGCCTGCGGCATAGCGCGGTGACGTTCTTGAAGGCTGCCGGTGTCAGTGATGCCGTGGCGCAAGCTATCGCTGGACACCAGAGCGCCGCCGTGTCGAAAATTTACACGCACCTGAGCGCGACCGATCTGCGCGGCGCGGTGAACGCGCTGCCGGACGTTACGAAGGCGGCGAAGTGAAACCCACCACGAAACGCGGGCCGTCCAAGCCCGACCGGAAAACCAACGACCCCAAAAGCCAAAGCCTCGAACCACGCACAGCACAAGGAAAGCAAAAAAGCGTCTCCCCGAATTTATGGACACTCCGCGTGCCGTTTGTGTTGCCCTTCCCGATTGAAGGGGATTATGCGCAGCGTTTGATATGGGTGCGTGAAGTAGGGGCCGACCGACCCCAGGAGATTCCGAAACGTCTTTTGGAGGCGGAAAACCTTCCGAACCGGTCTGTCTATATTGCCGGGCGGGTTGCAATTCGCGAGTTGGCAAAGCGTATAGTGTCGAGTGATGGAAGAGACACTGAGGCTGCCAAGCTGCTGACGGAATTGGCAATCGGAGCCGTTGACCAACTGAACCGGCAACTCGCCCAACAACGGCCTGACTTGTTTCGTCCTATCGCCCGCAAGTACTGGCAGTGGCCCGCCTTAGTGTCAGAGCATCCCGACTGCCTTGCCAAGGACTCCAAGCATCCTCGATACCTTGAGAGGTTGCTTCAATTGCTTGAGGTGGGACAGGACTCGCCTTTGAATGTTTCCCGCAAGATCAAGTGGAGCCTCAACCGCCGCCCGGCGAGTTTTACCGCGCATCAAATGCTTGAGTGGGTGGACCAACAAATCCAGTGGGTAGCGTGGCTACGCCGTGTGAATGCCGAGCCGAAAAACATTCGGGGGCCAGAATGGTTGAAGCGGCAAAAGCTGCCGTCGTTGCTAGAGAATCGGAAGGCGTGGTTTGACGTGGGGTGGGGAGCGTTGAAGGCCGCGCATGGCGGACACCCTGAGAAGGACAACACATTGCGACCGTTGGGGGAGCATCGCGGCAAGCATTCGCAATACACCGGGGCGCAGCGGGCTGTTACGCCGAGAACGAAAGAAGCTAATATCCGGGATGGAATCAGAGAAGCGCTGTGGCGAGCTTTCCGCAACCAGCTTCGCCGCCGTCTCTCCCACAGTTGATCGCCTCAACAAAGGGGTAAGCGAATGCAACCAAGATGGGGTTCACTTGGTCGCATATGACACATAGAACCAAAACAGCGTGCACCGCCAGCGCGGAAACAACGGCGGCACCGAAACCGGACGCCGGTGCGAGCGTGTCTGATCCTGCCAAGTGGGTGCGCGTGCCGGCGCTGGAAGGTCTTCGCGGAATCAAAAAGGGTACGGCCTACAATTTGATTCACGCCGGGGCGATTCAATCCGTCCGGTTGCCGAACACGCTGACGAAGGCCACGCCAAAGAATGCAACGAGGAAATCCACCAAAGGTGTGCGACTGGTGTTCTTGCCCTCGGTCGATAACTACTTGAACCGGCTTCTACAGGAACAAGCGCCGGTGAAAGACGGTGTGGCGTGAAATCGGAAAACAAAAACGCGCCCCGGCAAGGGCGCGCTGAACTTACGGAACACGTCGAAGATACCACACCGGCACCGAAAGACAACACTTTCATTGGCCACTGCGCCCGGTGCGGTTGCAAGGTGACTGGCAGAAATTTCGGTGCCGCATCACATCATCACCGGCTGCTTTGCTGGTGCAACCGTTGCCACGCTTTGAACCAGCAACCACCGCTTCAACTTATGGCGGTGCAGCCATGACCCGCGACGAAATCATTGCGGCCAATCCTATCGGCGCGTGGCTGGAAAGCCGGGGCGTCAAACTGGTGCAAGGCGGGAAACGGGGGGCGCGTTGTCCGGCGAAGGAACACACGCGCACCGGCAACGTGAGCGTTGACCATGACAAGAATCTTTGGAACTGCCACGCCTGCACCTACCGCGTCGAGGTCGAGCACCACACCCCGCCCGTCCAGCATTTACCACCATCGCCCGAATCCATGGCCAATGTGATGCGCCTGCTTGTTACCAGTGGAATTCAACATGGCCTGAAACCGCCAGTCGAGAAGGTGATCGAAGTCAATGCTGAACCCGTCCAGCCGCCCAAGCTGACAGAAGGCGAGCAAAAGCACTGAGCGCACAACCCCGCCGGGTGCAGTGAAAAAGTCGTGGGTGAAGCGCAACCGCCGCAATTCACCGGCAGCGAGCCGCTACGGCGGCCTTCCTGACTGCACCAGAAGCCGTCAGAGGCGCGATCACCACCGCCGATGTGTAATGCACCGCGGAGACTTTCGAGAAGGCTGTGTTATGCGTTTTTGTTATGTCTTTGCCATTTTGGACGGTGAATACTCACAAGAACCGCCATTTCATTAGGGAAAACGAAGATGGCGGAGGGGGCGAGATTCGAACTCGCGAGGGCCTTTCGGCCCCACACGCTCTCCAGGCGTGCGCATTAGACCACTCTGCCACCCCTCCGAGCGCTGAGAGCGGAGCGACATTACTCCGGCGGTGGTTTCGGCGCAAGCCTGCTGTCGGTCAACGCCTGCAGGAGCCATTCCTCTTCGAGCGGGCTGAGGTTGAACCGGACCGCGGTCTTTTCGATGGCTTCGAGTTTGCTCATCGCGGGATGTTCGCGGCGCAAGGTGTTCAACCAATCCAGCGCTTTCGCGCGTTTCTCGGCCTGCTCTTTACTCATGGTTCGCTTTCTTCTTCACGGCGGCGGGCGAGCCCGAGGCGCGCAGCAATCGGTCGCGCACGGCGAGGCCAAGCCCGCGCGTGGGCGGCATGATCGCCAGGATTACGTCGGCATGTTGCGCGTCGGCGTCGCGCATTTGGTCGAACAGCGTTTGAGCATAGAGCCGGTTGTCACCGTAGTTCGCCAAAATATAAAATGTCTTTCCCTCGCGTTTCAATTCCTCGACGCGCCGTTTGAGGGCGATCAGGGTCTCCTTTGTGTTGCCATCGAGCAATTCGACGCGTGCGCGAGGGGCGTAGTGCTTGAGGGACATGCCGGGGCCAGCCAGACCCGCCCGCGCGGTTTCATCCTCAACGGCGGACGCCAGACGCACCTCGCCGATGGCCTGTTCCAGGTTTTCGCGGGGCACGCCGCCGGGACGGAGTATCACGGGCGGTGATTGCGTGAGATCGAGGACAGTGGATTCCACGCCCATCGGAGTCGGCCCCGCGTCCAGAATCAGGTCGACGCGATTGGCGAGGTCTTCAAGGACGTGCTCGGCACGGGTGGGGCTGGGGCGGCCAAAGCGGTTGGCACTGGGCGCGGCGATCGGCGCGCCCGTGGCTTTCAACAAGGCCGCAGCCACGGGATGCCACGGCATGCGCACGGCGACGGTCGGACGGTGCGCGGTCACTTCGCCGGGAACCTGGTCGGCCTTGTCGACGACGAACGTCAACGGTCCCGGCCAAAACTGGTTGGCGAGCGCCTCAAACGACGGCGGCACCCCTTTCATGAGTGACCGGGCCATGGCCACGTCGCCCACGTGGACGATGAGCGGGTCCCAGTCGGGGCGTTCCTTGGCGAGGAAGATTTTGTGGATGGCTTTCAGGTTGAGCGCGAGCGCACCGAGTCCGTACACGGTTTCGGTGGGGAAGGCGACGAGTCCGCCACCGCGAAGAATGGTCGCGGCTTGCTCAATGACTTCCGCCTCCGGCGCCTGTGGATCGACCGCAACGACGTTGTTCATTCTTCACCGCCGACAGAAGGCCCGATTCGCTGAATTCGCTTCACAGCCGCGAGTGTCGCACAGCCCGGGAACGGTGAGAAGAAGGTTTTTCTTGCAGGCACCGGCGTACCGTGAAAAACTGGGCAGCGGCTACACCATGAAGAATACCGCGATCTTGCTGATCGATTGTCCCGACCAGAAGGGGATTGTGGCGTCGGTGTCGGAATTTCTGTTTCGTCACCAGGCGAACATCCTGCACGCCGACCAGCACCAGGACAGCGATCGGGGGTTGTTCCTGACGCGCGTGGAATGGGACCTGACGGGTTTTGGCCTGGTCATTGCGGATTTTGGAAAGGCATTTGCGCCCGTCGCGAAGAAATTCCAGATGCGCTGGCGGCTGGAGTTGTCATCGAAGCGGCAACGCGTGGCGATTTTCGTGTCGAAGTACGACCATTGCCTGGCAGACCTGCTGTATCGGCACGAGAGCGGGGAACTGGGGTGCGAGATCCCACTCATCATTAGCAACCATCGCGAGGCGGAACGGCTGGCCGGGTTTCACCGGATTCCATTTCATGTGATTGCGGTGGAAGGCGCGGGGAAGGCGGAGGGGGAGCGGCGGCAATTGGCGCTGCTGAAGGAAAACGCGATCGACCTCGTGGTGCTGGCGCGGTACATGCAAGTTTTGTCGGCCGAATTTGTCGCGCAATACCCGCAGCGGATCATCAACGTGCACCATTCCTTTTTGCCGGCATTCAGCGGGGCGCGCCCGTACCAGCGTGCGTTTGAGCGCGGGGTGAAGTTGATCGGCGCGACCAGTCACTATGTGACGGAGACATTGGACGAGGGGCCGATCATCGAGCAGGACGTCGTTCGCATTTCGCACCGCGACCAGTTGGAGGACCTGGTGCAGAAGGGGCGCGATCTGGAGAAGGTCGTGTTGTCGCGCGCGGTGCGGTGGCATATCGAACACCGGATTCTGGTGTACGCGAAGAAAACGGTCGTGTTCGACTAGGTGCTGGCTGGGAACCGTCTGCTGGGAAGAACCTGCCGCAGATTCTGCACGTTTTTGTAGCGGGAGAGGTTGGGTGTTCAACTTTGACAGGTGACGAGTGCCATTTCCGTGTGTGATTCTCAGCCGGGTACGAGCGTCACGCGCTGTCCCACCGGGGCGCCCTTTTTGCAAAAAACCCAGCATTTTTGGCAGGGGAGCAATGATTGCGGAACTGTCGTTGGCGGAGCGTGATCGGGGGGAAATTGCGTTTTTTTGTCTGGCATTGCGAGTGCTCTAGGGAAAGCATCTATGAGATCCAAGGCTACACGTGCGCGCAGCAAGCACCTTCTGGTTGTTGAAGACGACCAAGCCAACGGCGAGCTTGTGTGCGAAGCGCTCAACGACGCGGGCTTCAAGACGCATTGGGTGAAGGACGGCATTGATGCGCTGAATTACATCCTCGAATCGAGGCCCGACGGGATTGTGTTGGATCTCCTGCTTCCGCGCCTGAACGGGTTCGAGATTTGCGGCATGGTGCGCAAGAGCCGGTCGGTGCAGTGGACGCCGATCATCATGATGTCGGGCCGCGTCGCGCATGACGACAAGATGCAGGCGTTCGAACTGGGCGCCGATGACTATGTGAGCAAACCGTTCCGCCTTGAGGAACTGGTCGCGCGCGTCGAAGCCGTGCTCCATCGCAACGCCTGGCGAAACGATCCCACACCGTTGGCCGGTTCGTACAACAACTGACAATCCCGCCGCCTGCCTGATTTCCCTCGTCCGATTCCGCGTGACGGAACAACCTCGTGCCACGCACTACGGCGCGGCATCCTTCGCTCCGAGCGAAGGATGGTACGCCCGGAGGGATTTGAACCCCCAACCCTCGGTTCCGAAGACCGATGCTCTATCCAGTTGAGCTACGGGCGCACAAGCACTTACGTAAATTTAGCTTGCTTTGGTTGGCATTGGTTGGCATAGTGTCACAAAACCAAGAGGGGGCAACCCTCACACGGGAGACACGAGAACATGACAGCAACCAAGCAGGACCAAGTTTCATGGCCACCGATTGTACCCGTTCAATTCGGTTCGGGCAAGAGCGGCTTCCAAGTCGCGTTTCAGGTCAAGGGTAAGCGCGTTCGCAAGAGTTTCTCGACGATCCAGGACGCAAAGAAGTACGCCGCTGAGCAGCGCGCCTTGTACCACCACGAAGGATTGAGCGCATTTGCCCTGACCGCCGCCGACCGGGCTATTGCCGAGCGGTGCATGGCGAAACTGGCGCCGTTCAATGTCGGCTTGGAGGAGGCGGTTGACCACTACATTGCCACCGTCGTCAAATTCCGAGAATCGCCTACCGTGGCGGAGATTGTCGAGAAGATCATCGCGCAGGCCAAAGCCAATCGTCGCCGTGATCTCACCGTGATCAACCTGCGGCACCGGCTTGGCTACTTCGCCGACTCCTTTGGCGACCGACGCCCTGGCGAGATCGGGCTGGCGGAGTTGGAGCAGTGGGCAAACAACCCGGTCCTATCACCCAGGTCCCGTCGCCACAATCTGACCAAGGCTTCGCAGTTGTACCGCTACGCCATAAAACACGACTGGTGCATTGAGAACCCCATCCCGAAATTGACCCGCCCCAAAGTCGAGCAGGCGGAGCCGCACATTCTGGCCGTCGAGGAGTGCGCCCGGTTGCTGTCGCTGGCGGAGCAATTCAACCTAACCGCGTTTGTGGTGTTGGGAATTTTCGCCGGTATCCGGCCCGATGAACTCAGGAAACTGGACTGGTCCAAAGTGAAGCTCGCGGAGAAGCTGGTGCGCCTTGATGCGCGCGTTACCAAGATCGGGCTGCGCCGAATAGTCGAACTTCCCGACGTAGCGTTGTCGTGGTTGCTGCCAGTCGCCAAAAAGAGTGGGCTAATTATTGGTGCCAAATCATCCTTCAAGAAGCGGTGGAAGAAACTCCGCCGCGCTGCCGGTTACGGCGTGCACGGCTCCGAAACGGACAAGGAAAAGGCTGCGGGCCTGAAACTGCGGGAGTGGGGCAACGATTCCATGCGGCACACAGCCGCTAGTTGCTGGTGTGCCCACAGCGGCGATTATCCCAAAACCGCCGCCATGTTGGGGCATAGTCTCGACGTGCTGCATCGGCATTACCGCGGGCTCGTCACTCCCGCCGACGCCGAACGGTTTTTCGCGTTGCGACCGGATGCTGATGGCGCTGAGAAAATCGTGGCGATGAAGGCCGTGGCGAATGATTGAACCGACGATTTGCGCATGTCTGCGCCAACTAAGGAAAAGGCTCTTCAATACATCCACAGTGCCCTCGCCCAAACCACAACGGCTTTCCGTCGCCTGCTCTTGGCGCAGGAAGCAGGACTATCTGGCAGGGTTGAATAGGCTTGAAATCCATTTCTAGCAATGTATTGTGATGTCTAGCAATAATCAGCTAGAAGTGGTTAGAGGTTTATAGAAATTCACGGAGATCGTCATGGACGCCATTAAAAATCCGTTCTCCCCCGGCGCAGGCTCTCCGCCGCCCGAACTGGTCGGTCGCGAGGGAATCCTTGAGCAGGCCCGTGTTCTCCTCGGTCGTGTCAAAGAAAAGCGTCCCGAGAAAAGCATTCTCCTCACCGGTCTGCGCGGCGTCGGCAAAACGGTGTTGCTCAATGAAATCGAGCGCCTCGCTATCAAGGCTGGCTACCGCACCTTGTCATTGGAAGCACACGAGGACAAATCGCTGGCGGCGATGCTCGTACCGCCCCTGCGCAAACTGCTGTTCGAGATGGATCGCGTGGCGGGTGCGGGAGACAAGGCCAAACGTGCACTGGCCGTGCTCAAGGGTTTCATGGACGGAGTGAAAGTGTCGATGGGCGAAATTGAAGTCGGCTTGGACATTGACCCTGAAAAGGGTGCTGCGGACAGCGGCGACCTCGAAAGCGACCTGCCCAGTCTGTTACTCGCCGTGGCCGAAGCTGCCGAGGAACGGAAAACGCTCGTGGCGCTGCTCATCGACGAACTGCAATATTTCAGCCCGAAGGAACTCAGCGCGCTCATCATGTCCATGCACAAGATGCAGCAGCGCCAGCTGCCGATGGTGCTCCTCGGCGCGGGCCTGCCCATTCTGCCCCGTCTTGCCGGTGAATCAAAATCCTACGCCGAGCGGCTGTTCAGCTTTCCCGACATTGGCGCGCTTTCCGAGCCCGACGCCATCAAAGCGTTGCAAGACCCGACTAGAGCCGTCGGCGTAGACTTTGAAAAGTCCGCGCTGAAGGAAATCTTCCGTTTGACCCAAGGCTATCCCTACTTCCTCCAGGAGTGGGGTTATCAATCGTGGAATCACGCGGAGGCCTCGCCGATCACCTTGCGCGTTGTTCAGGAAGCCACCGGGACAGTGATTCAACGCCTCGATGCGAACTTTTTCCGCGTTCGGTTCGACCGGCTCACGCCCGGCGAAAAGCAGTTTCTGCGCGCCATGGCCAGCCTTGGATTGGGCTCGCATCGCAGCGGCGACATCGCCGATGCGCTCGGCGTGAAAATCAACAGCCTTGGCCCAGCGCGGGCGAACCTGATTCAGAAGGGCATGATTTACAGCCCGGCCCATGGTGATATGGCGTTTACGGTGCCATTATTTAACGAATTCATGTGCCGCGCCATACCTGCTTTTCGGTCGAAAG
>CAWJFL010000015.1:0-74609 GCA_963842185.1 uncultured Verrucomicrobiae bacterium
AGCTTAAAGTGTAACGGGTAACCGGGGCGCGGACCGCTTATAACGTCGTTTTCGGCCCCCTCGCTCCGTCCCTCACGCTCCATGGCGGCTCTTTAAGCGGTGGTAATTCATCCCGACTCCCGACACGTGAAAGAAAGGAGTCGGGAATGAATTACAGAATGAAACAGTGGGCGGAGAAGGTATGGCGACGGGACGATTGGACGTGCCAGAACTGCGGCGCAACGACCCATCTCGACGCGGCTTTCCGATTCCACCGTCTCGCCCAGGGGGAAGTCCCTACGGCCAGATATGGGAAGAGACGCTCCAAAACAACTTCAATCCGCCTCAGCTTCGGCATATGCCCACGGCGGGAATGCTGTACAAATACCTGCGCATTCATATAATCGAGCGGCAGGAGATTTACGAAACCATGGAACCAATTACCAATCGTCAGCGAGCCATCGTCCAGATGAATTAAACGGAGACCACAGGAGATCTGAATGTCCGCGTTCCTTTCCGACCTGCTTCACATCGTTCAGAATCCGTATATTGCCCTGATCTTTTTCACGGCGCTCGTGTTTGATTTCATCAACGGGTTCCACGACTCGGCCAACTCGATCGCCACGATCATCAGCACCCGCGTGCTGCGTCCGTCTCAAGCCGTGGTTTGGGCCGCGTGGTGGAACTTTGCGGCCGTGTGGTTTTTCGGGGTGCACGTGGCCAATGCCGTCGCCACCTGGGTGCACGCGGATTACGTGACGGTCGAGGTCATCTTTGCGGGTCTGCTGGGCGCGATTGTGTGGAATCTCATCACGTGGTACGCCGGGTTGCCCTCCAGTTCGTCTCACGCATTGCTCGGCGGGTTCGGCGGCGCGGCCATCGTTCACGCGGGAACCTGGTACGGGGTACTGCAAACCGGCAAGGTTATGCTCACGTTGGAATTCATTGTGATTGCGCCCCTGATCGGTCTGGCGCTCGGCCTGCTCTTTACCTTCATCGTCCTGTGGACGTTTCGGAAAGTGTCTCCCATCAAGATGGACCGCTGGTTCCGCGTCGTCCAACTCGGTTCCGCCGCCATGTACAGTCTGGGGCATGGCACCAACGACGCGCAAAAAACCATGGGTATCATCGCGGCGCTGTTGTATGCCAGTATTTGGAAGAGCCAACAGGCTGCGTTTGCCGCGGGCAAGGTGCACTTTCCGTATTGGATCGTTCTCGTTTGTAATCTGACAATCGGCCTCGGCACCATGGCCGGCGGTTGGCGGATCGTGAAAACGATGGGCATGAAGATCACAAAACTGCGCCCCTACAATGGCGTCTGTGCCGAACTGGCGGCGGCCACGTCGCTCTTCGCGTCAGCGTCGATGGGGATTCCCGTCAGCACGACGCACACCATCACGGGCGCGATTATCGGGGTCGGGGCGGTTCATCGCCTCTCGGCCGTCCGTTGGGGTGTGGCCCGCCGCGTCGTCTGGGCATGGATATTGACCATCCCCTGCGCGGCGATAGTGGCGGCCGTGGTTTACCGGCTGCTCGTGCTGGTGCAACACTGACAATTCTCAGGGTGCGTCCGCATCGACTGCGTAACGACCGTGCGACAATTCGCCGACGCCGCTACGAGAGAACCGCCCCGGAGCTCGCATTGGTTACCAACCTCTGGTAGCGCGCAAGCCAGCCGGTCAACTCTCGTTTCACCGGTTGCCAGCTCTTCTTGCGTTCCGCCAATTCGGCTTCCGACACGAGTATGTCAATTTTGCGATTCGGGAAATCGATACGGACCCGGTCGCCAGCCCGCAACAAGCCGATCGGGCCGCCCTCGCCAGCTTCGGGGCTGACGTGGCCAATGCAGGCGCCCGCGGTGCCGCCGCTGAAGCGGCCATCGGTGATCAGCGCGACTTTGTCGCCCAGATCCATGCCGGCAATGTAGCTGGTCGGGCTGAGCATTTCCTGCATGCCCGGGCCGCCTTTGGGGCCTTCGTTGCGAATGATGACCACGTCGCCTGCTTTCACTTTGCCCGCGAGAATACCGGCGCAGGCATCCTCCTGGCTTTCAAATATGACGCACGGTCCCTCGAAAATGAATTTCTCGCCACAATACTTCTTGAACGCCTCGCTGATACCGGCGGTCTTGATGACGCTGCCCTGCGGGGCGAGTTGACCGTACAGAATCGCGAGTCCGCCATCCTTGGAGTAAGCGGTCGCGCCCGTGCGAATGCAGTCCGGCGCGTTGAACAGGAACGACGGATCATGCGGCATCAGTCCGGACGGTTCGGCCTTGGCCAGTTTCTTCGGATCGACGATGAACTCGGCCCGTTGGATGAAGTCGCCCTTGAATTTCGCAACGCGCACCAACCCGAACCGGGTCTTCTCGCCAGTCTTGGCATAGCGCCAGAAGAGCAGGGCGGGTTCCTTGCGAAACGTCGCCAACTCGGCACGAACCAGGCCTTGCGCGGCGCGCATTTGTTCTTCGATGGCCGGACGGATTTCGGCGTGGCCGACGAGCACCTTGCCATCGGGCAATTTCAGTCTGGCTTTCGGGGCGTAGATGGCCAGTTGCACGTCGACGTCACCCGCGTTCCAGGCGGCGGCGTCGCGCCAGAGCACGACGGCGCGCTGGTCACCCGCATGGAACAACATCGGCTTGGGCGCGAGATTGCCCGAAGCAGTGCGCGCGGCGTGGCCCATTTTGTCGTTGGGATCGACCACGATGGCCGACGCGCCGGACAGCCGCACGGTTTTTGCGATGGGCGAACATTTCTCGCTGCGGATGTCCCATTCCTCGATGTTCTGGCCGATGGTCTTGCCGGTCACGGTCTTGCATTTCAGATCGAGTGCGCCGAGGCGCTTTAGCTCGCCGAGAATGGTGTGGATGCCGCCAGCCCGCATCACGTCCTGCACGTGATAGTCCGACGACGGCGATACCTTGCACAGGCACGGCACGCGGCGCGAAATGGTGTCAATGCGCGCAATGTCGTAGGGGATACCGGCCTCGCGGGCGACAGCCAGTGTGTGCAGAACCGTATTCGTGGAACCGCCCATGGCGACGTCGAGCGCGAGCGCATTATCGAACGCAGCCAGCGTGGCGATGTCGCGCGGTTTCAGGTCCAATTCGACCAGTTTCACAATCATTTCCGCCGCGCGGCGATACAAAGCTTCGCGCTCTTTCGAGACGGCGAGGATGGTGCCATTGCCCGGCAGAGCGACGCCAAGCGCTTCACAAAGGCAGTTCATCGAGTTGGCGGTGAACATGCCGGAGCATGAGCCGCACGTAGGACACGCGGATTGCTCGAGCTTGGCGAGGTCGGCTTCGGTAATCTTGCCGGCTTGCAGTTCGCCCACCGCCTTGAAAACCGAAATAAGATCGGATTTCTTCGTTGCGCGCTGCAGATGTTCGGGCAATTCGCCCTGGGTGGCATGTTGGGCGATGCCGGCGGCCATCGGGCCGCCGCTGACGAAAATCGTGGGGATATTCAGGCGCATGGCGCCCATCAACATGCCGGGCACGATCTTGTCGCAGTTCGGGATGCAGACCATGCCGTCGAAGCAGTGCGCACGGATCATGGTCTCGACACAATCGGCGATGAGTTCGCGGGACGGCAGCGAGTATTTCATTCCGCCATGGCCCATCGCGATGCCGTCGTCCACGCCAATCGTGTTGAAAATGAACGGTACGCCGCCGGCTTCGCGCACGAGACGCTTGATGAGCTGCCCGACTTCGTTGAGGTGGGCGTGGCCGGGGATGCAGTCCGTGTAACTGTTGGCGATCGCGATGAACGGCTTGTTGAAGTCGTCTTCGGATTCGATACTGCCGGTCGCCCGCAACAGGCTGCGATGCGGTGCGCGCTCGGCGCCGCGTTTGATTGTGTCCGATCTCATGGTAGGGACACTATACCGCGTTTTCCGTCGTTATCGCAACTCAAACGCGTGGGGTAGCAATTCCGAGAGGAGATGGATGTGGACGCGGCGGGTGTTCCGGGAATCGGCACAGATGACGACCATCTCGCCGAACTCGGCCAATACCTGGCGACAGGCGCCACACGGGCTGAGCCCGTTGCTGGGAGCGAGCGTGTTGCAGGAATCGGGTTTGGAACAATGCTACAATGGCTTCAGGCCGGTCGTCAGAGTTTGAATTCCCTTTGCAGGTTCGACGGGACAAGTTGCTTCAACTGTGGCTGCACGTCCACCAATCGCAGGATGTCCAACCGATCCTTTTCACGCTTGGTTCGGCGGCGCGTCGGCTCACGATACGCGTCGATTTTGCTGGCCAGCAGGTCTTCCGGGGAAGCCACAAACATTTCGCGCTCCAGCACGACGGCTTTGCGTTTGCGCGGAAGAAAATCTTGCAAATGTTTGTCCATCTGGATTTGAATGCGAAGTCTCGATTGTGGATCGGTTAGATTGAGACTGTGCTCGAACCGCTCGACGCGGCATTGTTTGCGTAACTCTTTCGCCAGTTCTTCGACACGAGACGCGACAACGATTACGTCGCAATCCAGCGTGATCAGTGGCTCGGCGTACGCATTCACCGCCAGTCCGCCAATCACGCAGTAATCAATCTTAAGGTTGGCCAGCAGCGCCAGAAAGCGATCCAGAAAATCGCTCTTGTCTCCCGTCACCAGCTTCTGAAATTCCTTCGCGGTCACGGCCAAATTGTTATCACAGCTTGAAACTGTGGGGGAGCAATTCGGAGAGGAGATGGATGTGGACGCGGCGGGTGTTGCGGGAATCGGCACAGATGACGACCATTTCGCCGAACTCGGCCAGCACCTGGCGACAGGCGCCGCACGGGCTGAGCCCGTCGCTGGGGGCGACAACGGCGATGGCCTGAAATTTGCGGTGACCCTCGCTGACGGCTTTTCCCATCGCGACACGTTCCGCGCAATTGGTCAACCCGTAGCTGGCGTTCTCGACATTGACGCCCGTGTAGACCTTGCCGCTCTTCGTCAGGAGCGCCGCGCCGACACGGAATTTCGAATAGGGCGCATGGGCATTCCGTCTGCGCTGCCGTGGCGGCGGCGATCAGTTTGCGGAACTTGTGCGGAGCGGATTTCATAGCGACCCGATGAATTCGGTCAGGAGTTTTGCCAGGTTGCCCTGCGCCGCCCGGCCCACTTCCAGCACTTCATCGTGAGACAGTTTCTTGCTGGAGATGCCGGCCGCGAGGTTGGTGATGCAGGAAACGCCGGCGACCTCGATATTGTGATAGCGCGCCACGATGACTTCGGGCACGGTGCTCATGCCCACGGCGTCCGCGCCGATCCAGGCAAACGCCTTGATCTCGGCGGGTGTCTCGTAGCTCGGCCCTGTCGTGGCCAGATAGACGCCACGCCAGATCGGGACCTGTTGCTTTTCCGCGGCGGTGTCGAGTTTCTCGCGTAAGCGCGGCGAGTAGGCCTGCGTCATGTCGATGAATTTGATGCCGCCGTCGCCGTTGATGCCGCCGATGAGTGGGTTGATCCCCAACTGATTGATGTGGTCTTCGATGACCATGAGGTCACCGGGCTTGTATTGCGGGTTGATGCCGCCGGCGGCATTCGTGACGATGAGAATTTTCACACCCAGCGCATCGACCACATTGATGGGATAGGTGATCTCGGCGGGACTGCGCCCTTCGTATCGATGAAACCGTCCGCTGAGCACCATCAGTTTTTTGCCCGCCAACTCGCCGAAAATCATCTGCCCGGCATGACCCGCGACCGTCGGCTTGGGGAAATGGGGAATGTCGGTGTAGGGGATGACCATTGGCTTGGCAACGCCCTGCGTGATGCCGCCCAGGCCCGACCCCACCACCAACGCCACGTCCGGCTTGAAACCCGGCCAGTTTTGCATCCAAAAATTCCTTCGTCTCTTTTACGTTCGCCATCATCGGAATGAATCCCTTACCCTATTTTCTGCACGATCAACGGCAGCCGCGTCGTGACGGGTTTTTCTTCGATCTTGTACGCTTGTTGCACCATATGCTCGGCCTCGGCAGCGCGTGTCGTATCGTTGTAATGCATGATCATCAACGGTTCGCCCGCCGTCACGGCATCGCCGATCTTCTTCGGTTGTTCGAAGCCGACCGCAAAATCGATCTTATCGGCCGAAACCTTGCGTCCGCCGCCGAGCGCGATCACGGCATAGCCGATCTGGTCGCATTCGATTGCCTGCACAAAACCGGATTTCGGCGCGGCAATCGGCCTGGTCTGCTTGGCCTTTGGCAATCGCTTTACATCGTCGCAGACTTTGGCGTCACCGCCTTGGGCGGCGATCATCTCGGCGAATTTCCGCAACGCTTCACCGCTGGCAAGTTTCTTTTGCAGCATTTGCCGCGCGTCTGCAACATTTTTCGCCACGCCGGCCATCAGCAGCATCTCGGCGGACAGTGCGAGTGTGACCTCCATCAAATCATTTGCCTGAGCCGAACCGTTCATTAACTCGATGCACTCGCGCACTTCGAGCGCGTTACCGATTTTCTGTCCGAGCGGCTGGTTCATGTCGGTCTGTAACGCGCATACTTTCTTGCCGTAGCGTTTACCGACCTCAACCATGGCCCGGGCCAACTCCGCCGACGTCTCGCGGGTCCGCATGAACGCGCCGCTGCCCCATTTGACGTCGAGCACCAGACCGTCCACGTTTTCCGCCAGTTTCTTGCACATGATGCTGGCAACGATCAACGGCAAACACGAAACGGTGGCTGTGACATCGCGCAGCGCATACAGCTTTTTGTCGGCGGGAGCGATCTCGGCCGTCTGGCCGATCATACAAGCGCCGACCTCGTCCGTGATCTGCTGGAACTTGTCGAGCGGCAGATTCACGTTGAAGCCGGATATGCTTTCCAGTTTGTCGAGCGTGCCACCCGTTGGGCCGAGTCCACGCCCCGAAATCATCGGCACTTTCACGCCGCAACAGGCCACAAGCGGTGCGATGATCAACGATGTCTTGTCCCCGATGCCACCCGTGCTGTGTTTGTCGGCGTAGAAAGCGCCACGCTGCCGCTTCCATTCCACGATCTTGCCGCTGGCGATCATCGCGCGGGTCAGCCACATCGTTTCGTCGAAATTCATCCCTTGGAAGCAAATGGCCATCGCCATCGCCGACATCTGGTAGTCGGGAAGTTCGCCGCTGGTGAATCCGTTGATGAAAAAACGGATTTCTTCTTCGGTCAGCGCATGTCCATCGCGCTTCTTCTGGATGATTTGGGCCGGCAGGATCACGCGATTAGCTTTCGAATTGTGATTTCACACGCAATGTGGCACGGTTCGTTTCGAACGCTGATTCTAGGACGACTTGCGAAAATGGCAATGGAATTAGAGAGATATAAGCGCACACGCGTCTTAAGCGATAGGGCGATGTATGGCGACTAAAGAAACGATCTATGTTGCGTTGCTCGATGAAGGGGTAGACGTGTGGCGTCCTGTCGAGGCGATTCACGAACATGACGACGTCTATTCCATCGTGAGCGTGAATTCCGATCCCGAGGACGAGCACTGGCAATTTCACACGGGTGAAGCAGTTCGCTGCAGGCGAAAGACTTTCGAGGGCGGCGCGACAGGCATGGTCGCCTATGAGAAGGCCTGATAACTTCGCTCAACGCCACGGCTGAATTTAAGCATTACCCTGCCAGCATCTCGGCAAATTTCTTATACAGCGACTTTAGTTTATCGAGGTAGTAATCGATGTTTTCGTCGCGGCGGGCGGGGTTGAAGTCGACGGCGAGTTTGCAGTTGTCGTAGACGCTGACACGTTTACCGTCGCCAGTGACGTAGTAGGTGATCTGGTCGCCGGGTTGATACAGACGGCCTGATTTCAGGGCCAATTCGTAGGCGGCACTACGATTACGGGCCGATTTCGCGATCTTCTGTTGATACGCATCGAGCGTGTCCTGGAGCGTCTCCGTCTTCGCGAGTATGTCGATGCGGAACTGCCCGCGCTCGATCTTCTGGCAGTAATCCTCGTAAAGCTGCGGCACTTTCTTCGCTTCGCCCCGGAGCGCGAGCGTCAGCATCTCTTCAAGGAACTGGCGTTGGAACTTTTCCAGGCCGCGCGAGCGAAGCGCCGAGCCGGTCACGTGAAGTTTTCCCTCGCCGTCCAGCAACGCGTAGTTTTTCATCTTGTAGCTGAACATCGCGGGGAACTGCCCATCGATCTCGACATCGACGCCTTTCGGCAACGCTTCCTGCAACTCGCGTTCGAGAGTCTTTGGATCGGATTTGGGCGGCGGGACAAAATACAAGCCGTCGGTGTCGATTTCGATGACGCGGGCGCCGCATTTCTGCAGCCAATCGAGCATCGTCTTGAGGGTTTCGCGGCCTTTGGCGGTGACCTCCTCGGCGGCGTTGAAATCGACGAAGTGCGCCTGCGAGAAGCCGAGATAGCCGTAGAACGAGTTGATGAGAATCTTGAAGGTCTGTTGCATCGCGTCGAGGTGCCGACGCTGGGTGTCGTCCGTCGCGGTTTTGGCGTCGGCTTTGGCCTTCAACCGGAACTGCCGCAGGTCGCGGAGCAACGGCAGGAACAGGTTCAACTCGTCGCCGCGCGGTTTGATGTCGAACGCCAGCATCAGCGACGGATACAGCGATTGCACGTCGCAATGCCACACGTTGCGAACGATGCCTTCGTGAAACACGTCCGTGTAACCGCCGGCAAACGGGCGCGGTTCGCCGAACCGCGGGATGGTGTGGCGCTGGTGCAGGTATTCGCGCAGAAAGAGCGTGTCGATCTTTGTTGCGTTGCCGCGCACGACCACGTCCTGATAGCTGTACGGGAAGACCTGCGCCTGGACGAAGTAGCTCGGGCTGAGCAGGTCGCTGATTCGCCGCACGGCCTCCGCGCCCGGTTCCTTCACGCCGAAATGTGCGGCGACCTCGGTGAGTTCGAAGCCTTCCAGTTCGCGCGTCGAGACATCGTAGAACACCGCGAGCAGGAACGTGTCGACGACGTGCCGCCCGTGGATTTCATATTTGGGGTACTGGATCGTGCGCTCGGCGATTTGGACGCGCGATTGCCGGGAGCGGAGCACGGAGCCGTCGCGTCCCAGTTTCAATGGAACGCGTGCGACGCGGGCGCGCGCGGTGAGCTGCGTCAACGCCGCGCGGAAAACATCGTGGCCTTCAATTACGTCGGGATCGCGGTCGCGAATGGTGTCGACGAATTTCTTGAGAATTTGTGCTTCCGTTCCGGTGAGTTCGAGTTGCCGGCCCCGGTTATCGCAAAGCTGCACGGCTTGCAAGGTGTCGTCGTCGTCGGCCACGACCGCCAATTGGAGGCGGTTAATCTGATCGAAGCGCAAGCCTTTGAATGAGGTGCGGCCGGTGATCATCAGATATTGTTGGACGGGGTCGTTGACGGCAAAGTACGAGGTGATGCCGAGGAACTTTCGCGCCTGCTGAAAATCCATCCACGACTGGAATTTTGCCAGGAGTTTGAAGACGCCGTGACCGTCCAGCGGCAGGTATTCGACCTTGCGATCGAACCCTTGCAGGTAGACCTGCTCGGTGAGCCAGAGAAACGGTTGGAACGGCTGCGTTTCGGTGGCCAGTGCGCCGTCGAGCCGGCGGAAGACAGTGATTTGTGAATCGCCCGCAGGTTCGGCGCCGACGATGGATGAAGTGTCGTCGCGCCCGAACAGCAGCCGGTTCTCGGCGAAGGTGGCCGCGCTCGGTTTCACGTCGGCACTATAGCAGAAACGGCCTGTTCCGAAAGACTTCGGGACAGGCCGTGACGGCGAAGACGGACGGGCTATTTCAGATCAGCCCAGCAGAATATGATGCGGTATATATTGGTAGCGAAGGTAGTAATCTGCTGCCACATACAACCCAATGGGCCGAGCTTGTCTACGTCGCCGCATTGAATTGTGCCACCGGCCTGAATCATGTCGGCTTGGGCGGCCAACTCGCTGAGTTGTTGGCCGCTGAGCTGCGAGAGGCGCGCGCGCGCCTGCTGGGTGGTCAAGCCGACGGCTTGGAGCCGGCCGGCAACAATCTGTTCGCCAAACATCGCATCGACCTTCTGGTACGCAGTCGACGCGCCCGCGGAAACGACGGATTCGCTCGGGGCGGCAAAACCCAGGGACGCACTAAGGCTGATGGCGGATACGGCAGCAAGATGCGCTATCTTCATAATAATGCCTCCGAAAACTTAAAGCACAATACAGCCGGGACGTGTGTCAGACAAGAAAATTCTGTCCCACCTCAACATGCGGCAGTGCGGGCGACCATTAGCGTGCGCCAGACGGGGCAGATTTCGGCATAGCGTGTAAAGTCGGCGGCGGGATTTTTTCGCCCATCGCATTCAGAAATTCGACGGAAGCCCGGGCGACTTCGGCGGCGCGATGGCTGTGGCGGGGGAGTTCGACATTAATGAGGCCATTGTACTTGTTGTCGTTGAGCACGCGGAGGATGGCGACGAAATCCAGTTCGCCCTCGCCGAACATCAGATGCTCGTGCTTGCGGTCGCGAACGTCTTCGATGTGGATGTTGCGGATGAGGTTGGCGAACTTGCCATAGACCTGACGAAACGGGGCGGTCTCGGTGCAGAAGACGTGGCCGATGTCCATCGTCAGGCCGAACCGGGCGCTGGTGATATGTTTTTTGAGGACCTCGAATTTGGCCATATCATCGACGAGCATTCCCGGCTCGGGCTCGAAGGCGAGTTGCACGCCGCGGCGTTTGGAATGCTCGGCCAGTTGCAGGCAGCCCGTAACCAGCCAGTCCCACGCCTGGTGCTCGGAAACTTCCGGGTCGGGTGCTCCCGACCAGAAGCTGACGCATTCGGCGTGCAGGTCGGCGGCGATGTCGACCGCGCGCCGCAGGAACTCAAGGCGGATTTGGCGTCCTTCACTGCTGACGAGCGTGGGATAGCGCTCCCGCTGCGGGTTGAGGAGGTAGCGCGCCCCGGTTTCGATCACCACGCGGAATTGCAGTTTGTCCAGGAGCTGATGGAGTCGGCTGAGATCGGCGGGCTCGACGGTGAACGGGTTACAGTGATAGTTGTCCAACGTCAGCGCGACGCCGCGATAGCCGCAGTCGGCGATGATCTCCAGCGCATCTTCGAGTTTGTGTTGGGCAAACCCGTTTGTATTGTAACCGAAACTCAGGTTCATCTCGCCTGCCTCGAACGACGACTTGCCCGGACCGATCCGGCTCGAAAAATAGCGCGAGTCTGTTAGATTTGCCAGACCAAATGAGCGGCTCACAGCCATCCCCATCGGAAAACAGCACACGCGCCTTTCAGCGTGCCGCCAGCGGGATTGCGGGCGGGCTGGTATTGATGTTGTTCGTGGCGGCGCTGTACCAACCGCCCGCGACGCCCGACGCCGGTCTGCTCAAGAATGACCAACCGGTCAGCGAACGTGACCCCGCCCGCGCTATCCTGTATCAGGGCCGCGGCATCCAGTTCGTCAAGGATGGCAAACTGGAGTTGGCGCTGGACCAGTTTCATCGCGCGGCGGCGTACGACCCGCTCAATATTAGCGTCGTCATCAACCTCGCCTACGTGCTGGACAAACTGGGGCGGTACCAGGAAGCCATTGATGAACTCCAGGGCGCCGAGAAGATCGATTCCCACAACACCATGGTGTACCTCAACTGGGGCAATTCGCTGATTAACATGAAGAAGTACGCGGAAGCATTGGAGCCTCTCCAGAAAGCGGCGGACCTTGATCCCAGCAATCAACTGGCGTACGTGAACCTCGGGGCGGCGCTCAATAATCTGGGTCGGTACCGCGAAGCCGCGGCAAAATTCGAGAAGGCGATCGAGCTTGATCCGAAGAACGATGCCCTCATCCTCCATCTGGCGACGATCTGGACCAATCTCGGCGAACTGGACAAGGCCATCCTGCTGTACGGGCGATTGATCGAGCTCGATCCGAAAAACCTGTCGGCGTATTACAATTGCGCCGCGCTGTGCGAGAAGCAGGGTAATCTCGATGCCGCCATCGAGAAAATCCGCGCGGCGATCAAGATCGACCCCGACAACACGACGCTTCGCGATGCGCTGTCGCGCCTGCTCGCCGCCAGAGCCAGTCAGAATCCGGCGGCCAACATGCCATCCGCGTCCCCCGGGCAGGGATTGACGCACTAACCGCGGAATCGGGCTGGAAATACGGCAGGATGTTGGCGACAATGCCGTGCCCATGCACGGGAAAGCACTCAAAATCCTTGCCGCAATCGTGGTCGTGTTGGCGGTCGTCTTCCCGTTTCTTCTGGCGCTCGAAAAAATTTCCGAGTCCGACACGTTTTGGCACCTGAAAACGGGCGAGTGGATCATCTCGCACGGCGCGGTCCCACACGCCGACCCATTTTCGGCGACGGCGAACGGGAAAGAGTGGCTCGACTGGGAGTGGCTGTTTCAGGTCGGTATCTATGTCCTGTATTCCTGGGGCGGATTCGATGCAATGGTGGTGGGCAAAGCCATTATCGTATTCTTGGCGGGCTTGGTGGTGTTTCATACGTGTCAGCGCAATGGGGCGGGGGTGTCATTGGCGGCATTAGCAATGATGGCGGCGTTCGTGGCCTCACGAGCGCGGCTTGAGGCCCGACCGGATGTCGTGATGCTCCTGTTTGCGGCGTTGACGATTGCCCTGCTGGAGGCTGCGCGGCGGGGCCAACCGTGCGCGCTTCTGTGGTTGCCGGTACTGGAATTGGTGTGGGTGAACGTCCATGGATCGTTTCTATTGGGGATCATGCTGATGGCCATGTACGGTCTGGTTCAGGGGATCGAATTTGCTCTGAAGAAAGAATGGCGCCGTTTGGGGCTGATCGCCGGCGCGTTCGCGTTGTCGTGCGCGGCGTGTCTGGTGAATCCTTTTGGCGTCCGTCTCGTGCATCACGCGATCGAGCAGACGAGAAGCTCGGGCCCCTCGGGTACGATTAGCGAGTGGCAACCGACACGGGAAATGTTGCTGACAGAACCGAACTGGGCGCTGCAGGTGTTTTGGTGGTTGTTCTGGCTGAACCCGGCGGTGCTCGTGGCCGTGCTGGCGATCAAACGGCGCGCGTTTCCGTGGGCGCACGCGCTGGTGGTGGCGGCGATGAGCGTGCTGGCGCTGCACGCGAACCGGTTCACGGCGCTGTACGCGGTGGTGACGGCGCCGATTCTGGCGCATGGGCTCGCGGTCTTGCGGGAAAGATTCGCCGGGAAGAAGCACTCGGATTGGGGCGAGGCAACAGCCGGGACCGTGGCGGCGGTCACGGCGGCGTTCCTGATTTTTGTCGTGGTCACGAACCGCTGGGCGATCGCCGAGAGCCGGCCGGCCAACTTCGGCGTGGGTGTGGACGAATCGATCGTGCCGACACGGGCGTTGTCGGTGATGATGAAACTGCCGGCGGGATTGAATCTTTTCAATACATACCTGTCCGGCGGGCCGCTGATCTGGACGGGGTACCCGCAGTGGCGGACGTTCTGCGACGGACGCGCCAATCTGTATGGCCGTGAATTTGTGGACCGGTACCGCCAGGCGATGTACGACCCGTCGGAATGGGAAAAATGGATGCGCGAGCGGTCGGTATCGGTGGCGTTCCTGGAGTACGGGACAGCGGACGACCGCCCGTTGCTGCAATACCTAGTGAACAGCCGTGTGTGGGACATGCTGTATTTCGACCATGCCGCGTGCATCTTCGTGCACCAGAGTTGCTGGGCAAAATTGCGAGCCGACAAGCAATTGAAGGACCTCAAGCCCGTGCACGTGACGGACGCGAAGGCGGTGCTGGCATACGCGCACCAGCTCGCGGACGAGACTGTGGGCAACGATGCCTATCTCCGCGCCCGCGTGGTGGCGACGATGGGGAATTTCCTGATGGTTCTCGGAGCGGTCGATACGGCGGAGGCACTATTCGAAGACGCCCTCGCGATTCATCCGCGGACGTCGGAGGCGTGGATGAATCTGGCGACGATCAACCTCGACGCGGGCGACAAGGAACAGGCGATGGTCCTGACGGAGAAACTGCTGGCGATCAATCCGCGGTATTTTTACGCGCGGTTGATGCAGGCCCAGATCAAGGCGACCGAGGGCAATCTCGACGGAGCGGTAGCGGAAACGGAAGCGGTACTGGACGAGCAGCCGCACTCCGTGCAGGCGTGGCTGTTACGCGGCCAGTTGGCGGCGCGGCAGGGGGACCGCGCGACGGCGATCCAGGCGCTGCAGCGCACCGTGGCGGAGCATGTGGAAGACCCGCACCTGTATCTGTTCCTGGGCCAACTCCTCGCGGCGGATGGACGGACGAACGAGGCGGTCACGGCCTACGAGAAGTGTCTGGAAACGTGGCGCGGCCCGTCCCAGCAGCGGGAGCAGATCGAAGCCGTCCTGGCCAAGTTGCGTCCACCGGCGGCGAAGTAACATTCGCACAAATCGCGCTTGCGCGCGCCCGATTTTTTATTATTGTTTCGGCGCAATGGTAGTGGAAGGGGGGAACAAGTATGGAACAAGTCACGTGCCCGAATTGCAATGTGGACGTTGAGCCCGAGGAGCTGAAGCGGAACAATCTGCGGTGTCCGACGTGCGGCTTCGATTTGAGTGATGCCGGGGATGTCGAGAGTCCGGACGCGGACGAAGAGCTGGATGATGAGGAGGACGAAGACGAGGAGGACGATGAGGATGAGGAGGAATGAGGTTGGCGCATCCGCGACCACGCGGCGTTGAATGATTATTGAGACTTTTGAAGCCGGCCCGGTGGCGACCAATGGCTATCTGGTCGCGGACAAGTTGCAGGGCGTCGCGGTGGTGATTGACGCGCCGCAGGGGGCCTCGCCGTTGATTGTCGAGCAAGCCCGAAAGTGGAACACCCCGATAGCCTGCCTGGTCAACACCCATGGTCATTGGGACCACATTCTGGATAATGCCGAGTTGTTGCGGTTGACCGGGGCGAAATTCGGGATCCACCGCGAGAGCGCGCCGCTGCTGAGTCTTCCGCAAGCGCGGTATTTCGGGTTGGATCTGGACATTGAACCGTGCCATCCGGATTTTTTCCTCGAAGAGGGCAAACCGTTGGACGTGGGCAGTTTACGATTCGAGGTTTTTCATTGTCCCGGTCATTGTCCGGGCAGCGTGGCGCTGATGGAACGGAAGGAGCGCGTGGCGTTTGTCGGGGATGTATTGTTCGCGGGATCGGTGGGGCGCGCGGATTTGCCGGGGGGCGACTACGAAACGTTGATGCGTTCCATTCGAGAAAAGCTGTTGCCGCTCGGGGATGACGTGCGCGTGTTTCCCGGGCACGGGCCCGTGACGACGATTGGCCACGAGCGGCTCACGAACCCGTTTTTGGCCGCGGTAAGAGAGTCGAACCCTTGAAAAATCAATAGTTGCAAGGTTTCCGGCACTTTTGTAGTATCCGCCGAACCCTAAACCAAGGAGAACAAGTAAGGAGCTTTATGGCAAAATTGACGAAGTCACAAGTTTTGGGAAGTCTGGCAGAGAAGACCGGCGTATCGAAAAAGAGCGCGGGCCTGTTCATCGACGAGTTGGTGAAGTTGGCGTACAAGGAAGCGAAGAATTCGTTCACGATTCCCGGGCTCGGCAAGATCGTCCTGGTGAATCGCAAGGCCCGCATCGGCCGCAATCCGGCGACGGGCGAGCAGATTCAGATTCCGGCCAAGCGGGTGGTGAAGTTCCGCATCGCCAAGGCAGCCAAGGACGCGATTCTCGGCGGCAAGTAATTCCCTGAGTTTGTGATTCAACGGGCGGCTGTGATCGGCACAGCCGCCCGTGTTGTTTTCACAGTGGATCGGTTACCGCGCCGACTTTTTGGTGAACGCGGTAATGTCCGGGATGCCCGCGGCGCGCGCGGCATCGACGATGGCCACGACTGTGCCATAGCTGACCGTCTTGTCGGCGGAGAACTGCACTTGCAATTTCGGGTTTTTCTCTTTTGCATCCCGCAGGGTTTGTTCCAGCGTGCTTAGGGCGATGGGCTTGTTGTCAAGATAGATGGTTTCGTCGGAACTGACGGCAATCGAGAGGCGCTCGACTTTTTCGCGGCCGACTTCCTCGGCGGTCTTCGCTTCGGGGAGGACCAGTTTCACGGCCGTGGGTGAGCTGGCGCGAAAGGTGGTCGTGGCGATGAAGAAAATGAGGAGGATAAACAGAACATCCACGAGATTGATCAAGCGGATGGACGGTGGGCGGTGCGCTTTGGTTGGCTCGAAGATGCGCATGGCGGATTCCTACTGGAGATTGCGGTACAGGCGCGTCAACAGCTCGTTGGTGTGCCGTTCCAGTTCCAGCACCAGGACCTCGATGCGGCGGCGAAAATACATGTAGGCAATCAGCGCCGGGATCGCGATGCTGAGACCGGTCATCGTCGCGGTCAACGCCTCGTAGATGCCGCGGGAAATCATCGCCGGCTCGCCGAGTCCCTTCTTCGCCACGTCCTCGAACAATTGGACCATGCCGATGACCGTGCCCAGCAGTCCCAGCAACGGGCCGAGCTCGGCGATGAGCGACAACGTGGTCAGCCCGCGTTCCATGCGGCCAACAATCTGGCGGGCCAGCGCCTGCATGACCTCGACATTTTCTGTTTTCGGCAGCGATGCATGAGCGAACATGGCTTGCACGAGCCGGCCCAACACCGTCGTGTCAGACTCACTGAGCACGCGCACCACCTCGGTTTGCTCGGGTGTGACCGGCCGCCTCTCAATGGCGGCGGCCAACTCGGGGGAAATAATGCGGCGGCGCTGCAACGCCCAAGTGCGTTCCAAAATGATGGCCAACCCCGCTATCGAGCACACCAACAGCGGCCACATGGCGATTCCGCCCCGAAAGAACCATTCCGGCATGAAGCTCCTCCCTTTTTTGATGACTCAGTAGTAAAACGTAAAAGTCGCCTGACGCGGCTCCTTCCCAGCCAGCGCGCGCAGTTCGTCAGGCCATGGCTCGAACGGCCCTGATTCTATGATGGCTTTCTCGCAAAACAACGACAAAATGCTGTTCTCGGTGCCCTCAATGGTTTTCACATTCCTCACTTGGCCGTCATCAAACAGCTCGAAGTAGACCGTGACGGTTGCCGTGCTCTCATAAATCCCGTAGCGATCGATGAGATTGTACCAGCGGCTTTGGACGGCTTTAATGACTTTCTTGTCATACGCACCGAATGGACTCGCCTCCACATTGAATGCGGTCACGCCCGCGCGCGAGACGCCGGCGGCGACAAGATGCGCTTTCCGCGCCACAATTTCGCGGCCTGCCACGCCCGGCTCGCTGGCAAGCGCAGGAGCGCCCCCTCCCGCCTCAGCAACCGCAGGCGGCGTGGGGACGGCCGAACTGGTCGCAGCATTGGGCGTCGCGGTCGGCTTTGGTGCCATCGCCAGCTTCTGTTCTTCCACGATTTTCAACCCGACCGCCGGAATCTCCTGGGGTTGGGCTGGAGATTGCGGTTGTGGCTGGGGCGTGACGGATGGTTTTTCCTGTGGCGGCGTGGGAGCCGGCTTGGAAGCGGTGGGGGGAGACGGCTGTGTGACCCGGCCCGGGGCTCCCGGCGCGCCCGCTTGTACAACGAGCGGGGCCGAAACTCCCGATTGCGTAGGTACGTCCAGGGTGCTCATTGGCTGCTTGTCTTTGTACTTCGTCTCTTTGCCGTCCAGATACGGAGTGTCCCCCACTTTGCCGCTGGCATTATTTGGATTGGCGGCCACGGTCGACTTATCGGAATAGTACTGGGCGGTTTTCGGTTTTTCGCCTGTGACCTGCGAGGCGTCGGTTTCCATGAACTGCTGAGATTGCTTGCCTTTGTCAGGTTGGTTTTGAGCGCGCGGCTCATTCAATTCCACGAAGGTGATGGTCTGCACGTGCGGATGCACCGCGCTCGGCTGCATATAGGTCACATGCACCAATTTCGTCAAGGAAGCCAACCACGGCAACTTCAGCAGGGGCGCGCCGTATTGCGCTGTGCAATAGGCCATCGCGTGCAAGAGCAAGGACACCAATAGCGCGATTTCAATGGGCAAAGTTTCGCGGTCCGCTATTCGATCCATAGTTGTCGTCATGATAGCAGATTGTGTTATGCCATCAACTCGCGGGACGTTGTGTGCCGATCCGCTCCAAAATGAGGCGCAACTGCTATGCCAGAGGGTTGGGGATCAGCCCTGAGCCAGAAACCCCGACGACGCTCTGCGGTCAATGAATCATGAGCCAATTTGAAGAATGGTTCCGTCATGGGGCTGCCATCAGCCAAATGTCCAGTGCTTGGGTAAGCAGCGTAACCTGTTTATGATAAGAATAATACATAGTATAGCGACTGTAGAAAACAAAATAGTTGACTACTTAGTAAACTTGGGTATTATCTCCTAAAGTTTTGAAGGTCGCGAGTAGATGGCCAAAGGCGGAAGGTGAGAATCATGGGACGTGTCAGTGATGCCAAAGAGAGATTGATGGAGGCTGTGTTGGAGCTGATTTGGACCGGCTCCTACGGCGGTACGACGATCGACCATATCTGTGACAAAGCGGGTGTCAAGAAGGGCAGTTTCTACTACTTTTTTGATTCAAAGGCGGACCTCGCGTTGGCGGCCATTGATGTGGGATGGAACCGCATTCGGCCCGAACTCGATGCACTTTTTTCCGCAACAGTTCCGCCGCTGGAACGACTGCGGAAGTATTGTGAATATAGCTATCGGTTCCAGGCTGAGATCAAGGCCAGGTACGGTCACGTGCTGGGGTGCCCGCAATTCTCGTTGGGCTCGGAAATCAGCACGCGGGAAGATGGGTTGCCGCGGAAGATCCAGGAGATTCTGGAGAGCAAACGGAAGTATTTTGAATCAGCCATCCGCGACGCCCACGCGGCGGGGTTGATTGACGCGCCGGATGCGGCGGCCAAGTCACGTACTTTGTTTGCCTACTACGAGGGATTACTGACCCAGGCTCGGATTCAGAATGATCTCGAGGTTTTGCAGGAAGCGGAACGTGGGACCCGCGAATTGCTCGGGGTGAAAGAAACCGAATCCGTTGTCGTGGAATCGAACTCAGGTGTTTTGCATACCAATTAGGAAGGAAAGCCGTGAACACGCCCGCAACTGAAAAAGGATCTCCACAATCCAGTCAGAATCCGACCGTGTCGTCCACACCATACCACGCGCACGTTACCACTTCCCTGAAAAGCCAATCGGAACAAAAGCCGGCTTCCGGATCCATGATGAAACGAATGCTGATCATGCTGGCGATTGCCTTTCTCTTCATCGCGGGGATTGGCACTTGGAAGGTAATGCAAATCCGGGCGGGGATGGCGCAGTTCGCCAAGTTCGCCCCACCGCCAACAGCGGTGACGACGACCGTGGCGACGCGGGAACGGTGGCAGCCGGCACTGAGCGCCGTGGGGTCATTGCGAGCCGTCAATGGCGTCACGGTCAGCACGGATTTGGCCGGCATCATCTCACAGATTTCTTTCCAGTCCGGCACGGCGGTAAAGAAGGGGGATCTTCTGGTGAAGTTGGACAGCCAGCAGGAGGAGGCGCAACTGCGTTCGGCGGAAGCCCGCCGCGATCTGGCGAAGAGCAATCTCGAACGTCAGCGCAGTCTTGTAGCCGATGGGGCAGTATCACGATCAGACTATGACGGTGCCGAGAGTGAATTCCGACAAGCAGCCGCTGCAGTGGACGATGCGAGGGCGCTGATTGCTCGGAAGACCATCACCGCGCCGTTCGATGGGTTGGCGGGAATTCGTCAAGTGGACCTTGGCCAGTATTTGAACGTCGGCGCGCCGATCGTGACCGTCCAATCGGTCGACCCGATTTACGTCGAGTTTGCCATCCCCCAGCAGGACCTCGAGCAGATTGCTGTGGGGAAACAGATCCGGATCAAGGCGGCAGGAATCACAGGCGAGCAGTTCGAAGATGAGATCACGGCGATCGAGTCGCGCCTCGACGAATCCACGCGCAACATTACAATTCAAGCGACAGTCAAGAATCCGGATAACCGGTTGCGCCCCGGCATGTTTGTCAACGTTGACGTTCTCCTGCCGGAAAAGGAAGCCATTTTCATTCCCACGTCATCCATCAGCTATGCGCCCTACGGGGACTCGGTCTTCATCGTCAAAAGCAAACAAGGGGCCGCCGGTTCGGCGGGCAAGGAAGTACAGCAACAGTTTGTGAAGCTTGGCGCAAGCCGTGGCGATCAGGTCACGGTCATCTCAGGCGTCAAGGAAGGTGACGAGGTCGTCAGTTCGGGCGTGTTCAAACTGCGCGGCGGCGCGGCGGTGCTGGTCAACAACAGCGTCCAGCCGGGTAACGAAGCCAACCCGAATCCGCCGAACATGTAGGATGATCGACGGCGAAGAAAAGGCATGAAATTCACCGATTTGTTCATCCGCCGGCCGGTCGTGGCGACCGTGATCAACCTGATCATTTTGTTGGCGGGTCTGCAGGCGATTCGCAGCCTCAACGTGCGGCAGTACCCGCGCAGCGACATCGCCATCGTCACCATCAAGACGACCTATGTGGGAGCGAACGCGGACCTTGTGCGCGGATTCATCACCACGCCGCTGGAGCGCGTCATCGCCAGCGCGGACGGCATCGACTACATCGAATCCGAAAGCGCGCAGGGACTGAGCACCATCACGGTGCATTTGAAGATCAACTACGACAACAACGCAGCGCTCACACAGATTCAGGCAAAAGTCGCCCAGGTGCGCAACGATCTGCCGCCCGAAGCCGAAGCGCCCGTCATCGAGCTCGAGACCAGCGATAACCAGTTCGCCGCCGCCTACCTGAGTTTTTATTCCAAGGACCTCGACCAGAATCAAATCACTGATTATCTGACACGGGTTGTCCAGCCGAAGTTGACCGCGGTCAGCGGCGTCCAGCGGGCGGACATCCTTGGCGCCCGCACGTTCGCGATGCGCGTCTGGCTGAAGGCGGATCGATTGGCTGCGTTGAACATCTCTCCGTCCGAAGTGCGCCAGGCGCTGGCGGCCAACAATTACTTGTCCGCGGTTGGGGCGACGAAGGGATCGATGATTTCCGTAAACCTGACCGCCAACACTGATCTGCGCACGGCGGAGGAGTTTCGCAATCTCGTGGTCCGCCAGAAAGACGGCACCATTGTTCGATTGAAGGACGTCGCCGACGTCGAGCTGGGCGCGGAGACTTATGATGAAGACGTGCGGTTTTCCGGCGAGAAGGCCACGTTCATGGGCATCTGGGTGTTGCCGACTGCCAATTCCCTGGACGTGATCAAGGCGGTACGGGCCGAACTTCCCGAGATCAAACGGCAGTTGCCGGCGGGTATGAATGTCGGTGTTCCGTACGACTCGACCGAGTACATCAACGACGCGCTGCACGAGGTGACCCACACCCTGATCGAAACGCTGATCATCGTGATCATCGTCATCTTTTTGTTCCTCGGTTCGTTCCGCTCCGTGGTGATTCCGGTTGTGGCCATTCCGATCTCGCTCATCGGCGCGGCGTTCTTGATGCTGGTGTTTGGATTCACCCTGAACCTTCTGACGCTGCTGGCGATTGTGCTTTCGGTGGGGCTGGTCGTGGACGACGCGATCGTGGTCGTCGAAAACGTCGAACGTCATTTGCACGAGGGGCTGACGCCGTACGACGCCGCCATCAAGGGCGCGAGGGAATTGTTCAGCCCGATCATCGCGATGACGATCACGTTGGCGGCGGTGTATGCGCCGATTGGGTTTCAGGGCGGCCTGACCGGAGCGTTGTTCCGCGAGTTCGCGCTCACACTCGCGGGGGCGGTGATTGTATCCGGGGTCGTCGCCATTACCTTGTCGCCGATGATGTCGTCGAAACTGCTGCGCGCCGGCACGACACACCACGGTTTTGCGGGAATGATCAACCGGCATTTTGACATTCTGCGGAAGAAATATGTCCAGATACTCACGAACACGCTCCAATGGCGGCCGGTCACGATCACTCTGGCGGTCATTGTCATCCTCCTGATGGTGCCGTTCCTGTTGTTTTCGCAACACGAGTTGGCGCCGAAAGAGGATCAGGGCGTGGTCTTCGGCATTGTCCAGGCCGCACCCAACGCCACCATCGACCAGACCACGCGGTTCACCGAAAAAGTGAACGACGTGTTCGAGTCGATGCCGGAGACGGAGCATACATTCCAGATTACCGATCCCTCGGGAGGTTTTTCCGGCATGGTGACGAAACCGTGGAGCCAGCGGAAACGTTCCACGGAACAAATCCTCGCCGACGTGTCGGGAAAACTCAGCAGCATTCCCGGGGTCCGCATCATCCCCACGACGCCAGCGCCGCTGCCCGGCAGCGGGAACTTCCCGGTGGAATTTGTCATCGTTTCCACCGCGGAGCCGCAGGAGCTTCTCGAATTCGCGAATCAACTGGTGGCAAAGGCATTCCAGAGCGGCATCTTCATGTTTGCCGACACGGACCTGAAATTCGACCAACCTCAGACGGAGGTTGTATTTGATCGTGACAAGGTGGCATCGCTGGGGCTGAACCTGCAACAGGTCGGCCTCGATCTGGGCACGATGTTGGGAGGCGATTACGTGAATCGCTTCAGTATCGAGGGGCGCAGCTACAAGGTCATTCCCCAGGTCACGCGCGTGCAGCGGTTGAATGCCGACCAGTTGAAGGATTTCTACGTCAGCGGCCCGAACGGGAAACTGGTGCAACTTTCGACGTTTGCGACGTTGAAGAACACGACGGAACCACGGGCGATTTATCGGTTTCAGCAGTTGAACTCCGTCAAAGTCCAGGCGGCGACGTCTCCCGGCGTGACGCTCGACCAGGCGTTGAAGGTGCTCGAACAGGAAGCGGCGAGGATTCTCCCGAAGGGGTACACGGTCGATTATGCCGGGGAAGCGCGACAGTTGCGGGTGGAAGGGAACAATCTGAATTCGACACTGATTTTGTCCTTCATCCTCATCTTCCTGGTTTTGGCAGCACAGTTTGAGAGTTTCCGCGATCCATTTATCATTTTGCTTGGGTCGGTGCCGCTGGCGCTCTCGGGATCGTTACTCTTCGCCTTTCTCGGATTCACAACGCTCAACATCTACAGCCAGATCGGGTTGATCACGTTGGTCGGATTGGTCTCCAAGAACGGAATCCTGATTGTCGAATTTGCCAACAAACTGCAGGCATCAGGCGCCGCCAAACTCCACGCGGTCATCGAGGCGGCGGGAACGCGGCTGCGCCCGATCTTGATGACGTCCGTGGCGACCATTGCCGGCCATTTCCCGCTGGTGTTGGCCCGCGGGCCGGGCGCCGGGTCCCGTAACAGCATCGGTACCGTCCTGGTGACGGGCATGGGCGTCGGCACATTGTTCACGTTGTTTGTCGTCCCGGCCATCTACATGCTCGTGGCGCGCAATCACGCGGCGAGTGCCAAAAGAGTTGGAACGGAAGAGGAGATTGCGGAATCAGAATTGGAACACGCCGCCGGCGTCGCATCGCTCCGTAGCGATGTGCTCGGGAAGCAACGGTGAAGGGTGCGAAATCAACGAATGAGATCAAGGGACGGACAATAGTGAACACCATCCATCGCGAACAACTCGTGAATCAACTCCGCTGGCGGTACGCCACGAAACGATTCGACCCGCAGCGCAAGATCAGCGCTGAAGACTGGGCGGCGCTGGAAGAGGCGCTTGTGCTCACGCCTTCGTCCTTTGGGCTGCAACCTTGGAAATTCATCGTGATCACCGATCCAGCGGTGAAAGAAAAGCTGGTTCCCGTCTCGTGGGGGCAGCGCCAGCCGGCGGATTGCTCGCATCTGGTCGTGTTCGCGATCAAGAAGGACCTCGGTGAAGCCGAGATCGACTCGTTTCTCAAACGGACCGCGGAAGTGCGGAAGGTGTCTGTCGAATCGCTCGCGGGATACCGCGACATGATGGTCGGCAGTCTCGTCAAGGGATTGGACAGTGCCGCGCGAAATGGCTGGGCCGAGCGGCAGGTATATATCGCCGTGGGCAATTTCCTCACCAGCGCGGCGTTGTTGGGCATCGATGCGTGCCCGATGGAAGGCATCGAGCCCAAGAAGTACGACGAAATCCTCGGTTTGGACAAGCTGGGATTGAGCGCCATTGTCGTCGTGACCGCCGGCTATCGGGCTGCGGGGGACAAAAACGCCACTCTTCAAAAGGTCCGCTTCCCGAAGGAACAGGTCATCCTGCACATCTGACGCGGGCGGTGCTTGGGGAACGGACGGGCGTCGGCCACAAAAGCTGCGTCGCTTGATACAATCACTTGCTATTCCTGC
Source organism: uncultured Verrucomicrobiae bacterium (assembly GCA_963842185.1). Classification (GTDB taxonomy): domain Bacteria; phylum Verrucomicrobiota; class Verrucomicrobiia; order Palsa-1439; family Palsa-1439; genus Palsa-1439. Next base: position 24,122 of record CAWJFL010000015.1, read on the forward strand.
GATTGGGCTTACGGTGCTGTGGAGAGTCGAAGTTGCAGGGCAGCTGGCTTTGCTTTCTGTTGTTCCCAATCGACCCATCGTCAACGCAGTGGAGATGAATCTATGAACAAGCAAGCCGCAGAGATGGCAGGGCGCATCCAACGTGCCATCAAATCAGGAAAGCTTACGGCCGACGGAAGCTACACAATTCCCACACTGGTGGCCGCTATCGGCACGACACGGGGACAATTGCGTCAGGCCGTCAATCGGGAGTTCGGATCGGTCGCAAGCTTCTGCACACACCTCGGATTTGGTCTGATGATCACCGAGGCAGTCGCCGCGGTCCAATAATTGACTCTATTGGCGGAAGAACGACAGGGCGTCTGTTAACGCCCACATGTGGGAACGTCCGGGCCGCCGGCCCGCCGAGTCACATGACCCACGCGAGGGGCGCACTACTTGATCGCCACGATCCTCCGCCGCCTGACGGAAGGGCTTCACAGGCCCCGGCTGCGCACGTTCCGTAAACAGCACACATTTCCCGTCACGTCCAAAGATCCATCCCTCGTAGAGCCACCCGAGAAACTTACCGCCGTACGTGTAGACCCCACTGTCACTCAGCCAGGCCACCGGCGTCCCGTCCCGCATGTAGATGGACACCTTATCTTCATCGACGTAGGCGACCGCATGACCATGTTTATCCCAAAGATCGGTTATCATGAACCGGCCTCAATCGCGGGGAGGCGCGCGATTCAGTAGGCGAGCTTCAACTCGTAGCGCAGGATGTTGTGGCAATGGACCGTGTCGATCGTGGTCTTGTTTTGCCAGCCCTGGCAGGACAGCTCGCCGCTGACGGTCGTGCGTTTTTGGGCGACGGCTGTGGCGAGTTCCTTGGTCAGATCAAAATCGCCGCGGATGCACTCCTCGTTGGGACACCGGAAACGGAACACGGACTTGGCATGCTCGAGATTGACGGAGTATTTGAGTTGACCGTTCTGGGCAACTCCTTTGGGACTGTAATATCCCACATTCACGTTGAGAGACTTCAACTTCTGGAATTTGTCCGCCAGACTGGGCGAGGCTTTCACCCGCTCGCCTTCTTGATCGCGGTATTCCGCTCGGAGACCGATTCTTTGTCGATACATAATGGCAACTTTCTGGGCTGAGTTTAGTGGCAACGGAACGTCGACAGATAACTGGAGAGTCGAGGAACGAACACGGCAACGCTGCCGTGGCCCACTTAATGCCACAGCGTACTCCCAATCGGTAGAATAGCAACCTATTCCTCCGTATTACGGCATAGGGTGTTTACCCCATGGTGGTTGTTGCCGGACAGGCTTACATTGATCCAGCATCAAAGAGATGGGCGTTCACTCGAATTTGGCTGGCCGGATGGGGCGCAAGCTGAAGTCTTGAGGAGCTACACATGGCGCTTACGAACATAGGCAGTGTTACCAGCAAGAGAGATCTGGCGATCTTGGGGGTGTTTGCCGGTTCGTTCACGGCGATGCTCCTGTCCCGAATGAATGTCTGGGGTATTCTTGTCATTTCGGCGTTGTTTATCGGCTACCTTTCCTGGGCTGCGACCCAGTTTCTCGTGAGGCAACACACTTTTAACAGCAGAAGTATTACGGCGTGGGCTCTGCCGGTGGGCATGGCGGTTTTTAAAGTCCTGTTGTGCCTGGGCCTGGTCTGGCTGGTCGTGTGGTTCGTTCGCCGTCTGTTTGGATTTCAACTCTCCGGGTAGGCGGGAACACGTACAACCTCAATGGGGCACAGTCGAAATGGGTCGGACCACCTTTGGCATGGCGGGGGAGATCTTAGAGCGAAAATGACAAACACTCTCTCACCCAAGGAACTGCGCATTCTTCAGGTTGTGGCAGGGCATCCTCGCAGGAATCTGAAGATTCAGGGGTCTGATTCGCTACCCCCGGGAATGCATGAGACTGCGTTGGTCAAAGAAACAGGGATACCGCTCGACGAACTGATGACGCTTCGTCGTGACGAATATGACAGAATCCGGCGAAGCGGCCCTGTCCAAACGTTATGCGCGAAGCTCCTCGTGGGTTTGACCGATGGGGATCGAAAGGACCGCTTCGGGTATGTGTGGATCACGCCTGCGGGATTGCAGGCATCCCACCCGGGGCATTGATCCAAAGTGGAACACCCGGCCATGGGCCGAGATTGCGGCGCGAGGAATTGTGAAGATCAAAAACATCTGCCGACTGGAATTTGAACGGTTCCTGCGGTTTCATACCATTCTGGAGTTGGCCATGGGCCGGGAGGTCGAATGGTTCAGTGACGCCGTGGAGAATACGATTGGCACGATCGCCTTCAGTCAGGGCCAACGGGGCTGGAACTACGCCGTTCTGAGGCGGGATTGGACGGGTGACTTCCAAGTCCGCGATTTGGGAGCGAACCTGTACAGCCTGGAGGCCGCCCGGGTTGACTTTCGACGAGCAATGACCGAGGCGGAAAACGCCGAACATTCCATTTTCCCACGCAACTCGGAATGAAGGGGCGTCAGGTGAACGATTACCCCATATGCTTTGCGAAACAACTCGCTATTCCCGGGATGAGGCTTACAGTGGGATTGGGTCTCGGCGAGCTGTCACCCTCCGACCAGATTCCACCGCGACACGACGCGGCCAGACGGCACGACCCAACCTCAACTGTCGCTGCCGGGAAAGGCATCCATGCCATTTGAAAGCATCAGCCGGGAACGATTCGACGCGCTTCAGCCACCGTCGTTGATTTTGGAAAGGCTCCGGGTGGAACAGGTCGAATGGTTCACCAATACGGTGGGAAACGTCATCGGCACGATCGCTGGGAAGCCGGACGATGGCTGGAGTTACGCCGTCTTGAAGGGGGACCGGAACGGCAATTATCGAGTCTGCACCCTGGGAGGGGACACCTTCAGTTTAAGGGCGGCCCGCTCGCGGTTCCTGCTGGATATGGAAGCGGCGGAGAAAGCCGAGGAGGAACTGGCGCGCTTGGAGAGACGAAAGACGACGATGAATCGACGCCCATGAAGCCAAAAACCGAACAGGTGAAACCGCTCAGCGAACGGGAAGTGCAAGCGTTCCTCAATGGTGACCGGGAGTTGTCGGAGCAAGGCAGCATCCAGTGGCGGAGAAACGGCATCTGGCGTTGGGTCAGTTCCGACGGGTTGGCGTTCGCCGCTTCGGACGGCCGAACCATCGAAATCAGCCGGACCGCCAATGGGGAAACGGTAACGGTCTCGCTCCCTCATTGAACGCGAGGCGCGGACAGGTGTCAAAAACGGCTGGGCAGGGCAGGATGACCTTTTTGAATCGAATCCGGCCCGGTCGCATCTAAAGTGCGTACAGGGTCGCGGTTACCGTTCGCCTCATCGACATGGGCCCGGTTCAGGCCCTGAAAGAACATTTATGGTTACGGATCGATACAACGAAAGCAGCGATACCATCCAGCTCTACATGCGGGAGATTGGGCGGACGCCGCTATTGACGCGCGCGGAGGAGCGTAAACTGGCTACGCGAGTCCGGCGCGGCGACAAGCAGGCGCGCGAACAGATGATCAAAGCCAATCTGCGCCTCGTCGTAAAGATCTCCTATGACTACGCCAATTTCGGAATGCCGTTGCTCGATGTGATCAACGAAGGCAACATCGGCCTGATGAAGGCCGTCGAGCGATTCAATCCCAGGAAGGGCGCCAAGCTTTCCACGTATGCGGCGTTGTGGATCAAGCAGTCCATCCGCCGCGCCCTGTCGAACCAGTCCAAGACGATCCGGCTGCCTGTTCACGTCGTGGACAAAGTCCACAAATTGCATCGCGCGAGTGTCGAACTCACCGAGACGCTGGGCCGCGAGCCAACGGATGCCGAGTTGGCCAAACGGCTGGGCATCGCGCCGGCCAAGGTGGCCCAACTTCGCGCGTGCGGTGTGAGCCCCGTCAGCTTGGACGCTCCGATCGGGGATGAGGACGACAATCGATTCAGCGACATTGTCGAGGACGAGGGGGCGATGACTCCGTATGAACTGCTTCGCGTCAAAACGATGCGGCAGGAAATCCGCGAGCATATCCGGCACCTGACGCCGCGCGAGGCGGAAATCCTGACCATGCGTTTCGGATTGGACGGCAAGGAACCACGAACGTTGGATGACGTGGGGAAGAAATTCAAGGTGACCCGCGAACGCATCCGCCAGATTCAGGAGCTGGCGCTTGGCAAACTTCGCCGGCGGGTTGAGGCACTCGACAACGCCGATCTCATTGGCAAATCCTAACCGCTTACGCCCCATTTCCAGTCGCGGATTTCGGGCATGTCCTGGCCGTATTTGTCGATGTATTGCTTGTGCTCGATCAGCTTGTCCTTGAGTTGCTGCTTCAGATAGATGCCCTTCTCGCCGGTCTGCGGCACGCGGTCGATGGTGTCCATGACGAGGTGGAAGCGATCCAGATCGTTCATTACCGTCATGTCGAAGGGCGTGGTGATGGTGCCCTCTTCCTTGTAGCCGCGGACGTGGATGTTGTCGTGGTTGGTGCGACGATAGGTCAGCCGGTGGATCAACCACGGGTAGGCATGGAAGGCGAAGATCACCGGCTTGTCCTTGGTGAAGAGTTCATCGAAATCCACATCGCTCAACCCGTGCGGGTGCTCGGTTTGCGGCTCCAACTTCATCAGGTCAACGACGTTGACCACCCGGATTTTCAAGTCGGGCAGATGCTCGCGTAAAATGGAGACGGCGGCAAGCGTCTCCAGCGTGGGCACATCGCCGCAGCAGGCCATGACCACGTCTGGCTCGGCGCCTTGGTCGTTGCTGGCCCATTGCCAGATGCCAATGCCCTCGGTGCAGTGCTTGACGGCGGCGTCCATCGTCAGCCATTGCGGAGCCGGGTGTTTGCCCGCGACGACGACGTTGACATAATGCCGGCTGCGCAGGCAGTGATCCATCACCGACAGCAGGCAGTTCGCGTCGGGGGGCAGGTACACGCGCACGACCTCGGCTTTCTTGTTCACCACGTGATCGATGAACCCGGGGTCCTGATGGGTGAAACCGTTGTGATCCTGGCGCCAGACGTGCGAGGCCAGCAGGTAATTCAACGACGCGATCTTGCGCCGCCACGGCAGCTGCGACGTGACTTTCAGCCACTTGGCGTGCTGGTTGAACATCGAATCGACGATATGGATGAACGCCTCGTAGCAGTTGAATAGTCCGTGCCGCCCGGTGAGCAGGTAGCCCTCCAGCCAACCCTCGCATTGATGCTCGCTGAGCATTTCCATCACGCGCCCGGTGGGGGCGAGAAATTCGTCGTTCGGCACGGTTGCCGCGTCCCATTGGCGTTTGGTCACTTCAAAAACGGCTTCCAAGCCGTTGGAGAGAGTCTCGTCAGGACCGAAGACACGGAAGTTCTTCGGCTCGGCGTTGAGCTTGGCCACGTCGCGCAGAAAGCGCCCCAGCACATGCGTGTCACCGATGCCGGGAGCACCCGGCGCGGGCACGTTGACCGCGTAATCACGGAAATCGGGCATCCGCAGATCGCGGAGCAGAATGCCGCCGTTGGCATGTGGGTTCGCGCCCATGCGTCGGTCGCCCGTGGGCGCGAGTTCGGCGAGTTCTGGTTTCAGGCGGCCCTGTTCGTCGAAGAGTTCCTCGGGCCGGTAGCTCTTCAGCCAGTCTTCCAACAGTTTGAGGTGTTCGGGATGAGTAGCCGGGTCGGAGAGCGGCACTTGGTGCGAACGGAAGGTGCCTTCAATCGGCAAGCCATCGATTATCTTCGGTCCCGTCCAACCCTTGGGTGAATTTAGCACGATCATGGGCCAGCGTGGACGCGTGAGATTGCCGTGGACGCGGGCGTCTTGCTGGATTTGCTTGATCTGCTCCACCACCGTATCGAGCGTCGCGGCCATGGCTTCGTGCATCCGCGCGGGCTCGTGACCCTCGACGAAATGGGGCGTCCAGCCGTAGCCCTGGAGCAACTGTTCCAATTCCTCGCGGGTGACGCGGGCGAGGATGGTCGGGTTGGAGATCTTGTAGCCGTTGAGATGCAGAATCGGGAGGACTACGCCATCGGTGATCGGATCGAGAAATTTGTTGGAATGCCATGCCGTGGCCAGCGGGCCCGTTTCCGCTTCGCCATCGCCAACGACGCAGGCCACGACGAGATCGGGATTGTCGAACACCGCCCCGAACGAATGGCTGAGCGAATACCCCAGTTCGCCGCCCTCGTGGATCGACCCCGGGCACTCCGGCGAAGCATGGCTGGGAATCCCGCCCGGAAACGAGAACTGCGTGAAGAGCTTCTTGAGACCGGCCTCATCCTGGCTGATGTTGGGATAGATTTCGCTGTATGTGCCTTCGAGATACGTGTTGCCCACGACGGCCGGGCCGCCGTGGCCGGGGCCGGAAACGTAAATCATGTCGAGGTCATACTTCTTGATGATCCGGTTCAGGTGGACATAGATGAAGTTCTGACCCGGTGTCGTGCCCCAATGCCCCAGCAGCATGTGCTTCACGTGCGCAAGCGTCAGCGGCTGCTTTAGTAACGGGTTGTCCCAAAGATAGATTTGTCCGACCGATAGATAATTTGCGGCGCGCCAGTACGCGTCCATCTTCTGGAGCAGTTCCGGGGTGAGTGTTTTCGACTTCGTTTTTGCTTTCATCATTCAACCCTTCTTGTTCGCCGCGGTGAGCCCGAGAACGCGGCACACGGAGCGCGCAATCATCAGTTCTTCATCCGTGCGAATGACGCGGACCGTAGCCGGGCTGGTGTCCGTGGAGATCACGTCGGCATTGGCCGCATTGCGCGGTTCATTCAGTTCTATGCCGAGGAAGCCGAGGCCCTCGCAAATGCGCGCGCGAACGGGTGATGCATTCTCGCCGATGCCTCCTGCGAAGACGAGCGTGTCCAGTCCACCGAGCGCAGCGGCGAACGAGCCGATCCACTTTTTTGCCTGATAGCAGAACAGCGCCACGGCTTCCGCCGCTCGCACGTCAGCGGTTTCCTGCGCGAGCAGGTCCCGCATGTCGGGGCTGATCTCCGAAACGCCGAGCAGCCCGGACTTGTGGTTCACCATTTCGTAAAACTGTTTTGTCGTCATCTGCTCGGTGCGCAACAGATACGGCGCCAGGCCGGGGTCCAGATCACCCGAGCGGGTGCTCATCACCAATCCCGCGGTCGGGGTGAAGCCCATGCTGGTGTCGACGCTTTTGCCGTCGCGCACGGCAGCCAGGCTGGCGCCGTTGCCGAGATGTGCGAGGATCACGCGGCCCTTCGTTGCCGCCGGGTCGCCGAGACGCGCGAGTTCTTCCATCAGGTAGGCATAGGACAACCCGTGGAAACCGTAGCGCTGAATTCCTTTGGCGTCGTAGCGCCGCGGAATCGGCAGCCATTTGGCGACCCGCGGCATGGTGCGGTGAAAGGCGGTGTCGAAACAGGCGACCTGGGGCAGTTTCGGATGCCGCTGGCGGAACGCCTCGATCAGTTCAATCTCGCGGGGCAGATGATCCGGGTCGTACGGCCGGAGGCGATGCAGTTCGTCCAGCAATTCCTGGGTGACCACCTCGGGCTCGGTATGTTTCATGCCGTGGACCACGCGGTGTCCCACGGCTTGGACCGAGGCGAAACCATTCTGTTTTTCGAGCCAATCGATCAGGACCATCGCGGCTGACTTGTGATCGGAAGCGGCGATGTTGCGGGTGGACTGCTGATTCGCGGTCGGGTCCTTGAAAGTCAGGTTGGTGCCGCTCAGGCCGATGCGGTCAATTTTTCCCGACAGCGTTCGCTCCAGCGATTGGCCGGTCTGATACAGCACGAACTTGATGCTCGACGAGCCACCGTTGATCGTCAGGACACTGGTTTGGGCTGTGGTCATCATTTCGCCTTCCGTGGGAATCAGCCTCGCCACAGGATGTGCGCGGCTTCCAGAGGAACCGCCACGCCGGGGCAGCGGGGTACCACTCGCGGCGTGTAATCGGCAGCCGGGCGGAGCGCGGGCACTGTCGCGCTGTAGAGGTAGCCATGCGCCGCGCCCACCAACGGACGGACGCGTGTCATCTCCTGCCGCACCGGGCCGTCGCCGTTGGCTCCATCGGCATAAAGCTCGACTCGCACGGACTCCGGGTCGAGGTCATCGAGATAAACCTGCACGTCAAAGACGCGCTGACTGCCTGTCGTTTTCACCTTCACTTCACCGAAGCGCAGCGCGGCCCATTTCTCATCAAGAATGCGCTGCCATTTCACCACTCGCGCACCCGCTGCGCCCTTGTCGGCGGCGCGCTCCAGATAGTGTGCCGCCGCCGGGAAGTAGTGCTGCTCGGTATATTCGCGCACGGTGCGGCTGGCGGAGAATTGGGGCGTCAACCGCGCCATGCTCTCCCGCATTCGCGCAACCCACGCGGTCGGCAAGCCATCCTTATCGCGGGAATAGAACTCGGGGATGACCTCGTTTTCGAGTCGGTCGTACAACGCCACAGCCTCGGCGGCATCCCAGGCGGGATCGTCGCCATGCTCCCGGCCATCACCCAATGCCCACCCCACCTGGGGGGTGTAGGCTTCCGCCCACCAGCCGTCCAACTCCGAAAGATTGATGCCTCCGTTGACGAGCACCTTCATGCCGCTTGTTCCACTAGCCTCCCACGGCCGCCGCGGCGTGTTGATCCAGACGTCCACGCCTTGCACCAAACGCTCGGCGAGGAGCATGTCGTAATCGCTGAGGAAGATCACGTGCGGGCGCACCTCAGGTCGCCGCTCGAAGCGAATCCATTCCTGGATCAATGCCTGACCCGGCTGGTCGGCCGGATGCGCTTTCCCGGCGATGATGAGTTGCACGGGCCGTTGCGGGTTGGTCAACAGGCGCAGCAGCCGCGACGGGTCGTGGAGCAGCAGGTTCGGGCGTTTGTAGGTGGCGAACCGGCGCGCAAAGCCCAGCGTCAACACGTTCGGATCGAACAAATGCTTCGCCTCCTCCACCACCCGGGCCGGGCGCCCGGAAGCGGCCAGTTGCTGCGGCAATCGGGTGTGAATGTAATCAATCAGTGACTGGCGGCTGGCCGTGCGCAGTTCCCACAGTCGCGCGTCGGGAATGCGGCGAATGTCTTGCGCCAGGGGCTCCGTCGGCCCCAACCAGCGGTCTTTGCCACACGCTTCCGTCCAGAGGTCATCCGCCGCCGCCGAGTCCCAGGTTGGCACGTGAACGCCGTTGGTCACATATCTGACAGGCACTTCGTCCACTGGCCAGCGGGAGAAGAGGGGCGCAAACAAGTGTCGGCTCACCTGCCCATGCAAACGGCTCACGCCATTGACGGCCCCGCTGCCGCGCAGTGCCAGATACGCCATGTTAAACGGCTCCGCCGCGTCATCGGGGTTCTGGCGTCCCAGAGCCAGCAACTCGTGAAGGGAAATGCCGAGCTTCTCCTGCGCGTACCGGGTGAGGTATTGCTCCATGAGTCCCGGAGAGAACCGATCAAACCCCGCCGCCACGGCCGTGTGAGTGGTGAAGAGGTTGCCCGCCCGCGTGACGGCCAGCGCGACAGCGAAGGGCTGGTTGGTTTCCTGCATGAAAGTCCGGGCGCGTTCCAAAACAGCGAACGCCGCGTGCCCTTCGTTGAGGTGGCAAACTTCCGGACGGATGCCGAGCGCGCCGAGCAGCCGCCAGCCACCGATTCCGAGCATCAACTCCTGGTTGAGCCGCAACTCCGGCCCGCCGCCATACAACTCGCTGGTGATCCCGCGGTGGGCGGGGGGATTCGCCGGGTCATTACTGTCCAGCAGGAACAATTTCACCCGCCCGATTCGCGCCTGCCAGACGCGGAGCCAGACCGAGTACCCGGGCGCGGCCATCTCCAAGCGCAACCACTCGCCGTTTGGTTGGCGCACGGGGGTGATCGGCAATTGCCCGGGATCGTTATACGGATAGAGGGCCTGTTGCACCCCGTCCTTGTCGATCACCTGGCGGAAATAACCTTGCTGGTACAGCAGTCCGACGCCGACGACCGGCACGCCGAGATCGCTGGCGGCTTTGAGTTGATCGCCGGCCACATTGCCGAGTCCCCCCGAGTAAATTGGGAGAGCCTCACCCAACATGAATTCCATGCTGAAATACGCGACACAAGTCAGGGGCGCCTGCGGATGAGTTTGCTGAAACCACGCGGGTGACTCGGCGGCGTGTCTTTCCGCCTGTACGAGAGCATCCACCGTCTGGCGAAACGCGGGATTGGCCAACAAGAGGCGGAGTTTTTCCCGCGAGACCGTCTGGAGGACGACCCACGGGTTTCGAGTCAACTCCCAGAGCGCAGGGTCGAGCTGCTTCCACACCTCGTCGGCGCGATGGTTCCATGACCAGCGCAAGTCCCGGGCAAGCTCGGCGAGTGAACTGAACCCGTCGATTTCCGCGGGCCGAGGACTGTGGGTCGGGTTACTGACGGGGGTTTGTCCGCTCACGGTTTCTCCTCCTCAGTGGTTACGCAAAAAGCGCAACTCGGCCCGCAGGCGTTCCACCTCATCGAGCAGATCGAACATGGTTTTGAGCATGGCCAGGTCGACGTCGTGAACGGTTCGCAAGTGCTCGATTTGCCGCAGGGTATGGATTGCTTCCTCCGTGAATTCCATCGCTCCGTACGGCGGCTGAACGACCGGTCGCACGAGGCCAGCGCGACAATAGATCAGAATGGAACGGCGCGAGACACCCGCGAGATGAGCGGCGGCATCGAGGCTGTACAGGACGTTTGGGTTTGGCTGGAACAACTCCAGAGCAAAAGGCGAGGGGATGTCCCGATCAGATCGTTTGCTCATGGGTTTTTCCTCGGGTTGAATGCTGATTTCGCCGCCAACTGCTCCCACAGGACTTTTTGTTCCGGCGTAAGACGCGGTGGGACATCGACGGACACAACGGCATAGAGGTCGCCCCGAGTTCCGTCGGTTGTCGGCAGACCCTTCCCGCGCAAACGGAATTGCTTTTCAGCGGTGGTGCCCGCGGGAATCTTCAGGGACACCGTTCCATCCAGAGTTGGTATGTGGACGGTGGCACCCAGGACCGCTTCCCACGGGGCGAGATCCAAATCGTAATAGAGATCGGCGCCCCGCACACGGAAGTCAGGGTGCTGGGCAAACTTTACTCTCAGATACAGGTTACCCGACTCACCCCCGCCGATGCCTTCCTGACCTTTGCCCGCGACACGGATGAGCTGCCCTTCCCGGACGCCAGAGGGTATTTTCACGCGCAGAGTTTGCGTGGTGGATTGTCCGGTGTGAGGATCGGTTCGTTGCAGCCGGATCATGCGGGTCGAACCATGCAGAGCTTCGTCCAGCGTCACCAGGATGTCGCCCTCGATATCCTGGCCGCGTTGGGCGAATGGTTCGCCTTCCCCGCCATTCCCCCCCGCTCGGCCGAAGCCGCCACCGAACGGGCGACCGCGACTGCCAAAGAACTGCTCGAAGAAATCGCTGAAGCCGGTGCCATCGAAATGGAATTCCGCACCCTGTTCGGGACTTCCGCCGAAACCTTCGGTTGGCGGCGGTGCCTGTCGTTCGGGATGGTTCCAGTTCGCCCCGAGTTCATCGTACTTTCGCCGTTTTTCCGGGTCGCTGAGGACTTCGTTGGCCTCGTTGATTTCCTTGAACTTTTCTTCGGCGGTGCGTTTGTCTTTGGCGACATCGGGATGATATTTGTGGGCGAGCTTGCGAAACGCCTTCTTGATTTCCGCGTCGCTCGCGGTACGGGGCACGCCGAGAACGTCGTAATAGTCCTTGAACTCAACGGGCATGGCCGGCTCCGGGAAGATGGCTCAGACTGTTCACGATCACCATCGACGCAGTTTCGGCGACGAAAGTGGTCGCATTCGTCGATTCAGACACCCGGCCTGGAAGATCGGGATACATGGTCTGCCCCTCGCAACGCTCTGTTCTCATACCCCTTTTTGGTGTGGAGTTCAAGGTGACGCGCTCCTTAAGCACGAGAACCCGCTGTGGGGGCCAGGGATTGACCCCTCTGGGATTTCGGGAACCTAAGCGATCTGGCAGTCACTACGCTACACGCCGTACTGACGCGAGTAGGCAGGAAATCGACCGAGTTCGGAGTGGGGTCGGGCTTTCCAGCGTTTGTAACTCCAGAGCCAATGTTCCGGTTGGTCGCGAATGACGGTTTCGCAGAAGTTGAGGCACTGCTGGCTGATGGTTTGGATGTCCGCCTGATCGTTGCCACTGGGTTGATGGGGGAACTCGCGGCAGTCGATGCGGATTCTCCCGTCGGGCAGTGGACGGGCAATGCTGGTGACGATCGCGGCGCCGGACAGCAGCTTCAGTTGGCCGATCGTCGAATTGGTAAGCACGGGCAGGCCAAAGAAATCGCACCAAGTGCCACCGGAACGCAATCCGACATGCTGGTCGACCAACACCGCAGCGCAACCGCCCCGCTTGAGCGTTTTGAGGACGCGGAGCATGGCGTAGGGGCCGGTGACAACGCGGTGTCCCCACTGGCTGCGGAGTTGGACAAAGATCCGTTCCAGCGCGGGGTTGCGCATTCGTTTGGCAATGGCCGTCATGGGGATCTCTCGGAAACCGAAGGCCGGTCCCTGGAGTTCCCAATCGCCATAATGCATCATGATGAAGATGACGCCTTTGCCGCGGGCCATGCAGTCGCGAATCATCTGGAGGCTGGTGTCGTCGACTTCCACGATCTGCTTGGTCAGGGCCGGGGTCAGGCGGGCGCTCCAAAAGAGTCCGAGCATGGCCGCACCAAAGCTTTGAAACGAGGCGCGGGCGATCTGCATTTTCTCCCGACGCGTTTTGGTGTCACCGAATGCCACGTCCAGGTTCGCCAGCGCGACGCGCCGTTGATCGCCCAGGAACCAGAAACCGAACCACCCGACGCAGCGACCGATGCGGCGAACGGCCTGATAGGGGAAGAAGGGGACGACCCAGAGTGCGGGTGTCAGTAACGCAGCCTCCAGGCGGTGACGAAAGCGTTTCCACCGGGAGTAGCGTTTGCCAGCTTTACGATGAGTGGACATGAGACAGAGGGACCGCTTTCAACATTGCGCGGCTGGCCGCTGTTGCCGCCGAAGGGTCCTGAGGTGGCTGTAGCCGACCAATTTATGGCGTTGTTCATCCCAGAGACGGAAGGTGAGCGATTTGAAGCTGGAGAAGAGCGTGACAGGCGGCACTGTCTGGAACAGCGGCTCCGCTTTGTGGCACTTCTCCAGATTGTAGTTGGGAATCCGCGGGCTGAGATGATGAATATGATGAAACCCGATGCTGCCCGAGAACCATTGGAGAATCTTGGGCAGTTTGTAGAACGAGCTACCCTGCAGGGCGGCGGCGAGGTAATCCCATTCGCCATGGCGTTGCCAGTAGACACCTTCGAATTGATGTTGCACGTAGAACAGCCACACCCCCGCCGAAGCAGCCACTGCGATCACCATCAGCTGTATCACCAGATACGCCTTGATGCCAAAGACCGAACACAGAGCCACGGCCATGCCGAGAATCCCGAGGTTGGTCCAGTAAACCGAGTGTCGCTCGCGCGGGCTGGCTTGGGCGTTGGGAAGCCGATGCAGAACCAAAAACAAGAACAGGGGCGCCAGCAGGAAGAGGATGACCGGATTGCGGGCCAGTCGATACCCGAACCGTCTCCAGCGAGAGGATTCCAGGTATTCCTGCACCGTCAACGTCCACACCGCGCCCAAGCCGCGCCGATCCAAATCGCCCGCATGGGCGTGATGGACCGCATGTTCCCAGCGCCAGAGATAGTACGGGGTAAACGTCAGCACGCCGGTGATGAATCCCCAGACGTCATTGGCTTGGCGGGATTTGAAAAACGCGCCGTGACCGCAATCGTGGTGAATGATGAATACTCGCACCAGAAACCCGCCCGCGAGAATCGCCAGCGGCAGGGTAATCCAATACGACACCGCCAGACTGCGGTACATCAGGTACCAGAGGACCGCGTAGGGCACGAGCGTGTCGGCGATTTGCCAAATGCTGCGCCACTGGGACGGCTGCTGGTACTTGGCGACGATCTCCTGCCAGACCAATGTGCCGGCTTGGTCCGAACCTGCGGTCGGTGCCGGGGATTGCACGCCGGCTGCCGCTTCCTGTTGTAAAACTCCGCTCATGATATGAAAACATTACCCGGGAAGGAAACGGGCCGCCATGGGGTGTTTACCCCATATGGGATGAAACCAGTCGGGGGGCTAGCGGATGGTCAGCTGGACGCTGCTCTCGATGATTCCTGCAGCGATGGCGTAACGGGTGAGGCCGGAGATCTCGTGGATGTTGAGCTTGGCCATGAGATTCTGCCGGTGTTTTTCGACCGTCTTGACGCTGATGCCGAGTTCCGCCGCGGTCTGTTTGTTGGCCTTGCCTTCGGCGATCAACTGGAGCACCTCCAACTCGCGCGAACTCAGGCGGGCAACCTTCTTCCGCAGCGCCACGCCGTTCGCAGGGATCCTCTGATCGTGCAGTCGCTTGGCAATGGAAGGGCTGAAAAAAGTGTTTCCCTTCTGTACTTCCCGAATCGCCTTGGACAAATCGTGGGAGGACGTTTGTTTGAGCAGAAAACCCACCGCGCCGATGGCGATGGCCTGATCGACGTACGCGTCATCGCTGTGGGCGGAGAGAATCACAACCTTGGTACTGGGAACGGCTTTGCGGATTTGCCGGGTGGCTTCCAATCCATTGAGCAGCGGCATGGCAATATCCATCACGACCACCGCCGGACGAAGTTTCCTGGTCAATGCCACCGCTTGGCGGCCGGTTTGCGCTTCGCCGATCACTTCGAGATCGTCTTCAGCCTCCAACAGTCTCCGAAACCCCTCGCGGACGACCATGTGATCTTCCGCCAGCAGGACGGTGATACGTTTCATAAGCACTAATTCCCCCTGCCGTTTGTGACCGGAATCTGCACGCAGATGGTGGTGCCTTTGCCGGGCGCCGATTCGACGCTAAAGCTGCCGCCGACCATCTCGACCCGTTCGCGCATGCCGAGCAGCCCCAATCGCTTGTTCTTTTTGGCCTGCAGTACGCGATCCACCTGGAAGGATTTGCCGTCGTTTTTGATCTTCATGCAAATGCGGTTCGAAAGTTTCTCGATGCTCACGTCCACCACGCTGGCTTGCGCATGACGGGCGACGTTGGTCAGTGCTTCCTGGGCAACGCGATACAGCGTCGTGCGCCTGGCGTTGTCCAGTTTTTCAACGCCGGCAAAGATCGTCAAACGGACGTGGACGCCCGTCTGTTTCGAAAAGCCTTTGACAAACGAATGCAGGGCGGGAATCAACCCCAGGTCGTCCAACACCGTCGGGCGCAATTCACGGGCGAACCGATGCACGATGTCCACCGATTTCTCGACCATCCGTTGCGCACTGGAGATTTTGTTTTGGAGTCCCTTGGTGTTGTGCGTCGCCGATGTTTTCAAGGCCGCCAAGCGGACATTGATCCCCGTCAAGGTCTGCGCGATTTCATCGTGCAGCTCGCGGCTGATCTTCTTGCGTTCTTCCTCCTGTGCCAACAGGAGCTGGCGGGTCAGTTGCCGCAATTGTTCCTGCATGAGGCGCGATTGCTCCAGCAACCGGCCATAGTGTCTCTCACTGTTCCGAAGGGATTCCTCCACACCCTTGCGTCGGAGGATTTCACGTTTCAGCCGCCGATTCGAGACGGCCAGGTCGGCGCTGCGCTGGCGTAGCGTTTGGTTCAGGTGCCCGAAGTGGGTGTTGGCCTCGCGCGCGGTGCGATGAGTCCTCTCAATCGGGATGATGGTTCTCGGCGAAAAACTTTCCCGCCCGCCGGACCATCGCGTCCCGGGTGCCGGGAGAATCGCCCGGCAACACGATGGCGATCAGCGCTTGCTCGTGAACCCTGGCCAGGTCCAGCGTCTCCAAGCCGAGAGCCATGATCTTGCGTCCCAGCCCGCGCGCGGGTTGCAAGCTGGCCCGTGATCCTTGCTTCAGATAGGTGCGCAACGCGGCCGCGTATCGTTGCGACAACCTGGTCAATTTCCGTGTCATGCTATTTGCCGAGTTCGTCAGCGAATCGACTTCAGGGTTTTCTTGGATTTTTCCACAAGACGTCGCGTGTTGGCGATTTCTTTTTTCAGGCCGTTGACATTGGTCGTGGCCTCGTTTTTCAATGCCAGGAGTCGGACATTGATTCCCAACAAGGTCTGGGCGATTTCGTCGTGCAACTCGCGGCTGATCTTCGTCCGCTTGTCCTCATGCGCCGACAGAATCTGACGGGTCAGTTGCCGTAAATGCTCCTGCACGAGTCGTGACCGCCCCAATAAATCGGTCCGATGTTTCCCGCTCTTCTTCAGGGCTTCTTCCGCAGCCTTGCGTTGGACGATTCCCCGTTTCAAATGACGACCGGAGGCAGCCAGTTCCTCTGAGCGTCGGCTCAGTGTCTTCGTCAGACGATTCAAGTCGCCGTTGGTTTCCCGCGCGGCACGATGAGTCGCTTCGATCGGGGTGATGGCCTCGACGAAAAAAGCTTCCGCCCGCTTGACCGTTCCCTTCCTGGCGCGGGAGGAATGGCTTGGCAACAGCAATGTCGCCAGCGCAGTTTCGTGAATCTTGGCGAGATCCAGCGTCTCCAGCCCGAGGGCCATGGCCTTGCGTCCCAAGG
Organism: uncultured Verrucomicrobiae bacterium; assembly: GCA_963842185.1. Lineage (GTDB taxonomy): Bacteria > Verrucomicrobiota > Verrucomicrobiia > Palsa-1439 > Palsa-1439 > Palsa-1439. Next base: position 40,697 of record CAWJFL010000015.1, read on the forward strand.
TGCGCGCGGGCTGCAAGCCGGCTTGGGGCCCTTGCGTCAGAAATGTGCGCAAGGCTGCCGCATATCGCTGCGATAACCTGGCTGTGGTTCGCTTCATAATACAGTCGGAATCGTGTACCTCATTGATCCACTGTCACTGTCTGACTATTGCCTCAAGCCGTCCATGGGGTGAAACCCTACCCTGCCAACCTGCGTATTCGTTCGGTGGAGGCTGCATCCGTATTCGGGGAGCACTCTCAAGCCATCCGCGGTAGGGTTCTGCCTTATAGCGCGCGCTACGCACTGCGTCTAACGTGCTTCCAACCCAAAGATGTGACAATAGAAAGCGGGAAGTATCATGAGAGCAAGATATTCATTGGCGCTGGTAACAGCGGTGGCCGCTCTGGTGGGCAGCAGCACGCTAGTACGCGCATCCACCGACATCAATGGTGTGCAGAGCGTGGTCAACAACATGACCATTGGGACGACCGTATCCAGTAACAAGTAGACATTGACTCATTGCTGGCTGGTGCATGGGGGCGGTGAGGGGCGCACCAGTCGGTGGTGAATCCAAATCAAACAAAAGGGAGAATCATATGTTGTACACAATCGCGATGGTACTAATTGTTCTGTGGCTGCTGGGACTGGTGACCAGTTACACGATGGGCGGGTTCGTCCACGTCCTACTGGTGATCGCCGTGATCATGATCCTGGTCAATATCATCCAGGGCCGACGACCGGTGTAAGAAGTGGTTAATCGAAGGAAGAAAACTGGAGGTTCGAAATGAATTCAAGAACGATTGCAGTCATACTGGTCGCACTAGGCATCGTGGTGCTCGCTTACCAGGGTATCACTTTCAAGAGCCCTGGAAAGCCGGTCGATGTCCTGGGGGTGCACGTGGAGACGACCAAGACCAATTATGTTCCCCCCGTGGCCGGGGCGTTCGCCCTGATCGGCGGGCTCGTATTGTTCGCCGTGAGTGCCAAAGCACCTGAGTCGAGATGGAGATGACGCGTCATCCACGAATTGCTGGATACATTCAACAATTACAGTGTGGAGTCCGCGCCGGCGGCGTCCACGGTCACTAGCTGACGATTGCCTCAAGCTGTCCGTCGGGTGAAGCCCAGCCCCGGGAATTCCAAGGTAGGGTTTTACCTTATTCGCAAGGTGACGAAACATGGCGCACACTGCGGCGGACGAACTCGTGGACAAACCATCTCAAATTCGGAAGATCGCATTTCTCGGCGATTACCTGCCGCGCAAGTGCGGCATTGCCACGTTCACGTCCGACGTGCTTTCCGCCGTGGCGGCCGAGCACCCGCAAACCCAGTGTTTCGCCGTACCGGTCAATGACATCCCGGGCGGCTATGAGTACTCCGACGTGGTCCACTTCGAGATCGAGGAGCAGGATTTGTCGTCTTACCAGCGCGCGGCGGACTTCCTCAACATCAGCAACGTCGACATTGTCTGTTTGCAACACGAGTTCGGGATTTTTGGCGGACCGGCGGGCAGCCATTTGTTGGCGTTATTGCGCGAATTGAGAATGCCGGTCGTCACGACGCTGCACACGGTGCTGCGCGAGCCCAACGCCGATCAGCGGCGCGTGATGCAGGAACTCATCACGCGATCGACGCGGCTGCTGGTGATGGCGGAGCGCGGACGGCAACTGTTGCAGGACGTCTACCAGGCGCCGCCGGCCAAAATCGATTTCATCCCGCATGGCATTCCCGACATTCCGTTTGTCGATCCCAATTATTACAAGGACCAGTTCGGCGTGGCGGGGAGAGTGGTGTTGCTGACGTTCGGGCTGCTGTCGCCGAACAAGGGGATTGAGCACGTGCTCAACGCGCTGCCGCAGATCCTGGCGGAGTTTCCCGACGTGGTGTACCTCGTGCTGGGAGCGACGCACCCGAACGAGCTGCGCGAGCAGGGGGAGGCCTATCGTCTGCGACTCGAACGCCTTGCCAAGAAGAACAAAGTCCAGAAGAACGTCATCTTTTACAATCGGTTTGTGGAACTCGATGAGCTCAAGGAGTTCATCGGCGCGGCGGACCTGTACATCACGCCGTATCTCAACGAAGCGCAGATCACCTCGGGCACGTTGGCCTACACGTTTGGAGCGGGCAAAGCCGTGATCTCGACTCCCTACTGGCACGCGGCCGAATTGCTGGCCGACGGGCGCGGCGTGCTGGTGCCGTTCGGCGACGCGAAGGCCATTGCCCACGAGGTCATCGGCTTGCTGCGCGACGACACACGGCGGCACGCCATGCGCAAGAACGCGTACAAGCTCGGACGCGACATGGTCTGGAGCAACGTGGCCCGGCTCTACATGCGCTCGTTCGAGCTGGCGCGGATCGAGCGGGCGGTGCTGTCCCGAAAATCGTTTGCCACGAAGACGCTGGACCAGCAGCCACGAGAGCTGCCCGAGTTGAAACTGGATCATCTGGCGCGGATGACCGATTCCACGGGGCTATTTCAGCACGCCATTTTTACCGTGCCGAATTTCTCCGAGGGCTACTGCACGGATGACAACGCCCGCGCCTTCATACTGGCCGTGCTGCTGGACGAGTTGGGAGAGGGGACGGAGCGCGTGCGGACGGTGGCGACGATCTACGCGGCGTTTCTGCATCACGCGTTCGATTCCAAGACGAAGCGGTTCCATAATCACATGAGTTTCGACCGTCGCTGGCTCGATGACCAGGGCTCGGAAGATTCACACGCGCGGGCGCTGTGGGCGCTGGGCACGGGCGTGGGCCGCTCGCCCTACCGGAGTTTCCAGGTCATGTCGGGACAGATCTTCGCCCAGGCGCTGCCGGCGGCGATCGAGTTTACATCCCCGCGGGCGTGGGCGTTCAGCCTGCTGGGCATTCATGAATATTTGCAGCGGTTGAGCGGCGACCGAACCGCCAGCCAGGTTCGCGACACGCTGACCACGCGGCTCATGGAGCTGTTCCATCGGACCGAGCAGCCGGACTGGCCGTGGTTTGAAGACGTGCTTTCCTACGACAACGCGAAGCTCGCGCAGGCGTTGATTGTGAGCGGAAGGGCGACGGGGCAAAAGGCGGTGTTTGAGCGGGGCCTGCAGACGTTGCGCTGGCTGGCGGAAATGCAAACCGCAGAAAGTGGCGACTTCCGTCCGATCGGCAGCAACGGATTTCATCAGCGCGGCGGACTGCGCGCGACGTTCGATCAGCAACCCATCGAAGCGCAGGCCATGGTATCGGCCTGTCTCGAAGCCTATCGGGCCACGTCGGACGCGTGGTGGTACGCGGAGGCCCAGCGCGCTTTCGATTGGTTTCTCGGCTGGAATGACCTGGGTTTGGAAGTGTACTCGCCCAGTACCGGCGGCTGCCGCGATGCGTTGCACGTGGACCGCGTCAACCAAAACCAGGGCGCGGAATCGACCCTGGCGTTCCTGCTCTCCCTGGCCGAAATGCAACTCATGCAGAACGCCGTCACGGCCTTCAACCAGCCGGTTTCGTAGGCACAATCACTGATGCGGGCCATCAACATCCGACGCACCAATGTTATCCTGCATCCGGACCGCACACGGGTGCTGCTCCGTCCATTCCTGATGACGAACGACCGGCGCGCGATCAATCTTTGCGCCCAGGTCATGGCCCTTCCCGAAAGCGACGTTCACACGCTGCTGCAACAGGTACAGGCCGAGTTTGGGGAGCGCCACGTGAAGATCGGCGAGTTCCTGAGACGGCGGTTCGAGCAAGTCCGTCCCAGTCTAGCAGAGCAACGAGGAACCATCGGAAGAGAGGAAGTTGCTGCTCGGCGCGTATTTCAGCCATGAGTACTCGCTCGAAGCGGCGGCGCTGTTCAATCCCTCGATTGTGCCGCACCCGGACCAGTCGGACCTTCCGCCGGGCTCGTTGCGATTTATTCTCAGCCTGCGGGCCACCGGCGAAGGACACATTTCCTCGATCACCTTTCGCACCGGGTATTTGGACGCCGACGGCAACATCACTGTCAACGCGCCCACGCGATACTGCCTTGAGCCGGCGCAAGTGCCCAATACGTCGTACGAGAAAGCGTTGTTCGATCGGCAACTTCATGAACTGGGTCTGGCGGGCGACTTCAGCCGCGAGGCGCTGCAACGCCTGGGCGACTCGTTCACGCTGCCGGAGCTGCGCCACAGCGTCCTGGCGACCGTGAAACACCTGCGGGCCCGTGATGAGGAACGACAATCTGCAGCGCGGAAGATCCTGATGCTGGCCCAATCGAATTACGAGGTACAATTTGCGGCGGACACGCGGCTGTCCGAACGCGTGCTATTTCCCACCACTCCGTCGCAGAGCAACGGGATCGAGGACGCCCGCTTTGTTCTGTTTCAGAATGAGGACGGCACGAAGACCTACTACGCCACCTATACCGCGTACGACGGCAAACTGATCCTGCCGCAATTCATTGAGACACCCGACTTTCTCCATTTTAAATTCATCACGCTGAACGGTCCGGCCGTGCAGAACAAGGGCATGGCGCTATTTCCGCGAAAGATCAATGGCCGGTACGCGATGCTCGGGCGGCAGGATTCCGAAAACCTGTACATGATGTATTCCGACCATTTGCATTTTTGGCACACGGCCCAACTGCTGTTGAAACCGAAGTTTCCCTGGGAATTCATCCAATTGGGCAACTGCGGTTCCCCGATCGAGACCGACGCGGGCTGGCTCGTGCTGAGCCACGGGGTGGGGCCGATGCGGAAGTATTGCATCGGGGCGTTCCTGCTCGACCGGGACGACCCGACCCGGGTCATTGGCCGGTTGCGCGAGCCACTGATCAAGCCCAACGAGAACGAGCGGGAAGGCTACGTGCCCAACGTGGTGTATTCCTGTGGGAGTCTCCTGCGTGGCCGGCAGCTTATCATCCCGTACGCGATGTCCGACTACGCCACCACGTTCGCCACGCTGCCGCTCGATGAGGTACTGGCCGCGATGGAATAAGCGCCGGGCGATGGACGATCGGGACAGGGTAGGGTTCTACCCCATGGCACACGGATGGCCCATGGCGTACGGTGCACTTGTCCGTGATAACGCCAAAGAAACGACATAGAGTCAGCAAGATCGCCCTCGCCGGTCTAGTGGGCGGATTTCTGGCAGCGGCCGCGGTCGCAACGGCATCCGATCCACTGGAGGATGTGAGACAGTTCAGTGATTTTCCCGCAACCGACCTCCGTCACGTACTCGACGGTGACATACTCGGCACCCGCGGTTCGCTGATGAATTTCCCCAACGGGCTGTCCGCGCAGACCTGTTTCGTGACGCCGGAGGCGGCGGGGGAGACGGCCCGGCGCTTGCTGGTTTGGGACCCGTTGCCGCACGATGCGCTGAATGTGTTCGCGTATCAAGCGATGCGCGGGCCGTGCGAGATCACGGATTTTCAAAGCCTGAACCTGAAATCGAACCAGGGCGCCATCCGCTGGCTGCTGGACAAGACGCTGGCGACCACGGCCGACAAATCCGATCTCAATTTGACACGCGCCGAGGCGCAGCAACTGGCGAACTGTGCCCGGAACAATCCCGATCCGCAGGAGATCGGGGCCTGTTGGGGGGAATTGTTGCACGACCGCGCCACGGCGTTCCAGCGGGAGGGGTTCGACGGGCTGCCGCCCTACGAAGCCAACGGAGTCACGGTGTCGCCGGGGACGCAACTCCGCGAGATGTTGCGCGATCAGCCGGCTGTGGCCCGGCAGTTTGCCACACTGCTGCGGGAGAGCGGGCTGCTGGGGAGCGAGCGGGCCGGGTTGCTGACGCCGACGCTGTACTGGACGCTGTTCGAGGCCAACCATCACGCCACGTTGAGCCTCGGGGCAATCTACCTGTTGCCGCAAGGCGATCACTACCAGGTCATGGACGTGCAGTATTACGTCAGCGGCAAGTACTACGCGGCGGCGACACTGAGCGAGATCTGGCCGATCCGCATCGGTGAAAAATCGGAGGCGCTCGTGTGGCGGGGTGATTTCGTTGCCGCGCCGACGCTGCCGTTCATCAAGGGGGCCGACCGGATCATCTACGGCGCGATCCTGCTTCAGGAAATCAAGAAGGTGGTTCACTGCTTCCAGGATGACTTGAAGCTGAAACACTAGGCGGGCCGAAGCGATTGTTTGCGAAATAACTAGGTTATTGCCCGGTTGGGGGTATGGTGGATCAGTTTTAGCGAGCTGCTTCACTCCGACCAGACCTCGCAGCACTGCGGCGCAGGCAGGCAGCACGGCGCAACAGCAAACATCGCTGCCAGAGGAGGTTCTTGTGGCCATCAGCCAGATCAGCCGAGAGGGATTCAATCAGTTCTTCAACGAGAAATATACGCTCGCCTGTGGATTACTGGATTGCGAGGCGTTCCAATCGTGGCACACGCCGTCCAAGAGCGAGTGGAGGGACGTGCTGACCACGATCACCAAGATGCTCAAGAAATGCGACTGGCCGTTGTACGAAGTCACGCCCACCGGCGATGACGCGGCATCCAAGTATGTCACGAACACCGGCTTGATGATGAACGCCGTCCACAATCTGCTGGATGCGTTGAACGGTTACGGCGTGGCGTCCGTGCCGTCGCCGGGGCAGTGGGGTGACATCATGCGGGTGGTGGATGAAACCACCGAGCGCCGCGACGTGATTGACCAAACGGGAACGAAGGGAATCAAATGACCAATGAGACCAATGTCAGCGTCAGTGAACCGGTTGTCCGTGAAACAACTTTCCGCTTTACGGCAACCGGTGGGGGCCTGCTGATTCATCGAATTGCGGAGCTTGAAAAACTGGCACTGAGCAATTTGCAAAGCGGAAAGTCACTCGACCGTACCGTCACCGAAGCGTTGGCGTCGTTGCGAGATGCGTGTCGGGATGCGCGGGTCGCCGTTTCGTAAGCACGCGCCACGCGATCAAAACATTCCCAACCTCTCCAACGTCGCCTGCAGGCGTTCGGTTGGGAACCCCATGACGTTGTTGTAGCTGCCCTCAATCCGTTCGACGATCCCTTCGCCGTGTTCCTGAATGGCGTATGCCCCCGCTTTATCGAGCAGTTCTTTTCATAATCGAGCCGATTGATTTGTATAATGTAACCAGGACACGTTTATGGCTACGTTGAAAGCGGCAATTTACGCAAGAAGAAGTAAACAGATTAACCCTGACCAACGGCTCAAGGATGAAGAGAGCATCAGCATCCCGCAGCAAATCCAAGACGCTCGCGACCTTGCCAGCAAGCATGGCTGGAGGGTGGAGGAGAAGCACATTTTCATTGACGAAGGGTTGTCGGGTAAGCTGGTGCCTACTTGCTGGGCAGGAGAAAGGGCACAATCACGTCAGGGACTCTCCGACCTTTTGAAAGCTGTGGAGCGCGGCGAGGTACAAGCGGTGATCGTCCGAAAGCTCGACAGATTGGCGCGCAACTTGACCCTTGCACTGCGGATCTACGAATTTCTCTCTGATCACAAATGCGGTCTCGCCTGTACCAGCGAAAACCTTCCTAGCGGGACGGACGCGTCCGGACGCTTCGTTTTGAACATCGTTAGCAGCGCGGCGCAATACGTCCGCGAAACCATCTCCGAGAATATCAAAGACGCTAAACGGCAGGCAAAACGGGAAGGCCGAAAATTGTGCCGCGCGGCACAGACGCCCGGCTGACAAGGATGGAGAGCGTGGCAAAGTAGAAATCGACGTGGCCGTTGCCCCAGCCGTAAAAGTCATTTTTGAAATGTATTCGGCCGGTATTCCTATCGGGAAAATCACGGCATGGGCGAATCAGCACTATCCACACGCGCGCAAGCGCCGTTGGTACGATTCGACGATTCAACGGATGGTGCGAAATCCGCATTATATCGGCTGTTCCCACGACCACGAAGCCAGGCTGATACCGTCAAAAGCGTACCCTGCACTTGTAGACAACCGATTGTTTATCAACTGCCAAGAAAGGATCAAGTCTCAGGCGGGCATGAAGCCAAGATCGGGCCGCCACCCCCATATGGCTTCAGGATTCTTGACATGTGGGTGCTGTGGCAAGACGCTGGCCGTTCAACAGCGACGTGATCCAGTGACGGGAGAGGTCAAAGGTTATTCTTACAGTTGCCGGTATGGGCGGCATGGGCGAGGAAGCGGACACGCCCCCGCTCATGTGATGGAAAGGCAATGGGAAGAATGGTTTGATTCATTTTTTAGCACCTACCGCAAGGAACAAGCCGAGAGTTCGGAGGCGTCAGCCATCCGAATCCGCATTGACCGCATAGAGGAGAATATCACACGTCTAAAAAAGACCATCGCTACAGGCGGTCAAAGCGACGATGGACTTCTTGAGGAGTTCGCTGACATAGTGCGCGACGCCAACCAGGAGAAATCAAAGTTGCGAGCACAATTGAACGCAATGCCACCCAGTCACGGTAATGTGAAGCCGTGGACTGAAATGACCACACTGGAACGACGGGCTGAGTTGAGGTACATGATCCGACAGGTGGCTGTATTCCACGACCACTGCATTGTCCACTATCAGGCGCACACGAACCGCAGGGATCGAATGTTCCCGTTAATGAAACGTGCGCCCGATGGACGCCGCTTCAACAACAACGACCTCAACTGTTGGACACCTCGCCGACTCTTGGCGGATGAGGCTGACATCGTGTTGCGTGAAACGGGGCCGAATTGGCAGGACTACGTAGACGACGATTTCTACTTCGCCAATCCTGACCACGCCGACTGCCAACCCCCGCGGAGCACGGGGATATTGCGAAGTAAGAAATCCGGTGAGCGATGGAGCATCAAACCAACGACAAAAGGGGTTAAAATAGTGTGTCTCCGCGAAGCCAATCGAGAAGACTGCCACTGGCCAAGGTCGCGCCGACGCCGTCCCCCGAGGAAGCACGCCCCGCAACCAGCCTGACCATCGCGACACTGCTGCATTACACCGACCGACCGGGCAGATCGTCCAGTTGCGCGGACCCTAGTTCCTTCTTTAGTGTTTCCACGGCTTGCGCCGCAGCCCCGTGCTGCCTACCACGACGGCGGGTTGCATCCTTCTGCCTAGAATCGTTTACCATGCGGGTGATGACGCGTCTGAGGTTTCTGCTCATACGGACGAATACTTCGTTTTCGGCAAGTGCAGGATGCACATCAGGCCAGCGCTCAGGGTCGTCCATCAGACACATTAACCGGTACCAGGCGACCTGCTCCACTTCATCCTCGTGCAACTCCAGCGCCAACTGCAAGATCGCGGCCAATCGGTCTTCTCTTTCTTCCTGCCGCGTTCTTCGAGCACTGCTTGGTTGAACCCGTCGTAAAGCCCCCCGTAACAGAGGCTGAACACTTTTATCCGGGACGCGGGTGCCTTTGGCGTAGGAGCGCAAGGTTTCGAAAGCAATTCGAAAGCCTGTCTTCTTGAGACGTGAATGCAACTTCCGTAGGTCGCTACCCCTCAACAAGTCCTGTATTTCCCGTAAATCGTTATCGGTTGCGGCCGGGACAGAAGCCATCTCTCCTCGCAACGCCGCCTCAAGTAGAGTTCGGTTTAAGCCACGCGGTTTCCGTCTCCCCGTCAGCCACGACCTGAACGTGGCGGATTCACACTCCATACCTTTTTGCGCAAGTTCCTGGCGCACGTCATCAGGGTTCCGGCCACGGCATCGCTCGCGCAGCGCGGTTATGAGCAGGTCGCCTGCATCGGGGAGCGTGTCCATGTCCACCAGCGACGGCTTCCGACCTAGTTTGGATTTCTGCGGTTCAGTCATTCCGTAACAACGCACCCTACCATGATCAATTTGTATAATTCGGCTGGCAATTAAAATGCGAGAACAAGTTTCCAGCCCGCTCCGTGCCGCCGACAGCCCTCAAAAGCTGTCTGGGTCGCTCTCGCTACCTATGCCAGCGCCGGGGACGGGCTGTTTTCACGAGGAGTTATAATGAGTAAGTTGATAAATTGGAAGCCCGCAGCGGATTTCGAGCCGCTGAGCGAAGGCATCCATACGGCGGTGATTGTCGCCGTGCAGGAGATGGGAATCCAGCCAGGGTTCGAGAACCAAAAACCACGGCCAGAATATGCGATCTTGCTGGAATTCGAGGACCGCATCCAGGATGGCCCGAACGTTGGGAAGCGGAGGCTGTTGTGGATCACCGTGGCGGCCAGCCTCCACGAAAAGAGCAAGTTGGGCCAGATCGTAAAAGCCATTGGGTTCGACTTGGGCGTCGCCCAGCGGAACGGCCTCGACCTTGACCTGTTGATCGCCAAGTCCACGCAGGTCGGCATCACTCACGATGTCAAAGGTGATCGGCGCTATGCGAGGGCGAGTAGCTTTTACAAACTGCCCACGGGTGTACCCCCGCTCACGCCGGAGCATCCGCCAACCGAGCCGCTGCCTGACTTCCTTGCTGAACGCCGTGATCGTGCATTGTCTCCGACACCGCCGTCATCGGCACCGAGTCCGGCACCGACCGCGCCACTGCCGATGCCAGCGACCACGACCAGCGCGATGGAGCCGTTGTGGAAGTCCTAAAGAAAATCGTGCGTTACAACGCACCAACCTACGCCCTCGCCGGTACCCCGGCGAGCGGCGTGCGGTCGCCGAGCATATCGCGGGCGGCGTGGACTGGATCGACGAAACCAGCGGGCACTGCCGCTGTCCCGGCGAATCCGGCCACTCCGCCCCCACGGGGAAGCGGGACTGTACCATATATATAGATTGCAGTCCCAATTTTCATTGCTTCCACCATAGCTGCGGTGACGCTCGCACAGCCGCCACCGAGCGGTTGCGCACGGCGTTGGCCGCCCTGGGGCACAAGGACGGACAGCCGTCGTCACCAACACCATTGCCGACGCCTGAACAACTCGAAGCCGTTCATCAGCGAGAGGAGCGTCAGCGCGAGGAGCAGGCATTGCGCGCGAAGGCGATGGCGTTCAATACTGTGGTGGACAAGGCGTGGCCGTGGTCTCTGGAAGATGTAACACGCACGTCGCCCACCACCGTGCCCGCCCAAGTTGAGGAGCACTGGCGCGCCCTCCTTGGACTGCTCAAGCCAACTGATATTATATGGATTGGTCAGCCAACCGACTCCTGCGATGACGACGCCAAAAGCCACCGCAAGGCAAGGTGCCAGCGTCACTTTCAACCGGTCTGCGAGTTCGTGAAATTGCCCAGTCCGGCGAAGTTTAACTTTATCAGTCAATGCACGTTCAAGACCGGCACCTACCATCGGGGGGATGAGAGCGTTGTCCATCGCCCATTCATCGTGTTAGAGATTGACAAGAAAGCCGATGGCGCGCCGTTCACGGTCGCGGAGCAGTTGTCCCGCATCCGCTGGTGCTCACAGTTTCTAACATTGAGGGCCATCGTTTCCAGCGGCGGCAAGAGCTTCCACGCCTGGTTCGATTTGCCCGACCAGGAAATCTTTGGTGAATTGAAGCTTATCGCGCCCGCGCTGGGCTTCGACCCAGCCACGCTCCGCGCGACCCAGCCGGTTCGACTGCCGGGGGCGTGGCGACACGATGGCGGCCCCGACAAGAAAGGTGCGTGGCAGAGTCTCCTCTGGCTCGACACCGGCGCGCACGCGGTCAGGTTTACCAGGCCAAGCGCGTTGCTAGAAGCGACCTCGCCAGTCACCACGACCGCCGCCGTCGCAACGGATACCATCGAGGCGAAGCGCGCGCGCATCGGGAAGGTGTGGGAGGCAAGAGACCTCCAGACCGCTGACCTGCCAGAGGTGGAATGGATCGTGGAGCAAATCATGACGGCGGGCGTCACCGTCCTCGCGGCGGGGCCGAAGACCGGCAAGACGTTGATGATGGTCAACATGGCCATCGACATCGCCAGCGGCTACGCGACCCTCGGTGGAAAAGTCGAGACTACCGCCGGGGAACTCTTGCTTCTGTTGTTGGAGAATTCCAGCAACGAGGTGAAGGAGCTGCTCGTAAAGCTCCACGAAGAACCTCTCCCGGCTGGTATACACATCATTACATTGTCGGAGGGGTTCGAATCTTTTGACCGTGGCGGTTTCGAGAAGCTGGCGGTTTGCCTTGACGTTTACCCTCTGACGAAAGTGGTGGTCATCGACACCTGGGCGAAAGTCAAACCGACCCCCAGGCGGCATTTGAACTCATACGAGTCCGACACGGCGGCGTTGGCACCGCTTCAAGCATTAGCCAAACAACGGGGGATCGCCGTGGTCATCATCACGCACCTGCGAAAGGAGCCGTCCACCGATGACGTGTTCAAGGAGATCACGGGTTCCATCGGCACAATGGCGGTCGCGGACACCGTCCTCGTCCTCAAGCGCGGGCGCGGCGAGGAGGAGGCGACCATGCACGTCACGGGCCGTTTCACCGCCGACAAGCGCCTGGCGATGCGGTTCGACCCCAATACGCTCCATTGGACATTGCTTGGAGACGCCAGCGAATTCAATCGGTCGCAGCGTCGTCAGCAACTCCTTGACGTGATCCGCGAAGCGGTGCAACCGCCCACGCCGAAGGAAGTCCATGACCTTCTCCGCGACCGTGGCGAGAAGATCTCGTATAGCACGGTCAAGGTCTTGCTGCGTAAAATGGAGGCCGCCGGCGATGTTGGTTCCAAGGAGGGGCGCTACACCGCCAACGACCCAGCCAAAGTCTGCAAGGGTTCTGCCGCGCCCACGACCATCACCGCGACAGCCACGGACGGTTTACAGGCCAATGGAGGGGGTGTTAACCCTGTAAACCCCGTAAACCCGACCACTCATCCCACTGATAATGAGCAAATTGCGTGGTTTACGGCTGTAGATAGCGCCCATAAACCGTGTAAACCCGATGGTGAGGGTGACGGGTTTACGGTTTACGACGATACCGAGCGTAAACCCGGTGCCGTAAACCCTGTAAGTAGCGACGCCCCAGTTGGTTCAGAGAGGCGGTTTACGCGGTTTACGGTGTCGCCGCCCACCAATAACGGCAATGGCGAGTGCATGTGTTGGCTTGCCCACGACGATGGCGAACACGCCCCGACCTGTCGGAACAACCAAATAATAATAATAATAAGGAAGAAATGAGCGAGAGCCTCTACATCAACAATACGACCGACTATGGCCTCGATCCGGCCGTACCGGATCACATAATGACGACCTGCCCTGACTGCGGAGCATTAGGAGCGGAACTGCGCGAGTATACCGAAGGTCCGAACTCTTACCTCTACTTCGTGTGCTGCGGTTTGCCGAAAATCTTTCCGTCGAGAACGACGATGGTGTCCGCGCCGATGACCATCGAGCGGGGATGCCGGCCCGCGACCGCGCGGGCCTTGCGTTGGGCGTTCTGCATCGCCACCACGTCGGGCGCCGCGCCGCCAGCCAATTCCTCGATGCCGTCCGGGCACACGACGAGGAAGCGCAACCCCAACTCGCGCAGCAGCCGCTCGCGCCGCGGTGACGCGCTGGCGAGGATCATTTGGGGTTTGTCTGTTGCCATGTACGGGCGTATGATGACCTGAGAAGCATGGGAATTCAACAGGCCAAAGTCGAGCACCTGTACGTCCACGTTCCCTTCTGCGCGGCGAAGTGCAATTACTGCGCGTTTTACTCCGAAGCCGGCAGCGCGGCGAAGATGGACGATTATATTGACGCGCTGCTGCTGGAACTCGATCGATACGCCTCGGAACTCGCACCCAAGACCATTTTCTTTGGCGGCGGCACGCCGAGCCTGTTGCCGACGCCGCTGATGCGGCGGATTCTGGAGGCCGTTGGCGAGCGGAGTTCCTCCCGCGACGTTTCGGAATGGACCATTGAATGCAATCCGTCCACCGTATCGGCCGATAAGGCGACACTCTTCCGCGAATTCGGGGTGAATCGCATTTCGATGGGCGTTCAGGCGCTCGATGACGGGTTGTTGGACAAGATCGGGCGGGTGCATTCGGTGACGGGCGCCGTCAAGTCCTATGAGCGACTGCGCGAGGCGGGGTTTCAAAACATCAACCTCGATTTGATGTTCGGATTGCCGGGGCAGACGATGGAGCATTGGAAGAAGACGTTGGCCAAGGCCATCGAGCTACAGCCGGAGCATGTCTCGACGTATTGCCTGATTTTGGAGGAGGACACACATTTCTGGTCATTGCTGCAGCAGGGGTTGATCAAGCCGGACGAAGAACTCGAATTGGCGATGTACGAGACCGGCATGGAGATGTTGGCGGCGACGGGTTATCGTCAATACGAGATCAGCAATTTCGCCAAACCCGACCGCGAATGCGCGCACAACATCGCGTACTGGGAGGGCAAGGACTACATCGGGCTCGGCCCGAGCGCGTGTTCGACCGTGGGCGACAAGCGCTGGCAAAATGCGCCCGATACGGACCGCTACATCACCGCGATGCGCACCGGGGAACGCGCGTTGGCCTACGAAGAACCGCTTACGCCCGAGTTGCGCGCCGCCGAGCGCGCGGCGTTCGGGATGCGAATGAACGCCGGTGTGCCGGCCGAACTACTGCGTGGTCGCTGGGACAAACAGGTTGCCGAGTTGTTGTCCGCCGATCTGGTCCAGTGGAGTCACGACCGGCTGCAGCCCACCAAGCGCGGCATTCTCTTCGCCGACGAAATCGCGTCGCAGTTTATGTGATGCCGGAGTCTTCTGGCATCCCGTCAGCGCGGAGTCCGCTCGAAGTCGTCCACGATCTTTCGCTCGCGTCGGTAATGGACGGCGATGGAGGCGGAGGACACGACGACCAGGAGAATCAAGGTCGTGATGTCGGCGAAGGAAAAAAAGATGAGCAGTCCGGCCAGGGCGGCGATTTCCGAGAAGGCGAATCCGATGAAGAACCGGCGTTGAAGTTCGGCAGCGAGCGCGGAGAAATTGCTGCCGGGAGGTTGTCGTCGCGCCAGGATATTGACCGCGGGAAAGGACGCGATCACGCCCAGGATGCCGAACGCGAACGCGCCGATGGTGAACGGCACTCGCGATGGCGCGTCCGTGGGAGCGGTGAACCCGCTGTACAATAGGTAAAGCCCCAAGATGAGGTAGAGAGCCTGCGCCGAGATGAGTTGGACGGCCAGGACTCCGAGCCGTCGGCGGAACGCAGCGGGTTTGGCGGTCACTGATTGGGATGGTTGATAGGGCATCCGGAGAATTATACTGCGGGAGACGCAACGGCACAACGGCCAAAGAGAGGTCGAATGAAGGAGGGCAACTGGAAAATGAGCGAGCGGTTTGTCACGCTGAACGTACGCCGGACGCCTTGGGGCTGGGCGAGGAGCCTCTGTCTTTGCGGTCTGCTGACGGCACTGTCGGTCGTCGCAAACGCACGCGGATCCGTCACCGTCGAGTACCTGTGCTGTGCCTGGGGGCCGGCAATGACGCTGCCCACCAAGGCGGGGGAGAAACCCCAATTCGACGATAGCCAGGAAGAGGTCTACTTCCTCAAGCAGGTTGACGGACAGGGAGTCGGCATTTACCTCTGCAAGATGAAGGCCGACGGCAGCGAGAAGACCGAGATCAAAGAACTCTGGCGAGACCCCAACTACCCGATCGACACCCAGGACTGCACCACCTGGATGGACGTGTGTGACAAAACCCACCAAGTCGCTGTCACCGTGACGTACGCCGGCAGCGACATCACGGGCCTGTGGACGGTGAACATGGACGGCAGCGATCTGAAGCGAATCATCACCCCGGCGCATGTGACCAACGGGCTGCAGTCTGTGGGCGGCGTGAACTGGATGCCCGATGGACAATGGATCGTTTATGGGGAGTCGATGCGGGGGGCAGACCGTAATGGGCGTATCGCCAAATGTGACAAGAACGGTGAGAAGCGGGTGTACCTGACTGATGGACCCATGGATAGTTACCCGCGTGTGTCGCCCGACGGGAAGCAAATTGGGTACATCCACTGGGTCGGATGGGCCTCCCGCTTATACATGATAAGTATCGACGGGAGTGATCAACGAGCATTGCCCAATCCAGACGATAAACGCTGGGGGACGCACGGTGGCCTTTACCCGGCGTGGAGTCCGGACGGAAAAAAATTTTTATCATAGGCGTCGGCCTTGAAGTTATTGACGTTGCCAGTGGTCATAAGGTTTTTGATCGTTCCCCAACGCTACAAGGATCTCGACAGGGAATAACTGGTTGGCCGCACTGGGGCAAGCAGGGCTTCGTTGGATTCTCCGTCGGCGGCATTCTTTTTACCGATTCAGAGTTGCGGGAAGCGAAGTGGATTGGCTCATCACGACTTGTAGAATGTTCGGGAGGAGGGGTGACGTGCCGATGGTGAGTGTGATGAGTGTGCGCCACGTCTAGCCCCCCTCAGAATCGGGGTAAAGCCGGCCGTCCCCGGGGCGGGATGTGGGGTCGCGGTTTGGGTTTGGATTTGATATCCAAATGTGATATCCTATGCGGCGATGGATACGGTGTGGCATGTGGATAGACACGAATTGCACGAAGAAGATTCGAATGGCACGAAGCGCGACGTGGGCGAGGGGCAAAGCGACGGGTATACGACGGCGAGCGGGCCGGACCGGTCGCCCCGCCAGAGGCGGGCAAGCCTATCGGTCGGAGGACGGAACCCAAGACGGGGGCTGCGCAAAAAAATAAAAATTGCAAACGAACCCAAATTTTAGCACCCAATTTTTTATTTGTAAGTAGCTAATGTTACGTGCGTTACAAATGAAATAATCAAAAACAAGTGAGACATTTTGACGCAATTTCGAATGAAAACGAACCCAAGTTTTTGGCTAGAACTACCGGGAGTGGTTGGGGGCAAGCTGTGGGGCCCACGATGGATTATTGAGGTGAAATGGAGGGGATTCGCGGGTAAATTGGAGCCGTTATGGCAAAGAAGCTGGCGCAGATAGTCGATGGGCTGGTGGATTCGTTCCACAAGTACGGTGGGATCAATCATCTGGACGGTGTGAACCTGCCGTCGCGGGATGCGGTGGTGGAGATCGCGCGGGATTTGCTGCGGCTGGTGTTCCCCGGGTTTTACGACAAGGACCCGATTCATTCCAAACAACTGGCCGAGTACGCGTCGGAGTTGGTGTCGTCGCTGGCACGGCGGTTGGAGAACGAGATTCAGCGGAGCCTGGAGTATCGTCCGTGCGACGGGTGCGACAAGAACGATCTGGCGGGGACGGCGGCGCGGGTGACGCAGGAGTTCCTGGGCGAGTTGGCGGGCGTGCGGTCGGTTTTGCAGACGGACGTGACGGCGGCGTATGAGGGCGATCCCGCGGCGATCAGCAACGAGGAGATCATACTGGCGTATCCGGGGATTGAAGCGATCGCGGTGCAGCGGATGGCGCACCTGCTGTATCGTCGGCACGTGGCGTTGATACCGCGGATCATGACGGAATGGGCGCACAACAAGACGGGGATCGACATTCATCCGGGCGCCGTCATCGGGCCGCATTTTTTCATCGATCACGGCACGGGGGTGGTCATCGGCGAGACGACGGTGATCGGCCAGCGCGTGAAGATCTACCAGGGCGTCACGCTCGGGGCGAAGAGTTTCCCCAAGGACGCCAAGGGACGGGTCGTCAAGGGCGTCAAGCGCCATCCGAACATCGAGGATGACGTGACGATTTACGCCGGCGCGACGATCCTGGGCGATGTGACCATCGGCCAGGGGTCGATCATCGGCGGCAATGTGTGGTTGCTGGACCCGGTGCCGCCGCGCACGACGGTGTATCAGGAGGGCGGCAAGACGTTGATGAAGACGGCTGCCGCGGACCGCGACCGGATGATCGGCCACTCACACGGCGCGGGGATTTGATGTTTCGTAGTTGTAGGGCTGGCAGCCCGAAGGGTTGCCAGCCGATCATGTTGACCGGTCACGGCGCGAAACCCTGCGGGCTTCGCGCCCTACAATTTGGTTGTCCATGAAACGCATCTACGCCGACCACAACGCGACCACGCCGCTGGAGCCAGCGGTGCTGGAGGCGATGTTGCCGTATCTGCGGGAGCATTTCGGCAACGCCAGCAGCGT
This sequence comes from uncultured Verrucomicrobiae bacterium, assembly GCA_963842185.1. Lineage (GTDB taxonomy): Bacteria > Verrucomicrobiota > Verrucomicrobiia > Palsa-1439 > Palsa-1439 > Palsa-1439. The sequence goes on from CAWJFL010000015.1 coordinate 58,588, forward strand.
GCATCTATATGGACGCGAGGCGCGGGCGGCGGTGGACGATGCGCGGGTGCGCGTGGCGAAGTTGTTGGGCGCGCAGGAGGGCGAGATTGTTTTCACGGGCGGCGGCACCGAGGCCGACAACATGGCGGTGTTCGGCGTGGCGCGAGCGTTGCGGAAGAAGGGTCGCCACATTGTGACCAGCAGCATCGAACATCACGCAGTGTTGCACGCCTGCCAATATCTCGAAAAGACGGGCGAGAGCGAGGTCACGTATCTGCCCGTGAGCCGTGATTGCGTGGTCGATCCCGGTGATCTGCGAAAAGCGATCCGCAAGGACACGGTGTTGGTGTCGGTGATGTCGGCGAACAACGAGACCGGCACGATCCAGTCCATTGCGGAACTGGCGACGATCAGCCGTGAGCGGGGCGTGGCGTTTCATACGGATGCGGTGCAATCGTTCGGCAAGGTTCCGGTGAATGTCGGGGATTGGGGAGTGGATTTGCTGTCGATTGCGGCGCACAAGTTTTACGGGCCGAAGGGCAGCGGTGTGTTGTACGTGCGGCGCGGGACGAAGATGGACCCGTTGCTGTTCGGCGGGAGCCACGAGAACGAGCGGCGGGCGGGCACGGAGAACGTGGCGGCGATCGTCGGGTTGGCGAAGGCCGCGGAGTTGGCGACTGCGAAGATGGAGGACGAGCAACACCGGTTGTTCGGGCTGACCGAGAAACTTGGCGAGAAGATCGCGGGACGGGTTTCTGGTGCACATCGCAACGGTCATGCGAAACGGCGCATCGGCAATACGATCAATTTCAGTTTTGAAGGCTGCGAGGAGGAGGGACTGTTGCTCGGGCTCGATTTGGAAGGCGTGGCCGTTTCGAGCGGGTCGGCGTGCGCGGTCGGTTCCCTCGAACCGTCGCATGTGCTCAAGGCGATGGGGCTGTCGCACGAATTGTCGCGGGCGGCGGTGCGATTTTCGTTCGGCACGAGCAATACGGTCGCAGATGTCGAAAAAATCGGCGAAGCGCTGGGGAAGGTCGTTGACCGACTACGACAATTTGCGCGTACGTAGGCTGGAGGAAAGCTTGGTGGTTCGCGTGGCGTTATCAGTCGAAGAACCGGTAGCGGAAGATGAACCAGAGGGCGGCGAAGCCGTCTTTCCAGCCGATTTTTTTGCCTTCGGCGTAATCGCGGCCGGAATAATTGATGCCGGTTTCGTAGAAGCGGTAGCGACGGCGCGCGAGTTTGGCGGTCAATTCGGGTTCGATGCCGAAGCGGTCAGACGTCAGCTTGATCCCCTCGACGCATTGACGGCGGAAGACCTTGTAGCAGGTTTCCATGTCGGTGAGGTTGAGATTGCAGAGCATGTTCGAGAGCAGGGTGAGGAAACGGTTGGCCATGTAATGCCAGAACAGCAGCACGCGGTGGGTCCCGCCCGTGAACCGCGAGCCATAGACCACGTCCGCGCGATGATCGAGGATCGGTCGCAGGAGGTTTGGATAATCCGACGGATCGTATTCGAGGTCGGCATCCTGAATGAGAATGATGTCGCCCGTGGCGTGTTCGAGAGCCGTGCGGAGGGCCGCGCCCTTGCCGCGGTTGAACGGATGGGAAACGACCTTGACCCCGGCGCCCGTCTGAAGTTTCTTGAGGACATCGCTGGTGCCATCGGTGGAGGCATCGTCCACGAGGACGATCTCCTTTTCCAAGCCGCAGGAATCCGCGGCGCGGACGCGGCGAAGAATCTCCCCGACCGTGTTGGCCTCGTTAAAGACGGGAATCAGGATCGACAGACGCTGGAAGGTATCAGCCATTTGGGCCGGGAGTATAGAAGATGCGCCGTGCCGCCGTCACCAGCTTTTTTCCAGTGGCCACGAGCCGCCGGGCGTGGTATTCTGGCTGAGTTGAGGGAGGGCGGGTTAGCCAAGTGGTAAGGCGGGAGTCTGCAAAACTCCTATCGTGAGTTCGATTCTCACACCCGCCTCCAACCTTCTACCCCTGCAATTCCAAGGAGTTGCAGGGGATTTGCCTTTTCGGATGTGAATTGCGATGGCGGCAGTGGATACCACACGTGGATACCACTAGATTTTCATTAGCCGCGCTTTGCTCTTGTGGACCGTGGAGACCGTCATCATCGATTTTGGGCCGTACTGTGCGCCGCTCAGCCCGTCACGCCTTTTTGGCAAGGTCATAATCGTAAGATAATCGTAAGACGAAACCGGGTAATCGTAAGATTTGCCCCGTGCCTTATGCGGCGGGTGACATGGCCCTAGAGTATCGGCCGTTCTACCCCACTCGGGGAGAAATGCCGTGCCGTTCAACAAAGAGACTGCCAGCCATGTCCAGCGCCAAACCGCGGTCGCCGGACCGGCAGATGTTCTCCCGCAGTTGCTCCTTGTCACTGGTGAAGATGCGGACGCCCCTCCGTCCACGGGAAATCGTCACGTACCATTGTTGTTGGTTCGTGGCCGGCCGGACGGCGGAGTCGGAAAACAAGACGTAATCCACGGTTTTGCCCTGTGACGCATACGAGGTGATGGCAAAGCCGCGAACGAACCGCCGATAAGCTGTTCCGAGCACCCTGCCGTCTTGGAGCCGGATGTGTCCGTCGGCCAGAACCTTGCCCACTGTGACCAGTTCGCCATTCACCAAGCGTTCTCCGCGCGCGGTCCTGCCATTGGCCTTCAATTGCAGGCGATCTCCAGATGCCAGAGCCATCTCGCAGGACTGGCAGACGGCCAAGCGAGACAAATGCTCGAATCGGATGACGCGAATCTTCGTCTCACCTTCGACCACAAGCCCTTTCGTTGTGATGTGCCTCAGACGGCCCGTCTCGCCCTTGCGAAACCCGGCAGTATCCTGATTGAACACGAGAACGGTTTTGTCAGTGTGGAACCGTGGGTCACGTTTCTGAGCGTCTGTCAGATCGACAGATTCGAGCGCTGTGACCGTATGCTCTTCGTCGCCTAACTGATGGCAGGACCTGAGTGCCGCCCGCACACGATCATTGACCTTGTGAATTTTCGACCAGGTTTGCGAAACGACCACAACCGAGTGTCCCTTGCCAGTGAGGTTGACATAACACTCCGCGAGTTTGTCCTGCTGGTCGAAGGGCGAACACACGATGATGGCCGATTGCTTGTCCAGACGATCAAATGATTTACTGAGATTCCCCTCGGATGCCTCGCGAACGGCCTGCCGGTACTCTTCAATCCGCCGCCGCTCGGTCGGGGTCTTGGCCTTCGCCGGGTCTTGACGACGAATCTCGTTCAGAACAGCCGCCTTCAGGCCCGAGTACTTCTCGATGGCCCAAAGTGCGTCAGATGCTTGTACTGCTCCGTGTTGCCGGGTGTCGCCGCAGAGAATCAGACGACCACGACCATTGCGGACGTAATGAAGAAGCCGCTGCATCTGCTCGCCTCCGATTTGGCCAGCTTCATCCACGATGACGACGGCTCCCTCTGGCATCGGCTTTCTCACGAGAAATTCGCTCACTGTCTGAACTCGGCTGAATCCATCCTGTTCCAGATCCATGACCTGTTGTCGCTGCGGCGCGATGACGTGGACGTGATGCCCGGCTCTTCGCAACCCAGCGCCGACCGCTTTCAGGGCATAGCTTTTCCCGGTGCCCGCGCCGCCGCGAAACAGCGTGAGGAAGTTACGGGAACTCAAGATGTGCTCAACGGCCGTGCGCTGTTCTGAATTGAGACTGGCGTTGCAGATCGACTGGGCATCGCCCAATGGACGAAATCGTCTGATCCCAGACTTGGCCAGACATACGATCTCCCATTCTCGCTCCAGGGCTACCTTGCTCGTAACAAGGTGTGGGCGGCGTTCGTCGCGGATGTACCCTCTGCTTTGGGTGATATTGCGCACTTGTTCCACGGTGATGTTCTCACCGCGTGCATGTTCCAACGCATGCCGCCAAAGCTCGTATTCCGGCATAACGGCGTGGCGGTCAAATAGGTGTTCTTCTGCCCAAGTCACAGCGGCCAAGGCATTCCCGGCGATGCGGTCGCCGGGGGTGACTGACCCGCCGTGCTTCAACGACGCGATTTCCTCTTTCTCTGCGGGGGAGATTTGGCGTGTCCAGAGACTCCGCAGCTCCCCCAGCCGAACCGATTTGATCTTACGCAGCCGTTCGCTCTGGGCGATACTGTTTCGGATTTCTGGCACATTGCCCTTCGCGAGATGCGGTTTCTTGGCCAGCAGTTCGCGCGTCTTCTCGTCGATCTCCTGATGCCGCTTCGAGAATCGTTGACAGATTTCAGGGGAAACCCCCTGGACTTCAAAGTCACCGCGAGCATTGTGTTTCAGGTTGTATCCGAATGCCCTGAGTTCGCGGGCCAATTCGTGGTAATAGACGTTCTCGACGTACTTCCTTGCCCGCACCATCTCCAGGGTCTGCAGCGCCTTCCAGCGACGCTCCACCGGGTCAAATGTCGCGTTAAACACAACGCAGTGGCTATGCAGGTGCGGGTCCAAGGCGCGAGACGTATCGTGCCGGAAGGTCCCTGCGACGATGTTGCCGGTGGGCCGGTCCGACATGCTTCCCTTGGTACGCACGCGAGTCGCCGCCAACCGCTCCAGTTCTTGGAGTGACACACGCACGGCACGGTCATGGGCGTCCACGATACGGCTGTCATTACCGATGAATGCCGCGATCGAGACCGACTTGGGTGGCGAGAAGGTGAAATCGTAGAATACTCGACGGTTGGCCACGGTACGCGCCTCTCCGTCATCCCCGACCTCGCTGCGGGTGGTTTTGAGCCGCTGCGTGAGGAGTATGCCAGTGCGCGGGTCCAGGTTGTCACAGAGACACAGGAACTCGTCACGTTTGACCGTTTCCGAGAGATGGAGAGACTCCGCGGCTTTACCAAACCACTGCCCGGCAACGGCTACCCCTTCGCTGTAATAATCACCTGTGGACAGGTGTTCCTCGAAGTATGCCTTCGCATTGGCTAGGCTGTATTGCGCTTTTCGTGACAGCATGCCTGACGTGTACCCGATCCGAGGAGATAAGTTGTTCCCAAACGGGAACAACTTGTTTCGGGGCTTGTGCTTTACTGGCGCACATGAAAAGAGGACACGCAAGGCCCCTAGCGTACGCTAGGAACTTTTGTCCTAACTACATTACGAGGGGTATCCGAATGAAAACCGATTCCGCAACCGATTTGGTGGCAGCCCGATTGGCGAAAGCCATCCGAGACTATGTGCCACGGCATCCGACCAAGTTTCAGAAGCTTATGCCGATGAAAGACAGCATCGAGGAGCTGAGGAGCAAAGGGGTGTCTTACGCGGCAATCGCCGGCATCCTACGCGACATCAACGTTCCGGTCGCAAGCGACACGGTCTTTCGGTTTTGCCACGAAGTCCTGCGCGAACCAAAGGCCCGCTACAGGCGGAAACGGAAGCCCTCGACACTGAGGGTGAGAAAACAACCGGATAAGCCTTCACCGACACCCCCTGTCCTCAGTCCCGGCGGTTCATCGCAAAAACACGACCGCTGGACGCAAGTAAACGGGCCACGCATTGCCGATCCTAACACCATATAGCCATGCAAAAGCAGATCAATCTCATCATCAATGGCAAAGGCGGCGTCGGCAAGAGCTTCTTCGCCACAAACTTCGTTCAGTACCTCAAAGATGAGCAGGTGCCCCATATCGCCATCGACACCGACAACGAGAACTCGACCTTGATGCGATTCCACCCGAACGCTCGGTTTGTGAACCTGGCCAACTTGCGAGAACTCGATCAACTGGTTGCGGCTGTCGAACGCGTCAGTCTCGTCGTCGTGGATTGCCGCGCCGCCTCTACAGACCTGTTCCTGAATTACTTCACCGAGTTGACGGTCTTTGATGTCCTCCACAGCTTGGGCGCCGCTCTGACGGTGGTCTCGCCGGTCAATCACGACCTCGACAGCGTGGAGCAAATCAAAATCATCGCGAACGCGTTCGACAATCGCTGCCGATATCTCGTGGTGAAGAATCACGCCCTAACGGAGCACCTCACCATCTACGACGCCAGCAAAACCCGGAAGCGATTGCTCAACGAACTGGCGGCGAAGGAAATGACCATGCCAAAACTGCACGACTGGTTGGTTGCGTTGCTACACCAGGCCAATCTTCCTGTCGGGCAAGGGATTCAGTACCAGAAATTCTCCCTCATGGACCGTCAGCGGCTCAAGAACTGGCAGCGGCAGTTTCACGAACAAATCAGCACTGTCCGTCAGATCATTTTGCCGGGTGAGCCATGAGCGAAGCCGATCCAAAACAGGCGCTGGAGAACGCCATTCTGGAATGTGGCGGAAGAACTACAATGTTCAGGACGGCGATCCGATGACCCGACGTCACAAGAGGCGGAAGGTGCCGAGCCGAGTCCCGCGTAAGCGGGCGTGCCAGAAACCGCGTGAGGTTCGCATAACAGCCACCAGCAACAAAACCCCCAACGAGACAGTCCCCGGCACCGAGCTTTCGACTGGGGCACAAATCGCCGATGTTAACACGATCTAGGTATATCCGAGCGCCCAACCCTCCCGGCATCGACTGGTTTGCTGTCGTCATCGACACGAGAAAGAGGATTGTGAAAACCTTCTATCCGTGTGTAGAGCCGAAAAAGGGAGAAATTCTGTGGCAGCCAAGCGGGCAGAGCAGGTCGCCTTCGACTATGATCGTAGTAGGTTCAAGATGGACAAACACATGTAAGAATTTGGCTTGACGCGGTACCAATCTTGCTATACGTGTTATATACTATTCGCCTATAACATATATGGCAAGGCAATTCGACAAGACTCGGATCGAGCAGGCGCTGACGCTTCTGGACGCGCGTCTTCGGCGCAACGATGCTGCCACGCAACGGTTGGTGATCTGCGGTGGCTCTGCCTTGATCATCGCTGGTATCGTCTCCCGCACGACCAAGGATTTCGACATTGTCGCTCTCATGGACCAGTCGGAACACCTGATTGAGCCGGTGCCGCTACCGCAAGAACTGCTCACCGCCGCCAAAGAGATCGCGCCATTCCTAGAGGTGGACGACGCGTGGCTCAACAATGGGCCGAGCCGTGGTGAGGGTGGTTTGTTCCAGTTGGGCTTGCCGGATGGGTTGGCCTCGCGGTTGACCCGGCAAGTCGTCGGCTCACATCTGACCGTGTATTGGATTGGCCGGCTCGATCAGATCTGTTTCAAATTGGACGCGGCGGCTGATCAGGGCGGTCGTCACCTGGTCGACTTGCGTGCCCTGAAACCCAGCGAAAATGACCTGGAGTTTGCCGCTCGATGGGCAACTGGCAACAACGTGTCAGCCGAATACAAATGGCTTTTGGTCGAACTGATCAAGCAACTCGGATATGAGAAACTCGCTTCCAGACTTTAAGCACGAGTTCCTCCAATCGGTGCTCGACGGATTGTGGGCGCAATGGAGTGCACTCGGGGTGCCGGGTCATGGCCGGGGTGAATCACGTGCGGTGATTGATCCCGAGGCGCTACTGCTGCTGACATGCTCGCTCGGACGGTACGACGCACGCATGTTCGATGAAATGTTGGGCTGGCTGGTCCTGCATGAACGGCTCATTGACGTGCAACGGCTCAAGAATCTGCTCCGCGATGAAAAATTCGGTGGCGGGCGCGTGCTGTCCGCCATCGGAGCGTACCTCAGTATGGCCAAGCGCGGTGGGGTAAAGTGGCAGCGTTTGGCTGCGTTTCATAGCGGCGAGACCGGCAAGCCAGAGCCGTTGTTTTTCTCGACCGACCGCGAGCCGATCCATGTTGTCCGCAAAGCCGATCCCATCTTCGCCCGGTTCGGCCTGCAACGGGAGAAAGTCGAACTGCGCAAACACGCTCAACTCTTCAACCCGGACCGACCGGCCAACTCGCGCCTGCGCCTGCGCGCCTTGTTCGGCGTCAACTCGCGGGCTGAAACAGTGAATTACCTACTGCTCCACGAACAGGCCGGCACGACGGAGATCGCTCGCGCCTCGTACTACTTCAAGCTCACCGTGTATAACACACTCGCCGAAATGAGGCTCTCCGGCATGGTGCAATTGTGGAGCTCGGGCACGGAGAACGTCCACCGGCTCAAAGGTACGTTCTGGGAGGAATTCCCCCGCGCAGATTGGGTAAACTGGGCACCCCTGTTCTGCGTGTTCGAGCACGTCTGGACGACTCTGACCGACGCGGAACGTCATAAAATGGACACAGTGTTGCTCGCCACCGAACTACATCAACTGGAACAGAAGATCGTACCCCTGTTGCATCGCGCCGGCCTTCTCGCCGAGTTTCCTGTACCCTCAGACGGCAAGGTTGACGCATATCTCAACCGATTCTTCGCCGAACTGAAACAACTCCTGATCATCCTGCATTAGCCAGACCGAGCCCACGTTGTCACCGGTCACTTCAAAACCAGCCAGTCGGGGTCGAATCAAAACCGGCCACTCTGAGGTGCTTGATTCATGTCAGATTTTTTGTTGCAAGCAAGGGGCTTTTCAATTTCTTCATCTCTGCATATCTACGATTCCCTCTTTTCCGCCTTCCGACCGCGATGTTCTTGTTCGGCGGCGCGTTTCAACCGCAGCAGCGAATCAACGGGGCCGGTCTTCAATCCGCGACTGAGCAGGACGCGCATGAGCCGACCTCGCCAGCCGCCCGGGAAACCAAAATTGCAATGGTAGTTGACGCGACATCGCCCGTCCTCAAGCGGAACGCAGTCCAGCGCCTCGTGAACCGTCATGCCAAGTGACAGCCTCACGTCCATCTCAAGCTTGTAATGCGTCTCGTCGATGAGTGTGTATTCGAAAGAGCCACCAAGATGCAGCCAGCGTGGGCCCTTCTCACCGAGCATGCGCTGGCCCTTGGCCGCCGGCCCCGGCGGCTCGACGCTGGTGACGCGAAAGTCAAAGATACTGCCCCAGCCGGAGAGGTTGGTGAGCAGTTTCCACACGACGCCGACCGGCGCCTCGACGATCTCAGTGGGACAAGCCATGTAATTCGTCGTCGTCATCGGGAGCGAGTTTCGTTGGTGGTTGGCCATTCGTCGCCGTGTATCGGCGCACCGAAACGATCAACCACTTTCTTCAAGTCAGCGGTCAGGGTGAAGCACACACGCATTGTTCAATCTCCGCGTCTCAATTCAGTCCCGTCTGGTCCGCAGTGGCGTACACGCTCGAATCGCGACCGAAATAGTTATCCGGCTCCCACATCTTGCTTTGTGCAAGCCCTTGTTCACTGTATGTCTGCGTGTACGACCTGATGTAGCAATCTGCCGCCACAATCTCTGCCGTCTGGATGAATGGATACGGGCCGTCATAAAGTGACGGCTCGTTGCGTGGACGGTGCCGCGATTTGCCGCGCCCAACAAAACCCAATTCGTCAAGTCGTCGCGGTTTCCACTCCGCCTTTTGCATTGCGTGCTTTCTGTCCGAGGGTGCAGTCAGAAAACCTCCGTTTGTAACCATTCAATATGGGCACATAGACCATCAAGGTCTGGAAACAGCGTCGAGCGGTTGATCCCATATTCAAAAAGTATATGCTTGAGGCGCCTTCTAAAGCTCTGCTTTATGACTAGGCGGTGGATGTTTGACGAGACAAATGGCACAGTCGGATCGCCGTGGATTGTGAACAGCCCTGCCTGCGCCGTAATGCGCGTTGTCACATGCCTGGGAATGAATCTCGCGACGCCGTGATAACTGAAAGGGTCGGGGTGCCTAGCAAGCGCAATGTGCTTGTTCCTAACATACGCGTAAATGACACTGTCTCCATCATGCTCCTTTTCTACCGCAAAAAAGGCGGCAACCAATGGATTCCTAGACCAATCTATCAAACGTGTGGGCATTCCATGATGTTGTGCAAGAGCTAGCCATTCCCAATCGGTCGCTGGATGGTACGTGAGATACGGTATGGCTTGCTCTTTCAGGGTTCGGAGCATCCGCTTCTCGGCTTTCTCGATTGTGGTCGTAGTAAACTTCTTGTATCGGCCAATTCTAGGAACCAAATCGTAGGAGGTCTTTCGTACTCCCCGGTAAATCACTGTCACTTTACCGAACGACTGGATAGCCGCATGAAGTTTCTCAAATGAATCGATGGTCGCCATGTCTCACTCGGCTTCCAGCAACTTGGTCACGTTTTCGGCAATACGGGTTTCGAGTTCACGGGCTTCGGCGTTGAGGGTTTCGAGTTCCTCATTGAGTTCCTCTAGCTTCTCCGCGAAAACAAAATCGTCAGGCGGACGTTCCCCGACGCCGACATAGCGACCAGGGTTCAGACTGACCAGCCTTGCGCCTCGATTTCCTTCGCTGTCGCCACTTTGCACAGCCCGGCAACGTCCCCGTACTGGCCTTTGGGGAAGTTCTCTTTCAGCATCTTCTCCCCGCCGTTGGTGAACTCGGGTTTCTCGTCCCGGTACAGCCGCACGATGTTGGCAAGGAACTCGATCTGTTCCGCCGTGAAATCGCGGTGCGCGCGGTCGATCTGCCGATACAGATGCCGAGCATCGAGGAACAGCACCTTGTCTTTGCGCAGCGGCTTCACCTTGCCCTTGTCAAAAAACCAGAGCGTGCAGGGCAAGGTGACGGTGTAAAACATGTTCGAGCCGACGGCGACCACCACGTCCACGGCGCCGGACTGGATGAGCTGTCTGCGGATTTCCAGTTCCGAGCCGCGGGCGTCGCTGGCGGAGTTGGCCATCACGAACCCGGCGCGGCCGGTCGCGTTGAGCGCGCTGTAGAAAATCTGAATCCAGAGATAGTTGCCGTTGTCGGTGCGCGGCAGTCCGAACGGGAAACGTGGATCTTTCGCCAGCCGGTCCTTGTCGATGCGATCCACGTTGAACGGCGGATTGGCCATCACGAAGTCGAACTTGCCAACACTGGCGTGGATGTCCTCGTAGTAGGTGTTGCCCTCGCGGATGTCGCCGGAGAGGCCGTGGACAGCGAGGTTCATCTTGGCGAGGCGCACCGTCTCGGTGACCCGGTCCTGACCATAGACCATGATTTCGGCGTTGGGATTCTTCTTGTGGTTCTCCACAAAGCGGGCGCTCTGGACAAACATGCCTCCCGATCCGCAAGCGGGATCGAGGATGCGCCCTTGGTATGGCTCGATTGTCCTAACAACCGGATCGTGAGACCGGAATTCACCGGGAACAGGGTAACACTTCCAACCAGTGGTTCAAGGAAAGAACCATCAGGAGTGTTACCATGGAAGAGAGTCACAGGGTAGAGGAGAAGAGGAAGACCTGCCCCCCGAGGGGGGCAGCGCGGCGCGGCAGGCAATCCTATCCCGTCGAATTGCGGCTGAAGCTGGTCAAGCTGCGGCTGGAGGAAGGATATCCGTTGGAGCTGCTGTGTCGGGAATCCAGGGTCAGCCAGAGCGCGCTCTCAAAGTGGATCCTTAGCTACCAGCAGCACGGAGAGGCCGGGCTGCAGCCGCTCATTGGCGGGCGCAAAGCCGGCGTGCCCAAGGTGGCCGCCGCCGTCAAAGCGCAGATCACGACGCTGAAGCGACAGAATCCCCACTTTGGGGTGAAGCGAATTGCGCAACTGTTGCGGCGGGTATTGTTTCTGCCGGGCAGCGCCGAGACGGTGCGGCGCACGCTGCACCAGGAGCAGCTCATCCACCCGCGCAAGAAGAAGCCGCAACGCAACCCGCCCAAACCGCGGTTCTTCGAGCGGGCGACGCCCAATCAGATGTGGCAGACGGACATCTTCACGTTTCGGTTGGGGGGCAAGAACGCCTACCTGATCGGGTTCATCGATGACCACTCGCGCTATATCGTCGGGCTGGATCTGTTTCGCAGCCAGATGGCCGAGCACGTATTGGAGGTCTATCGCACCGCCGTGGGCGAGTACGGCGTGCCCAAGGAGATGCTGACCGACAACGGGCGGCAGTACACCGCCTGGCACGGCAAGACGCGGTTCGAGCACGAACTGGCGAAAGATCGGGTTCACCACTTTCGCAGCCAGCCGCATCACCCGATGACGCTGGGCAAGATCGAGCGGTTCTGGAAAACGATCTGGGAGAACTTCCTGGAACGGGCGCAGTTCGACAGCTTCGAACAGGCCCGCGAACGCGTGAGGTTGTGGGTGAAGTACTACAACCACAAACGTCCGCACCAGTCGCTGGATGGGCTGTTTCCGGCCGATCGGTTCTTCGCCATCGCGAAGGAATTGCGAGCCGTGATCGAGCGCGGCATCGCCGACAACGTCCAGGAGCTGGCGTTACGCGGCCAACCCCAAGAGCCCTTCTACATGGTCGGGCGTCTCGGCCAGCAATCGGTCGTGCTGCGCGCCGAGAAAGGCCAGATCAAGATGCAGATCGACGGCGAAGACGAACCTCAGAACCAACTCAGCTATCAACTCAACCAGCCCACAGGAGAACAACCCCATGACGAACGAAATCAAACCCAAGAAGGAACTGAAAGTGTACAACGCCCACCAGCGAGCGCAGGCGGTGCTGGCGGTGTGGACGGAGCGGCGGCGCCCGGCGGAAGTCTGTCGGCAGATGGCCATCAACAGCACGTTGTTGATTCAGTGGCAGCAACGGGCGATGGCCGGGATGCTGGAAGCTCTGCAGCCTCGTTGCCGAGCCGAAGCCCAATTGGGCCCGGCGTTGACGGGCAAGTTGGAACGGCTGTTGGCGCGCCAGGCGTTGACGGCGGAAGGCAAACTGGCCAAACTGGACAAACGACTGGCCAAGTTGCAGACGGAGCCGGCCCTGGTCACGACGTCGGCAAAGGAGAAATGACGCCGGGACAGGCCAAACCGGAGACAGTGAATCATGACACAGATACCGAGTCCCTCAGAGATGCTGGCGCGGCGACGAGCGGCGTTGATTGTCCAGGTACAGTGCGGCCAGATCACGGCGACCGAGGCGGCGACGCAACTGGGGGTGAGCCGCAAGACCTACTACGAGTGGGAGAAACGAGCGTTGAATGCGCTGGTGACGGCGCTGGAGGACCGGCCGGGGGTCGCCCGTCGAGCCCGCACGATCCCGAGAAGGCCACGTTGCAGGAACAGAAACAGGACCTGCAGGAGCAACTCCAGGTGTTGGAGCAGACGCTGGCGATCCGCCAACAAATAACGGAACTGCAGAGTTCCAAAAAAAAGTCCTGACACCGTGACCATGATCGTGAACCAACTGCGCGCGCTGCACAGGAGGGTCGGCCATCCGTACCGGCCCCTGTGCGCGTCGGCCTCCGTGGCGTATCCGACGTTCATGCGCTGGCACGGGCGCATGGCCCGCGGAGAACCGCTGCTTTCCAAACCCGGCCCCAAGCCGGTCGGTGCCCTGGATCTGACCGGGTTGCAGGCGCAGTTGCGCGCGTTGGAACACGGATCTCATCGCAGTCACGGCACGACGGCGTTGTATGCGGCTCATCGCACGGCGATCTCGCGGCGTGGCTTCCAGGCATTGGTAAAGCAAACGCGCCGCGAGACCCTGCGGGAGCGGCGAGCCGATCTGCGACGGGTTCATTGGCAACTGCCCGGAGGCGTCTGGTCAGTGGACCCGACGGAACTGGTATTGGTGCGCGACGGTCAACGCCAGAAAATCCCGATTCTACCGGTATTGGACCTGGCCTCACGTTACAAACTGCCGCCATTGGTGGGCGAACACCTCACGGGCGAGCTTGTCGCGGCACGACTGGAGGAATTGTTCCGACAATTCGGTGCGCCGCTGGTGCTCAAACGCGATAACGGCAGCAACCTCAACAGCGAGGCGGTCAACGAAGTGCTCGCCCGCTGGCTGGTCATTCCCTTGAACTCGCCTCCGCATTACCCGCCGTACAACGGCGGCATCGAACGCGCCCAACGCGAACTCAAAGAGGCTCTGCGTCCGCGGCTGATGGCCGGTCCCGACAACGACGTTGCGGATCTCGCCATGCTGACCGTGCACGAACTCAATCACAAGCCCCGACGCTGTCTGCGGGGCCAAACTGCCTGCGACCAGTTTGCAGGTGCGAAAACAAACCTGCGCGGCTATACTCGCCGCCGAAGGAAGGAGATCTTCGAACAGATCAGCGAACTGGCCATGAAACTCATGCTGGAGCAGCCCGCTCGCACCCAGTTACATGCCGACGCCGCGTGGCGTCGAGCCGTGGAAACCTGGTTACTACAACAAGGGATCATCGCGATCCCAGAACCCAAAAGTGTTACCCAGTTTCCATGAAAACTGGTCTCATAAATAGGTTGTCCGCACATCCGTTCTGAACATCCTGAATCATCTGCGCCAGGGAATCGCGCCCCTGAATGTTCAACCCACTCTTTCCTTCATCCGAATACTCTTTGGCGATCTGCATCCCACGATGTTTGGCATAGTCCCGGATGACATCCATCTGGTTGCTGGTGGAGTATTGCTGGTGGTCTGTGGACATCCTGACGTAAGCAGCCGCAAAGATCGGTGAGGGTTCTATTTCGCTTCTTGTCATGACAAATCACGCTAGGCGCGAAGGGTTACGGGAAGTCGGCGCCATCGCGCTGTATGCGACCACCCTACAACTGACGGGGTTTTGCGGCAGTCGATCCAGCCGAAGAGAATTTTTGATAATCATACTCAGGACATCGTTTCAAATCACATTGATCTGGTGACGCCAGTTCCAGAATTATTCGTCCTCGGAGTAGCAGTTTGCCGATGGTGCTGGCGATGTCTTCTTGTAGCGCACCACCGGTGATCACGGAGATAAGCCCTGCGAACACTGGGTCTTGCGCCTGGCAGAAATCTTGTAACGCAACCCGTAGACTGCATCGTTCGTTACAAGAGGTCTTCACCGCGCTTGTCACTTGGGACGCAGCGATTTGATCTCCTTGGGAGGTGGGGAGCTTTTTCTTCCAGTAACCGGGGTGGCCTTTGCGCCACTGTTGCACGCGCCGAGTGTGCTCGGATCCGCGGAAGTAATCTCGGTTCGGGGACTGGTGCAACCAGCGGCGCTGGCTGGCGGCCTTGCTGATGCGACGGCAGTCAAGCTTCGAACAATAATACTGGCGATGTCGGTTGCGGTAATCCGGACTGAAACGCTTCCCACAATGACGGCACCTACGTTTTCTCAGTTTGGAATTCATTGTCAGCAGAATCCGACAAGATAAAGCGAAGGATTAGAACTGAAGGAGAGAACCCATGTAAAGAAAAAGGTCGTCACGCATGCGTGATAGATATTTTGCCAAAGTGAACCGGTGCAACGACATCTGGATCGCGAATTTGCGCGCTATATCCGGAAGGCGCGGGGGAGCCTTTCGTACGCAGAATTTGCGAAAAAGGTCGGCGTTTCACACACTACCCTCCACCGTATTGAACGGGGCGAACACCACATTACCCTGAATAAATTGGAGACAATCTTGGACAGGTTAAGGGTCAAGCTGAAAGACATATTCCCAGGCGAGTATTGAGACTGCAAAAGAACAAATTACGATCGTGACTTCATCCGGATAACCGGAAGAATCGGAGGTCGTTACGCCGCCAGCGTAACGCAACGAGCGTAATCCACAATTGCCCACGTCTCAAAGGCTGTACACAGCCGGGGTCTACAAACAAAGCAAGCCACTGGTGATTGGTGCGGATTCATGTCTCCTTTGGTGGCGCATTTCTGGCGCGTGTCCGTGTGGCGTTTGCGGCCATGTCCCGTTTGTCCCCTTAATGTCCCCTTGCGGGCGGGTTCGTGAGGCATTTGAGTCATTTCTGAGGCATTCTCCGCGCCGTGATGTAGTGCCAGCCTCGGCCACGAGCGCGACTGACGATTACCTTCTTCTTCACCAAATCGTAGAGATCGCGAGTTGCGGTTTCCACACCACACTGGTGCTTAAAATCGGTATGCCGCATGCACTGCAACCACCCGCGCGGGCAGCCAAGACTTCGTGTTTTTCGCTTCGTCACAAACGGCAGTGCTCTGCTGCAAAACCCGAAGACTGTGGCTTTGCCGGTGGCGATCCGATACCGACCCGATGTCCCCCGACAGCGGATGTCGGGGCACATCGCTTTCCCCAATCCCAATGTGGAGCGCATTCGCGCTGGGTTCCAGTAGGCTTGCGTGAATCAAGGTTCCATTGTACGGCTCGCTGCGCGCTGTCA